>JBBRPR010000038.1:0-83308 GCA_038227875.1 Planctomycetota bacterium
ACGCGGCGTCGCTCGGTCAGACTTTCGTCCATTGCCGAATATTCCGAACTGCAGCCACCCGTAGGTGTCCGGCCAGTGTCTCAGTGCCGATGTGCCCGATCAGCCTCTCAGCCCGGGTACCCGTCGCAGCCTTGGTGGGCCGTTACCCCGCCAACTAGCTGGTAGGGAGTAGACCGATCCATGAGCGCTAGGTCCGAAGATCCCCAGCCTTTGACCTCAACTGGATGCCCAGTCGTGGTCTCATCGGGAATTAGCGGCTCTTTCGAGCCGTTATGCCCATCTCAAAGGTACGTTATCTACCCATTCCTCACCCTTCCGCCACTTTACTAGGGATATTGCTACCCCGTTCTCGTGCGACTTGCATGCCTCAACCACGCCGCCAACGTTCGTTCTGAGCCAGGATCAAACCCTTCAATTGATGTTATTCTTTTGAAGTTCCCACTGCCGTACCGATATTGCTATCGTAACAACAGCGGGGTTCCAGTTCGATCAAGAGTCAGACAAACGTGATTTTCACATTCATCTGCTCGGTATTTGTCACTTATTTTGGTCGCCGCACAACAGCCCCTTCAAAGATCGTCGCCTCACGGCGTCGACCCTTTAAGAACTATTGCGTGGCTTAGACCCACACATGGTTCTTTTAGTGCGTGCTAACTGCCTATGAATTTTTCAAAGAGCCGAACTTAAAATCTACACGTCAACTTCAAATCTGTTTAACGACGACGACAAACGGTCCAAGCCAACCCATTTCAACCGGAGAAACTTCCGCGTTTAAGACTTCGCGGAAAAACCGGTATGGAGGCCGGAACCGCTGACACGTCTTGTTTCGCTGTCTGTTCGTCGTTCTTTTTCTACTTCGTCTGTTCGTCTTTCTTGTTCGTTCAATCTCAATCGCGTCGCGCGTTCTTTCGAGCGCAACTGCGTTCGTTACTGCGATGGGGAATAACTTAACTCCGACCCCCTCATCTGTCAACGCAGATTTGATTCTTTGCGGGAAAATTTTTAATGGAGGACAAAGCTATACACCACAACGAGTTGCGCGTTGTATTGAAACACCGCTCGAAAATTTCATAGGCTCAAAGCCTGTTATACCTGAGCGCTTGGCCTTCAATACCTGCACTTGAGCAGCACTCGAAATTCGCTTTTTGCAATGCCCTCCGCGACCCTCATTCTCACTCAGTGTGCTTAAAACAACACACCTTAAGCGCTTTGTTTTCAACAACTTCCAGTGTTTCAAGCCCGCTTTCGGTGCAAACTTCCGATTAAGCAAATGAGTTTCCAGAGTCCGTCGAAATCGAATTCGTACGTGATCCGCATCAACGCTTCATGTGACCGCAAACACCGTTCGGAAAAATTTCACGCGCTCTCCGCAGCACGCGATTTCTCCTATGAGAATTGGCCTCGTGATTTTTTCGACAGACACGCGGTTTGCGTTTGTGCGGGTCTCTGCAAGCGCGGCGGTGGCGCGCCATATCCACAGCATAAAGGCGTGCTGCGCGCTTCCGCCTTCCTTCTTGATCGCAGGCGCCTGGCCGTTAAAACCACTCTTTCGGATTCACTTCTTGTTTCGGAAATCTCATTTCTCATAGGAGAACGTCGTGAAAATTGGCAAGAACGAAAAGCTCGTCATGATCGGCGATTCGATTACCGACGCCGGCCGCGCGCGCCCCATCGGCGAAGGTCTGTTTGATGCAATCGGCAAAGGCTACGTCGGAAATGTGGATGCGCTGCTGTGCGCGACGTATCCGGAGCTGGGCATTCGCATCACCAATGTCGGCTCCAGCGGCAATACCGTGCGCGATCTGAAAGCGCGCTGGCAGACGGACGTGCTGGATCTGAAGCCCGATTGGCTTTCGATCATGATCGGCACGAATGATGTATGGCGGCAATTCGACATGCCCCGCCAGAAGGAGTGCCACGTTATGCCCGAGGAATACGAGCGGATTTACGAGGAGCTGATCTCCCAGACGAAACCAAAACTGAAGGGATTGATCCTGATGACACCCTTCTACATCGAATCCAATCCTCAGGACGCGATGCGCGCGCAGATGGATCGCTACGGCGCGATCGTGAAAAAACTCGCGACCAAGCATGACGCGATTTTCGTCGACACGCAGGCGGCGTTCAACGCGACGCTGAAGCATCTCTACGCGGCGACGCTGGCCTGGGATCGCGTGCACCCGAATCAGATCGGCACAATGGTGATCGCGCGGGCGTTTTTGAATGCGATTGGGTATCAGTGGTGAAGAGCAGGACTGAGGACTGAGGACTGAGGAAACGCGCCGCTTTCAGCGGCGCGTTTTCATTATCAGATGTAGCGGTTTACCTATGAAAATTGACGCTGAACACGTGCAGCAACTTTATTGATACTTTCGAAAGATAAATCTTTACAATGTATTTGGCGGGTGTATTATTCCCCTGTGAAGTGAAATGCAGGTTATTCAATGCGACAGCGACACGAGGGGACAACGATGCTCAGCTCGAATGCTTCATCCCAGACTTCCAACCTGACTTTCGAATCGCGTGTGCTGATCGTGGGCACGAGCCTCAATGCGGGATCCAAGTCGTGGATCATGGCCAATGCGGCCGGCGAACAGTTGCGCGCACGGGGCGTGGCGGTGGAGCTGATCTCCCTGCGCGATTTGAAATTGCCGTTCGCGGGCGAAGCGGAAGGCGATCGCGCGGCGGATGTCGCGAAGATCAAGGCGGCGTTCAAGCGCGCCACGCATATCGTCCTGGCGATGCCGATCTACAACGGCGAAGTCAATGCGCCGGCGCGCAACCTGGTCAATCTCGGCTGCGATTTCCGCGACAAGACCGTCAGCTTCCTCTGCGCAGCGGGCGGCGACCGCTGCTACCTCGGCGTCTACCCACTGGCCAATTCGCTGATGCTCGAATTCGAATGCTGGATCGTCCCGCGCCACGTCTACGCGACGGGCAACGACTTTGCCGCCAACGCCATCTCCAACCCCGACATCCTCAAGCGCATCGACGCGATGCTCAACGCGCTGCTGAGCCGCCAGCCGGCTCCCGCGTTGGCCGTCGCTTAACGAGTGTTCGATTTCATGGGTCCTCTTTAAATAAAGGAGCACGACTATGGCTGCCTATCTGGAACACGCGAATATCACGGTCAAGAATCTCGACAACGCCGTCCGTTTCCTCACCTTGGCGTGCCCGAATTTCAAGGTGCGCGGGCAGGGCCGCGGCAACGATGGCCAGCGCTGGCTGCACATCGGCACCGACCAGGCGTACTTGGCGATCAACGAAGACGTCCGCGTCAACGAAGCCCGCACGATGTATGCGAATTCGGGCTTGAACCACGTGGGCATCGTCGTCGACGACGCCAAGGAGGTGCGGAAGAAGCTGACCGAAAATGGCTTTCACGAAGGCTTCGTGCCACCCAAGCACCCGCATCGCGAACGCATCTATTTCTTCGATCAGGACGGGCTGGAATGGGAGTTTATTGAGTACTACACAGACGATCCGGCGAAGCGGAATGACTACGCGCTGTAGCGCGAAATTCAAAATTATAGAACGCACGCGGAAGGTCATGGTGCCACGGATGTGCGGACGCTTGAGCGTAGCGATAGCGTCCTCTCATCCGTGTTTGCATCTCGGACGCGCAACGCACGGATGAATAAACTTCTTCGTTGCACTCAGAAGTTTATGCATCCGTGGCACCAGTCCGATCCGCGTGCGTTTTTGAACTTTTAATTTTGAATTTCTTCAACAACGATCTGCCGGTAATCATGCCTCTCCACCGGCACCACAATCTCGCCCGAGCTTTCCACCGTCAGCGGCGCCTGGGTCTCGGCGTCGTAGACCTTCCACTGCCCGCGGTCGGGCAGGGCGAGCTTTGCGGCGTCGAGCTGGATGTGGGCGTCGATTTTCTCGCCGAAATTGGTGACGGCCAGCAGGATCTTCGATTTGCCGTTCTTGTTCGGGCGCGTCCAGGCTGACATCTTCACGTCCTTCGCGTCGGTCTTGAAGCCGGGCTCGCGCTCCCAGTAACCGATGAAGCGGACGTCCTTCGCTTCGATGCCGAAGCGGTCGCGTCCGATCGAGACTTCCGGATTGAGCGCGTTGCCGTTGGCGGTGGCGAGCGTGTCGGTGAGGATCACCGTGCCGGAGTAGGCGCGCATGGCCTTCACCAGCTTGGCGTGATCCCAGTCACCCTGATGCTCCTGCAGGAAATTGACGGCCACGCCCCACTGGCCGGATTGGTCGAAGCGCAGGCGCTCCAGGCTCCAGCAGTCCATGAAATCTTTGTTCATCTCCGCATAGATCACGTTCAGTTCGCCGTCGAGCGCGATGTCGCCGGCGCCGATCCACGGGATGATCATGTTGTTGGTCATGTGGAGAACGATCTTGTTGGCCTTGCCCTGCTCCAGGAACGCGGCTCGCATGCGCAGAAAGTAGCGGCGCGTGTCGAACATCTGGTACGTGGGCTGGATGCGGCCGTCGGGCAGGCGGTAGCCGCGTCCGGCGTCGATGTTGTCGTCGGCGAGCGGATTGACGTTGTCGACGTAGAAGCCGTCGATGCCGGTGGTCTTCGCCCACATGCCGAGATTGTGAATGACGAAATCGCTGAATGTCTTGCCGTAGTACAGGCCACGGCTGACGGAGGTGCGCCACTCGTCGCCGAAGTAGGCAATCTCCGGGACGTAGTCCTTGCCGATGGCGATGTGTTCGAAGTACGGCACGGCGGTCTGGTGGTACTTCTCGATGCCCATGATGTACTTCGACGTGGCCTTGTGGTGCTCGTCGACCATCTTGCGGCATTTCTCGGCGTCGAGCGTGAAAGGGATCGAGGTAAAGATAAGGTGCCCGCCTTTGGGTTCGACGCAGGCGAAATCCTTGAACGAGTCGCCGGTCCACCACGGATCCATGCGCCAGCCTTCGTGAATCGGTTTCACCGGCGTGGCCTGAAATGCAAACGTGATCGAGCGCGGTTTATCGATGGTAAAATTGGAACTGATCAGATTCAGCACGAGGTCCGTGTGTCCTGATTTGTCACGGCGAACTTCGATGGCCGGCGTCTTCTCATCCGGCACCCAGCCTTCATCGCTGTCGGCAAACCAGCAGAGTCCCGCGCGCGAGTTTCCGATCCAGAGGTACGGGATGAACGAGCCGGTGAGCATCGGCTGGCCGTCGACCGTCAGGCAATCCCAGATGCGGCCGGTTTTATCCTTAGGTAGCGCACCGTAGAAAAATCCGTAGCGGATCCCCTCCCCCGTCGCGTGCAGCAGTTCCGCGAATTCGTCTTTCAGCGGCACGATGACCTTGAGCGACTTCACGGCCGTGGCTTGCGTGGGCGTAATCGTCAGATCAACTTTGTACATGCCGTCGAATTCGGTCGTGACGGTGCTCGACAGATCGAGCGTTTTCAGCGTGCTGGTCACGCGCGCCACGGCGCGGTGTTCGGCCTGAGAGAGCTGTTCGGTCTTCACGCCTTCCGCTTTGGCCGTGGTTCCGTCCGCGAGTTCCGCGGTGAGCTCCGCGGGGGCCGCGAGCAGATCGAGTTCCTGCGAGCTGACCTGCTTCGGCAAACCGGCAGCGCCGAGGGTCATCGTACGGCCCCAGACTTTCGTGCTGTCTTGAGCAACGACGACCGGCGTCCACGGCGCGATGACTTTTTCGATGTTGCCGAGGCTCGTGTTCCACCACGGGAACGTGGCCGGGTCCTTCTTTTCGAACTGGGCGTCGCGGGTCAACACCACGGCGTTGTCTTTGGCGTAGGCGATCAGCGTGGTGGTGTACTTGCCCGGCGCGAGGTCGGCGAGTTTCACCACGCCGCGGACGTAGGCCAACTCATCAAGCGGCAGATCGGTTTCCGCCATTACTTTCTTGTTCGCATCGGTGATGGCGACGTGGGTGCGTGCGATGGTGGCGCGGGCGTCGTAGTTGATGAAGTCGCCGTTCACGCGCACGTAGTTGTGGACGGGATTGAATTCGAGCGAGAGCGCGACATCGTCGCCACGGTCGTTCAGTTTTTCATGAAGCGGCTTCAGGTCGTTGAACTTCAGCGGGGCGCTCCAGTCGAGCAGCATGGTTTTGCGGTCGGCCGACGTCACGCGGATGCGGTAATTGCCGGCGCCAGGCTTCAGGACATCGAAGCCGGCTACGACTTCAGCACGCTTGCCGGCGTCGAGCTTCAACTGGCCTTCCTTCTTCTCGCCGGAATCACTTTCGAGCGACCAGGCCAGCTCGGCGGCGTCGCGTGAGACGGCGGCAAGATTCAGGCCGAACGACTGCTTTTCGGGATCGGCGATGCCGAGGAGGTGAAGCGCCGGTGCGGTCTTGGAAAGCGTGCAGCGGGAGTAGCTATCGCGCACGGAAAAGCTGCCGCTGCCGCCGATGGAATTCTGTTCCCACGGCCGCTTGAAATTGCGCACGACCAGCAGGTTGAAGTTGAAACCGTCTGCGAATGGCGTGGCTTTAAAAATCGAGGCACGCGGAATGGCGACTTCCATCTCCCAGTTTTTGCCGTCCGGAGTCAGCCGGTTTTTCGGCGTCCAGTTGCTGTTCCAGCCCACGCGCATGTTGCCGACGGCCGGTTCATGGAGCACGTCGTACCGCGCGCCGGTGAAATTGGAGAGGAACTGAAAAAACGACGGCTGTCCGTCGAGCGTCTTGGTGCCGACGTCGAGCCAGATCTCGTAGCTGTCGTCGAAAACCACGGCGGCGCTTTCTTTGCTCTGCCGGTACGCCTGGATCAGCCGTTCGCCCTCGCGCAACGGCGAACGCATCGCGACGTAGAGATTTTCGTCGTCCCACATCAGCCAGAAGCGTGCCTGTCGCGCGCTGACCAGATGCTCCGTGTTCTGCAGCGCGTTCAAGCTCAGCGCGCCGGACCACTCCGCGTCGTCGACGGTGCCGTCGATGGTGGGCTTGGTTTGAGCGAACGGAATCGTCAGCGCGGGAGCTTTGTAGTCGGCACTGACGCTCTGCGCGGCCGCCGAACCTGCGATCAAACTCAGCAGGAGAAGTCCGCAAACGAGGCCAAGTCGATCCAGATTCATTTTTTCTTCTCCTTATTTATCAATATAATACAACTTACTGTATTAAATTGTTTTTACAATATGGAACTTCTGCTGATTATTTTTGAGCTGCGCCTCCATGCTGGGTAATAAAGTGGCGGAGCGCCGGCTGGCTATAGGTGTCGCCGTACCGGGCGTCGATTGCCGTTTGCGCCAAGGCGACGGCCTCGCGACTGCGGCCTTTCACTTCAAGCCACTGCGCCAGCCACAGGCGCCACTCCACGCACCACATGTGATGCGGCCATTTGGCGGTAGGCACCGGTTCGCGCTTTTCAAAAAACATCTCGGCGAGTTCCAGCTGCGGGCCCGCGAGGCGGTTGACGTAGTCTTTCCGGACTTCATCGGCCAACGCGCCCTTGATCAAGCCCAGGCTGACGAGCATGACCTGGCGCAGATACGGATTGATCATGCGGATTTCACGGCGCGGTTCCAGATGCTCGACGTTGAGCAATGACGCGGCGCGTTCGAAGTCGCCGAAGTCGTGAGCGATCTGCGAGAGCGCCACCCTTTCCATGAGCTCCTGGCCCGCGACGGGGCGGGTGCGCCAGAAATTCAGCCAGCGCTGGAGCAGTTCGGTGTGTCCGGTCTCGACCAGAGCGAAGGCGACATCACGCATATACCGTAGCGAGCCGCCGACCTTGGCATGCTCCAGGACCATGTCCATTATTTTATCGGCGCCAGTTAGGTCTCCGGCTGCGACGTGCGTGAGGATCAAGTCAGTGTAGCCGGGAATCTTTTCCGGAGTCATGATGTCGTACTTGACGTCGCGGCAGAACGCGTTGAAGCGCTGGAGATTTCCTGTTCGAACCGCCACATGCAAAGTCAGTCCGCTGGCCCAATCAGCGAACATGAAATTCCAACCGGTGAGTTCCCGGTCATCGTAAATCAGCAGGTCGTCCCGGCCATTGGCCAGCGCGGCCCACATCAAATGAGGACGGCAGAGCAGATTCTGGCGCTCGGGAATCGCGGCGTAAAGTTTCTGCATTTCGGCGAGCGCGGCGGACCAATCGCCCAAGAGTCCGTCGATGCGAGCCAGTTGGTTGAGGATATGCAGTTGGGTCGACGTGGGCGGCCAGAGCGCCTTGCCGGTCAGAGTATGGAGTTGCTGAAGCAGGCTCAGCGTCTCCGTGAGCGGCATGCCATGAAACGTATCGATGTTGATAAAGAGAACCACCGACGGAGTGAGCCGCCAGCGGGCCTGGCTGTCGGGAAAGCGGTGAATCACGTCACGGGCCAGTTCCAACCCCCGCCAGGGTTCTTTCAGTTCGCGGAGTTCAATCACGGATTGTTCGGCCAGCGCATAGGGCTCCATGACCGTGCCGGCCAGAGCTTGAAAGGCCTGCCGCGCCTCGTCCTTGCGCTTCAGCATGCCCAGGCTCATCGCCCGCTTCAGCTGCGCTTCGAGACCTTCGAGACGATTGGGCGCGCGTTCGGCGATTTCGCGGTAGCGCTCAAGCGCGGCTTCGTAGGCGCCGTAGCGGTAAAGATTGTCGGCGCTGCGGATGGCCGGAACCTGAAGTCCCCAGACCTTGCGATGAATTTCCAGCGGCCGGATGTGTGTGCCGCCGACGAAGGAATAGAAACCGATGTAATTGCCGGGAAAGCTGAAGAGTTCGCGGTAGGCAAAGATCTGCTGGCCATCGACATAACAATGGAGCCAGCCTTCCTGTTCCTGGTATTCCAGCTCGAGTTTATACTTCCGTCCGGGCACGGCAGGACCGCGTACCGCGGCGACGCCCGAGCCGGTGCGGCTGAGTTTGCTGATGGTGTTGAATTCCGCGCCGAACTGGAAGATGTAACCCAAACGGAACGTCGGTTCGAGGGTCGCGGCGCCGATCAACGCCAGTTCGCCCATGTTCTCGTCGATCCAGCCTTCGGCAACGAAACGGAACGAGCCCTGCACGGGAACTTTCCAGAGCAGAATGTGTTCGTACCCGCCGCAGGAGATCGACGTGAAAAATCCGTCTTTCAATTCGAACCGGCCGACAACCGGATTCCATTCCTCTTCAACCAGCGGGTGTTCCGGGCCGAAACGGGTAACGATCCATTCCGCTTCGCGGCGCACGAAGCGGCCGAGTTTCTCCGAGAATTCAAGCGCCGTGATGCGCGCGGCCGGATCGGGCTTCAAGGCGTTCAGACAGATTTCCGAGAGCGTCGGATCGATGCCCACTTCCGGCTTGAGTTGTTCGGGCGGCACCACCGTTCCGGCGGCGAGAAGCCGCAGGGTTTCGTCGAGCGTCGCACCTTGAAAGGGCGCGCGCAGGGTCAGTATCTCGTAGAGCATCGCGCCGAGCGCAAAGACGTCGGCAGCGGGTCCGGGTGGCGCGAAGTTGGGCGGGACCTGTTCGGGCGCGAGGTACCGCGGCGAGCC
Source organism: Planctomycetota bacterium (assembly GCA_038227875.1). Classification (GTDB taxonomy): domain Bacteria; phylum Planctomycetota; class SZUA-567; order H5-PLA8; family H5-PLA8; genus JBBRPR01. The sequence continues at coordinate 9,412 of JBBRPR010000038.1, forward strand.
CGCGATCATGGAGAGCGATAGCGAATTCGGATTGGGCCCTCGCGTCAGTGCCGAGGAACTCGCGCCGCAACCCCAGTCGATCACCGTCACTTCGCCAAAATCGCCAATGACCAGATTCGACGGCGTGAGATCCAAATGCGCGACGCCGCGCTGGTGCGCGTAGGCCATCGTCTCCGAGGCGCGTTGCAGCACTTCCAGCAGCCGATTCTGACTGTAATCGCGCGTGAACTCCAGATTTCCGGCGCGGTGCTGGTCCAGCACATACGCCAGCGAGAATCCGTCCAGCGGCTTCATCGTGTAGTAACGGCGACCGTCCAGATCGCGCCCCATGTTGTGAACGGTGACCACGCCGGGATGATTGAGCGAAGCGGTGACGCGCGCCTCCTGCTCGAAAGCTTTCGTCTGTTCTTCCGTGAGGTGCGACGTGAGCGGCCGCTTGAGCGCGATTTCGCGATTGAGTTCCGGCTGCTTGACCAGCAACACCTCGCCATTGCTGCCCGTGCCCAGGCGGCGGACAAGCACGTGGCCGTCGATTTTCTCCTGCAAATTATCAGCGAGGCGGATGGCTGGATCGCCGGCGCCAGACGTCCGCGCGGACTTCCGATCGACCTGGCGGAGCTGCACGGGCGCTGGCAGTGCGGACTCGCGATGATTGGAGACGATTACGCGGTTGCGGCCGGCTTCCTTCGCCTGATAAAGCGCCGCGTCGGTCTGCAGGAAGAGCGTCGCACCGTCGGCGGCGTTGAGCGGATGCCCCGCGATGCCAATGGTGCCGGTGACTTTGACGTCGAATTTCAGTTCGGAAATCGCTGCGCGGATTTTCTCCGCGACCAGTGTGGCCTTGTCCGGCGGCGTATCGGGCAGAAGCACTTCGAATTCGTCGCCGCCGAAGCGGGCCAGCACGTCCGTCGAGCGCAACAGCCGCTTGAGCAGACTCGAGACCTGAAGCAGACAAGCGTTGCCCGCCGCGTGGCCGCACGTGTCGTTCAGCTGCTTGAAGTGATCAAGATCGAGCAGTAGCAGCGAGACCGGACTTTCCGTGCGCATGGCGCGGCGCACCGCGTGCTCGACTTCCTGCTGAAACTGGCGATGCGTCAGCAGCCCGGTGAGCGGGTCGGTGATCGCGGAATGGTAGAGGTTGGCGTGTTCAATGGCGGTGGCGGCCTGCAGCGCCAGCGTTTCGAGAAATTCGCGATCGCGATCCGACAAGGTGAAATCGGGCGCGGAGGATTCCAGATACAGCGCCCCCACCACGCCGCGCGCTGCCGCAAGCGGCGCACAGAAGAGCGTCAGCCCGGCACCGCCGGTGACGGCGTTGGCGAGTTGATGCCCGCTGATCACGCGCGCTGTGCGGATTGCTTCGCGCGCGGCTTCTTCGGCGTGCGCTTTCGGACTGCTTCCCACAGGCATGCAGGCGCGCGACGTTAAGCCGTCGCGTTCCAGCAGGAAGACGGCACTGAACTGCATGCCGGAAAATTGAATCGCGTCGGCGGCGATGCGGACGAGCAACTGCTCAAACTGCGGCTCCGAACCCCAGATGCGGCTGGCGCCGAAGAGCGCCTTCCACCGACTGTCGGATGCTGCCGCCACGTTGCGCCTCGCTGATTGGAAGTTGCAGGGCCATGATACGGAGATGGAACTGCCGGGCAAGCAGCACGTCGAAATAAATCCATCAAGGTGCGTGCTTAAGTTGACCCTAATTTGAAATTAATGCGCTTGTTTTGAAATTTTACGTCTTTATTTATAATCAAAATACAACTAAGTGTATTATTGTGTACTTGAGCGCATCTCGCTCATTTGTCGACACTTCGGGGGAGACTGGCATCATGAAGACGCAGGCTAAAGTGATGGAGCGGCTGGGCTGGATCATCTTCGCGGTCTGCGCGGGGGCCTTGGGCCTGGTGCTCAGCGGCTCGGTTCACGCCGCCACCTATTATGTCAGCCCCAGCGGTAGCGACTCCAATCCCGGCACCACTCAGCAAGCGCCGTGGCAGACCGCATCGAAAGTCAACGCGTCGGCGCTGCAGCCGGGAGACACGGTCTTCTTCGCGCGCGGCGGCGAATGGCACGAACGGCTCGCGCCCAACTCCAGCGGCGCGCAAGGCAACCCGATCACCTTCGATGCCTACGGTTCAGGCGCGAAGCCGAAGTTCTGGGGCAGCGATGTGCTCACGCCGGGGAATTGGACCGCGCAGGGCGGAAACGTGTACGCCTACTCCGGCTTCTCCTCGAACGTGACCGAAGTGCTCGCCAACCACGGGACCGACGTCAACGGTCAGTGGTACAACGGAGGCAGCCCCAACAGCCAGACCGGCGTTTTCGATTTCAACAGCGGCACGCTGCGCATCAGTTCCGTCAGCGATCCGCGCAGCGACGGTCGCGTGTACACGGCGGTTGTTCGGCAGGATGTGGTTGCATCGAACGGCAAGGACCACCTCGTCTTCAAAAATCTCCAAGGCGACGAATGCGCCGATCCGGGCGCGGGCTACGTCTTCCGCTGCGAAGGCAGCCAGGACGTCACCTTCGACACCTGCGATGCCTACCGCGGCGGGCGGCACAATTTCGGCGTGATCAACGCGACGGGCTTCGTCGGGCGGAATCTTTACGCGGCGTACGCGATGCCCAATATCAGCGGCGGCGCGACGTTCTACGTCACGTACTCGGGATCGGAATCGAACTACAGCAACTGCACCTCCTCTTATATCAACTGCACTGGCGAACATTTCGAAGACGGCAACGGCGGCGCGTACCAGTATTTCGTCTGCCACGGCGCCAAGCAGGGCCCGATTTCGTTCCAGAACTGCATCGACAAGGGCGGCAAGTTTTCGATTCTGCAGGAGAACCCCGCACAACTCGTGACCGTGACGGGCGGCACCATTTACGACGCCGACTACGAATTGTTCTGCGACAATGTCGTCACCGACGGCCTGACGCTGACGGGAAATTCCGCCGTCGACTGCTATTCGAAGAACTGCATCTTTCAGAACCTGCTGATGACAATCAATCCCAACGGTGGCGGGCCGACCGGTTATGGCGCCGCGTTCGTGTTCCGTTCCGGAGCTCAGAACAACACGATCCGCTTCTGCACCGTCGCGATGGACCCACCCACAGGCAACGACAAGCCGTGCATTGTGTTTCCGGTGAGCAACACGCCGACGAGCTGGTACGGCAACGTCTTCATCAGCACGGGGCAAGCCGTCTCGGACTGGGGCACGCTTTTCAACGCCGGCGGCACGATCCCCTCCAGCGACATTGTGACCGTTGATTACAACTACTACGCGACGTCCGGCACGTTCAATCACCAAAGTCTGAGCGCCTGGCAGGGCCTGGGCTTTGCCGATCAGCATTCCATCGCGGGCGCGCTTCCGTTCAACAACGCGGCCAGCGGCGATTACACGCTTAAAGCAGGCTCCGCGGCGATCGATGCTGCTGCCGTCAGCGCCGCCAACATCCCGGCTCAGGATTTCAACGGGACCGCCCGACCGCAGGGCTCCGCCGCGGACATGGGCGCATTCGAAGTCTCCGGCGCGCCAGTCAAGCCGGTGATCACGAGCTCCAATACGGCGACGGGCGTGGTCGGGCAGAGTTTCTCGTATCAGATCACGGCCTCGGGAAGCCCGACGAGTTTCGGCGCGTCGCCTTTGCCGAACGGTTTGAATATCAGCGCCTCGGGCTTGATCTCCGGCACGCCCACGGCGGCCAGCAGCGGAACGGTAACGCTGACGGCCTCCAATGGCGCCGGCCAGGGGACACTGCAACTGACGCTCACCGTCACGGCGGCCGCGAACATTCCGCCGACGATCTCCATCACGTCGCCCGGCGGCGGAACGCTCTTTCCGACCGCGCCGTCCAACGTTGCCATCACAGTCAACGCGGCCGATGCCGACGGCTCGGTCAGCAAGGTTGATTTTTACGCCGGCTCGACGTTTCTCGGCACCAGCAGCACGGCGCCGTTCAACTTCACGTGGAACAGCGCGCCGCAGGGAGCGTACGATCTGACAGCGAAGGCGACGGACAATCAGAACGCGACGACCACCTCAGCGATCGTACACATCACCGTCGGCGCGAGCGGCACGGTCTACTACGTCAGCCCCACCGGCAACGACGCCAACGACGGCAAGTCGACGGCGACGGCATGGAAGACGGTCCATCAGGTCAATCTGCTGACGTTCAAGCCGGGCGATGCGATTTTGTTCGAACGCAACGGCACCTGGCGCGAACAGGTCGCGCCGAATTCCAACGGCACCGCCGGCAATCCGCTGGTCTACGGAGCGTACGGCACCGGCGCGAAGCCGAAGTTCCTCGGCAGTGAACTGCTGACCAATGCCAACTTCACTCTGGTCACCGGCAGCACGTACAAGTACGTCACGCCTTACGCCGTTAACGGCTCTTGCGGCATCGCGGTGAACGACACGCTGCTACCGTGGACGGGAGATTTCAACTCCACAACCTTGTCGACCGTGGAGAGCACCGCCAACAGCTTCGCGATCGATAGCGCGAACAACACGATCTACATCAACACCGGCGGCAGCAACCCGGCCAGCGACGGCAAAGCCTACGCCGTCTGCGTGCGCGAAGATGAATTCCTGATCGTCGGTCGGCAGTACGTGACGTTCCAGGACCTGGCCACCGACGAGACCGCGCGCAACGACGGCGGCTACGGCTGGCGCATCAATGCCGACAGTCATTTGCTCTTCCAACGCTGCGAAGCCTACCGCGCGGGCGTCGCGCACTTCGGGATCGTCGATTCAGATCAGATCACCATCGATCAGTGTTTCGCGGCGTACGCGTTGCCCAACCTGCATATCCGCAACGCAGCCTACCTGGTGAACAACACCATCAACGCCAGCACGCAATTCACCGACTGCGTCGCGCAGCATCTTCAAAATTCGCCGGGCAATGAAACCTATTGGGCCTTCGCTTCGGTTGGAAACGGGACCGGCACGAATCTGTTCAAAAATCTGACCTGCACCGGTTTCGGTGGCGGCGAGTTCTACCTCGCGGGAAAGAACCTTAACACCGTCCAGGGCGGCGTGCTCGAAAACGGACGCGGCCAGTTTTTCGCCGACAGCGTCCTGCTCGATGGCCTCACCATCACCGGCAGCGGCGGTGTCGACAACTACGGCAAGAACTGTGTCATCCAGAATTGCGTCTTCAACTGCCCGCTCGGCGGATTCTCCGGCGGCTATCCCGCCGCGATTGCACTGCGCGGGGGTGCCACGGGCAACATCATCCGCTTCAACACGATGAACATGGGCTCCGGCTCGGCGATCAAGCTGCTGAGCACCGGTCTGCAAACGAACATCTATGGCAACATCCTGCTCAGCGGCAATCCCGTGATCAGCGGGACCGTCGGCAGCACTGCGGATGTCGCGTCGATGGACTACAATTTCTTCAACGCCTCTCCGACGTTCACGGATTCCAACACGAGCTTCGCCAGTTGGAAAGCGAACTACGATTCGCATTCGCTCACCGGCGATCCCAAGTTCACCAATGCGGCCTCGGGAGACTTCTCGCTGCTGCAGTCGTCGCCCGCCATCGATCAGGCCCTGGTTTCGGCGGCGAACATTCCGGCGACGGACTTCGCGGGACTCGCGCGGCCCCTGGGCCAGGCCGCAGACATCGGCGCGTTTGAATTCAACGGCAACGCGCCGTTGCTGATCACCACGGCGACGCTCCCCGACGGCACCGTCGGCACCGCCTATACGAAGACACTCACGGCCAGCGGCGGTTCGGGCGTCTACGCGTGGACCGTGAAGTCAGGAACACTGCCCAACGGCGTGACGTTAAGCACCTCCGGCGTGCTCAGCGGAACGCCGACACTGGATGGCGCGTTCAACTTCACGCTGCAGGTGAAGGACTCCGCCAACGTTATCACGACAAAGACCTACTCGATCACGATTCAGAAGAAAATCGTCACGGTCAATCACGCGCCGACGATCGTCTCCGGACCGACCGGTACACCGGGCTCGGCTCACGTCGGCGACACGATCAGTTTCAGCAGCGCCGGCAGCGATCCGGACAGCGATCCGCTCACGTACACGTGGGATTACGGTGACGGCACGTCCGCCACCAGCGCGAACACCACGCATGTGTACGCGGTTCCCGGAACGTTCACGGTCACGCTCACGGTTTCAGATCCGGGCGGGCTGAATGCGAAGAAAAGCATCAGCGTCGTGATCGTCGCTGCGTCCACGAATCCCGGCGGTGGTGGTGGAACGGGAACTGGGTCGGGCGGAGGAGGCACGGGCGGCGACGGTGGCACAGGTGGTGGTGGCCTGCCGGGCGGACCGCTGAGCATGACTGTGTCGAAACTTTCCGGCGGCGCGAGCTTCAAAACAGCGGGCCACGACAGCGCGTCGATTTCCGGCGTCATTCCGAATGTTCCCGCGACGTTCTCGCCGCTGGGCCAGACGCTGGTGTTGGATATCGGCGGCGCGGCCGTCACGTTTACGCTCGACAAAAACGGCAAAGCCAAAAACACGCAGGGAACGCTGGCACTGAAACTGAAAGGCAAGAAAGTGAAGAAGGTCTTCACCTTTGCCGGCGGCGATGTGCCGTTCACCGCGAAAATTCAGAAGGGCACGTGGGCCGGCAACTGGGGCTTGGACCCAAATGCCACGCAAGCCAAAGGCACGACGTCGATGGTGATCAACATTGCGCTCGGCGGCAACACTTACGCCAGCACCGTAAATCTGACGTTGTCCTCGAAAGCGCACGTCAGCGCGAAGTTCAAGAAGTAAGCGCTGCTGCACTAAGAGCATTCTTACACTGTGCGCAAAACCGTGGTCGCAAATTTGCGACCACCAAAAACCAACGATCCCCATTGCTTCGTTTCATCCCTTTACGCGCGTCGCTCCCGGCGAGTAATGTACTCCGCGGCGCAGCTATATAAGGGAGATTCGATCCATGCGGCTCATCGACCTATCGCAACCGGTGTTCGATCAGTGCCCGAACTGTCCGGCGCATCCGCCGATCACCGTTAACATGCTGGCCACGCACGAGAAAGACGGCTGGCAGGTCGAAGGCATCGCGATCACGCCGCACGGCGGCACGCACCTCGACGCGCCGCTGCACAAATTCGCCAGCGGGACGAGCATTGACAAGATGCCGCTGGAAGGCTTCGTCGCCAACGCGTACATCGCCGACTTTCGCGGCGTTCCCAAAAACACGCCGATCGACGGAAAGATGTTCGCGTCGAAGCTTCCCGACAAGCTGGACGACGCCGTCGTGCTGATCGCAACCGGCTGGGGCTACCAGCGCGCGCGGACGAAGGAATGGTTTTACGAAGCGCCGCACATGGTTGCCGACGGCGCGCGCTGGCTGGCGGAACGGAACATCCGTGGCGTGGGCATCGACCACTATTCCATTTCCTGCAACGAACCCGAAAACACACGCACCCACGAAGTCCTGCTCGGCACGAACAAGATCTGGATTCTGGAAGAACTGCATTTCCCCGAAGCCGCCTTCGCCCTCCCCCGCCCGTCGAAAATCTGGGCGCTGCCAATCAACATTCGTGGCGGGAGCGGAGCGTGGTGTAGGCCGGTGCTTGTGGCAGAAGCGTGAGGTTACCGGCAGTTTTTAGTTGTGAGTTTTGAGTTTTGAGTTGAGTTGCGGGATAGACGCTTGTTTTGTCCGATCACAACTCAAAACTAAAACTTCAAAACTCAAAACTATCTCTTGTTAGTTCTGCGTCACCACAATCGTCACCGTAATCGTCTGTTGCACTCCCGCGCCCTTGGTCAGCGCGGTCGGCGCGGTCAGGCGCAGGTCGAAGGCTTTGTACTGGCCCGAGTAGAGCATCGACGTCAGCACCTGCGGCGTCGACAGGTTAAGTCCAAACACGCCGGTGAGCGGGACGCTGTTGTCGGCTTTCATCTGGAATTGATCGGTGCTCGGCGCGGCTCCGGCAACCCAGCCGCTCGGCGCGGAGGCGGAACACGAGATCGTACACTGCTGGCGGACCGTGCCTGTGTTGACCAGATTCAGCGCGACGGGGATGGGCGTGTTCGTCGACGCGGTGACGACGTCGTTGAGATCGATCGAGCCCATATCCCAGATGCGCGGCGTAATCGTCGTGTCGTCCCACGAGACGGAGAGCACGCCCGCGCCGCCAGGGAGCAGGTCCACGGCCGCGGCGGTTCCGGCGGCCGAAGTCGGATAGCTGTACGTGAAATTTCCAAACGTATCCTTCAGGTGAATACCACTGATGATGTAAACACCCGTCGGCACGCCTGCGGAAGTGGCCAGCGGCGAATAGGTACCGCCGGGCGTTAACTGCGGCAGCCCGGCGAGCGTGATCGTCACCGTGCTGCTGGCTGTCGCGTTGCCGACGACGACGGAGGTATCAAACGTGTCGCCGGTTACCGGCAGACCAATTTCGCCGATCAGCGCGCCGGTGGATTTCACCGGAATGCTGAACGTCAGCACCACTGTGTCGCCGGCGTCGACGCCCGGATTCGAACTGCCCAGGCCGTCGATCCACTTTGCGGAGAGCAGCACCGGGACCTGATGCAGCGTTACCGCATTGCCGAGATAACTGATCGAGAACCCTTGTGTGCCGTCGACGCTCATGACCAATCCGCCTTCCGGCAGGCCATTGAACGTGCCGACGATCGCCGAGGTGGACGTCATGATCGTGTAGAAATTGTTGGTGACGCCAGTGGTCGGCAAACCCGGACCGATGGAGACATTCAGCGTGGCGCCGGTGACATTCAACGTGCCGGTCACGCTCAGCTGATCGTACGTCGAACCCAAAGTGGTGCCGTTGAGCAGCGGCGCATAGAGCGAGCCGGCATTGAAAACGGTGTTGCCTGCGGCATTCAGAATTCCCGTCGCGGCAGGCGTTCCGGGCATCACCACGCCGCCGCTGCTCACGGTCAGCGCGCTGACACTGCCGGTGCCGCTGAGCGTCGCGGAGTTACCAACGGTCGTCAGACCCGCTCCGGCGGCGAGCGTGCCGTTTACGAAAGTCGTGCCGGCGCTGAGCGTCGTGGTGCCGGTGTAGGTTTCCGCGGCGGCGAGCGTCACCGATCCGACGCCGGTGTTCGAGATGCCGCCCGAGTTGCTGATGACGCCATTGAGATTTGTCGCGCCCGCGGAGGCGACGCTTAGCAGCAGCCCTCCATTGTTGAGCGTCCCGCCCAATGTCAAAGTTCCGCCGGCAAAGGTGGTGATCGTGGGTGCGGCAGTGCCAAAGGCGATGTTGTTGTTGATGGCGTTCGCGCCCGCCGTGGCGCTGTAATTGATCGCCGCCGCGCCGCCTGTCAGGGTGACGCTGTTACCACTGAGCGTGTAGCCGGCGTCGGTAAAGTTGATCGCGTTGAAACTGGTTCCCGCGGCGATGTCGTTGGTCGTCGTGGTTTTGCGTGCCGCGCCGGCATTTCCGAATGTGAGCGTATCGCCGACGCCCGGTGCGACGCCGCCGACCCAGTTCGCACCGTTCGACCAGTTGTCGTTGGCGCCGGCGCCGTTCCAGATGTAGTTACCGACCACGCGGGTCAGCACCACGCTGTTGGCATTGTAGGTGATCTGGAAATTCTGCCCGCTGATTGGGAAAATCGCGTTATTGGCCAGGCCCGTGAACAAATTCGAGCGCGCACCCGTGCTGGTCATGATCGTGAACGCATCGCCGTTGGCTGCCGTGTACCCGCAGGTCACGCTGAGCGTCGCGTTGGTCAGATTGAGCGTGCCGGTGACGGCCAGCACGTCGAAATTGCCCGCGCCCGTTCCGTTCAACTGAACCTTAAAGGTGGACGCGCTGCTGAACGAGACCGCGCCGGTGCTCAGCTTGCCGGGATTGGTGTCGGGATCGCCGGGGCTAAGCGTTCCCCCCGTGCCCGTCACAGTGCCGTTGATCGTGCCGGTGCCACCGAGCGTTGCCGATGCGGCAACGCTCACCGCACTGCCCGCGGCCAGCGAACCGTCGACCAGCATCGTTCCCGCACTGACGGTCGTCGCGCCTGTGTACGTATTAACGCCAGAAAGTTTCAGCGTGCCCGTTCCGGTTTTGCTCAGCGCACCCGTGCTGGAGATCACGCCGCTGAGCGTGAGCACATTCGTCGCGGTGTCGATCTGAAACGCGCCCGTGCCGCCCGCGGCTAAGGTGAACGGCATCGTGCTGCTCGGCGACGTATTTCCGGTCAGTTCCAGCGTTCCCGTTTGTGTGTTGGAACCGAGCGTGACCGACGGAACGTGGCCGAGCGGCTGATCGGTGCTGACGTTCGCCACCGTTCCCACCGAGATCGCACCCTGCGCGATGGTCGTGCCGCCCGTGAAGGTGTTGGTGCCGGACAAGGTCAGCGTGCCGGTGCCGGACTTGGTGAGGAATCCGGTACCCGAGATCACGCCCGCATAGGCGGCCGGGCTGGTGTTGTCGGAACCGACCGTCAGCGTCGCCGCGCCGAGTGTCACGTTGCCGCCGGTAGCTCCGCCGCCGGTGAGCGAACCGATGGTATTGTTGAAGCCAGTGGTGTCGAGAACCACGCCGGCCGTGTTGGCCAGCGTCACGGCGGACGTCACACCAAACGCCTGCGTCGCGATACCGGCCTTCAGCGTTCCGCCGTTCACGGTCATCGCGCCGGTGTAGGCATTCGCGCCGGAGACGGTCAGCGTTCCCGTTCCGGTTTTGGCAATGCCGCCGGTTCCGGAGATCACACCCGCGTACGCGGTGCTCGTGTTGTTCCCGCCCGCCGTCAAGGTCGCCGCGCCCAGGGTCACATTGCCGCCCAGCGCTCCGCCGCCGGCGAGCGAACCGATGGTGTTGCTGAAGCCGGTGATGTCGAGCGTCACGCCCGCAACGTTGGCCAGCGTGACGGCCGAATTGACGCCGAACGCCTGCGTCGCGACGCCGGCTTTCAGCGTTCCCACATTAACTGTAGTCGCGCCGGAATAGGTGTTGGTTCCAGACAACGTGATCGTGCCCGAACCATTTTGCGTCAACGTTCCTGTTCCGCTGATCGTGTTGCTCACGCCCAGTGCCGCGGTCCGATTGAAAATCAGTGCGCCACTGTCGGTGACCGCACCGGTACCGAGCGTCCCGGTCGCTCCGCCGTTGCCGATCTGCAGCGTGCCCGCGTTGATCGAAGTGGTTCCCGTGTAGGTATTGGTTCCGGTGAAAATCCACGTGCCCGCGTTGCTCTTCGCAACAGACGTTGCGCCACCATTGTCGCCCACCACCGCGGCGAGAATATTGCTTCCGGCGTTCGTACCCGTCAGCGTCAGCGTGCGCGTTCCCGCGGCGGCGTTGAAGCCCATCGCGCCGGCATTGTTGAAATTCAGTGCGCCCGCGCCGGAGGAATCGATCGTGCCGCTATTGATTCCCACACTGAAAAGTCGATCGGTGGTGACACCCGCGCCGGTGTACTGCAGCGTGCCGCCGTCGAGGATCAGATTCGTCGCGACGTTCGTGGAGGCGCCGATGTTGCTGTTGGCGCCGCCGTTGGCCAGTGACGCGACGCTCAGCGTTCCGGCGGTCACGGCGGTCAGTCCCGTGTATGTGTTCGTTCCCGAAAGCGTTAGCACGCCACTTCCGGCCTGCGCGACGCTGCCCGTGCCGCTGACCACGTTCGAGACGGCGATGTTGTCGGTGCGATTAAAGACCAGCGCGCCATTGTCGGTCACACCCGCGGTGCCCAGTGACCCAGTCACGCCGGCGTTACCGATCTGCAAGGTTCCGGCGCTGATGGTGGTCAGGCCGCTATACGTATTCGCGCCGGTCAGAATCGTCGTGCCGGTTCCCGCTTGAGTCAGGGTGCCCGTTCCACTGATGGCGCTGCTGACGGTGAGTGCATTTGTACGGTTGAAGGTCAGAATCGCGTTGTCCGTGACCGCTCCAGTGCCGAGCGTACCGGTGAGACCCGCGTTGCCGATCTGCAGCGAGCCTGCGCTGATCGTCGTGGTTCCGGAGTAGCTGTTGGCACCGGCCAGGATCACCGTCCCCGCGCCGCTGCTGGTAAGTCCGCCGGTGTTGCTGAGCGCGCCGTTGATGGTCGTCGCGCCGGCTGAAGCCAGCGTCACCAGCAGGCCGCCGTTGTCGATGGCGCCATTGAGCGTCAGTGTGCCGCCGGCGATCGTCGTCACGGTCGGCGCGGCAGTGGCGAACGTAATCGCATTGTTGATCGTGTTCGCTCCGGCCGTCGCGCTGTAATTCAACGCCGTGGCTCCGCCGGCCAGCGTCACGCCATTGCCGTTCAGGATGTAACCGGCGCTCTGGAACTGGATGAAATTGAAACTCGTTCCCGCCGCAATGTTGTTGGTGTTGGTGGTCTTGCGCGCTGCGCCGGCGGCTCCGAAAAGCAGACTGTCGCCGACGCCCGGCGCCACGCCGCCGACCCAGTTAAACCCCGTCGACCAATTATTGTTGCTGCCACCGCCGTTCCAGATGTAAGTACCGACCACGCGCGTCAGCACCACGCTGTTGGCGTTGTAGGTAATTTTGAAATTCTGGCCGCTGATCGGAAAGATCGTGTTGTTCGGCAAGCCGGCAAACGTGCCGCTCACCGCACCCGTGCTGGAAATGATGGTGAACGCCGTCCCGTTGACTGGAAAATAGCCGACGCCGATGGTGGAATTCAGCGTGCTGCCGCCCAAGTTGATCGCGCCGGTGACGCTGAGCTGATCGTAATTCGTTCCAACAACCGGTCCGTTGATTTGAATATTCAAGTCCGCGGCGGCGTTGAGCGTAACGGCGCCGGTGGTCAGGATGCCGGGGTTGCTGTCGGGATCGCCGGGACTGATCGCGCCTCCGAGCGCCGACGACGTCACCGTTCCGAAAACGGTGCCGGTGCCGCCCAGCGTGCCGCCGGTCAGCGAGACGGCGCTGCCCGCCGCGATCGAACCATCAACCAGCAGGTAGCCGTTGTTGATCGTGGTGACGCCGGTGTAGGTGTTGACGGCCACGAGTTTCAGCGTGCCGGTACCGGACTTGGTCAACGCGGGCGTGTTGGTGTTGACGATGGGATTGTTGATCGTGAGCGTACCGGTGCCGGCCGTGACCACGATCAATTCCGAAGTCGCGGAGGTCACTGTCAGCGCAATCGCGCCGCCGCCGATGGTCGCCGCAGCTCCGTTGCGCGCGATTAAGCCGCCCGCGCCGACACTGACGGTGGTCGCGGCTCCGGCCGTCTGCGTCAAGCTGCCACCGGGGTTGAAGGCAATCGAGAATGGCACGTTGGCGGGCGCGCTGTTGACCGTCACCGCGTTCTGAACAATCGCCACTGAACCGGCGGTCGGCGGACCGGCCGGCGTCCACGTGGATGGCGTATTCCAATCGGTGTTCGCTTGCGAGGTATAAACCGGAGCGGCGAAAGTCAGTCCGTTAACGATACCGTCGGCCGCGTTGGTCGTGTCGTATGTGGAAGAACTGGTCACACCGGCAATCGTCACCGTCGCGTACGTGACAGCTCCGGCAGCCTGTGCGGCGGAGGTCAAGTGCGCCAGCCCCGTTCCGCCGCCGGTGTTGCGAACGTAATTCAACGTCGCTCCGGACGTGCGCGAGAAGGCGAGCGTCGAAGCCAGGCGCGTCCGGCCGGTGCCGTTGGGCGTCAGCGAGATGCTGTTGTCGCCGCTGCTGAAGACGAGTTGCGATACCGTTTCCGTACGATCCGTGTTGGCCGGTGCTTCGATGCTGAAATTTCCGCCGTTGAACGTGACGACGGCAGCATCGGGAATGCGATTGGGATTCGCCACGCCGCTGGCATCGATATCCAGCGTGCCTCCGGTGTTTAGCGTAACACCGCTGGTGGCCAGTGTCCCGGTGTCGCCTTTCAGTTGCAGCGTGCCGCCGTTGACCGTCGTCGCGCCCGTGTACGTTTCGGCAGTGGTGAAAACCAGCGTGCCCAGCGCAGACGTGGAACCGGCCGTGATCGCAAAAGCTCCGCTAATCGTATTGGAGAAGGTCACCGTACTTCCGGTCGCCGCCGTAAAAAACGTATTCGAACCCATCGTCACCGTGCCATTAAACGTGCCGGTCGTGCCGGAGAGCGAACCGATCGTGTTCGTGGACGCGCCGTTACCTGTGGTCGTGATGTTCTGCGGAATCGTGACGTTGCCGTCGATCAGCAGCGCCGCGTTGGCGACCGCGCGGTTGAACGTCGCGCCGTTGACACCGATTGATGCCGGAGCGCCCAGCGCATTGTTGTTGGCCAGCGCCAGCGTGCCGCACCACACCGCAATGGCCCCGGTGAACGTATTGTTGCCGCTCAATTCCACCGTGCCGGTAAACGAGCCGGCGGCGTCGCTGTAGCCGACATTCAAATTCGGTCCGCTGACCACGCCGCTGTTGATCCACACCGTACCGGGGTTGGCCAGGAAGAACGAGCTGTTGATGCTGATAGCGCGGTTACCCGTAAACGTCGTCGCGCCCACGGCCGCGATGGCGTTGTTGTTGGTCATGATCAGCGTATTGACCGGGTCGCCGAAACTGGCGTCGCTGTTGAACTCCAGATTCGTCGCGTTGGCCATGGAAAGATTAGCGATGTACGTGTTGGCTCCGGCCAGCGAGAGCCATGCATCGGAATTTCCAATCAGGTTCAAAGTCTGCCCGACTCCGCCGCCGCTGATCACACCGGTGATCACGATGGGTGTGGCGGACGTGGTGTTGTTGGGAATGTTGATCGAGATGCCCGTCACGCCGGCGCCCAGCGTCATCGGATTGTTTACATTCGTCACGGCCGTAAGCGTAAATGTCGTCCCGTCATTGAGTGTAATGGTCGTGGCGGGATCGCCGAGTTGGTTGGCGTTGCTGATCTGCAGAGTGCCTGCCGCAACGGTCAGGAATTCTCCCGCGCCGCCGAAGGTGTTGACGCCGGTCGGAAGCAGCGTTCCGGTGTTGGTCTTCGTCAGCGAATTGGCGCCCGAGATCACGCCGGAAAGCGTCAGCGTCGTGGCCGCCGCGACGTTCAGTGTGCCGTCGCCCGCAGCCATGATGTAACCGCGGGCGGAGGTGAATGTCGCAGTCGTCGCCAGCGTACCGCCGCCGAGCGTCACGGTGTTGGCGGCGTTGCCCAGATTGTTGTCGGCTGCAATCGAGAATGTACCGCCGCTGAGAGTCACGGCGCCGGTAAACGTGCTGGCCACGGGACTGGTCAGTATTCCGGCTCCAGTTTTCGTCAGCCCCGCCGCGCCGCTGATGATGCCGTTGAGCGCCGTGGCGCCGTCGCTGTTGACCGTCACCAGCAGGCCGCCGTTGTTGATGGTTCCGCCGATCGTCAGCGTGCCGCCGGCCAGGCAGGTGATCGTCGGCGCGCTGGTGGCGAAGATCAGCGGGATGCTGATGGAGTTGGCACCCGCAAAATTATTGTTCACCGCCGCCGCGCCGCCGTTGAGCGTCACGCTGTTGCCACTGAGCGTGTAACCGGAATCGGTGAATTGAATCGAGCCGAACGTCGTCGCCGCAGCGAAATTGTTCGTGTTGGTGGTCTTTCGTGCCGCACCCGCGGCTCCGAAAATCAGATTGTCGCCGACCCCTGGCGCAACGCCGCCGACCCAGTTGCCTCCGGTCGTCCAGTTGTTGTCCGCGCCTGCGCCGTTCCAGGTGAAATTTCCGACGAAGCGCGTGATCACCACACTGTTGGCGTTGTACGTGATCTGAAAATTCAATCCACCGATCGCAAAGATGGCGTTGTTGGCCAGCCCGGTGAATGTGTTGGAGATCGCGCCAGTACTGGTAAGAATCGTATACGTATCGCCGTTAAGCGGCACATAGCCCAGCGTGGCGTTGAGCGTACAATTGGTGAGATTGACCGCGCCGGTGACTGCAATCTGGTCGTACCCGGTACCGACCGTTGTCGAATTCAATTGCACTTTCAACGATGACGCGGCGGAAAATGAGAGCGCACCGGTCGCCAGAGTTTCGGGATTCGTGTCCGGATCGCCGGCGCTCAGCGTGCCGCCCGCAACAGTGACGCTGCCGCCGACCGCTCCCGTGCCGCCGAGCGTCGCGCCAGCGCTTACGGTTACCGCGCTGCCGGCGGCAAGAGAACCGTCGACGAGCAGAATTCCCGTACTCACCGACGTTGCACCCGTATACGTGTTGACGGCCGTCAGTGTCAGCGTGCTGGAACCCGCCTGCGTCAGCGTGCCCGTGCCACCGATGACATTGCTGACGGAATACGCATTGGTCCGGTTGAAAACCAGCGCCGCGTTGTTGGTGACACCGGCGGTGCCGAGCGTACCTGTCGCGCCCGCGTTTCCGATCTGCAACGTGCCCGCGCTGATCGTCGTTGTTCCGGAATACGTGTTGGCACCGGTGAGAATCGACGTACCTGTGCCCGCCTGCGTCAGCGTGCCCGTCCCGCTGATCACATTGGCCACGGTCATGCTGTTGGTGCGGTTGAAGGTCAGCGCCGCGTTGTCGGTCACCGCGCCCGTGCCCAGCGTTCCGGTCGCGCCTGCATTGCCGATCTGCAGTGTGCCGGCGCTGATCGTGGTGGTTGCCGTATACGTGTTCGCACCCGACAGGATCACGGTCCCCGCGGAGGATTTGGTAAATGCCCCCGCGCCCGCGAGAATTGCCGAAACGGTTCCGGCCTGCATGTCGAACGCCGTCGCACTCGTCACCGTGCCGTTTTGCAACGTACCGTTGTTGACCACCGATACCGTCGGAATCGTCAGAGACTGGGCGCTCAGGTCGACCGTAGCGGTATCAACTTTTAGTGTCCCAGACACAGTTGTTGCGGCGGCGATGGTTTTCGTACCGCCCACACTGCCGGTGAGATTGACGTACGCTTTCGCGAGCACCGCCTGATTCGCATTCGCGTCGTAGACGACCGTGGCGCCGGTGCCGTTCAGCGTAACCGTATTCACACCCGTGCCGGATAGCGTCCACGGCGTCGCGTTGCCGAGGTTCAGCGTCGCGCTGCCATTGGTCATGGTAAAGCTTGACGTGTTGGCTGCGTTGGCGTTGACGGTCGTGAGTGTGCCGTTGACATCCACCAGCCCGCTGCCAAACGTGAAGGCAGCATTGTGAATGCGGGCGTTGCTGGTACCGATGAAACTGTTGAGCGTCAGAGTGCCAGTCACTACAAACGACGCGATCGACGAGGTCATCGTCATCGCGTAGGTACCGTTAACCGTGGAAGCCACCGCCGTACCCACGACCACCGTCGCGCACTGCAACGAGCCCGCGCCGGCGATAGTACACGCTGTGGCGCTGTTCAGCAGGCCTTTCAACGTAACGGAAGTGGTGACCGTCAGGGTAAAGCCGGCGTTCACCGTGACCGTTCCCGAAGTGCTGCCGAACGCCAGGGAATTGCAGGTCCGGTTGCCATCGACAGTCAGAGTGAAGCCCGTGCCGACAACGATGTCATCGGTCGCCGCCGGAATAACGCCACCCGGCCACGGCGCGTTGTTCACCACGGAACTCCAGGCGCCCGATCCCGTCGTGGTGATTGTCGCCGCCTGCGCGCTGGCGCCAAGGAACAGTACCACCAACGCCGCAGCAAAAATCCCTGCGCGCATCCGTGACTGCACCTCTGGCCATCCAACCATCCTCATCCGAATTCCGCTACTCCGCCTTTTCCGCCGCCGAAACCTTGATGTTCGCGTCGTCGATCTTCGAGCCCGTCAGTTTTACTTTCAGTCCCTTGGCCGCCCAGTCCTTCAGGTCTTTAGCCGTGTCGCTGTCGGCCCACACATTCACGACCACGTCTTTCGCGCCTTCCTTGAACGTCAGCGTTGCTACGACTCCTTCTTTTGCGCCCGCCGGGGCCGCCGCCAGCGTGCCCGTCCAGACCTGATTGATCGCACTGGCCGGCGCCGACAGCAGCAGTAAAAACACCAGCGCCAGCGGCACCGCCTGATTCATTCGTCGCATCGCGTCATCCTTTATTTTCGCTTCAGCACAAACCGAGCGTTGGCGTTCAGCACGTTCCGGCTGACTTTGTAGAGCACCTTCGGCTGATCGATGTACACCTGGTTGCTCAGCGTCAGACTGATCGGCAGCGACGCCATCGCGCCGGCCTTGGGCGTGGCCACGTTGGTCAGGCCGCTGGCCGCGAGCGCCGCCGCAAAGTCGCCGCGGAGGAAGAAGTTGATCTTCACCGGCCCGCCGAAGAACTGTTTCCGGATCAGTTTGCGGACGAGCGAGAAGCGATTGGTGCCGGACTTGCCACGTCCGTTCTTATCCATCGTGAATGTCGCCGTCACATTCCCCACAGCGACCTGCACCGTTTGTTTCAGCGGATTGAATCCCGCCGGCAGCGTCACCAGGCCGAAGACCTGAATTCGGTCGCGGCCCTTGATCTTGAAGTTTAAATTGATGCTCGCGCGCGTGACCGTCCACGGCAGCACCGTCGGCGGAATCACTGCCGCGCCCTGCGAAACCTTGACCAGCATCGGCACCAGCAACACGCCTCCGAAGCCATCGGTGACCGTGATCGTTGCCAGGTACGAATTGGCCGTGGGATAGTTATGCTGAACCGTCGCCCCGCTGCCAAACGTCCCATCGCCAAAATCCCACGAATAGTTCAGCGTCGCCCCGACCGGGCTCGTCGCCAGACACGTGAAGTTGACCATGTCCGCCGTCGTCGGCGCCGCCGGAGAAAAACTCGGATTGATCGTAAACACCGGCGGAATATCGCCGTAGTTGAAGGCCAGGCCGGAGCCCTTAGGTATCGGCACGTTACCGGGTGTGCGGAACACGTTGTCGAAGAGAGCCACCCGCTTGGCGCCGAAACTGTTCAGCGAACCATCGTAAAGTATATTGAGCGTGCGAGCGTCGGCCCAGACCAATTGACGCGCGGTCAGGCCGGCAGGCAGCAGGACCTGCTTAATGTCGATCTGCGTGATATTCATGTCTTCGCTAAAGACGAATTGAATCTGAGGTGTGGCGCTGGTGATTGTCGAACCGTCCGTCGGAAGTGTTGAGATAATGACCGGCGCGTTTCCGGTTCGGTTCGCGACCGTCGCGCTGATACCGACTCCCAGACCTGAATTCTTGCTTGCTGCCGCAAATACAGACGAAGCTGTTAGAGTTGCCAGCAGGCAAAGAATCCAAGATCTAAACATAACCAGGCCTTTTTCACAGTTGCATCATCAAGAAGTAGCGCACTTTTCACGGCTTTTTGGCCGGCGCAATGTCCGCGAGTGGTTGCAGCGCGATAATCGATCGCGCCCGCAGAAAATCAGTTACTTTGCCTTTCTCATCGGCGACAAAAACCAGCTCTTCATAGTTCTTGCCGCGCACTGCTGAGGAGGGCACGTTCACTTTCAACGATAGAGCTTTGGATTCACCCGCTTTCAAGGTGAAGGGCTTGTCCATTTCGATCCATTCGTCTTTTAGCACCGGTGTGCAACCTTTGCCGTAATAGCGTTCGTGGTGTCCGACTTCCTTTTCCACCTCGCCGATCCGCTTCAACGAGTATGTGTGTTCCTCTTTCGAATTATTCGTGAATTTGGTCAGCACCGTCCAGAACGTTCCTGGTTGCGTCTCCGGCATTTCCAGTATGGAAGGAATTACCGTCGTTTCGCCAAGCGCTTCTTTCGACATCGGTTCGGCGAGCGTTTCCAATTGAACTCGTGATGCAACTTGCAAGCCAACAACGCCCGTCGCATTGGCTTTACCAGGGCTGCAGCAGACCACAACCATCCATTTTTGATTGTACAATTCTGGTTTGTCGGGAACTTTAACGAACAAGTTCACTTTGCCTTCGGATTTGGCCGGGACTTCCAACTCTTCTTTATCCAGCGAGCACCAAGCAGCATCAGGAATGTCACGGTATCCCAGTTCCCAAGAACCTAGAACGCCAGAAACCTTCCTCACAGCGATGTTGAAAACCTGCGCCTTGTCCGTACCGTTGTAGACAATGAATGAGCCTGTACCCGCGAAGACATCGACCTTGTCGGCTCCGGGGCGAATGTTCTCGACCAGAACCATTCCTGGCCCGATGCCAAATCCGGTTCCACCTTCAGCACCCCACGCTGGCGAGGTCGTAACTAGAACTGCCAGCACGATTACGAAAGAGCGAAATAAGGAAGAAGATGGAATGTGCATGCGTGTGCCCCTCAGAAAAGAGGACTTCCTCTCAAAAATTTAATTTGGCAAATTCCGGCAAAAACGTCCATGCGAGTATCCCTCAGTTAGCCGTTGCCGTCAATGTAACGTTGTACTGATTCAGCACTCCCGCGTTTCCGGCCGTCACTGTGGTGGGGTTGTCCACTTCCAACACCAAGGGCATGTCGGTGGCAGTGGTCAAGTTCACGGTCAGATTCTGAGCGGTAAACAGAGAGGTGGGCGCGACACCGTTCATTCCGCCTTTGATGGCCACGACGTTTGGACCGGCCGCGGCGGCGAGATTGAAAGGCCCTGCAGTCTTCACAGCAATAGCGCTGATGGTGCAGGCACTGCCTGTGGCCGAGACATTCGAAACGTTGATCGTTTTGTTGTTTTGCGCATCGTCGCTGCGGTAGATCGTGGCGAGGTCTGTCTGACTAGCCGCCAATAGCGTGCTGTCCTTGACGGTCCACGCATAGTTGGAAACCCGATTGGCGGGCTGGGTATGATCCACGGACCCATCGTCCGGCGTAGTGCCGTTACCCCACTGAATCTGGGCGCGCTTGGAAACGGTGGTGCTAACGACGACAACCAACTGGTTGTTGCGGGAGACATACGTGTAGAAATTAGCGGCGGATACCGTGCCATTGACCGTAACCGTCACGGCGCCGGCCGATCCCGCGGGGGTCAAGGCGACATCCAGCGTGTTGTTGGCCACATTCACTGCGGTCACGGTTGCCGAGGTGGCGCCAAAGAGAACGGTATTGCTGGCAGGTGTTGCATTGATCGCAATACCGGAGGTGAAAATTCGCACGAGCTGGCCGCCTGTGGCGGGTCCGCTGTTAGGGGAGATCGAGTTGACGGTAGCTGCGAAGGTGTTGCCGAGCGAAGCGAGGAGAAGAAGCAGCGCAAGTTTGAACGTTCGGGTCATCGTCATTGAGTCCGCGTTTCAGGAAGTGTTGTCCCAAACAAACAAAGGTGGCGCCGTGCAATTCCCGGCGCCACACTCGATCGATTCTTAGTTCGCCGTCGCTGTCATCGTCACGTTGTAGGTATTCAGCACGCCGGCGTTACCAGAAGTGACCGTGGTCGGCGTGTCGAATTCCAGAACCAGCGGCTGATCGGTCGTGGTGAGCAAACTTCCCGTCAATGTCTGAGCGGTGAACAGCGAAGTGAGTGCACCAGCGCCCATTGCTCCTTTGATCGCGACAACGTCGGGACCGGCGGTGGCCGCGAGATTGAAGTTACCGGCCGTCTTGGTGGCAATCGCACTGATCGTGCAGGCATTTCCAGTCGACGAAACATTGGAGACGTTGATCGTCTTGTTGTTTTGCGCATCGTCGCTGCGGTAGATCGTGCCTAGATCGGTCTGGAGCGAAGCCAGCAGCGTGCTGTCTTTCACCGTCCAGGCGTAATTGGAGATGCGGTTGGCAGCCAGTGTATGGTCGACAGCACCGTCGTCAACCGTTGTGCCAGTACCCCACTGGATCTGTGCGCGCTTGGCCACTGTATCGCTGACCACCACGACGAGCGTGTTGTTGCGAGAAACGAACGTATACAACGTATTTGCCACATTGGTGCCATTTGCGTTGGTGACCGTGACGCTCAGGTTCGCGCCCGCTACGGCTGCCA
This sequence comes from Planctomycetota bacterium, assembly GCA_038227875.1. Lineage (GTDB taxonomy): Bacteria > Planctomycetota > SZUA-567 > H5-PLA8 > H5-PLA8 > JBBRPR01. The sequence continues at coordinate 31,037 of JBBRPR010000038.1, forward strand.
ACGTCGTAAAGTCGCAGGTAGTGGTGGTCGCTGCACTGGCGGGAATGCCACCGGCGGGGAGACCGTTGATTTTGACCAGGTTGTTCGCCGCGGTGGTATCGAAATTGGTGCCGTAAATTCGAATGAGCTGCCCGCCGGCAATTGGACCGCTATTCGGCGAAACAGCCGTGACGGTGGGGACGGCAGCGAGAGCCTGGCTGGACATGCCAACGGCGGCCACGACGGCTACAGCTAGAATGAGTGAGTTCAACTTTTTCATGTCCGCTTCTCCAAGGTGTCTACTATTTCAAGTCTTGAAAGAACCGCCCGCAGTCGTTACACGACTGCGGGCGTTGGCACCGGTCTAGGTTAGTTGCCCGTGGCAGTCAAGGTCACGGTGACGACGGCGGTCTGGCCCTGATTTCCATTTGTAATGGTGGTCGGGGAATCAAATTCCAGGACGAGAGGCTGGTCTGAACCAACCGTTAGATTGTTCGTCAATGTTTTTGCAGTAAACAGGTTCTTCATTGCAGTGTTGTTCATTTCGCCGCTGACTGAAATGACGTCAGGAGCAGCCGCAGCAGCCAACGTGTAAGGTGCGCCACCCGTCGCAATTGCACTGATGGTGCAGCTCGAACCGGCAATCGAAGAGACGTTCGAAACGTTGATCGTCTTGCCATTGTTGAAATCGTCGCTGCGGTAGTTGGTTGCCAAGTCGATCTGTTGCTTGCCAGCGATTACGCCAATCGAGTTGTCTTTTACCGTCCAAGCGTAGTTGGTGATGTAATCGGCAGCCACCGTGTGATCGACGGAGGCATCGTCCACCGTCGTTCCTGTGCCCCACTGGATCTGCGCACGATTGGCCACTGTCGCGCTGATCTGCACAACCAGCTTGTTGTTACGAGAAACAAATTTGTAATTGACTGCGCCGCCACTCTGAGTGCTGGCGCCTGAAGAATTGGTATTTACAACAACCAAGCCTGAACCAGTCGTGGTCGTTGCCAGGGTTGTGCAGGTAAGCTGCGTCGCGGTTGCAGCCGTGACCGTGACAGCCACGCCGTTCAATGTCACGACGTTATTGGCTGCCGTCGTGTCGAATCCCGAGCCATAGATACGAACAAACTGACCGCCACCGGACGGGCCGCTGGTAGGCGAAATCGCGGTCACATCGGATACTGCTGCGAACGCGCTACCGGATACCACCATCGCCGCCAAAACCATCACCACCTTCAGTAAGTTCGTCTTCATCCCCGCGTCTCCTTTGCAAAAGCTCCTAGGTTGTAAAGTTTTCACAGTATCCGAGTGCCGGTGGTTCCAATTCTGTTTCAAGTTTGACTTCCCTCCCCCACGCCGTGCGCGGTGCCCGTTTGGTTAGTTCGCTGTAGACACCAGCGTCACTGTTGAAGTCTGTGCCACTCCTGCCGCCGCCGCCGTAATGCTCGTTGGCGTCGCCATCTCCAGTACCAGCGCTTGGTCCGTACCCTTGACCAGTGCGTTGGTCAGCACTGTTGGCGCGGCGCTCAGTGCCACCGGAGCCGCGCCGCCCAGGGACGCGCGCAGACGAAAGGTGTTTGCTCCTGCGGCGGCGCCAATGGTCCAGGACGCGGTGTTGGTGGCGATGGCATTGATCGTATTCGTGGCGTTGGTGGGCGAGATATTCGAGAGGTTGATGACCTTGTTATTCAACGCATCGTTGCTTTGGTAGACCGTGTTTACGTCCGCGTTCACGCCCAGCGAACTGTCTTTTACAATCCACATATAGTTGGTGATGCGGTTGGCACCGACAGTGTGGTCGACACCCGCGTCGTCGACGCTTGTACCGTTGCCCCACTGGATGTCGGAGCGCTTCGGGATCGTCAGCACCACGGACACCTGAACATTAACGTTTCCGTTCGTGTATGTGTAGCCATTCGCCAGCGTCGAGGTTCCGATTCCCGCTCCGTTGGTCACCGAGATCGTGACGTTGCCGACGGTGTGAGCGGGAACTACAGCGCTGATTGTAGCGTCGTCGATCACTGTAAAAGTCGCAGGCGAGATGCCGAAGGTGACGCCAGTTGCCGCACCATTGTTAAAGTTTGAACCAGAGATCGTCACCGTCGTGCCGCCATTGATCGTGCCCGAATTCGGAACCACGCCAGAGATCGTCGGCACAGCGGCCCCGAATGCAGCGCGGGTCATGAACGCGAAGATGAAGATCAAGGTGCCGGTTTTCACGTGTGACTTTTCCTTCTCGATTGCACTGGTGCTGAGCTCGCGATGCAAATTGAATCAATTTGCGACTCAACTGTTTTGTTCTTCGGACGACGTCTGTATTGCAAACGAGACACCATGTGCGGATTCCACTACACTTTGCTCGTTTCAAATCGGCAGGCCCTTCAGCATCAAGCGGTTAACTTTTAAATTTCGATTTTCTGCAAAATTTGCAGTTCAAAATTTGGCATGAGTTTTGACTCAATTTGCCACTCCGCAAATTTTGATGTGACTCATTACGCGCCGGAAATTATCGGCTGTTGTCTGGCGCAACGGTTCTTGGAAGTTGTGATTCTGGAAGGAATTGCTGTCCGATTCGTTAACAATTTTTGGCGGCGCAAATATGCACGCGTTCGTCGCTCACGTTTAGAAACGTGTGCATCGACAACGCGAATATAACAATACTAAAAGGTAGGTTGTCGTCGTGTGCCAATTGGCACTTGGCATCTTTTTGTCATTGGTTCGAAGTCGATCCCGCGCCTTCGCCTCAAAGTGCGGCAACATGCGCGCGGCCACCATCGCGCGGTGATTTTCCTTAAGGCGCCGGCGTCGCAGCTAGACCGAGATCACGAACTCGACCATGGTGGACAAGGAGGTCACTGCTCGCTGAACGCCGCGCGCACTTTCGCTTCGATCTCCGGCGACTTCTCGAAGTAGTGCTTCGCCAGATCCGGCTTGCCGGCGAGCAGGCAGAAGAACGCAGCCGTCGCGCGATCGGGCGAGTCGTCTTGTGCGACGCCGGCAGCGAGCGTCATCAGGTCGCTGGGGGCGAGTTGCTCCCACGCGTAATCCATTTCGCCGCCTTCGTTGAATTTCAACTTCATCTTGCCGTCGGCATCGCAGGTCTGAACTTGTCCGCCGGCGTGGAGCGCGGCGATCTCCAGTTTCGGATGTCCGCCATCGCTGATCGATTTCACGACCGCGTCTTTCAGTTTCGCTTTGAAGTTGTCGAGCGCCGTGGTGTCGCTGAGCTTCAGCGCTTTTGGTTTTGCTGCGACGGCGGTGCCCGTCGAAGTAGACGTCGACGTCGAGCTCGTCGTCGCCGCATCGTCTCCCTTCGCGCCATCGCCCAATTTTTTCAACGCGGGAATTTTTGACGCGGCAACCGCTTTGCCCAGGATCGGGCAGGGCTGCTTGTAGTACTCGCCCACGCGCAGGCGGATGTACCCGCCGTCATCGTCGGCGTACTGCGCGGTGTTGCCGAGCGTCCCTGGAATCGCGTCGGGATTGGTGATGCCGTCCTTCTTCGCGTCCCACGCGCAGGTACTCTCGCCCTGCCCGCCCTGAAAAAGCCAGCCGCAGTATCCGGCTTGAACGTAGCGCGCGATCGTGTTGTTCTTTGGGTAGTCCTCGAGCAGCAGTTGCGCGAGATTGTCGCATTCGTGGCCGGGCGTGTTGTTGCAGGTTTTGAAGTAGGTGTTGCCCATTGCGACCTGCCAGACGACGACGTAAAGTCCGGACGCTTCGTGAAATTCGGAGATCCACTTGATGTGGTTTTCGAGATTGCCGGTGACGCCAATCTTGTTCGCGTACGGCGGTTTCTCATTCGCCGCGCCTTTGTCACGGTCGGATGTTTCGAATGTCGCCAGCTCGTACTTGTCGGCGCAGAGCGCTTTAAACAGCGCGCCCAGTTTTTTGCCGCTCATCGAATTCTGCCAATCCCAGCCCGACGGATTGCACGCCAGCAAAACGTTATTCGGCGAATAGAGATCGCGCAGTTTCGCGAACGCCGCCGCCCAGCCGAATTCGTTATCGGGAAGGCCTTTCAGTTCGTCCATGCCGCAGCTGCCGACTTTCACGTCGACCTTATTCGGATCCATGCCGCCGCTGAGCAGCAAGTGGCACCACTCATCGGGCTCGATCTGAATGACCACGACAGTGTCGGGATGCTTCGCGCAAATCTGCAGCAGCCGTTTGAAGTTCGTGAAGTACGCCTTCATCGTCGTCGCGATTTTGGCGTTGGCGGGCGTCGCCTGTGCGGGGCCTGGCTTGTAATGAGCAGGGGCCGACTGGGCCAGCGCGTACCACGTGTACCAGACCACGCAGCCGATGCTGGGGCCTTCCTTGAGCATGTTGTCGGCGGCGCCGTACTTGATCCACCACGGATCTTCCGGATCGCCCGCGCCGCCAGAAATGTAGGCGTCGCGGATATCCCAGCGCGCGCCGTTTTTCTCGATGGTCTCCTTCATCCAATCAATCGGTGCGGGAATGCCCCACATGAAATGGTCGAGCAGCCGGTCGTGCAGAATTTTCTGACGCCGCGCCTTCGCCCCGTCTTCCTCGCTCGCGCGTAGCGAGAAAGTCAGCATCGCGGCCGTGGCCATCGCAAAAAGTACAAGACGCAGAATCCGCACGGCGTACCTCTTAAAGGTGAACTCACTAGTGCTGACGAAACGCCGCGCAGAAACTTGGGTCGATTTACATAGGGGCGTTGGCTTCTTGCATGTGTTATTTGACGTGTCATAGTTACTACGCCATCGGGGAGAAAACCGCGTGTTTCGAATTCTGCTGCTTACCCTCCTCTGCCTGCCACTGATTCTTCGCGCGGAATCCGAACCCACGAAACCGGAGCTCAAGCCGCTGGCGCAACGCATCGCGGATCGCGCATTTCCGTCGGTCTTTCAAGCCTGGAGCCCCGCCGACAATTTGAAGGGCGAAGACCGCTTCGTCACGATGGCGCGGCACGACCTGGTATTTCATTCCGCGCCTTCCTTTCTCAATCTGGCGTGGAAAGAGGCCAGCGCGGGTCTGGGGACGGAGTTCACTACAGAGAGCGTCGGCAGGGCAAAAATTATCCGCGACAAAATGCGCGCGTTGAATCCCAATCAGATTTTCCTTTCAGAAGTCCGCTACCGTGACGCGTGGGATGCGTATCTTCCCGCCGATCATAAATGGTGGAAACGCAAACCCGATGGCCAGCGCGTCCCGGGCTGGGAAGAAGGCAAGTTCTACATTCTCGATTTCCAGAACGCGGAATTCCGCGCTCACGTCGCGCGGCAATGCAAGGCGATCGTCGAGACCGGACTGGCCGACGGTGTCATGCTGGATTGGTGGGAAGACGACGAGGACCGACTCGCGCTGATCAAAGCCATTCGCGCAGCCATCGGCGAGCAGGCGTTGATCCTGGTGAACGCCAACGACCGCCAGATTCCGCGGACGGCGCAATTTATCAACGGCGTGTTCATGGAGTGCTACCGTAGCAAATCCGCCGACGATTGGGCGCGGATAGAAACGACGCTCGCCTGGGCCGAAGAACATTTACGCCAGCCGCGCATCAATTGCGTGGAGACCTGGTACGAAAAGTCGCGCCAGGATCTCAACCGCATGCGCGCCACCACGACGCTCAGTTTGACGCGCTCCGACGGCTACTGCCTTTTTTCTGATCCCAACGAATTACCCTCGCCGGACCACCTTCACGATTGGTATCCGTTCTGGGACAAAAGCCTCGGCAAGGCGACCGGTAAGGGAAAGCTCCGACCCGACGGCGCATGGGAACGCGACTACGAACGCGGCAGCGCCGTCTACAATTCTGCTTCCAATACAGCCGTGAAGATCACATTCGATTTCGACCGAACCAGCGCAGCGTCCGGAACAAAAGCGCGCGAGTTCACGCTCCCACCACTGGACGGCGATCTATTCCTGAAGCCCGACGAGCCGAAAAAATAGTGCGGCCAACGCCGGGGTTCATTCGCCCATCAGTATCAGGTCGCCCACCGTATCGATCTGCTTGGTGTGCGGGTTGCCGAACCATCCGATGAAACCCGTGCGCCCCTTGCCGTCGTCTTCGTTCACGATCATCGACAGCCCCAGATTCGCGCCCGCGACGGGCTTGAACGGAGCGAGGCGCGACCAGGGAATCGCCAGCTCGTAAACCATGCCGCCCTCGCGCGGTTTGGCGGCGACCACGATGTCCGTCAGCGCACCCACCGGCGTCGAACTGCTGCCGGAAAGAAAACACCACGCTTGCGGACCCTTCTTGCCCAGCGCCATGCCCAGATCGTACTTGCCCGACTTCTCGCTCGATTCGCGCTTCGGATCGATCAGAAATTGCAGCCCGTCGCCCGCCCAGAGTTCGCCGTCCTGCTTCGTGTTGGAGAAGACGTCGTCGCTCACGTCGACCGCGACGTACAGAAATTTCTCGTCCCACAAGTAGCGCATCGTTGCCGACAGATCCGCCGCGCCCTTCCACAGCACGTCCTTGTCGAGCGTGAAGTACTGCTGCTTCTGGTCGAGACGCTGAACCGGGGCGCGCTTCCAATCGGCTTCGTCGAGCACCCCGTCGATCGACGGCGGCGCAGCCACTTTCGGCACCGCGACGAAACCGCCGAGCATCCGTTCAGCCGTGAGATTGCCGCCGCTGGCGTCGGTGATCGTCGCGGTCACGGCATAGAGCTTGATCGGGTCGGCGCCGGATACCGGCACACTCACCGCGGCCTCCTGCTTGGCCGGCACAGTCAGCGTTCCGGTCGTGGCCTCGCTGAAAAACGCCTGCGTCGCCGTCTGCGCCGCGTACTGGCCGTCGATGAGGCTGCGTTCGCCGCTCAGTGAGATGGACCACGTCAGCGTCTGGGTGTCCGCGGAAAAATTGTGCACGAGAATCTTCGCCGCGGACTTGCCGTCCGCAGCCGCGGGCACGGGTCGCACGTCGATCGTCAAATGTCCCGAGAGCGCCGGCCGGAAAGAAAGCTCGCCGGTAATTCCGCCCGCCGCATTGGCCACGCGGATCAGAATTTCACCCTCACGCACCGCGCTGGTTTCCGGTGACGTAATGGTGAAGCGAAGCGGCGTGCCTGGGGTCGTCTCCACCTTCCAGCCCAGCGGCGCAAGCAGTGAGACCAGCTTCGCATCCACGGTTCCCGCGACGTCGACCGTCGCCGGTACGCCGCGCACCATCGTGACCGGAATCCCGCTCAGCGAAACGGCCGGCTCGCCCAGCGCATCCGGCAGGTCCGCCGCGCCGTCGAAATTCAACAGCAGCGGATCCTCGTTCAGCGTCAACGTCAGTCCCTTGCCTTCTGCGTCCAGCGCGGAGCGTCGGCCGTCAATGTGAATCGCCTGCACCGCTTTGACATCCTTCAGCGCGACGAAGATATCCTTGCGCCCCTTGTCCTTCCACAGCACCGCGAACGCATGCTGCTCCGCGTCGCGGAAGAGCACGGCGTGGATCCCGTCGGCGTAGTTGCGCTCGGTCGAGAATTTCTTGATGCCGATGCCGTTGACAAGATTGTAGAGCGTCACCGCGTCCAGCCGCGCGGCGTACTTGCAGTAACGGCTGTCGAAGATGTTCATCGCGTCGCCGGAGCTGCCGAAGTTCTGCGCATCGTTGTCGGGGTAGAGAAAATCGAACCACGAAATATTTGCGCCGCCCGCCGCGAAGAAAACCGCGAACTTCCGGATCATGTCGCCGGCGATGTGCTGCCGCGTCAGGCCTTGACTGTTGAGGCCGATTTCCGTCGACCAGATCGGCTTGACGCAGTTGTATTTCTTCATCAGCGCCTGATAGCTCTTGATCGCCTCGCGCACATTCTCCGGCGCTTCGTAGACGTGAAAATCGAAGGCGTCGCAGGCGTTCTGGTATCCGGCCTGAAAATATTCCTCGGTCGGCGGCACCGACGTCGCCAGCACGATAATCGTCGGGTCGATCTTCTTCATTTCGTCGTAGACGATCGTGTACGCGTGAACGCTCTCCTTGAGACGCTCGCCTTTGTTGTTCGGCTCATTTCCCAGGTCGATGATCAGCGGCCGGTTCTTGCCGAACGTCGCGACGAAATTGCGCGCGCCTTCGCGCAAGGCTTTCTCGTCGTACTTTTCATAGCCGCCGTGATGTCCTTCGATCGTTCCCGACGGACAACCCGTCAGGACTCCCATGTTCAGTTCCGTGCAGACGTCGTACATCGGCGCGTCCGGTTTGTATGGCGGCGTAGCAGACCAGCCGCCCCAAAGCCCGGCAACGCGAATGCCGACACGGTCGGTCAGGCGGATGTATTCCGGAAAGCGGTTGTCCCAATTGCGCGAGGTAAATGGAATCTGATCGGCCTTGAATTTCTTATTCGGCGCTTCGGGCAGAATCACGAAGCCCGCGAAGTTCTTGAAGGGATCGCCCTCTCCCAGCGGCACTTCCGCGTGGACTTCGTAATAGCGTCCAATTTCCAGCGGCGCACCCGCCAGATCAATCTGGCCTTCGTAAACGAGCCGATTCTTGTTCTTGCCCTTCGCCGCCACCACGAGCGAACCGGCCGCCGTCTGCTCCGCGCCCCAGTAATCGCGTACGATCCAGGAGAGTTTGCGTTCTGCTTCCGTCAGTTCGCGATACGATTCAACCGTAATCGAAAACGTGCGCGGATCGTCCGGATGAAACATATTTCCCAACTGCGGCGAGGCGAACACCACGCGGTTGACCACCGGAGCCCGCACGCTGCTGCCCGCCGACGACGCGGTGAGCGCATCGACCCAGAAGCGCCCCTCGCATTTGTTTAACCGCACTGAAAAACGTGCGGCCGCCGCCTGCTTCGGAATCTCCACGCGCTTGCGTGCCAGTTGCCACGCGTGTTTGCCGAAGAGTTCGCCCACCGTGTGCGTCTCGATCTGTTTGCCCGACGCGTCGAAAATTTCAAATGAGACCATTCCGTTGAACGACGAATCCGGCGACGTCAGTTCCGACTTCAGCGCGCATGAAACCGTCCACTGCCCGGGCGTCACCGGAAATTTCGCGCCTTCCGCCGAGCACGGTTTTTCAATATCCGCCGCGGAGCGCTGCACCAGCAGCGCATGTTTGCCCTGAAACGCATCTTTCGGATCGATCGAGATTGCGCCTTCGCTCTTCCACTCGGGCGGCACCGTCGCCGCGTCCTCAAAGTCGCAGGAGTACGTCGCGGTGTGGGAACTGGCCGAGACGCCCGAGACCCAGATTTTCAGCGGTGTCTTGCCGTCGCCGATTCTTCCCAGCAGCAGCACAATCAGGTTCAGCTTGCCGTGCCACTTGCCATCGTTGGCGCCGCCCCAATGCTCGTACTTCGCGACGCCCTTCACCGCTTCAGCCGTGCCCTGGTTGGCGAAAAAGCGTTCGACGGGAAATGTCACCAGCCGCCAGTCGTCGGAGACCGGATCGAAGTGCAGCGAAATCTGATGGCATTGCTTCGAGCCGTCGATCAGGCGCATGCCAATGCCCGAGACGCCCGGCGCTTTGATCCAGAACGAGAGCGCCGACAAATTCAAATTCAGCGCCGCGACATCGCGGCTCATCTGCACGTAATTGCCGCCGCCGGTGAAATCGCCGCTCAGCCGCAAGCTCTCGCGGCCGTCGTGTTTCACCTCCGCGTCGGCCTCGAGTTCGCCTTTCGCGCCAGGAAATTCGCGGCCGTTATCGAACGCCCAGCCCAGCGCCGGCTTTCCCGAGACCAGCAGCTGCACGTCCTGCTCCGCGCGCACGGAGGACAGTGTCGACAGTGCCACTGCAATCAGGACCACGATTGGCATTCGCATACACATTCCCCCTGACAGATACGCTCACACGTTTGCAGCAAATTTTCGCGTCGCGGATTTTCGCGCCCCCGTTTTGGCCGGGCACGACGACTCCCGCACGATCAGCGGCACTGTTTTCGGCTGCAGCAGCAGCGGACCGGCCCACGGCGTCTCGCGCTGCGCCACCCAATCCAGGCAGGTCGTCACATACGGCGCGGGATCAGTCGGCTCCAGCGCCGTCACCGACGGCATCAGCAACTGCGCGTAGCCTTCGCCGTTGACCACGCCGATGGCCACGTCGCGGCCGGGCCGGATCTTGCAATCGGAAAGCGCGCGCATCGCGCCGACAGCCGCGGGCGCCGTCGTGCAGAGCAGCGCCGTGACATCGAACTGCTTCGCCTTGATCGCCTGTCTCACCGCCGTGTACGCCGCCTGAAACGGCGTCGTCTGCACCGGCACCGGCGCATCCCACAACCGTCCGGTCAGTTCGTGCGCCGCGTTCCAGATCTTCCATTGCCCGATGCGTTCGCGAATCACATCGTCGTGCGGCTGCGTATTCAAGCAGCCGATCCGCGCGTGCCCCAGCGCCGCGAAATGATCGAGCAGCCGCTGCACGAACACCGGCGGAAAAAGCTGGATCGAAACAAATCCGCGGTCGCTCCAGTCGTCATCGACAACCACCAACCGCGGCGTCTCCTTCAGCCTCTGCAGCACCCGCGGCGGAATCGCGCCGGAGACCGGAATCAGAAACGACGCGTCGAATCCCTTCAGCGCATCCAGCAACGTCGGGTCATCCCAGTGAACGTACAGCACCGGCCGCAGCGTCCATCCGCGCTTTCGCACCGCTGCGTCGAGCGCAATGCGCCAGCCTTCCACGTTGGGCGACGAGTACGTCGGCGCCAGCAGCGCGATCTGCCGCGGCGGCGGGAGCGGCGAGCCATTCCCGTTCGCTTTGCCGTTCCCTTTATTCGCGCCGGGAACATTTTTGCGGCTGATCTCCAGCCGCCCGTTGGGCCGCCGCACGATCCAGCCGTCGTTGAGCAACTCCTTCACTGCGCGCCGCGCCGTCATGTACGAAACGCCAGTCTCGAGCGCCAACTGCCGCTCCGCCGGAAAATTCGTGAGCGCATAGTCCCCCTGAGCGATACGGGTGCGGAGCAGCGCGACGACGTGCGAATACTTCTTCATAGCAACTGACTATACATTTGTTTCTAATTATAGCAAGATGCTATACATAACTTTTTTTGAGAGGAACCGACAAAGTTGGCGGCAGCGATTACGCCGCGTATTCTCAGCCCTCAGCCCTTCCCTTCCTCCCGCATCGCCACGCGCCGCCGGTACTCCAGTGGCGTCTGCGCCGTGTGCCGCTTGAAGAAGCGATAGAAGTAATACGCGTCTGCAAATCCCAGCTCGAGCGCCACGTCCTGAACTTTCTCGTCAGTCCCGGCCAGCCGCTCCTTGGCGCGTTGGATCAGCACGTCCTGCAGGTGTTTCTTGAGCGGGATGCCGAAGCTGCGCTGAAAGCCTTTCGAGAGCGCCGCGCGCGGACGGCGCAGTCGCTGCGCCAATTCGGCGACGGTCATCGTCGCGTTGCATTTGAGGCGGATGTGATCGAGCAATTCGCGGTAGCGATGCGCGTGGTCCATGCGCGGCTGCAGGCGCTCGAAAAATGGCGCGCCGACGCGGCAGATCGCTTGCAGCAGCGCTGATTGCCAGCGCATCCGCATCGCACCATCGCCAGGGAATGTGGCGTTGAGCTCCTGTGACAGCGCCGCGCAGTCCGGCACGTTCAGAATTCCGTCGGCCGTGCGGAACACGTCGAGCCCGGCAAAGTCCTGCACCTGGACGTGGAAAAATCGGAACTCGCTGCCGCCGCGGTAATCGACTTCAAACGACTGACCCGCGGGCAACAGATAAATCTGACCCACCGCCAAGTTGCGTACTCGCGAACCCATCTGGATCCGGCAACCGCCCTTACGGAACAGAAACAACCGGTTGAACGGCGGGCTGGGATGGTCGAAGTGCGTCTTCTGAGCAAACTGCGCCAAACCGCTCTCCAGGAAACACAACCGCACCGGCAGTTGCAGCGCCGGGTCGCGGAGCAGATACGTGATTTCGCTGCCTTCCTGCTGGATCATGTCTCAAAAGTATAGTCATTTTGAACACATGTCCATTGTAGACCACGCTCCAGTGGAGTTATTTTAACAGTCGTTGCGCTTGAACCTTCTCTGGGGACTATCCATGAGCATCTTCTATTGCCCTCCAACTGAAAACGGCGGCGGCGTCGCGGCGGATTTCATTCCGTTTTACTGGCAGGGCGAATACCACATCTTTTACCTCCGCGACTACCGCAACGCGGAGAAACACGGCGAAGGCACGCCCTGGTTCCACCTCAGCACGCGCGATTTCGTGAACTTCACCGATCACGGCGAAGCCATTCCGCGCGGACCGGTCGGTTCGCAAGACCAGTGGATTTTCACCGGCAGTGTCTTTGAATCCGCCGGCGTCTTCCACATTTTCTACACTGGTCACAATCGCAATCTGAAGGACCGGCCGATCGAAGGCGTGATGCACGCGACCAGTTCCGATCTCAAAAACTGGACCAAGGATCCCGACTTCTTCCTGCGCGCGCCGGCGGAGTACGAGCCCAACGACTGGCGCGATCCGTTCATCTTCAAAGACGAACGCAGCGGAAAATTCCAGATGCTCCTGGCCGCGCGACGCACGTCCGGTCCCGCGCGCAACCGCGGCTGCACCGCGCTGCTTTCCAGCCCCGACCTGGCGCGCTGGACGGTCGAACAACCGTTCTGGTCGCCCGACGCTTACTTCACGCACGAATGTCCGGACTACTTCCGCAGCGGCGACTGGCACTACCTTGTCTACTCCGAATTCAGCGAAGGATGCCTGACGCGGTACCGCGACAGCCGCTCAATCGACGGCCCGTGGCGCACGCCGCCCGGCGCGGACGGCGGCGAGAGCTTCGATGCCCGCGCGTACTACGCCGCCAAAACCGCCTCCGACGGCCGCCAGCGCTTCGCGTTCGGCTGGCTCCCCACCCGCAACGGCGACAAGGACGACGGCCATTTTCAGTGGGGCGGCAATCTGGTCGTACATGAAGTCGAGCAGCATCCCGACGGTCTGCTCACCGTCCGCGCGCCGCGCGCGGTCCTCGCCAGTTTCAACCGCGAACTGCCGCTGAACTCCGCCACGAAACTCGGCGAGTGGCGCAGCGACGGCCGCTCCGTCTCCACGCGCTCTGAAGGAAAGCAGTCGCTGCTCACGCTCGGCGCAATGCCGGGCGAATGTCTCCTGGAGACCACGCTCAAACTCGATTCCGCCTCGCGCGCGGGCGTGCTACTCCGCGTCGATGAGAAAGCCGAAACGTATTACCAACTCCGCGTCGAACCGCAGCGCCAGCGCGTGGTGATCGACCGCTGGCCGCGTCCCGGCGATCAGCCGTTCATGCTGGAACGCCCCGTCGCGCTTCCACCCGGCGCCCCGGTAAAGCTGCAACTCATCGCCGCCGGCACGTGCCTCGTCGCTTACATCAACGATCGTGTCGCGCTCTCCTGTCGCATGTACGATCACGCCGCGGGCGAATGGGGCGTGTGTGTGGACGACGGACATGCCGAATTTTCCGAGTGCTCGATGCGCATTCAAGCTGGAAATAGCCTGTGAATGCTGGAAATTTCATGCACCCGTGGCGTATCCTGACGACACTCTTTAATGGTGTCCCTGACATACGATTCTTCAGGAGTGGTCACGATGCGCACGAACGTTCTGTCCGTCTTTCTCCTTGTCGCCACGGCCCTTACGACAACTTCATGGTCGTCCGAACCCGTGCGAGCCATCGCGACGCCCGATGGCGGCGCCGCGCAGCACGCAATCACCGATGCCGACGGCACGATCCACCTGCTCTATGACAAGGGCAACGAACCGTTCTACGCCAAATCCACCGACGGCGGTGCGACGTTCTCGGCGCCGCTCCCGCTGGTCGACGCTGCGTCGAAAAAACCGGAACTCAATTACATCGTCTGGGACATGGCGCTGGGCAAGAGCGGCCAGGTGTTTGCGGTGCTCGGCAATAACGCGTGGCAGCTGAAGTTGCCCAAGGATCAGTTTGGACTTTTTTTCACCACGCTCGAACCTGGCGCAAAAGCCTTCACGCCGCTGCGCAACATCAATCATGAACCCAGCGAAGGATTCGCCATCGCCGCCGACGGCAAAGGCAACGTGGCGCTCAGTTGGCTGAAAGGAAAGATCTTCGCCTCAATTTCACGCGACGGCGGCAAGACCTTTAGCCCCGGCGCGGAATTGAGCCCCAGTTTGAATCCCTGCCCGTGCTGCACCACCGCGCTGACCTACGGCGCCGACGGCAAGCTCGCGATGCTTTACCGCGAACAGACCAACGATGACCGGGAACTTTACATGGTCCTCGTCGGCACCGATGGCAAGCAGACCCGCCAGAAAGTCAGCACGATCCCGTGGAAAGTCAACGCCTGCCCGATGACGTACTACAGCGTCAACCCGTCGAAGGACGGCTACACCACCGCGTACCCGATGAAGGGCGAGATTTATTTCACGCGCCTCAGCGCCGACGGTAAGGTACTGCCGCCCGGCGAAATCAAAACCGCCGGCAAAAGCGGCATGCGCAGCGGCATCATCACGGTCAGCAATTCCAACGGCGACACACTGGTCGCGTGGAACAGCGAAAGCAAAGTGAACTGGAAAGTCTACGACGCCAAAGGAGCGCCCGTCGCCGGCGCCGGTTCCGGCTCCGAACCCACCCGCGGCAAAGGCCTGGCCGCCGCGCTGGCGAAGGACGGGACGTTTTTGATTTTCAAATAACGCCTCACGCGCGCCGCGAATAGAATGCGTGGGTATGAAAACGGTCCACGCAATATGTACTCCCACGCAGTTCTTTCAAAACCTGGCCAGCGCCACGGAACGTTATTCAGATCAACGTTTCTTCACGTTCCTGGACGGCAAGCTGGTCAGCGTCATCGCCGAACCGAATTTCAGAATCTGGCCTCGATCGAAAGGCTGCAGTCCCGTTGTCGTGGGACGCGTCGATAGTTCAGTCAATGGAATAACGGTCCATTGGCACTCCCGATTACCGCTGCCGATAATCCTTGTCTATTCCGCCATGGGTCTTTTCGCACTCGTTGCATTTCCATTGGAAGCGTCCATGTTTGTACTAGCTGCAATCTCGATCCTGGTGGCCATGTTCTCTTTTTTCGGCCGGACAAATCAGGCAAAGATCGAACGCCTCATTCATGAAGCCGCGGGCGCGGAGCCGCTCGAAAAATGAACGATGTCCCCGTCCGCCGTCCCTGGCGCATCCATCTCAGCACCGCGCTCATCCTGATGTTCGCCGCCGCGCTGATGATGCTTCCGATCAGCTCAATCATCCACGAAGCCACATCTCCCAACATTTCAACGCCTTGGTCATACTTTTCGCGATTGGATTCATCTCTGAGGCGGCAATCTTCCACCGCTTTGCGCGCCGTAATTTTTAAACCTTTCTCAATCGTCCCTATGTAGCCTTTTGGTGAGCTTCGTGATCTTGGCTTTCAAATCCGAATCGACAGCCAGCACATTGGCATGCACAACCCAGATCTTTGCGGCTTTCCACTGCCACCAATCGTCTTCCTCCGCGATCCAAAAGCAGCCCAGCGCCACGGCATCTTTATTCTCAATTTTGTCGGCAAGTTTGAGTATGTCCTCGTCCTTCAGCACACCCGACTTTCCGAGCCCATAGATTGTTTCTGCGCAGTGCAAGCCGTCCTGCTTCGGTGCACCGGTCACGAGTATGTCCTTCAATTTCGCCACCAACTCCGCCCGTTTTGCTATCACCTCCAAAGCGGCATCCAGCATCAACGCTTCGCCGTTCGGGCTGGCAGCCTTTTTATAATCAATCGGAGTGGAGTTTGATTTCAGAAAATTCGTTAGGAAGTCTTCAAACCACGCATCGACAGCCGGATCCTTTAACGACGCCAATGCTTCCATGAGATTGCGCATGCGATAAGAAGGAAAATACGGTTCCTCGGTTTTCAACAGCTCTGGCCGGAGTGCATCGGCGGCATGAATCAGTGCTGCAACGGCCCCATCTGAATGTTCGAGGACGTACGCCTTGCCACCGCGTGTGGACTCGACGCTGATGCCTTGAATGCGTTTGATCGCCTCGGCGAGATCTTTGATCTGCGACTTGGGATCACGAGAATCTCGCTGGCGCTGTTTCGGCCGTGGAGCTTCCGGATCCTTTTCGGCTTGTTCAGCGGTTAATCGGTCTGCCGCGTCAGCGTCTTTGTCCTCAATCTCCAATGACGCCAGAAAGCGAACTTCGTCTTCGTAGTCGAGCGTGAGAACTGGAAATTCAGGACCCATATAATGCACGTTCAGGTATAGAATTTCCTTGTTCACATCCCCACCGTCGATGGAACGCATCCGCGCTGCGCTGATCTTATCGCCCGGCTTGTGCGTGCCGCGAATCGTCTTCACGACCTGAAATTGCGCGACTTCTTTTTCCGCGTCGTAACTGAGCACCTTTACAACATAGATCTCCGAAGCGAGGCTGACCGAACTGGCCAGATAGTTATGAATGTTTCAAGCCGGACACGCGCGCGCTGGCGCGGGGAATAGCATAGACATGCAGAGGGTCAGTATCAGGGCGAGTCGGAAATAGCGCATCGCGGCAGCCTCCCATAAAGTTCGTGAATCCTTCACACCATTGCGTTGCGTCGAGTCACGCGAGCAGTTGCATACGACTCAAAAATATTTTTCAAATTTATCCGCCTAACCACCCCCTCGGCGGAGATATATCCAATGAAAGGGGTGAGGACAATGCGCTCGGCAAGTTCATCCGAAATACCGCTGTCCTGCACCCGTGCACAAGATTTGACTGAGGATTTTTCACAATTCAGTGCTGAAGTCAGCCGATGCTCAGTTTGATCTTTTGATGGGAACTGGCGGCAGGAAAAGCTAAAGAACGAGGAGCGAATCATGGAACTTCAACCGCGCATCGGACAACGGGTACGCCGCATTCAATCCTGGGAACGCGCCGGCATGGAAGGCCAGCCCACCGGCCCGGAACTGACCATCGTCAACGTTTTCCCCGGCGCCGATTTCGCCATCTGCAAACTCTCCGACGGACGCCACGAATTCGAATTCAACCTCGTCGCCTCCGCCTTCTCGTTCACCCAGAACAATCCGGTCCATCTTGCCGCGAGCTGATTGAGCGTCACTTTTCTGTAGGAGCCTGCCCTGAGCTCGTCGAAGGGCTTGTCGAAGGGCCCACCAGCACCAAGTCGCTCACCTCCATCGTCTGCTCCATATCTCCTGAAATCAGCCCGACCCCCAGCGTCGTGATCCGATCCAGATGCAGCGGCTCGTTCTGCATCCCCGGCGTGAAATAACGCAGCGTCTCAAACGGAATGTAAACCGTGTGCCACTTCCCGTCCGCGACGAACAGATCGTTGGCGCGAATGTCGCTGTGCCCGTCAACCAGGATCAGCATGATGCTCCGCCCGCCGCGCTTCAGCACGCGGCCGCGCAGCACAATTCCGGACGTGTTCTTCGCGTCGATCGGCTTGGGCACCGTGAAGTACGGGTACGCCCACGCGTCGCCGGCGCGGTGGAATGTCACATCCATGCGCCAGATCTTGCCGTCAGGGCTGGAGAACACTTCCTTGGAATCCCCGCCGCCGCGCACCTGCCAGCGCTTCAGCTCCGCGATCGGCAGCGCGTCCTGCCGCGGAAAACGCGCCAGAATCTCATCGCGCTCCCCTTCGACCAGAAACGGCAGCGCCAGCGGCAGAATGTTCGGCGCGGCGTCGCAGCTCGCGGTGATGCGAATCAAGCGGGCTTCGCACACATCCAGAGCGGCCGACGCGTCCACCGTCCACGACGCTTCAGCGATGGCGTGTGCCGCGAGGGTCACCGGCGCGTGCGCGAATTCCTTCGACCCCGCGCCCGGCAGATGCAGCGTCGGCGTCACCGTCAGCGGCGCATCGCCGAGATTCTGTAGCCGCACCGTCAGCGGCAACGCCGCGGCCGTGGCCCGGTCGACAAAATACGCCCGCTTGGAAATCTCACCCACCTTCGGCGAGTACGAAAACTGCAGCACCACCGGCGAAGCCGGCGCGCGCTTCGGCAGCGCCGTGCGGCTGGCCGCCAGCAACGCCGCCGCCGGCGTCTTGGTATTCAATGCCTCACCCAGTGTCCCGCGCGCAAACCACACGTAGCCCAGTCCATCCGGAAGCGGACAAGCGCCGTCGGCCGAAAGTTTCAACACGCGCCCATCGGCGCCGCTCACGCGCAGCGGCACCGCCGGCAATTTGACTTCGCACTTCGGGTCCACGTTCTCCGTATACAGCACTGCGACGTCCTCGCCGTCCTGGTTGGAAAACACGCGCGCCAGCCGCACGCGCGGATCATCGACGCGCAAATCCCCGCTGTAGTCGCGTCCAGCAAGAGCGTCCGCGCACCACGCGTACGCCGCGAACGAACGCAGCGGCGTCACTTCGCGACCGAACATGCTGAAACTTTTGATTCCGCCTTCCTCGTAAAACGGCAGGCAGAACGGAAAGTAGCGCGCCACGCCGCACGCGCGCGCTTCCACCGCTTTCGCGCTGATCTCCCGCGCGCTGTCGCGGTCCTGATCCAGCGGCGGGCGGCTGGGCCCCAGCACCCACGGATGCCCGCACTCCGTCACCCAGATCGGCAGTCCCGACTTGCCCGCTCCCGTCACGTACTCGCGGCACGCCTGGATCTGCCCCTGCACCAACGGCGCGCGATCGTACTGATGGACCGACAGCGCATCGAGACACTCCAGCATCCCGTTGGCGGTGCACGCGTCGTAGTACGAACCTTGCGGCACATTCGCAAACACGCCGCCCACCGTCAGTCGGTGCGGCTCGCTGTGATCGGCCGCGTACGCCTGAGCTTTGCACATCACCGCGTACTGATCGGCCGGCATGCCGGGCATCGCCAGATCCGGCTCGTTGCCCACTTCACCCGCCGCCCAGCCCTGCCCCCAGCGCACCGTCAGCGCCGACCACGCCGTCGCCGTCTCGACCAGATTCTGTGAAAAACTGTGATTCAACCCCGGCTCAAAATGCGCCGGCTCACCCGACATCAGTTCCAGCACCTCCACGCCGGCGTCGCGGTACATCTTGCGCAGCGCGTCGCTCTGCCGCTTGCCGTTCTGCCAGTCGTACTCGCCCGGCTTGGGGTTGATCGCATTCATGCTCAGCCGTTCACGCGCGACGCCAATGCCCGTACGCTTGAGCGCCGCGATCAGCCCCGCGCGCATCTTCTCGCGCGTCTCGAGCGTGGAGAGTGCCGCGTCGATCCCGAAAAACGGATCCGCGCGCCCACCTAGCCCGGTGTGAGCTTTCATCGCGAGCACGCCAAACGCCTGATGCGTCGGCCCAAACGCAATTTCATAATACCCGCGCGGCAGATTCACCGGCACCGCCAGCGTGCCGTCCGCCGCGAACACCGCGTCGCCGCTCGCGACGGTCTTTCCCGTGTAATCGCTCACCGTGTACGGCACGCGCTCGCTGGGCCCGCGCACCGCCGCCGTCCAGCGTAGCGTCACCGGAACATCCGGATCGATCAGCAGCGCCGCGAGGTCCACGGGCTCCAGCCCCGCCACCGTCGCGCTCTCCACCGTGATCTGAAAATTCCGGATCAGCGGCGCGTTGGGCGTCACCGGCTCGTTGAAACGAAAACCCGCCTCCGTGGATGCCTGCGCCGATGCGCTGCCCGGAAATGCTTTCGCGTCGAGCACCGTCGTGCCATTCAGCCGCGCCGTCACCGTCCGCGCTTCCGTATCGAGGACCAGCTCAGCCAGATTGAAACCCTTCTTCACCAGCGCCGCGTCCGTTTTGGGAATCAGATTGGTCTTGCCTACCATCAGCGCGTACCCGCCCTCGCGAATCGAAAACAGCACCTCGTATGATTTCCAGAAATCGCTCGACAGATTGCCGTGCCCGAAAGCCAATCCCGCAAAACCGCACCCCGCCGGATCCAGTTCCGCGCGCAGCGTGATCTTCCCCGCGATCGCCGGAATCGGCAGATGCCCGCCGCCCGGCGAAGCGTTCGACATCGTCGCGCCCTTCGCCGTCACCAGCACTCCGCTGAACGCCGTCCACGCCGGCTTCCCCGCGCCGAGTTCTCGTCCCTCCAGAGCCACATTCGCCGGCGCGATCAACGTGTCCGGAAAAACCAGCGCGCCGGCCGAGACCGGAGCGGGCGTCTCCGCCGCTGACAGCGCAGCAAACATCATGAACGCGGCGAGCACAGCGCAGATCGTTTTCATTTCGGGATTCCTGTACACGACGCACGTTCAACAATTTTCGGAGACAAGCGGATCGTCCTAAACGGACTCGGCGGAATCTTCCCCGCGATCACGTCCAGCAGCAGCGCGATCGCCGCCCGGCCGTTTCCGCGCGCTTCCAGAGAAACAGAAGTGATCGGCACCGGCCCGCTCGCATCCCGCGGCGCGTCGTCGAAACCCAACACGCTCATCCCCGACGGCACGCCGATTTCCGCCACGCGCAGCCCCATCACCACCGCGCGCGCCAGCATGTCGTCGGCCGCGTAGATCGCCGTGGGCCGCTCCGCCGCAGGACGCTCACGCAGCGGAATGGCGAACTCCACGCCGCCGTACTCGTTGTCGCCCGTCTCGAAAATATCCGCCGCATCCACGCGCGCGCCGACCGCCAGCAGCGCGTCGCGCAGCCGCTGCAGCCGGTTGCGGTGAAGTTCCCCGCGCAGCCCGGGCACCCGCGTCGCCGTCGCGATCCCAATGCGCCGATGCCCCAGCCCGACGAGATAGTCCGCGCCCAGCTTCAGCGCCGAGAATTCCGACATGCCGACGAGGTGCCCCATCTTGGACGGCCCGCCCAGAATCACGAACGGCATCCGCGCCGCATGCAACTTCTCGACCGTCGCTTTCAGTTGCTCGTTGGATCCGCCGGCCGGGCACCAGATCACGCCGTCGACGCGGTTTTCGCAAAACTGGAGCAGCCCGGCGAGTTCGCGCTGCGGATCCCAATCGCAGAATTTGATCGCGATGGCATTCTTGCTCTGCTCCGCCGCCGCCTGAAATTCTTCCAGATGCGGCGCGAAAAACTGATTCTCCATCCCCGGCAGCATCACGCCGATGACCCGCGAGCGCCCGCTGGAGAGCGCGCTGGCCAATTGATTGGGCACATAATTCATCCGCCGCGCCACATCCGCAACGCGCAGCCGCGTCTGCTCCGCAATCCGCCGATCGCCCCGCAACGCCAGCGAGACGGTGGAATTATCCAACCCGGTCTCCCGAGCCACTTCGACGATGGTGACGCGCTTCCCCATAATTTCCCGCCCAAAATTCAAACGTTTGAATTTTTAGCGAAATTGAGCCCATTGTCAATCCTATTCGCCGCTTCTGGACCGGCCTTTCGCCAACCCACTCCGGGTGGGTGAGCAACGCGAACAAGAACCTCTTAAATAAGTTCGCTTCAGCAAACACCGTTCCGGAGAACACGGAAGCACGGTCTAATGCCACCACGATCAGTGCCGTTGCTGTTCTTAGCGTCTTTGCGGCTTTGCGTGAGATCAAGACGTACAGCCACAACAATCACGCGCAGCAGGGCGGATTCGAGATTTTCTCCAAATTCCCCCTCCAAAATTTGCAATCCCGCAATCGCGTGGGGTAAAGTGGTTGTTCACCTTTGGAGGACTTCTGATGAGCGACGAAACGCCAGAGGAAACGCCCCCCCGGTGGCGCAAGAAGAGCAAGACCCGCAAGACCCGCAAGACGAGCAGGAGCCGCAGGAAGAACGCCTCTGCCAACGCTGTAACGCCGTGATCCCCGCTGAGCGCGTCGAAGCGCTCCCCGACACCGAAGTCTGCATCGCCTGCAGCACCGCCATCGGCGGCGAATTCAAACTCGCCGTCATCCCCGACAGCATCGGGAAAAGCACCAGCATGAAGAAAAATTACGGCGTCTTCTCCCTCCAGAAAACGCGCAAGCGCATCTGGCCGGTGAAGCCCAAGCCCCCTCAGCCGAACCCGGACGCATAAAGCCGCGTCCGCCTCGCGGCGCAACCGTGGACTCCAAGACAATTTTGAATTTTGAATTCTTAATTTTGAATCGCTGCCGCCGCGAAGTAATTCAAAATTAAGAATTCAAATTTGTCTGAAAGCCGCATGCAAGCATGAACTGTTGAAGACTCACGCGCCGCCATTACGATGGCCCACGCATGGCCTATCAGCTCCTGGCACCGATGAACGTCTTCTTCCTGCTGATCCTCGTGCCGGCGGCGCTGGCCTGCGGAGCGTGGGTGTTTGATCCGGTCAGAACCATCAAAAATTCCCGCGCCAAATGGCAATGCCAGTTGCCGGATGTGCTCCTGCTGATCGGACAACTGGGCCTGGCCGGAGCACTCGTCTTCCGCCTCGAACCGGAATTCAGTGTCGTCGAAGAAGTGCTGGGGCTCTTTCTGCTCTGGGCGCTGATGGCGCTGTGGTGGTATATGGGCATCCGCGCGCTCTCGCGTGGCGCCGTCTCCGATCCGCTCCGCCGCTTCGTCATTCTGGGCATCATTTGCCCGGTCCTGTATTGCTGGCCGCTGAGCGAACTGGTGGTCAATCCGTTGTTCATGGTCATCTTCGGAAATGTGTTTCTCGTTATTCCCGCGCTGATGATGTTTGTCCTGTTCCGCTTCTGCCGATCGATCGTGAAATGGGCGGTGACGCCACCACCGCCTGCGCCACCCGAACTACCCGATCAACCCGATCAACCCGCCCAACCCGCGACGGGTCTGCGCTCCGCGCGGCTCCGGCCCATCTACTTCTCCGCCTGCATTCTCACGTCGGCGCTGGTCGTGGTCGGCGCCACCGCGCCGCTCTGGTGCGACGTGACCATCGGTCCGGTCTACTACGTCACCGCCCTCCGCCGTTTCCGCGGCGCCATGCGCCGCAGCGCCGACATTCCCGCGATCCAAGCCTGGCTGAAAAGCCGCGCCGCGACGATCGCTCCGGCCAGCGTCACCGGCAACACGAGCGGCAACAACATCCGTGAAATCCTGGAGCAAGAGCGACCCGAATGTCTCCAGCACTTGTCGCACCGCGCTTACTACAACAATTCCGGCGCCCTCCGCTTAACCTGGGGCGGCGGCTTCGGCCACTGGGGGCTGGACGTGGCTCTCCCCGGCACACCCATGCCCCCCAGCACCGGCCGCGAATACCACCTGCACCTCAGCGACGGCGCCTGGGTCTGGCACGAGATTCAGCAAGCACGATCCAAAACTCGACGACCGTCAGTTCTCAACAATCGTGAATTTATGATTCAACGCGTTGTAGTGAACAGATTGATAAAACACCGTATGGTAGAACAAAACATAGACAGGAAAATTGGCGTCGCTTTTTTCATTGAACCCATTTTGTTCCAGCACCGTCTTGTAGCTGCCCTGCAAGGTCATGGAGAACGACGCGTTCTCAGTGCCCACTTTCGATTTGCGATGACTGATGCGCACGCGCAGATCTTTATTCAGCGTCGAACCCTGCCCCGATTTTCCCAGCAGCATCTTTTCCACTACGCCCGATGCCAGAAAAATCACCTGCTCCTTGTCGACGGTGTAGCCCGCATCCATCGGCAGCGCGCCCGTCAGGGTGATCTTGTCTCCGTTTTTGCCCAACTTTATGTCGAGATGTTTGAGCGTAAACAAGCGCGTCCCCGAAGAGGTCGCGTTTCCTGCGAACGGCGTCGACTTCGGATCGAACGGATTCGAGCCGAGAATTTTCTCAAAGCTGTTCGGGACTCCGTCGCCGTCTGCATCGCCGTCAGACGGCAAATCCTGGACGACGAACGTCAGGAATTGCTGTGTCGTCCCCACGGCATTGGTGGCCGTGATGAGCACGCCGTACGTGCCAGCCGTGGCGAACTGGCCGTTCAGAATATACCCGAGCGAAAATGTAACGCCCGACGGCAGCGCACCCACCGAAAAGTAGATCGGCTGCGAGCCACTCGCGAAAATCGACAGCGAAAACGGCTGGCCCACGAACAGCGACACGCTACTGGGATTGGTGAAGGTCGGCGGAAGCCCCGGCGCGATCGTGATAATCAAGGTCTGGTTGGTCGTGCCGCCGGCGTTGGTGGCGGAGAGAATGACCGTGTACGTACCGGCCACCGTCGGAGTTCCCACGATGGAAGAACCGCCGTTGATCAATCCCGGCGGCACACCAAACGCGTTGAGCACGATCGGATTGGTGCCGGTCGCCGTGATGATGTACGTGAACGGAATTCCCACGGTACCGCTGGCCGTCAGCGGGCTGGTGATGACCGGCTTGGGCGTAAGCCCGGAGGAGATGTTGACGCTGCACGCGTAAACGTCACAACCGGAAAGCGCGCCGTCAGGGTTGTCACCGGTGCTGTTGGAGTTGTCCGACCAGCACGGATAAAACACGCCGGCGTAAAACGACAGTGCCGTGTAGTCTCCAAAGTCGTTGGGATCGGCGGCATCGGCGCTGTTGGAGACGCCGGTGGAAACGCGAAAGTTCGGCACGAACGTGGCTCCGCCGTCAGTGCTGAAGGTCGCGTAAAATTCAACGTCGTCGTTGGGATTGCCGTTGGTGTCGCCCGGGCCGCTTCCATTATCGTTGCGGCAGTCGTACCACGAAAAGGCGATATTTCCCGTCGTCGGGTCCAGCGCAATGCGCGGCATGAACTGACTGTTCGCCGTCGCGTCGTCGTTCACGCGCGCCCGCGGCGACCAGCTCGCGCCGCCATTGTCGGAATAGCGCAGGTAGATATCCAGATCCGTGTTGCTGGGCGCCGGCGCATCGGTATAGACCATGTACACGCGCCCGGCGTGCGCTCCGCTGGTGCGATCCCATGCCAGTCCCACTTCGGCATCGACGCTGCGTGTCATCTGCGGCGGGATGAAATTGAACCCGCCGATACTCGTTGTGGTGACGAAGGTTTGTGGGCCAAAGCCGCCGGGCCCCAGTCCGTCGGCGTCCACGTGAATAAAAATATTCGACGGCCCGACTCCGCCACTGTTGTCCTGGTAGGCGATCATCACCTGCCCCGCCGGCCCGATCGCAATATCGCCAAAATTACAGCCGTTTGAACCCGGCGCGGTTTGCAGCGGGCTGAAACCCTGAACCTGCCCCAGACCCGTGATGCGCGCGCCCGTGGCTACAAGGTTGTTCGCGGCGTCCTGAAAAAAGAACCAGACACTTTGCGACCCCGGCGTATCGCCAGGACCCGTGACCAGCGTGGGCTGGTCACCGGCCGGAAACGAAGCCAGCTTCTGAAAGGTCTTGCCCCCATCGGTGCTGAGCGCCATGACCGCAATCGTGGTCGTTGAATCGAGGTAGCCGAAAAAACAATTTCCGAACGAATCGAAGCCAATAGTCGGATCGCAGCACGCCGGGATCAAGCTATCGTTACCGTCTGCAATCACAGACGTGCTCCAGGTAACACCGGCATCCATACTATAGGCCTGAAGAATCCCGGTGGCCAAATCGTTGGCGTTGGCCGCCATCACCAGGTTATTGGGATTGGTGGGATTGATCGCGATGGCTTCTTCACACTGATGCAGCGGCCGCCGCAGGATGTTGACGTTCGCTCCGACGGTGGCCGCGACCGCGACGTCTGCGCAGAGACCGCACACCGCCAGCGCCAGAACTCCGACGCAACGAACCGCAAATCGACTCACAGATTTTCCTCCGAATGAAGCGAGCATTATTTTTCGTGATACAAATATATGCTTTTCTATGATCGTAATGTCTTGTAATATTACTTTCAACTCTATTGTTTATATTAGTTATTTATATGTTTTACGCGCTGTCTTTCTGGGGATGGGGTCCTTGGCACGGGTTGGAACCAATAGATTTTTAGGGCCCGACAGCCCGAACCATCGAACCGCGTCGACTCCCACGCGCTACCGCTATTCCCAAATGTAAATCGGCCAACCTACCGGAGGAACATTGATCTCGCGAAGACAGTCATCGGCTCGCCGTGCCGCACCGCTTGGAAGTTAAGGGCCAAAGGCCCGCCGCTATACCAGCCCAAGGCAACGCCCTGGTTGCCGTTCATGCCGTTGCCGTTCATGCCGTTGCTGTACATGCCGTTGCTGTACATGCCGTTGCTGTACATGCCGTTGCTGTTCATGCCGTTGCTTGCCATCGCCTTCAGGCGGTGGTCGCCGTTGATGCTGTTGCTGTCAGCCGGCTTCAGCCGGTCTTTCCGGCCGTTGCTGAGGAACATTGATCTCTCAGCGATTGTCATCTCATCGCCGTGCCGCACCGCCTGGAAGTTAAGGGCCAAAGGCCCACCGCTATACCAGCCTGGGGCACCGCCCCAGGAAAAATCACGCCATCACCTGAGAGGGCTGTAAGCCCGAACTATCGAACGCAGGCACGCCATTGTTCGGGCTTTCAGCCCTTAACGATAATGGGGACATCCAATTCCTGGGGCGTTGCCCCAGGCTGATATAGCGGCGGGCCTTTGGCCCTTTGCTCGCTACGCTCGCAACGGCAAACGGTAAAACGGCTAAACAGAAAACGGTAAAACTACGGAGTCCTGAACGCAGGCACCACCACCACCACCCGAAAACCGAAGTTGTAGCTGCGGTAGTCCGGACCGTTCCCGAAGCGGGAAGCCGACCGACAGTACAAGGGAGAGTAGCCCCAGGAACCGCCACGCAACAAACGCGCGGCACCGTGATCCGGGCCTTGTGGGTTCTCAGTGGATGACTTCGCGTAATAATTTTCATCCCAAAGATCCTGGCACCATTGCCAGACGTTGCCATGCATATCGTACAGTCCGAATTTGTTTGGTTCTTTCTGGCCGACAGGATGCGTTGTATTCTTACTGTTTCCGTCATACCAGGCAACGCGGCCCAGATCGGCTTCAGCATCGCCGGAATGGTATGCGGTCGTCGTTCCCGCCCGGCAGGAATATTCCCATTCGGCTTCGGTGGGCAGGCGAACAGTCTGCTTCGTTTGCTCTGTTAACTTCTTGCAGAATACCTGCGTGTCATCCCATGAAACCATTTCAACCGGGTTGTCCTTACCTTTGAACTGGCTGGGATTCGTTCCGATCACGGCTTGATAGTGCTCTTGCGTCACGTCGTACTTCCCAATGTAAACCGGCTGAGTCAGCGTTACTGTATGCGCCGGCTTCTCTCTTTCGTCTGCGCTTTTAAATCGCGCTTCAGCAGCGGTGTATTCCAATCGTGCCGCCTGTAGTCCGTTCGCCGATTGCCTCCAATGCAGCCCGCTCAGCACGCATCCGCCCGTGGCGACCGTGACCAGCAGCAGCAGGCCCAGCGACACTTGCGGGCGGCGTCGTTTACGGATGGCCTGCACGAGAACGAAGCCCAACAGGACCAGCAACGCGCCACCGCTTACCGCCAGACCAAACTGCCCTCTTGCAATCTTCTTACTGAATCCGGTTTCATCCACGGGCGTGGGAGGTGGCGTCCCCATCATGAACTTCCCAGCCGGGATCAGCACCAGTTCGAGCTTCACTCCGTTGCCGAGGTCCAGCGTCTTCGTCGGCGGAAGGTTGACGCGTTTAGCGTAATCGGCGACGGATTCGTGACCGTCCCAGAGCGGGTATTGTGGCTCGGCGCAGTTAACGATTGAGCAGGCTGCAGCTAGTGCGACGAGAAGCGAAACGCAAATGCGAATGGGCAAGGGGTTGCGCATGGTCACGGAGTCCTGAACGCAGGCACCAACACAATCCGAAAACCGATGGAGCCGTAGCGGATGCGTGGAACGTACCAGCAGCGGTAAGCCGACCGACAGTACATGGGAGGGCAGAGCCAAGAACCGCCGCGCAACTCACGGATGGCACCATGATCCGGGCCTTGCGGATTTTCTGCTGGAGATTTGGAGTAGTAGTCTTCACCGTACCAGTCTTGACACCATTGCCACACGTTGCCATGCATGTCGTACAATCCAAATTTATTGGGATCATTCTGCCCAACAGGATAAGTTGTGCTCTTGCTGTTCGCGGAGTACCACGCCACGCGATCCAAATCGGAATCCAAGTCGCCGGAATAGAATTCCGTTGTAGTTCCCGCACGGCACGCGTACTCCCATTCCGCTTCGGTAGGCAATCGCACGCCGTCTTTTGTTTGCTCGGTTACTTTTTTGCAGAACGCCCGCGCATCGTCCCAGGATACTTGCTCAACGGGGTTATCCTTGCCTATGAAATTACTAGGATTCGTTCCGATCACCGCTTGGTACTGCTCCTGCGTCACGTCGTACTTTCCCATATAAAACGGCTGAGTCAGCGTCACCGCATGCGCGGGATGTTCGTTGGGAAAATTGTCTGGATGTTTCAACGCTTCGTTCCAGCGCACGCCGCCCCAGACGCCAATGGCCGCTACGAAGGTCATCACCAGCATCAACCCCATGGAGAACTGAGGCCGCTTGTGATTACGCCGGGCGCGGATCAACCAGACCGCCACCACGAGAAGAAGTATGCCCCCGCTGATCCCTGTCATCGATTGCCCAACTACAGGTTTTTCGTGCTCCGGCGTCCCCATGACAAACTTCCCAGCCGGGATCAGCACCAGTTCAAGCTTCACGCCGTTGCCGAGCTCCAGCGACTTCGCCGGCGGAAGGTTGACGCGTTGGGCGTAGTCGGCGACGGACTCGTGATTATCCCAGAGCGGGAAGGCTGGCGTGGCCTCAGCGGCCGCCAGCGAACTCGCGAACAAGAAGAGCAGCATCAACAAGCGCATAGTTGAAGCGTAGTAAATTTGGAGTGCGCATGCCATACGGGATCGGTCGCGAGCGCGTTGCCCTGATTCAATTCGGTCGCATCGCCCCGGGAAATGAAAATGCCCCCGCCATTACAATCGGTAAAACTATCGAGCCCCGAACGCGGGCACCAACCTAACCCGCATTCCAAAGAGGTAGTGGCGTTGAACCGGATCGTGTCTCACGCGGCGCGCCGATCGGGAGTCCACGGGATTGAGGTTCCAGGAGCCGCCGCGCAATACACGGTAGGCTCCTTCCGCAGGGCCTTGTGGATTCTCATTCGGCAAGTTCGCATAATTTTCTTCCCACAGATCCTGACACCATTGCCAGATGTTGCCATGCATATCGTACAACCCGAAATTGTTGGGTTCCTTCTGCCCCACGGGATGCGGGGTGCGCTTGCTGTTCGCGGCGTACCACGCCACGCGATCCAAATCAGATTCCACATCGCCGGAATAGTATTCAGTCCTCGTTCCCGCGCGGCACGCATACTCCCATTCCGCTTCGGTGGGCAGACCCACACTCGAATTCGTTTGCTCAGTTACCTTTTTGCAGAACGCCTGAGCATCATCCCACGACACGTTCTCAACAGGTTTGTCCGTGCCCTTAAAATTGCTGGGATTCGTTCCGATCACCGTTTGGTACTGCTCCTGCGTCACAGCGTACTTCCCCAGATAAAACGGTTGGGTCAGCGTCACCGGACGCGCCGGATGCTCGGCGGAAAAGTAGTATTGATGTTTCAACGCTTCGTTCCAACGCACCCCGCCCCAGACACCAACCGCCGCCACAAAGGTCATCACCAGCATAAACCCCATCGAGAACTGAGGCCGCTTGCGGTGACGCCAAGCGCGGACCAACCACACCGCCACAACGAGTAGAAGTAAGCCCCCGCTAATCCCCGTCATCGTTTGCCCGACCACAGCCTTTTCAGGCTCGGGCGTCCCCATCACAAACTTCCCCGCCGGAATCAGCACCAGCTCGAGCTTCACGCCGTTGCCGAGGTCGAGCGTTTTCGTGGGCGGGAGATTTACTTTCTTGGCGTAGTCGGCCACGGACTCCACCCCGTCCCAAAGCGGATAGGCTGGCGCAGCTTCAGACGCGGCCAGCGATCCGGCCAGCACGATGACGATGAGCGGCAACGGGCGCATGGCCGCATTGTAACATGGATGGTGGACGAGTGCTGAATGCGGCGGCCGGGAAAAGTTGGCCTTATCTAAGAAGGCTCAAAAGAACGAAGACGAAACCCGCGCAGGCAACAACAACGTAAACTGAAAATAATGCAACGCCCATACGGTATCGCTGCGGCGATTCAGTCTTTCGTACCCAACGCCAAGATTGATCCATCCATCGCTGATAAAATGCAATGTTGTAGATATTGAAAAGACCGACGCATCCGATGACTCCAATGATGCAAAGCAGCAACTCGCCTTGGGCAACACGCATACCGTCAGTGTGCCGCGCTCAAGGACAGAATCAAGAACGGAGACAACGCCCCTGGAAAAGCGCCCCGGAGATCCACAGAGCTCTGAAAGAGCGCAATCACCAGCCCGCGACGCGCCCTCTCGCAAGGGCCCCACATTCGCGCTCCAGAAGCCTGTGGCGCCGCCAAAATCTCAACCCGACGACAAACACATGCGACACCCCGCGACATCGCCTCAGCCCCGCAAAACGCAAAAGAGAGGAGGACCCTTCCACTCCCTTCCGCCCACCCGTAGGCAGTTCTTTGCGGCTTAGCGGCTTTGCGTGAGATTTGGAACTCTTCCAATCGAGCGAGCTCGCCACGCTTCACCCCGTGCACTGCTGCACATCCTGTATTATAAAATCTTTATATCGAATCTAGAAAATAACACTTGACTTTTGGGTTCGAGAGTTGCTTAATACAATAGGAAAATATGGCGATGCTGTCGTTTATGCCCGTCCCCGGTTCATTTCTGC
This sequence comes from Planctomycetota bacterium, assembly GCA_038227875.1. Taxonomy (GTDB): domain Bacteria; phylum Planctomycetota; class SZUA-567; order H5-PLA8; family H5-PLA8; genus JBBRPR01. The sequence goes on from JBBRPR010000038.1 coordinate 61,436, forward strand.
CGCCAGCACGAAGCGCCCGTCGTACCGACCACTTTTAGCCAGACTCCAACCCCAACCTCGCACACGACCATTTTAAAGGACACCACCATGCACACGCCGCACGCCCCCTACCGACCACCGACTAATTTTCGCCGGACAGAGATTTCCGAGCCGTGCAGATACCTCAAACATCATGTGCACCTATAGAGGAGAACCCCGCCCACGTAACATTTTGTAACATTCCGTAACATTGCACATTAGGAGGACGACCCCCGAATCCCCACTCCGAATCCTGCCGCCTTCAATTCTAGTGTACAATCTTCAACATCCTCCGCCCGCCGGTGTATAACAAGCAGCACAGTTTAAAACTCAAAGGAATCCCCCATGCGCAACCGCTTCCCCGCCCTGCTCATCCTCCTCGTCGCCACTCTGACAGCTCAAGCCGCCGAGCCCGTGAAATGCCCGGACACGCGCGACATCTGGATCTCTGTCGTCGACGACCACGGCGAAACCAGCGGCGGCAAAGCGGGCAGGATCAAGCTCAAATGCTGGCAGGAATACGGGCTCCTCGACTTCGACGTCTCCGCGCTGAAAGGCAAGAAGATCGAGAAGGCCCAGCTCTTCATCGCGCCCGAAGGCGGCGCGGTCTTCGGCGGGAACCGTGGTACCGACCTGCGCTGGTTTACCGTCTCCACTGTCAGCAGCGAGTGGGTCGAAGGCGAAGGCCAGCAGTACGGTAAGGACGACGCCGGACACGGCTCGACGTTCAACGAAGCCAGCTACAAGACGCGTCCGTGGACGGTGCCAGGCTCGAAACTCTGGGACGTCACGCTCGGCAATGGCAAGACGCTGCGCTTCGATATCGATGCCGGCGACCCGCAGAACGGCTGGTTCGCCATCCCGCTCGACAAGCGCCTGGTCGAAGCGCTCGTCGCCAAAGCCTCGTACGGCTTCATGCTGATGGACGGCTCGACGGGCGTCGACCGCAACTGCAGCGTCGGATCGCGCGAGAGCGGCAATCATGCCCCCTACCTCCTGGTGACGCTCGCCGGCGACAACGTCGAAGCGCCGAAAGCGCCGCAGGGCCTGAGCCTCAAGCCCTCACCCAACGACGCCAGCACCGCCAACGGCGCGGCGACGCTAACATTCACGGTTCCCGAGAATGCCTTCGCCTACCAGATCAAAGTCGACGGCAAGGAACTCCCGCGCTGGCAGATTCCGTTCGCCGCCAAGGCTGGCTCGCAGCAGACGATTTACCTCGAATACCTCGCGCCAGGCGCGGACGTCAACGTCGAGGTTGCGGCCGTCGACGTCTCCGGCAACGTCTCGCCGGTGGCCAGCGTCAAAGGCAAAGCCAGCCCGAATATCACGGTGCCGTCGCTGCCGGAGTCCGATTGGAAGCCCAAGGGTGGCGAGTCGGGCGGCGATGCCGCGCTGAAAGTCTGGGCCTTCCCGGAAGTCTCGAAGCTCGATCCGCTCAGCGGCAAGATCGCCTGCGAACCGGGCATGGATACTGCCAGTGCGAAGAACAGCGTCTGGGACGGAGCGACCTCGACCGTGCGCGTCGCGGCGGCGCGCGGCGAGATTGCGTCCTTCCAGCTGGCCCTCAACGCGCCCGGCGGCGCGGCCAGCGGCATCAAGATCGACATCAAGGGACTCGACGAAATCAAGACGCGGCTCTGGCGCGCGTGGTTCTTCTCCTTGAACAAACAGTGGCAGGGCGATTACGCCATCCCGCTGGCGGCAGGCGCGGCGCTGGCGATCCCCGCAACCGACAACAATATTCCGGGCCAGAAGTCGGCGGTGGTCACCGTCGACCTGATCGTCCCTGAATCGGCCAAGCCCGGCGACCACGACGGCACGATCTCGATTACCTACGAAGGCGGCGCGGAGATCAAGCTGCCACTGAAAGTGAAAGTTTACGCGGCGGTGATCCCCAAGGAGCCGCACTTCAATCCCGAGATGAACTGCTACGGCGGTCCCGGCGACGCGGGCACGGATTTCTTCTTCGATTCCTTCCGCCTCGCGCACTACCACCGCTCCACGATCAACCGCGTGCCGTACTCGCAGAGCGGCAATGTCCATCCCGACTACGCGCCGAAAGTCGGTCCGGATGGCAAGGTCACCGACTGGTCGGTCTTCGACAAGAATCTCGGGCCGCTGCTGGACGGATCCGCCTTCAAGGACAACCCGCGCGCCAACGTCCCCGTCCCAACGCTCTACCTGCCGATGATGGAAAACTGGCCGCTGCCGATGCTGCCCAACTACAACCCCGGCGGCACGTTCACCGGGAAGAACTGGAATCCGATCCACCACATGAAGGCCAAGTCGCCCGAGCAGTCGTTCACGCAGAATTACAAGGACGCCTTCACCAACAACGTCGCCGACTTCATCAAGCACTTCGAAGAGAAGGGCTACACGAAGACGCTGGCGGAAGTCTTCTTCAACAACAAATACAGCTTCAGCAACGATGGCATCAAGGGCACGGCGTGGATCATGGACGAACCGTTCATCGCCCTCGACTGGAATGCGCTGGCCTTCTACAGCCGCCTGGCGCATGAAGCGATGAAGCAGCAGAAGACGGCGCACATCGTCTTTCGCGGCGACATCAGCCGCCCGATGTGGCAGGGCTCCGCGATGGACGGCCTGATGGAACTGCTCTGCGCCAACAACGAACAATTCCAGATGTTCCCGCTGATGAAGGACCACAAGCGCCGCATGCCCGCGATTCTCTACAGCTACGGCGGGTGCAACGACCAGAGCCGCGCCAACCACGAAACCACGGCGTGGTGTGTCCAGGCTTACCTGCACGAATGCGACGGCGTGCTGCCCTGGCAGAGCCTCGCCGGCGACGCCGCCTTCGACAAAGGCGATGGCGATGCCGGCGGCGGTAACGCGCTGATCGTCGACGGCCGCAAGCGCTTCAACGTCAACGCCATCGCCTCCTACCGCGTCCACGCCTTCCGCGCCGGAGCGCAACTGGCCGAACTGCTGCGCCTGCTCGAATTGAAGAACAACTGGGGCCGCGCTCACAGCGACGCGATCGTCTCGCAGGTGCTGCAGCTGCATTCGGAGTTCCATCAAGGCGCCATGGACGAAGCCGCCGCCGTGACGTTCAAGAATCTCAATGGCGATCAGTTCGTGCGGCTGAAGGAGGGCATCTTAAAGCTGCTGGAAAAGTAGCGCCGCAAGCCGCGAGGGGTCAGGGGCCAGGGGCCAGAGTAGATGAGCGTTTGGCGAGTTGCGATGGACACGGAATTTGAGCGCGGTTTTAACAACAGGAACAGCTGGAGCAAAGGCAGACCGATCACCCAACATAAAAAAACGGATGCCTCGCTCACGCGTGGCATCCGTCAACTCGCCGAACGCTCGTCTACTCTGACCCCTGGCTCCTGACCCCTGACCCCTCGCGGCTTGCGGCTTGCCGCGCGCTCATTCCTTCTTCGACTCTTCCTTCTTGGCGTCCGTCTTCGATGCGGCGGGGCTATCCTTCTTCTCGGCCTTCTCCTTGGCGATGCGCTCCAACTTCTTCCGGCCCAACTCCGCCAGATACGTGGCTTCGCGCTTCATGTCTTCATCGCCGGGGTTGCATTCCAATGCCACGGACGTGGCGGCAATGGCCTGCTCGATCGCATCAGCACGGTAGGCTTCGTAGATCACCGTAAAGTACGATGGACGTGACTTGATATGCTTGGTGAACATGCGGTACTGCGCTTTGAATTCCTCCGGCGTAACGAAACGCGCGCCGCGGCCGAAGGATTCGGCGACATCGGACGTCAACCGCGCCCAGTTGCGCTTCTCGGTTTCGGCCACCACCTTCTCCAGACCGGCCCAGTCCTTGGCGAGAAACGCGCGGAACACCTGCGCGCTCATCAACTGGAATTCAGCGCTGGCCAGCGAGCCGAACTGCTTGGTCTGCTCGGCGGCCTTGGTCATCGCATCGGTCAGCTTGATCGCATCGTCGCGGCGCCACTTCTCCGGCGGGTCGTCCATGTCCAGCGCCTGGCCAATGGCAATCGAGTACGACGGCAGCGCCATGCGGATCCAGTTCCAGTCTTCGGCCTCCGGATCCTTGCGGTTGGTGTGATCGCGGGGCTTGGCCGGCGACGGGAACGGTCCGCCCTTCAGCAGCTCGGCCGTCAGCTTCTCCTCGCCCTGCTTGCCGGCGTAGTAGGTGCTCAGGAAGGCGTACTTGCGCTGGATGTCGCCGAAGTCGTCGCTGCGTTCGAAGAGCCGGTTGGCATAGAACCAATCGAGAATCTTCTCGAGGTTGCCCATCTCGTCGGTCTCGGTCTTGGTCGGCTTCTTGCCGTCGCGGATCTGGTCCTTCATCTTCTGGTAGACACCGGTGAGGCCGCCGACATGTTCGCTCTTCAATTCGCCCTTGCGCGCCAGGAAGATGATTTCCCGGCTGACCAGGTCCCACGCTTCCCACGGGCGGTCGATGGAGACCAGCAGACCCATGAATTCGTGGCGCGTGCTGGAGAACGAGAACGTCTGCGGCGACGAGTAGAGATCCTTGAGCTCATCGACAGTCTTCTTGATCGCGTCGTACGACTTCTGGTTGTTGTGCTCGGTGCGCCACATCAGGCCGATGCGGAATTCTTCGCTCATGCGCGAAAGTTTCTCTTCCGGCGAGAACTGCTTCAACGCTTCGTTGGTCCACTTGACGGAACTCTCTACTTCGCGGATCTGGCCGTAGAGGCCGGCGAGTTCGATGCAGTTTTCCGGCACGCGGTCGCCCTTCTCGATCATCGTGGTCATCGTCTCGATGCCGAGCTTGTAGAAGTGGAAATGCCAGTAGCTCTGCACGCGCTCCATCGCTTCGCCGTAGTCCTTGTCAACGAACATGCGCGACGACAGGTAGTAGGGCGTGCGCGTGGGTTCGTTGTTGAAGCGGAAGAGGAAGCCGAGGCTCTTGGGATCGAAGCGCATGGTGTTGTCGTCGTCGTAGGCGCGCTCGGCCATCTCGATGACTTTGTCCATATCCGGATTGCGGAAGATGCGCGGCGGGCCGGTGTCATCGATGTGGAAGATGTATTCGGTTTCGCCGGGGTGCTTCTCGACCCAGCCGCACGCAGCGTGCTGCGGCAGAGCCATGACGAAGCTGAGCTTCCCCTGGCGGCGCGTGACGTTCATGAAGAATTCCGCGAGGTCGTCGCAGTCGCCGACATAGCGACCGCCCATCATGCGCGAGAGCGACTGGTACGTGGTCTGATGGATGTCGCCGCAGTGGGGGCGCGAGCCGAGCAGTTCCGGCTGGGAGGTCACGGGGCTGTCGAGAATGTATTCGAAGAAGTAGCGGAAGTAGAGATGCAGGTAATTGGCCGTCGGCAGCACCTTGGCCATCTGGTTGAGGAATGCTTCCATTTCCTTGGTGCGCTGGGGTTCGGGGATGCTGCGGAAGTCCTTGATGTCCAGCTTGCCGAAAGGCGTCACGATGCTCTTGGTGTTGCGGTAGTAATCGACCAGCAGCACGTGCGGCGGCAGGGCCCAGCTGGGCGTACCCATGCCTTTGTTCAGACGGTAATCGGGCGGCGTCGGCGGCAGTTCCAGCGCGGCGGCGAGATTCCACGGCTCCATGTTCGCTTCCATCTTACCGCTGGCCGGATCGTACGACGCTGTCACGCCCACAGCCTGATGGGTCATGCGCACGCGCTTGGGCGTCGCGGAATCGGAGAAGGTTTCCACCTTGCCCGGGAAGTCATAGAGGATGAACAGGCAGTTCTTTTCGTCGTCGGGATTGTCGATCGCGAACGTGGTGGTGTCGGACTCCTTGTCGTACGTGCGCCAGATCGGGTGGTCTTCCAGCGTTCTGAATTCGGTCGCTTCGTCACCGGTCTTGGACGTGCCGCTGAAATTGAAGACCGGCTTGTTGAGCTTCGTGTACGCCTCGCGCCACTCGGCCAGTTCCTTCTTCAGGCGTTCGGCCGAGCCGGGCATGTTCTTTTCGATGTAACCATCGGCGATGACCTTGCGCACGTATTCGCCGGGGAGATGGTCATACCAATCGGCTTCCTTGATCGTGGCATGAATGTCTTCGAGCATGATCTGGCGCACTTCTTCGGGGGTCGCCGTGTCCTTCTTGACGGCCGCCGCGAGCGCTTCAGTCTTCTTCTCAAAGTCCGTGCGGTCCGCGACCCGGGCATCATCTTTTGGTTCGGGCGCGCCGACATAGACCCGGTCGCCGAGGAAGACGTACTCCTTGCCGTCTTCACCCATGCGGCGGGCGGAAACCAGCGGCGCTTCCGCGTGCGCGTCCCAGACGACGTCGGGGCCGACTTCCGCCTTCTTCATCGCTTCGCCGAGATTCTTGGCGTGCTGCAGCACGCGCAGCGGATGGCGCTGCAGGTCGTTCATCTCGATGCGCAGGCGGTTGCCGGCGGAATCAATGAACAGCTGCTTGTCCTTGCCTTCGTGCAGGTAGCCCAGGCGCAGCGACTTGCCGTCGACTTTCAGGCCGACCGTCTCGCCTTCCAGCTTTTCAGGCTCCAGGCTGCGATCGAAATTCTTGAGGTTGTGGACGAGATTGGTGAGTTCCTTGGCGTCGTCGGGATTGATCTTCTTGGTGCGCTTCTCTTCCTCGTTCAGCGAGATCTTGAGCTCGTTGATCTTGGCGTAGAGCGGCTTGAGGTCTGCGTTGGTTTCGTCGATCGCTTCCAGCTGCTTGGTGAGATCGCGCTTGGCGTTGGCGTAATTTCCGGACTTGGAGGACAGGCGGATGTCCCGCGCGGCCTTCAGTTGCTCGGCGCGCTTGCGCAGCACGCGCGTGCGGCTCTCGATTGCTTCGTCCTGCACGGGCGGCTTGGAGGCCATGTCGCGGACGAGCGTCTCCGCCTTTTCCGCGGCGTCTTCGATCTTGCCGTCGGCGTAGAGCTTGTTGGCGTTGGCCAGGTCGGCCTGGAGCTTGGTGACTTTCTGCTTCTGCTCGAGTTTCTCCAGATCGGCCAGGAGCGTTTCGACCTTGAGCACCGCCGGGCGGTTCTCGTCGGTGACGGCGCCCAGCAGCGTCTTCTTGTTCATCAGCTTGTCGCGCGTGCCGGAAAGGTCCTTCTCGGCATCGGCGAAGATCTTGTCGAGCTGCGTGACCTGCTCCTTGAGGTCGGTGATCTTGCCCAGCTGCGCGTCCCACTTCTTCTTCTGGTCGGGGTCGAGTTCCTGCGGGCTGGTCTTGATCCGTTCCTGCGCGTCCTTGACGTTCTTGATCGCCAGGTCCATGTCGTTGACCGAGACAGCATTCTTGGCGTTGGTGACCAGCACCGTGACTTCCTGCTCGATCTTGGTGCGCTGCATGCCGTTGCTGATCGAGAGGCCGGCGAAGGCCAGCACGCCGAGCACGACCACAGCCGAAACGCCCATCAGCGCCGAGCGCGAGGAGACGGCCGGGCGGGCGGCATCGGATTGCGAAGCTCGGCGCGGCGGGTACTGGCGTTGAGGGGGCTTGGGTGCATCGGCGGCGGGCGCCGACGCTGCTTTGAATTCCGGGCTGGCGTTGGGATCGATGGCTTCCGCGGAGGCCATCGCCGCGATGCCTTCCGGCTGGGAGGCCATCGATGGCTGCGGCACCATGGCAACGGCGTGACAACTTTCGCAGGTGATGCTGGATCCGCCCTTGTCGGCCGGCGCGCTCAGCGCGGCGCCGCAGTTACTGCAGGCGAATTGGATTGGAGCATTGACGGACGCGTCTGCCATGCGAATTCTCCCTGGGACCCTTCGCGCGATGGGGACTGGAGACAGTCAATACCGCGCAGGTGGGGGTGAGCTTAAAACCAGATTTTAGATCACGGCGCACCGCTAGTAGTTAGACGTTCTAAACCGCTCAGACCGGCAAGTGAAGCACTAAAATCTGCAAGATTCCTGTGGCGCCGGAGAGCTGCAGAGGCCAGACCTCACCAGTCGGCATTGTGTGTAACGTTAGGTATTGACTGTGACGGTAAATTCAAAATTTAAATCCGAACACAAACGCGACTTTTGCTATCACCGCAACCAATAGCAAAATTGATTACTTATGATTTGGTCTGATGCAGACGTGAGATAAGGTATGCCGGTCATCCCCCTTCAGGAGGAACGAAATGATGCTCCGAATTTATCGTGCCACGTTAACACTAGTGCTGGTGCTTGGCGGACTAAGGGCCGCGACGGCCGCGGAAGCGGGCGGCGCTCCGGCACCGATGCCTTGGCAACTGGATGAAGTCCGCCGGGAACTGGCCCTCAACCCAGGCGACCCGTACCTCCAATACGTGGCACTGCAGCTGGCGCGGCGCGAGAAGTCCAACGATGTCCTGGAAGAGATCGACCGCACCGTGACCGGGCGCTGGGGTGCGCGCACCTCCAGAGGCCGGCGCGACCAGGTCGACGTCTTCAGCATTTTCAGCGGCGCGCTGGCCGTGCAGGAGAGTTTGTAGCTCGACACCATGCGCGGCGAGTCCTTGTCCCAGAACGGCAAGCGCGTCGAACTCTCCTCGTTGCATGGCCCGGAGGTGAAGAGCCATCCGTGGGACTCGATGCTGGGCAACAGCAAGCCGGAGATGTCGGCGCTCTCTCATCAGGTCCCCGCCGACTACTACTTCGTGGAATTTCACTCGCTCAACAAGCTGCTGGAGACGATGGAGGTCAAGGACCTCTGGGGCAACCACCTCTTCAGCCAGGCGGCCAACGACGCCAAGTCGCCGGAGATCAGCGCGCGGTTGAAGCAGCAACTGGCGATCGAAACCAATCCGCTCCTGCGCCCGTTCTACGACATGATCGTGGAAGGCGTCGCCGCGACGGGCAGCGATCTGTACGTGAACGAAGGCAGCGATGTCACGCTGCTCTTCCAGATCAAGCAGCCCGAGGTCTTCAAAGCGCGCCTGGATGGTTTTCTCGACAGCGCCGAAAAAGCGCATCCCGACGCCAAGCGCGAAGCGGGCACGTTCCTCGATGTGCCGTACGTGTCGCTGACCACGCCGGGTCGGGATCTGAACGTGTTCTCCGCGTACCCGACGCCAAACCTGCATGTTCGCAGCAACTCGCTGACGGCCTTCAAGCACGTGATCGAAGCGATCAAGGGCAAGGCGACTTCGGGCACGCTGGCGGAGACGAAGGAATTTCAATTCATCCGCACACTGATGCCCATCGGCGCAAAAGAGGAAGACGGGCTCATCTACCTGTCCGACCCGTTCATCCGCCGCATGGTCGGCCCGGAAGTGAAGCTGACCGAACTGGAACGCCTGAACTGCTACAACCACATGCGCATGCTCAGCCACGCCGCGCTGATGTACCGCACCGAGAAAGGCCAGGCGCCCGAATCGATCGCCAAGCTCGTGGAAGCCCGCTGCCTTCCCGACGAATTTATCAAGGAGGCATGGTCTGTCCGGCCGGCGGACTTTATTCGCTGACGCCGCAATGCATGGGCACGTGCAGCCTGCACGGCCGCTCGCATTTTCTGACGCCGATATGCGAAGTGCCGGTCAAGACGGTCTCTCAATCGGAAGCGAACAGCTACACGGAATTCGTCAATGAATACAATCAGTACTGGCGCACTTACTTCGATCCCATCGCCATCCGCGTGCAGGTGCTGCCGCAGAAACTGCGCGTGGAAACCATCGTGCTGCCGCTGATCGACAATTCGATCTACACCAATCTCGCGAAAGTGTTCGGCGGTGCGACCGAACCGCTGGATGCGCTGCCTGTGCCGTCGCGGAATATTCTCAGCGCCGCATTCAAATGGAATAAGGGCGAACTGCTGAAAACGCTCTCGAAGAACGGTGTCCCGCTGGAGTTTTTCCTGATCAGCGCAAGCACCGACAAAAGTACACTGAACTCCAGGGAGTTTTTCGCCAGTGGTCTGGGCAACCAGATTGCGTTCCACGTGTACGACGCGACGCCGACGTTTGATCTCAACGTGCCGGTGGTACTCGCACAGTCCATGCGCAGCATAGGAGGCAGCACTTCGGTGCGCAGCGAAGGTCTTTTCGCGGCGTTTCTGATTGGGTCGCTAAACACGCCCGTGTACATCTCCGCGCCGGTTCAAAACACGAAGGTGGTCGACGACTTTCTCGACGCGCTGGACGAAGTCCTCGTGACGCAAGCGCACAAGGTCGATTCCGGCGGCTGGTTCCGCGTGACGGAAGACGCCTACACCTCCGACGTGACGGCGAAGGCCAGCTTCAAGATCCATTCGCACACGTTCGGCGTCGAAGGCGTCAAATGGCGCGTCTGCTGGGCGCGGATCGGGAGCGGCCTGTACGTCGCCAGCAAGCCCTTCATCCTCGACGATATCGCCGCGCTCGAAGCCAATCCCGCTCCTGCTCCCGCCGAAGCCGGCCCGACCGGCCACGCGATGGTCCGGGTGCGCGCGCAGAACTGGCATGACACGCTGCCCGACTTCCGCCTCGGCTGGGCCGAGAACAACCGCCACGCGTGTTTGAACAACCTCTCGCCACTCAGCGATCTCTCGCGCGCGTTTGCCGCGTCCGGCGATCTTCCTGCCGCTCGCGACGCCTTCGTCGCCGATCAGGCACGCACCCTATACGGCGCGCGACTGTTCTGTCCGGAAGGCGGCGCGTACGTGGTTTCCGCGGATGGCAAAACCGTGACGTGCAGCAAACACGGCAGCATGCTCACGCCACGCCAACCCCTGGCCCCGGACGAGACATCGCCGGCCGGAAAGGCCATCAGCACCTTCGGCGGAATGACCGCGACGCTGACGTTCATGGAAGACGGCTTGCACGCGGTCGTCACCGTGGAACGGAAACCGTGACTCTGGTGCCACGGATGCCTAAGTTTCTGAGCGTAGCGAAGAAACTTATTCATCCGTGCGTTCGATGTCCCATCTGTATTCGATGTCCCATCTGTAAAGGTAGCGCAACGCACGGATGAACGGACACTTTCGCTGCGCTCAAGTGTCCGCGCATCCGTGGCACCAGGGTTCTTGAATTCCCCCCGCGTCTTCTTGCCGCGCTCAGTTACCTCGCTACCATCCACGACTCACCCCAGGAGATCGCCCGCCGTGATCCAACGCTCGTACCTCGATCCGCGTGTCCGCCGTTACGTTTCTCCGGCTCGCATTGTGTGGCAATCGTCCGATGCGCCGGGCGTCGAAGGCTCGGACGTGCTCCTTAAAGGGGGCGAGGAACAGGCGACGCTCGCTGCGCATCCCAGCTGCACGCTGCGGAATGCCGGAACGGCGCCGGGGATTCTGCTCGATTTTGGGCGCGAACTGCACGGCGGTGTCCAGTTGGTCGTGAACTCGACGAAGGACAACAAGCCCGTCCGCGTGCGCGTGCGGTTCGGCGAATCGGTGACCGAATGCATGCGCGAACCGATGAACGACCACGCCATCCACGATCACACGATCTCCGTGGCGTGGCTGGGCAGCACAGAAGTCGGCAACACCGGCTTCCGCTTCGTGCGCATCGACCTGCTCGACGACGGCGCGACGCTGGAACTGCGCAAAGTCCGCGCGGTCTTTCTCTACCACGACCTGCCGTACAAGGGCACGTTCCGCTGCAACGACGCGCGCTTGAACGAAATCTGGAAGACCGGCGCCTACACGGTGCAGCTCTGCCTGCAGGATTACCTCTGGGACGGCATCAAGCGCGACCGCCTGATCTGGGTTGGCGACATGCATCCGGAGACCTCCGTCGTCGCCGCGGTCTTTGGCGACGTCGATGTCGTGCGCCGCAGTCTCGACCTGATTCGCGATGAAACGCCGCTGCCGAAATGGATGCAGGGGATCAGTTCGTACTCGATCTGGTGGCTGCTGATCCACCAGCAGTGGTACCTGCACTTCGGCGATGCGGCGTGGCTGGCGCAGCAGCGCTCGTATCTCTGCGGACTAACCGAGCAGCTTCTGGCGTGTATCGGGCCAGACGGTTCGGAGACGCTGGCGCCGTGGCGCTTCCTCGATTGGCCGACCTCGGAGAAACCCGACTCGATTCACGCCGGGCTACACGCGCTGCTGACGCTGGCGCTGCAGGCGTCGGCGGAGCTCTGCGGACCGCTGAACGAGACGGTGCTACGCGACAAATGCCTCGCCGGATTGGCGAAGCTGAACACGCACGTGCCCTCTCCGGGCAACAGCAAACAGGCCGCGGCACTGCTGGCGCTGGCGGGGATCAGCGACGCGCGCGAAGCCAACGCAACGGTGCTCGCCAAGGATCCGCTGAGCGGACTCTCCACCTTTTACGGCTACTACGTGCTGCAGGCGCGCGCGAAGGCCGGCGATTACCAGGGCTGCCTCGATGTCATCCGCAACTACTGGGGCGCGATGCTCGACTTTGGCGCGACCACCTTCTGGGAGGACTTCGACCTGGCGTGGACGCCCGGCGCCGTCGGCATCGATCAGCTCGTGCCGGAAGGCAAGAAGTGCATCCACGCGGATTTTGGCAACTACTGTTACAAGGGGCTGCGGCACAGCCTCTGTCACGGCTGGGCCGCGGGTCCGACGGCGTGGCTGACCGAGCATGTGCTCGGCATCCGTCCGCTGACGCCGGGCTGCAGAACCGTGCGCATCGCGCCAAATCTGGCCGATCTGGAATGGGCCGAAGGCAGCCTCCCGACCCCGCGCGGCGAGATCCGCGTGCTCCACACGCGCAGCAAATCCGGCGCGGTCCAATCGACCGTCGAACTGCCCGAAGGCGTGACGGTAGCGCCGTAGCTTTAACGTACAGAACTCTCAACCCTGCAAGGTCTTCCGTTCTGTGATCCAACAGCGACGGGATTTGTCGCGCCCCTAGTTAAATCCATATAGATCCATAAGTATCATCAAAATAAAGTCTTATAACATGCACCATGAGTGGTCCGGCACTTGCAATATATTCACCCGCGTACCGTGTCTCACCTCTACTTGCCCTTAAAGCTTTGGGAGAATCTGTATGTTTAAGCCAGCCCACCTGACCTCGAAACACCTCGTCTCCGCTCCACGCGGATTGATCGCGGCTGCGATGACCGTCGCGCTCTCGGTCTTCAGCGTCAACGTCTCGCTCCGCGCGGCGGACGCGGGCAACCGGGTCATCAACGGCACCAATGTGCCGACCTCACAGTATCCGACCGTGGGCGAAGTCGGTGACTCGACCGACGCCACTTTCTTTGGCTGCACGGGCACGCTGATCTCGCCGACGCATGTGCTGACGGCCGGACATTGCCTGACCAACACGAAAGGCGCGCTGACGGTCGGCCAGACCGGCGGCCGCTTCCGCTTGAACGGCGTGATCTACAACAGCGTTCACATCTTCGTGCATCCGTCCTGGAAAGGCGGCAACAACGGCGACGCGGAAGGCGAATTCGATGCGATCGTGATGGAGCTCGACAAGCCGGTGCCGAACGTGACGCCCTCGCCGCTCTACCGCCAGGTTCCCACGGTCGGACAACTGCTGACGATCGTCGGCTACGGCGAACAAGGCACAGGAACGAAAGGCAGCGACGGCACGATTCCGGCCTCGGGCACCGTCAATTTCGGCACAACGACGCTGGACATCGTGACGCCCACCTACCTGAAGTGGAGTTTCGAAAACAAGCAGCCGGTGGAGAGCAACACCGCGCCGGGAGATTCCGGCGGCCCGCAGTTCATCACCGTCAACGGCGTGCTGACGGTCGCCAGCATCACCAACGGTGGCAGTCTTGATTCGGCCGGTTACGGTGACGTCAGCTACAACACACGCGTCGATGCGATTGCCGCGTGGATCGACCAGGTCAGCAACGGCGCGACCAGCGGCAACGCGGGCTCGGGTGGATCCGGTGGAACGGGCGGCGTCTCGATCGCCTCCGCGGCCAGCGCATCACCGTCCAATCCGGCCGCGAAGGTTTCCGTGGCGTTCAGCGTCTCGGGCGCCGATGCCAACGGCGACGCGCTGACCTACGCCTGGGACTTCGGCGACGGCGCGCAGGGCACCGGTGCGAACGTCAATCATGCCTACGCTGCCGATGGGGATTACACCGCAACGGTAACGGTCACCGATGGCAAGGGCGGTTCGGCATCGAGCTCGGTTAACGTCACCGTGGGCAACGGCGGCGGAAATGGCGGCAATGGCGCGGACATCCCGGTCAGCGCTCAGAAGTGCAAATTCAAGCTCAACTTCCGCGTGAGCGGCCGCGACACGCTGGACCTGACTTTCAGCAATGCCGCGTTCCGCTACTCCGATCGCCAGACGTTCTCGTCCTCCGTCGACGGCCTCGCCGCTTCCGTCTCCATCGGCGACACGTCGCTGGACGACCTGACCTTCTCGCGCTCCGGCATGGGCACCGGCAACGGCCGCCTGCGCTGGGATTCCCGCAATGGCCTCATCCGCTACCAGCTCCGCAACGCCGACCTCGCCGATCTGCTGGATGGCTATGGCGCCAGTAACGACGACATCGACGCCTCGGTCACGGTCCCTCTGGCGCTGGTGATCGACGGCCAGACGTACACGTCGAGCTACACGTTCTCCTACCGCGGCAAGGCGGACATCTCGGGACAGGGGAAGTAGGAAAGGCGGTTTCTGGTTTTGGTGGCGCCTCGGTTAGGCGCCACCATTTTTTCATACGGTGAGCTTGTAAATTCCCGTCTCCGTGCCGAGCAGCAAGCCGCCGGAGACTTCTGCGTACGCGTTCACTCGGATTGCTTCTTCGAGAATTGAGAACTGACCATCGCGCCATGTTCCAAAACCGAAGTCGGTCGAAACGTAAATGCTGTCGGGCTCGGATACGCGGACGTACGGATAGTAGAAGCGTCCGGCACAGAGCAGAGCCCACGTGCGCCCACCATCGACGGTCTGCCAGAGTCCGCCCAGATTCGCCGCGATTGCCCGCTTCGGGTCGAGCGGATGTGCGCAGATTTGACGCACGATGCCTTCCGGTGGCGTGGCCGCCGGTACGAACTGCGCTTCACCCGTTTTCTCATCGGAGGCCAGATAGTAGATCGTCTTGTAGTCGCTGGCGTACACCACTTTTGAATCGGCGGGGCTCATCGCCAGGGTCCAGACCCAGTTCGGCACACCCTTGATCGCCTTCCACGACATGCCGCCATCGTCGCTGACCTGAACGCCGGGATGGCTGCCCAGGAAACGACCCGGGCTGCGCGGATCGGCGATGATCGACCAGAACTCCGGGCCGTTCTTCGACTGCTGGAAACTCAAGCCGCCGTCCGCGCTGCGGAAGTGGGCGCCAGCCAGGTTGCTGACGATGCAGCTGCGCCCGCTGGCGTCGAGCGCCACCGAACAATGCGTCCAGTCGGCACAGGCACTGATGCCGCCGGCCTGAGACCAGGTCATCCCGGCGTCGCGCGAGTGATACACGCGAGCGTCACTGCGAGCGACGACATGCCGGGAATCGGATGGATCCACCGACAATCCCACCACGCTGGAGTGCCGTTGCAGATTGTCATGGGCAGCGGCGAAGGTCAGCCCGGCATCGGTCGAGCGATACAGGCCATCGGCCGTCCCCAGCAGCACCAGGCCCGCCGTCGCGGGACTGACATACATGGCGACAATTTGTCGCGCGTAACTATCCAGCACGCTGTCGGCGACGGGATTCCACGTGCGGCCTTCGTTGCTCGTCACGGTCAAGCCGGTCAGGCGGTCATAGGCGTAGAAACGGTTCGGCTGAACGGGATCGAACGCAAGTTGATCGATGTAACTCTTGCCGACACGGCCGAGGTCTTTCCACGTCGCACCCGCGTCTTCGGACAGATACAGATGCTGGAACGCGACGATCACGCGGGATCGGTTGCGCGGATCGACCGCCACCGCCATGGGGTATTCCAGACCCTTGGGCAGTTCCTGGGCCGTCCATGTCTGGCCGTCGTCCGTGCTGCTCAGAATGGACTTCTCGGTCAAGAGCGTAAAGTGGCCTTTACTCGGATCCTCATGAAGGATGTCTTTGATGTAGGCATCGTGAAGCAAGCTCACCTTTTTTGTGCGGAGGTTGAGCCGGAATGCTTTCGGCGCGTATAGGAAAATATAGACGAGCTCCGGATCCTGAACCGAGAAGCAGATCTGCCATTCAAGCTCCTGCCTGCCGATCGGATGGGAGGCGACGTCCGACCAGTTGGCTCCGCCGTCCAGGCTCTGCGAGATGACGATGTCGGTGAGTGTGCTCCGGCCAACCAGAAGGTGGTCCGCGTTCACCGGCGAGACGCCGATTGTGCTGCAGGCCCGGTAGGGCAGTGGCTTGATGGTCCACGTGGCGCCGGCGTCCCTGGAAAGGTAGAGGCTGTTGGAAACCCCCAGAGCGTAGAGCCGTTTGGGATCGGCAGACGTTCCGACAATCTGATGGAAACGGATGCTCGGGCCCGCACCCGGCAATCCACCCAGCGCGGTCAATACGGGAGTTGTGGTGTTTGTGTTCATGGCTTTTATCCCTTTTTGTTTTCGGACTTTTTGTCCAATGTGAATTCGGCCAGCGTCAGTGCTACTGGCTGAGATCCTCAACTCCGCGAGCGCATTACTGGCTCGTTTGGCGAGTGTGTTCTCAGCACAGCCCGCCAGCTCGGCGGATTCTTTTTCGCTGTAGCCTTTCAGGTACCGCAGCACGACTGCCTGCTGCTGAATTTCAGAGAGTCCTGCGATCGCGTCGTACACCCACTCCAAGGCGCTCTCCTGCAGCGCGGCCGCGTCGTTTTCCGTGCAGAGTGGTTCGCTGATTTCCCCTGTTTCGAACGGCCGCGTCCGCTTGCGCAGCATCTGCAAACTCAGGTTTCGGGCCACGCCAAAGAGCCACGGCGCCAGCCGCGAAGTGTTCTTCAGACCCCCGGCTTTCTGCGCCAGTAGTGCGAAAACTTCCTGACTGGCGTCCTCCGCTTCGTATTGATCGTGGAGAACCTGGCGGCAGACCCGGAAGACCATTCTGCTGTGCCGCGAGACAATCTCCGCGAAGGCAGCTTGATCCCCCTTTGTTACGAACAGGGACAGCAGTTCATCGTCTGATCTTTCCGGATTCATCTCTCGCCTGCGCCTCTTTCATTCATGAAGTACTCGCGCCCGGCCCGATTTCCTGAACTGTGTTCTTGCGAATAATATAGATTTTCGAGCGAATCCAAACCGCGTTGTGCGCCGCAATCTTCAGCAAACAGGTTGAATGCAGGAACGGCGATAAATCAAAGGGCGAAGGAGATGGGTATGGCGTGGCATACAGGCACGGGATGTGGCGCCTTGGCTTTGGGGAGCGCCGGGAACTCAACGGACTCCCGCCTGACCGACAGGACGCCCAAGAGCCATGAGCTGACTGCCCAGAGCCGTCCCGTCACTTCTTCTTTTTGATCTCGTCTTCCAGGAAATCGATGATCTTCTTCACCAGCGACGGGGTCAGGCTTTTGCGGATCTGGGAGGAGATCAGGAAGCCGTGGTCCATGAAGGAGATGAAGTAGAAGCAGACCTGGCTGACGGCCTTGGCTTCGTGCTTTTTCAGGTTGTTCTGATTCTGCGCGGCCCAGTCGAACATGATTTCGCGCGCGGCCTGGTCGGCGTCGCAGCCGGTGTCGTCGCAGCGGAGCTTGATGCGCTGGTCCATCTTGCGGGCCATGGAATCGCGTTCGGATTTGTCGACGCAGGCTTCCAGGTAGCGCTGAGCCGTATCCTTGATCGTATCCCACGGCAGATCGGGTTCCTCAGCGGCCACTGCGTCGGCAGGGACGCAGAGGGGCACAAGAGTGGCGAATAGCAGGGCGGCAATCAGAGTTTTCATACCGTGAATTTAGCCGAATTCGGAAGCAGCGTCCATAGGGGAAATTAAGGGCAAAGAGCTCATCCGAAGGCTATGGAATGGGCATAAGCGGAAGGCACGAATTGAGGCACATGTGTCTTCACGGGTAGACAAGATTGCCGAAGGCGAAATGCCTCGAAAAATGTGCACAAAATAGCCAACTTTAATGGCGGTTTGCAAGGTCTCAGGCGTCTAATTTTTAGATCAGCAAGAGAGTGATTCTGGGAGATGAAAAAAGGATTCGAGGAAGTGTCAAACAGGGCTTCAAATGTTTGACGTCCATCGAAATACATGGTTAGTTAAAAAGTAACAACCGGACAGTTTTAAAGCTCGCTGTCCCGGGTGTTACTCAAAGAGACGGAGTCCCTGGAAACCCCTCCTCCACTTCCGTCTCAATGGGTAACTATCCGGGACAGCGGTTCTGAGGAACTTCCGGGGCAGTCGCAGCAAAGGACATTGAAGCTGGAGCGCCGACGACGGTCTAGTTGAGTGAAGTAGGCGAAGGTGAAGAAGCTGGAACCGTTCGGCAGATTTTGCAAAAACCAGTGCATTTTCAGAAAGATGGAATTTTTAGAGACCCTGATACGTTGTAAAGGGTGAGATTAGACAGCAACCCAACAGTGCGGGAGATTGAGACGAAAATCGAGGCTCTCATCGTAAGTCAAAGCACCACACCAAGAACAACCCTCGAGAGTAGTCCTCAACCTCTGCAGTAACCGGCCTCGGCTTCCGGCTCTTTTTCCCGCACTTATGATTGGCTCCGACAAACCGCGCTCAAAGCGCGGTTTTTTCATGGCTGGGAATCCTGCCGCTTACTACGCTCGCTCCATCCAATTCAGCCTATATGAGGGAGAAGAACGTGGCCGAGGCATCGCCCAATCCAAAATCCGGCAAAGTCGTCTCCATCCATCGCGTGGCCGTCAAGCTCGGCCCAACCGAAGAGCTGACCGCCGCGCCCTTCGTTACGAATTTCGGTCTGGAAGGTGACTGGCGCTCACGCAAAAACCGCGGCCGGCAGATCACGCTGATCGAAGCCGAAGTACTCACAGCCCTGGCCTCCGCCCTGAAGCTCAGCGCCGTCCCCAGCGGCGCCTCCCGCCGGCAGGTTGTGGTGCAAGGCCTGATCCTCAAGGAGACGCTTGGCAAGCGCCTCCGCGTCGGCCCGCTGCTGGTGGAAGTCCACGACCTCTGCGACCCGTGTTCGAACATGGAGCGGATGATTGCCCCCGGCGCCCGCGCGCTACTGGACCTCAGCGGCGGCGGCGTCTGCGGCCGCGTGCTGGAAGGCGGGACGCTGCGGCCGGGGGATGAGGTCGTTGTGCTGTGAACGGGCGGGGGTTTCTAACGGCGGGATTCGGGATTCGACCGCGAGGCGTTGCTGACGCGCTTTAAAACCGTCGAGGGTTACCTTCGTAAAAGCTGGCGCTAGGAGTGTTGCCTTCTAACCAGCGCGTAAATTTACACACAGGTCCCCTTGCCCAAAAAACACGCGCCGCTGAAAGCGACGCGTGTTTTCCTCAGTCCTCGCCCCTAAGGCACCTTCGCCCGCCCCGTCTTCGCATGCGCCTGGAAGGTCAGCGGTTGGAGCGCGACGAAACCTTCGCCGCCGAAGAGCACCGTCAGCGGCACGGTGACCGACGTCTTCTTCGTCGCGGTGCTCACCAGGCCGTAGCCGGCCAGCGAAGTCGAGAACGTTCCCTTCTTCAGCGCCAGGACGAAGCGAAAGACCTTGAACTTGCGGTCGATGCTGAAGGCGATCGAGCCGACGGCGGTCTTCGCGCGGAGCTTCTGGTCGAGCGTGAAGGCGACCACGTTGCCGCCGACATCCACCGCGATGCGCTGGCCCTGGAACGCGATGTTGGTCGGGAACGGCGTCAGCACCTGGAGCGTAATGCTGTCGTGATTGGTCTTTCCGAAGGCCAGCGCGATGTCCAGCTTCTGGACGTTGAGCTTTAACGGCGCGGCCGGGTCGCCGGGCGGGTGCGAGATGGCCAGGTTCGGATTGGTACCGTAGGCGGTCTCCAGTGTGTCGGAGAAACCGTCGTTGTCACTGTCCGGCCCGGTGCCGAAGACTCCGGCGTAGACAGTGACGGAGAGCGTGGAACTCACCGCCTGCCCCGCCCCGTTGGTCGCGGTGACTTTGACGGCGTAAATTCCCGCCGACATGTAGTGATGAACGATCGAGCTGCCCGAGCCAAAGGCGCCGTCGCCAAAATCCCAGAGATACGTCAGGCTCTGAGCGTTGATCGTGTCGGTGGCCATCGCGGTGAAGGTGACGGCCGCGTACGTGCCGTCGGCGTGCGTGGCAATGGTCGCGGGGTTGGGCGTCGCGAAGGGCGAGTTGATCGTCGGGTTGGTGATGAAGATGAATTCCGTGGCCAGATTGGACGCGACGTAGCCGTTGGAGCATTGGAAGAGGATCAGATCCAGCCCTGACGCGCCGGGCTTGGGCTTGTACGTGAACGCGCCCGTCGTTGGATCGGTGATCGTGGCCGTGCCGAGATTGCCGTTGGTGACAATGCTGAACGTCAGCGCCAGCGGTGGAGAATTGAGCGAATCGCTGCCGGTCAGCGTGCCGCTGCCCGTGGCGTTGCTGGCGACGGAGATCGACCCGTTGGCCGCGACCGGCGCGCCGGCGACGACGATGGTCAGGAACTGCGGCGCGGACGTATCGATGCCGCCATTGGCCGTGCCGCCGTTGTCCATCAGCAGCACCTTCAGCACCGCCACGCCGTAAACATTGGGCGTCGGCGTGAAGCTCAAGTTGCCATTGGTGGTCAACGTTGGCTGCACCGCGAAGAGCGCCGCGTTGGAGTTGCTCGTCAGCGTGAAGGCCAGCGCCTGGAAGCTCTCGTTGGGCGGACCGGCGAGCACATTCGTGACGACGCCATTGACCGTCACCGCCGGCGAGTTGATGCCGACGATGACGGTCGGCTTGGCCAGCGTGAACGTCGGCTGCTGATTGACCGGCGCGATCACGATGGTGAAGGTCTGAATCGGCGACGTATCGATGCCGCCCAGCGTCGTGCCGCCGTTGTCCTGCGCCTGAACGCTGATGACCGCGCTGCCGGTCTGGTTGAGTGCCGGAACGAAGCCGAGATTGGCATTGGAGCTCAAGCCCGTCCGGAAAATCTGCGGCGCAATGGCAAAGAGCGCCGGGTTGGAGTTGGTGGTGATCGTGAACGTGATGGCCTGGGAGGACTCGAAGGCATTCAGGCCGGGGGAGATGTTGGTAACAAAGATGGGATTGAGGTACGGGGCATTTTCAAAGCCCGTGGCGACGTTGGGATTGATCGTGAAGCTGGGTGGCGTGTTCACGGGACCAATGGCGATGTTAAACGTGTGTTGGACCGACGTGTCCTGACCTCCATTGGCGGTTCCGCCGTTGTCCTGAAGCGTGACTGTAATCGTCGCCAATCCGGCAGCGCCTGTAGCAGGCGTAAAGGTAAGCGTTCCCGCCGAATCCAGCGCGGGGCCGGAAGCAATTAGGGCAGAATTGGAATTTCCTACGATGTTGAATTGGACGGTCTGCCCGGATTCATTGGCGGGACCAGGAGAAATCGCGGTGGCGACGTTTGGAATTGTCGCGGGACCCGAATTCTGAGGGACGGCGACGTTTGGAACTAAAGAAAACGTCGGCGCCTGATTTCGGAAGTTCACGTTGATCGTGAAGCTTTGGCTCAGAGATGTGTCGACGCCGCCATTCGCTACACCACCGTTGTCTTTAACGAAGGCAAACAGTGTGGCACTACCGATGGTATTTGTAGCGGGTGTGAAGGTCAGAGTTCCCGCCGCGCTGATCGCGGGCTGAACACTGAAAAGCGCCGTGTTCGAGTTGGATGTCAGGGTGAAAGCCAGCACTTGACCGGATTCGTTCGGGGGGCCTGCAAGAATGGACGTGGCGAAATTGGGAATGCTCGTCGACCCGGCGTTTTCAAACACGTTCGAGTTGGTTGACAGGGTGAATGACGGAGCTTGATTTACGAAATTGATTGAGATTGTGAACGTGTGTGAAATGGAAGTATCGATGCCGCCATTGGCGGTGCCGCCGTTGTCCTGCAAATTCACAGTAATCGTTGCCGATCCTATTGCATTAAGGGGGGTATCCATTTCGAGCAAGTAATCCTACTTTGCCATAGCTGTCGCCTCCGTTCCGCCGAGGAGATTCCGGTAGTATGTCGAGGGCGTAGACGCCGCCTGCTGCATAAGCCGGTAGAAGAGCAGCCCGCGGGTGGC
>JBBRPR010000039.1:0-81348 GCA_038227875.1 Planctomycetota bacterium
GCGCGGGAAATCTGCGGCACGGGTGAGCAGTTCCCGAACAAGCTCAACGCGCTGTGGGAAGTTCAGCCCATCCTCGCCAGCGCCATCCGCCGCGCATTGAAGGAACGCGATCTGCGCAGCAACGATGAGCTCCGTCTGGAAGGCGCACGCGAAACGTGCGTACTCTTCAGCATCAACGATCTGAACGTCGACGATCCGCACGGCATGTACGTCGCGATGATGCACGACATCACCGATTACAAGAACATGCAGAATCTCGCCGAGCAACGCGAGCATCTCGCCCGTATCGGCGAAGCGGCGGCAACGATCAACCATGAAATCAAGAATCTGCTCCACCCGATTCGACATCAGATGGATCGCCTGACGCGCGTCGACGTCACCGATCCCGCCGCGATTCAGAAGGAACTCGGCCGCGCCACGGCCGTCGTCCCCGATCGGCTCACCGCATTGGAAACGATGCTGCGCAATTTGAATCATCTCGGCCGGCCGCTGGTGTTGAAGCCCGTGCCCTTCGAGCTCGAATCGATGGTGCGCGCCGTCTGGAGCGAAGTGAGCGCGCGGGCACAACCCCATCCACCGGTTTTCACGCTACAGATCGGTGTCGACGCCCACACGATCGTCGCGGATGCCAACTGGCTGCGACAGGTGCTGTATAATCTGCTCAGCAACGCCGCGGAGGCGACCGTCGGCTGCGCCAATCCGCAAGTGGTGCTCCGCGCGGAATTCAACGCTGGCGTTTACACCCTGAAAATTCAAGACAATGGCCGAGGCCTTGAATCGCGGGATAAAGCAAAGTTGTTCGAACCCTTCTATTCCACCAAAGGCGAGGCCGGAACCGGCCTGGGCCTAAGCGTCTGCCGCAAAATCGTCGAAGCCCACGGCGGCAGCATCACGATCACGTCGGAAAACGGGACGACTGTAGTTGAAGTAACGCTGCCGCAACACGCTGGCGTAAACGAAGTAAAAATTTAGAGTCCGTAGTAACGGATCCGTGTCCGCACCGTATTGCGGTGAACGCCGAGCACGCGGGCGGCTTCCGTCTGATTGCCATTGCATTGGCGCAGCACGCGGACCAGTTCCTCCTTCTCCGCGGTTTCAGAGTTTGGCGCGGTGGCGGATCCGGCGGTGCGCGCGGCGACAATTTCCGCGGGAAGATTACGCGGCAGCAATTCATCCTGGTGGGGATCCAGCAGCATCATCGCGCCTTCCAAAACATGCTTGAGCTCTCGGACGTTTCCCGGCCAGTCGTGATTCTGCTGCAGGTTGAGCGTGTCGGGATGGATGCGCAGCGGCTTGCGGCCCATGTCGGCGCTGAGCTTCGTGTTGAAGAAATCGACCAGCACGGGGATGTCGCCGGGTCGCGACTTCAGCGACGGAAGCAGCACCGCTGCGATGTTGATGCGGAAAAACAAGTCCTCGCGGAACAACCCGTCGCTCACGCGCTTGCGCAGATCGCGATTGGTGGCGAAGACAAAGCGCGCTGCGCAATCGCGTTCTTTCGCTTCGCCCAGCGGCGTGAATTTGCGGTACTCCAGCACGCGCAGCAGGCTGGTCTGCTGTGTCAGCGGCATGTCGCCGATTTCGTCGAGGAAGATCGTGCCGTCTTCGGCGAGTTCGAATTTGCCGCGCACATTTTCGACCGCGCCGGTGAACGCGCCGCGCCGGTGGCCGAAGAGCTCCGAACTGAGCAGCGTTTCCGGAATCGCCGCACAGTTGACGCTGATAAACGGGCTGCTGCGGCGCTTGCTGCCGTAATGCAGCGCACGCGCCGCCAGTTCCTTACCCGTGCCGCTCTCGCCGCGCAGCAGCACGCAGCCTTCGGCATCGGCGAGTTTGCGGATCGTGTCGACCGCCGCGCGCATGTCGCTGCTCGTCCCGATCAGGCGTTCCAGCCCATTTTGTGCGCCGAGTTCCGTAAGCAGGTGCGTCTGCGAGCGTCGCAGGCGGCGGAGTTCAAGCGTTTTGTGAACGCGATTGAGCAGTTCTTCCGCGTTGAAAGGTTTGGCGACGTAATCGGAGGCGCCAAGCTTGATCGCCGCCACCACGCGGCTCAAATCCGTCGTCTCGCCCGTGAGCAGGATGACGTCGGTCTCCGGCGCTTCCGAGCGGATGCGCTGCAGCAGCGACAGGTCCGTGCAATCCGGAAAGCGCAGATCGAGCAGAATCAAATCCGGGCGCGCCTCGGTGACAACCTGCATCGTTGCTTTTGCAGTGTCCGCAAATACACAAGCAATCCCCGCATGTTCCAGCAGCTCGCGCAGATCGTCGCGAATGTATTTTTCGTCGTCGGCTACGAGTACAGTGCTCATAGGAATTTAAGGGCCTTAAGAGAGTCATTGGTCAATTACGAGGAGCGTTATGTAGCGTCACATATCCTGACTTCACTCCTCGTAAATGACAGATGATAAATGACCGATGCCCAATGACCAATGACTCCGTTTAGTGTCCCTCGCCTTCCTCCGTGATGATACCCCAATGCGCGATCAGGAACATGCCGCCCATCGCCAAATAGCCAATGGCCCACGGCCACGACGGCGTGCCGAGGGACTGAATGGAATCGGCGACGGCCCAATGGTACGAGTGAATCATACCGCACGCGGAGAGCGCCGCGGCTACCGCGCACCAGATTGCGGCGACGAGAAACTTTCGTTCGATCACGCCGACGGTTGCGGCGGCGAGGATCATTGCGGTAAAGATAAATCCTTGTTCCAGCGCAAACGCGCCGTGAATGTAAACGTCTTTGAACGAGAAGCCTTTCGTGAGGTGCGCGAGCATCGCCGGATCGTCGCCGCCGAGCGTGGCGTCTTTTGCGCCGCTGACGGCCACGGCGAAAAGCGCCGCGGTCACGCCGGCTTTGGCCATGAACGCTCCCCACGCCGCGACGCCGGGCAGCAATCCGACGACCACCGCCGGCGCATGGTTGCGCGGCACGGCGTCGAAGGCCTGCGCGGTGATCACGATGCCGATCCAGAGCACAATCGCCATCCCCGCTTCAATCGGCACGTAATGCGCCACGATCGCCAGCGAGCCGGTCAGACACATCAGCGTCAGGACCGCTCCGTTGAGCACTGAATACCCCGCGCGCGCGCCCATCGATTTCCAGCCGGGATGGCCGATGTAGATCGTGGTCGGAAAGCACGAGCCGAATAGCGTCGCCGCGAGACTGCCCACACCATTGGCCAGCAGCGATGGCAGCGTCGGGTACGCATCGCCGGCGGCTTCCGCCGATTCGATGTTCTGCAGCGAACCGACCACGTTGAAAATTCCCATCGGAATGATCACGGAGAGATACTGGATCATGTAGGGATGTTTGAAGGCTTCGAGCAGCTCACCGATCACCGGAATCGGGAGATGCAGGCTCAGCTGCAATCCGGTTTCGGGCAGCGCGGGCGTCGGCACTTTCGTGATCCAGGCGATCGCCGTGCCGATCAGCACCGCGACCAGGCCGCCGGGGATGCCAAACTTGAATTTCACGCGGCCGAAGTAAATCAGCAGAATGATGCCCAGCGTGGAAAGGCCGACTTCCGGAAAGGCGTACGCGCGGAAAAAGAAGCCCAGCGCAATGAACGTCAGCGCGATGCCGGCGAGCGTGGAGAGCAGTGCCGCGCGCGGCGTGGCGCGGCGGATGTGTTCGGCGAAAAACGCGCCGACGCCTTCGATCACCGCCGAGCCGAGGCAGGCGATCAGGCCGGCGTGCCAGGCGATGACGTCGGGGTTGGGCAGGTTCTGCGATTGCGCCGCGAGTTTCGCCGGGAGCATCACCAGAAAAACATGGCCGAAGACGGAGAGCGTGTTGATGCCGTACGGCAGCGCGCAGATGTCCGCGCGTCCGGTTTCGCGCGAGAGCTTGCGCGCCTGCCACGAATAAAAGACGTTGCCGACGAAAACCGAAATCGCCGCGCCGGGCAGAATGCGGCCGAAGACCAGTTCATCCGAAAAACCGAGGATCACTTTGCACAGCGAGGCGATCAGCAGGAGCTGGATCAGGTTGTCGAGGGCCAGGCCGAAAAAGCCATCGATGTCGCCGCGCACGATCCAGGGCATCGCAGAGCCCGGCGGCAAGGTCGAACGGGGTCCAGAAGCAGGCGTGGCGGTCGCCGACATGCGCGCAATCTCGCAGAGTGGGATCGAGAGACTGTAACGCGGATTTTATTTTTACGAATTGAAAGTCGGCGTGGACGATCAAGAAAAACAAAAAACCGCGCTGCAATGCGCGGTTTTGAGCAATCTGGTTTTTCGAAAACTTACTGCTTCGGCGCTGTCGGTGTGGTGCTCTGCTGAACCGCGGGCGGCTGAGCAGGCTGGGCCGGCGGCGTCTGCGCGTTCAGGTCGTTCTCGCCGTCCTTGACGCCCTTCTTGAACTCACTAACGCTGCTACCCAGGGAGCGGGCAACACTCGGCAACTTGTGGCCAAACAGCAGGATCGCGATGAACAACACGACGACCAGCGTGACCGGACTTTCAATCATTCCCAGTGTAAGCATGGCAAAAACCTCCACCCCTCGTAACCGTGTATACCACATGTGCTTGGGAATGACAAATAATTCCGAAACACGCTTTTTGAGGCTAATTACTTCTTCTGCGCAATCACCGATTCAACCTCGTCGGTCCACATGGCCCGCTCCTGCGCGTCGGTCTCGGCGGCGTCAAGGATGCCGACGAGTTTCTCCAACAGCAGGCGCCGCGCCTGCTCTTTGACATCGGCCGGGCGCACGGCCGTGTCGATCAGGTTGACGATGTCCCCCGCCCCGCGTGAACCAATCTGGCGCTGCGCAAGGGACTGCGCGAGCTTGTGGGCCAGCGTCTTGCGCTGGTCGGCCGTCGGCGCCTGGCTGGCGTCCAGCCAGTAGACTTCCAGGAAGACGCGGATCTTCTCTTCGCCCACTTCCGGCGTCACGTCGCCGCGCTGAACGGCGCGGAAAATCTCTTCGCCGGGATTGGACGTCCGCGCGTTCTTCTGACCCGGCAAGATCACCACTTCCGCCGTCATCCCCGGCACGGCGACTTCGGCGGCGGGAGGTTTCGCCGTTTCGGGCGCGGGCGTGGCTGGAGCAGCATTTCGATCGGGCGGCGGAGCGAGCGGCTGAATCGAGAGCGGCGGAATCGGCATGCTCGTCTCGTACTTGTCGTGAGCGAACGTCGGATTGAAGTAATCGACGCTGGGAATCGCCGGCTTCGACGTCGATTCCGGAGCATCGAACGCCGCGGCTTCCTGTGTGGGTGTTGGCGACGCCGGTGCCGGAGCGGGAGCTGCAGTGACCGCGCGCGTGGGAACATCCGGTGGCTCATGCTTGGTGATGTCCGCGATCACCATGTTCAGCGCCCGTTCGCTCCAGGCACGGTTGCCGAAGCGGGAGTATTCAAAACTGAGCGCC
Organism: Planctomycetota bacterium; assembly: GCA_038227875.1. Lineage (GTDB taxonomy): Bacteria > Planctomycetota > SZUA-567 > H5-PLA8 > H5-PLA8 > JBBRPR01. The sequence goes on from JBBRPR010000039.1 coordinate 5,376, forward strand.
GTGACGGTGGGGTCGGTGTCGGGAACGATTTCGCATTCCACGCGCCGCAGGTGCTTCTTGCCCTTCAGCGTCTGGCCTTCGCGCGGGATCGATCCGGCAAAGCGTTCCACACGGAAGCCGTCTTCGTCCAGCAGCCGGTAGATCAGCTCGCGCAGGTCTGTAGCGCTCATGCGGATCCGCGCGGTGGCGAATTTCTCGCCGCGATTGACATCCAGAATGTGCTTGGTGGTAGACGTGACCGGACCGTCTTCCGCCAGAGACGGAAGCGCGCAGGCCATGACAATCAGAGTGGCTGCAGCGACGCGCTGCAGAGCTGGAAACAGCATGCCGTCCCCCACGGAGGGCTTGTTGATACGCTTAAAAAACCTGGATCAATCTAATATCGGCAAGACGCGCGAACAACCGCAGGCTTCACGTTAAAGACAGGATGAGTTGGGAAGGTTAAGCACGTGGTGCTACGGAGTCGGGTTATCGTTTGCGTCTCAAAATCGCCTTCATCTCGTCGTCGGAGACTTGCCACCGGTCGCGTAGCGTCGCCATGATTTTCCCGGCGCGCATCACCGCGTAGTAGTTTCCGGGAGCGGACGTGACGACCGGCTTCAGGCGTTTGAGCTCCGTGATCAGCTCGTTCTTCTGATCCGGTGGTTCCTGCGGCGTCCATGCGTTTTTTTGCAATGTAGTCGTAGTCATCGTTCCTATCGTTTCAACATGAAGTAAAGTGCGATTCCCAAGGCAACCAGCACCAGAAATTCGATCGTGTGAAAAATCCTGCCTTTAAACTTTTTCCGCCGCAGAGCGTCTTCGAGTGTTCGAATGGTGGTAGCCATGACGAGCCTTCTTTCCAGTCCGTTCAGACGGTCGATTCACAGTGGCGTGCTCCGGATGTGCAAGTACGTCGTTAAATCCCACATCTACATCTTCCATACAACCACATAAGCACTGGCCACGCCAATCCTGCTTGATAGTAACTTCTTTGGTAAACAGAAGATATATGTCGAAGGGAGAGTCGACCGTGTAGGGAAGCCCAACATCCTGTTCGCCGATCGAACAGCTGTGATTTAGGAATCGACGCGGGGTCTATTTTCCGTTATAAAAGGAGCTACCGAATCAAAACGCACGGCGTCACCCCGCTTCAGCGCGTTCTCTTTTTGAACGACTGCCCAAACTCAGGCAGTCGGAAAAGGAGCGTCGCGAAAAGGGAGCTCTGTGCGTGTGCATGAGTTACACGAATTACGCCACTTGGCATATTCGATGCATAATGAATCGGCAGTTACCGTGAACAGTGTGTGGAATCTCATTTTGCCAGGAGGAGTACTGCAATGAAAAAGTTTGTGTTGTGTGCAATGGTTCTGTATTCGTGCGTGGCTCTCGCAGCGGATCTGCATGTTCCCGAAGACATCATCGGCGCGCAGACGGTCGCGATCGTCAATTTGAACGTCTCCAGCATCAAACCCGATCAGCTGGTCAAGACGATGACCGACATCATGGGCAAGGCTCCGGAAGCCGGCCAGGCTGATCAGCTCAAGGATTTCCTCGGCAAGTTCACCGGCGCGGGCGGCAAGAGCATCAGTATCGTCGCCAATGGCAGCAAGGACACCAATGCCGTGAAGTCCGGCGACACCGCCGTCGTCGTGATTGAATTGGCCGAAGGCGCCGACGTAGCGAAGTTCACCGAATTCGCGAACGCCGCGCTGGGCTTCCTCAAGGAAGGTTCCGCCCCGGAATGCCCGAAGGCGTTCGGCAACAAGATGGTTTACTACAGCAAGAATTTCAAGCTGCCGGCCAAGAGCAAGGAACGGGCTGACACGTTCTCCGTGGCGCATGGCGAAGTCGCTGAAGACCAGCTGCTCTCCGTCGTCTTCGTTCCCGACGATAGCGTGACAGACACCACGAAGCAGAACCTCAAACCGGAAGACGCCGAAGTCGTCAACGCCATCATCGGCGGCGGCGGTGTCTGCCTGTTCTCCAACTTCGGCGTATCCGATGCCCCGACGCTGAAGCTCCTGGTCCTCGCCGCTGACGCCAAGGGCGCCGAAGCGATCAACAAAGCCGTGGAAACGGGTCTGGCCGCACTGAAGAAGGACGCCCCCCCGCAGCTCAAGACGCTCCTCGACGGCCTCAAGCTCGCTCAGGCCGGCACCAACGTTCAGGCCACGATCAACATCATCGAATGGGCCAAGATCGGCGTGGAACTGTCGGGCATGAAGCCGTAAGTCAATTCAATGCAGCAGGCAACAAAGAAGCGGCAGGGAATACTTCCCTGCCGCTTCTTTTTTTAATCTGCTCGTTTCAGTTTATTCGACATTCGACATTCCTTTTTTCCTAGCTTCCCCGGTGCGCGCGCACAAACTCCCGCGGCGACAGTCCTGTCGCTTGCTTGAACACCGCCGAAAAATGATGCGGCTGACCATAGCCCACCGCCTGGCCGATCTGCTTGATGCTCAGGTCGCCCTGCCGCAGCAGTTCCCGGGCGCGATTGATGCGCACGCTGCGGACGTACACCGCCGGCGTAAACCCCGTCCGGTCGCGGAAGACACGCGCGAAATGAAACGGACTTAAGTTCGCCGCGCGCGCCAGGTCGGCCAGCGCGATCGGGTCCCTGAGATGGTCGAGCACAAACTGCTGCGCCGCATGAATGCCGCCGCGGCCGACCTTGTCGCGGTTGCTGCCGCTGACCGCGCGTTCCAGCACCGCGAACAATTTCCAGAGCAGCGCTGCCGCGACGTGATTGGCGCGATCGCCGTCGGTGTGCAGCGACGTCTGCAATTCCTCAACAATCGGCTGCGCTTCAAAACACAGCGGCACATGTGTCACGCCATTGAGCCCCATCATGGTCCACAGTTGCCTTGCCCAGCGGCCGTCGTACTCAATCCAGCGCCCTTCCCAGAAACCGTCCTTCACGTCGCACCAATATTGGTAAGGCTTGTCCTTGGGCATTAGCCAGACAGAGCCGGCCTGGGCCAACGAGCGCTCGCCGGCGATCACGCCGGTCGACGCGCCGTCGATGGTGTAAATCAGATGTTCCACCGAGTGCCCCGCGGACCGGTCGAGCGTGAATCCATTGAACGCCTTGTAGTGCCCGATCGAGTGAACAAACAGGAGTTCCGCGTCGGCCGGTTTGGGCGCCGTATAGTGAACACGATAGGTTTCGAAGACTTTGGCCATTCAACAGCCACAGTAGCAAGATTCTGTAAGTATTCAGCAATAAATGGTACAGATTAGCCCGTCGTGCAGCGCTCCGGAGCGGGTATCCTCCTATATCACTCAACTTCGGAGAACATCTCACATGGCATACACGCAAGAAATGAAAGAGCTCTTTGAAGAGCAAGGATACTACGTCGCGAAAGGCGTCTTCTCGCCTCGCGAAGCCGCGCTGATGCGCGACCACTTCATGGCCAAACGCGCAGAAGGCCCCAAGCCCGGCGACATGGGTGGCGACAAAACCAAATCCGCCTCCGATCCGCTCAACCTCTATCCCCGCATGATCAACATGCACAACTGGGACGAGAAGACCAACGCGTGGCAGAAAGACAACCGGCTGGTGAAGCTCGCCGGTCATCTGATTGGCGACGACGTGCTGCTCTGTCAGACGATGCTCTATTTCAAGCCGCCCGGCGCGCGTGGCCAGGCCTTTCATCAGGACAATCAGTACATCCGCAAGTTCCCGATCATCGCCGCGTGGGCCGCGCTGGATGACTGCGATACCGCCAACGGCCAGATGGTGGTGATCCCCGGCTCCAACAAGATGGGCATCCTTCCCGTCCAACCCGCCAACCGCGAAATCTCGTTCACCAACGGACAGTCGTACATTCCGGAAGGCTCGAAGGAAGTCGGCGTCGACATGAAAGCCGGCGACGTCCTGTTCTTCGGTGGTTTCACCATTCACGGTTCGTACCCGAACACCACCAAGGACCGCTTCCGCCGCGCTTTCATCACACACTACTACGGCGCCCACACCGAAGAACTCCCCGTCGACGCCGCCACGAACATGGCCTCGATTGGGTAAACGGCGAGAATTGAGAACTGAGGAAAACGCGCCGCTTTCAGCGGCGCGTTTTTATTCGCCATTCCAATTTGCGCCATTCAACATTTTTTTGAACCACTTGCCTACCGGCCGTACCTATACTCACGGATGAAGTGAAGGGGACCCTATGGATAGCTGCCCATGGGGTTAGAAAACAACACTCGGCACGGGTACACGCGATGCAGACCGATCACGAGTTGCTGGAACAGTATTTCCGCGACGGCTCCGACGAGGCGTTCGGGGAACTCGTGCGACGGCACACGGACATGGTCTACACCACGTGTCTGCGACTGCTCCGCGATCCCCATCAGGCTGAAGACGCAGCTCAGGCGGCGTTCCTGGTGCTGGTGCGGCGCGGCAAGTCGATCGGCCGTGGCGAGGTGCTCGGCGGATGGCTCTACCGCGTCGCCGTTAACGCGGCGCGCAACACCCAGCGCATCGCAGCGCGCCGCGAACGCCACGAGCGGGAGGCGGCTTTAGCCGCGGAGGCAGCGGTGAAATCAGAACCGGTCAGTGCTGCGGACAGCGAAGCCTTAAGCGCGGAACTGGACGCGGCCATGAACGCGCTGCCACGGGCGCAACGGGACGCGATTGTCGTGCGCTGTCTGCAAGGGCGCACGCAAGCGGAGGCGGCGGCGGAATTGTGCTGCCCGGCGGAAACCGTCCACACGCGCGTCAACCGGGGCCTCGAGAAACTGCGCGCGCTGCTGACGCGGCGCGATGTCCGGCTCTCGGCGGCGGCGCTGCTTCTGCTGCTCGAACAAGCGGCCCGCCAACCTGCGCCCGCGCCACTCTCCTCCTCCATCCAGGCCGCCTGTCTCGGAAAAACAGCGGCTTCACTGACGGCAACGACAGTCGCGATGGAGATCGCAAACAAAATGGTCTGGATCAAAGTCTCAACCGTAGCCGCATGCGCGGCAGTTCTTCTGGCGGGAATTTTCTTACTCCGGCAACCCTTGGCGGCGCGTAGCGCGCCCAGCCTGTCGCCAGCTCCGGTCGCGGAAGCAAAACCGACGGCACCTCCGTCGTTCTCGCCAGTCGTCTCGAAACCGAATCCGGCGCCTGTGGCGCAGGCCAAAGACGACGTGAAGAAACCCGACGTGCTCGATCCGAAAGCCGAATCCAAGCAGCTGGAAACGGCGATCAACAGCGGTTTGGCGTGGCTGGCCAAAGCGCAGGAAGCGGACGGTCATTTCGATTGCAAAAAGTTCGGCGTGCGGCCGATCAGGACGTGGCCGTGACCTCGATCGCCACGCTCTCGATGCTCGGCGCTGGCCACACGGAAAAACTCGGCCAGTACAAGGCAACGGTGAAAGCCGCGGTGCGCTGGCTGGAAGCCCAGCCTCCGCCGAGCGAAATCACGCAAGCGGCGCTGCGCGTGATTGTCCTCGCTGAAAACCGCGGCATGTCGAACACCGACAAGACCGCCGCGCAGGCCGCCGTCGATGATCTCATCTCGCGGCAGAGCATCCTGGGCGACTGGCAGGACGAAAATGGCAAAGGCAACTACGCCCGGCAGGTCGGCCCGACGACGTGGGCGCTGATCGCCTTGAAAAGCGCCAAGGTTTCGCAGCTCAACGTCCCGCGGGAAGCACTCGACGCGGCGATCAGGACCTTCGACGTCCAGCAGCGCGAAGTCCGCGTCAACGAGGACAATCTCGAAGGCGCGAAGATGGCCGCCGCGCTGGCCGTGCAGCGCCAGTTTACCGGCGAAACGAAAACGGCCGCCAGTCTGCAGGAACTGATCCGCATCCTGCCGAAGCAGAGACCCGTCTATCCGGCCGACGGGATCGGTCACGAAGTCGTGCTCTGGTGGCAGGGCTCGCTGGCCTTGTTTCAGCAGGGCGGCGAGGGTTGGACGGAATGGAACCGCGCCTTGCAAGACGCGCTGCTCCCCAGCCAGAACAAAGACGGTGATCTCGCCGGCTCATGGGATTTCCGCCAGGGCTCCGACCCGTTCCTATGGGGACGCATTGGCTCCACCGCCCTCGCCGCGCTGCCACTGGAAGTGAATTGGCGCTACATCGCGCTGACGACTCCACAGCACAACGTCGTTCAGTTCGCGGCACCCGATGTGAAGAAAGAAGACGACGCCAAGAAAGACTCCGGTTTCTGATCCTTTAACAGAGTCATTGGGCGTTGGTCATTTATTGGAGAGCGATAGACTTGCCTATTGCAGCCAGACACTACGCTCTTCGTAAATGAAAAATGACCGATGACCTATATCCAATCACCAATGACTCCGTTATTAGCTGGCCAGTATCGCGCACGTTCGCGATACTGGCTTCGTTATGAAGCTCACGCCGGAATTATTGGATCGCACGTACCGCCAGGGCATTTTCCCCATGCCCGGCATCTTCGGCATGATCGAATGGTACCAGCCCGACCCGCGCGGCATTCTGCCGCTCGACGGCTTCCACGCCTCGCGATCGCTGCAGCGCAAGTTGAAGCCTGGCCACTTCGAGATCACGTACGATCAGGACTTTGTCGGCGTGATGCGCGGCTGCGCGGAACGCAAGCCGACCTGGATCAACGAGCAGTTCATCTCCGTCTACGGAAAATTGCACGCGCAGGGCAAGGCGCATTCGGTGGAAGTCTGGCAGGCGGGGAAACTCGTCGGCGGGACTTATGGCGTGCACCTCGGCGGCGCATTTTTCGCGGAATCAAAATTCCACCGCGTCACCGACGCCTCGAAGGTCGCGCTGGCAAAACTGGTCGAACGCCTGCGCGCCAGGGATTTCGGCCTGCTCGAAGTTCAGTACCTCACGCCCCACCTCGCCCAGTTCGGAGTGATCGCGATTCCACACGAAGATTACATGCGCAAACTCAAAGTCGCACTAGACCTCAAGCGCGAATTCTAGCGGCGCGTTGTGCGTTGACTGCCTAACTCGCCACCACGCAGTGCGCGAACTCAGCTACTTGCTCTCGCCCACCCCAGGCCCAGGCGGGCCGCCGCCTTCCTTGGGGGCTTTGCCGAATTTTTCAAGCCAGTACTTTTCGCGCTGCTTCTTGCGGTCTTCCAGGCTGGGGAGTTCGTTGCCGTCGCCCTGGCCGTTCTGTTCCCAAATGTGGACGATGATGTTCCGGCACCAGCCGCAGCCGGTGCCGGCGCCGAGGCACTCGGTCATCATCGATGCCACCTTCGGCTTGTTATGCCGCGCGTAGTTGCGCAGCTTGCGGTAGGTGACGTGAAAGCAGAAGCAGACGGTGTCGTCGAGTTCCATGTCGCCATTCTACCGCGTACGGAGGTCATTGCGTCTTGATTTTGGCGCGAAAATTCTTACCGTTAGGGCATGCGAAAATACATGATTGCGATGCTGCTCGTGGCGCTGGCCACGTGCCTGACCGGTTGCGGTGGCAACCACAAGCACAGCCCGTCCGAAGCGTCGAAATTCGAAGACGACACGCGCGTCAAGTAATTCGTGAGTGGAAGTCTGCACCTATGACAGCGGGCAGTCGCGCATTGCCGCACGTCTATTTTTTCACTTACGATTCGTGTCAAATTTAATCATAGAGACTACAGTCTCAATGGTTAAAATTCAGCGCCTCTATTTCGTCAACTTCTTGTAGACGATGCGGTGCGGACGGTCGGCGTCCGAGCCGAGTTCTTCGTGGCGCTTGGCTTCGTAGGCCTGATAGTTGCCTTCGAACCAGCGGACCTTGCCTTCGCCCTCAAACGCGAGGATATGCGTAGCCACGCGGTCGAGGAACCAGCGATCGTGCGTGATGATCACCGCGCAGCCGGCGAAACTTTCGATCGCTTCTTCCAGCGCGCGAAGTGTGTCAACGTCCAGGTCGTTGGTCGGTTCGTCCATCAGCAGCACGTTGCCTGCGCGCTTGATCAGCTTGGCCAGCTGCACACGGTTGCGTTCTCCGCCTGAGAGCACGCCGACCATCTTCTGCTGATCGGAGCCCTTGAAGTTGAAGCGCGCGGCGTAGCTGCGCGCGGCAATGCGCTGCTTGCCGAAGTAGACCCACTCGTTGCCGTCGGCGATGACCTCGTACACCGTTTTGTCGCCGTCGAGCGTATCGCGGTTCTGGTCATAGTAGCTCAGCACCACCGTGGAGCCGACTTCGATGGTGCCGGCGTCGGGCTTCTCGGTGCCGACGATCATCTTGAACAGCGTCGTCTTGCCGGCGCCGTTGGGGCCGATGATGCCGACCACGCCACCGGGCGGCAGCGAGAAATCCATGTTGTCGATCAGGATGCGGTCGCCAAATCCCTTGCGCACGCCCTTGGCGACGACCACCTTTTCGCCGAGATGCGGGCCCTGCGGGATCTGCAGTTCGATCGCTTCGTCGCGCACTTCGACTTCGCGCGACGCGAGCTGTTCGTACGCGGCCAGTCGCGCCTTGCTCTTGGCGGTGCGCGCCTTGGGCGACATGCGCACCCATTCCAGTTCGCGGGCGAGCTTTTTCTGCATCGCCGATTCCTGCTTCTCTTCGATCGCCAGGCGCTTCTGCTTCTGGTCGAGCCACGACGAATAGTTGCCTTCCCACGGGATGCCCTTGCCGCGGTCGAGTTCCAGTATCCAGCCGGCGACGTTGTCGAGGAAGTAGCGATCGTGGGTCACCGCGATCACGGCGCCCTTGTAGTCCTTCAAGTGGCGCTCGAGCCACGCCACGGATTCGGCGTCGAGATGATTGGTCGGTTCGTCGAGCAGCAGCAGATCCGGCGCCATCATCAGTACACGGCAGAGCGCGACGCGGCGCTTTTCACCGCCGGAGAGCGTCTGAATTTTCGCGTCTGCCGGCGGCAGGCGCAGCGCGTCCATCGCGATTTCCAGCGTGCGGTCGAGGTTGAAGCCGTCGCACGCGTCGATCTGTTCCTGGACGGCCGTGAGCTCTTCGAGCGTCGCGGTCATCTCCTCTTCGGAAAGCTCGGTGGCGAGTTTCTCGTTGATCGCGTCGTATTTTTTCAGCAGCGCGCGCGTGGAGGCCACGGCGTCTTCCAGGTTGCCCAGAACGTCCTTGGTGGGATCCAGCTGCGGTTCCTGCGGCACGTAGCCGATGGTCGCCTTGCTGTAGGGCCGCGCGACGCCTTCGAATTCCTTGTCGACGCCGGCCATGATGCGCAGCAGCGTCGATTTACCGGCGCCGTTACCGCCGAGCACGCCGATTTTCGCGCCGGGGTAAAACGAGAGCCAGATGCCTTTCAGAACTTCCTTCTTGTCGTGGAATTTCTGAACGTTCTCCATCGTGAAGATGTACTGCGGACCGCCGGCCATGCGTCATTCCCTTCTGAATCTTCGCTCTTAAAATGAACTCCGCCAGCCTTACTGCGGCTGGCGGAGATACTAGATAAAGTAGAGTTTACTCGAAATCAATCACTTCGGCCCGCCGGGAGGAAGCGGAATCGAAGCGCCGCCGGTGAAAACGTCCTTCATCTTCACGGCTTCCGGTCCGAACTTGTCGCCGCTGAAGGTGCCCTTGTCGCCCAACGGATCGTAGAGTGCATCGATCTTGTCCTGCTTGGCCTTGCCGTCGGCTTCGGAGAGCTTGGCGTTCAGCTTGACCGAACCCCAGAGCGAGGACAGCGCCATGCAGAACTGTTCGGAGGCCTTGAAGCCGCTCTTGGCAGCCTGGTCGCCTTCAGTCGCAACGCCGCCGAGCAGCGCTTCGGTGATGGCCTTGTCGAACGGCTTGTCGTTGAACTTGTCGGCCAGAACGTCGGAGGCCTTGGCCACAGCCTTCAGGGCTTCAGCGACCTTCGCGCCGTCGGCCCAGCTGGCGTTGACAATGGTTAGCTGCGCGTCGATGGCCGTCAGCGAACCGGCGTCGATCGTCTTGGCAACCTGCCGCGACGTCAGCGCGCGGGAGATCAACGTCTTGTAGCTATCGGCGATCAGCTTTTCGTCAGCCTTCTTTTCAATGCGTTCGCTCAGCTGCAGAGCCGCTTCGCGCAGACCGATGACCTGGCCCATCGCCCACGCCTTGCCGCCCTTCCATTCTTCCTTGTCGCGCCAGTGGACCCAATCGTTCGAGACCGGGCTGCTCATCGCATCCAGTTCGAAGGACAGTTCCGGATGACCGGCGGCGACCATGTCGGCGTCGATCTTCAGATGGCAGGAGAGGCACTGGTTGGCGCGGAACTTCAGGTTCTTCGTGTCGTAGAGGCCCCATTCATCGTAGAGCTTCTGGCTGCCGAGCGCCTTGCGCTGGCCGGCTGTCCAACCCGCCGTGGCGTGCTGGGTCAAGTACTTGGACGCCGGACCGTGGCAGGCGTCGCAGCTGTTGCCGTCGGCAACATTGTACTTCGCCGCATCGATGTCGGCGGGCTTCAGGAAGAGACGTCCCTTGCCTTCAGCGCCCAAACCGGACAAAGCGTGGCAGGTCAGGCAGCGTTCCGCCTTGGTCGCATCGCCCAGCTTCATCGTCTCGGCGATCTTTTTGCCTTCCGGACTGACGAGACCTTTCTTGGGATCGTTGAACGACTTGGAATGCTGGTCCTTGTCGCCCCACATCGTATTTTCATTGTGCCGTGTGGCGGCTTCATCCTTCGGAGCCGGGCCACCGTGACACGCGGCAGCGGCGCAGGTGCCCGCACCCGTGTACTTGATGCCCGTCGGATCTGCGTGCACGACGAGGTCCAAGCCGGCAAACGTGCCGACGAAAACCGCGACGGCCGACATCAACAGCAGACAAGACATCGAAACGATCAAACTTTTTCGTGCGCGTTGTGACATCGTTACCCCTCCTGCGCCATAACTCGTTAGCGTGAATCACGAAAAACCTATCCGATAGTGATCGTATTGCAACAGTACGAAATGAAATCTTTATCGAACTTGCGATCACTTTTTCATCTTTGCGTGCATCCTGAAGTCATTGCTGCACTTAGCGTGGTGCATCACATTCTATTTCCCGTTATCATTCCTGGTTGCTTCTTCCAACAATGATAATGAGGGGGTATCACTTCTGCTCACGCGTGGTGGTACGGCTCTCCCTTTTGTATCGTCCGCGCGCGGTAGAGTTGCTCCAGCACCACCGCCCGGCAGAGTTCGTGCGGCAAAGTCAGCTTGGACAGAGAAATCATCGCCCCCTTTTTACGGACCTCATCGCCCAGCCCATACGCTCCGCCGATCACGAACGCGACGCGGCGGATCGCGCGCAGTTCCAGCGTCTTGAGCAGCTCCGCCAATTCGACGGAGCTGAGTTGCTTCCCACGCTCATCCAGCGCGACGACGTGGTCGCCGGGTTCCAGTTCGTCGAGTACGCGCTTGGTTTCATCGGCCGTACGTCGCGCGACATCGCCGGTCTCCGCTGCTTTTACTTCGAGGACTTCGGCCGGCCCGTAGCGTTTGAGTCTGCCGAGGTAGTCCGCGCAGACCTCGCGCAACGGAGCGCTGCGCATTTTACCAACCGCGACGACGTGGATCTTCATGGCGCAAGGTCCGGAAACAGGGACGAAGGGGGAAGTGGATTATTCAACGGAAGGCTCTTAGCTTTTGGCTCTTGGGGGTCCTGTCGGTTGGGGAACACCACTCAAGAGATGCTTAGGGGACTCCGACGACTTCACTTAACGGTCGCCCTGCGTCAGAATTTTGGCGACTTTTTCTACAAGTTCCGGTTTTACCAATTCCGGAAGCACCTTCGCCACTCGCATGCGAAAATCATCCAGCAGCCTATCCGCATGATCAACCGCAGCAGCCAACTTATCCGGTGATGTGGAAACACAAAGTCTTTGTGGCTCGTCCCTGTCGTGCGGTTCGCTGATCTCGATTTTGTCGTTTATGTATCGAACCGAGACCCACGGGTGACCGATCCAAACCATTTTCCAAATCGGTTCCCGATAAGCCGCGGCCATTTTCCACTCCATGCTATTCGCCAAATCGCCGCAGCAAGTGGGCCAGACTCTGCTTTTCCCATCGACAACCAACACATAGCCACCGTTGAGAGGATTGAGTTCCAGTTCGTCGCCTGGATCCAACTCATGCTCCTTAATGTGATTGGCAACCAACGCCTTTAAAGCGTGCTCTTGCGTCAGTTGCTCGATCGGAACATGCCACGAATCTTCAAGCGGTGAAATTCCATGAATGCCGGAGTCCGCAAGACATTCCATCCAGAATTTTCGGCGCTCGTCTGGGCCGGCGCTCATACCTGGCGATGTACGTTCGCTCTTGTCGAATGCATACGGCGAGAATTCAACGACTGGAATCAGTGCCAGTTTTACAGACATGGTCAAAATTCCGCTCATTGACTATGGTCAACAAGCCAACCGCTCGCGTCAATATAAAAGGGTCCCGCCACCCGACAGGACCCCCAAGAGCCAAGAGCTAACACCCAAGAGCTACTTAATCTTCAGCACTTTCTTCGCCTTCTTAATGTCGCTCACGCGCATGATGAAGACGCCGGCTTCCGCGCCGGTGGTGCCATAGGAGTATTCGATGTTGATCTTTGCGCGCGCCAGTTTCTGAGCGAGGGTCGCGAGCTGGCCGGGCTTGTCGGGGATCGAGAGCGCCAGCACGTCGGTGTCCACGACCAGCACGCCGGCGTCTTCGAGCAGCGCACGCGCCTTGCCGGGATTGCTGGTCACCAGGCGCACGACGGCATGGTCGATCGTGTCGGAGACGCTGATCGCCTTGATGTTGATGTCGTGTTCGGCGAACGTGCGGCACAGCCGGCCCAGCACGCCAGGTTTGTTGGCCAGAAAAATCGATAGTTGTCGGACGACCGGCATTGAATTCCCCTCTCAAGTACCGCAGGCTTCCAGCCTGCGAGTGGCTTTTCGGTACATCAACACGCCGGCAGGATGCCGGCGGTACTTTACTTCACGCGCGCCGAGCCCGACTTCTTCACCGGGGAGCGCACGACGATCAGGTTTTCCACGGCGCGCACGCCGCCCTGCATGCGGGCCAGTTCCTCGGCCAGCGTGCGGTCCATCATCGTCGGCACTTCGCCGCGCAGACAGGCCTTGCCGTCGGCGCAGGAGACCGTCACGCCGTCGGTCTCGAAGTCTTCGCAATACTGCAGCGCGCAGCGGATCGCGCGGGCGGAGGCTTCGTCGCTGATCTCTTCCAGCGGATCGACGGTCAGTTCGTTAATCACGCCCTTCACGCCGCGGCAGTGGCTGCAGACGTTTTCGGCGATGAACAATTCCTCGGCGGTGCGGACGTGGCCGTTGATGGTCACAACGCCATCGGTGACGTGAACCACGGCGGTGCCCGGCGGCAATTCGGCATTGGCGTCGAGCGCCTGGCGGACGTGGACCGCAATTTGTCCGTCAGCAACCGTTTCTGACGGCTGCACGCGGATCAGGTCCTTCAGCGCGCGCACCCCGGCCAAGCCCATGACGAAGCGGTGCAGGCGTTCTTTCTGGCGGAAGGTGCGGACCAGGCCACGCATCATCACGAAGCCATCGCGCACTTCCAGCTCGACTTTCGTTTCGCCCAGATGCTTGAGATGAATGACAATGCGGTCTTGCAACTGCTTGTCATGTTCCACCACCGACGCTGACGCCGGCGTGTGAGCGTGCTGGGCGTGAGCAACGTGGGGCGCGTGCGTTTCTTTTCCATTCGGTCCGCTCATGACGGTTCCTCCTGCAGCACTTCCGTTCGGTATTCGGTGTACAAGTGATAGCTCACAGTACACTTTTGCTCAAGCTTCTTCAAAGCTTAAGTTGAAGTCCCTGCGCACGAGTGAAGTCGATTACACCTTTTATCTCTCGCAAAGACGCAAAGACGCAAAGAACGGCGAGGGGACTGAAGCAGAGGATGCTCAAGGCATTTGTTTGATGCCCAGAAAGTCCAGCGCTTTCGTGATCGGCTCGACGGCCAGTGGTTCGCTGAAGGTCAGCTCGTTGGGCCTGGCGGTCATGTGGATCTTCGGGTTGTCCAGATGGACGGCGCCAGATTCCAGCAGCGTGGCGTTCAGTGTGCCGGTCAGCTCCATTTTCTTCTCATCCTTCCACGTTCCGCGCTGCAGGATCAGCGGGATGTCGCCGCTGGCACCGCGCAGGGTCAGCGTCGGTTTGACTATCACGACGTCGGCCTTGCGCAGGTTCAGGGTGCTCACCAAGCGCGAGCGGCCGTCGACATTCCATGTGTAATCGCCGAAGAGCGACGCGCCGCCGGCGAGCGTCGGCATTTCGTTCGCCGGAGTACCATTGAGATTCGCGGCCAGGAAGGCGCGGCCGGTTTCGTTCAAGTCGGCGACGCTGACGCGGAAATGATCGAGGTGAATTTCGCTTACGGGGACGACGTTGTCGCTGACGACGCGGCCGTCGGCAGATGCGGTGATCTGGCTGGCGAGATTGAGGTCGGCATTCTCGATCTGGAACTGTGTGCCTGCCGCGTCGGGAAGTGAACTCAGTTTCCCCGCGAGCTTCAAACTGCCGGCCTTGCCGAAGAGGGGCGGAGGCAGCGGCGGCATTTTGAAGCCACAACATTCCCCGGCGTACTGTTCAAGCGTCAGCAGCGTGTTGATACCCAGCGTGCCGTTGGTGTAATTTAAAATGCAGACCAGCGGTCCGCTGAGTTCCACGCGGTCTGTCGCGCTGAACCGGGCGCCAAACTTTGCGAACTTGCCGGTGAGCTTCGCGTTGATCGTTTTGCTCAGCGGCGAACCGCGCAGCGAGAGCGGCTGCATTTCCAGCTTCAGGTTCTGGATTTCCCCCGACGCTGGATTCGGTATGCCGCCATGATTCGGCGCCATCATCGCTGCGATCGCATTCAGCGCCGTCGCGTCGAGCGCGTCGACACTGATGCTCACCGGACCGGCCTGCGCCTTCAGCGGTTCGAAGACGCCGTCGAAGGCGACGGACTTCCCGCCAGTCACGGCGCCCTGAAAATTACCCTGCAGTTTCCACGTCTCGTCGTTGCCGCGGAAGACGCCGACGTTGAGCGCATTGGTTTTGAGCCAGCCGAGTTTCAACGCATAGTTCGAGCCGGTTTCGCCGGGCTCCAGCGACTGCAGGTAGGTGAAGTCCAGATCCGGCAGCGTGAAAAGCGCGACTTCCGGCAGGTACGCCAGCGGCGGCTTGACGTTGAGCGTGCCGCCGTGCGTCACGCCAGTGACGGTCAGCTGCCCGCCGACCATCTTGACGTCCAGCGCCGCGCTCGCTTTGGTGAATTTCGCCGACGGAATTGTGACGGTTTCGAGCACCGCCGCCGAGGTGTTGTAATGCGCGGCACGCAGCGCGTTGACGATCATCGGTTGGAGCTGTTCGGGCAGCGGGAAGATCAGCGCCGGCGCATCGATCTCCACATGCGCGGAAGCGTCGCCGGAAATCGGATCGTAGACCGCACGCGTAACCATGATCGTGCCGTCGACGGTGACGCCGAAAAGGTCAGACACATTCACGATGCGGTTCAGCGCCGCCCACGGCAGGGCGAGTTTCGTGATCTGCACCGGTTTGGCGCGCCAGAGCCCCTTCTCGTCGGGCCCGAACGCGAGCGAGAATTCTCCGGAGAGGCCCGAGTTCGTCGGCTGCCCCTTCGCCAGTGTTTCCGTCAGCGTGCCGCTCAAGGCGACCGGATTGTAATTGTTGTCGCTGCCGAGTTGCGCCGTGACATCGCCACCGAGCACCAGCGCCGGCACGCGCATCGGCAGCGGCCAGCGGTGGAGCGCGAAGTCGCGGAGCTTCAAGCCGGAGATCGTGACGCCGCTGTGGCCGTCGGCGCCATGCGCCAAAGTTGGGCGCACGTTTTTCACGCTCAGTTGTCCGTCGAACGCGAAGGGCAGTTCGGGAGAGATCCCGCCTTTGGTTTTGGATCCCGCATAGAACAATTTTCGGCCGGCGTCGGACTGCATGAATTGTCCGATGTCGACGTCCAATTCCTGCACTGTCGTGTCCGCGGAGAGGCTCGCCCACGGCGCTTCGTTCTGGCCCCACGGATCGGGGCGCAGATCGTGAATCTGAAAGAGCGCGCTCAACACGCTGCCGACGTTCACCTTGGCTTTGGTCAGCGCCGGCCAGTCGAGCCGCGCCTGAATTCCAACCGGCGGAAGTTCGCCAATGCCTGGCACGCTGACGCGCACGTCGCTGGTCGCGAGATCGCCGCCCGCATGAATCTCACCGGTCCTGGGCAGCGTGGCGGAAACGTTGCTCGCCCGAAGCGTTCCCAGCACGTCAAAACCGTCGACGGACGCCGGCAATTTCACCAGCGCTTTCAGACCCGCGAGATCGAGATTCGCCGAGGCGTTTTCGATCGTGGTGACGCTGGGCGATGTGCTGATTTTCTCCGCCGCGATGCTGCCGACCTGGTCGAGCGTCACTTTGCTCTCGGTCAGCACGGTCGTCGCGCCAACGGCCGACATGCTCAGCAGGGTCTGCAGTTGCAGGTTGCGATTGGCGAGCGTCATGTCGAGGCCGGGCGCGAGAGTGCTCTGGATTTTTTCGAGCTCGAAGCGTCCGGAGAGCTTCAGCGGCAGCGGCGTTTTCGCATCGGCGACCGCGTCGCGCCGGATCGAAAGCTCATAGTTGAGCTTGCCCGTCACGCCCGTGAGCGCCGGGAAATCTTTTTCGAGCAGCGCGCCGCCGTTTACATTCGCGGCAAGATTTTCGCCCGGGCCCAGCGATCCGGTGGCGGCGAGCGGTTCGCCGGAATCGAGCGTGCCGCGCAGCGTGAAACTCCGCGGCGCCGGGCGGCCGGTGTTCGTGAAACTGGCGTAGGCGTCTTTCAGGTGGATAAATTGCTGCGTGTCGCTGCCGATCGCGAAGTCGCCGTTCTGGAGCACGATCTGTTCGATCTGCGTCGACGGCTCATTCGATTCCGACGTCTTGACCGTAAAATTCCATCGCCCGTCGCTGGCGCGCTTCAAATCGAGCGCCGGCTTATCGATGCGCAGCGCGCGGATGCGCCCGGAATAAAGCAGCGGCCCGAAATCCCAATCGACGTGAACGCCATCGACGGTCAGCGGCTTGCCGGAGTTGGCCGCGTCGACCTGGATTTTTTCGATATTCAGATTTTCCAGCCAGTTCGTCGAGACGCTCCCGACCTGCGCGTGAATACCGAAGAGCGACGACAATTCGTTCGCCACCGTGGCGTTCAACATCCCCATGCGGACGTAGAACACCAGCGCGACGAACACGACCAGCGGCAGGATGAGCAGGACGAGCGCCGAAACAATCAGCCAGAATTTCGCGCCGCGACGCCGCCGGACGGCGGGAGGCGGAATGGGCGGCATGAGGGGAGGCGTGTTGGCGTCGGCGGTCAAATGATCACCCGCTTCCCAAGAGGCAACGCTCTCGAAGGGTGGCCCGGCCCCTCGGGCCGGGTCGCTTGCGACAAGAAGCACCAGGACACTCGTTAAATTTTTGGAGAGGAAACGATTGTCCGATGTGCTTCGAAGTCGTGTGAGTTCTTGGCAGGGGAGATTCTGTCCTGGAGCTTCTTGTTGCTAACGCAACCCGGCCCGTTGGGCCGGGCCACCCTTCGAATGGAACGCACTCGGGACGACGTATGCGTCCAGCGCGCTTCGACATTCGACATTCGTCATTCGACATTCGCTTCACGCCCGCCATCCCAGCGGCTCCACATAAAGTCGGTACTGCGGCCCGTGCGATTCCTGCAGCGTGTACCAGAGCGACGTGGGGCTGCCGCAAACTTTCAGGCGCGCGCCAAGCTGCGCGTGTTCGCGCAGGCGTTCAGCCAGGTCTTCACCTTCGTCGTGCTGGTAAAAATTCGGCGAATAGAGCACCACTTTCTGGTATCGGCTCAACGCGTCTGCAACTGTGCCCGCGGGGTCGAACAATTCCGGCGCGGATTCCGGACTGGGCAGAGCGCCGTCATCGGCGAGCACCGCGTTGGCTTCCGCGATCAGGTTCCAAAGATCGTTGGCGAAGCGCGCAGAGCCGAGGCCTTCCGACCCATCGAACGCGAGCACCACTGTTTTCGCGCGGGCCGGCACGTGAAGGCTGAACAGCGCTTCTTCCAGCGTCGACTCCCACTCTCCCCCGCCTCCGCCGGCCAAGTAAACATCGGCCGTGGGAATTTCGGGATGCGCGGAATTCTGCGGCGCCGACGCGGCTGGCTGCGCGGCGACGACGCCCATCGCCAGCGTGCGGCCAAGCGTCAATTCGAGTGAAAAGTCGAGCGGCTCCGGCAGCGCGACCGGAAGCGCCTGCGACAACTTCGGGCGGATGGCAACGCGCAAATCCGCGGCGGCGTGCGCGGCATCCTCAGGAGCGGGCCAGCCCTCGTGCCACATCCACGGACGCAGATCGTGATCGCCCACGATCTCTTCGCCGTAGCGGTGAATCGCACCGCGGCCGAGAATCGGCGCGCCCGTTCCGGGATAAACCACGAAGCCAATGCGCGAGGGCCGGATCTCGGCTTCGAGCAGCGCTTTGACGACCTCCGGCAAGACCAGGTCGTACGGCGCCGGCAGCGACAGGTCGCCGACGAGCACCGAAACGCGGCGGCGGCCGCGCGCCAATTCTTTGAGTGGCCCCAGCGCCGCGCGGACGAGTTCCTGCTGCGCGGTGGCGCTCAGCGGCGCACCCGATTCCGACGGACGGGCCGTCGGCAGGAGTTCGACGCCCTCGGGAACTTCGAGCGTCAGGCCCGCGGCGCCCGCTGAAACGGATACGGAGCGTGGACTCATCAAGCTTTCGAATCCAGTCCCAGCACTTCGGGCATGGTGTACATGCCCGGGCCTTTCTTATTTTGAATGAGCCACTTCGCCGCTCGCAACGCGCCGCGCGCGAACGTGTCGCGGCTGGAAGCTTTGTGCGTCAGCTCGAGGCGCTCGCCACCGATCGAAAAATACGCGGTGTGTTCGCCGACCACGTCGCCCATGCGGATGGCGTGGATGCCGATTTCCTTCGGCGTGCGCTTGCCGGGCATGCCGTGGCGACCGTAGACGCCAACTTGTTTCAGATCGCGGTCGAGTCCCTTGCAGATCGCTTCCGCCAATCCCAGGGCGGTGCCGCTGGGCGAATCAATCTTCTGGTTGTGATGCGCTTCCGTGATCTCGACGTCGTAGCCGTCTCCGAGCGTCCGCGCGACCAACTCCGCGGCTTTGAAGAGCACGTTGACGCCGACGGAATAGTTCGGCGCATGAATGATCGGAATGCGTTGCGCCGCCTTGGCGATGCGCGCCTTCTCATCGTCGGTCATTCCCGTCGTGCCGATGACAATCGGGATGCCCAGTTCCGCGGCCTGTTCGCAGTTGTCGGTGGCGGCGGAGTGAATCGTAAAATCGATCACCACCTGCACGCCGCAATTGGGGCAGATCGACCGCGCGACCGGCGCGCCGAGCTCCTTGCCGAGATTACTGGCCGTGCCCACATCCTTGCCGATCCACGGATGGCCGGAGTGTTCCAGCGCGTAGACGACTTTCAGATCCGCGTCTTCCAGCGCCAGCGCGACGAGACGTTGACCCATGCGGCCGGCGGCGCCGGCGATACAAACGTTGACGGGCATTGCAGTGTCCTCAAGCAGTCAGGAAACGATCCAACGAGGGATCGCATACTATCCGAGAGGATGGGCATTGGCAGGGAGAATTTGGAGGGGGCTCGTGCCGTCAGGCAGAGAGACCATTTTCCATTTTCGATTGAACGGCCTTCGCGCTGCGCGCGTGCCTGTGTGTCTGTGTGACAAGGAGCAAGCGGCTGTACGCTTGCTCCTTGTCACACACCTTGCGGAAGTCGTTCAATGGAAAATGGAAAATGCTCAGCTTCTCTTCCGCAGCCACTTGTCCCACTTCTCCACGTCTTCTCCGAAATTCTGACCGGAGAGTTCTTCCATCGCGTTGACGCAAGGGGCTTTGACAGTGGTGCGGATGCGCGTGATTTTCAGTTCGGGGAACTGGATCGGGAAACTCAGGCGCAGGATCAGATTCACCTGAGCGCCACTGTTGACGGTGTAGCTGTCGATCTGCCGCGTCTTGAAATTCGCCAGTTCCGTGTTGGTGACGCGAGTTTCGATCGTGGCGTAGTAGGACTTCTCCAGCAGCGACTGGAAGATGCGGTTGTCGCCGTCCACCAGCGCGCGGCCGCCTTCGACGGCATTGTCGTGTTCGGCCTGCAATTTCACGTTGCCGGCTTCATCGTACGTCGCGAGGAGACAGTCGAGGAAGCGCTTGGTGGCGACGTCGTCTTTGCGCATCTTAATGGACGCCACGGCGGCTTTGCGCACGGCGTCGGAAGGATCGGTGATCGCGACAGCAACCAGCGCGTTGCTGATTTCGGTGCTCGTCAGCTTCGCCTGGTTCAGCGCGTTGAGCGCACCGCGCCGCAGTTCGGGCTGCGGGTTATTCTTCGGATCCAGGCAGGAGATCAGCAGCAGCTTGTTGGACGAATCCTTCGCCAGCGCCTGCGCCTCGCTCTCCAGACTTTTGCCGTCGACGAACGATTCGGTGTCGTAGGCGAACTTCTTGCAGATCGTCAGGCCCTTGGCACTGTCGGTCGCTTTCTTTTCTTCGCGGCGATTGAGCCCAATGGCGAGGTCGTCGTCTGTGGCATCGGTGGAGGCGGTCGACGTCGCCGGCACTTCCGGCTCCGCGCAGAACGCCGGCAGCGCCGAAAACGCGACGCACGCAGCGGCCATGCTGCTCAACAGAATCTGTTTGGGAAGAACCATGGGCATGCTCCTCGCACTGCACTCTATCTCGCTGAACCGACGCTACTCTGTCGGAGATAAGCGGATTTTGCTGCATGAAAGTGTAATGAATCGCACTACTAAAAGTATCCAAAAATCCGCTCGCGGGATTTGAAATGCGGAGATAACTTGGGCGTATGCAGACCTCCAAACGCAAGAGCGCCAGCACCGCCAACGCACCCGCAGTTTCCGCTTCGACCGAACCGAAGCGCAAGCGAGTCTATATGGCCGGACCGCTGTTCACGCTCAATGAACGCATCATCAACCGCCAGCTGGCCGCGGCCATCGAGCAGCAGCTCAGCGACGTGCGCGTGCTGCTCCCGCAGGATTTCAAATACGACGACCGCTTCAACGATCAACGCGCGTTCGGCGTTATTTTTAAAGGGTGCATCGACGGCATCGACTCCAGCGACTGCCTGGTCGCGTGGCTCGACGGCCCGGATTCCGACAGCGGAACATGCTTTGAAGTCGGTTACGCCTACGCCAAAGGCATTCCCGTCATCGGCGTGCGCACCGATTTCCGGCTCAATCAGGAGCGCGGCGTCAACGTGATGCTCTCGCGCGCGTGCAAGGCGTTTGTGTACCGGCCGTCCTTCGACGAGGATCTCAACGCGCTGGCGCGGGACATCGCCCGCGCGCTCAAAAAACACGTGGTGAAGCAGGAACCCCGCTCATGACGCCCAGCACACCCAAGCGCATCTACCTCTGCGGCCCGATCATGGACTGCAAGCTGCACGAGACCAAAGACTGGCGCACGCGCTCCAAGGAACGCCTGGCTGGCCGCTTCATTCTGCTCGACCCGATGCGCCGGAGTTTCCGCGATAACGAAATCGACAGCGCCAACGAGATCGTGGAATTCGATCTCCAGGACATCCGCGACGCCGATTTGATTCTGGTTAACTATTCCAAGCCCAGCGTCGGCACGTCGATGGAAGTGTTTTACGCCAGCCACGATTTGAACAAGTTCGTGATCGCGTTTTCGCCCGTGGAATTCAAAGACTGCTCGCCGTGGATGGTCCGCTTCTGCACCAAAATCACGCGCGACCTGGATTCCGCGATCACGTACATCGAACGCCATTTTTAGACGGCAGGGGTCAGGGGTCTGGGGTCGCGCAATTGGTGCCACGGATGCGCAGACACTTGAGCACAGCGAAAGTGGCTGTTCATCCGTGCGTTCAACTTCACGAATCTGGGGGAGCGCAAGCACAGATGAGCGGATGCTTTCGCTACGCTCAAGTATCCGCGCATCCCTGTCACCATTACACAGCGGTGCTATTGCAACTCTGCTGTTTATCTTTGGCAACGACCGCGCAAAGCGCACGCGCGCGCATCGTCCCAGCCCTGACCCCAAGCCCTGCCGTTACTGCGGATTAGTCGCGCAGTACACGCGCAGGGCGAAGTCGTAGCGGCTCGTGCCGTAGGGATTGCGCAGACTGTATTCGACGTCGAAGCAGCGCGGCACCATGAAGCCGTTGGCGGCGGAGCGCGAGGCGTCGACGGTCGCGCCGTTCTGTTGCGTGCTGTTGAGCTGCGAGTCGGTCATCTCTTCGAGCGAATTGGAGCCGGGATTGATGTAATACGGGGTGATCTTGATCGCGCGGATCATGCTGCCGGTGGTCTCGTCGGAACGCAGCAATCCGGCGTTGGCCAGATCGAACCCGCCAATGGAATGGCGCAGCATCGACAGCTGCGTACTTTCCGGCGTCATGGGCGTCACCTTGCCTGCCTTGCTGACGGACCCGGCAACCGCCTTAACCTGCGAAAACTTGAAGCTCACCAGCACGATGTTGGGATTGTCCAGCGCCAGCGTGTACGGGCTGTTGTAGACCCGGTTCTCGGCGTAGAACCAGCAGGCGATGGTCGGATTACTGGCGGTGCTGTTCGCGAGCGGCTTGGCGTTGATCATGCTCGGGCGGTCGATGTCCACGTCCATGCGGTAGTCCGGGCGAGGCCAGCCCCATGAACCGGCGCGGATGTCGTTGGATTCCAGCACCGTGGTCTTTTTGCCGGACATTGCCAGACCCGTACCAGCAAAATCGCGGCGTCCGAAGAAGGCCGGCATCCAGTACGAGCGCAGACCGTAATTGCCGTTAGTCGCTCCAGACTTGAAATTGTAGTAAGCGTAGCCCCACTGAGCCATGTTGTCGTACGACGGCCACCCCTTATAGAGGCCACTGCGGTTGGAACCGTCCGGCTGTTTCATGGTGCTGCGGAACTGCGGACCGGAGAAGAGCACGTCGTAGTTCTGGTCGTTGGTCATCCAGGTCGTCTTGTTGGCCGGCTCGCCGGACATCGTGTCCAGGTACCACGGATCGATCTGCGCCTTCGTGGCGTCCGCATTGCCGGGGAATTTCAACGTCTGCGGCACGATCCAGTTGGCGCGCACCGGCACGCAATAACCCAGCGTGTTGCGCATATCGCGGTTGATCAGTTTGGCCGTTTCGTAGACCAGCGACAGGCCTTGGGATTCCTGGTAAACCCGCAGCGAGCTGGTGTAGATGAACGCGATCACGGTCATCAGCAGCAGGCTGATGGCAGAGACGACAAGAATTTCAATCAGGGTGTATCCACGGCGCGAGCGGAAATTCCGAGAATTGGGAAGGCACGTCGTCATCGATGCGTTTTTCATCACGGTGGCTCCTCGGATAACCTGTGGTACACTTCGCATTCCAACCAAGGCAAAAATCCGTGTCACCGTTTGTGAAAATTGACCAGAAAATGAACGCGGGTCATTTTGAGTTACAACTCTTTATATTTTATTGAATTACGACTGAAATAATTTGACCAAGGTGAACAAAGTCGAACCCCACACGTGCGCGCCCTGTTGTACCTCAGGTGTGCTGCACCCGTGGCGTGACGCGCTTTGCGCGAGTTCGATGGGATGTGTTTGCGTCACTCTTACTGCGGGTTGATCGCGCAGTAATGCGCAGCGCGAAGTCCATGCGCGAATAACAATCGGCTTTCCCATTTAAAATTTGCAGACTCTGTGAAGCGATAACGAGTTTTAACGGAGGCCGGAATTTCGATTTATCTAGCCCTGCTTGAGCGGTAGAACTCCACGCTCAATTCCTCGACAGGACACGTGGACACCAGAGAAAGGGCGCAACCGTGAGTTTGAAGGCTGAAGGCTACACCATTCCCGCCGCGGACCTCGGCGCGGAGAATCCGCTGCCGGTCTTCCGCGAACCCCACGACGATTTCGTCATGCCGATGGACCCGGGTGCGACCGATGAAGAGCGCCGCTTCGTCGGCTGGCGCTCCAGCCGCCGCATCCTTCCCTACCGCATGCAGGACGGTTACACCCGCAACCGCAAGCCACGGACGTTTCAGAGCTTCGTGCTCGAGAACGAACACCTCAAGGCGACGATCCTGCCGGAACTCGGCGGGCGCATGGTCTCGCTGTTCAACAAGGACCGCGGCGTCGAGCTGCTCGAAAAAAATCCCGTCTTCCAGCCCGCGAATCTCTCCCTGCGCAACGCCTGGTTCAGCGGCGGCGTCGAATGGAACACCACGATTCTCGGCCACTACTACATGACCTGCTCTCCGGTCTTCGCGGCGAAGATCACCGGCCTGCACGGAGAGCCGGCGCTGCGGATTTACGAATGGGACCGCGTGAAGTGCTTCCCGTGGCAGATCGATTTCCATTTGCCCCCGGGTTCGAAATTTTTGTTCGTGCGCCCGCGCTTGATCAACCCGCACGCTCAGGAATTGCCGATGTACTGGTGGTCGAACATCGCCGTCGAAGAGACGCCGGAGACACGTGTCCTGATTCCCGCCGAGACCGCTTTTCAGCACAACGGCAGCGCGCCGCTGGACATCATGCCGATGCCCATGCTCGAAGGCCGCGACATCATGTATCCGAAGAACGTCGACGCCGCGCGCGAGATCTATTTCCGCATGAAGGACGGCCAGCGCCCGTGGGTCGCCGCCG
Source organism: Planctomycetota bacterium (assembly GCA_038227875.1). Lineage (GTDB taxonomy): Bacteria > Planctomycetota > SZUA-567 > H5-PLA8 > H5-PLA8 > JBBRPR01. The sequence continues at coordinate 29,872 of JBBRPR010000039.1, forward strand.
TCAACGGCGAAGGCCGCGGTCTGATCCAGGCCTCGACGGCGCGCTTGCAGGGGCGCAAGCTCTTCTATTGGGGCATGAACGCCGGCGGCCGCAACTGGCAGCGCTATCTGTCGGAAGCCGGCCACAATTACCTCGAGATCCAAGCTGGCATCGGCAAAATTCAACCCACCTGCATTCCCATGCCCGCCGATACCGAATGGACGTGGACGGAAGCCTACGGCGAACTCGCCGCCGACCCGAAAAAAGTTCATTCCAAAAACTGGAGTGAAGCCTGGCAGGCTGCGCAGGCCGTGCTCGACGCCGCGCTGCCGCAGGCCAAACTCACCGCGCTGAACGAAGACCTCAACACCTGCGCGCGCCAGGCGCCGCAGGAAGTGCTCTTCAAAGGCGCCGGTTGGGGCGCGTTGGAACGCAAGCGCGTCGCCGCCGCGGGACTTCCCGACAAGGTTCCCGCCGAACTGGTCTTCGATGTTTCAACGCTCGGCCCCGATCAGGCTCCGTGGCTGGCGCTGCTGGAAAAAGGCGCGCTGCCGGAAGCGAGCGCGACGGCCGGCGATCCCGGGCAGTTCATGGTTCAACCCGAATGGCTGTGGGCGCTGGAGCGCGCGCTGCAGGCCAAGCGCGGCGACAATTGGCTGGCGCGGTATCAGCAGGCCGTGGCGATGCTCGAAAACCACGACGCCCTCGGCGCGCGCAAAGCCTGCGAAGCCTCGATCCGGCACACCCCCACCGCGTGGGCTTACCGTATGCTCGCCGTGATCGAACGCCGCAATGGAAAACTCGCGAAAGGCCTGGAGCTGCTCCAGAAAGCCTGGGAGGCCGGCCCACGCATCACCGCGCTGGCCATCGAGTACGCTCAGGCATTGATCGAAGCTGAACGATTCCAGGAGGCGCGCGACTTCTGCACGAAACTGCCGGCCGAAATCAAGGCGCACGAACGCATTCTCATCGCGCAAGCACATGCCGCGCTGAAGACCGGGCACTACGATGAAGTCGAACCGATCTTCGCGTATCCGTACGCCACGATTCGCGAAGGCGAAGCGACGCTGGCCGAGCTCTGGTTCGCCTGGAACGAAGCCCGCATCGCCAAAACCGAAAACATTCCCCTCGACGCCCAACTGAAAGCCCGGGTAAGAAAGGAATGCCCCGTGCCGCCCAATATCGATTTCCGAATCATCCTGGAAATCAACTGACCTCAGCGCGCTTCAATCCGCGCTTTCACATCGGCGGCGCTGACTTTACACTCCGCGCATGGAATTCTGGCACCTCGCCATGGTGGCCGGCACGGCCACCTTCTCCATCCCCGTGCTCATCCACCTGATGTTCCGGATGCGGAAGAAACGCATCGTGTTCTCGTCGCTGCGTTTTCTGCAAAAGACCGTGCTCGAAAAAACGCAGCGCATGCGCTTGCGCGAATGGCTGCTGCTGTTGCTGCGCTGCCTGGCCTGCATTCTCGTCGCGCTGGCGTTTGCGCGGCCGTTCCGGCCGGGGAGCGTGCTGGCCGGGTCCAACGGCAAGCCGCAGGAAGACGTCGTGCTCGTCATCGACGATTCACCGAGCTTGATGGCGCAGGAAAATACCTCGATCCGCTGGAACGCACTGCTCGATCGCGCGCGGAAAGAAGTCGCGGGACATCCCACCGGCGACCGCGTCGGCCTGGTCTTCGCCAGCGATCCGTCGCGGGCGGAGGTGGAACTCTCCAACAATTTCGGCGCGTTCACCGTGCCGCTGCAGCGTGAACGGCCGTCGGCCAAGCGCGGCGATCTGGCGCAGGCCTTGAACACCGGCATCGAACTGCTCGTGACCTCGCAGCAGCCCTCGCGGCGGATCATCGTCTACACCGATCTTCAATCCAACCAGATCGACAAGGGCGCGTGGGCGGAAGCGGCGCAGAAAGCAGCCGCGGCCGGGCGCGGCATCGCGGTGCAGGTCGAAACGCCCTCTGGCGAACAACCGCAGCGATTGATGAATCTGGCGGTCACGGACGTGCGCGCGAAAAGTGATGTCTGGATCGACGGCCGGCCGATTCCGTTTGCGGTGCGCGTCGCCAACCACGGCGACGGCGACGTTGCGACACTGGTCGTGAAGCTGATGTCCGACGGCAAGCAGCTCGCTTCGAAGAGCGTGGGTTTGAGTCCCCGCTCGACCCAGGAGATTGAACTCGCGGCGCCGTTTCCGCATCCGGGGGAAGTCTCCGGCTACGTCGAAATCGAAGCGCACGACGCCCTCCCCGACGACGACAGGCGCTACTTCGCGCTCCATCTGCGCGACAGCGTGAAGGCGCTGGTGATCGAAGAGTCGCTGCGCGAGAAGGAGACATTTCTCGACGAGAGTTACTACCTGCGCATGGCGCTGGATCCCCGCGCGCGCAACGGCGATTCCATCAAGCCGGACACCAGTTCCGGCGCTCAGAGTTACGTGCAGGTGCAGTCGGTGGCGCTGCCCAAAGTCTCGGCGGAAATGTACGCCAACACCGATCTCATTTTTATGACCGGCATCACGGTGATGACCGACGCGCAGCTCAAGCAGTTGGAGCAGGCCGTGCGCGATGGCAAAAATCTAGTGCTCTTCGCGGGGCGCAGCGACGGGCGGATCTCCGACGCGTTTTACAACGGACCGTTCTGGGACAACGGCAAGGGACTGCTCCCGGCGCGGCCGGGGAAGCTCTACGAAGGCAGCCGCATTGAGAAGCGCTACCATCAGCTCGGCGAATTCAAAGCCGATCACACCTTATTTAAGCCGTTTGTGGGCGAAGGTGAACCGTTCCTGCGACTGCCGATTTTCGTGCGCCACTTCCAAGCCAACCCCGCCGATCTGAAAGTCGGCTCGCCTGAACAGCCGATCGCTGGTGAAAAGGAAACACGTCCGGCCGGCCAGGTTCTGGCCACCTTCGGCGACGGCACCCCGCTGGCGATGGAACGCCCGTATGGCAAGGGCGCGGTGCTGATGTTCAACTTCGCCCCCCGCCCGGAAGCCACGGACCTGGTCCAGCGCAAGGCTTTCGTACCGCTGTTACATCAAGCCGTGAGATACTTTGCAGGATCCAACGCGATCTCGCACCGGGTGGTGCTGGCCGGTGACAGCATTGACTTCGCCGACGGCGGCGTCACCGCCGACGTGGATGTCAAACTGACCACGCCGGAGAAAGCCAAGGGCATCTTGGCGCTGAAAGGCACCGATCATCCATCTGCCGATGCAGTCGGAGTTTACAGCGCTGAATTCGCCCGAGGGAACATTCTCGACCGGGCGCTCTGGGCCGCGAATCTGGACCCGCGCGAGAGCGACGTCTCGTCGGAAGACTTGGTCTCCATCCGCAACACCTTTGCCTCGACCACGTTGGATAAGAACCACGTGGCGCACAACCCCCTCGACAACCCCTGGGACGACGAACGGAAGTCCCAAGCCCCCGATTGGCGCTACTTTTTAGTGGCCGCTTTGGCCTGCCTGCTGTTAGAAGTTATAGTCCGCGATTTTTTACGCTAACTCTGAAACAAAACAGTAGTTACGGGCTCTTAACTAATGCAGAATGTTGCGTGATGAACGATGAAATCTGGAATGTCGAATGTCGAATGTCGAATGTCGAATGTCGAAGATTGAATGCGTTTTGAGTGGGCTTGCTGCAATGTAACTCAAAACTGAAAACTCTCAAAACTGTCCGCAGGAGACCGCCCCATGTCCACGGCCACCGATCCCACCCCTGTCGCGCCGCCACACTTGCGGCCGGAGGCGACGTCGGCGTTGTCGCAACTGGAGTCGCGTGTCGAAGGCGTGCGGCGGCGCAACCGCGGGAAGTTTCTGATCACAGGGTTGATGCTCAGTCTGTCGGTGGTCGTCTTCACGTTCCTGGGATTCAGCGCGGCGGACATCCTTTTCAAACTGAGCGTCGGAACGCGGGTGCTGGCGCTGCTGGCTTCGTTTGCGGGCGTCGTGGCGGTGATGGCGTGGTTCCTGGTTCGGCCGTGGCGGAGCATGGGCGGCTCGGTGGAAGTTGCACGCTCGGTGGAAGACGCGTACCCGGAACTGGAAGAGCAGCTCTCGACGGCGTTGGAATTCGGCAAGGAACCGCAGCTGGTCGGAAAAGTCTCCAGCCCCGAACTGGTCGGCGCGCTGATGCAGCAGACGGCGCAGCGCGCGGAGCCACTGAACTTTTCGCGCACGATCCGCTGGAAGCCGGCGGTGCTCGCCGGGCTTGTCGCCTTCATGCTCGGCGCCTGCGTCGCGGCGTATTACCAGATCAGCCCACGTTTGTTTAAGCGCACCTTCGCGCGGTTCGTCAATCCGGGCGCGAATGTCTCCGCGCCGACGCTGACGGAAATCACGCGCGTCACCCCCGGCGATTCCGAACAGCCGGTTGAATCGTCGGTGCCGGTGGAAGTGACGCTCGATGGCCGCATGCCCGACCGCGTGCTGCTCTCGGTCTTCGTCGGCGATGAAAAGAACGAACGCTGGGAAGACCGCCCGATGGACCGCGGCGACGACGGCGTCTACCGCGCCTCGCTCCACCGCCTGCTGGAAACGACGAAGTACAAGATTCTCGCCGGCGATGCGGAATCCGGTGAGTACAAGGTCGACGTCTACAAGGTCCCGGAACTGAGCGAATTCGCGCTGCGTCTGGAATACCCGCAATACACCGGCAAGGCCCCCGAAACGCTGGCCCCTGGCATGGGCGATGTTCGCGCGCTGAAGGGCACGACCATCAATCTGGAACTCAAAGCCAACACTGATCTCTCCTCGGCGCTGGTGAAATTCAAGTCGGGCCGCCCGGACGCCATCGGGATGCTCAACTCCACCGAACCGCGCAAGGCCACGATTCAATTCCGGCTCGAGAAAGACGACGAATACCAGGTCCAGCTGGCCAACACGCGCGGCAAGACCGGCGCGAGCACCTCGTACATGCTCAAGGCGCTGAAAGACCGCGCGCCGCGCGTCACGATCAAGGCGCCGGAACGCGACCTGATGGTCCACCGCGAACAGACCGTGACGGTTGAGATCTCCGCCGACGACGACATCGGCGTCGCGGAAATCGGCATCTTCCACAATCTCGGCGTCGACGAAGAGAAGCAGGTGATGGTGCGGAAACTCGATCCCGCCACGCCGCGCGCCGACGGCAAGCTGGTCTGGGAGCTGGGCAACCTCGGATTGAAGGGCGGCGAAGTCATTGCCTACTACGCCTACGCCTACGACAACGACACCGAAGACGGCAAGCATCTCTCCAAGAGCGAGATTCACTTCCTGACCGTCTACGACGAACAGGATTACAACGATCCGAAGACGCCCAAGCCCAAGAGCGGCGGAACGCCTCCGGCGGTCAAGCAGATCGACAAGCTGATCGAAGCCGAGAAGAAACTGGTGAAGGACACCTTCGCCCAGGCCAACGCAAACAAGGAAGCCAGCGTCACCAACCGTGAAGCTGAGAAGGCCTCCGCGCTGAAGACCGCCGACGCGCAGAAGGCGCTGAAGGTGAAGCTGCAGGACCTGATGGAGAAGGTCAAGACCGACATGGCGCAGGCCGAAGAGCAGCCCAAGGCGGAGAAGGAAGAAGACGGACCCAAGCCGCCCCAGCCTCCGCATCCCCAGCCGGCGGCGTTCGGCGAAAAAGAATTGAAGCACATGGAACAGGCCGTCGACAAGATGACCAATGCCGAGGATCGCCTGAAGGAACCCAACGCCACGGAAGCCGTGAAGCCGGAGACCGAAGCGCTGCGCCACCTGAGCGAAACGCGGCGGCTGCTGCTCTCGGATAAGGACGGTGACCCGCGCTTCAAGATGGCGATGGACAAGCAGTCGAAGAAAAAGAAGCAGCAGGAGCAGGACCAGCAGCAGAAAGACCAGCAGGACATGAAGGAAGAGCTGGCCGAAATGCCGAAGATGCTGGAGCGCGAAAAGCAGACCGAGCGCGAACTGGAAGAACTCGAACAGCGCAAGAAGAAGTCGCCGCCGCCCCAGAACCAGGCTCAGACGCCGGAGCAGAAGGCCGAGCAGGAAAATCAGCGCCGCCTGCAGAAGCAGGTCAAGGATGAGCTTGAACAGCTCGCCAAGGAAGCCGAAGACCGCGCGCGCAAACTGGAACAGTTGTCGGGCCGCAATCCGGAAGTGCAGAACGCCGCCGACAAGATGCAGCAGGCCGCCGACAAGATGTCGCAGGCCGCCAAGGAAGCGCAGCAACCCAACGACAAGAACATGAAGTCGGCTCAGGAAAAAGCGCAGCAGGCCGGCAACGACATGAAGGAAGCGCAGAAGAACCTGCGCCAGGCTAGCGAAAAGCAGGTGCGTCAGGAACTGGCCAGTCTGCAGAAGGACGCGCAGGACCTCGCGCAACGCCAGCAGAACCTCGCGCAGCAGGCCCGCGACCTCAGCCAACCCAAACCGCAAGATTCCGGCAAGCCACAGGATTCAGGCAAGCCGCAGGACTCGGGCAAGCCGCAGGACTCGGGCAAGCCGCAGGACTCGGGCAAGCCGCAGGACTCGGGCAAGCCGCAGGATTCGGGCAAGCCGCAGGACTCGGGTAAGCCGCAGGACTCGGGCAAGCCGCAGGACTCGGGTAAGCCGCAAGATTCGGGCAAGCCGCAGGAATCGGGCAAGCCGTCGGAATCAGGCAAGCCGCAGGATTCGGGCAAGCCGTCGGAATCAGGCAAGCCGTCGGAATCAGGCAAGCCGTCGGAATCGGGTAAGCCGCAGGAAGGATCGAAGAGCGCGTCGGGTCAGCCGCAGGAAGGGCAGACGAAGGAACAGCAACTCCGCTCGATGACCAACCAGCAGCGCGACATTCAAGGCGACCTGAAGGATCTTTCCGATCGCCTCGATCTGCTCGCTCCGCGCGCGCAGGAGAAGAACATCGGCGGCAGCAAGGATCTCGACAAGGCCAAGCAGCAGGCCGATGAACGGGCCGCAGCAGCCACCGCAGCGCAGAAGGCGCAGGAGGCGATGAGCCAGGGCAAGGCCGAGGACGCGCAGCGCGAAGCGGCGCAGGCGGCCAAGGCGCTCGACCAGCTCGCGGCCTCCGTCCAGAACGCCGCGCAGAACACCGCTGCGTCCGACATGAAGGACCTGGCCAACGCGATGAAGAAACTCCAGTCGCTGGCCAAGGACCAGGGCGACATCAACAAGGATCTGGCGGCGAAGAAAGACCCCGCCGACGCCGGCAAGCGTGAAGACGCGATCGCCGCGGGCGCTCAGGACCTGGCGCGCGCGACGGAAAATCTCGAAGCGCTCCGCCACGCCGCGCGCGATGGCAGCGCCAAGGACAAGCTGGAAGAAGCGGCGAACAAAGCTCACGACGCTTCGGAGCTACTCAAGAGCCACGACACGATGGGCGCAAAGTCGCCGGCGGAAGCGACCGAGAAGGCATTGAAGGAAGCGCAGAACGACTTCGACCGCAGCATCGGCAAGATGCTCGAAGAGAAGGCGCGCGATGCCAAGAACATCGCCAAGTCGGCGCGTGAAAATCAGGAGAAGGTCGACGCCGCCGCGCGCGAAATGAAGCCCGCGGCTCCGGGCGAAAAGATGGACCCGGAGAGCAACGCCAAGCGCGCCGACGCCACGAAGAAGGAAGAAGACGCCGCGCGCGAAGCGAAGAAGCTCGACCGCGCCCTGGAAGGCCTGCAGGATCTGGCTAAGGACGCCAACCCCGCGGCCGCCGACGCCGCACGCGAAGCGCGTGACCAGACGCAGAACGCCGACCTGCCCAACGCGATGGACGACGTCGCCAAGGGTCTGGACAAGATGGGCGAACCGAAAGCCGACGACACGGCCAATCCCTCGCAGCCCAAGACACCCGCGCAGGCCGCCGAAAAAGGCGAGAAGCTCGCGCAGGTGCTCCGCGACGTCGACAAGAATCTCGACTCCTACATCGCCGAAGCCAGCGGCTCGGATCTCGACCGCTTGAAAGCGATGGAAGAGCAGGCCCACGACGCGGCGAAGCAACTCGAAGCCATCGCCCGCGACGCCGGCATCAAGCCCGACCCGAAGAAGGCCGGCGACCCTTCCAAGCCCGGCGAAAAGGGAGACAAGACGGACAAGGCCGAGAAGCCCGGGGACAAAGGCGACAAGCCGGGCGATAAGGGTGAGAAGCCCGGCGACAAAGGTGACAAGCCCGGAGACCGCGGCGAGAAGCCTGGCGACAAGGGCGACAAGCCCGGCGCGAAGGGCGACAAACCTGGCGACAAGGGTGAGAAGCCCGGCGATAAAGGCGAGAAGCCTGGCGAAAGCGGCAAGCCCGGCGATGCGACCGGCAAGGGCGACAAGCCGGGTCAGGAAGCCAAAGATCCTTCCGAGAACCCTGGCGAAAAGCCCGGTCAAGGCAAGGGCGACGCGTCGTCGGATCAGAAATCCCCGCCGAGCAGCAGCAAGACCACGTCAAAGACCGGCAAGAGCAGCGGCGACAAAGGCGAGGGCGGGAATCCGAACAGCGATCCGAGCTCCTCGCCGGATGCGAAGGACGTCACCAAGCACGCCGATGCCGACGAGAACGCCACCACGCCCGAGAAGCGCGAGGCGGCCATCGAGAAACTCGAGAAGGGACTCAAGCGCCTGAAGTTGAAAGTCGACCGCCTCGAACCCAACTCGCCGGAAATGGCGAACATGCGCGACGCCGTCTCGGCCGTGCAGCAGTTGAAGGAGCAGATCCGCAATCAGAAAGCGAACCCGAATGGCGCCGCCAGCGCCGGCGGCTCGGCCAACGGCGGCCCCGCGATGCAGCGCATGACCCAGTCGCTGGACGAAGTCACCAACGGCCTGGTCAACCGCATCGAACGCCTGCTCCGCGCCCGCGACGTCCGCCCGTCTGCCGACGAAGACGCGCCGAAGGAATACCGCTCGCTGGTCGACAAGTATTACCAGGCGCTCTCCGAAGACACGGAAGAAGACGCGAGCAAGCCGGGGAAGTAGGGCGCCATTTCTCCCCCCTTGAATAGGGGGCTGGGGGGATCCAGATTCGCCGGACGGACGCGTCTGACATCTCACTTCCTCCGGAAATGCTGAGGAGCTTTCCAACGAGTTCGCGGGACCTACCTCGGCATAAATTTATCCGATGTTCAGAATCCACCACTCCGCCAGTTCTAGATCGCGCTTTCGCCTCTTCCTCGAACTGCGGCATCAACCGCGCGGCGATCATTGCGCGTTGATTTTACTTGAGGTGCCGTCGTCGCAGATTCGCGGAGACGACGATTCCGTGAGCGAGCCGTTCCCGTCCCATTCGCGTGTCTTGGTGGTGAACATCAAGCCGCAGCTCTCGCGCGAGCAGCGCCGCTGGCTGCGGGCGGTCAAGCATCACCTCAAAACCGGCAAGCCTGCGACGCTAAGCGAGCAGCAGCTGAAAGGTTGGCAGTCGTACCAACGGAGCATCGAAAAAGTCGCGAACTCTGTGGAGAAACGCACGTACCCGATCGAGAAAAACAAGACCCTCGTTGCGCGGCGCAAGAAACGGCAGACGCGGCGGCGGGGATGAGGCTTTTCTGTTGCCGTGAGGTCCGCCGCAGCGCGCCCACCTTGTGTTACGAAATCAAATGGTGACTCAATACTTTTCTTTTCTCCTATTCCCGGTGTCACAAAGCGGATATCGTACTACGGAATTATAGGAGAACGACCGTGGATCAGCGCGAGGTGCTCGCATCGATTGAAGGCGATGTGGAGCGTAAATTTTCGCTTTTGACGCCAGTTAACAAAAGCTGGCAGCCGAGCGATTTCGTGCCCGATCTGACCAAAGAGTCGTGGCCGCAGGACGTCTCGGAATTCCGCAAGGCGGCTCAGGAACTGCCCGACGAACTGCTCGTGGTCCTCGTCGGTTCGATGGTTACCGAAGAAGCACTGCCCTCCTACCAGACCAGCTTCAACCGACTCGGCAGCATCCGCGACGAAACCGGCGACAGCGTCAACCCGTGGGCGAAGTGGTCGCGCGCGTGGACGTCGGAAGAGAATCGCCACGGCGATCTGCTCAACCGGTACCTCTACGTCACCGGCCGCGTCAACATGCGCGCGGTGGAAACCAGCATCCAGCATCTGATCCGCAATGGCTTCAATCCGCAGCACACCAACGATCCGTACAACGGGCTGGTCTACACGTCGTTTCAGGAACGGGCCACGCGGCTGTCGCACGGGCAGGTGGCGCGCTTGACCCGCGCGGCGGGCGAGCCGGCACTGGGGAAGATCTGCAATACCATCGCGGCCGACGAAGCGCGGCACGAAGACGCGTACAAGAGTTTCATGTCGCGCGTCTTCGAGATCGATCCGGCGGGCGCGGTGCTCTCGTTTGAAACGATGCTGACGCGCACGATCACGATGCCGGCGCACCTGATGTCCGATCCGGAAGACGAAGGGCTGTTCGCCTGCTTCTCGAGCGTGGCGCAGCGGCTGGGCGTGTACACGTTTGCCGATTACATCGGGATCATGGAGCACCTGATCGAACACTGGGACGTCGCGCATTTGAAGGGGCTCAGCGGACTGGCGGCGGAAGCGCAGAACCGCGTCTGCCGGCTGCCGGCGTACTACCGCAAACGCATGGGCTCGATGGAAAAGAAATTGCCGCCGCTGAACCAGCGGCCGTACCCGTGGGTGATCCGGCGCGAATCGACCGTGAGCCGCGCTTAGCGCGGAGGGGTCAGGGGTCAGGGGCCAGGGATGGGCGGATGCCTGCGCGGAAGCATGACTTCGGCGCGGTGGTGCTGACTATTCGGTGTGTATTGTGCGAAGGTAGTGGTGGACGCTTCGACGTTTTAAGTCTCCCAGAAAAACTCACCGTTCGGCCGATTCGGGTGTATATCACCGCACAAGTGGACAGATGGACGACGCTCGGCGTTTGGCGTCCATCGGACAATTCAACATTCGACATTCTTTTTTCGACAGGTGACGACGGAGGTGAAACGTGCGACTACACCGGGCTCTGCTGCTTTCATCGGTTCTGGTTTCAGCGCTGATGGTTTCGGCGCACGCGGCGGATGCGCCGTTGATCAAGCCGCCGGTCTACTGGTTTCATCTCATGACCAACATCAACAACGATGAGGCCATGGTGAAAGTGTACGCGCTGATGGAACGCGCGGCGAAGGCGGGGTACACGGGCATCTCCATTTTCGACAGCCGCTTTTTCATGAAGGAATTTCAGACGCCGGAGTACATCGCGAAGGTGAAGAAATTCCGGCAGAAAGCGACGGAACTGCATCTGCAGATCGCGTCGAGCCTGGCGGCAGTCGGGTATGGCGAAGAGATGCTGCACTATGACATCAACCTGATCGAAGGGATGCCGGTGCGCAACGCGAGCTTCGTGGTCAAAGACGGGAAGCTGGTGCCGTCGGAGCCGGAGGTTCACTTCAACAACGGCACGTTCGAGACGTGGAAGGGCGACGCGCCGGCCGGCTGGGACGTCGACGACGCGGGGAAGATCGCGTTTAAAGACGAGACGGTAAAATACAACGAGAAGCCCAGCCTGCGCATCCAGGACGCGGGGAATTCGCCGGCCAAACATTCGCGTCTGATTCAGCGCGTGAAAGTGCTGCCACAGCACAATTATCACGTCTCGGTGATGATGAAGACCGACCAGAACAAGAGCCGCGACATCCGCATCATGGCGATCGGCAAGAACCCGCTCAACTGGGCGCCGCTGCCGATCAAGGAAACGATGGACTGGACGCGCATCGACATCACTTTCAACAGCCAGGAATTTTCCGAAGTCGGGCTCTACATGGGCACGTGGGACGCGCGCGGCGGGAAGATGTGGTGGTCGGACCTCAAGATCGAGCCGGCGGGATTCATGAACATCATCCGCCGCGAGAATCTGCCGCTCTCGATCACCAGCGAAGACGGCAAGACCGTGTACGAGGAAGGCAAGGACTTCGCGAAAGTCGTCGACCCGGGTTTGGCGCCGAGCGTTTCCGGCTGGCACACGCCGCCGGTGGTCGCGATTCCGGCGGGAAGCAAACTAAAAGAAGGGCAGAAGGTGCTGGCGAATTTTAATCACGCGATCACCAACTTCACGTCCAACAACGCGGCGATCTGCATGAGCGAGCCGAAAACGTACGAGGCGATCAAGGAGCAGGTGCGCTTCCTGAAGGAGAATCTGCAGCCGGATTTTTACTTCATGCAGCACGATGAAATCCGCCAGTGCGGTTACGACGACGCGTGCGCCAAGCGCAACCTGACGCCGGGGCAGATTCTCGCCGACCACATCGCCAAATGCTGCAAGATCATCGAGGACGGCGACCCGGGCAAGCCGATGGTGGTCTGGAACGACATGTTCGATCCATTCCACAACGCGAAGAAGACCGAAGACGATGGCTCGCCGTTTGTCATGTTTATCGCCAAGGGTGACGGGCCGTGGTTTGAATCGTGGAAGGGCATGCCGAAAAATCTGGGCGTGGTGAACTGGAACAACGGCAACGTGAAGAGCGTGAAGTTTTTCGAAGGTGAACACCACCAGCAGATACTCTCGCACAACGACCCGGCAAAGCTCGCGGCGTGGCTCAATGAGACCGCTGACTGCAAAGGCGTGGTGGGGATCATGTACACGACGTGGGAAGACGACTGGTCGCCGCTGGAGAAATACGTGACGACGGCCAAGGAGTGGATGGCGAAGCACTCGCCGCGCTAGCGCGGAGGGGTCAGGGGTGGGGGTGCGCAAGGGAACTTACGCGCAAGCGGGTTGATTTTTTACACGCAAGAAACCTGCGCCATCTGCATGCGATGCGCTGAGCAAGGAGCAAGCATACGGCCGCTTGCTCCTTGACACACAGGCGCTGCTATTCCGCGTCGGTGTAGACGTCCACCTGCAGCACAACTTTGTCCGTCGGCGAGACGTCGCAGCGGACGGTGTAGCCGTCGTCGACGCTGGCGTTGGGGACCATGCGTAACGCCACGCCGTTGAACTTGATTTCTCCGGCAGCGATCGAGCGGACGGTCTTGGTTACGTCGATCGGGAACACTTTCGCGGGCGAGTAGTCGTTGGTGTCGGGATGCTTGGGGATGATGGCGATGCCGGAGACGTCGGGCAGCGCTTTGAAGTCGACGGCAGCGCCCTTTTCGACCGGCGCTTTCAGGAAGGCGGCGCCGAGCTGGCCGGGCGCGGAATTATGGCCGCGCGTGATCGGCACGAGCAGGCGCGCGGCGGCGATGTTCTTCGCGGGCAGATCTTTCAGGTCGCCGTTGATCAGCACCACGCCGGCGACCACTTTGGCGGCTTCGCCGGGACTCTTGGGCCAGCGCAGCGAACCCTTCTCGGCAACGGCGCCGCTGATGTCGTTGAACTGAACGTAGGTCAGCGGGATTTCAACCGTCTTGGTCGCGCGCGGCTTGATCACCGGCGGATCTTCGGCGCCGACAGTGAACGGGTTGGGCAGCGTCGCCAGTTCATCGGTCTCCGCGGTTTTTGCTTCGGTGGAACCTTCGGGCAGAGCCAGCGCGGACGCGCCGGGGGCCAGGACTTCGCGGCGCAGGAAGACCATGCGCGGGTAGACGGGGTACTGGCCCTTGGGAGTCGGGCAGTCGATGTCGAACGTGGCCGGCAGATCCTTGGCGTTGAACGTTTTCTGCACGCAGGTGATGGTGTCAGCCCACTTGGCGTTGTGCTGCTTGGCGACTTCCTTGCCCTGTTCGCAGAGCTGTTCGAAGGACTTCGTGCGCGAACCGAGTTTGTAAGCGTAGGTCACGACGAGCTTGTTGTTGCCCAGCGCGGCGGCGTCGCCGACGGAAACGGTGATCGTGTTCTTGCCGGGCGAAAGATAGGGCAGCGAGCCGGGATTGTTCTGCACGGTCGTTTCGAACTTCAGCTCTTTGAGCGGTTCCTTGAATGAGACTTTGACCAGCGCGGAGAGCTTGCCCTTCAGCGGTGCGCTGAAATCTTTCGCGTCGGCGGGGACGAACGATTTGCCGTCGTCGGTCGAGACTTCGATTTTCTCCACGCCGGTGGCCGAGCCGCTGGCCTTGGTGACGAGGTAGGGCGACGCGAGGCGGAAGACCACCACGCCGGGTTTGTCGCCGGAGGCGGGAACCAGCGTCTTGTCGGCGTACTTGACGTTGTCGGTGGAGACGAAGGACTTCAACAGCGCGTCGCTGGAGAAATCCGGCGTAAACGAGAGCGTACCGTTGGCGAAATTGCGGCTGGGCTTGGCGGTGATGTACGGTTCGAGCACCAGGCCGATGCCGGGATCGTTGCGGGTGTCCTTGTGGCCGCCGCAGGTGTGCGCGGGAGCGATCTTGCTGCCGCCCCAGAACCAGGCGTCGGGTTCACCGTCCCAGCGGTTGGTCAACGCGAATCCGGGCGCGAGATTGACGTCTGTGTTGTAGGTGCCATCGGCGTGGTTGATTCCCGCCCAGCCTTCGGGGCTGCCGGCGACGTGATGCGTCTTCAGGCCACCGATCGTGCCGGCCAGGTCGTCGCCGCAGCACAGAAACGACGGCGCGCGCCAGTTGGCTTTGCTCGCACCAACCATCGCGAATGGATTGTTGTTCATGTAGACGACGTTGCGCGATTTATCGAGCGTGAAGGCGTCGGTGATCAGCTCCTTGCTGCGCGAGGTCAGGTCGTCTTCTCCGGCGATGGTGCGGCCGCCCTTCCCGTCTGGCATCCACGCGTAGAACTTCAGGAAAATGTCCAAGTAGTGCCACTTGCCATCGTACTGCGCTTCAACCGTGGTGTGGCCGTCCCAGCCGACAAAGCGCCAGCCCCAGCCGAGCTGCCGCCAGAGCGCCGACTGTTCCGAATGCAGTCCGCCGCAGAGACTCCAGCCGTAGTTGTTGATTTCCTTGAGCACCGGCACGCCGCCTTCTTCCTGCGGATAGTTGCGGTGGTAGTGACTCAATTGCATGAAGTTGTAGATGGCGATCGCTTTGGCGTCGTTGGTCTTGCTGTCTTTGGTGACCGTTTCGACGATGGTTTTAAGCGAGGTACAGTCTGGCGCTTTGTCGGGCTGGACTTTGATCTTGAGGACCTGATCGGGTGGCGTCGTTTCTCCGGCGCTCAGAATTGAAGCCGGGACGCAGACCAGAACCGAAAGCATCAGCGCAGTCAGAAATCGCATGGTACAGCCCCCATTAAGTGTACGAACTGAACCGGCCCGCGGAGCCGTAGTCAGTTGTAGTTAGTACTACATACACTCGAGTGTCCAAAAGTGCGCAGGAGATGCTCAATAAAGTGAAAAATATTGATCCATTCACCTTTCAGCAACCAATGTGACACCAACACGTTGTGCAATTGTGCGGTTTATTGTTTTTCATGTATGCGCGCAAGGGTTTTCAGGCACTAGAGCCATGTATACTCAGGAAAGGTCATGCCTATGCAGTCTGCCACCGACAAGCAGCTCTCAAAAATGAGCGAATTGGGGTTGTCCGTGCCGCCGAAATGCTCCTTCGAGCAGGCGGCCGAAGCGATCGGATTGGCACAGATCGTCCTGCGCTACGTCGCGCAGATTGCCAACCGCGATTGGCGCATTCACGTGGAAGACGCCGAATTGCGCGCCGTCGTGCAGGCGGTGATGGAGCAGCCGGAGTTGACGCGTCAGATTTGCGAGAACATGGACGCCAGCGCGCAGGCGGCATGGATGGCGGTACGCGATTTCGAAGACGATCCGACCGGCAGCGGCTTTCGACGGAAGATTGAACGCCGGGATGTGACGCCGGATGTGAAAGAAGACGCGTGCTATTTTTTCGCCAAGCTGCAGATTGAGAAACACGTCCCGAGACTGGCCGGCCGCATCAGCGCGCCGCCGGCTCCGCCCAAGCCGGAATCTGCGCGCATTTTTCTCGCTCAGGAAACGCGCTGGGACCGCTTGAAGCGCAACTGGGCACGCATGACGCGCGGCGGGTAGTTGTTGGGCGGGCCCGAAATCTGTTCTGCTTGAAGAGATAATTTTGAATTCTTAATTTTGAATTGCTGTTGCTGCGACGTTATCGAATCGGACCTCCTCCTCGTGATTCTCTGCAAAATGCGGCCTCACGGTGTAGCATTATGTAGGACATGAGGAGCGGATGAATGCCCATCTTGCAGGACTACTTCAAAACCGTCGCCAACCAACGCTTGGATGAACGGGTCGCGCGTTTCAAGACCATCGACACGCCTGAAAAAGTGCGCGCGCTTCAGCTGGAGTTGCGCGGCATCGCGCGCGATTCACTTGGGCCGGCCACGCTGGCGCTGAGTGCTTCCGAAGCGCCGCCGAAAGTGTTGAATTCGCGCCGCTACGCCGCACCGGGTGTGGTGATCGAATCGTTTCTGTACGAAGTCTTTCCAAATTTCTGGGCCAGCGCGCTGCTCTACCGTCCCGAAAAACCAAGCGGTCGCAATCCCGCTCTGGTGATGCCCGTCGGCCACTGGTGGGAAGGCAAAGCGAACGCGATGTATCAGCGTCAGATGCGGCTGCTGGCGCGTCACGGCATCATCTGTGCGTCGTTCGACGGCTGCGGTCAGGGCGAGCGCGTGGAATGGTTCTCGCGTCCGGTTCGCGATGAGATGCAGCGCCTGCGCGACGAACATCCGCCCGGCGCAACGGTGCCCTACGCGCTGCAGGACGCGGCATGTCATGGCTTCACGCTTGGACAGAACGTCACCACCATGCATTGCCTGATCGGCGATCCGGGATACCTGTGCGGCATCCACCAGCACGCTCTCACGGCGCTGGCCGGCAAACGCCTGGTCGACGCGCTGCGCGCGCGGCGCGACGTGGATCCCGAGCGGATCGGCGCGTGCGGCGCCAGCGGCGGCGGCACCGATACGCGTTTTCTTCAGGCGCTCGACGACCGGCTTGCGCTGGCGATTCCCGCGTCGATCCTGGGCAGCGACCGCTCGATTTCTGGCGGCGATGCGGACCAATCGTTGTTCTTCACCATCAACCACGGCATTTCGCAGGTCGATCTGCTCATCTGCATGGCGCCCAAGCCGGTGCTGATCGTCTCCGCCAGCGAAGACCGTCACAACAGCGCGGCGGTGGCGGAATTTTACCGGCCGTTCTGGAACGCTTTTGGCAAGGGCGATGCTCTGGCTTACGGTACCGGCGAAGGCGCGCACGGCTTTCCGCTCGGTTCTCGCAAACTGGTTGCGGAATTTGCAATCAAGCACCTGCTGGGCCGCGACGACATCATCACCGACAACGAACACAGCGACGACTTGCCCGTTTACGGCAACGGCAAACTGCTCGCGTCGTTCAGCGGCAATCTGCTTCTGGACGGATTGGGCCGGGGTCCGCGCGAACTGATCGCCGAACGCGTGGCCGCGCTGGCCAAGTCGCGTCCGGAAATTCCCGAGCCCGCCGCGCTACGCGCCGGCGTGCTGGCGACGCTCTGCGAAAGTGAAGCGTCGCTGCTGGCGGAGGCTCCCGCCGCAACCGTGGCCGACGGCACGATTTCATGGGAGAGCGAAGGTGGCGTGCCACTGCACATCAAGTATGAGCCCGGGGCGAATCCGGATATTTTGTACGCGCACGATCAGGGCATCGCCGGCGCGGAGCGTTCACGCCTGCTCGACGGCGTGCGGGAGATCAAGCGGCCGCTGAGTCTGATCGATCTGCGCGGCTCGGGCGTCAGCGCCGATCCGAAGGACACCAGCAACATCTCCATGATCGGGCCACTACTGTTCAATCATCAATCCAGCCTGGCGCGCACCGCGCTGACGCAGGGACGGACGATGACTGGCCTGCGCGTGGTCGATTTGCTCCAGGCCGCCGCGGTGCTGCAACGCCAATCCGGAAGCGCGCCGGATCTGGTCGCGGAAGGCGCGCTGGGCCTGACGGCGCTGATCGCCGCGTACCTGAAGCCCGAGGCGTATCGGCGCGTGGTGCTGCTGGGTACGCCGCTGAGCTACGCCGAACTGGCGACGGCAAATGACCGCGACTACGACTTCTCGCATTTCCTGTACGGCGTGCTCGAACACTTCGACACGCGCGATTTAACGCGCGCACTTCCGGCGGGAAAGCTGACGTGGATTAATCCCGCCAATGGCAGCGGGCGGGTCGTGCCGCTGGCGGTGGCCAAGCGCGCGCATCGTGGAGCGGCGGTGGAATTCAAAGTCGCGCGGGTGGAGGCGGAGTTGACGCGAGTGTTGAAGGGGGCGTTGCAGGCGTGAGGGGCGTGCCTACCCGTAGACATACTCGATTGTGTTGTCCGTATTCGGACCAGTGACGCGCCAGTTCAGTAGAAGTCGTGGAGCGTCCACGCGCAACGTTGCGGCATACAGATCCTCGCTGCAGACGTGCGGTTCGACTGATTTGAAATCGTTCGCGCCAGTCGGCTCGATTTCGAACAGATGTATGGGACGTTCGCCGCCGAACCGCAAATGCTCGAGTCGAATGCGCTGAGATTCGCGCAGCAGCGTCCATCGGTACACATTGGTAAAATTCAATTTTACGCCGGCGGCGGTGAGCCACTGTCCCGACTCGGAATACACTACGCGTCCGTCGTTCAGCGCAGTCACTCCGACGGTACCATCACCACTACCGTTCCAGCCGGAAGCCAACGGAGACCGCGCGCGGAAGCTGAGCCGTTGCACGGCGGACAAGGCCATCCACAGACAATCAATCGGTTCCGTTTGCTGAGCCACGCTAATCGAGACGAATGGCGCGCGGCGCACTTCGCGAAAAGTATTCATGCCATTGTTTTCAACCCTCACGCCCGCACCTGCCGCCTGAAATTTCCCGGGCTGACGTGGTAATGCCTGCGGAAAACCTTACAGAAATGATTCGCGTCGGCGAAGCCGCATTCGCGGGCGATGGCGCCGAGCTTCGCCTTGGTCTGGATCAGTCGCTGCTCGGCTTCGCGCAGGCGGACTTCTGTCACGAACTGCGCGGGAGCGAGGCCGGTTTCCGCTTTGAAATAATGCGCGAAATGGCTGCGGCTCATCTCGCGGCGCTGAGCGAGCTGCTCGATGGTCACGGGGGAGCTCAAGCGTTTTAAGATGTACGCGCGCGTTTCGTTCAGCAAGGATTCGCGCGTCGGCTGCGCGTACTGCAACTGATGGCCGAAACGTTCGTACTCCATCAGGAAATCCAACTGCGCCTGCTCCAGCGCGTACTGATCGCGAAACGTGCCGTGACTCGCGCCTTCAAAGAGCGAGACCATGCGCGCAACCAGCACGCTGTCGGCGGGAATCTTCAGCACGCGGCCGGATTGCAGCATCCGTTCGCGCATGCGCCGGACGACGTAGGGATGGCGCAGGCTCAGCCAAAAAAATGTCCACGCGGGCGATTCCGGCGGCAGGAAGTAATCGTGATCGGACGGAATGAACGCGGAGAACGCGCTGCAGGCTTCGACGCGCTGCGCGGCCCGGCCTTCACGGTAGATCCCCCACCCGCTTAAGACGTACTGATAGATGATGCTGGGATGATTGGGGTCGCCGCCGCGCTTGAGTCCGGACCAGTAGTAGTCTTTGGGATCAGTGCGCGTCTCGTAGCCGCCGTAGACATCGATATGCGGGCCGAAGAGTTGCGAATGCGGCACTTGGTCGCGGAAGATGCGCGCGACGGTGTCGTGCAGTTTCTCCAGAGCAGCGTGTGCGGCAGCCGGTTCATTCACAAATAGACTATCTTTAGCCGGGACAGACCCTTTTCAAGCCCCGATTGCAGTGTATTTACTAAGGAGAGCACTGGTGACCCACAGGATTCACATTCCGACTAATTCGGATCCATCCCACCCCGCGGAGGACGTACGTCGTGACCATTAAAATTGCAATGATTGGCGCCGGTTCCATCGGATTTACCACGCGTTTGATGCGCGACATTCTCTCGGTTCCGGAACTGGCCGACACCACGTTCGCGCTCACCGACATCAACGAACGCAACCTGGACATGGTCACGCAGATCTGCGAGCGCGACATCAAGCACAACAACCTGCCCGCGAAAATCATCGCGACGACCAATCGCCGCAAAGCGATCACCGATGCCGACTACATTCTCTGCATGGTCCGCCAGGGCGGACTGGAAGCGTTCGCGACGGACGTCGACATTCCGCTGAAGTACGGCGTCGATCAGTGCGTCGGCGACACGATCTGCGCCGGCGGAATCATGTACGCTCAGCGCACCATCAACGCGCTGCTGGGATTCTGCAAAGACATCCGCGAAGTGGCCAAGCCCAACGCGCTGTTCCTGAATTATTCCAACCCGATGGCGATGAACACGTGGGCCTGCAATGCCTACGGCGGCGTGCGCACCATCGGCCTGTGCCACGGCGTCCAGGGCGCGCACTGGCAGATTACATCCTGCATCGAAAACTGGGCGAAGAAGGAAGCGCTGATTCCGCAGGATTACAAGATGCACCGCCGCGAAGTCGACGTGATCGCCGCGGGGATCAACCACCAGACGTGGTTCACGAAAGTCTCGTGGCGCGGCCGCGACATGGTGGCGATGCTGCCGGAACTCTTCGCCGCTCACCCGACCTTCCCGACGACCGAAAAAGTGCGCATCGATGTGCTCAACCGCTTCGGCTACTACAGCACCGAATCCAACGGACACTTGAGCGAATACCTTCCTTGGTACCGCAAGCGCACCGATGAAATCAATAAGTGGATCGATCTCTCCTGCTGGATCAACGGCGAAACCGGCGGCTACTTGCGCGTCTGCACCGAAGGCCGCAATTGGTTCGAGACCGATTTCCCGAACTGGCTGAAACAGGAACCGCCCAAGTTCACGCAGGATTCGCGTAGCGAAGAACACGGCTCGTGGATCATCGAATCGCTGGAAACCGGACGCATCTACCGCGGGCATTTCAACATCCTCAACAAGGGGCACATCACCAATCTGCCCGACGGAGCGATCATCGAAATCCCCGGCTACGTCGACAAGAACGGATTGAACATGCCCGTCGTCGGCGACCTGCCGCTGGCCTGCGCCGCGACGTGTTCGGCGTCCGTCCGCGTCCAGGAAATGGGAACGAAGGCCGCCGTTACCGGCGATCTGCTGCTGCTGAAGCAGGCGATGCTCCACGACCCCCTCGTCGGCGCCGTCTGCAATCCGGAAGAAGTCTGGCAGATGACCGACGAAATGGTCGTGGCTCAGGCCGAATGGCTGCCGCAGTACGCCAAGGAAGTCCCCGCCGCGAAGAAGCGCCTGGCCGATCACGAGAAGAACGGCACGCGCGTGAAGCTGCTCGAAACATCCGGCGCGGCGCGCCTGAAGACCAAGAGCGTCGACGAAATGAAACGCAACAAGGAAGAAGCCCGCGCCAACGCCGCCGCGTCGGACAAAGGCAAGATGACGGCGAAGAGTCATTAGTTTTCCGAGGGTTTGAGCGCACGGTTAGTTTTGAGTGTTGAGTTTTTAGTTTTGAGTTACGGCATTGAAAACGCGCTCTCTTCCGTAAAGGGGGAGAGCGCGAGTTCATTGCGAGCCACTCAATCTCCTGCTAACGTGACGATCTGTGCAACCCAACTCAAAACTAGAAACTCACAACTCAAAACTATCTGCAATACTCGTTCACTAGGGAGAGCAACGCTTTCATGTGGGAAGAACGCTGGCATCCGTTGCGCGAAGAATGGGTCATCATTGCGGCGCACCGCAACAACCGGCCGTGGAGCGGTGGGTCGGTCGCGCGCAAGGATGCGGAGATCCCGGCGTACCTGCCCGACTGCTATCTCTGTCCCGGCAACCCGCGCGTCAGCGGCGCGAAAAACGAGCCGTACACGGGCGTCTTCGTCTTCGACAACGATCACCCCTGCGTCAGCTTCACGGCTCCGTCGGAATTGAAGAAGCCGGCGGGCATTTACAAAAACCGCCCGGCACAAGGCATCGCGCGCGTCGTCTGCTACAGCCCGAAACACAACGTGGCGCTGGCGGAACTGGCGCTGCCGGAGATCCAGAATCTGCTGCGCTGCTGGCAGGAACAGTACCGCGACCTCGGCGACCGGCCGGAGATCAAGCACGTTCTGATTTTCGAAAACAAGGGCGAAGTCGTCGGCGTCTCCAATCCGCACCCGCACTGCCAGATCTACGCCAACAACTTCGTCTTCAAAACCATCGAGACCGAAGCGGGCGCGTCGCAGCAGCACAAGAAAGAAACCGGCCGCGTCCTCTTTCAGGACATTCTCGCTGCGGAAAAAGAAGACGGCCGCCGCATCATCTGCGAGAACGATTCCGCAATCGCGTTCATTCCGTACTTTGCGCGCTACGCATACGAAGTGTTCGTCGCGCCGAAGGAGACGCACCCGAGCCTCGCTGCGCTGTCGCCCAAGGAGCTCGCCGATTTTTCAGACGTACTCAAACGCGTGCTGGTGAAGATGGACAACATGTGGCAGATGCCGTTTCCGTACGTGATGCCGTTGCATCAGGCGCCGACGGACGGGGCGGACCACAGCGCGTTCCATTTCCACATCGAATTCCATCCGCCGCTGCGCAAGCCGAATCTGTTGAAGTACCTCGCCGGCCCGGAAATCGGCGGCGGAAATTTCTTGAGCGACACGTGCCCGGAAGACAAGGCCGCGGAGCTGCGCGGGGCGGCGGAGATTCATTGCAAACAGGCGTGACGCATCCGCTACTTTCCGATCGCCTGCGGGGCTTCGATCACCGCAGTGCCTTCGATCGAGATCATGAACGGCGCTTTTTTCGTCGCGCGGTAGTTGGTCTTGCCGCTGGCGGCGCCCTTGATCGATAATTCCAAGGCATCGCTAAGAATTTTCACCATCACCGTGTCCTTGCCCTCTCCCTTGAAATCGTGCGTGTACCAACGCACCGGGCGACCGCTCCCGCTGATGTCTACAACGAAAGCCGTGTAGGCATTGTCCTTAATTTCGAAGCCGTATCCTGTGGCAGGCAACGGTCGATTGGGTTCGTCCTCGTCCTTGCTGTGACAATTACGCACGAAGGCCCGGATGACCGCGTCGCTGCCCTTGGGAAGGACAAACTGGATCGCGCCATCGATTTTGTCCGCTTCCAGTTTTCCGTTGGTCACTTCGTAAACGTTCTCGGACTTCTTCTTCCAGATTCCCGTCACCGAGCTCCACCCCGCGGCCTTTAGTGCGCGTTCCACATCGGGAGGAACCTGATTGACCGGCGGCACAAACGTCACGCCCTTCGGCGTACGGGCAGGCGCTGGTCCGGACGCATCGGTCTTCGGCGGCTTGGCGGGATTTACCGCGTTGACCGTGCCGGCACCGGCTGCCGAGGCAGTGGATCGCGGCAACTTCAACGCAGCGATGGTTTCCGCACCGACTAACTCCTGCTCGCGTAACGCGCCCGTCCGGTCGGCAATCGCGTTGAGTGTAAGTGTGTCGGGAGAACGAATGGCGATCTTCCCCAGTTCCTGGCAGTAGTCGGCAAGCAATCGGCGCAATTCCGTCGCGCTTGGATTGAGCTTCTGCAGCCGCCGCGCCGCCTCATCCCGCTTGATGGTATTGGCAGGACTGGCCTCGCGGCCGAATTCCTGAATTGCTCGATCAAAAAATCGCGCCGCGGATGCCGCATCGCCCTCCGCGTCGTAGATCTTTCCCAGTTCATAAAGCGCATCGCTGCAATGGTCGTCGTAGATCAGCGCGCGCAGCAGAAAGTCCTTGGCGCGATCGGCCGCACCTTTTGCGGCAAAGGATATGCCTGTATCCACCAGCGCCCGCGCTTCTGCGGCCGGCTTGTTGATTTCCGCACCGTGCAAACCGGCCGCGAGAATCGCACCCAGCGCGACACTCCACCCGATCCACAATTGTACATTCAAGATTGATGGAATCATCGCCGTGCACCGCTCCTTTGGAATTCATGCGGGAAGACGTTAGCGGCGCTGGGGGCCCATCTGGTTGGCCATATCGTCGGCCAGGCCTTGGATCTGAGCCTTCACGCGATCGTGCTCTTCTTTCGACACGTCGCGGCCGTTTACCATGTAGCTGTGCCTGTCCTTGAAATCGGCCTTCATTGCATCGGTGACCTCCACGCCTTTCAGCAGCGGCGTGGACTCCAACGCTTTTTTCGCGGCATCGTTGACGGATTTGACCCAGGTTTCGTGCAGGGAAGGCTGACGCAATTGCGCTTTCAGCTCCGCGCTGATTTCCGGATGATGCGCGATCGACGCTTCGACCGCATCGTGAATCGCCTGCAGCGCCGCAGCGTGAGCCTCGTGTTCTTTTTGAGCCGGCGTCTTTTCAATCTTGACGGGACTGGCGGGGTCGGCCGTCGCCGCGCATCCGGGTCCCGCAATGACGGCCAACACGACGACAATCATCGCGATGTGAAATCTGCCACTATGTGCTGACATGAGCGCTCCTCGTCCGCCGACTGGAATTGCCCGCGCCAGTGTTCAGCGGGTCATCCAGTTACGGACGGTGGAGCGTGATCGGATTCACTTTTTTCTGAAAGGTAGTCTGAGTGCCGATCTTAAACGAGGCAGATGTGAAACCATTTTTGAAGTTCGAATCGATCTGGACGATCAGCGTTTCACTTTCCAACATCATGGTTTTTTTGAGTGCCTTGTTTGGTATGTCGTCATCGACCGAGGCCTGTTTCGATCCCTGCGATTCGTGAATCGCCAGAAGCTGCTCCAGCGGAATCGCCAACGCAGGGGACGGCTTCGCGACCTGAGCCGCTTTAAGTTGCAACGAGGGCCGCAAAACGATTTCGAAATCGTCGGGTTCTTCAACCGGGGTGGGCGCCACAACAGCAACCGGAAGCTCCTGGACTGAAATCGTGGGCAGAGGGGCAGGCGCAGCGACGATGGAGTTGATGAGTGGTTTTTGTGGAGGCGTGATCGCCATCTGTGCCCGCTTTGGCGAGTGGAACACGAGCGCTCCCCAGAGGCTCAGCACGGCGACTGCAAACCCGCAAGCCACGCGCAGCTTTATCGCGTCCCACATCACGCGGCGCACAACGGCCTGTGCCATCTGCCTCACGGCGCTCGAAACCAGATTGTGATAGCACGCATTTCGGATTGATAGTGCCAGCGCCGCATGGCCCTGCTGCCGCGCCGCCACGCATGCTGTTTTCCATGCGACCAAGGCCACTGTCGGCGCGATCTGCTGGCGTTCCAGGATCGCACGCAGTCGCAGTCGGCCGCGGTTGATGCGCGACTGCACCGTCGCTTCGCTGCAGGCCAATTCCTGTGCTACTTCCGAACGCGATTTTCCTGCCAGAAACCGCAGGACGAGCGCTTCGCGCTGCGCATCCGGCAACACCGCGAGCGCCGCGTCGATCGCGCCGCGCAGATCCCGGCGCGATTCGTCGACGTCATCCAATGAAACGGTCGAATTGCGGTACGCCGCCGTTTGGGGTTTAAGCTGCCCTGCACGACGTTCGTGAACGGCGCGCCGACGCTGCACTTTTCGAAGATCCCGAGCCGCCAGGCCGGCCGCGCGCTGCAGCCATCCGGCGACGGACGTCCCCGGCGGCAACTGCCTGGCCTTTCGCATCAGCGCCAGAAACGCCGCCTGGGCCGCGTCTTCGGCGCTCGCCTGATCGCCCAGCAGGCGCAGCGCCGAGCCATAGGTCATGGCGCTGTAGCGGTCGATCAGAATATTGAACGGAGCCTCTGCGCCAGTCAGCGCATACTCGCGGAGCAACTCCGCATCGCCTCGGCTTGCAAAGTCATCATGCACAGACATTTCAGCGCTCCAGACCCGTCTTCCGTCTCGAACAAGACGGAGGTAGGTGTAGATTGCGGCAGAAATGCATGGAATTTTGGCGTCGACACCGCCCTACTGACCCAGTGCCCTCAACAGCACCGTCGCATAACAACCGCGCGGAAGGCTGAACGACAGCGTGCGCTTCTTGCGCTTCGGGTCGTCGGCGGAGTCGTCGGTCTGCGGTGCCGTCGCTTCGAAATTGTCGGCGGTGAAGAACAGCCGGCGCGGCTCTTCGCCGAAAAATGGGCGGCGTACGCCGGGGATTTCCAGGTCGGTGACCTTGATGCCCTCTTCGGCGAGCACGGCTTCGGCGGCGGCTTTCCATACGCCGGTCAATTCAGTCTTGCGCGCCAGCAGCGGGATTTCCAGGTCGGCCAGCTCGGGTGAGATCGCTTCGTGGGTCGGGAAGAGCATCTCGCCATAGGTGTCGTCGGCAGCGATCACCGGCCCGCGCTCGACGCACGATTCGGCGACGACGCGGCGCGCGATGGAATTCCACAACCACGATTGGTACGCGTAGACGCACATCTGCTGAAACATGTACGGCAGCGCGCAGAACGCGGCGCGGAAATCGCTCCCGGAATTGGCGAGTCGCTCGATCGCTTTGCGATCCGGACGCGGGCGCAGAGTCTTCAGCATCTCGCCCCACTTGCCCCACTTCTCGCGGATCGTGCGTTTGAATATTTTGTCGTCCATGCGGTCTTTGCGCGCTTCGGTGGCGATGGCCAGCTTCAGCGCGTCTTCGAATTCACCCTTGATCAGATGCTTCGCGACCCAGCCGCGGCCGTGGCGCGCGGAGCCGAAGCGCTGGTCGCCAAAGTAATTGACGATGCGCACGCCCGCGCCGTCGGTTTCGGAGACGCTGAGCAGGCGGCGCGCACGGTCCATGTCGAAGCATTCCTGCGCGGTCAGATTTCGCACGGTGATGTGAAAGCGATTGCGTTCGATGTCCGACGCCACGATCGCGCGAGGCGCGAAACCGAGACGCTTGAGCGTCCAGTCCGGGCCTTCCGATTTCTCCGGCGCGTCCGGCGCTTTGGCCGTGTCGAGCGTGATGTGCTGCAGCGTGCTGGCGTGCTTGTCTTTCAGACCCGCATAGGCAAACACAGCGGCAGGCACTTTCAGCGCGCGCGCAACGCGGCCAACGGCTTCGGGCGTGGCCAGCGTTTCCTTCGTGAGTCGGTAGAGAGCGAACGGGCCGCTCTTTTCAGCCAGCAGCGGAAACTGCTTGCTCAGGATTTCCTCAACCTGGAAATCGTCGGGCGTGCGTTTAATCATGGGAGGTGGTGTGGCTTTAGTCCGGGAAACGGTTCGCGAGCACAGCGACTCTTATAGCATACTTTGTGCGTAAAGCGAAACGCGTCCGCGCGAGGAGGGACCTTCAGGCCAATTGGCCTGAGGTTAAAACTCCAACATCCGCATTTCGTTATTGCGGCGGATGGGCACTGAGCAGCGTTAGTTCGCTCTTCAACAGCGCGCGCGTGTAGATGCGGTAGTCACCGATCATGCCGTTGATTCCGCCATACCAAGGATCCTTGCCGATGTAGACCGGACCGGTGTTGTGGACCGTGCCAGCTGAAAGTTCAGCCTCGGTGTCTTTGCGGCCATCGATATACAGTTCCAGCACGTGGCCGCGTTTGATGTAGGCGATGTGCGTCCATTTGCCTTGTGGCACTTCGGTGGGATTGTCGCCGCCTTCGTTGCCGTTGATCATCGTGCCGATGCGGTAATGCATGCGGTTGTCGTCGGGATGAAGCCAGATCGCGAAGGTGCGTTCTTCGTCGGAATTTCCCTTATGCGTGATGTTGCGCCATCCATTCTTCGGTCCCACGTTCAACCAGAGCCAGAACGTGACAGAAAAATCGGCGTTGAAGCGACCGATCTCCAACGCTTTGTCGTCGAGCGTTACGATCTCCGAGCCAGTGAACGCGAGAGCGCCGGCCTTGCCCTCCTCCCACTTCGCACCCTGTATGGTGGCGGCCGGCCGTTTTTCGCCGACGGAGTTCGCCGCCTGTGTGCCGGTCTTTTCGAGGAACTTCAAGTGTACTGTGAGCGCATCGGTGGGATCTTCGGCGAGCACCCCGCGTTGCTTGAGCAGATCGTACGCCGCGCCATCGTGCGTCAATCGCGCGAAGGCTTCGGGACCGTCGTCGCCGGTGCGGCGGACAGCCGCGACCAGATAGCGCGCCAATTCGGGGTCGGCGACTTGATTGTAAATCGCCGGGAACGCACGCGGGTCGACTTTCGCGATCGACGCCCACATCACCTTGATCCATTTCGCACGCTGCGGGTCCTGCGGATTGGCGGCAAGGCGTTCGGCGCAGAGCCACGCGAGTTGGCGGTCTTTGAGATCCAATAATATGGCGCAGGCTTTCAGTGAGAGCGCTTCGGGACCCTCACGGAACGCTTTGCGCAGGAGAATGCGGCCGACTTCGCCGAATTCCCGATAGCGCTGCTCGGCCACCGCCGCACTCTCGGGATCGATGAGACTCGAGGACGCAAAGCCAAGATCTTCCGCGGCGCGGCGTTCCTCACGCAAGCGCGTCGAGACGATTTGCAATCGCTCCAACAGCGCCGGTTGATCATGAAACGCTTTCTCCGTTTCGGCACAAAGCGCGATCGCGTCTGGAAACTGAGCGCGCTCCTCCAACTCCACAACTTTATTCAGCCGCGCATCGAAGTCCGCGTTCACGGGAGCGTCGCCGCCCTTCGCAACGCCGGCCGCGAGGGCGAACGCGATGAACAGCGAAGCGATGACTCGGTGAATGCGCACACTATTTCTATACCGCGCGTGAGAAGGTAAGTCCATAAGGGAGAACGACTCCACGCGTGCAATGGGGTGTTCTTCGAAATTTTTCGCAAGGCGCGGCGCGTCTCGTCGTTAAGTCAGTGCACGAACACAGCGCGAGCAACCTTCCATAGAGGGTCTCGGCGCGCTGTCCTGTAACCGGTGTCGAACCGGTATCTGGTGTGTCTGGTCAATTTTCGAACGCGCGGGAGCTCTGTTGGCCCTGCTGCGGGTCGAATTTTACCGCGTCCAGGAGGACAGCGTCATGAGAAGCTCTGTACCGTCGTCGCCACACAATCGTCCGTCCACTCCCCACATTATATTGGCCCTCGCGTGCGCCGGTCTCGTTTCCTTCGCGGCTCACGGCGCCACCGTTGCGCTGGCCAACCCGGCGCGGCCGCGGCCGAGCATGGAAGTCGCCGACAAATCGCTGCCGCCGCTTTATCTGAAAAACCACATCGTCAACGCGGAAATCCATGGCCGCGTCGCTCGCGTCGTTACCGAATCCGTTTATCACAACGATACATCACAGCAGCTCGAAGCGATCTACGTGTTCCCGCTGCCTCAAGGCGCGACGGTCGAGAAGTTCATAATGTGGATGGACGGCAAGCCCGTCGAAGCCCAGGTCGGCGAGAAGAATGCCGCGCGGCAGACGTACGAAGAAATCGTGCGCCGCAAAAAGGATCCGGGATTGATTGAACAGGTCGCCGATGGCGTTTTCAAGATGCGCATTTTCCCCGTGCTGCCCGGCGCCGATCAGAAGGTCCGGCTCGAATACTCGCACGTCCTCCCGCTAACCTCCAACGGCACGGTGCTCAATTTCGATTACCCGCTTGCAGCGAATGCGCCCTCAGAAGGCGGCAAGCAGGAACTGATCGCGAGCAACTTTGTCGTCTCCGTCAGCATGGATATGGAGGCGCCGATCGCCTCGATCGAATCCAGCTCGCACGCGATCAGCCAGCACATCCGCGATGGTGAACCCAACCGGGCACGCGCGTCGATTGAGCAGGTCCACACGGCGCTCGACCGCGATTTCACGATGAAAATCGCGCTGAAAACCAAGGCGCTGCCGATCAGCGCGCTCACCTACCGTCCTGCTCCTGCGGACGGAAAAGTGGAAGAGGGCACGGTAATGCTGTTGATCACGCCAGAGTTAATCGCCAGCGAGGAAATTCCCGGCAAGGACGTAGTGATGGTGATGGACGTCAGCGGCTCGATGCAGGGCTCGAAAATTGAACAGGCGCGCGCGGCACTGCGCGCGTGTTTAAAGCGATTGAGGCCCGGCGACCGTTTCGCCATCGAGTCGTTCTCCGATGACGTCACGGTCTTCCGCAACGATTGGAGCGAAGCGAACAGCCAGAACATCGACAACGCGCTGACCTTCGTCAACGGCTTGCACGAAGGCGGATCGACGAACATCGAAGAGGCGATTCACCGCGCGCTGGCGTACAAGGGCGAACCCGGCCGACTGCGACAGATTCTTTTTGCCACCGACGGTTGCCCGACCGTTGGCCAGACCGACGTGAAAGAACTTTCCGAATCGGCCGCGCGCAAAGGACAGAACGATCCTGAAAACGTCGACACGCGCTTCTTCACCTTCGGCATCGGTTACGACGTCAACACCGTGCTGCTCGACAAGATGGCCGCGCTGACGCACGGCGATCGCGCGTACGTCCGGCCGGAAGAGGACATCGCGCGCAAGGTCGGCGATCTCTGCGACAAAATCGCCGCGCCGGTGCTGACCAATGTGACGGTGACCTTCAGCGACAATCTGAACATTCAGCACACCTACCCGCCGCAGACCGGCGATCTGTACATGGGCCGGCAGACCGTGCTCACCGCGCGCTATGCAACACCGGGCGTGGGCCAGGTCACCATCCGCGGCAAACGCGCGGGGAAGGACGTCGTGATCCAGGCGCCGCTGACACTGCCGGAATCGACACCCGAAGCCACCAGCTATCTGGCCAAGCAGTGGGCCATCCGCAAGGTTGGCTTCCTGCTCGACCAGATCCATCTCAACGGCGAACAGGCCGAACTGCGCGACGAAGTGATTCGCCTCGGCACGAAGTTCAGCATCGTCACGCCCTACACGAGCTACCTCGCGCTGGAGCCGGAACACAAGACCGCGCAGGTGCGTCCGATGGGAAGCGCTGTCCGATCCCCCTCGGCGGCGCCGGCGTCTGGCGAAGCGCATGAAACAGTCATTCCGCCCGACATTTTAGCAAATGCGAAAATGGGCGATCATTTCGAAACGATCAACCCAGATCGCGCTGACACTCACTCCGCATTGGGGAATCCAGATGCCCAAATTTTTCATAGTGTTGCCGGCAGCTCCGACGGCGCCGTAGGCGGCGGAGGAATCAGTGGGGGTCAGTCGATCGACGACTTCATCGGCATGGGCGGAACCCCGAGCACCGGCACAGGCGCCGGTTGGGGCGGCGGCAACGGCACGGGCACGGGCGTGGACGCAGGCACGGGCCACGGATCCTTCGGCAATCGCAATGGCGGCGGACGAACGTTAATGGTGAAACGCTTCGGCGGTTCGAAAGCGACTGAGAGTTCTGTTGACGCTGCGCTGCGCTGGCTGGCAACTCACCAGGAAGCCGACGGCCACTTCGATTCGGCGAAATTCGGCGCGAAGTCGAATCTCGACGCGGCGTCGACTGGCCTTGCGCTCCTGTCGTTCCTGGGCGCAGGACACACGGAAAAAATGGGGCAATTCAAGGACAACGTGAGACGCGCCGTCGCGTGGCTGAGCGCGCGGAAAATGGAAGGCGCTGCGCTGAGCGACGAGGACATCATCGCGACGCTGGCGCTGGCCGAAGCCGCGGGCATGAGCAATATTGCGGAGACGCGCGCCGTGGCGCAGCACGCGCTCGATTACATCACCAAAGTCGACCCGACTCTGCAAAACGCGCGGCTCGGCAACGCGAACTGGACCTCTCAGAAGACTTACTCTGTCGAATGGTTCGTGCTGGCCCTGAAGAGCAGCAAGGTCGCCGGCTTGTCCGTGCCGGTGAAAGCCTTCGAGTCTGCGCTCGACTTCATCAACGGCTGCGAAAAGAAAACCGGCGAAGTCAGCCGCTTCTCGCCGACCAAGTCGACACCACAGACTGATCCCAGCGCCGCGGCAGCTGCGCTGGTCTGCCGCCAGATGTTGGGCAGCCACGCAGACGAACTGGCCTCCAGTGTTGACGCGCTGCTTGTGGACGGCGGCGTGCCGGTGTGGGATACGTTGAATCCCAGCTACGTCTACTTCGGAACGCTCTGCGCCTTCCAGCAGGGCGGTGATATCTGGAAGCGCTGGAACGAAGCCGAGAAAAAAGCGCTGACGGACAATCAGAGCAAGACCGGTGAGGACGACGGCAGTTGGACGATGAAAAGCGCCGCCGCCGAACCGCTCGGACGCGTCGCGCAGACGGCCATCAGCAGCCTGTG
Organism: Planctomycetota bacterium; assembly: GCA_038227875.1. Classification (GTDB taxonomy): domain Bacteria; phylum Planctomycetota; class SZUA-567; order H5-PLA8; family H5-PLA8; genus JBBRPR01. The sequence continues at coordinate 61,593 of JBBRPR010000039.1, forward strand.
TCTGGAGACGTACTACCGCTACAAGCAAATCAGCCCGGCGTCGGCGATGCCCTCGCCGTCCGTTCCGGCGCAAACGCAGCAGCCCGTCCCGCTGAACTCCAAAGCCGATTCCGGCCAGGCCGGCGTCGACTACTCGGAGTACATCCGGCAGATGAAAGAAGGAATCGAACCGTCAGGGAAGTGATGAAGGTATCCAGCGAACGCGGAGGGCGGGAAACCGCCCTCCGCAACGAACGGAGGCATTGGTCATCGGACATTGGGCATTTTCCGATGACCACTGACTCTTTTAAACCGTATGCAATCCCATCCCCATCGCGGCGAGCGCGGCTTCGCCAATTGCTTCAGGGAAAGTGGGGTGCGCGTGGATCGCGTTGGCGAGGTCTTCGACGCCGGCTTCCATCGCCCACGCCAGCGACGCTTCGCCGAGCAGATTGGTGGCTTCGCTGCTGACGCAGTGGAAGCCGAGAAGACGGCCGGTTTTCGCATCGGCAATGACTTTGACAAAACCTTCGTATTCTCCGGTCGCCAGCGCTTTACCCAATGCGCGGAACGGGAACTTGCCGATCTTGACTTCGCGGCCGTCGGCTTTCGCGGCGGCTTCGCTCAGGCCAATCGCGGCGACTTCCGGTTCGGTGAAGACGGCCCACGGCGCGTGGGATTTATCGAACGTGATATCCCGCCCGCCGCGCGCGGAACCGGCGATCTGTTCGGCGGCGACCAGTGCCATGTGGCTGGCGGTGTGCGCCAGCGGCGCGACGCCCGTCACGTCGCCGATCGCGTAGATGCCGGGAACGGAGGTGCGGCAGCGCTCGTCGACTTCCAGCGCGCCTTTGGAATTCACAATCAGTCCGGCTTTCTTTGCGTCGAGATGTTCGACCGTCGGCTTGCGGCCCACGGCGACGATACACTTTTCCGCGGAGACTTTTTCGGCCGTCTCCCCTTCTCCCAACGTCAGTTCAGCGACGTTCGCGCCGCCTTCTCCGGGAACAACGGCGGCGGCCTTGATGTTCGCGTCGAGCCGCAGATCGACGCCCTGTTTTTTCAGCGCACGGCCGATTTCGCGTGCGACGTCCTCGTCGAAACCGGGCAGCGCCTGCGCGAGCTTCTCGACGACGGTGACCTTCGATCCCAGCCGCGCGAAGAGGCTGGCAAATTCGCAACCGATCACACCGGCGCCGACGATCAGCACCGATTTGGGCAGCGTCGTCCAGCGCAGCACTTCGTTGGAGGTAACAAACGTTTCGCCGTCGGTCGGAATATTCTTGAGCGGCGTGGGCACGCCGCCGGTCGCGACGATGCAGTACGAGAACGACAATACGTCGTCTTTGCCGTCGGACGTATCGATGCGCAACTGGCGCTGGTCGAGAAACTTGGCGTTGCCTTTCACCAGTTTAACGCCGCGCTTCTGGAGCAGAAATTCCACGCCCTTCTCCAGCATGCCAACGGTCTTGTCCTTGCGGGCCGCGAGCGTCGCATAATCAAAGGTCGCTGCGCCGCCGGTGTTCACACCAAACTCCGCGGCCTTGCGCACGGTATCAAACACGCGCGCACCGTGGATCAACGCCTTAGACGGAATGCAGCCGCGGTGCAGACACGTGCCGCCGGCCTTCTCGCGTTCAATCAGCGTGACCTTCAGCCCCAACTGCGCCGCACGCAGCGCCGCCACGTATCCGCCCGGACCAGCACCAATGACCGCAAGATCGCAAGGTTCCATTTACAGATGTTCTCCCGATGCTTATGAAATGTAATGCCTGCGCGGAATCGCGTTTTCAGCCTGCACGCGCACCACTCTAATCCGCAATCCGAAATCCGAAATCCGCAATGCCGTGTTACTTTTCTTCCCCAAAGCTCGCGTACTCCACTGAGCTGACCGCTACCGGCGCGCCCGGCAGATCCTTGTCCAGAGCCGCGTAGGCGATGCGCTGTTGCTGGCTGGCGTTCACCTGCGTCAGGAATTCCAGCAGCTTCGGGTACTTTTCCGGCGTCACGCGCTGGGCGGGCATCAGGTACGAACGCGAGCAGGTCAGCGTGCGGCCATTGACGGCGAAGCTGGCGACGTAAAATCCGAAATCGGTGCACAGGAAAATGTTCTGCGGCACTTCGACCCACGCACTGCCTTCCGGCGCGACGTATGAAAATGTCTGATCGAGATCGGAGATCTCCTGCTTGACCAGCAGGTCGCTCTGCCGCTCCCCCGGCCCGCGCAGATCGAGAATGCGCGGCCGCCCCACGAACGGCGGGAGGAAGTACGACGCCCCGGCGCTGGACGCAAAATTCTTCACCGTGCCCGTGTACGAAAATCCCAGCGGCTGATCGGCGCGGCCTTCGAAGAACACCTGCACCTTCCCCACCTGCAGATTGCGCCACGCCTGGCGTACCACGCTTTCCTTGATCTGCGGCCCGCGGCGCGGATCGGAGAGCGCCTCGCGCACGTTGCCCGCGAGCGCGCCGAAGAACTGGATCAGCCCGTTGATCGTGCCGTTACCTTGAGCGTCCAGCGTGACGTCGACGCGCTGGTTGGCGCTGACTACACCGGCCACGTCGCCGCGCACGCGTTTCACGCGCACGACGCCGCGTTCCAGCACCAGCGCGTGCGCGCCGAGTTGATTGATATTGGTTTCGAAGTAGTCGTAGTACTTGGTCGCGCGGCCGATGTACTGCGCCCAGACATCGGCGCCGCAACGCGGTTCCAGCACCAGCATCTGGCCGGAGCTGCCGAAGTTCGCCAGTTCCGCCGGATCCCATTGCTTGCGCGCGTTTTTCGAGCGCCAGACGCGGCCGGGCGCGTACGAGCCGTTGACAAACGCGCTGCTCACATTCAAGCCCACGCTGCGCGCCATCTCGCGCACCAGCACCATCATCTGTGTCGAACTGCCGCCCTTGGAGAACCAGACGTCGTCGAGCGTCCGGGATTCGGAACTGGATTGAATGTTGTCGCGCACCCAGTCGAGCAGTTTCACAAACATCGCCTTCTGACCCGTCGGCGTTTCGCCGTTGGCCAGCAGCGGCTGGACGAGTTCCTTGGCTTTCGCCGCGGCTTCCGGCGGCAGGAATTCCGGCTGGCGGCGCATCAGCCAGCGGTTGGCGTGGAACGGCCGGTCGGCCGTGTCGATCGAGACCAGCGGAATCACTTCCTGATCGTTGGCCGTCGGCATGAATGGCTCAGCCTTGATGCCTTCGACCTGCTTGTTGGTCCACTGGTAAACGGTATAGCCCTTCGGCCCGGGAAGAATCTGCTCGTCGATCAGCTCCGGCCGGATCTTGCGGATGGTCAGCTTGTCCTTCACTTCATCGGGGATCATCACCACCCAGCGCGAGACAGCTCGCGGTGAATCGATGGCGTTGAAATTAAAGCCCATCGTCAGCGACGGGTCGTCCTTGTCGGCTGCGTTGCGGTCGACGTACGCGTGCTCCAGAATCGAGCCTGGGCCCACCTTATATAGGCTGGCCGTCTGCGCGAGGTTGAAGTTGTGAACGTTCTGCGGCTGAAACGCGCTGCCGTCGGGGTTGAGCGTCCGGATGAAGACAATGTCCTGACGCTGCGCCCGCACGAGCAGTTCCGACAGTTCGTTGATGCCTTCGGTGTTCAGCACTTTCTGAGCGATATGCGTGTACGATTCGCGCGAGAAATCCGGCAGCACTTTCGTCACCATGAAGTCGACGATCCAGGCGTGGCTGGCCGTCGGATAATTGGCAGCTGTGAACTTCGACGTGTCGATCTGCGGCACTTTCACGTCGTACGCTTCCCACCAGCGCGCCTGCGTGTCGCCTTCCAGATCGCGCAGGCGGCGGTTGAGGTCGAAGTCGCCGGGATTCTCTTTCAAATACGCTTTCAGCAGTGCTTTCGCATCGTCGTCCTTGGACATGCGCAGCGCCAGGTCGACCAGCGCGTCGATCGTGGTGTGACGGTTGGGATCGTATTCCTTCTGGCCATCGTAGATTTTTTTCTGCAGTGCAAAGGCGTCTTCGAGCTTGCCCTGTTCGAGCAGCAGGCGCAGCGTGTACTGCTGAAATTCATCCGCGCGTTCGGGATAGTTTTTCTGCAATTCGGCCAGCAGCTTGGCTGCCACGTCCAGATCGCCGCGCCGCATCGCGGATTCAAATTGCTGATCGTTGTCGATCTGTGCCAGTTCCACCTGCTTGGCAAAGATCTCCCGCGCGCGCACGCGGTTGCCACCGTATTCGTGGAACCATTCCAGCCGGCCCAGGTACGCCGCGTCCAGCGCCGCCGCTTTTTCATAGCACTGCTCGGCTTCGACCATGAACTGCTTGCCTTCGTACGCCTGCGCCAGCGCCGCGAGCGCCACCGGCGACTGCGGATGCGCCTGCACGCAGGCCTTGATGCTCGTGTACGCCTGGTCCTTCAGTTCGTGGTCGGCATAGAAATAGTACATCTGCAACAGGTTCTGATGGCTGGTCGGGACGATCGAGAGCGCATGCAGGCGCAGCACTTTCGCTTCCTCAATTTCGCGCGTCTCCGTGTCGCCGGCCGTGCGTCCAGCCCCACTGAGGATTCCCGCCGCGACATCCAGCGCGCCGGCGGAATCCGGGTAGGACGTGGCCAGCGCGCGCCCCAACGCCAGGCGCGCAGGCACGTCGTTTTCGCGCTGCATCGAGACGTCCAGCCAGTACGCCTCGGCCACATTCAGCTCGCCGCTTTCAGCCAGCGCCTTCAGCGACTTGCCATTCTTGAATTCGTCGGGCTTCTGCCGCTTCAGGAAGAGCTCCGCCGTCGCGCCCATCATCTTTTCCGACATGCGGAAGCCCCGCGCCGGCGACGCCTGATGTTCCGCCAGCGCCTTCTTGTCCAGCGGCGTGACGCGAACGCCCTTCGGCAAGCCGAACTCGCTGTCGAAGACCCACAGGATCAGCGCGCGCGTGTTGGAGAGTTTCACCAGGACCGGGTTGTTGCCTTTGATCAACTTTACTTTCACCAATTCACCCGACGAACGGTGGTACTGCTCGTCGCTGGGCTCGATCACGATGGGCTGTCCGCGCAGGTAAACGCGGTACGGCGCTGCCGCGCCGATGCCGATCAGAATTTCCTGATCGGCGTCGCTCTCGAGATTGGTGAACGCGTAGAAGATTCCATTGGCGCCGTGGAAGAGCGCGTCGAGATTCAATTCGCGCATCCGCGATGGTACGTCGGTGTGAACTTCGACCTTCTCGCCGGTTTCGTCGGTGAACTCGAGGTTCTTGAGTTCCCGTTCCGGAGCAAAGCGTTTTTCGATCGCGTTGCGCGCGCGGATGTCGGCGTCGTTCTTATCCTTGCGGCCGAAGGGTCCGGCTACAAATTGCCAGCGGTCGACATAGCCCAGGCCTTCGATGGTCTTCTTCGCCTCTTCCGGCTTCTCCGCGCGCATCTGCAGCGTGGCGATGTGGTCCTTCAAACCCGACAGCACCGCGGAGCTCGCGGTCTTCGACGCTTCGTTGAAGGCCGCGAGAATCGCCGCGCGGCTTTCCACGTACTGCAGCGTGTCCATGGCACGCATCGCAAACAGCGCGGACAAAATATTGTCCGGCGCGGCCTTGAGCATCGTCAGGTTGACATCCTGGACCTGCTGGTACTTGCCCTGAGCCACCAGCGTGGCGCGCAAACCTTCCAGCGCGGTCAGATCCTTGCCGTCCTTTTCCAAAACAGTGCGAAAGCTTTTCTCGGCCCCTTCAAAGTCGTTCTGCAAGTACGCTTCCCAGGCGTCGTGCGACGGACCGTCGGGAATGCGGATCGGATGCGCGGCCTTCTCGGACGGAATTTTGGCTTTGTCGCCCGTCGCCGGCGCAGGGGTGGGAGCAGGACTTGGAGCGACAGCAGGTACGGGCGCGGCCACAGCAGGCGCGTCGGACGCTTCCGCCGCGGGAAGCATGTTCGGGGTGAAGAAGACCAGCGCGGAGGCGAGCAGGAAGCTCAACCGAATACGGCAGTCTGAAGACATCGCGAATAAGCCTCCGTGTTCACGGCAATTCAACCAGCTGAAGGCCCTACATTATTTCAGGCGAGTGCCGGTTTAAAGTTCGTTCCGCGGTTGCGCCAATAAAACATCAGGCCAAATCCCGTCACGATCAACCCCAGCGCCACCCACTGGGCGATCGTCATCCAGCCGTTGATCGTCGGAAAGACCGCGCCTTCGTCGTCGCGGAGCAGTTCTTCGAAAAAGCGCGTCGCCCCGACCATGATCATCGAGAGCGCGAGAATCTGCCCGTCGTACTTGCGCCGCGGCCAGTAGGCGTAGAGGAACGCGGCGGTCAGCGCCGCCGCGATGGAGGCGTAGATCTGCGTGGGATGAACTTTCAGCGAGAGCGGCGCAGAGTTCTCGATCCAGCCGTTCATCACGTGCCAGGCATGAGCCCCCGAATCGGCGTCCGGTTTGTACCGCGCAGGAAATTGCACCGCCCACGGCAGGTTGCAGGTCTTCCCGAAGCAACAGCCGTTGAGGAAACAGCCGATCCGCCCAAAAGCCAGTCCGGTGACAACGCTGATGATCATCAAGTCGATGAAGGGCAAGCCGGGGAGCTTGTTGCGGCGGCAGTACCAGAAGCCGTACGGAATCACGGCGATGAATGCACCGTAAAAGACCAGACCGCCTTTCCACAGCTTGAACATGTCGGCGACGCGGTCGGTGTCAAAACCGCCGGCATGGAACGGATTGAAGTCGGTCCAGTTCATTGCAATGTCAAAGACACGCGACCCGGCCAGACCCACGAAGACGCCGTACACGCCGATGTCCAGGCAATGATGCCAGTCGATGCCCAGCTGCGCCGAGCGTCGCGCGGAAATCCAGACCGCGACGAGGAAGCCGATCAGGATCATCGTCCCGTAGCTCTGCACCGGAATGGAACCGTGGCCCCATTCCTGCGTGAAGGAAATGCCCATCCCGGCCGACGCGCCGAGCGCTCCGGCGCAGAGCATGATCATGGGGTGCTTGAACATTGCTGCCAGCGACGACGCGATTAGCGCGCCGGCCAGAGCGGCGATGATGAACACTGGGATGCTGAACAGATGTGGATGCATGGAAAGCCGTACACGCGTTAAAGGATTGCTGAAAGTCCAACCCGAACTGTCATGCTAGCGCGTGTGAATTGAAGTTTACACCTGCGTTTATGTGTGATTATTTACGGAAGAGCTTCGCCAGATTTTCGCGCGCCTTGCCTTCGCGATCCTTCTGTTCGCCGCGGGGCGAGAGCTTCTTCTGGTGCTTCTCTGGTTCGGCGATGTTCACCTTGACGCGGAAGAACGAGCAGACGTTCTTGCCCAGCCGGTCGAAGACGAATTCCGCCTTGGCTTCGCGGCACTTGGTGTAGCTGTACTCGTCGTAGAACGCGCAGTTGGCGCAGGAATGCAGCCAGCTTGAACACTGTTCGCAAACCGCGTCTGGCGGCATGGGGCCATCAACGCCCTGGGTAATGGTCTTGCCGCACTTGTAACAGGATGCCATAACTTTCTCCTACATGACTTGCAACGGCCGTATCAGTATCGGCGCGCGACGGGGGAAACTGTGATGTTGTTGCCAGGATCGTTGATGTTGCGGGCCAGCCTGCAAACGCTTCATTTTCCAACGGCATTCAGAGCCATACTGGCTCCACGGGAACAACACAGCGACTGCCTTGCCAATTGGAATTGTTTTCCCGCGATTTAAGCTCAACGATTTTGCCGACTTCCGCCGCGAACCGTGAAATACAAATGAAACAACGGTTGTCAACGGGCGGTGAAGCCTCGGACGGCGCGCATCGAATCAGCTTAATTGTCAGGGGGCAACGCTTTTCAGACCGACCTATTCTTAATTATCCCTTTACAAACATTTTGTCAAGCCGAATCGATTGAATTTTCGGTTTTCAGTCACTTTGTCGGGCAAAGATGGCAGTCCTCGGTTGAATCCTGCTCTCGACTGTCCGTTATTCAGATACCCAATCCTCGGAAAGCGCACGCAGGTCCGCATGGCTGCCGATCTCCCGCTGCGACTCGGTTTCAATGGCCGCCTCGACTTCCGGATTGCGTCCGCTGGCCAGCGTTGAGACGGCGATAAACCACAGCGCCAGCGCCACCGCTGGCAGGAAGAACGCCACCATCGCCGCCGGGAGCCCGATGTAGCGCGCCACCCCGTAGGTGCCGCCGAGCCAGACCGCCAGTGCCAGAATGCCGGCGCACCCAAATGCCAGCCACGGCGATCCGCCCGCCGCGTTCGCGTCTGCCGCGAGCGGCTCCGATTTGGGCGGCGCGGCCCCTTCGAAAATCGAGGCGGTCAGCGTCAGGTCATGCAGAATCAGCAGCAATTCCCGCGGAGAAAAAGTCGACCGGGTGAACACCGGTGCCGGAGCTTGCGACAGCACCAGTTCTCCGCGCTCCACCTGAATGCCGCAGTTTGCGTCAGTCGCTTTCGCGCCAATTGTTCCGTGGAGCGAAAACAAGCTCGCCAGTCGTTTCACCGCGCCGCGCAGTTCCGGTTGGCGCAGCAGTTTCACGACTTCCGCCGGGCGATCCGATTGCCACTGGTAGCGCTCTTCAAACTCCGCGTCGCCGGTGGAAAGTTCCGCATCGGCCGCCGGACTTGCGGACGGTTTTGCCGCCGCTTCTTCCGTTCGCACGACTCGGAAAGTTCCTTTGAAGCCCGTCTTCGCGCTCCAGCGCCACGTCTCCATGCCCAAGCCGCGTCCACGCCGCTCCGCATTGCGGCGCAGCGTTACGGTGCGCCCGCGAAACGAACCGTGAAGCGCGTCCCAGTCGGCCGATGGAGCTTGCGCGTTGCCGAGCACGTCGCACGCCAGCCAGCGTTCGATCGCCAGCGCTCGCGCGCGGCCGCGCGGTTTCCACACGCGCCAATCGAGCACCACCAGCAACAGCGCCGCGCCCTCTGTCGCGCCGAGCAGCAGCAAAAAGCTGAACGGTCCGGAGAGCAGTCCCTTGGCGTTGAACAGCGTAAACGACCCGGTCACGCCGATGTAGACGGTGACAACGATGCCAACGAGGAGCACGATAATGATCGGAGGATGCGCGGACTTCATAAGGCTGTTTGTAGTCCGGGCGTCTCGCCCGGTCTAACTCACTCCATCCGCAAAAAACGAAGTGCTTCAGCGCGCCATATCTACCGCGCGGCAGCAAACTCACACTGAGCTTCGCAATCGATACTGCCGATCGAACAAATAATCTTTGCAGCCCTGCGCAGAAGTCAGACCGGGCGAGCCGCCCGGACTACAAAAATCCTATCCCGCGATCTCCAGCAATGCTTTCACCACCGCGTCCGTCTCTTCCACCGTCGTAAAATACCCCGGCGACAAGCGCAGCGTGCCGGTCGGGAACGTGCCGAGATGTTTGTGGGCGTACGGGGCGCAATGCAGGCCCGGGCGCACCGCGACTTCAAAGGCCTGGTCGAGAATGCTGGCCGTCTCCGCGTTGTCACGATCCTTGATCGTGATCGAGAGCACGCCGGCTTTCCGCGCGACGTCCTTCGTGCCGTAAAGCGTAAAGCGCTTGTCGCTGCCAAGAGTGTCGATGATGCGCTTGAGGATCATGCGTTCGTGTTCGAGCACCTTGCCGGGGCCCTGCTTGTTGAGGAAACGGACTCCGGCGAGCATTCCCGCGATGCCCATGGTGTTGGGTGTGCCGCCTTCGAGCTTGTGCGGGAGTTCATCGGGCTGATGCGGCGTGGTACTGTCGCCACCGGTGCCGCCTTCGCGCCAGTTGAGCAATTCTTCAGCATGAAAGCGCGGCCCGATCAGGAGCGCGCCGGTGCCCGTGGGCGCCAGCAATCCCTTGTGACCGGGGAACGCGAGCAGGTCGATGTTCGCCGCTTCGATGTCGATCGGCACGACGCCGGCCGTCTGCGCGGCGTCGACGAGGTAGACAATCTTGTCGCTGGCCGCACGCAGCGCCTTGCCCAGCTCCGCGATGGGATTGATGATCCCTGTAGCATTCGCGCAGTGCGTGACGGCGACGAGCTTGGTCTTGGGCGTGATCGCTTTGACGATCTCTTCAACGTTCCATGTACCGGCTTCCGCGGGGATCACGCGCGTCAGCGTGATGACGCCGTCGTCGGCGAGCTTCTGCAGCGGGCGGCTGACCGAGTTGTGTTCCAGCGCGGTGGTGATGACATGATCGCCGGGCTTGATCACGCCCTTGATCGCCATGTTCAGCGCGTCGGTGCAGTTGAGCGTAAAGACGCAGCGCGTCGTGTCCTTCAGGCCGAAGTACTTGCTCAGCGCATTGCGGCATTCGCCGATCATTGCTTCCGCGCCGGTGGCCATGCGGTGTCCTGAGCGTCCCGGATTGCCGCCGAATTCCTGCATGAATTTGTTCATGCTCTCGAACACTTCCGGCGGCTTGGGAAAACTGGTGGCTGCGTTGTCGAAGTAGATCATGCGCGTATCACCATCCAAAATGGCGTTTGTGAACAGGACGACCCGGCAGACGGGCCGTCGAATTTAAGCGAGAGTCATTCGAAAATCGCAACCGTGGCAGCGAAGACCGGCTTCAGGCCGGCGGAGCAACGTGGGCCGCTTCGTTGGCGTTGCGGATGTACAGCTTGTTCAGGACGCCGGCCGCCAGCAGCTCTTTACATTCGGCGGCGTCGGTCATCTGAATCGCGTCGTGCGGGCAGATTTCCGCGCAGAGCGCACAGCCGATGCAGACCTTCTCGCGCACCAGACTGCTGACCTGGATGTTTCCGTCGCCGGTCATCTCCAGGCAGTTTTCGGGACAGTAGTCGACGCAGTAAGTACAGCCCGTGCAGTTGTCTTTGTTGATCACCGGACGCGGCCGGTCGACGATCTTTTTCTTCGGGACGATGCGGTCGAACTGATCGGTGATGCAAGAGACCGGACAGACATTGCCGCAGACGCCGCAGTCGATGCATTTGTCGTCGATGATGACATGCATGGTCTTCTTGTCGCCGACAATCGCTTCCGTCGGACACTTGGTTGCACACGCCGTGCAGCCGATGCATGTTTCATGAATGTAATGTGGCATTGAGCGAACCTTTCAGCGCGGCAACTCCCACTTCGTTACCATCCCCCTTAATGTAGTCTTGGCGCGGGAGGTGTCAAATACGAGAAGCGGGTGGAGCAGGATTCGGGAATGAGGAAACGGCTTCGAACGAAGCTCGTGGGAAAATTTTCCTTATGTTGGGTTTTAACCATGTTGCAAAATTACAACAGGGGTACATCGATAGACGTACTCGTCTCTACTCGTGTCCAAGCCACTCGGCGGGGATGGGGACTTTCTTGCCGTCTTTTTGTTTCATCAGCAGGTTCATGCCGTAAGGTCCGCCGCCGTTAAACCATTCCAGCCAGATGCGGTGCGGGCCGGCTTTCAAGTCGATGGCGGCTTCCACTTCTTTCATGCCGTGCGGGCCGTCGTTGTCGATCAATTTCTCGCCGTCGATGAAGAACCGTGAGCCATCGTCGGAGGTGAGGCTGAAGGCGTACTTGTCGTCGGCGGGAATATTGATCACGCCGCGGTAGACGGCGGAAAACGCGCCAGCCAGCGGCCAGCCGTGCAGGATTCGCTCGGCGGTGGGCGGCGGCGTGGCGCCGAAAGCGAGCGTCGGTTCCAGGCGCGCGATGGTCGGCGTGTCGTCGTCGGTGGCGTACATCGGCAGCTGATCGAAGTACTCGCCGATCACGCCGGGCTTCATCGCGGTCGTTGGCGGGCCCTTCGGCGGAATCTTGAAATGCAGGCCGTGTTCGGAATCCCAGAAGACGCCGGAGACCACGGCATTGGTGTTGCACGCGTTCTGCAGCTTGATCAGCAGGGAGCCGGCGACTTCGAATTCCAGCCACGAGCCATTGCCAAAATCGCCGACGTCCGTCTCATAGAGCATCTCGTCGCCGCTGAAGAACTGAATGTGATCCTTGCGGCCAAGCTTGTCGAAGTCGAGGAAGTACATCGACAGATGGTTGACGATGCTCTTTGACGCGCGGAGATCAATCAACACTTCACTGCCGGAATATTCGCAGGCGCCGAGACGCGGGCCTTTGCCTTCCGGATCTTCAAGCTCGCGCGGCTCTTCACCCTGATTCCAGACGCAGTGGTCGGCGGCCGTCGTGAGCGAGGCGATGTACGGCGGCAATTTCTGAAGGTGCTGGCCGCCGCCCCCCTTGTTGAAGAGGACGTAGCCGTCCTTGCCCATCTCGCGCTTCCAGTTGCCGCCGCGCTTGTCGTTACGACCGATGAATTTCACGTAGGGCTTGGCCGCTTCGCGGGGTGCATCGGCCGGACGGCGCGATTCGGGATCAACGCCGGTGACTTCCAGCGGATCGTAGCAGAGCCACTTGTCGCTGAGATACTCCTTGCTTTCACCCTTGGGCTTGATTGAGCAGGTCAGCCCCGTGGCGGCGCCGTAGGTGTAATATTCGACGTAAATGCGGTGCAACCCGGTGCTCAGATCGATCTGCTCCCAGAGTTCCTGAAGCTTGTGGTCGCCGTCGTTGTTGATCAGCAGTTCGCCGTCGAGATAGAGGCGCGCGCCGTTTTCCGATTCGACGAAGAACGTGTAGAGGCCCTGCTTTTCGATTTTGACGTAGCCGGTGAAGTTGGCGGCGCAGGCGTTGCCGAAGGGCCAGTCGTGGATTCCCTGCCCGGGCGGCGCGGGCGTTGATGCGCCGAAGGCAAGACTCGGCTGCGGGCGCGTCAGTTGCGGCGTGTCTTCGATGGCGGCGTAGGTGTCGACGGTGTCGAAGAATTCCGCCCAGACGCCCGGCTTCAAGCTCGAAGCGGCTGACTTCATCGGTCCCTTGAGCGGCGCGCGGCGCGTGAATTTGTCGGATTCGGCGCCGTCGTCGTAGCCTTCGATCTCCACCGCGTGGAAGGAATCGTTGGCGGTACTGGCGATGCCCCTAAGCGCGACGACTTTGACTTTCTGGCGCGCGAAGCGGACTTCCTGCCAGCTCTGCGATTCCCGTTTGCTGTTGTCCTGAACTTTCTTGAAGTTCTTGCCGTCGGGCGAGACCGAGAGGATGTAGCGGAACGACCGCGGGTCCTTATCCCAGAGCAGGAAACGGACGCGGGTGAGCTCGCGGGGTTCCTTCAACGTGATGAGAAACTGTTCCTTCGGCTCGTTGTTGTTGGTCGTGGCGTAGCCCAGGCCCGGATCGTAGTTGTCGGCGATGCCGTCGATCAGCACTTCCGGTTTCTGTCCGCCCGTGGCGACCGCGCCGTCGCTGGCCAGGAGCAGATTGTGGGTGCTGCGCGGGTGCTTCTTCTGAAATTCCGGAACCAATGGACCGGCCACGCGGGAACCCGGCGTGCCTGGCGTGTTCGGATTGGCAGGATCCCCGCCATCCACGCGAAGCTGCGCGACATCGCCGCCGCCGCTGCCGGATTTGTATTTCTTGATCAGCAGCCCCGCGATCAGGCACAGCAACACTGCGATCACGCCAATCAGGCCCATCACAATTTTCTTGTGCGGCAGGCCCGGCGCGGGAAGTTCTGCGCCGTCGAGTTCGTCTTCATCGTAGTCGTCGAGATCGTCCCCGTCTGCATCGGCATCCGCTGTCGCGACGGGCTTTTGAACCGGAGCCGGAGCCGGCCTGGGTTCCGGAACTTTGACTGGGGCCGGCGCAGCGACCGGCTCTGGAGCCGTGGTGACCAGCGCTGACGGTGAGGGCGTGGGTGTGACTTCGATGTCGTTTTCCAGCTCCGCGTCGTCGATCTCCGGCTTGAGCGGCAGCGGCGATTTTGAGATGCGCGCCGAGATGGGGCTCGGCCCGCGCGGTGAAGACTGCGGCGCGGAGCGCGTCGAGATGCGTTTGGGCTGCTGCTCCACCGTCGCCGTCGGCGCGCTCGATACATGCGAAGCCGTCCGACCGGAAATGCGCTTGGGACCGGCTGCGCTGGGAGGCGGATTGGGATTCGACGAGAGCGTCCGATGAAGCGGTGGCGGATTGGAACGCGGTGGCGGGACGGAAGACGTCGGCCGTTTGGCGCCGACCGGCGCGTGAGCCCCCGGATGCGGTGCGTGTGCGGGAGGCGTGGCTTTCACCGGCGGCACGCCACGCTGAGGCACGCCAGGTCGAGCTGGCGGCACTCCGGGCTTCTTGGGCATGCGCGACTTCGGGTCCATTGCGTGACTCACAGGTCCGGAAAACCATCAGCAAAGCGGACCTTGGGCTGGCGTGAAAATCACGTAAACCCAAAGACCACACAGGAGTACATCGCCGACGTGGTAATTCTCCCCCTTATTAATACACCGCAAATGCCTGAATGCTGAACGACTTCCGGGATTGTTGTACGCTCATGTGCGGCTATTTCTGTCGCGGTTCACTTATGGTACAAGCTAAGACTGTATTTTCCTGACTTACTCCATTAAAACAAGAGTTGTTCTTTGTTCTACACGCGCTCACGAGTCTACTCCTGGGACCACTTGGCCTAGGTTAGGCGAGCGCTACATCCAGTGCCATCCACGTCGCTCATTTGGAGACTGTCGCATGTCGGATCTTACGCATTCACCCCGGGTTGTAGGCACTCAACGGGCCGATTTCTACGATCTGCAGGCGTTTCTGAAGTCTCCGCAATTCGCGGGCAAGAGCGGCGAAGGGCTGGCTCTGGCGATCTACGATTACTTCACCGACACCGTCGACGGCTCCTATCACTTCTGGCCGATGGACGAAAATCACGGCATCCCGCGCGTCCGCAACGTGGTCCACGATCCGTTGAAACTGTTGAACGCCTACGGGTTCATGGTCTGCGGCCAGCACGCGGCGATGCTGTATTCGGTCTATACAGCGGCCGGTTTTAAAACGCGCGGAATCGGCGTGCCGGGACACACGCTGTGCGAAGTTTTCTACGACGACCGCTGGCACATTCTCGACGTGGACATGTGGACGTGGTTCCGCGCGCCGGAGGGCCACATCGCCAGCGCGTACGAATTGGCGAAGAACGCTCACGCCTTGATCGTGGAGAGCGAGAACAAATCGCAGCCCTGCAATCTTCCCGACCGGACGTTGAAGGACTACGCGAGCATGTACGCCGAGACGGTCACGGTCGACGACCACGTCGAAAGCATGGCGCCGCCGTCGAAGATCGAAGGCCACACCATGGACTTTCAACTGCGCCCCGGGGAAACGCTGATCCGCTCGCAGACGCATCAGGGGCGCTTTCACTTTCCGCAGGAGTGGAGAAAAAACCGTGCGAAATTTCTCAACGAATGGCGCGGCCTGCCGCACGAGCGCTACGAGCCGTTCCGCACCTTCGGCAACGGCCGCTGGATCTACGAGCCGAATCTCGCTGCGCCGTCCCGCGACGTGGAACTCGGCACGTGGGAAAATTCCGGCGTCAAACAGGACGCTGCGGGCCTGACCGGCGAGGGCACGATTTCATTCCGCATCCGGTCGCCGTACCCGTTCTGCGGTACGCCCGACTGGAGCCGCGATCCAATCGCGTACTCCAACGGCGTGTGGCTGAACCTCACCGGCAGCGGTGACGTGCGGGTGGAGATCGTCAATGCCGAGGAGCAGTGGAAGACAGTCTTTGAACGCAATGGCACTTTTGACGAAAAGGTCGACATCACCGCACTCTTTGAAGGCCGCTATGACAGCGTGATCCGCATGACGCTCAAGAGCGGCGCGACGTTGAAGCGATTCCGCTTCGACGGCTACATCATGACCGCGCCGATGTCACTGCCGCGGCTGGCGGAAGGCTGCAACGCGCTGGAAGTCCGCACCAACGACCGCCATGGGCTGCGCACCGTGCCGTGGAATCAGCAGGTCGATTTCCGCGAGCCGGCGAACGTCGTCGCACAATTTGTCAGCGTCGAAAACGGCGACGTCAAGCCTTACGTCAAAGGCTGGCAACAGCTCTGCGCGAAATCCGGACAGACGCTGAAGGCCGTGCTGCGCATTGCAGCTCCGGCCGGGCGTTCGTTCGCGTGGGCGTACGTCAACGCGGGCATCCGGGAAGCGGCGCCGAACCTGAAGCAGCCGGTGGCGACGCTGGAATTCAGCCGCGACGGAAAATCCTGGACGCCGTTCGGAAAGACCGCGCTGACCTGCACTCCCTTGCAATGGGATTGCTCCCTGGACGGTGAGGCCATGACCGACGCCGCACGCGAGGTCTTCTTCCGCGTCTCGACGCCCACCGGCATCAGTTCGCTGGAATTTTTCGGCCATCTCAACGGCGACCATCCCGCCGAGCAGCGCGATCTGATTATCACGCACACGTGGCGCGATAACGACGGCGACCATAAATTCGAAGCGCCGCGCAACGCGACGCGGTATACCATCACCTGCGGAAAGAATCCGCGGGAGCATGGGATCGAGATGAAAGCGCAAGCGCGCTGACGCGCGAGTGGCCAGGGGTCAGAGGTGGGCGCTGCGAGTGTAGATGTCGCAACGCGGTGGGGTTAGTACGCAATAGGCAGGAGCAGTCGGCAGTCTCGCGCGGCCACAAGCAAGAAGTGATTGTGCGAGACTATCTACTGACTTCTGGCTCCGCGTACACTCGGTCCGCCGCCTAGCCCACGTCTGACCCCTGACCCCTCGCGCTTTAGCGCGCCGAGTGAAGCGACACATGGCCATACCACTTACATATTCCTTCCGCAGCGTCGCCATCCGCAAGGGCTCTTCGGCGATGGCCGTCGGCGGAATTGCCCTAGTGGTCGTGGTGCTGGTGGCGATGCTCTCGCTGGCCGCGGGAATCAAGCACGCGGTAGCGTCTTCGGGAAACCCCAACAACATCATCGTGCTGCGCAAAGGGGCTGACGCGGAATTGCAGAGCCTCGTCTCGCGCGACGCCACGCGCGTGCTGCGCGAAATGCCGTTTATTGCCGCCGACTCCGAGAACCGCCCGCTGTTGATTCCTGAAAGCGTAATCATCCTGTCGCGGACCAAGCTGGGCGGCGGTGACACGAATGTCTCTGTTCGTGGCACGCCGGTTGATTCCCGCCGCGTCCGCCCCGACGTGGCGCTGACGAAAGGGCGCTGGTTCACGCCGGGAACCAACGAAGCATGAAGAATAACGGCGTAACTCGTTGAACGACGGCGTTATTGGTGGGAAGTGATTGGATCTCGCTGCCCTTCCGCTCGCGAAACCGAGGTCCGGGCCGGGTAAATGTGGGTGTTTTGATGGGGTTGTCGAAGATTTCTAGTTCAACCTCAGTGATATAATAAGGTATACCGATATAGATTATGGTTTAACCCGCGTCGATCTGTCGTGCTGGTAGTACACCGCCTCCTCTCCGACGAACCAAAAGGCGGTCAATAAGTATCTCCACAGCCTCTTTATCGGCATCTTGTAAGTCTTTCATTTTGTTGACGATACGTAGTGAATTTCTATCGATTGCAATAGGTCCTGAATTCTCTCCGGTCAATAGCCAATCGACGGTCACGCCCAATGAACGGGCAAGCGCCGTAAGGTTTTTATGGTTCGGATCTTTCTTCCCGCTCTCCCACTCATTCACAGCCTTTGTCGACACACCGACTTGGGCCGCGAGAGCGGTCTGCGTTAGTCCCAGAGAGTTGCGAGATTTCCGCAACCTCTCCGGAAGAGAGTTACCCATGATTCCTCCCCCAATCCAATCAAAGTAGCCTAATCCCAATGAAAAGCTACTGATTCCAATTTTTATTGGCTTGACCAACATAACCAATGGGTTATAACCCATAGGACTAAAGGACTTTCTTAGGTTGTCCTAGGAACCTAGGACAACCCCACCCAGCGAGGTGCACATGATTGATCTAACGAAGCTCACCTTCATCTTAAACTCGCTTGACCTTCGGGTTACGGAAACAGCCAAAGCAATTGGTATTTCCCAATCGCACTTAAGCAACATACTGATTGGCCGAGACAAGCCGTCTTTAGACGTTGTGCAGCGGCTTGAAAATAATTTTAAGCATGCGTGGTTGGAGCGGCGCGGAGAAACAGTTCCACCAGAAGTTCAACGCATTGTCTACGAACTCCTCTACCCGCCCGCGCCATTCAACCCGTTCGATGGACCGCGTAAGCCCGGCCGCCCAAGCAAATCAAAAAACGACGCGGCCCCGGAAGCGCCGGGGCTTGAGCCCAACCGAAAACCCGAAGGCGCTGCGGCGCAGATGGAGAGCTATGGCAACGAAACTTCCGGCGAAGGTCAGGAAGCAACTGGCAGCGATCTTGAAACGGCATCCGGAAACCACACCGGCGATGGTCCGCGCGCATCTGAATCCTCGCGACGCGTTCGGACAGCCGCTTCGCAAAGTGAAAATGAGCGATTGGGAAATCGCGCGATCCGAATGGCGGCGCAAGATAGCAGCCAAGGCTTACAGGGAAGCTGTGGCCGCTGGACTTCTGAAGACATCAATGACGTCTACCGTGCCGCGCAAATCCGCGCGCGGCTGACGGATGAAGTTCCTAACGTCACGCGACACCGCAATCAATTCTATGAATGTATCCGCGCGGAACTGCCGGGATGGCTGAAAGGCTCAACCACTAACAACGCGATCAATAAAATTCTCGGTCGCAAGCTCAACGTCAAGCTTCGCGCGCGCAGCGCCGACGCAGTGAAGACGCAGGGCAAGGCGATGA
This sequence comes from Planctomycetota bacterium, assembly GCA_038227875.1. Classification (GTDB taxonomy): domain Bacteria; phylum Planctomycetota; class SZUA-567; order H5-PLA8; family H5-PLA8; genus JBBRPR01. The sequence continues at coordinate 80,077 of JBBRPR010000039.1, forward strand.
TCGCTGCGTACACCCTGCGCATCGCCGCGAAGATCGAAAGTGATGGCCACGCCAAAGGCGCATACTCCTACCGCGCGTGGATGGACCTGCGCGCGACGCTGCTTTCGATTTGGGATCAGCCCGAAGCGAAGGCGAAGATCTTCGAAATCTACGGGCAGGAAATTTCCTACCCGACCTTTGAGCGCATCTTCCGCGCCGAGTTCGGTGGCGTATCGCCGATGGAACGGGCGGCGAAGGTCTATGCGGCAGAGACCCTTGGCTACGAGCCGGAGTACGCGGGCCAAACGATCCAGATGGACGGCACGGAATTCCCGGTCGACGTCGCGACCGCATGGGGACGTTCGCGCGCCAACGGCAACGTTGCCCAGATCGCGGCGTTCATCATCGACACCGCGTCACTCAAAACATGGATGCATGTCGAAGGCAATACCTCGGAAGTTTACCTCTGGAATCCGATCATCCGAAAATTCTTGGAGAGCACGAATTACTCTCCCGAGTTTTTCGTCACGGACGAAGGCGGTCGCAGCATCAACTCACTGCGCCATCAAAAGCCCGGCCAGCCACTCACGATGGACAATGCTATCCGACTGCTCACGGCCATCGGAACGCGGCCACACACGCACACGCCTGGACTCCCGCGCGCGAAGGGCACCGTCGAGTGCGGCGCGGTGAAGGCGGGGAAGTCCACGCTGAAGCGAGTGCTCTCCGGACGCTTCGTCAAGGCCCTGCTTTCTGAAATCAAAAACCTTCCCCCGTCGTACCGCTGGGTGGAGACCGAGAGCGAATGGCGCGGCATCATCGCCGAGGTTGAAGCCTCACTGAACGCGCGCACCGTCAAGCGTATCGGCGATGGCACCTTCACCCGCAACAGCGCGTGGGACCTTCCAGAGTATCAGGCGCGCCGCGCTGAGCGCGCGCTCGTTGCCGACTGGCGCGACCGCTGGGAGACGATTGCAACGCGCGGCTTCGCGATGCAAGTCATCGGCGAAAACAAACTCTACTGGAAAGGCGCGCGCGCCGAACTCCGCGCGCCGCTCGGTCACACGGTCAAGGAAGGATCGGTCGCGATCCTCTTTCCCGGTGGCCTGCGCGCCGGTGATGACCAACACGGCGACGATCTGCTGCGCGGCGTGATCATCGAACAGACCAACGGCCAGCCCCAGTATCACCAGATCGAGGCGCTCAAGGTTTCTAAGAGCTTCCTCGGGTTTGAAAACGACCGGCCCAAGATCAGCGAGCACCCAGTCGCCAAACCGCAGACGGACAAACAGC
>JBBRPR010000040.1:0-80056 GCA_038227875.1 Planctomycetota bacterium
AAACGTGTCTCCCGCTGCCTGCGGCCCCATCCTGCCAACCTCTTCCACTATCTCGTCACTTTCCATTTTCATCGCTCCCATACCTTTCTTCATCGGCACGGGACGCTCTTCAATTTTCAACAATCAGTGGGACGCTTCCCTTCGAACGCGCCCATGCTTTAAACCGAAGTTTCGTGAACAGCGCATTGTTGTACAACATGCCCTTCGCTTTAAAAAAATCAATTAATGTGATCGGCATTTTCTATCTTTGCCCCAATCGAGGTAACGTGCGTTTCATCTCTATCACTGCAGGTTCTCCCGCAGTGACAAAAACCCGGTACGAACATCCGCATTCGGAGCAGCGCCAATATGTCATGAGAGCGCCACTGCTGGGTATGGAGATCTCTTGAGCTACGCCACACTTCGGGGTTTCGCAGAACACCAAATTCGACTCTCCTGTATTCATGTAGCACGGTTTGGCAATTGAAGTGCCGAAAGGTCTATCGCGACGGAACTAGACGTTGGACCATAGGCGTTAATGGGGAGATGTTCGGATCAGAAAGTTGCTCGTCAAAAATTAAAGTTGGAGCAATTCCGATCACTTGTTATGTCAGGACTTGGACATCAGACCCGTAATGGAGTAGGGCTGCTCCTATTCAACTTCCTGGCAAATCGTCCTTAGAGCATCCATCCATCGCGTGAGAAAAATATGTTACGGCGTGAATCTTGCACCGTTACCAGGCAATGACGCGGAGACACGGGGATGCACGGCGAATGAGTCCGCCCCGGAATCACAATCCTCGCCTACATCATTGTTTGTCCAGTGAGGTGTAATAATGCTTAATGACTTCCTGCTAGAGAACAAAGAAGAGATTCTGACTCTCACCGAACGAAAAGCCCTCGTATTGGCCGGAATTCGGCCAAGTTCCGAACAACTTAAAATAGGCCTGCCAATTTTTTTGGGTCAACTAGCAGAAATTCTTCGAACGAGTCATCCTGATGCTGCTCCCTCCACAACCGGGATGGTGAAAGCCGCCGCAGCTAACGATGAGCCAGCTTTGGCAGCGGCGTCGGGACATTTCGCAGAAATTGAGTTGGCGAAAACTGCAGGACGCCATGGCGCAGAACTGTTGCGCTTGGGTTACACACTTTCACACGTTATACATGCTTATGGGTCTATGTGTCAGGCCATAACCGAGGTGGCCTCCAACAAACAATACCCGATAACGGCGGATGAATTTCACAATTTCAACCGGTGCTTGGACGTGGCCATCGCCAGTGCGGTGACAGAATTTCAATTCATGAAAGATGAAAACACTGCCAGTCGGGAAATACAGCACCTCGGATTTCTCGCCCATGAACTACGCAATGCACTTAACACAGTTAAAATCTCTGTTCGGTTGATTCAAAGCGGTTCAGTTGGCTTGGGCGGAAGTACGGCTAAGGTCCTCGACAGAGGTCTACGGCGATTTGAAGAACTAATCGATCGATCCCTGGCTGAGGTACGGCTTAACGTTGATCCAAAGGTACACGTTGAATCCATTAATTTGGCGCATCTTGTTAATCAGATAATGATCACTGCGGATATCGACGCATCGGCAAAACAACAAGTTTTAGAAGTGAAGATCGCAGGAACATTATTTTTTGAAGCCGATAAGGATTTGTTCTATTCTGCTCTGACAAATCTTATCCATAATGCGATTAAGTACACGCACGTGAATGGCAAGATCGATATTCGCGGATTTACTGAGGGCGAATCGATGATTGTCGAAGTAGAAGATGAATGCGGAGGTTTGCGAGTGGGAGCCGAAGAAGAGTTATTCAAGCCATTCGAGCAACAGAATGAAAATCGGAGTGGCTTGGGACTGGGACTCACGATCGCGAGGCGCGCAATCGCATTAAATAAAGGCAAGCTAACCGTTAAAAACATTCCTGGAAAAGGTTGTAAGTTTATCATTACTATTCCGACGCGTTCACATTCATGAGCAGCGCGCTCATCTAGCCTATACCAGCGAGCCGGTGGCGAAACTGCGGGCCAGCGGCGCCGACCTACGCACCGCAGACGACACACCTTCCTCAAGAAGCTCGCGCCGTTTTTCGACGCGTGTGCCGATTTCAATGCGGCGACCAGCGGCCGTTCCTTCAAGCGTCTTGCCCCATCGTTGGGTGAAATATCAACACGTGACCGTAGTTACCGTCCGCAACATAGACAACCCAAACCACAATCTCGCCCTTCATTTAACAAGCAACCAGACCAGTCCGGCCTACCGACAGCAAACCCAAAGCGGCAGCGCCCGTATTTCATGAATTTGAGGGAATACATCGAAAAGTGATGTGTCACAGCACTGTTCGAATCGCTTGAATCGCAGCCCTTGGAATCTTGAACATGCTTAAATTTCTGCTCGTTGTATCGGTCTTGAGTCTGGCGCGCTCAGGTTACACCGAGGAGCAGGACGAAACACAAATTTCGGCGACGCGCAAGGACCTTGTAGACGATGTGGACCAGCAACGGTCACCCAGGATTCCACGGGATGGTTCCAAAGAAAATCCCGTCCACGGGCCGGGGAAACGTGCTCTTAATCAGGGCGCCGCCGTGCAGGGAAACCAAGGATTGACTCAGGGCTTTTCCTGCGTCAACGGTGGCAAGTATCCGGATGCAATCAAAAATCTGCGCGCATTTCTAAGCGTCGCGAGCGCGTCGGAACTTGCCCAGGCCGACGCGCAAGCGAAGGAGCAATTTGGGCGGTCGCTCCAGGAATTGCTGGTCATGTGCTACGCCACGTCGAGGTGTTCCACGTGCAAGGGCGAAGGTGTGATGACCTGCGAAGATTGCCTCGGAAGCGGGTACACCATGTTGCACAACTTAACGCCCGCCAATGCGAAAAATTCGATGAAACAGCATCCCATGGATCAGGACTTGGGCTCCCGGCCGCGCGTCCAGGTTTGCCTCAAGTGCCGCGGGCGCGGAACTGACATTTGCCCGCAGTGTACGGGCACCGGCATCGCCTTCATTGAACCCACGCCTTATGAACGCGACGCCTACACTGCGTATTTTATGAAGCAGGCCAATGAATGTCTGTCCCATTCGGAAACCAGCTATGGCGACACGCCGCGAGAGGAGAATATTCCAGCCTTCTTCGGCGGAGAAACGAAAGACCGCACCGAATACAACCTGCGCGAAGTCGTGGAACAGCTGTGGATTCGAGACTCCGCGGATCGCGTGAAATCCGATTTCTACCGTCTAACCCGCGCCGAAGGTTTCTTCAGACTGGCGCTGAAGAGCGATCCCGCGAACCTCGTAAAGTCGGCGCAGGATTTGAATCAGGAACTCATCCGACTCGGAATCCGTCGCAAGAGTCTAGAAGGCGCATTCGCGGAACGGATGCGATTCAAGGATTTCAAAAAGGAAGAGTAGAACCCATTGCTGCAGTCGTACGTCCCGCCGTTGGACCCAACGGGTCCGCTTTCGTCAGCGAAGGGCAAGCCGAGCCGACGCGCATGCGTCGACTCGGCGCAGCCCTGGAAAAAGTGGCGTGAATTCGGAGTTGTCCTGTAGGGACAATTTAGAACGCGCGCCAAAAGAGGTCGTTTGCACCCACCATCAAAACCATGCAAAATCGCGACGGTACTTTGGCTCAGTCTCCAATTGAACCGAGTCCGGGACATAAAACCGAAAATGAATCCTCGACCCATCATTTCCTGTTCGCAATGCGGTGGACCGTCAGAGTTCGCAACGGGACAGGAAATCGTTGACGGAAAGCTGGTCTGGTGGGCTTCGTTCAATTGCAATTCGTGCGGCGATCAGACGGAACTGGACGGCTCCGACATTCCGCCCACGGAATTCAGAAACGCCATTTTAAAACGCGAGGGAACTTGGGAACTCCGCATCGAACCGTCCCAGGACATCCCACGCGTTGCAAAAGCGCTCCGACGCATCTTTTCTCTTTCGCTTGCTGAAGCAATGACAACCGCACGAAAAATTCCCAACGCGGTGGCATCCGGAACGCGAATGGAAATGGAGCACGCACGCGAACAGTTGGCCGCCGAAAACATTCCATCCAAAACAGCAGCCCTTCCCCAAAACGAGGACCCGCCCGCGAGCCCAATGACCTGACTCATATTGGTACCCCAAGGGCCAAAGGCCCGCCGCTATACCAGCCAGGACAACGCCTGGAAACGTGGCGTAAGCTCGGAATTGCCCTGAGAATTCCGAATTCGAGTGCACAAAAGGCTGGATACATCTTAAAGTTCGCTCTAATCCATATCTGATTCAACTGGAAGATTGTTTCCGAATGCAACGGCGTTCCTATCTAGCCAGCTTCGGAGGCATGCAGGCGTTTCAGCGTACTTACTCAAAGTAGAAATTAGATTTGAACGTCCAAGCCCCAACGTCATCGTGCCTCGCCGCGAAAAATATCTCGGTTTATCCAGCCGTCAATCCGCCGCTAGGCGTTCCAAAAAAAGACGCAAGCACTCAAACAACCACTTCCCTCTAAAAGACAATTTTCGATCCTTATTAAGAAAATAAGCTCGCGCCTCAGCTATGTCGGCTTCCGTAATTTGATATGATTCTGGAAAGATTTTCGAAATTATTTCTTGCGAAAGCTTGGACTCTACGGCACCAATTTCAATTTTTAAATACTGCGATATGTTAAGATTATTAAGATCTGCTCGATGGCAACTCCCGCTTAACTCCATTTGTCGTTGCTTCCAAAGCCAGAAATTTAATGTTTCCATTGTTGTCACAAATTGATCTAAAGTAATCTCCCACAAACGAAGTATTTCCTCTTCCTCCTCTCCTTCGTTCTCAAAAAATTCGTCTCTCAAAAGTTTCTGGATTACCCCAGTATCAACATACAGATTCTCTATCGCATAACATGGGGTCACGTATAGTGAAGGGTCTTCAGGATGACTCACATCAAAGTCCTTGTCGACAAAAAGCAATATATTTGCATGTTTATACTCCTCGCTATCACGCCAAAGACTTCGAATTTTAAGCACCGCCTCCTTTCCTTTTGAAATTAGAAATACCGTGTTCTTTTGATTGAAGACCGAATCTAATCGAGCTCCATAATATTTCGGATCGTCAGGGCCCTCAAAAAAGCAAAAAATTTCGCTCTTTTTGTTCGCATAGGTTTTAATGAATCTCGTCCATGCGACTATGTATCTATTGCGGCTTTCTCTCTGCAATTTAATTCGTTCCATTTGAAGCGTCTCCATAGGTCGACTCGATCACTCCTGCAGCATGATCGAATTCATTTTCATAAATAAATGGAGAATGCGTCGCCGCAAGCAAGAAGCAACACTTTCCACTTCTCATTACATCTGGAAGGAATTTCTGCTGCCATTCCATCGACAGTGACAATTCGGGCTCATCAAACAAAAGAGCGCATTTTCCAATGCGACTCAAGTAAAGCCTACTAAATAGAGAAACTAACTGTTTCTCACCGGAAGACATGTATTGCAAGTCGATTTGCTTTTGAGAACGCTTAAGTCGCAGATATAGTTTAACCTTGCTTTCGTCGTAAATAAATTCTTTGTCTGATAAATATCCGTTCGCGATTTCCTTGAATGACCGTATTGCCTCGTCATTTTCTTTCTGCGCTCTGTATGCTGTTATTAGACTACCTATAAAACGTGATAAACCTTCATATTTACTTTGATTAATTTGATTAGATTCAAGAAGAGAATAAATATTTTCCTTATTCGTTTGAGAAATAGTGTCTCCGATTCTGTCCAAAATAATCTGCAGCTCGCGTTTTTCAAACTTGGGTAGATCCGACGGGTCTTTTTGCTGTTCGAGCAAATGCGTCAACCACAGTCCGCTCATTCTTGAATATGCGTCCAATGCGGCGTCTCGAATTTCATTGGTAATTTCGGAAATCTGTTCGTCAACATCAGTCATGCCAAATTGCATTAATGGATCTGCAAACCGTTTATTATCAGGTTCGTCGCGAATTATGAACGATTGCTCTACTCTGCGATAAGTTGGTAGGTATATGACTTTGTATGGAAATCGTGTAAGAATATCCTTTACCTTTTGGTCTAGCTCGGAGGTAGCAGTTTCCTTTGTATCAAATAATGTCATGTCGCGGTCAGGGCGGGATTGAACTAAAATTTCATAGAGCATTCGAGCGGAGTATGGTGAATTTTCAAGAATTTCTATGACCGAGCGGCGCTGTCGAAAGATTACAAAACTAGTCTCTCGTGCTAAGTGCGATATTTGACGAATGCGCTCCGTGCCAAATACGCGAATGAGATCCTGCATTCCAGGGGACAACATCTGTTCCTTCTTTTCAATTTCTCCTCGCGTTATGCATACTGAGACTCCATCCGAAAAACTTACACGCAATGCGTCGAAGTCAATCGTGAGGAGCTTGCTCCAAGCACCTTCAAACAAATAGTACATACATCGGAGTATTGTTGTTTTGCCGGCACCATTTTCATCGACCAGTATTTTAGCTTTGCCGAAAAATCGAACTTTGACATCGCGATCTCGATGTAATTTGTCTATCTCGAAGGTTCTTAGCGTTATAGTGTCGGGCTTAGATTCGCTCATTTGTGGTTCCTTGGCTAAGGTATTTAAATACTTGTTTGACTGATATTCTTAGGTTATCCTAAGCTATAATTTGCGTCAATACGTAAATACTTGGCGAGCGTTGCTTGAACTTTGATTAATATTGTTTAATCCGCACACAGCTACGTCGAAGATGATACTTTCTATCGCCATCCCAATTCAATCTCGTTTTTGAATCACCATTTATTTGGCATTGCCTGTGCGATTGACTAACGATGTTCAACATTTCCGCGTTCATCGATTACCTTCCGTCAGCCCAAACAACCGCCCATGCGGCGCGTCCTGGTGGCATTGCATGCACGATTGCACGCGCCCCGCGGAAGTCACGGTTTTTCCATCCGGCGTGAGCGTCCCGTAGACCCACCCGGCGTCCGTGTTCTCCGTCTTCGCGTCGGCCTTGTAGATGACGAACAGCGAGGACTTCGTCTCCGCGTGAAAGAGCTTCCCATCCTTCTTCGCGTAAGGAATGACGCGGTCGCGGATCACGTCATTGCCCAAAGACTTCTGCGCGTCGTTGAGCGCACCTGGAGTATCCACTACGGTCTGCGCTTCATCGCCGTTCACTTCCTTGGCGGTCCATGATTGTTTGACCAGCATCTGGCCCTCCAACTCCTCGCGCTCCTTCGTGAGTTTGCGATAGACCGACGGTATCGACGCAAAGATATAATACAGCTTCTGCCCATGGGTCGCCGCGTCGCCGCTGGCACTGAAGCGCGCCACCGACGGCTTGAGTTCCCCGGGCGCGGGAATTCTGCAGAGTATCGGTGCCATGCGCAGCGTATCGTCGACGCGGCCGTACGTCTCATACGTCGCCGCGATCTCCTTGAGCTTCGCATGAAACGCCGGATCGTTGACCACCGGAGCAACCGGAGCCGCCGGCGCGCTCGCCGCAACCGTTGAAGTCTCAGACGTCGCAGGCGCAACGGGTTTAGCCGGCGCGTTCGCCGCTGGCGGAACCGCGTTGCCATCCGTTTTCGCAGCCTCCATCTCCGCCCCAAAAGAGCAGGACACAAGACCGAACATCCCCACAGCAAGCACCGCCGCGACGATGGCGAGCGAGACTCGATTCGTTATCATCTACGTATGCTCCCCGACGAGGAAATAATTTGACATTCAACGTTCCTATTCAATTTTCGACATTCAACCTTCAACCTTCAACCTTTCGACATTCGACATTCGCGACATTCCGGCGTTCATCGTTCATCAATCACTCGTCACCACTCCCCGTTCGTCCTTTTTCAGCCGCATTATTTCCGCCAGCAGTGTCGCCGCCGCCTCCACCTTGGGCTTCGACCTCAGCGTATGGCTCAGCTTGGGCAGCAATGGCGCTTCCCATTCGTCGCCGGCTTTCCCCACTTTGTCGGTGCCGCGGATCACCACCATGATCGATTGCTGCCGGTGGTTGCCGGCGTGCAAGGTGAACTGCTCGATCTGGCAGTACGTCAGTGCCGCCGCCGGAACGCAAAATCGCTTGGTGTTTCCTTCGAACAGCAGCGCGCCGCGTTCCATGTCCACTTTCAGCAGGCCGATCTCATTGGTGTTGCGCAGAGTCATTGTGCCCCATTCTTCGCGCGGGCTGATCTCCACCAGGATCGCGGCGGCATCATTCGGTTCCACCAGCCGCGCCGGTCGATTCTCAAGACCCTTCCGAAACGTGCGCTGCAGGTACGGCATCGTCCACGGACTGCCCTTCCAAATCGACCAATACCCGCCACACAGCGACATCACGACGCCGGTCGCGATGCCCAGCCAGATCAGAGCCACTACCAGCGCGCTGGGCGGCACGTTGGATTTTTTGAAATCCAGCAACACCGCGCAACAACACAGCGCGCCGAACATCCCGACCAGAAACATCAGCGGCGGCAACGCGTCCAGAAAGCCCGCCCAGTAGCAGTGCTTCGACTGCAAGGCCGCGCCGCAATGGGGCGCGGGAACCGGAAGTTCTTCGACGACGCTCCGCGCCGCGGGCTTGGTCTCGGGTTCCAGTCCGGACGCCCCCGGCACGGCGGCTTCCGCGACCGGAGCGGCGGACGATTCCGGGGCTGCCGTGGATATTGGGGCGGTCGCGGCGATGAACTTCAACTTCGAAAACTTCGGCGCGACGTGCGAGAGTTCTTCGCTGCTCAACTCCACCCGCTTCAGCACGGCCCGATTGGCCATCGCTCCAAAGGTCTTGGGCAGCACGCCATTCTTGTCCGCCTTAAGCACCCCCACGGAAAAGTAGTGCGAGCACTCCGGCGTTGGCAGCGTCTCCGCGCAACAGGTGTCCACCTGCATCACGGCGAATGAACCGCCAGGTGCCGTCGCCACGGTTGGAATCTCGGCCAGCGCGCGCAGTCTCCCCGTGTTCAGGGCTTCGATCAAGGCGCCGCTGGTGTCCGGTTTGAACGTGGAACGGTAACTCTTCTTCCAGGCCCCGCACTTTTCGCAGTAAACCTGGCGCACGCTCGCCAGCGCGATTCCCAGCGTAATGAACGGAACGCCGATCGCTTCGATTGCAAAAAAGAACCAGTTGAAGACGTGGTCCACGACGTTGGGGGCGCGCGGCGGCTGATTGTACGAATGTGTGTCCTGGATGACATCCGTGGCCATGCGGTGTTCGATGTACTTCGGGAGCACATCGATGCGATAGAAATTCCACCAGCCGATGGCACTGACCATCGAGAGGTACAGAAATCCCACGTACAGGACCAGCCCCGCCACCAGTCCCAGCAGCACTGCCACCGCCGTGTTGCGGCAGTGGCCCGCCGTGACCGCATGCCCAGCCAAAAATCCCAACCCCGAGGCCAAACCCAGCGGCACGATGATGATCAAATAAAACCCAACGTGAAGCGCCACGGTCAGCAAAATGGCGCCGACACACGCTGCCACCATCGTCAGCACCGCCCAAGGCAAAAAGCGCAGCCAGTCCACCTCTCCCGAAGATCGATAAATCTGACGCGATGCGACACTTTCCATACGAAGCCCCATACGGTCAGAATGGATTACAGGTATTGCCAGATTGACTTTCTTCTTTTAGCCGGGCCTTGGGATCCGCGCACGCGCAAAGTCGCCCGCGAAATTGCACAAGTGCTTCAAAACGCCCACTACAGTGCACGCTAGAATAACGAGTAGTGGTCTCACAAAAAACACATGTTTATAAACGCCTCAGCCCTTGGTTTGTCACATTCCGTAACATTTGGTAACATGGATCATAGGTAAGCCATTTTTGATCGATAATACCGGTTCATGCCAAAAATCAAATCTCACCCGTTACCGAGAAAATAGGCGCTGCACTAGGTGAATGTTCCACGTGGAACACTTCGTTGTGCATTACTCACAAAGCACGCCCCTCGGAATTGCGCGCCCATCTAATCCGCAATCCGAAATCCGCAATCCGCAATATCCCCCGCTCGACACGCACAGGATAATTGAGTACAAACACCCTTTCCGGATTTTCACGAAACCGGTCACTCAAGAAGGAGATCGCTTATGCTGCGCGTGGGAATTGGCACCGATCGGCATCGCCTCGTCTTTGGCAAGCCGCTGATTCTGGGAGGAGTCAAAGTCGAATCGCCCAAGGGCGCAACCGGGCATTCCGATGCCGACACGCTCGCCCACGCCGTCATCGACGCCCTGCTCGGCGCCGCGGGACTCGGCGACATCGGCCACCATTTCCCCGACACCGACGCGATGTGGAAGGACGCCGACTCCATCGCCCTGCTGGCAAAGACGCTCGACATCCTTCACAGCGCCGGGTACGAGCCGGTGAACATCGACGCCTCCGTCCATCTCGAAAGCCCGAAGCTCGGCCGCCTGAAGACCGAAATGTGCGCGAAGATCGCCGACACACTCAAGCTGCCGCGCCACTTCGTCAACATCAAAGCCAAGACCGGAGAAGGCATGGACTCCGTCGGCAAGGGTGAAGCAGTCGAAGCGGTCGCTATCGCTCAAGTGACCTCCATTGCCACCAAACCCCAGTAGCGCGCGGCGGCAGACTCACGGCAACCTGGCTCACGCGACCTTGAGTCTGCTCAACACCGGAAAGACGGAAGCAAAAATGGCAGAACCCGACGACGCAACCGCTGCTCCCAAGCCGCCGGAACAACCGGCCCCGGCCGCTCCCCCAACATCCGATGCCGGCGCTCGCGCCGACGAGCCGGCGGTGGAAGTGCAGCCAACGGTGCCGCAACCGCCACCGACGCCAAAGATCGTCGCGGTGGTCGGCGAGATTCCGTTCGTCGGCCTGGCCGTCGCGCGGGAGCTGATCCGCTCCGGCACCACGGCCCGGGTGCTCTGCCCCGACGCCGAGACCGAAGCAGCACTCACTCGCGCGTGCCCAGCGAATGGGCTGGCCGAGTTGCAATGCGTCCGCGGCACGCTCGAATCCGAAGCGCTGAAGACCGTGCTGACCGGCGCGTACGGCGTGGCCTTCGTTTCGCCAATCAGTTTGAACGGCCGGCTCTACCGCGGCGCGCAACACATTGAGGACGCGCGGCGCGTCTCGCAAGCGGCGGACGCCGCGGGCGTGCGCCGGCTGCTCTACCATTCGGCGCTCGGCGCGCAGCCGGTCTCGCCGGCCCTGGCGCTCAGCCAGGCGGCGGCCGCGGAGGAACTTTTCGCGGCGATGGATTGCGACACCTACCGCTTGCGGACCAGCGTGGTGATGGGTCGCGGTGACGGCTTTCAGTCGGAGTACGTCGAGCAGGCAAAGTCGGGTTCGCCACTGATGGGGATGCTCGGCTACGGCAGTACGTCGCTGCAGCCCATCCACGTCAACGATCTGGCGAAGTGCGTGGTGCGGGTGTTCGATCCCAGCCGCAGCGCGATTTCGCCTGGCGTCCTCTGCGTCGCGGGGCCAGAGATGACGACGCCGCTGGATCTGGCCGACCTGGCCCTGGCGCGGTTGGGGCGCATCAAATTAAAGATTCACACACCGCTGTTCGTCCTGCGCCTGCTGGCCGCAGTGCGTGGCGATGCCGCGTTCAAAGAGAAGGTCAATTTGTTATTCGAAGGATTCTGCACGGACCACAACGACGCATTCAGACTTTTGGGTGCGTCGTTTCCGCTGATCACGCCGCAGCAATCTCAGGACGAGATCCTTGCTGCTGCCTGATTGCTATACAGCGATTATGCGGAAATCGGCAGGATGACGGGCGTCACGGAAGGCTTGATCATCGCGCGAGCGGTCGGGTACTTGATGACGCCGCAGCGCAAACAGCCGTAAGTGATGTCCTTGACTTCATGCCGGGTGGTGCACTGGCACGTATTGCAGTACCGGTTCTCGTAGGGATGTTTGTGTCGCATGGCTGGGACCTCCTTGTTTAACCTTCGGTTTGGAACCTTTGGTTACTCCCCCATCCTGCACACTTTTCATGTATCAAACCGCTTGCCACAACAGAACCATCTGTAGGTGCTCGCGAGCGCTCTCCTAGTTATTGTGATCGGCCGAGTTTACGTGTTTAGTCATCAGAACTAACAGGAAAAAATTAAATTTTGTGTGGTTGGAGTTAAGCAGTGAACTGCAAAAATTGCGGCACAGGTGCTCAATTATGTGCAGTGATGTGCATCGTCTAAGTTCATCGCGCCAAAGGATCTGCAAGCTGCACCTGTGATTTTCGGCTCGATTTGTGTAGGATATTGACGGGAGGCCCACCCCATGTCGGAAATCGTCACGGTCCAAACGCAGACCCACAGCGCGCTCTGCACGCTCAATCTTCCCAACAAGCGGAATCCCATCTCTGCGGAGATGCGCGCCAGTCTCATCGCGGCACTCGACGGTCTCTCCCACAACGAGACCGTACGCAGCGTGATCATCACAGGAGCGGGAAGCGCGTTCTGTTCGGGACTCGATCTGGACGGACTTGCCGAGCAGCAGAGGAAGTCGCCCGCCGAACACCGCGCCGATTCGCAGTCGATCGCGGACTTCTTCAGTTACATCGCGAATTATCCGAAGCCTACCATAGCGGCCGTCAACGGGCCGGCGGTCGCCGGCGGTTGCGGACTGGCCTTGTTGTGCGATTTTACACTGATGCGCGCCGAGGCGTTCTTCAGTTTCTCAGAAGTGAAGATCGGCTTCGTTCCGGCACTGGTCGGCGTTTACCTGGAACGCATGGTCGGACCGAAGGTCAGCCGCGACCTGTTGCTGACGGGTCGCAAGATTTTGGCTAACGAAGCGAAGGCATTGGGACTCATCAGTGAAGTGGTCGAGAGTGGCAAATTGCATGAACGGGCGAACGAGTTGGCCGGTCAACTTGCACAGAACAGCCCCATTGCATTATGCCAGACAAAAGAATTGTTGACCCGATCACAAGCCTTAAATCTGCGCGAAAGCTTGGCCTTGGCTGTTGACGTAAATGCCAATGCACGTGTGACTTCCGATTGTGTAGAGGGTGTAAATTCATTCTTGGAAAAACGTGCCCCAAAGTGGGCACCAGGTGTATAAAATAGAGGCTACTGGATGTGTCAAAGAGCGCAAAAATGAGCAACGGATTTGCTTCAAGATTGAAAGCAGTTGACATTTGCGAAAGAGGTCGGTACACCGACCCCATAGCCAATTTGACACGCTCGCTTCGAGGCAACAGTGCAGTATGTCTGTTATGAGCACCGACGGCGAAAAACGCACTTCTCGCAGCACTGAAAGCCAGCTTTACCGCATGGCCTTGGTGGAAGCCGAGAAGCACAAGTGGATCGAGTCCCAGAAGGCAGGGCGGGATCTCGGTGAAGCTGCGTTGCGTGATTGGTCTCGCAAGTACTGGTGGCGTTGGTGTCGCGACAGGTGGATCGAGCATCTTTCCGGGGATCGTTTCTGGAGCGAACTCGACCAGCACGACTTCGGCTTGCTGAAGCGTGACTTCCATCCCAACACGTTCCTGGTCGAGCAAATTTCGCTGAAGATCAAGATGGGCGGCGAGAACCTCGACATCATTCAATGGGCGCACACGTCCAAGCAGGACATCGCGCAAGTCCTGCAGATCCTCAAACTCCTCGACATCAATTCCCGCCGCCTGACCTTCTGGCCGAATTAAGCTGCTGAATTGCTCAAGAGATTGCGAGTGTGTGTCAAGGAGCAAGCATACAGCCGCTTGCTCCTTGACACACAGCCACGCCTTCGTCGCTTCAAAGTAGCCTTTCAATTTTCTCGCGGAATTCTGCCTCCTTTTCTCCCTCTCGCGGCAAGTAGCTGTACGACTTCTTAGGGAGGAACTTCTCGTGATCAAAACGCTACTGCTGCTGGCTGCTTTTGCGACGGCGACTCTTGCCGGTGCTGTTCGCGCCGAAATGTGGGTGGCAGGTCCGTCCGAGACGGTGCTGCGTACCGACAAGGCGCCGGCGAAAAGCGAGCTCTACGATGCGAAGACCAAGACGGTGCGCCTCTTCGCGGCACGCAACGAATTCGCGGCGTTTCAGATCGTCTTTGGCTCGGACTTGAAGAACGTCAACGTCGCGAAGTTCGAACTAAAAGGTGAGAAGGGCGCGGCGCTGAAAAACGTCGAGCTCTTCCGCGAGCATTACCTCCCCTGCCCCATCGTCACGCAGTACGACGGCTCCAATCGGCCGCCGGATGTCGTGCGCTTCGATGAGAAAGTGAAGTCCGCCAACGCGCCGCGCGAATTTCCGGAGCAGCTCGTGCCGCTCTCCGCCACGAAATTCGGCGCGCCGTTCGACGTCGCCGCGGGCAAGAATGAAGTCGTGTGGGTCGACATCTTCGTGCCGGAAGACGCAGCGCCGGGAGAATACTCCGGCAGCACCAAGGCCGGCGACGAAACGCTGAACATCAAGCTCACCGTCTGGAATTTCACACTGCCCAGCGTCAGCCACTTTCCGCAGTGGGCGAACATGGGGCCCGAAGAGATCGCGTGGGGTTATGGCAAGCGGCACACGCACATTCCGGAGATGCAGGCGACGTTCGATTCCTTCTTCGAGATGGCGCACAACCACCGCTTCTGCCTGATGGAATTCTGGGACAACGACGAAAGCTACGTGAAGTCGCCGGCACGGAAGTACTACGACTACATCACCGGCAGCGGCTTCAAAGGTCCGTTCGGCAAGGGCGTCGGCTTGGAACTCGTGCCGATCGGCAACGACAGCTTCGCCAATTTCTTCGGCCTGGTGAATTCCGAGAAGTGGCTCAACCGCGCCTTTGTGCAGCTCAGCCCCGACGAACCGGGCAACGCCGAAGCCTACAGCGAGATCCTCGCCAACGGCGCGAAAGTGAAATCGGGTACCGGCGGAAAGTTGATGCGCATGGCCACCAAGCACTTCATGCCCAACCTTGATGAAGGCGTCGACATTTTCTGCAGCGCGCCCGGTGCGCTCGACCCCAAGGACGTGCCGACGATCGAGGGCAAAGGCAACGTCTGCTGGACCTACAACGGCGGCCTGGCCGGAACGCCCGTCACCGACGCGCCGGCCGTGGCGACGCGCACGCACGCCTGGGCCGGATTCCTCTCCGGCGCGCGCGCGTGGTACTACTGGGACGCGTGTTATTACATCGACAAGCAGTTCAAGTGGAAGGCGCAGCGGCGCGCGATCTACGGTTCGGAAACGCCGACGCAGTACCTCTCCGATTACTGGAACAACGCGATGACCTTCGACGAGACGACGAAGAACAACGGCAAGTACCCGCCCCAGAATGCGATGCGCATGAACGGCGAAGGCATCCTGCTCTATCCGGGCAAAGACGTCGGCGTGGAAGGTCCCGTCGCCAATCTCCGTCTGAAAAATCTCCGGCAGGGCAGCCAGGATTTCGAATACTTGTACCTGCTCGAAAAGATGGGCAAGAAAGAGATCGCGACGGCGGAAGCAACGAAGCTGGTCGGCGAAACGATCTCATCGAAGAGCTTCGGCGGCGAAGCCGGTCACTACGACAATTATGATTTCGACGGCGCGAAGTGGGACGCCGCACGCATCCGCCTGGGCAAGGCGCTCGACGCCATCGGCGACAAAGCTCTCCATGAAAAAATCACGCCGTACAATCAGTATCCCAATCCCACGGGCGTAAAGGAGATGTATGATGGCAAGCGATATTGATCGTTTGCCGTTCCAAACACCTATGGTGCGCGCGGTACGAACATTTTGCCACTGTCAGACAAAACAAATGATATAATGATATATAAACAGATTTTGGCACGATCGAAGTAGTATCTCAACCGCTGCCGGTTAACATGATTTTTGATATTCAGTGACAGCCGAGCCGGTTTGCAACAAACGTGGTATTGGTCTAATGAGTGAATCGTTCGATTCTTCTGACTGGTCTTCCAATCTACCGCAACTCAGTGACGCTGCTTCTTTCGAAATCCTGGTCGCTTCGGTCAAAGACTACGCCATTTTCATGCTCGATCCGCAGGGCCGCGTGGCGACGTGGAATGCCGGGGCGCAGAACATCAAGGGTTACGCGCCCGACGAGATCCTGGGAAAACACTTCTCGATTTTTTACACGCCGAGGGATGTGGCCGCGGGATATCCCGATCAGGAATTGGCGCAGGCCGTCGAGTTCGGACGCCACGAAGAAGAAGGCATCCGGCTGCGCAAAGACAGGTCCCAGATCTGGGCACACGTCACTATTACGCCGCTCTACGACGAGACGAAGAAAAAACTCCTGGGATTCGCAAAAGTCACGCGTGATATCACCGAACGCAAACGGCGCGAAGCGGAAGAACATCAGCACAAGTTGCGCCTGCTCGATCAGGCCTTTGATCCGATTTTCACGTGGACGCTCGGAGAGCAAGGCGGCGTCACGTTCTGGAACAAGGGCGCCGAACGGGTCTACGGCTTCACCGAATCCGAAGCCCTGAACCGCTCCAGCCATCAACTGCTGAACACGCAGTTTCCCCAGGGCCTGCAAGAGGTCCTCGACGCGTTGGAGCGCAACGGCAATTGGTCCGGCGAAGTCCGGCACCGCGCCAAAGATGGGCGCTGGCTGATCGTGGATGTGAGCATGTCGCGGACCATCAATCCCAACGGCATGGTGCAGATCCTGGAAGCCAATTGCGACATCACCGACCGCAAGCGGGCCGAGGCGAATCTGAAAAGCAGCGAAGAGCGGCTGCGCCTGCTGGTCGACGGCGTGAAGGACTACGCGCTGATGATGCTCGATCGCGACGGCTGCGTGCTGACCTGGTATGCCGGAGCCGAGAGCATCTTCGGTTATTCCGCCGCCGAGATCATCGGCAAACCCTACGCGACATTTTTCAGCTCCGAAGATGCCGCCGCCGGCCGGCCGGAAAAGAAACTCGCGGCCGCCGCCGAACTGGGGAGGCAGGAGGAAAGTGGCTGGCGCGTGCGTAAAAATGGCTCGCGCTTCTGGGCCAACGGTACGCTGACAGCGCTGTTCGATGAAAAGGGCAGGTCCACCGGTTATGCCAAAATCGTGAGGGATCTAACGGAAGTCCGGCGCAATGAAGAGCTGATGCGCTCGGTCCTGGACCATACCTTCGACAGCATCATCAGCATCGACCAGATGGGCAAGGTTGAAATGCTCAACCGCGCCGCGGAAAAAACGTTCGGCTACACAAAGGAAGAGGTGCTGGGCCACAACGTTTCCATGCTGATGCCGCAGCCGTATTCCGGCGAGCATGACGGCTATTTGAAAAACTACCTGCAGACGGGTATCGCCAAGATCATTGGCATCGGCCGCGAAGCTGCAGGTCTCCGCAAGGACGGCAGCCACTTTCCGCTGGAACTGGCAGTCACTGAATTCACGACCGAATTCGCCACCGGCCGGCACTTCACCGGCGTGATCCGCGACCTGACCCACCGTAAACTCGCGGAGGCGCAGCAGTCACGACTGACGGCGGTGATGCACGCCACGCCGGATTTCGTGGGAATCAGCGACGCCACCGGTCAGACCATCTTCGTCAACCGTGCCGGCCGTAAAATGGTGGGACTGACCGAAGATCAAGACGTCACGAAACTCACGATTGAAGAGTTTCACGACCCGGCCACATATGAATTGATCCGTTCAGAGGCGTTGCCCCACGCCATCAAACATGGTGCGTGGAGCGGCGAAACATTCGTGGTGACCCGTTCGGGTGAGATGATTCCGGTATGGCAGGTGATCCTGGCTCACACCGGGGCAAATGGGAACGTGGAATTTTATTCGACCATCTGCCGCGACTTGCGCGACCGGCGGAAACTGGAACACCAGCTTCGCCACGCGCAAAAAATGGAAGCCGTCGGGCAGCTGGCCGGCGGAGTCGCGCACGATTTCAACAATCTGCTGACGATCATCTCCGGCTACAGCGAAATCCTGCGCGACGCGCTGGCGCCGACGAGCCCCTTGCACCGCGCCGTCAGTTCCATCCAGGACGCCTGCGATCGGGCCGCTTCACTCACACAACAGTTGCTGGCCTTCAGCCGCCAGACCGTGATGGAAACGCGCGTCGTGGACCTCAATTCCATCGTGCGGGATACCAGCCGCATGCTGAAGCGGCTGATCGGCGAAGACATCATCCTGGAGTTGGCGCTCGATCCGCAGATCCTGACGGTCAAGGTCGATCGGGATCAGGTGGGCCAGGTGCTGATGAATCTGGCGGTGAATTCGCGCGACGCGATGCCGACCGGCGGCCGCCTGACCATTGAAACCAAGACCATTACGTTCGATGAGAGCATTGTCACGCAGCGGCCGAACGTGAAGCCCGGCGACTACATTATGCTGGCCATGACCGATACCGGCTGCGGCATGGATGAAGCCACGCGCGTGCGGATCTTCGAGCCGTTTTTTACGACCAAGGGAGTGGGAAAAGGCACCGGCCTGGGCCTGGCCGTCGTCCACGGCATCGTCAACCAGAGCGGCGGGCATATCGAGGTCTACAGCGAGCCGGGTGTCGGTACGACGTTCAAAATCTATCTGCCGATAGTGCGAGAAAACCTGTCGCAGGCCGTGCCGAATCTGGAGATCGCCTCGCTCAAAGGCACCGAAACGGTGCTGCTTGTGGAAGATGAGGCCGCCGTGCGCGAGATCGCGAAGCTTGGCCTGCAGATCCAGGGCTACCAACTATTAGAGGCCGCCAGCAGCGAAGAAGCGCTGAAAATTCTCGCGACGCACGACAGCCCCGTGGATTTAATCATTACCGATGTGATCATGCCCGGCATCAGCGGCCCGGAGCTGGCCAAGCAGGTCCACGCCCGCTGGCCCAACACGAAACTGCTCTTCGCCAGCGGCTACACCCGCGACGCGGTGGTCCGCCACGGCATCCTGGAAGGCGAAGTCGCGTTCATCCAGAAGCCGTACACGCCCTTTTCGCTGATGCGCAAAGCGCGCGCGGTGCTGGATGGGGCGAAGGAAGAGCCGAAGTAGGGTGTGGCTTCGTGCTTCGCGGAAATCGTTGACCTGTCAACGCGCATCCACCGGATGAATCCGTCCGGCGAAAAGTAGTCGGTGGTCGGTCGGGGGCGCTCGGCGGTTATGAGTTCCCGGTTGGAACGAGGCGAACGGGCTTCGTCAATTTCCGTCCGGCTAAAAGTAGTCGGAACATTTATAGTCGAACCGGATATAAGCGTTACCGTGTGAGCAGAAACGCGGCTCAATGTGATGACTCACTTGCTCAGAGTTAACCTTTCGGAAATAACGATGAACTTTGACAAATTTAAAGCCACTTACAATCCGCCATTGTCGCGAACCGAAATTTCCGATGATTCCAAATTAGAAATTCTAAAGAGCCCGGGTGCGCGAGACTTTCTAAGCGCATTCAGCGGGATCACCATTGGTGACGGCCTCTACAGAGTCCACCATTTTTCTGAAATTGAACCGTGGACGCAACGAGTCACCGGCTGCCTGTTCAAAAAATACGCCTCTCGCGTGGAATGTTTTGGGTGTGACTGGCGAGGGCGGCAATTTGCAGTTGAGAGCCAACGGCGAAATGCAGATGGTATTCCCTTGGTAACGATGTTTGATCCTGAAACTGGCAAAGCTTTCAACACATCTTTTACCTTTTCAGGCTTTCACAACGATGCTTTGATAAATCTTACCGATGCCGTCTTGGACCTTGAACTCTTTCAGAATTGGCGCAAGGCTAATCAGAATATTTCCTTAAAGCATAAAGATTGCATTGGATGCAGGATTCCGTTGTGTCTCGGCGGACGCGACGACGTGTCAAATTACGAGGTTACAGACATGTCCGTTTATTGGGAGTTAACGGGGCAATTTCTCGAAGGTACGAAGAACGTTCCTGCGGGAACAAAGATATCCGGCGTCAATGTTTCGAAGCAGAAATGACGCTGCGTAGCATTTCATCGAGCACGGGTCAATTGCCGAGGCCGGGCGCGCTTATGATTGGACCAAAAAAACTCGCCGCTAAACGCGGCGAGTTTTACTTCCGTTAGTCGACATTCGACATTCACTGCTTCGACATTCCTCAGAACCCCTTCGTCTGCGGCATCTCGATCGTCATCGTACCGACAACCTGGATCGTGAACGGGCCGTCGTGCGTGATGCGCGCGTTGGTTTTGCGCGGGGAGGAATCGTTCACGGTCAGCTCCAGCTTGTTGTCCGTCACCATTACGGTGAAGCGGTTCTTGGGCAGCGCCAAAGGTATCGTTTTGTCGACGTCCGGCATGTTGTTGTTCTCGCCATCCGTCCAGCCGCCGGTCGGCGCGTACTGCTTGGCCTCGTCGCCCTTGATGATGTAACCGAAACCCGTCGCGTAGTGGCTCGATTCGCGCTGGCTCATCATGTCGCTGACGAATTCGTTGTTGGCGTTGCGGCAGAACATGCGGATCGTGCCGCTGCCGCCCTTGGGCACGGTCAGCTGCATCACGCCGTTGACGATCTTCGCTTCGCACTTGCCATCGGTGACTTCGTAAACGCCTTCGGATTTCTTCTTCCACGTGCCGGTGATCGTCGTCCAGCCGGCGGCCTTCAGCGCGCGCTCGACGTCGGGCGGAACGTTGCTGACGACCGGCTTCTCTTCGCTATTGTCCCACGGGCGGCGCGAGGTCGCAGGCGTCTTCGCGGCGACCTTCGGCTTGGCCAGGTTCTTCAGCGAATCGGGCATCCTGTCCGCGGAGACGTACAGCGGCAAGTTGAGCGTCGTGACTTTGCTCTGCGCTTCCTCCAGCGTGACGCTGTCGGTGTTCTTCGCCGCGATCTTGCCCAGCTCGGTGGCGTACTCTTCCATCGCGGTGTTGAATTGCGTGGTGTAGGGGCTGAGCTTCAAGATGTGCTTGTCGCAGTCCTTGCCCTTGGCCCGTGCGACGGGATCGCCGCCCTTGCCGAATTCCTGGTTGGCGCGGACGAAAAAATTCAGCGCGTTGGTCTTGTCGTCTTCGGCTTCATAGATCTGGCCGAGCTGATAGAGCGCGTCGCCGCAGCCGTCATCATGAAAGAGCGCCTTGAAATAATAGAGCTTGGCCTGATCGAGCTTGCCGGCCTTCTTGAATTCCGCGGCGCTGTCAGCCAGACCCTTGGCGAGCCCCTTTTCCTTATCGTCGACATCGGCCGCCCGGGTGCTGAATGTCAACGCCACCGCGCCGGCACATACCAACTTTATCCACATGCTGCGAAACATACCGCCTCCGTTTTTGCCCAATCTGCCATACGGTCGAAAAAGACCGCTCGTGTCAAATCACATCGCTACGCGTCAGGACTGTCCTTCGCTAAACAAGATGGAGGAACCAGCGTCACGGGTGAATGCAATAATCACGCAAAACCTATCATGAAAAGCACGGTGTGCAATTATAATCATTTGTAGAATTTATACCTCTTCAACGGACTGTTACATCCACAGGCCGATGCCCGATCCCAGTGTTCACGGTATTCGACGCCTCAGATCTCCATGTAGAGCGATAAAAACGGATGAAGCGTGTAACAATTCCGTCACAAATCCTGATTAAACATTGCGGCTGCGACTTTTGCGGGGGATAATGGCTGGAAGTTAAGCTATGTCCCGCATGGACTTCACATCGAGCACGAGACTTTCATGGCCGTCCCCAAAGCACGCGACGTAAAACTCACCGCCGGTCGAGAAAAAGTGGTCCTGGTCGGTGGTTACCGCCCCGGAGACCTGCTCCCTGGTGAAGCTCCGTTGGAAGAGCTGGAACAACTGGCCCGCACCGCCGGCGCGGTGGTCGTGGGCAAAATCGTTCAGAATATCAAGGAAGTGACGCCGGCCACATTCATCGGCAAGGGCAAAGTTCAAGAGGTTAAAGAGCTGGCCGAAGCAATGGGCGCCAAGTGCGTGCTCTTCGATCACGACCTGCTACCCGGCCAGGGCAAAAATCTCGACGTGGCCACCGGCATGAAGGTGATGGACCGCACCGAGCTGATTCTCGACATTTTCGCCAGCCGCGCGCGGACACGCATGGCGGCCGTGCAGGTCGGCATCGCGTTGCTCAACTACCGCCTGCCGCGTTTGAAGCGCTTGTGGACGCATTTGGAACGCCAGGTCGGCGGTATCGGCATGCGCGGCGGACCCGGCGAACGGCAGATGGAAGTCGACCGCCGCAAAATTGAAAAGCAGATCGACGACCTCAAACACGAGCTGAAAGAAATCGAAAAGCGCAAAGAGCGTATGGTCCGCTCACGCGCCGCGGATCATTACCTCGTCTCGCTGGTGGGCTACACCAACGCCGGAAAAAGCACACTGATGCGCGCACTGACCGGCGAACAGGTGCTGGTTGAAGACAAACTCTTCGCCACGCTCGACACCAAGACCAGCATGCTGAAACTCGGTGGCGGCCTGCACGTGCTGCTCTCCGACACGGTCGGATTCATCCGCCGGCTGCCGCATCATCTGGTCGCGAGCTTTCACGCCACGCTGGAAGAAGCGCGCCACGCCGATTTGCTGCTGCATGTCGCCGACGCCTCGTCGCCGCACGTTCGCGGACAGATCGACGCGGTGAATTCCGTGCTGCGCCAGATTGGCTGCGCCGATCAGGAAGCGATTCTGCTGCTGAACAAGACCGACGCCGTCGGCACGGTCTCGAAGAACATTCTCGACGACAGCCCGATCGAACACACCACGGAGCTGGACTACACAATGCTCCGCCGCGATTTTCCGGAAGCGATTCCCGTCTCGGCGCTCCGCTCGGAAGGCTTGGAGCGCCTCAAGAACGAAATCCGCGAACGCGCCCGCGAAGACGCGCAGCCGTTGACGCTGGCCGTGCATGTCGGCGACGGCAAGACGCTGGCGTTCCTGGCGACGCATTTCTTCGAAGACTCCCGCGAAACCGACGACGAGTGGGTGACGCTGACCGGCCGCGCCTCGCGCAACGTCATCGAAAAGCTGCTGGGCTCGCAAGACACCGTCAAGATTCTTAAAGGGTGGACGCCGGACACCGACAAGAAGTTTGAGCCGCTGGCCGTCAATCCGCGACCGCTGTAACAGAGTCATTGGGTATTGGTCAGTGATCATTTATGAAAATCAGTGCGGTCGGCGGCGTTCCGTAAATGACGGAGTCCGATGCACTTGTGAAGATAATTATTTGAAATGGTCCCGGCATCCGGGTTGAAAATCAACCAAGCGCCTATAAAAATAAAGACAACTACTTTAACGACTAAAACATTTAAAGAAGGCGAAAACCTATGGCTGATAGCAGCCCGTCCACCGGTTTTACTGTCTCACTACCTTTGGGAGCTGGAATCGCAGCGGCGGGTCTGCTGTGTCTGGGAGGTGCGCTGGCGTATGGACTGCGCACGCCGCCGGAAGATCCCGAGGTCGCGTCAATTCAGAAGACCATCTCCGAAAATGCGACGCGTCTGGCCACCTATCGCGCGGATATTCCGCAACTCACCACCGAGGCCGCGTCGCGCCGCGAAGAGCAGACAAAGTTAAAAGCCGACAACGATAAGCTCGAAGCCACGATCACTGAACGTACCGTCAAGTTCAATGCGCTGCAGAACGAACGGTCTGCGGCGCTGGCCGCGGCACAGGTCAAGCAGAACGATTCCTTCGACAAGGAACGGGACGCGCGCCAGAAGCTGGCCGAAACCAGCAATTCACAGCTGACTCAGGCGGAACTGCAGACACTGCTGACTCGCTACCAGAACATGCTGGTCACGTTGCTTTCGGAAGAAGGTCAGCTGGGCACCGGTTTCTACTATAGCCTGCCGCGCGGTGCGGTGGTCGTCGCACCGATTCCCAGCAGCCGGATCAATCTGCAGGTGATCATGAAAATGAACGTGATCGTGCCGGGCCAGCAGGGCATGACTCCGGCGGCGACCATCGGGCGCGTGCTGTACATCGACGAGCAGACGGGACTCTCGTTCGTGTCCGCCGAATTTCCGGCGTCGATCAAAGTCCGCTGCTTTGACGCCAAGGATATGAGCAAGGCCGAGGCTGGCGACAAGGTCTACGCCATCTCCACTCAGGTGGTCGGTGATCGGATTCTGGAAAACAACGTCGTGGACGGTGACGTCAGTTCCACCGAACGCAGGGAAGGGAACCGGACGTACCTGCAGATCGGCATCGCCGGTAACGATGGCATGTGTGGCGCGACTCTGGTGAACAAGCGCGGCGGTATGATCGGCGTCCTCATCGGTGCGGCACCGGGGCTGGAACGGACGAGCTTCGCGATTCCGGCCACGGAACTTCCTGCGGCAGCGGCGCGCTTTGCCGTGGCGCCGCCTCCGCCGGATCTCCCGGATGACGAGCCTCCACCAGGACGCCGCTTAAAGCCCGATCGTCCGATTGCGGATAATCCGCCGATTCCGAACAATCCGCTTAATGCTCCAAACAGGCGCAGGAACTTTAATCCTGACGAGGTCAAAGCCGCGGTGGAAAAACACGCCCTTCCCTATTCCAGGGAGAACGCGCTCTTCCTCGGTTGGGCTCCCGATAACAATCCGCATGCAATCTTTTCGGGGCCGGACGGCTTGTTGGTAATACTTGACAATCCTCATGGAAAATTAATGGCGTACCGTCCGGGCAGTACCATTGCGGCATGGGAGCATCAATTCACAGGCAGACTGTGCCTGGCGTACAGTTATCTGTTCAATCAAATTCTGGCGACACCCTGGGCTCAGGATAAAAAGACTCAGCCCCACACGATCGATTTTCGTAATGGCACCGCACAACCGAAGCCTGGCAAGTATCCAGAACGTCTGGAAGGCTTTTATCTGGAACTGGCCAATAACACATACATCTCCAACCGTACGGGCAACGGACTTGATTATTTCGATTCCAACACCGGCGACTCAATGAGTCTCACCAACGATAAAATCATCGGCGTGACATCGGACCGGGTCTATGTACTTCACAATAATTCGGACTTGGGCTTCTTCGATTTGCAGCTCATGCTGGGTCTCAAGAAACAGGAGGTGCTCCTGCAGCGGCAACTTCAGGACTTGAACAAATTGCCTCCGACGCCCGATACCGCAAAAAAGAGAGATGGATTGATGGATCAATCCGGGGACGTGCGGGAGAAAATCCAACAGGCCACAAAAGCTTACCATGCGGAAGGAAATGGACAGATCTCGCACATTGGCGAAAATCGCTTCCTCATTGGTTATCAAATTTTTGAGCTAAAGGTGGGAGGCGTTCAATTGCTTGGCAGTCTGCCGACAGTCGAGCACAGTGCGATTAACGAACCCTGGTTTGAAGGATACCTGCCTTCCTACTGGATCACGGCGGACAAACCGATTCGTCCCATCAACATTTCTCAAAACGGAAAATGGGCCATCAGCCAGACCCATCTGTACAGCCTGACTGATTATAAGGTCGCTGCGGAGCTGCCGCTGCCCACGCGGTATGGCGGGTTCCTGACCGACAACAAGACCCTGTGGCTGTTCGATTCGGTTCACAACTGTTTCTATTTCCTGAACCTCGAAACCCTGGCACCGCAGAAGTTCAAAGCCAAATAGCCCGAATCTGCCTGCTCTGTTTATGCTGGAGAACCCATGCCTCAATTGACGTGTTCGAACTGCAAGCAACCCTTCACCGTGGCGGCAATCGGCGACTCCGTGACCTGTCCGAATTGCCAGGCGACATTCGCGATCCGCATCAAAACGTCAGCCGCTCCGTTGGCGCCGGTGACAGGAGTGGCGGCGGAATCAGCTGCCGTCCCGATCGAAGCGACTCCAGAATCGCCGTTCGCGCCTGCCGCTCCTGCACCCGCGGTGGAAGACGAATTCGCACTCCAGCCCATGCCTGGAGAAGCACCTGTTGCGCCGGCAGACACCGATGAACTCGCACTGCAGCCCGCGCCCGTGGTCGCCAAACCGGTCGTGACTCTGCCTGCCGGGCCTGTCCCTCCTCTGCCGGCCGCCTCCACTCCGCCTGTGCGTCCAGTCCCCGCAGCCGCGAAAAAGGCCGTGGTGAAAGCGCAACCGCCGAAGTCGCCCTCGAAGCGGCAGCCCCAGGTTTCCGAATCGGGGGAACCGCTGAAAACTTCAGCGCAAAGTCCGCTCGGCTGGGCGCTGGCGGGTGTCGGCGGCTGCATGATGCTCGCCGCCGTCGTCATTCTGCTCATCAGTCCCTTGCGAGCCCCGACCCATTCAGCCGCTGAGCTAAAGAAGCAGCAGGACGCGGGCGTGAAGGAAGTTACGGACGCCTTCAATGCGCGCAAGCCACTGGAATTCGCTCGCGATACGGCAGCCGGCGAATTCAAAAACGAACAGACGCGTGCGGCCGAATTGGGTGAACGCAGCAAGCGGCTCGACCAGAACTTCGAAACACTGGCTGCCGCCAACGCGCGGAATTTCACGGATTTCAAACAGAAGCAGGAGCAGTCCGACAGAACGCAGGCCAAAACCCAGGAGGCGCTCGCGCAGTTCGGCGAAGGCACATCCAACCGCTCGATCCCGATGCTGGAAAAATCCGTCGTGGTCGTCATCACCGACTGCGGTTCGGGATCAGGATTCGTCCTCAACGACAGCGGCCTCGTGGCCACAAATTACCATGTCGTCGAAGGCTGCTCGAAACTCACGGTGAAACTTCAGAAGCGCGATTCGAAGGAGCAGACGGCGATCGAAACCGGCGTGATCAAGGCCGTTGATCCGGAGCGCGACCTGGCACTGATCCAGCTTCCCGCCTGCCCGGCGGAGATCGGAGAAAATGGCAAGTACCCCAGCGTCTCTCTGCGGCTGAACCAGCCGGCGATGACCGGCGAAAACGTGATGGCGATCGGCAATCCCGGTCTTGAAAACATCATTCTCGATTACACCGTGACCAAGGGCATCGTCTCGAACGCCGACCGCTCGCTGGATGGTAAGAAATTCCTCCAGGTTTCCGCCGTGGTCAATCCCGGCAACTCCGGCGGCCCGCTCTTCGACTCCCAGGGCAACGTGCTGGGCGTGGTCGCCGCCAAAGGCATCAACGTCGAAGCGATGACGTTTGTGATTCCCGCTCGGGATTTGAGCGCCTTCTGGAAACGCATGGGCGAAGATCCGTGCGCGGTAAAGGACGGGCTTGAGGCTTGGGAAAAAGTGCATCGCCCGCTCACGGCTCTTCAGCGCAAGCGCGCGGCGATGTCCGCCAAGCCCACCGTCGAATTCAATGCCGATCCGACCGGCATGATCGAAGGGCCGGATGGCAAGACGCTCTACATTTTGTTTGGACTCACCGGACGCGTGCAGGAATTCGATCTCAAGACGCGCAAACTCGGTCGCGAATGCCGCACCGAATGTGTCCTCACGGATCTCGTTCCGTACGGCGCAAACGGCGAATACGCACTGACCCATTCCTTCGAAACGGCCAAGACGCTGCGCATCAATCTGAAAACGATGTCCGTCTCCGGCGAAGTCAAGACCATGGACGCCGCTGTCGCCGCCGCACCTTTCGGAGCGATCGGCTATGCACTGCTGCTGCGCGAACGAGGCATCCCCTGGTTGATCAACCAGACTCATTTTGACAAGAGTTCCACGGTTGGATTATGGCCGCTGGGCGACGAGTCCACTCAGGTTCATTCGGCGGCATCCAATGCCCGCTGGCTGCTGATGGCGGCTTACGAGGCCGGTACGACCACCTTCAAGCTACAGGCCTACCCGCTGGCACAGTGCCAGCCATACATTTCGCAACTGGCGGATTTGAAGCGTCGAAACAACGGGGCCAGCACCTTTCAGGAAGAAGCAGCGCTGAAAACCAAGATCGATGGCCTCTGCAAAACGTTCGACCTGTCGATGCTCGTCACCATCCAGGAAGGCAAGGTCTCCCGCAAGATGCTGACGTGGGCGCCCGGCGACCACTTCATTTTTGCCCGGCGCGTATTCAAAACCGGCGTCAAACTCGAATGCGAAGGCAGCTTCGATGCCAGTCCGTACACAGACGCTGTCGCAGGGCAACCCAAGAGCGTTCGCGACGACATCCACTATATGGAAAACATCTTCACCGTCAGTCCCAGCGGCAAGTACGCCGTCAGTGGCCTGTGCATCTACGACATTTCCACGCGTAAGATTTTCAAACAGCTCCCGTTTCCATCGGCTGTTCACACTTTTATCAACGACGGAAAGGGCATGGTCCTGCTAAGCAACCGCGGTTTGTTCTGCTTCGACGACTGGCAAACCGATTTCCCCGCCCCCGACGCCAAATAACGAAATTGAGTCATCAGTCATTTGCGGAGCGTTCAGGCAAGCCTTAGGGCCCATCTCCCGCTCCCCGTAAATGACCAATGACTCCTTTCCCTCGTCTATCGGACGCGTGTAGTATTTCTTAGAAATAGTTCTACCTTTGAACTACCTTTGGTGTACCTATAGATGCATGAAACTCACGCCTAAGGACATTCGCCCGCTGTACGACCAGGTCAAGGACCTCCTCCGCACGCAGATTGAGGACGGGACGCTGGCGGCTAATTCACCTCTTCCTACACAGGAGGAACTGGCTAGCAAGCTCGGCGTCAGCGACATGACGGTGCGCCGCGCGCTGATTGAGCTCACCTCGGAAGGCTGGCTGCAACGGGTGCGCGGCAAAGGTACCTTTGTGCGTGGCAGGCCGGAAGTCAATGTCGAGAAGATCTGCATCACGGTTGTCTCGAATCTCGACAGCGACCAGATCCGTGGCAGTTTGTTCTACCACCGCATCTTCCAGAGTATGCACCACGTCGCGGACACCAGCGGCGCGTTTCTCTCGATCCGCAAGATCACGGAGCCGCACGCAGAGTTTGTGGCGCGGCTCAAGGCGCAGGACGTCACCGGGCTGGTGCTGATGGGCATCACCGACGACGACCTGCTCAAGCGTGTCCAGCAGTCGCGCATTCCGGCGGTGATCCTCGACAGCGCGCAGCCGTCCAGCGGCCCGCAGTTCGACGAAGTGAATCACTGTGACGAAGAGTCGGCGTTTCGCGCGGTTAGCGAGCTGACACAATTGGGCCACGAACGCATCGGCATCTATCAGACGCCGGGGAAGTCTCAGTTTTTCGATCAGCGCATGGCCGGTTACCGGCGCGCGCTGAAAGTGGCCGGGATCAAATTCGATCCCAGCCTCGTGTACCACGTGGTGCTCAACAGCCAGGCGGCGTACGCGCAGACGGTGAAACTGCTGCGCGAACCCAATCGGTGCTCGGCGTTGTTCTGCACCATCGACGAACTGGCGCTCGGCGCGATCACGGCGGCGCGCGATCATGGCGTGGCAGTGCCGGACGATCTGAGCGTCGTGGGCTTCGGCGACATCGGGCTGTTCTGCGTTCCGGCGCTCTCCACGGCGCGCTTGCCGATGGAACAGATGGGCACGGGCGCCATCGAGACGCTGCTGCGGCGCATTCACAATCGGTCGGCGGAATTGCAACGCATTATTTTGGTTCCGGAATGGATCGCGCGGGGCTCGGCGGGATTTCCGCGCTCGAAAAATCTGGCCGTCAAAACTGGCGGCGCGAAGTAAACGGGGGAACTCATGCATACCAGCAAGCGGACTCTGATAGTTCTGGCGTGTCTTCTGGCCGTGGCCTGCTTCAGCGTGCGCGCCGAAGAACCCGCGGAGGTGGTCCTTTTCGACTACGAGCAACCGAAGCAGAACGTGGAGAACAACGAGCGCATTGTCTGCGTGAAAGAGCACGTCACGCAGGGCGAATTCGCGGGCAAGGTCGTGCTCGACAAGCCGTTCACGCCGAACATTTTCATTCCCGCGG
Source organism: Planctomycetota bacterium (assembly GCA_038227875.1). Taxonomy (GTDB): domain Bacteria; phylum Planctomycetota; class SZUA-567; order H5-PLA8; family H5-PLA8; genus JBBRPR01. Next base: position 29,534 of record JBBRPR010000040.1, read on the forward strand.
TCCAGGCGCAGCAATGGGCGACGTACGATCAATTTGAGCTCGATGTGTTCGTCGAAGGCGGCCCCGTCGGCGTCGCAGGCTTCATCAACGACGCGACCGCGAAAGGCTGGGACAAACGCTACAACTACAACCTGCACATGGAGCCGGGCAAGCGCAAGATTACCTTTGGGCTCGGCGGCCTGAAGCGCGAGAACGGTTCCAACATGCTCGACGTCAAGACGCTGAGCTTCATTGCGATGATGTTCAGCAGCGAAGACGCGGCGCGGCCAGCCACGATCTATCTCGATAACGGACGTCTCCAGAAAGGCACCGGCTCGTTTGAAAAGAAGGTGCTCTACTCCTTCGAAGGCAACGACGCCGGCAAGTTTGAACTCGAAGACTACCCCGAGGAATTCAAGGGCAAGTCGAAGCTGAACCTCGTGGCCGAACACGCAACCGACGGCGCCAAGGCGGCGCAGCTGGAAAGTCACGCGCCGGCCGGGAACATCCGCTTCTCGGATTTCGACCACGATTGGGCGAAGTACGACACGCTGCAGATCGATGTTTTCAACACGAGCAAGGATCCGGTGCCCGTCTCCGGTTGGATTCGCGCCGACGATCCGAAGGCCGGCTGGTTCAACCGCTTCAACTACGACCGCGTGCTGCGTCCCGGCATCAATGTGCTAAAGCTCCCCGTCGGCGGCATGACCGCCGGCGAGGGCGGCAAGCTGCTGAACACGCGCAACATCGTCGGCTTCAACATCTGCGTGCCCAACACCACAATCTACGTCGACAACATCCGCCTGATCAAAGGCACCGAGGAAATTCCCGTTCCCGGCATGAAGAAGTTCGATTTCGGTCCGGCCAATTCGGCGGTGATGCCCGGCTTCAAGAACATCTCCAAGGACACGCTCTATTCCAAACAGACCGGCTTCGGCTGGCAACCGGGGGGAAATTTCGGGCGCGACTTCGACATCTCGGAAATCATGGGCCGGCACCGCCCACCCGATGACCTCTGCCGCGACTTCTGCATGCCGATCAAGGCGGCCTACACGATCGATGTACCCAACGGCAAGTACGGCGTCTGGCTGATGCTGGGACCTCCCGGCAACGGCTGGGGCGAAACGTTCACGCACCGCACGGTCACGGCCAATGGCGTCGAAGTCGTCGACGAAAAGTACGATCTCGAAAGTTTCAAGAAGCATGAGTTCGAATTCCAGGACAGCGAAGACCTGCCCGGCGATGACCTGTGGGAAAAGTACATCAACAAGCTCTTCAAGCCGAAAGTCTTCGATGTCGACGTCAAAGACGGACAGCTGAGCCTGAGCTTCGATTCGCACGGCGAATGGTGGTCGTGCATGGTCAACGGCCTGGTGATCTGGCCGAAGGATCAGGACACCAACGCGCTGCGCTGGATTGAAAATTTGAACCAGCAGCGCAAAGAAGAGTACCAGTCGCTCCACGTTGAAAAGCTGCCGGAAGTGAAGGGCAAGTTCACGCCCACAGCCGATCAGACCGCAAAGGGTTATGTGCGCTTCATCCACACCGTCGACAAGGACATCCAGGTCAACGCCGTGCCGACCGATGCGGAAGTAAAGCAGTCGGTGCTGCATCTCACCGTTGCGCCGGGAGAATACGAAGACAAATGCATCGGCCTGCTGCCGCTCAAGGATTGCGGCAAGGTCAAGGTTGAAGTCTCCGCGCTGAAGGGTCCCGGCGGCGCCACGTTTCCGGCCGACGCGGTAAAGGCCCAGGTCGTGCGCTACAAGGACTCGAATTACACCGCCGTCTACACGCCGATCCCGAAGTACCTCGACGAGGTCCCCGCTGAAGGCGTCGACGTCAAGCCTGGCGTGACGCGCTCGTTCTGGCTGGTTTTCCACGTGCCGGCCGACACGGCTCCCGGTGAGTACAAGGGCACAGCGACGCTCTCCTTCTCCAGTGGAACCAAAGACACAGTCGACGTCGCCTTGACCGTCCTGCCGGTGAAGCTCAACGACGTCGATTTCCCCATGGGCATGTTCATCATGGGCCCCAACCGCAGTTTCACGAAATTCGATTCCACCGGCGAAGCCTACTGGTTGCAGGTGAAGGAAATGCTCGTGGACGCGCGCGCGCACGGCATCACCAGCGTCGATCCGGCCTGCGCGATGCCGCTGAAGAAGATTGAGAACGGCAAAGCCGTCGTCGACTTCACCGCGATGGACCGCTACATGGAATTGACCAAGGCCGCCGGCTTCAAGCAGGAACTCAACGGTTACGCCATCGACACCGGCTTTACGATCAAGATGCATGTCGGCATCAATTACGCCGCCGAGGCTGCGCGTTTCGGCGTGGCGAAGTACGAGGACGTGGTCAAGGCGTACTTCGATGCCGTGCGCGAACACATGAAGGAGAAGGCGTACCTCCCGATCTGCTTCTGCACCGACGACGAATACGTCGTCCATCCCGACGGCAAGCTCGAACTGCTCGCCGCGCATCACAAGATGCTGCAGGACAACGCGCCGGGCTTCCACTTCGTGCCGTACGATAGTCTCTACGCCGAACAGCATCCCGAGCTGATTCCCTCCTATGAAAAATCGCTGCCGCTGATCGACACCTGGGGCGCGGGCATCCATTCGCCGAAGGAAGCCGAGATCCTCAAAAAAGCCGGCCGCCGCCTGTGGCTCTACAACACTGGCATGAACCGCTTCACGTTCGGCACGTACATGTTCTTCGCGCGGAAAAAGTACGACGTCAGCGGCTTCTTCCAGTGGGTCTATCCCGGCTCCGGCACCTACGGCAATTTCTATCTCGCGTCGCACAACGAAGGACACTACGGCGTGGTCTATCCGTCCACGCACGGCCTGCGCAGCACGCCGACGTGGGAGCGCGTGCGCATGGGTTGCAACGATCATCAGTACCTCGAGACCGCCTACGCGCTGATCGACGCCGCGAAGAAAGCCGGAAAGGGCGACGCCGAAGCCAAGGAGCTGCAGGCGACGATCGATCACACGCTCGGCCAGCTGAAGTTCGGCTACGCCCACGTCGATGCCAAGGACGGCGAGGGCAAGAACGAAAATCCGATGAGCCCCGAAGCGATGGAAGCGTTCCATGACAAAGTTGGCGACGGCATCGTGAAGTTGAGTAACGCGATCAAGTAATTTGAATGGTGCCACTGGCACGGACGAATCTGAGCGTAGCGAAGATTCGGCCTTGCCAGTGCCGTTGGCCGGACGCGTAACCGAACCACGATGCCAGTGGCACCAGTTTAGGAGCACAACCCATGACCACCGCCACCGAACTGGACGTCATCCATGCGCTCATCAACGGCGTCCACTGGGGCCAGGTGTTGCTCCACGAGCGCGTGAAACCTGAAACGCGCAGCCCGCTCTTCGAGCTCAACGGCGTCGCATTGGAAACAGTGCAGGCACGCGCCGCGGCGTTCGATGTCCTCCTGAAAGAACTGGCCGGCAACCGCGCCTGGCGAAAGAGCGAGCTGCGCGCGGATCTCCGCAAGCTCGTCGCGGAACTCAAAGCTGCGCCGCTGCCGGTCGATCCGTCGCTGCCATTTCATGTGGCGTACAACGTCATTGCGCAGAATCTGGCGCCGGAAAAAGTTCCCGCGGCGCTGGCGCTGGCCAATCTGTATCAATTGAACATGGAAGAACACCGCGACGGGGATGGGCTGCAGGATCTCTTCCAAGTGTACATCAACGCCGGCTTTCCCGTCGACCTGCTGCAATTCGGCCTGCCCAACAGCGACGAACATCTGCAGCTCTACTCCAACCGATGCGCGGCGGCCTGCGCGCCGGCACCGTTCAAGACCGATGCCTTCGCTTGGCTGGTCACTTTCAACCGCATCGAAATGTGGGGCGAGAAGAACACCGGCCGGCGCGACAAGTTCGTGCTCGCGCGGGAACTCCTCGCCGATCCCGAAATCCTACCGCTGATCCCGAAGCTCAGCGAACTCCCGCACCAGCGCGTCGCGTTCATCGGGTACTCGATGATGATGAGCGTCAACTGGTCGACGTACGCCGCGTGGAACGACATCGCTTCCGAAGCGCTGCGCTGTCTGAACCCGCGCTACGAATACGCGGGATTCCAGATGGGCGGCATCACCGCCAGCCACGCGCTGCAGGCGCTGATTCCTCAGGCGCTGGAATACAAGCCAACCGACGCTTACCTGCTGATGCGCGTCGAGACCGAACCCGATGCCGCCGCGTTCGAGACCCTGATCCGCGTGCTGCAACGCATCGGCACGAAGGTCCACGTGATCGACGACGTCCGGCCGTACGTGAAGCCGCTGCCCGAGCACGAACACGCTAACCGCCGTCGCGCCGCGGAGCGCACCGGCACGGACCTGGTCCGGTTTTTGGAGCTGGGTCTGGCTCATGCTGAATTTAGATCGTGGGAATGTCTGGATCGCATCCATATGCGCACGCCCGGCCATGTCTTTTATGCGCGGGAACTGCTCAAGCGACTGGCGCGCGAAAATTAAGACACCCAGCGATCAACCTTACTTGCCGAACATCTCATCCTCTTTCATCGCGGTGCTATCGGCGATGATATTGGCATAGACCGCGAAGGCAGACATTGCGACAATTTCCACGATTTCGGATGTCATGAGCCCGTGATTACGGAGGACTTCGTAATCCAACTTGGAGATAGTTTTCGGATCTTTGGAACACTTCACGGCGAACAGGATCATGTCCCGCAACTTGGGGTCAGGTATTTGGGTAAGGTCCCGAACGAGATGTTCCAAGGTTTCGGTTTTAACGCCCAACATGCGGCAGCATGCAACATGCGCCGCCTCGCAATAACGGCAGCCCCGGTCTTTCGATATCGCGACGAAAATCATCTCCTTTTTCCAGCGCGAAATTTCGCCGCAGACCAGGACGTTCCGCACGACTTCCCAGGTGCCTCTGGCTACCGTGGGAGAATGGCCCTGTGTCGTAATGAAGTTCGGCGCAGATGGAAAATCCATTCGTCGATAGAATTCTTCATAGACTTCTTTCACGGCTTTGGAAGCTTCGTGTTCCGGAAGGATGGGCAGGTGCGGCATGGAGTTCCCTTCAATGCGTGGACCGGTGAATCACCCCCGCCAACGACGTGCCACCACAAGTCCCTTGAAATTGCGCTTCGTTTTAAGCAGTTGCGGCGACAATCAGTCAGACTGATAGAATTTAGCTCTTCCGACGAAAAATTGAGTGGATCGCAGCGACTAAACGTCCTTACTTGCGGTACTATATTTAAGCGAGGGCGGGAGGCCGTATGTCGATTCGTCACCCAACCAATCTATCGCCGCTTGGCTCCGCCGCACTTCTGGCCAGCGCCTGCCTGTTCTTTTCTGCGCAGGCTTCAGACACGTCCGCGGCAGCACCGTCACCAAAGTGGGCGCCCGGCACCAACCACTACATCGACAACAAGCTCTCCGAATATGGCCCGTTCGAAACGGCCACCATGCCCCGCGGGGATGCGACGCTCACTGTATTTATCTCTTCCGCGAAAATGTCCGTCGAGCGGTCCGTTGTGGAAAAGTGGATCGACGATGCCGCCTCGGCAGTCTCCCACTATTACGGCGGCTTCCCGGTGCCCAAGGCCACGTTGGTACTGCTGGCCAATGGTGACGATGGCATCGGCGGCGGCGTGACGTTTGGCGGACGCCTGATTCGCATGCGCATCGGGCCGGGCACGGCGGCCGAAGAGCTCAAGAGCGATTGGACGCTGACGCATGAAATGTTCCACCTCGCGTTTCCCGATCTGGACGAAGATCATCTCTGGGTCGAAGAGGGCATGGCCGTCTACTTTGAGCCGCTCGCCCGCGCGCGCGTCGGCAGCATGAAGGACGAGGACGTCTGGCGGGGCATGATCGAAGGCATGCAGAACGGCCAGCCCGAACGCGGCGACCGGGGCTTGGACCACACGCATACGTGGGGGCGGACCTACTGGGGCGGCGCGATGTTCTGGTTCCTCGCCGACCTGCGCATCCGCACGGCTACGGGCAACAAGCACAGCGCCGACGACGTGATGCGCGCGATCTTGAAAGCACACGGCGACGGCGCCGCGCATTGGGAGATGGCCAACGTAATCGCCGTGGCGGACAAAGCCACGGAGACGCACGTCTTTTCTGATCTCTACGCGGAAGCCGCGGCCAAACCGATGAGCGCCGATCTGCCCGGCCTCTGGAAATCGCTCGGCGTTTCGCTCCGCGGCGGCAAGGTGGCTTTCGACGACACCGCGCCGATGGCCGAGATCCGCAAATCGCTCACGGATCCGAAGCAGAATCCGGCCAAGTAGTTCCTTACTCCTTCTTCACTGGCGTCGTAATACTCTCCGTGCCGATCAGAAATGGATTGGGCAGCGTCGCCAGTTCTTCGTCGGCGCCCGCTCCGATTCGTGCGTCGACTGCGCCGGCCGGCAGCGGCGATGGTGTCGAGCCCGGCGCGACGATTTCGCGGCGGACGAAGAGCATCCGCGGGTAGACCGGGAAGCGGCCTTTCGGCGTGGGGCAGTCGATTTCAAACGTGGCGGGAAGTTCGCGCGCGGTGAAGGTCTTGCGCGCGTACGTCACCGTCTCCGGCCACGTCGCATCGACCTGCTTCGCGACGGGTTTCCCGGATGCGTAGAGGGCTTCGAGCGACGAACTACGCGAGCCGAGTTTGTACGCGTAGGTGACGACGAGCGTGTTGCCACCCAGCGCGGCCGGATCGGCGACGCCGACTGCAACCGCGTTCTTGCCCGGCGAAACGTACGGCAGCGCGCCGGAGTTGTTCTGCACGATCACGTCGAGTTTCAAGCGCGTGAGCGCAGCGCTAAACTTCACGCGGACCAGCGCCGCGTACTTGCCGCGGATCGCGGCGGTGAAATCGTCGAGCTTCACCGCGCTGAAGCTCTTTCCGTCGTCGGTCGAAATTTCGACCGCGTCGGCGCCGGCCGCTTCGCCGCTGGCCTTGGTCATCACGTACGGCGACGCCAGCTTAAACGTCATCAGCGCCGGTTTGGCCGCATCAACGGGGAGCAGCGATTTCGCGTCGTACTTCACGTTCTCGAGCGCCACGGCGCTTTTCAAAAACGCGTCGTTGGAAAAATCCAGCGCGAAGCTGAGGACGCCGTTGGCGTAGCTGCGCGCGGGTTTGCTGTTGGTGTACGGTTCGAGAATCAGCCCGTAGCCACCATCGTTGCGCGTGTCCTTGTGGCTGCCACAGGTGTGCGCCGGCGCGATTTTCTCTTCGCCCCAGAACCACGCATCGGGCAGCGCGTCCCAGGTGTTCGTCAACGAAAATCCCGGCGCGAGATTGATGTCGGTGGAGTAATTGCCGTTGTCGTGCGTGATGCCCATCCACGCTTCGAGCGGCCCGGAGTTGCGGCGCGTTTTCAATCCGCCGATGGTGCCCTCGACCGTGTCGCCGCAGCCGAAGAATTCGTGCGTGCGCCAGGTCGGCTTGCCGTCGGCGGCGGCGTAGAGCACCTTCCGCGCTTCGTCCATCACAAACGCGTCTTGCAGCAGCTCCTTGGGATTGGCGGCGAGGTCGTCTTCGCCGGCGATCGTGCGGCCGCCTTTGCCGTCGGGCATGAAGGCGTAGACTTTTAGAAAGACATCGAGGTAATGCCAGCGGCCGTCGTACTTCGCTTCGGCCGTTTCGTGGCCGTCCCAGACGACGAAGCGCCACTCCCAACCCAGCTGCCGCCAGAGCGCCGCCTGGATCGTGTGCAAGCCGCCGCAGAGACTCCAGCCGTAGCTGTTGATTTCCTTGAGCGCCGGCAGCCCGCCGGGTTCGGTCGGATACGCGCGGTGGTAGTGCGCCAGCTGCATAAAATTGTAGATCGCGATGGCCTTCGCATCGTTGCTGGTGCAGCCGCGCGTGACGGATTCGGCGATCGCTTTCAGCGACGAGCAGTCCGGCGCGAGATCCGGCTGCACGCGGATGCGGCTGACCAGTGCGGGCGGTTGCGGGGCTGGAGCCTCTTCGGCTAGTGCGGCTGCGCACGCCAAGACCAGGCCTCCGGCCAGCGCCGTCATCGTCTGCAAGGTCATGGTAAATTTACCATAAGTAAAAAGTACAACGCACCGATGAGCGACATTCATCGCTCATCATTCATAACTCATCGTTATTGCTTGTCGGAGACCAGCACCTGCGCGGGGCGGAGGACCAGGCCCTTCCACAGGTAGCCGGGGCGGAGCTCTTCGAGGACGGTGCTGGGCTTCTCGTCACCTTCGGGCGGGCGCTTGGCGACGGCTTCGTGGACGGTCGGATCAAAAGGCTTGCCGCGCGCTTCGATGCGTTCCAGACCGCGCACGGTCAGAACCTGATCCAGCGACGTGCCGATCATTTCCAGCGCTTCCTTGACGCGCTGCGGATCGGTGTTGGCGCTGGCGGCGTCGACGCGGGCGAGATCCAGGCTGTCGAGAATTGGCAGCAGTTCAGAAACATAGCGGCGCAGCGAAAGTTCCTCGGCGCGTTCCAGGTCCTTGCCGGCGCGGCTCTGGTAGTTGAGGAAATCGGCGCGCGTGCGCGTGGCCTGATCCTTGTACTTGTCGCGTTCGGCTTCGAGCGCCTGGACATCCGCGCCGCCCGAGCCGGAACCGCTGTTGCAGGAACGGTTGACGAGGTCGCGCAGAGTGGCCTGCAGCGCGCGGATTTCGCCGAGCTGCGAGGCTTTCGGCACTTCGCCGAAGGCCTGGCGGAAGAGTTTTTCCATATCGGCGCAGACGGCGTCGGCTTCTTCGGTCAGTTTCGTTTTGGCCGTGGGCGCGGCGCTGCCGGCGGTTTCGCCAGGGCGGGTCTGCGCGTCCTGCTTTTCGCGTTCGGCTTTGGGATCCATTTTAAGCATGTCGTGGGTACTCCCTTATGTATTCAATGTTGGCGGCGTGGCGCTTATTCCTCGGTGAAGAACTCGCGGATCTTGCTGAAGATCGAGCGTTTGTGCGGCGTGACGCCGACCTTCTCCAGGCTCGCCAGTTTGCGCAGCAACTCTTCTTGCTCCGCATTCAGTTTCTTGGGCACTTCGACAACCACGCGCACCAATTGGTCGCCCTTCCCGTAACCTCTCACATCCGGCATGCCAAGTCCGCTCATTTTGAGCAACTTTCCGGACTGCGTGCCGTGAGGGATGCTCAATTTCGCGCGGCCTTCCAGCGTCGGCACTTCGACTTCACCGCCGAGCGCAGCCATGGTGAACGGAATGGGAATCGAGAGCAATATATCGTCTTCGCGGCGCACGAACATCTCATGCTCTTTGACGCGCACGAAGACATAAAGATCGCCGCGCGCGCCGCCTTCGGAGCTGGGTTCACCCTGCCCTTCGATACGGATGCGCGTGTTGTCCTGGATGCCGGCGGGGATGTCGACTTCGAGGCGCACTTTCTTGGGCTGACGTCCGGAACCTTTGCAGGTGGTGCACGGCGTCTCGATCACTTCGCCCCGGCCGCCGCAGCGCGGGCAGGTCGTCCGCATGGTGAAGAAACCCTGGCTGCGCGTGGCATAGCCGCTGCCGCGGCAGTAGCTGCAGCGCGACGCGCGGGTGCCGGCCTTTGCGCCGGATCCGCTGCAGGTCTCGCAGAGTTCATCGCGGGTGATGTCGAGCGTGCGCTTGACGCCCTTGTATGCCTGTTCGAGTTCGATTTCGATGTCGGCGCGGAGCGACGCGCCCTGGTTGGACTGCTGTCCCCCGCCCTGCATGCCGCCGAAAAGGTCGTCGAAGACCGACCCGCGCGCGCCGCCGCCACCTCCGAAAAACTGGCTGAGGATATCTTCGACCGAGACGCCTTCAAACCCGCCGCCGCCCGCCGCGCCGCTGACACCCGCGTGCCCGAACTGGTCGTAGCGCTGGCGTTTGTCTTCTTCGGAGAGGACCGAGTAGGCCTCGGCGATCTCTTTGAATTTCTCTTCCGATTCGGCCTTCTTGTCGGGGTTGCGGTCGGGATGCCACTTCTTGGCCAGCTGGCGGAACGCCGACTTGATCTCATCCTGCGAAGCGGTGCGGGCGACGCCGAGGACTTCGTAGTAATCGCGTTTCTGGTTTGCCACTGACATGGTGTCCTAGCCCGAGTCTTAGTTGCCTACGTCGCCAACCCTAAGGCATACGCGTTTGCCAACCTGCAGAAACGTGAATGGTATTTCTGATCATTCTCATCATTCAGGCATTTGTAGAATTGGTCATCTAATTTATTGAACGGATCCCAATCCTTGCGCGATTTGCCTTTGCGCTTGCGCAGCCGCTCAATCCTAATTTCACGCTCGCGAGGATATGGCTCTCCAAAAAATGCCATGGCCTCCTTGAGCAGTTCACCACAATCCCTCAGGCCTACAGAGCGAAAACCAGCAAGTGCTTCCGGAGCTAATACGCCAGTAGAATTGGTGAAGAACTGATGGAATCCGCCATTGCACACCTCAGACTGACACCAATTGATGGCAAACAGTTCGCCTACTCCGGGATTAACTTTTGCATACTGCCTCAAAAAAATCTCCGGTCCGTCGTAAAGGCTAATCTTCTTCCAGATGGGTTCGATCAATTTCCAGTACGCATCTGGCTCAGATTTCTTTCGCATGCGATCCTGCCAATTCGAGATCGGTAGTTCAGATTGGCGCGTGAGGTCTCGCTGTCGCTCGCTCGACCCTCTCCCCAGAGGGGCGAGGGTTGAGCGCGTTCCTTATTTGCAGGTAAGGGGAAGTACGCGTCGAGTGCAACGCGCCTCCCCCTCACCCCGGTCTCGCTTCGCTCGCTCGGCCCTCTCCCCAGAGGGGCGAGGGAACTGCTTAGTGAACCGCGCCGGCGACCAGATCCTTGCCTTCGCCCTTTTCCTTGAGCTCCGTCACCATCGTGTCGACCGTCAGGAGCAGGCCGGCCACGGATGCGGCGTTGAGCAGGGCGCTCTTCACCACCTTGGCGGGATCGAAGATGCCGGACTTGGCGAGGTCTTCGTATTCACCCGACTTGGCGTTGAAGCCGAAGTTGCCCTTGCCTTCGCGCACGGCTTCGACCACCACGCCGCCGTCATGACCGGCGTTTTCGGCGATCGTGCGGCAGGGGTATTCGAGGGCCTTGGAGACGATGTCGGCGCCGTACTTCTCATCGCCGCGCAGCTTACCCTTGACCTTCTCGATCGAGGCCTGGGCGCGGATCAGCGCGACTCCGCCGCCGGGGACAATGCCTTCCTGGGCGGCCGCTTTCGCGGCGTTCACGGCGTCGGTGACGCGTTCCTTGGCTTCCTTCATTGCGGTTTCCGTCGGAGCGCCCGCGCGGATGACGGCCACGCCGCCAGCCAGCTTGGCCAGGCGTTCCTGGAGCTTTTCCTTGTCGTAATCGCTGGTCGTCGTTTCGATCTGGTGCTTGATCTGCGCGACGCGAGCGGTGACGTCGGCCTTCTTGCCGGCGCCTTCGATGATCGTGGTGTTTTCCTTGTCGATCACGATGCGCTTGGCGCGGCCGAGGTCTGCGACTTCGACGGATTCGAGCTTCAGGCCGAGGTCTTCACTGATGTACTTGCCGCCGGTCATCACGGCAATGTCGCCCAGCATCGCCTTGCGGCGGTCGCCGAAGGCGGGAGCCTTGATCGCGGCGCACTTCATCAGTCCGCGGAGCTTGTTGATCACCAGCGCGGCGAGTGCTTCGCCTTCGAGGTCTTCGGCGATGATGACGAAGGGCTTGCCGGTCTGCACGATCTTTTCCAGCACCGGCAGGAATTCGCGCAGGCTGCTGATCTTCTTTTCATAGATGAGGATGTACGCGTCTTCCAGTTCGCAGGTCATCGAATCGGGATTGGTGACGAAGTACGGGGAGAGGTAGCCCTTGTCGAAGCGCATGCCGGTGACGACTTCGATTTCCGTCTCCGTGCCCTTGCCTTCTTCAACGGTGACCACGCCGTCCTTGCCGACCTTTTCCATCGCTTCGGCGATCAGGGCGCCGATGTGTTCATCGTCGTTGGCGCTGACGGTGGCGACGCGGGTCATGTCCTGCTTGCTGGTGCAGGGCTTGGCCAGCTCGGTGATCGATTCGAGCACGGCTTCAACGGCCGCGTCGATGCCGCGCTTGATGGCCATCGGGTTGTGGCCGGCGGTGACGAACTTGACGCCTTCGGAGTAGATGGCGCTGGCCAGCGTCGTGGCGGTGGTGGTGCCGTCGCCGACGACGTCGTTGGTCTTGCTGGCGACCTGGCGGACCATCTGCGCGCCCATGTTTTCAAACGGGTCTTCCAGTTCGACTTCCTTGGCGACCGTCACGCCGTCGTTGACGACGCCAGGTCCGCCGAAGGACTTCTCGTACGCGACCCAGCGTCCGCCGGGTCCCATCGTGGCCTTGACCACGCGGGCGAGCTTCTGGACGCCCGCCAGAATCTTCTGCCGCGCTTCATCCGTGTAAAGAAGTTGCTTAGCCATGTACCGTCTCCAATGCGATGCTTGAACGATCGCTCAATTTTTCGTTAGCCAAGTATCCCGCCGTAGCGGGACTCAAAAATTCAACATTCGACTTTCTTACTTCCACATTGGTTACAGCTTGGCGAGCAGGTCGCTCTCGCGGACGATCAGGACGTCTTCGCCGCTGACCTTCACTTCGGTGCCCGAGTACTTGCCGAAGAGCACGGTGTCGCCGACCTTGACTTCAAGGGCCGCGCGCTTGCCGTTGTCCAGCAGCTTGCCGGGTCCGACGGCCAGGATTTCGCCGCGCTGCGGCTTTTCCTTGGCGGTGTCGGGCAGCACGATGCCGCCGGCAGTCTTCTGTTCCGCCTCGAGGCGGCGCAGAACAATGCGGTCGTCGAGCGGCTGCAGGTCGATCTTGACTTTCTTCGCGGTCGCAGTGGCCATCTTTAAAACTCCTCCGTAGCAATTCAAAGTGTTGTCAGTTTTTGGAGCGGACTGCGGTCCATACCGCAATCCGCAAAATTCAAAGGCCGGCGTCTTACATGCCCATTCCCATGCCGCCCATACCACCCATTCCGCCCATGCCACCCATCCCGCCCATTCCACCCATGCCCCCGCCGCCGTGATCGTGGCCGTGGCCACCGCCGGCTTCCTTCTTCTCGGGGATCTTGGCGATCATGCAGTCGCTGGTGAGCAGCAGCGTCGCGACGGACGCGGCGTTCTGGAGCGCGTTCTTGGTGACCTTGGCCGGATCGATCACGCCGGCCTTGACCAGGTCGGTGTATTCGCCGGTGTCGGCATTGAAGCCGAAGGCTCCCTTGCCGTTGCGGATCTTGTTGGCGACCACGCTGCCGTCAAAGCCGGCATTGTGGGCGATGGTGCGGGCCGGGGCTTCCAGCGCCTTGCGGATGATTTCCACGCCGACTTCTTCGCCGGGGGAGACCTTGACCTTGTCGAGCACCGCGCCGGCGCGGATCAGCGCGACGCCGCCGCCCGGGACGATGCCGCCTTCGATCGCCGCGCGGGTTGCGTGCAGGGCGTCTTCAACGCGAGCCTTCTTTTCCTTCATTTCGCTTTCGGTCGCCGCGCCGACATTGATCTGCGCCACGCCGCTGGCCAGCTTGGCCATGCGCTCCTGGAGCTTTTCCTTGTCGTAGTCGGAGGTGGTGGTGCCGATTTCCTTCTTGATCTGTTCGATGCGCGCCTGGAGCGACTTGGTGTCGCCGGCGCCTTCGATGATCGTGGTGTTGTCGGCGTCGATCTTGATCTTCTTGGCGGTGCCGAGGTCGTCGAATTCGACGTCTTCAAGCTTCTTGCCGAGGTCTTCGAAAATCGCGGTGCCGCCGGTCAGGATCGCGATGTCATCGAGCATGGCCTTGCGACGGTCGCCGAAGCCGGGAGCCTTGACGGCCGCGACGTTGACGATGCCGCGGATCTTGTTGACGACCAGGGTCGCCAGCGCTTCGCCTTCGATGTCTTCGGCGATGATCAGGAGCTGCTTATTGGCCTTGCTGATCTTTTCCAGCAGCGGGACCAGTTCGCGGACGTTGGCGATCTTCTTTTCGTAGATCAAGATGAACGGCTTTTCCATTTCAACGGTCATGGAATCCTGATTGGTGATGAAGTGGGGGCTCAGGTAACCGCGGTCGAACTGCATGCCTTCGACCACGTTCAGTTCGGTGGTGAGGCTCTTGCCTTCTTCGATCGTAATCACACCGTCGCGGCCGACTTTTTCGAACGCTTCGGAGATCATCTTGCCGATGGCGGTGTCGCCGTTGGCCGAGATCGTCGCGATCTGTTCGATGTCCGCCTTGCCCTTGACGGGGACGGCGAGGTTGTCGATTTCCTTGACCAGCGCTTCGACGGCCTTTTCCGCGCCGCGCTTGATGCGGACGGGATTGGCGCCGGCGATGACGTTCTTGAGGCCTTCGAGGTAGATGGCTTCGGCCAGGACCGTCGCGGTCGTGGTGCCGTCACCGGCGGTATCGGAGGTCTTCGAAGCGACTTCCTTCACCAGCTGGGCGGCCATGTTTTCGTAGGGGTTTTCGAGTTCGACTTCTTCGGCAACGGTGACGCCGTCCTTGGTGACCGTGGGAGCGCCCCACGACTTGTCGAGCACCGCGTTGCGGCCTCGCGGCCCCAGCGTGCTCTTGACGGCGCGAGCCAGCTTGGTGATGCCCGCCCGGATGTGTTGGAAAGCTTCTTCATCGAAGGCCAGTTGCTTGGCCATAGGGTCTTCCTCCGCTGCGAAAGGTTGCCACGAAAAACTGATCTGCCGCTGATGGGTTGGGTATGCAGGCGGGACGCCCGCACCACAATTTTGACCCCAAAAGCTTTCGGCGCGAACTACAATAACAAAGGGTGTGCCCACTTGCGCATTCGACTTTTATACTCATAATTTTATGTCCTGATTGACTTTAAAAATATGACGAAGGTGACTTGGAAATCATGCACCTTGCAGAATGGTTCAATGTGACGTGGTGCTTTGGCGGGGGCTAGCGTCAAAAAATCCGGGCATACAGGGTTCGTATAACGATTGTCCGCACATGGAGCATTGACGGATCGGGCGTCTGGTATCGGTCGTTGGCAAGCGCTGCTGGCTTTCGACGCTCAGTCTTGTTGCTTGTTGGTTTTGGTTTCAATCTCCTGATGAGCGAGTTCCGAGAAGCAGTGCCTTCCTAACGACCGATGCCTGATGCCCGATCCCCGATGCCATCTGTCCGGGCACTTACTTCTTCTTCTCGTCGAACGAGGAGCTCAAGATCAGCGTCATCAGCAGGTCTTCGGCCTTTTCGCCGGCGCGGTGGATTTTCAGGGTGAGCTTTTCTCCGGCCAGCAGATCCAGGCCGGCGATGTTCTTACGCCATTCCAGCCAGTTGGGGGTGGGCTTGCCGTTCCATTCGATGATCGTGTCGCCGGGTTTGAGACCCGCCAGTTCGGCGGCGAGCTTGGGATGAATCTTGTCGACGACCAGCGAATCGGCCAACGAGCTGCGCTTGAATTCCAGGCCCAGCGTGCCGGGGTTGAGCGTCTCCAATGTGGCTTTGAGAATCTTGCTCTGCCCGCCACGATCCACTTTGAGGCTCAGTTCCGAGCCGCCGGGATACGTGCCGACCACACCGAGGTAGCGGGCGAAGTTGAAGAGCTTGTAGTTTTCAATGCCGGTGATGCGGTCGCCTTTGAGCAGGCCGATCTTTTCGGCCAGCGTGCCGGCGCGGACGTCTTTGACTTCGGCGCCATTCTGCATCGTTTCGTTCTCGTCGCCTTCGCCGACCACGCCGCGGATCATGCCGTGGTAGACGCGGCCGCCGTTGGCGGTTTTCAAGGTGGGGAGGAAGCGCTGGATCTGCACGGCGGGAATCGCGATGCCGATGCCGGTGTTGGCCTTGGCGCCGTAGCGCGTGTTGATGCGGCCGTTGATGCCGGCGAGCTTGCCGTCGAGCGTCAGGAGCGGGCCGCCGGAGTTGCCGGGGTTGATCGGCGCGTCGGTCTGGATGGCATCGGAATACGCACCCTGAAAGCTGTGGACGGCGGAGATGATTCCTTCCGTCACGGTCGGTTCACCGGCGATTTCAGCGGTGGCGAAGGGATTGCCGATGGCGATCACCTGCTGCCCGACAAAGAGCTTGTCGGAGTCGGCGAATTCCACGAAGGGCAGGTCCTTGGCGTTCTGAATCTGAAGCAGCGTGATGTCGCCGACGGGGTCGGTGCCGAGGACGTTGGCGGTGTAGATCTTCTGGCCGATGCGCACGGGCCACTTCTTGCTGTCGGTGGCGACGTGGTCGTTGGTGAGCATCAGACCGTCGGGGCTGATCACGACGCCGGAGCCGCCGCCGATGAAGACGTAGGCGGGGACAAATTTCTTGATCGTCGCCGCCAGCGAGGATTCGACCTTGCGCGCTTCCAGCACGATCGCCGAGGGCGGCTTGGCGCTGGCGCTGGCGGTTGAGATTGGGGCTGAGTTGGGGTCCGAGACCGCCGCGGCAAACGTCCGCGAACCGCCGAGCACCAGCAGAGCCAGCACGACCACCCACCGATTCAAGCGCATGTCTGATTCCTTTCAACCGGGCAATTCACCCGCGCTACTCCTGCCTGCTGCCTGTTACTTTCTGGCGCCTACTCGCGTGCGGCCAGCTTGAACTCAAAGAGCATCTCCTTGTCGGCACGCTTGACTTTAAGCTTCACCGTCTCACCGGGCTTCTTGGACTGCAGCGCTACCAGGAGAGACGGCCAGTCGTCGATCTGCTTCGCATCGAATCCGATAATGACGTCGCCGGCGAGCACTCCGGCCGCGCCCGCGGGATCCTTGGCCGGCGCGTTGCGAATGCGCGCGCCTTTGACATCCGGAGCGGGATCGGCTTCGATGCCCATTTGGGGATGCTGGGGGTGTTCGACCTTCTTGCCGGCTTTGAGGTCGGGGACGATCTTGACGATCCGTTCGGCGTTGAGCATGAAGCCGACGCCGCAGTTCTGCCGCCACGGGGTTTTTTCGTTGAGGCGCACCGCCATGCCGACCACCTTGCCGGTCAGGTCCATCACCGGGCCGCCGAGGTTGCCGTAGTCGATCAGCGCGCTGATCTGCAGGCAGGTGTCTTCGACGCGCCCCGCGCCGCTGACGGTGCCGGCGTTGAGCGTGATGCGGCCGGGCGGTTCGCTGCGGCCGAGCACCGCGACCATCGCGCCCTGGGCGAGCTTGGGCAGCGAGAATTCGACGGGTTTGAGTTTCATCGCCGGCGTCGCGTCGAACTTTACAACCGCCGCGTCGAAGAAATCGTCCTTGCCCAGCACCTTGGCTTCGACGCGCGTGCCGTCAGGGAGGTAGATGAAGACGTTCTTGAGATTTCCAGTCAGGATGGAGGCCGAGGTGAGAACCGTGCCGTCGGCGTCGACGATGAATCCCGCGCTGGCCGAGGCGGTGGGGCGCTTGGCTTCGAAATGGGCGCGCTCTTCGCTTTCGGGGTAGGCGTCGTGCGGATTGAGTTCCACGCCGCCGCGTTTTTCCGGCGCGCCTTCATCGCCTTCGAAGACCGGCCAGACGGCGACAGTGGAGGCCGCGACGACGTCGTGAAGTTCACCGAAGGCCAGGCGTTCGGCCCAGATGTCGGCGCGCGTGCCGGTCAGCGTGGGCGGCAAGGCCATGGGAAGCTTTTTCAGATCGGGGAGCGCTTCGGCCAGGCGGGCGATGGGGATGGCGACGCCCAGCCAGCGCGAGCGCGAGAAGCCCAGGGACATGATGCCGACCAGATTGCCATCGGCATCGGTCAGCGCGCCGCCGTCGGAACCGGGATTGACCGCCGCGTCCGTTTCGATCACCGGCCCGATATAGCGGCTCTGGTTGTCGACGCTGCTCAGGTCGTAAATCCCGCTGATCGCGCCGGTGCTGAGCGAGACCATGCCGTCGCGCTGGATGCTGGAGTGCGGGTTGCCCCAGGAATAGACCGGCTGCCCGACGGTGCATTTGGTGGTATCGGCCAGCTTCATGTAGGGGAGGCTCTTGCCGTCGACTTTCAGCAGCACGCCTTCGGACTTGAGATCAAACTGCTTCATCTCCGCGGGAAGGATCTTGCCGTCCGTGAAGTAGATCTTGATGGCCGTGGCGTCCTGGGGGATCACGGTGACGTCGGTTAGAATCATGCCATCGGCGGAGATGACTTCGCCGGTGCCGTAGAACTGGCCCGGGCCACCCATGGGCGTCTTGCCGCTGCAGATGATGCCGACGACGGCGGGCGCGAGCTTCTTGTAGATGTCGACATGGGCCGTTTCGGCGGGCTGGAGAATGGCTGGAATCGGCTGGGTTTGCGAGGCGGCGAAGGCCAGCGAGCCGGACAGCGAAGCCAGAGCGAAGCAGGACAGGGTGCGAAGCGAAGTGAGCAGGTGTGCGATCGGCATGAGATCCCCGTTGGAGGAACTGGAAGGACTGTAAGTCTATGTACACCTAAGACGCAACTGTGAAACTCAATGGGGAAGAAATGTTGAGTAGATGTGCGATAATGTTACGGAATGTTACCAAATGTTACAGTGGCGGGGGCTCCTTTCTCGGTGCACCTAGGGCAGAAAAGGCGCTCGTGCGTGGGCGAAATCAGTGCGGCTAACGGTCGGGGCTTTGTGCGTGTGCATGTTGGCGTCCTCGGAATGAGTGTGCTTGATCAATCAGAATCAGTCCGGCTAAAAGTGGTCGGTACTGCCACGAACTACGCCGTGCGGCGGCTCCCGACAATTTTGGGCGGACGGGAAGTTGGGTATTGAAGGCCACTGGTTGGCACGTTGACGGAGCGTCGGATATTTTCCTATAGTATTAAGCAACTCTCGAGACCTAAAGTCAAGTGTTATTTCTAATTTTAATAAAAAAGTTTTTATAATACAGGATGTGCATGAGGCGCACGGGGTGCGTCCTGGTCTCGGGCTTTCGCCGGCGGGTCGCGGCCCGTTCTTTTGCGTTCTATGGGGCTGCGGGCGAGTGGGAGGGTCATTTGGGCTTCTGCATCGGATTGGTGATGCGGGATCGTTTAGAGGCGCCTGGGACGCGAATTTGAGGGCATGCTGAAAAATTGCGGCTTGGGAGTTGGACGGTTGAGACGGACGATACCGAACTGACGCGCATGCATATTTCTCTATATATCTATGCGGTCGAGAAACTCAAGAATCAAGTGTTTTCTTTAATTTTAGTAAAAAAGATTTTATAATACGTGATGTGCAGCAGTGCACGGGGTGTCGGGCGAGTCGTGTGTGAACGGGTTCTCCTTTCTTTCACGCAAAGCCGCAAAGGGCGCAAAGAACGACCGGGAACATTGGGGGAGCGGGGCTTTGGGCCAGCTGTCCCGATTCAGGTCAGCGAAAGGTCGGCGGCGGCGCGGTGGTCCGGTCGCATTCTGGCGTTGGGAAAGTGGCGATGCTGCATAGAATTACGGTTCTGATTATTCGCGTCCCGTTTCTTCTATTGCTCGACACCTGCGTCGACAAGCCCTCAAGACCACGAGGTAGGACTTAATAATGAAGTCTGAACTGAGACTACCCAAGGCTTTCCCTGCTGCTTTAGCAGAGCGCGCCTTTCAAGTCGGGTACATGACTTGGCCAGCGTGGACTATTACCGATGGGGTCGGAGCAATTGAAGCGTATCGGTCGCTTTCGTTGGCCGTCATTGGTGGAAATCTTGCTGTTCGAACCGCTAGCGATACACAAACGCATTACACCACCGATCAGGGAGACTACGCCTACTGCTTCGACATCACGCAGGACGAGAACGAATGTTGGTCGGACTTTGTGCATCGTAGTTGCGAAGAATCCTCACGACATCTCAGCGAGTTTAAACCGTCCTATCCAATTATTGACGCCGAGCCGTACACAGTGGGCTTCATGTTGATTTGGATGGCGCAGGATTCCGTGTAAGGAGCCTCTTTCCAGGAGCGCATCTCAACCAGCGCCACCAGCGCCGCCGCTGTATGTAGTTAGACGCCGTTGAAGCATTTTTCCAGGGCGGCGGAGCAGCGACGCATGCGCGTTTGCCGGCAAGCCCTGACTGACGACCGACAACTTTTCGCCGGATGGATCTAACCTCGTTTATCAATTCCGAACGCCCGTGTGCTGGCTAACGCGCCGAGCTCCCACGCATCAACGCCCCGTCGCGGGCAGCCACTTCATGTCATACACCCAGCCGTTGATCAGCCGGAATTTGTGCCGGGCTTCGCCGTCGACGAGGATGGGGTTATCCCCGTTTTCCTTGACGAAATGCGCGTTGGATTGGGAATAGTACGCGGCCCATTTTCCGTCGGGCGAAAGCTCCAGTGCGGTCGGCGACGTACCGCGCTCGTCGTCCAGATCGACAATCGGGTAAGCCTCTCCAGCGTAGTAAAGTTTCTGGCCGTCCCGTTCGAAAAGGCCGAACTTGCGCGGTCCCGCGGGTTCCTTTTTGGATTGATTCTCACGCCTTCCGTAGGAGGGCAGGATGGTGTTGAATTGTTTTACTTCCCGGATCCTCTTTCCCGTGGCGGCGTCGACGTCCACGGACTGCTCGAAGCCTTCCACTTTGTCCCGGCCGACCGTGCGCGTCACGATGGACTCCAGAAAACTCAAGGTATCGTTATCTTTCCAGGAGAATTGCAGCCGCGGAATCGAACTGGAGACCGGATCGCTGCCGACATAAATCTGCTTCTGTTCGAAGAGGCTCTTGCCGCTGTCCACGTCCACGATCAGCAGGTCACGCTTGTAAAAGAAATGGTTTCGCGGCACGGCGCTCATGGCGAGCCGTTTACCGTCGGGCGAAAACCGGGGATGAATCAGCGTCGTGACCCAGTCTTCCGGCAGCGTCATGATCTTCCGGTTCTTCGAATCCGATTTCGAAACCTGCCAGATCTCGCGCGCCGCGGTGACGACCCAGATGTCTTTTTCCGTCACGGAAAGAATGGTTTCGATGCCGTCGTCCAGGATCTGGCGAGGGGCTTCGTCGGTGGAGACGTCGATCCTATAAAGGTGGAGTAATGCGGTCTGGGTGGGGACCACCTTTTCATCGTTGGGATCGTCGGGCGAGGTTGCCAATTTGTGCCCCGAGTCGCCCGCTTGAACTACCTCGACGAAGAAAATGACCGGGCCGTCCGATGCCACGTAGTCGGTTTTCTTTTCGCCGAGCAGCGGCCTGTCTTTTCCCGACGCGAGGTCCACGGCGTAGAGGCCGGCGCGTTGATAGTAATCAATCAGGAGCGTGTTGCGCAGCGGCCGGGCGAGGACTGAGAGAGTTCCATCCCGGGGCGGCACGAGGTGAGGCGTGGTCGAGGTCCTGGGGTCGACGACGTAGAGCGCTTCGATCCGCCCCTGGGGATTGGGCCCGATGCTGGCCGCGTCGGCCGCGGATGCTTCCGGATGCGTGAAGACCAGCAGCGGTCCGTCGCTGACTTCCAGCGCGTGCGCGCCACTGGCGAGCAGCGCTAACCCAATGAGCGTGAGAATCGAGCGATTCATAGGGAACTCCCGAAGGGTGCGCGTCACCCGATGACTCCCCAGAGGATAAAATTACGGGTCGCGACATTCGATTCTAGAGTGTCGGGCGAAACACTCCAGATTTGAATGGCGGCTTTTCTTCGGTGCAAAACGCTATGCGCGCGTCCCGTGTCGTTGGACCCAACGGGTCCATTTATGTCAGCGAAGGGCAAGCCGGGGCGACGCGTATGCGGCGGCCCGGCGCAGCCCTGGAAATGCACGTGATTTCGGGGATGTCCTGAAGGGACATTTAGACGTCAACCCGTTGGCGGCGCGTTTTAAATTGTCCTTTCAGGACAATTCGAAGGCGGGGTGCAATTTTCCAGGGCGGCGGAGCGGAGGGCGTTAGTCCAATGGCTAAGTGACGGCGTGGTTCGTGGCGAGGAACGAAAAAGTATTGAGACAACGGAACGAAGGTTTTAGGCCGTCCCGACTCTCCAAATTTCGCACGGGTTTATAATTGCTTCCACCTGTTGTTGTGATGATTATTCGAACATGGTTCTCAGCGATCCCCAGCTTACAGCGATTGCGTTCAAAGTTGAGACCGGCGATCCGGATCAGATCGATTACAGATTTTCGAATACCAAAACGGTAGCCGGCATGGCGTTGATTGCGGGCGTGCTTGCCGTGTCTATGAGCCTGCTTGTGCTTGAACACTGGCTGGGCTTAATCGACCGCAATGGCAATCCCATGGAAATTTCAATTCCTGCCTTTTTTGTATGCGGCGTGATCTCGTTGTGTGCGGCGATTCTCACCCCAAAATTGGATGGCGGCGTTTTGCTGGATCGACGCCGGCGCGTGCTCCGGCGTTGGCGCGGCCCGTTTCAGCGACGCTACCCACGCGAATTTCCGCTCGAGGGATTCCGGTCGCTGGAGATTTCTCGCTTTCTTCATAAGGGCGGGAGTAAGCGGCCCTCACCGTTTATCGTGTTCCGTCTGGAAATCACGGGGCAGCGGAACCTCAAGTTGTTTGAGACGGAAGGAGAAATGCAGATTCGAAAGCTGGCGGACGAGTTCAGCACGTTCCTCCAGTTGCCTGTTGCGGATAAGACGAGTTTGGAACTGGGACCTGCGGTGCCGCCATGACGAACCTCAATTCCACAAACAACAAAGTCAGGGAAACGCAGCTTTGCGATACGTGGTCTGCCAGTTCGGGAGTTGGCAGCGCGGGTCCGGCAATATGCCGGTGGCGGACGCCCATTCTCGGACCGCCCGATGTGGAGGGTTATGGCCATGTCGTCAAAGTCGTTTGGATCTATGGGCCAGAGAATTCCGATGAGCTGCCGTCGGAACTGCAGTCGGAACAGATGAACCTTTTTGAAAATCGACTCTGCGACGCGTGGGAAAGCGATGGACATGCCTATCTGGCAGCGGTGCTGACGTTTGATGGCGCGCGGCAATGGGTGTTTTACACGCCGGACGTTTCGGTGTGCGGCCAGCGACTCCATGCGATGCCGCAGGAGGAGGAGCGCTACCCGCTCGAACTTACTTCGGAGCATGATCCGGAGTGGTTGTGGTTACGGAAGCATATTTTGAAGCGATTTGAGTAGCGGTGCGAGGAGAGAAACTGATATGAGCGACTCCGACCTATGGAATTGTCCGAGCAACCTTGAGTTTCAGTGCCCTCAGAAATGGGAGAAGCTCGCGACGACCGGCGATGAGAACGTCCGCTTTTGCGGCGCGTGTCAGAAGACCGTTCATCTCTGCAAAACAGCGGAAGAGTTTGTGGCGCAGGGTAATCAGGGGCATTGCGTCGCGATCCCGCCGGAATCCCGCCCCTTCATCGTAAGTGTGGGGATTTTGGGGCAGCCCAGTCCGGAGTCCGTAAGGAAACTCGAACGTGAGCAGGACGTGGCGCGGGAGTGGTGGAATAAGACGCTGGCGCAGCAGCCTGGCTTTGAGCCGGAAAAGATGGCGCGCATCGCGGAGATCATGAAGGAGACCGAACCGAGATTACTAGACCGCCAGACTGATGCTGCATTGAAGGACCAATGGGAAAGCTATGCGAAATTTATGGAATCCGCGGCGCTTCTGGAAAAGAAGATGATGGATGAGAGGAAGAAGGGGAAGAAGAAGTGAGCCGGTCTTGCTCGGCGCTCCAGTTACTTTGGTTTAGATCGGCGACAAGAATTTGTTGCGAAAGATCACAACTCTGGAGAAACGTCTTGCTTTAGCTGCTTCAGCGCGCTGGTGACTTCCTCCATAAGTATCAACTCAGGATCATCGTCCGAACTCGCCAGCCTGGCCATGAGCGACTTCCCAATGCCCTCCAACTTGTCCTTTAGCAGGAGACTGCTTTGGGGTAGCAGTTTTTCAATCATCGCGACAAGATGGACCATTGTAAACGGAGTGCCAGGCCGCGGCGGTGGAACCTTCTTCAACAACCAAGCCCGAATTTCAAACGCCAACGCATTTGTGGCCGCCATCATAGAATCAAGGGAATCAAAGGGCTCAACAAATAGATCTACGTTAGTTGAATTCAGTCTTGTACCAGCCCCTTTCTTGAACAAGTGGATCGCGGACTTGCGCGTCTGTTCGTCTCGACCCTCCATCAGCTTCGCCTCGTCCTCGAAGGACAGGCCGATGCAATCCGAGTCCAGAATGGATTGTGCCAGTGTGCTGAACTGAGGATTTTTTGTCGGAAAGTGCTTGCCGTAATGCGCCTCGTTTGCGTCCGATAATCTCGCGGAGATTTTCGGAGTTTCGCTTTCCAAGGTCGCGTCGACCTCTTCAAGATAGTATAGACCAAGGCTCTTGGCGCACACAAAGCTGTGTGACAAAGAGACCATGCAGACGTTGTTAATTCTTATGCTGGTGAAGGATGGTAAATGCGCGAATCCTGGGTCGTAGATCGGAAAAAAATTAATTCCATCGGGTGCGCTCTTGCTTCGACAAAGAAAGATCATTCTATCTCTCTTTCCCACACGTTCATTAATGGCGAACCTAGGGTTTATCTTGTAGGGGTTTTGGTTGAGCATGATGCCTCCAAGCCACAGCCCAACGCGTACCTTGTCGACCCAGTCCAGTAAGCAGGCTGCCTGCTCCGCATTCAGCGTCGAGGTCGACAAAAGCGACTCCATGCAACCCTTGGCGTTGCTTTCCAATTGTGAATAAGCCTCGTTACATTTGGAACATGCAGGGAATACGAAATTCTGAAAAGAAAAGGATGTCCTCCTCATGCCTTTCAGCGCGAAAATTCCCATGCGCGTCGGCCTACCGGTGAGCTTTATGAGCCACTGTGGAATGATATGCTCGTGGTTCTTGGACTGTGGAATTTTGCGACAGAAGATGCAATTTCGACGTGAGCTCTTGGTTGCCATAATTCCCTCTCCGTGACAGTCATCTTGCGAGAGATAGCCGTGCATAGTAAATGTGCGTATACCCCACTCAACAGCTCGAACTTACGTCGGAGCATGCTCCGGAGTGGTTGTGGCTGCGAGATCTTGTCTTGAGGCGGTCCAAGTAGCGGCGAGTCGGTGCGCAGATTGCGCTCTTTCAGAGCTTGGGCGAGTTGGGTGCGGTTTTCCAGGGGCGGTGCCCCTGGCTTTCACAGGTTGCCCCGTTGGGGCAGGTGTGCGGGGGGGGCGAGCGATTTAAGCCATAAGGTAAAGCCGAAAGTTGATACTGTCATCGGAGAACTTGAAGGGTTCCACTCAGAAGTGTTTCAAGAGCGCGGGGCTTCGCGCGGCATGAGGACAGGGGGTTGCCATGAAAAGCGTCATCATCGGCGGTGTGACTCGGGCGGGGAAGTCGGTGCTGGCTCGGCGGATTAGAGAGCGGACTCAACTGAATGTTCTTCCGGTGGATGCGCTGGTAGTTTCGTTGCGGGCGGCGTTTCCGGAACTGGGTGTCAACTGGGACGATGCGGCGGCCAGCCGGCAGAAGTTGTGGCCGTTTCTGCGCGTGTTGATCTGCAAACTTTCGCTGCGCAGTGGATTTTCGTACCTGTATGAGGGCGATCATCTTTCTCCGGAGCTGCTGAGCGGGCTGGGGCCGGATTATCCGTTCCTGGCATCCACGGTGCCGCTCTTCCTGGGTTACGATTCCATCAGCGTGCCGGAGAAGATGAAGCAGCTCCGCGCGTTTTCTGCACAGAACTTGTGCTACACGAAGCACATGCCGGATGCGGAGTTGGCCGCGCTGTGCGCGCAGCAGATTGCGGAGAGTGTGCTCCTGAAGCAGCGCTGCGGTGAACTGGGATTTGCCTATTTTGATACGTCGGTGGATTTCGACGGCGCGATTGAGCGGGCGTGTGATTTTGCGTGCGGTGAAGTTGGGACGGGTTGATGGGGGTCCTTGCCAAGGCGCGGAATTCCGATGGGCATCATCCGTCCGACATGTCGGTGAGGATGAAGCGTTCCTCTTCCTGGTCTTTGATCAGGAGCTGGATGTTTTCCGGGCGCTTCCATTTTCTGCTTCTGACAAAATCGTCGAATGCGTTGACGTTCAGGTAATTGAATGCGCCTGCGAAAACTTCAGCGGGCATTACTTTTCCGGATTTCATCAGGCTCGATAGGCACGTCAGCTTTTCGTTCAATCTTTCATCCAACCACTGATTGATTTCTTTCACTGCTGGCAGATCGTCCGGAACCTCGCAAATGGGTTTATCGGTTTCGTCGTCGTAGTACTCGCCAAGCTCAACAATCAAGATGACCCCAGATACCCAGCTCATTTGAATCTCCTCTACGCGGGATTGATGAGTCCGGCATAACGACGTTTGTGTCTCCATTTGTATCGCATTGCATGCAGGAGCCGCAACCCCTTCGGGGTTGTGGTGTCTCTTGTGTTGCATGTCCCAGGGTAGCGCCTGCGGCGCAACCCTGGGCTTTGTAGCCGGAGCCCCGGTGGGGCTCGACGGACGGCGTTGTGTTCAGAAAACATGAAACGTACGGTGATCTCGCTCTTTCAGAGCTTCCGTAATACCGCGCGAATTTTCCAGGGGCGTTGCCCCTGGCTTTCACATTTCGCTCCGTTGGAGCAGTTGTGTTATGGCGCCGAAATCCTCGTAATGAGGTGAACGTCGCAGTGGCAGAAATTCAAAATTAAGAATTGAGAATTCAACATTGTCTTTGAATGCGGGTTTCCGGGCGGGCCGCCCGGACGACAAACGGCTTTGGCGCTCCTCACCTGTGCAGTCGGGCCGGCGTTGCGGCTTGGCTGTGGATTCTGGCGGTTTTTGTTCTCGTGATCGTGTAACCCGGGCTTAAGCTGGCTTCACTCATTTATAGCAAATTATCTCGTCTCGGGGTGCGGTATGGACAAGGTCGAGCAGGAAGGGTGCGCGCGGTTGTTCTCGGCGCTGTCGCAGCTCGACGATCCACAAAAAGGTTACGACGAAGTGTTGAGCGCCATCTGCCAGATCGCCGGGACGACCAATGGCGGGCTGTGGGGCGTGCCTCAGAATTTTCTGGTCGCGCCGCACCTGGCGGATGTCAGTTACATCAAGCCCGACGACGGCTGCCACGAGATCCATTCCTACCTGCCGCAGTACCCGGCGTTTGAGTACATGGTTTCGAACTGGGCGAAGTTCAACGTCTTCAAACCGATCGACGTGATCGGCTGGAACGCGTGGACGAATTCCGGATTTTACCAGGACTACCTGCGCCGCTACGACCGCAAGGACAACATCGTGGGCGTGATGCGCGATTCCAAGGGCGCGCCGCGCTGGTTTTTTTCGACGTGCCATACCGGGCGCAATGCGATCAAACCGGGGAGCGCGAAGTTGCTGGCCGAATGGACGCCGCTGATCGCGCGCGGCCTGGAAAACCTGGAGCGGTTCCGCGAGCGGCTGGGCCGGTTGGAGAGCCTGGAGCTGATTGCGCAGAACACCGATTCGGCGCTGGTCGTATTGAAGCTGGGCGCGCGCGGCGCGCGGCCGTCGCTGACGTGCGCGTCGGCTCCGGCGGCGCGGATCCTGGCGCTGGAATCGTGCGCGGTCGAGAAAAATCTGGAGCTGCAACAGTTGCTCCGCCTGAGCACGCACGCGCGCGGCCCGAGCAACAGCTATATCGAATGGACATCGCGCGCGGGGCAGAAGTATTCGCTGGTCGCAGTCGCAGGCGGCCCGGCGGCTCCGCCTGGAACACTACTGGTGCGAATGTTGCCGATCGCGCCGGCGCATTCGATCGCGTCCGACCGCGACGCGGCGCTGCGCAGCGGGTTGTCCAACCGCGAAGCGGACATTTTCGCGCTGCTGGCGAAGGGACTGGGCAACCGCGAGATCGGCCACGAGCTGCACATTTCTCCGAACACGGCGCGCACGCATATCGAGAACGTGTACGAGAAGCTGGGCGTGTCGAATCGCATTGAGGCGGTGAACAAGGTTCGCAACGCCAAGCCGCGGCGGGTGACCGCCATGTTGGATATCAAGAAGCCGGATGCGGGGCTTGCCGCGGAGGGATAGCTGGACCCCGCCCCTTCCCTGCCCTTCCCTGCCCTTCCCTGCCCTGCCGCTATGAAATTTCGCGAAAAAACCATAGTCTTGTTCCCCCGTACCGGCGCCGCGAGTCTCACTGGTGGAACTGTTCGCAGTCCATCCGGCAAAACGAGATGGCGCGGAGTAGGGCTTAGTATGTGTACGTATTAAATGTCCGTCGAAGGAGACGCCATGAAACACCTTGCCTGTCTTGCGCGCCTGCTGCCACTGCTGGCCGTGGCCAATCTGATTGCCGCAGACGCGCAGCTGGGCGCGACGGCGTTCAAGCCCACGCCCGAACATCCGCTGGGCTGGCGCGGCGATGGCACCGGGCGCTATCCCGCCGCGACGCCGCCGCTGACCTGGTCGCGCACCAAAAACGGCGCGGCGTACGCCACGAAGAATTTCGTCTGGTCGGCGCCGCTCCCCAATGCCGGCGTCTCGTCGCCGGTGATCGTCGGCGACAAGATCTTCCTCACCACGGAAGTCTTCGATCTCGTCTGTCTCGACAAGACCAGCGGCAAGGTGCTGTGGATCCGCTCGTGCCCGGAATTCGAAGGCCTGGACGCCGATGAGCTCAAAGCCACGCCGGCCTACGCGGAGAAGCTCGCGCCGCTGCTGCCGCAACTGGCTCAAGCCAACGCCGACGCCGTCGAAGCGCTTAATGGCAAGGCCGGCGGCGACGCGCTGGGCAAGAAGCGCGGGATCGAGAAGAAGATCCAGGACGAACAGCTCGCCATCGACAAGAAAAAGTTTGACCGCTACTGGGGACAAGGCGTTTTCGGTTTCGCCGGACAGACGCCGTGCACCGACGGCAAGCACGTCTGCGTCTTCTTCACCACCGGCGTCGCAGCGTGCTTCGATCTCGACGGCAATCGCAAATGGATCCACCGCGGTTCCGGCGGCGGCAGTGAGCACGGAAATTTTGCCAGCCCGATCCTCTGCGCCAACCGCTTCGCCGTCTGGGCCAACGAGATGCGCGGCTACGACGTCGAGACCGGCAAGCAGCTCTGGGCCACACCGGCCAAGGCCAACAATTCCTATGGCTCGATGTTCCGCATGCAGGTCGGCAACGATCAGGTTGTGGCGTTTCAGTCCGGCTATTTCACGCGCGTGAGCGACGGCAAGCCCATCTTTGGCGACAACGTTTTCGGCGATTCGATCGAGACGCCGATCGTCGAAAACGGCATCCTCTTCGCCACGATGGGATATCCGAAAGCCAACGCCACCAACGGCGGCTTCAAGGCCTTCAAAATCCCCGCCAGTGAAACCGGGAAGCTCACGCCAGCCTATTCGTTCAAGGAGAACTGGGCCGAGAACGAAATTCCCGTGATCAAGGACAAAGCGCCGTTCGAACGCAGCTTCTGCGCCTCGCCGCTGTTCGTCGACGGCCTGATCTACCGCATGACGGAAGCCGGCGGGTTGGTCGTCAACGACGCCTCCAACGGCGAGGTCGTCTACCGCAAGGTGCTGCCAATGAAGGCGAAGACGCAGTACTGGAACTGGGCCGGAGCCTCGACCAGTCCCACGCTGGCTGGGAAGAACATTTACCTGATGGACAACCAGGGCGTGAGCGTCGTGATCGAGCCCGGCAAGGTGTACAAGGAACTGGCGAGAAACGTGATCGAAGAAATGCCCGACGAAAAGAACCAGGCCCAGTTCCTGTCGACGCCCATCTTCGAAGGCCCCCGCATGTACTTCCGCACGCCCGGCTTCCTGTATTGCATCGGCGAGAAGTAAGCGCGCGGCGCTTAGCGCCGAGGGGTCAGGGTTCAGGGGCCAGGGGTCAGAGTTGGGTGTGCGCGGAGGAGTGATTTAGATTTTCGCGCGGTCGTGGCAAGAAGGCAGGAAAAAATACCCCCCTACGAGCGGTGCCACACGGGTGCGAGAGACGCGTCGTTTTCAAATTGGATCTAGAAGCACATGAAGGAACGCGCTTACAAGTACGTTGGAACGCCCGAAAAAATCCGGCCTGGCCAACTGGGCGTCAAAATCCAGACCGTCTCAGATATAGCCAAGGTGGGATTTGACATCCATATCGCCGCCACCACATTTACTTTCACCGTGGATGTAGAAGATATTTTTCGCTTGGCGCCACGAAGATCCGAACACGTGAATTGTGCAGGAGGAAAGCCCGTACTCTCGGCCGGAGAGATTAGTCTGGAACAACGAAATGGACTGATTCAGGCAACAGCGATCTCCAATCATTCCACCGGATATTGTCCCGAAGCGGACTCATGGTCGGCCGTTCAACGAGCACTCAATCGCCTCGGAATCGTGCATTCGGGGCTGTTTACGACAGCACTTCTTTTCCGACGGTGCCCAGCCTGCAATCAGATCAATATCATTAAGGACCAGTGGTTTCACTGCGATGTTTGCGATGCGAAAATTCCAAGAGAACCGAATATCTGATGGTCCCACCCAACACGTGCACCTGCGACCGCCCCAATTCCGCATAACATTATGCAACATTTCGAAAGTTAATTCTTTACAAAGTATTTTCCCCACGCTAAGGTTCCACCCAGTTATTCAACGCCACACAACCCAATCGATAAGGAGCTCGCCATGGACCAGACTCCCTCCTTCAACCGCGTCGCCACCTACGAGGAACTCCGCACCAAAGGCGTTCTCGTCGTCCAGGGAAAGGACCGGCCGGTCGCGGTCTACGAACACGATGGTGCCGTCTCGGCTGTCGACAACCGTTGCCCGCACCTCGGCTTTCCGCTCCATAAGGGCACGGTCAAGGACGGCATCCTCACCTGCCACTGGCATCAGGCGCGCTTCGATCTCTGCAGCGGCTGCACCTTCGATCTCTTCGCCGACGACATTCCGTCATACGAAACCAAGGTTGAAAACGGCGTCGTCTTCGTCGCCAACATGCCGCGCGAACGCGCCGATGAGGCTTACCATCTCCGCCGCCTCCACAAGGGTATGGAACAGAACATCGGCCTGCTCCAAGCCAAGAGTTTGATCGGCCTGCTGAAGTCTCCGCACGCGTCCATCGACGAAGTGATCAAGGACATCGCGCGTTACGGCACGCAAAACCAGAATGTGCCCGGCGGCTTCACTGAACTGACGATCGCCGGAAATCTCCGCGGCGTCGCCGCTCAGGAAACGCAGTACTACCTGCTCCTCCGTGCCTCGCAGCAGATCGCCGGCGCGTCGCGCAATTCCAAGCGCCAGGTCCGCGAACCGCTCAGCGGCAGCGGCAAGGACTATCCCTTCGAGACGCTGAAGCGCTGGCTCTACCAATGGGTGCAGGGCCGCGATCGCGACGGCGCGGAGCGCGTGCTGCTCACCGCCGTGCAGCAGCACATGCCGCAGGCGCAATTGGCCGAACTGATCTTCGGCGCGATCTCCGAGCGCGTCTACTGCGACACGGGGCACATTTTCGACTTCGCCAACAAGTGTTTTGAACTGCTCGACCAGATCGGCTGGAACCTCGCGCCGGACATTCTGCCGCTGGCCGTCAACGGCATCGTCAGCGCGCGCGGGACGGAGGAGAATTCCAACTGGCACTACCCGGTCGAAATCATCGAGCCGCTGCGCGCCATCGAACGCGACCTGCCGAAGATTCTGAAAGAAGGGCAGGGAAAGACCTGGAAGCCGGGCACCACATTGAACACCGTGCTCCTCGGCGAAGATCCGCTCGCGATCATCGAAGCGCTGAAGTCGGCGCTCGCCGCCGGAGCCCCGCCGCTCGAATTGTCCAAGCGCATCTGCTACTCCGCCGCGCTGCGGCTGGCGCGGTTTGCGAAGGCCAATGAAGTCGGCGACTGGTTCAACCCGCAACACACGTTCATCTACTCCAACGCTGTCCATCAGGCGCTGAAGCGCTCCACCGCCCCGGACGTGGTGCGCGCGGTCTTCCATGCGGCGCTCTCCGTTTACATGGACCGCTTCCTCAATGTTCCTCCAGCCAAGTTGCCGTCGGAGGGACCGAGTCTAGATGCGCTGCCGAAGGACGCGAAGGCGCTGCGCGACGAGCTGCTGCAGATACTCAACGCTCAATCGCGCATCGACGAGGCCGCGAAGTACGTCGCGCGGTACGTGCAGCTGAAGCATCCCATCGATGCGCTGATCGACACGCTGGCGTTGGCGACGGTGCGAGAAGATTTGGATTTTCATACGCTTCAGGTCCTGGAAGCGGGGTATCAACAATATAAGGAATGGGAAGGTCAACCCGAGGCTGAAAACATCCTGGTCGGAGTGATCCGGGATCTCGCCGCTTTTTGTCCCACGCCCCGCGCGCGGCTGCGCACCGCAGTGACGGCGTTGAGACTGCACCACGGCGACAGCGTATTCGAAGAGTAACACACACGCACGTATCCCACCCGGTTCCCTCACACGCGGCCCTCTCCCTTTTCCTGGGGAGAGGGTCCGCGGGTTGCCGAAGTTCCTTCCATCGCTATACTCGCGCCTCCGCAGCAGACCCGGGCTTTTCGAATCATGAATGGAACGAAGGACTCACCCACGCATCTGTTCGGCGACGTCGCGACCGAACTGGGCCTGGTCACCGCTCAACACGTCGAACAGGCGCTGCTCACGCAGAAATCGATGCGCGAAAGAGCCGCGCAGGTTTCCAAATCGCGCGTGGGCGAAGTGCTGATCCTGATGGGCAAGCTCACTGTCGAACAGGTCAAGAACGTCCTCTCGGAGCAGCGCAAGCTCCGGCAGCTCGACGAAGACCGCAAGCTTCCCGTCGAAACCTTCGGCGACTACAAATTGATCTCCAAGCTCGGCGAAGGCGGCATGGGCGCTGTCTACAAGGCCGAAGAACCGCTGGCGCATCGCACCGTCGCGCTGAAAGTCCTGCGCCCGGTTCTGGCGAGCAACACCGCGTTCATCGAACGCTTCGACCGCGAATCGAAAATGGCCGGCTCGCTCTCGCATCCCAACATCGTCGCCTGCCACTCTGCCGGCACCATCCGTGGGATTCAGTACCTGGTGATGGAATTCGTCGACGGCGAAACGCTCAACGGCCGCATGAAACGCAGCGGCGGCAAGCTCCCCGAAAAGGACGCACTGCGCATCGCCCGCGATGTCGCCCGCGCGCTGGCCCATGCGCATCAGTGCGGCATCGTTCACCGCGACATCAAGCCCGACAACATCCTCATCGGCAAAGACGGCACCGTGAAGCTCAGTGACTTCGGCACCGCCAAATCGCTCCTGCTGGAAACTGGACTGACCCACACCGGCCAGGTGATCGGCACGCCCAATTACATCTCGCCCGAACAGGTCCGCGCCGACCCCGACATCGACGCCCGCGCCGATCTCTATTCGCTCGGCGCCACGCTCTACCACGTCCTGACCGGCCAGCTCCCGTTCCAGGCCGCATCGCGGATGGAAATCATGCGCGCGCATTTAAAGCAGCAGTTGGAAAGCCCGCTCGACTTGAATCCCGATCTCTCCGATGGCGCCGTGGCCATCGTGGTCAAGCTGATGGCCAAATCGCGCGAGAAGCGTTACCAGTCCGCCGCCGACCTGATCGAAGACCTCGACTTCGTCCTTGCCGACGCCGACACCAAGCATTCCGCCATCGACGTCAACGAATCCTGCATCCGCCCACCCCGCCGCAAGCGCCGCAAGAAGGGCGCTCAGGCAGAGGGGTGTCTGGGGATGATTGTTGTGGTGGTTCTGCTGCTCGCCGCGGTGGTGAACGGAAGGACTGAGGGCGGAGGACTGCGGACTGAGGTTACGGCGCGTCGCTTCGCTCGTTAAGTTTGCCAAACAAAAACTCCCCGCGAGCGGGGAGTTTTTGGTCCTCAGTCCTCAGCCTTCTGTTATTTCCCCGCCTTCTCAATCGCCTCGAGCACCGTGTTGGCAATAATCTGATGCCCCGGAGCGGCCATGTGCGTCTTGTCATCGACATACAGCCGTTCCTTGTTCTCCTTGCCTTCGCGATGAAAGGCCGTGTAGATGTCGCAGATTCCCGCGTTCTTCGCGGCGGCGGCTTTCTTCACTGCGTCGGCCATTTCCGCCATCTCGTCCCAGCGCGATGCCGCCGGCGCGGTCGTGATCAGCAGGACGTCGGCGCTGCCATGCGTGAACCGGCGGATGCGGTCGACCAGTTCCGCGTTGATCTTCTCGAACTGTGCGCCGCGCACGGCGGAATCCCAATCGTTAAAGCCGTAGCAGACGGTCACCAGGTCCGGCTCGGGCGCGGGTTTGAGCCACCGCGGGAAAATCACTTCGCCCTGGCGCATGATCGAACCGCCGACGGCCGGGTTGACGATGGTCACTTCGCCTTTGTACTTGGCTTTGAGCAGATCCTTGAGAATCGTCGGCCAGTTCGTCTGCTTGTTGGCCCAGTGCGCGTAGTCGGTGAGCGAATCGCCCATCGTCACGATGGTGACCGGCTTGCCGGCCTTCAACTTCGCCAGCACGCGCGCAAGCGGATCGCCGGCCGGTTTGTAATCCTTGGTGTCCAGTTCGATCGTCGGTTCCAGGCGGATGTCATCGATGGCGTACGTGTGCGCCGCGTAGTCTTTCCAGAAGAACCATTTGCCAAACCAGATCGGTCCGAGCTTCGACGGCGTGAAGGGTTCGGGTGCGTCATGAGCGATGACCGAAACCAGATCGCGCCACGGCACCACAACCTTCTTCCACTCCGTGCTGTCGATCGGAAACGCGAGCGTGTAGCGCACCGCGTAGTCTTCGCCGTAGACGAACTGCAGCCCGCCGAGATGATCGGAGCCGTCGCCTTTCACCCAGAACGAAAACCCGGCCGCCTTGTCCCACTCCGGAGTGGCGCGCGTCTTCCCCGGAAAGAAAATTCCGCTGCAGGCGTCGGCGAACGTGAACTCAATGGCCTTCCCCACTTTGCCGTCGACGGCCTTCAGCGTGCCCTTTTCCTTGGGCGCCGAGAACGACGAGACGTCGTCCATGCTGTCGATCACCGCCCCTTCCGCCGCGACCAGCGAACCCGCTGAAAGGAGGAACACCAACAAACACAACCCGTAGCGCATGCGCAATCATCCCCGAAGAAGTATGGAACTGTCGGCAATCACAGCACCTGATTACACCATTCGCGGAAAAACGTCGCGTGATAAAAACGCGCAGAGAAACTGTGGCATTAAGTACCGCACCCCTAGCTTCGCAGTTCTGAACTGGGCGGGGCGCCCACAATCCTGCGGAACGCGCGTGAAAAATAATAGGGGTCGGAAAAGCCGCATAGGCGGCTGGTTTCCTTGATCGAAAACCCGCCCAACCCCAGCAGCCGCCGCGCCTGGTTGATCCGGTGCTGCAGGAGGAACTGCACTGGAGCCGCGCCGTACTCCCGGGCGAACGCGCGCCGCAAGTGCGACGGCGATACTGGCAGTGCGTTCATCGCCGCGCCGACGGAGAATTCCGGATTCGCCCAGCCGCGCTGGATCGCGTCGCGCAACGTCGTCACGGCGGGGTGGGTGGTCGCCGGGTCTTCTTTCGACAAATAAAGCAGCAGCACGTCGAACAGCTGTCCGGCAATTCGCCGCGATTGTGCCGTCTGGTGGTTCCACTCGTCGACCATAACTTCTCCCAGCCGCAACATCGCTCCGTCGCGGTCTTCACACCGCCGCACGCGAGTGGGACTGAACGGCACATCGTTGGAAGCCGCGAAGAGCGAAATGAAGCCGTGCTCCGAAGTCTCCGCGTAGGGCGTTCTGGGCGGCACGCACAGCACCGTGCCGGGTTGAAACGGAATGCTCTCACCGTCAAAGTGCGCCGCGCCGCGTCCGAAGCAATACAGGATAAAAATCCAGGGTTCGTGCTGATGCACTGGCAGCGACTGAACAGGATGGGCTGGTCGCCCGGCGTACTTCAGATTCGCCATGATTCATTCCCACTGGGTCTCAAAAGATCGAAAAGTCCATCTTCTTGCGCACTGGCTCCATTGCAGAGCGCATGGAAATAGAGGTAAATTGTGCCATGAAACGACGCTGCTTCCAACTTCAAAACATCTCATTCAAGGAGAACTAAATAGTGGAAAAGTCTATGCTCGAATCCGACAGCGCAACCGCTCCGTGCTGCGATCCCACGTTGTCGACGCTGGGCGCGGAGGTTGCACCGCTGAGTGACGATGAACGCGATTTCCTGGATGCCAACGGCTATCTGATCCTGCCGAATATGATGGATGCGGCGTGGCTCAGTGAACTCCGCCAGGCCTACGAGCGGCTGATGACGGTAAAGTATGGCGCGTGGCAACCCAGCATGAGCGGCGGAGCGACCACCGACTTCTGGAATCACGAGCAGGGCACGCGACGCCTGACCAATCTGGTCAGCGAGGACCCTGCGTTCGATCGGATTTACCTGCACCCCCGCTTGCTGGCCGCGGTGCTTCATGTCACCGGCCGCGCGGTCATGCTCCATTCCCTCAACGCGCGCGACGCCCTGCCCGGCCAGGGCGCCCAGGCGCTCCATGTCGACGGCGCAGCGCTGAAGCCCGGCGAATCCAGCTACCTGGTCAACACCGCGTGGCTGCTGGATGACTTCACCGCGGAGAACGGTTCCACCCGCGTCATTCTCGGATCGCACCGCATCCCCGGCCCGATCAGCGAACACGTGGCGGACCTGATGGCCGACCATCCCGCGCAGCAGATTGTCGAAGCGCCGGCGGGCTCGGTGCTCGTCTTCAACGCGCACCTCTGGCATTCCGGGAGGATGAACCGCACGCGTGCGACGCGCCGCGTGATCCACTGTGCCTTCGTCGTCCGCGATCGCGCGCAGGGCGATATTCAACGCGACTTGATCCGCAAATCCGTTTACGAACGCATCTCCCCCGCCGCGCGCTATCTGTTGAATGTGTAGTGCGCATGCTCGCTCTGATCCAGTGGCGGGAGGTTGCGCGTTGTACCGCACATCTTACGATGATCAGAACCCCATATTAAGGAGACCTACGATGGCTTTTGAAATGATTGTCGGTCTGACCGTAAGCGACGACGCTGCATACCAATCGTACCGCGACGCCATGACTCCGCTGCTCAACGCCGAGGGCGGGGGCTTCCGCTATGATTTTGTGGTGTCGAAAGTCTTGAAATCCGCGGCCCCGCACGTTATCAACCGCGTCTTCGCCATCTACTTCAAAGACGCGGCGAGCAAAGACGCCTTCTTCGCGAAGCCCGAATACAAAGCCATCCGCGCGCGCCATTTTGAGCACTCGGTTACGGGCACCACGGTCATTGCGGAGTATGTGCGCGCGTGACGCGGAGCGACATATGATACTCAGCACCACTCACAGTCAGGAATTCGGACATCCTGAGATATCGATTCATTTTGATGAGAATGCCGCACTGTCCGTTGATGCTGAATGGCTCATCAATTATTTGGAGACTGCTGTTAAAGCAGGCGAGGTGTTCAAAGAAAATTCGACAATTCAGATTGGGTGGATGATCAATTGTTTTCGTACGGATGGAAGAACACTCTGGCTCTACGAGCCAGATTTTATCCGTATGCCGATCGTGTTCGTAAATTCCGTAAACTGGACGCTGGCTCATCTACGGCTTCAGCGGAGTGTTTGCGAGAGCGTCGGAATTGACGACATGGAATTTCCCGCGCTAAATCAAAGTGGCATTGTTTGTAATGAGCTCAAGTCGGCGACCACGTTTTTGCTGGATCGGACTCAATCGAAAGGGGCCGATTCGGGATGGTTTATAGGCTGTGCCGATCCCAAGCATGATCATAACAATCCAAACACGCTGCAACGCAAATCCCTCTATGAGATCATCAGCTTAAAGCCAAAATTGGTCCAATACCTGGCGCTACCGCCCGGAGTCAAAATTCTAGTTAACAAGACACCAAAACTATGGCGTAATGGAAAAGAGCTGCGGATTATTAAAGAATCCTATTTACAAGAAAAGTATTTTGAGCAATGAGTTACTGTTGAAGCTCTCGACGGTCTGCGATCTTGATTTTTACGAATCGGACTAAGCCTGCCATGACCCATCTCCAATCCGATCACTCAGACCTCCTGAAGCGCATCCGCATCCTGCTCGTCCTCTTCATCGCCGGCCTGATTCTCAGCGGACTGACCGCCTTCGCGCTCGAATACGAAATGAGTTCTCTGTCGGCCTGGCTGCCGCAGCCCGACGCAACTCCAGCGAACACGTACGCCGGATTCCACGCGTGGATTCTGCGCATCAAAACGGGGTTGCACGCGACCAACGAGAATTACCCGTTCATCGCGTACGGCACCGATTGGCTGGCCTTCGCGCATCTGGTTTTGGCGGTGTTGTTTGTCGGACCGTATCTTGATCCGGTCCGCAACAAATGGGTGATCACCTTCGGCCTGATCGCCTGTGTGCTGGTCATCCCATTGGCGCTGATCTGCGGCGCGCTGCGCGAGATCCCGCTCGGCTGGCGCCTCATCGACTGCTCGTTTGGAATCGTGGGCTTCGTGCCGCTCTACATCATCCGCCGGTACACGGCGCGATTGGAAGCCGGGGCCGTCTTGTAAGCTCCGCTGAAATGGCGCGGTTTACCGCCGCGCTTCCGCCAACGATATACCCTCATGCCACACCGTCGCGATTTTCACGTGCTCGATGCGCCTGGGGCGGGAGAGCAGCAACTCGGCGCTCCGCCGCCCGATTTCCTCGAAGTCGATCTGCGGACCGCTCCAGTCCCGGTCATGCCCCGTGGGCGAACGGAACGCTACGATGCTTAGGTCGCGGGGCACGTTTAATCCGGCGGTCTCGGCGGCGCGTGCCGTTTGAGCGGCATGAACCACGTTGTTGCACACCACTGCGGTGAAACGCGGCGCCGCGCGAACCAGTGCGGCGAGCGCCGGGGTCGGTCCTGGCGACAGAATTGTACTGAACACTTTATAGCGGCCCGGCCGCAGGCGGTGCTTGCGGCAAGCGTCCAGAAATCCGTCCTGCCGTGCCCGCGAATCCGGATCGATGCCACCCAGCGAAACCAGCACCGTGCGCACGAATGCCAGGTGCCGGTGTCCCAGCCCGATCAGGCGTTGCGTCGCGTCAAAGGCCGCCTCGTAGTTGGCAACGGAGACGGAATGAAGTTTGAACTCATCACCGGGCTGATCGACCAGCATCACCGGCA
The DNA here is from genome assembly GCA_038227875.1 of Planctomycetota bacterium. Lineage (GTDB taxonomy): Bacteria > Planctomycetota > SZUA-567 > H5-PLA8 > H5-PLA8 > JBBRPR01. The sequence goes on from JBBRPR010000040.1 coordinate 68,273, forward strand.
GCTTCAGCGTCTCGTAGTGTTTGATCATCTCCGGTGCAAAGGGACCCAGCAGAATGACTCCAGCCAATGGCAGGTCGCGCAATCCCGCTGGAAATTCGGTCCTCCAGCGCCGCCAGTCCTGCAGAATGAAAAATGCGTTGTTGGTGCCGCGCAGACCTCCAGTCAGTCCGCGCCAAAGCATTGCATTCTCCGCCGACAGCATGTGAACGGCAAACTGGTCGCGCATGACGATGGCCACGGCGCCGTTGAGCAGCGTTGCGGCCGGCGCGCCCACGGACGCGATGGCCTTGCGGCGCGGGTTGAGGCGCAGGCGGCCGTCCTCCGACAAGGCGTGGAGCACCAGGCGGATGGTCGTGACGCAGACGCGGTACCGCGCCGCCAGCTGGCGGTACGACGGAATGGGTTTGCCGATCGGCCAGGCACCGGATTCCAGTTGGCGGGCGATGTCCGCCGCGATGGCGCTGCGCCGCGACGTGGGTCCGGGCGGGCGGCCGCGTTTCCGGTGAGTGGCCATGAGGCGGAGACCTCCTTGATTTATTCAGTACAGAAAATGTTTTATAGAGTACAGCGTCCGGAATTACAATCCGCGGTCCAACCCAGCGGGGTAGAGTGCTGCAGTCGACTGAGCCGACGTCTCGCGTATCAACCGTCCGTCCGGAGAACTCCGCCATGTTCCTGCGCCTCCTGCTCGCTCTCAATGCCCTTGCGCTCTCCCTGGCCTCCGCGCTCAACGCCGCGACACCCGCCGGCGATACCGACTGGCCGCAGCTCGGTGGGCCTCATCGCAATGGCATCATCATCGGCGGGCCGAAGTTGCTCGACGCCTGGAACAAGGAGGGACCGCCGCTATTGTGGGAAAGCGCCTTTATTCCGGCCTCGCGCGATGGCGGCTGTTGTCCGCCCGTCGTCGCAGAGGGCAAGGTCTTCGTCTACGCCAATAAGCAACCCAACGAAGGCCTGGCCGGATTCCAGATGATCACGCCGCAGACCCTTGCGCTCTTCGGCTGGCAGCCGGACCTGCCCGACGCGCTGGCCAGGCAGATTGAAGCGGCGCGCGTCGCAGCCACTCGTCCCGACACGTCCGAATGGCAATGGTGGCTGCCTGCATCGTTGGCGCCGGAAGCGGTTAACGCGTATCTGGTCAAGAAGCCGCAACTGGACAAATACATCAAGGATTTTCTGGCCACGCTGCCGCCTGCGGAAGTGGCGAAGCACGGCGAGTTCATCCGCCGCCGGTTGTGCATGGATACGCCGAGGAACAAATGGGGCCGACCCGACGCGCTCTCCTGGGATCAGCTGATCAAGCTCAGCGCCATGCAGGGCGCGCTCCACGGCTCCAGCGTGGAGTGGACGTGGTTGTTGCGCGACTGCGGGCCGTTCAGCCTCTCCCATCACATTTCGTTTTCGCCGGACTACGAGCTGCTCTGGCGTGCCGCTTTCACCTGGTCTGACACGCTGTACTGCCTGGATGCCGCCACCGGCAAGACGCTCTGGAAAAAGTCGTTCCCCGTCGATAAATCCACGCTGGTGGACCCGGCCGAGAGCGGCCATCCAGTGCAATGGTGGGAATTCAACCGCCTCGGCGCGTGCGGCACGCCCACCGCCTGCAACGGCAAAGTTTACATGGCCGGCTCCGCGGGCCTGTACTGTCTGGCGGCTCAGGACGGCGCGCTGATCTGGCAGGTCAAGAGCGGTCCGGAACACGCATCTCCGCTGGTGGAAGATGGCATCGTCTTCCATCTCGGCGTGGCTTACGATGCGGCCACCGGCGCGGTGAAATGGAAAAATCCCGAGTGGGCGCTCTTTGACGGCAAGCATTCCCGGAACGAAGGCGAAGGACGTTACAGCACCCCCACGCTCTGGACCTCGGGCGGCCGGAAATACATCCTCACCACCAACGGGCACGAAAAGCAGGACCTCTCGGTCGTCTGCCTTGAACTGGAGACCGGAAAGGTCGCCTGGAAGACCAAATGCTACATTCCGTTTGGCAGCACCGTCGCGGCGCTGGATGGCGATCTGCTGATCGAAGCGGTCAAGGAAAACACGGCCATCTCGCAGTGTTTCAAAATGACGCCCAGCGGCACTGAACTGCTCTGGAAAGGCGGCTTCAACGGCGGTGGTCCGGTGTACCTCGGCAACATCTATGCGGGCGGTCAGTGCGTCAGCCTGAGCACCGGCGATGTCCTCTGGCGGGCGAACGGCGCTGTGTGCAACGCCAACGTGCTGGCGGATGGCAAAGTCATTGGCAGCCAGAACAGCGGCGGCTACACCGAGACGGTGACGGTGGGCATGTCACGCGCCACGCCGGATAAGTACGAACCCCTCGGCAGTTTCAATCCCGAAGCCATCACCATGACGCCGATCATCGTCGCCAACGGCAAATTGCTGGTGCGCCAGAAGGATCGCGTCGCGTGTTTCGACATTCAGGAACACAAGGCGTATCTCGAGAGCACCACGGCGACAAAGGAGACGCTCACGTTCTGCTTCAAGCAGACGGGCGGCGGGATCGGCGGAGATCTTTCCAAAGTCGTCGCCACCACCGGAGGCACCAGCGGCACCGACGGCACGACGGTGCCCGCCAAAGCGAAAGTCGACGGCGAGAACCTGATCGTGGATGTGAAGGACCTGCCCGTGCCCTTCAGCATCGGCTGTCCGGCCGGCGTGCTGACGGGCAAGTCCGGTGTGCCGCTGCCAGCTCTGGTGTGGAATGAAGCGCGGCAATTGGTCTTCAAAAAGGCTGTCGACAATCGCATCGTGCTGAAGACCTCCGACCGGGCGTTGCAGCGTTCCGCGGTATGGACGCTTCCCGAAACTTACACGGTGGCGGGTGCTAAAATCACTTCCGCGGTGCTCGACCCGCTCTGCGCCACCGTCACGCTGACGACCGACAAGGTCTGGAAACCCGGCGACGTGGTGAAGATCACCTACGCCGCCTTCAAAACGACGCAGGGCGAACCGCGGCGCGAATCGCTGGACTTCACGGTCACCGAACCGGTGAGCGCGGCCGCGAAGTTCGTCAAGACCGACACGGCGACGCTGGGCAACTGGAGGGGCGTCTACGGGGCCGAAGGCGCGCTGGTCGCCGGGGATGGCAACACCGCCGCCGCGCCCAAGTTCATGCGCTTCTCCGCGCGCAACTGCACGATCGCCAACCGCTGGGCGCAAAACGACCAGGACCCGAACCACCTGCAATTTACCGGCGGCAAAGGGCGCTCGATTCAGGAATGGACGACTGAAGGCGAATTCTTCATCAATCTGGAATTCACCGATGCCAACGAACACCAGGTCGCCGTCTATCTCGGAGGCCAGCGCGCCTGCTCCGTGGAAGTCCTCGACGCCGAGACCAAGGCGTCGCTGGACACGCAAACCTTCCCCGACAATTCAGCCTACCAATACAAGGTCTGGAAGCTGAAAGGCAACATCTGCCTGCGCCTGTTGAGCGTGGGCGGAACTGAAGCGTCGACTCTCTGGGTCGGCGGTGTCTTCGTCGATCGCGCCAACGCCGAGCAACGGAGCGGTGGCCTGAAATAGCTTAGGGTTACTTCGGGAAGCGCTTGGCCTGCACATCCGCAACGTACGCTTTCGCGGCGGTGCGGATGGAATCGGCGACGGTGGCGTAGCGGCGGGTGTGCTTCGGGACGAAATCCTCGTAGATGCCGAAGACATCATGAAAGACCTGCACCTGGCCGTCGCAGCCTTTGCCGGCGCCGATGCCGATGGTCGGGATTTTGATGCGCTGGCTGATCTGTTCGGACAAATCGTGCGCGACCAGTTCCAGCACGATCGCGAAAGCGCCGGCGGATTCCAGTTCCAGCGCGTCGGCGATCAGGCGTTTGCGCTTGGCTTCTTCCTTGCCCTGCATCGAATAGCCGCCGAACTGGTTGATCGACTGCGGCGTCAGGCCGATGTGGCCCATCACGGGAATGCCGGACGCGACCAGCGCGGCGACGACGCGCGCCATGCCCGATCCGCCTTCGATCTTCACGGCGTGAGCGCCGCCTTCGGCCAGCGCGCGCGCGGCGCTGCGGAGACTCAAGGGAATATCGTCGGCAGCGTACGTAGCAAACGGGAGGTCGAGGACAATCAGCGCGTTGGTCGAGCCGCGGACCACGGCCTGGCAATGGTGAATCATCATGTCCAGCGTGACCGGCAGCGTTGACGGGAATCCATGGACGACCATGCCCAGGGAGTCGCCGACCAGCAGCACGGGGACGCCGGCGGAGTCGAGAATTTTCGCCGAGGTGTAGTCGTAGCAGGTCAGCACCGGGATCGGTCTCCCGTCCTGCTTCATTTTGGCGAGGTCGTGGATGGTCGTGACGTTGCTGGGCATGCGGTCGAATTCTGCAGTTTGCGCTGCGTAGCGGTGGCGGCTACTTCACGACCACCAGTGTAACCACCGCGTAGATAATCGCCAGAAGAGCCAGCGTCATCAGCACGGCAAAGAGCGGGAAGCGCAGGGCAACAGGGCCGACGGGGAACCAGCGGTTGACCCGTTCCACCAGAGTTGTCGGCGGCGGCGGAGCAGACGCGGCGCCAAAGGCGGCCGGCGGCGCGGACGGGGCCTTGGGCTGTTGCGTGGGCTTGGTGCGCGACTGCGGCGGCGCGATGACCTTGATCGCCGGCGTCTCGCCGCGGCGGCAGAGTTCCAGATCGTCGAGCAGTTCCTTGGCGGTCTGCTGCCGCGCGCCGGGATCCTTGGACATCATCTTTTCGAGCAGCACGCTGAAATGCTTGGGCACCGACGGTTCGCGCAGACACGCCGGCTGCGCGCGCTCGGTAATGTGCTGCGTCATGATCACCACCGGGTTGTTGCCGGGGAACGGCAGCGTGCCGGTGGCCAGATGGTAGAGCGTCGCGCCGAGGCTGTAGATGTCGGAGCGGCTGTCGACGTTGCGTTCGCCGCGCGCCTGCTCGGGGGAAATGTAAAACGGCGTGCCGACGGCATAACCGGCCATGGTCACGCGCTGGTCGCCCTTGTCGGCCGAGGAGAGGCCCAGGTCGGTGAGCTTGGAGACGCCGGCGGAGTTCATCAGGATGTTGGCGGGCTTGATATCGCGGTGAACGATGCCGTGTTTTTCGGCTTCGGTCAGCGCCTGGGTGATGTCGGTGGCGATGCGCAGCAGATCGGGGAGCGGCAGTTTGCCGCCGGCTTTTTTGAGCACGACTTCCAGATTCGGGCCGTCGATGTATTCCATCGCGATGTAATGGTACTTGTTGTCGGCGAAGCCGACGTCGAGTGCCGCGACGAGATTGGGATGCGAGAGTTTGCTGGCCGAACGGGCTTCGCGACGGAAGCGCTCCAGGAATTCCTGATCCTGCGCGAGATTGGGCGGCAGAATTTTGAGCGCGACCTGTTCTCCGGAGGAGACGCGCTTGGCGAGGTAGACGGAGCCCATCGCGCCCTGACCGAGCTTCGCGGTCAAATCGTAATCGCCCAGCCGGTGCTTTTTGGCGGGATCGGTCGCGGCCTTGGATGCGCCGTCCCCTGCTCCTGTAGCTCCCTGCGGAGCTTTTTCACCTGGCTGAGGATCGGACACCCCAACTCCTCCTGGTCGAATGATGGATTCTCTCGATGGAATCCCTATTTCAATGGAAGCAAGAGCTTACGTCGAGTGGAAAACTTCGAACGCCTCCGAGGGGATGGGATCGGGGATCGGGCATCAGGCAACGGTCGTTTGGCGCGTGGGATCGATTGACGATGCGCCAACCGATACTGTGTGACAAAAGAAAGGGCAGTTGGCGGAGGATCGCTCCCACCAACTGCCCTCAAATTTCACGAACTTCGGCGATCGTACTTCGGCAAAGGCATTCACAATTTGACCGATGCCTGATGCCCGATCCCCGATGCCATCTGTTCGGCCCTTACCGTGCGTACTCGATGAACCGCGCTTCCCGGATCAACGTGACGCGAACTTCGCCGGGGTAGCTGAGCTCCTCTTCGATCTGCTTGGCGATTTCGCGGGCGACACTGGCGCACCCGACGTCGTCGAGCTGATCGGCCTTGGCGATGACACGGACTTCGCGGCCGGCCTGGATGGCGAACGCTTTTTCGACGCCCTTCTTGTTGGTCGCGATCTCCTCGAGCTTCTTCATGCGCTGAATGTACTTCTCGAGGCTTTCGCGGCGGGCGCCCGGTCGCGCGGCGGAAATGGCGTCGGCCACCTGCACGAGGATGGGATAGAGGCTGTGAATTTCGATGTCGCCGTGATGGCCGCCAATCGCTTCGCAGACTTCGATCTTTTCCTCGCACTGCTTGGCCACGTCCATGCCGATCTGCGGATGGGTGCCTTCCACTTCCTGGTCCAGTGCCTTGCCGCAGTCGTGGAGCAGACCGCAGCGCTTGGCCAGCTGGACGTCAAGCTTGAGCTCGGCGGCCAGCATGCTGCAGATGTGCCCGACTTCCTGCGAGTGCGCCAGCACGTTCTGGCCGTACGAGGTGCGGTAGCGCAGCCGTCCGAGCATGTTGCGCAGCCGCGGGTGCAGGTCGTGGCAGCCGAACTGGATCGCCACGTCCTTGCCGGTCTTGTCGATCAGTTCGTGCACTTCCTTTTCGGCCTTGGTCACGGCCTCTTCGATGCGCGTGGGATGGATGCGTCCATCGGTGACGAGGTTGGCCATGGCCACGCGGGCGATCTCGCGGCGCACGGGTTCGAAACCGGAGAGCACCACCACGCCGGGCGTATCGTCGACGACCACGTCCACGCCGGTGGCTTTTTCGAAGGCCCGGATGTTGCGGCCTTCCTTGCCGATGATGCGGCCCTTCATGTCGTCGGAGGGCAGGTCGATGGTCGAGACCGTGTTCTCCGCGACGCACTCGTTGGCCAGCCGCTGAATCGTATTGAGGATGATCTTGCGCGCATCGACGTCGGCGTTTTCACGCGCCCGGTTGACGGCCCGGGTGGTGAGTTCGGCCACTTCCGTGGCGATGTCGCGTTCCACGCGCTGCAACAACAGCGCCTTGGCTTGATCGGGTGTCAAACCGGCGATCGTCTGGAGCTTGCGGCGCTCCTCGTCGATCAGCCGGGTCATTTCCTGGTTTTTGCCTTCGGCTTCCTTCAGCTGCTCCTGGCGCTTGGCTTCGATCTTTTTGACTTCTTCTTCACGGCGGACGAAATCCTGCTCCTTGCGTTCCGACGTCTGCAACTTCCGATCGATCATTTCCTCGCGCTTTTCGAGCCGCTTTTCAGTGTTGCGGTTTTCTTCCTGGGCTTCCTTCAGTTCCTTGTCGAAATCACGGCGTTTCTTCAACTGTTCTTCGGCGTTCTCGGCCTTCATCCGGGCGATTTCCGCCCGCGCTTCGTCGCTCAACCGTTGTCTTAAGACTTCGGCTTCCTTGCGGGCTTCATCGTCATACGTCTTGGACTTGCCCTTCGAGATGTACATCATGATGAGGACACCGACGACTGCGCCGGCACCTCCCGTCAGGTACGGAATGAATTCCATGGGCTTCACCCCCTGAATGGAGTGACGCGGGCGGCAGCTTTCCGAGCGATTGAGCAGAGCGTGCGAGCACGCCAGTTGCGAGCAACGGAGTCATGTGTTTAATTCCGCTCAATCAAATGAAAGCGTAAAGGCCACAGTCCAGTTATTAATCAGGCTTCCCGTCCGCACGCCGCGGATGGGCAAAGTCCCGCCAGACTGCCTGTCGCCATCCGCCCGAAGGCATGAAGGCGCCAGCACGCCGTGGTCAAACGGGAGTTCGATGGGATGAAAGGATCAAACGCCGAGACGCTCAAACCCAGCCTGCGTTTAAGCGGCAAAGTTCACGTGATTGAACGGTCAATCGTGGCCTGTTGAAGTCTCCACAATCCACCCGATGTGTATGAGTCCCGTGCTTTACGCTTCTCTTTCATTTCACAGATGTTCGTCGAGATGGCCTCTCAGGACCACATCGTGAGCGAAGAAGTACAAGAGCTCACGAAGGACACGACGTCGGTCAAACTTCACCTGATCTGCGGAACGAAAGCCCCCAGATAAACGCGCAACGCACCTTCATCGAAAGTTCACGCACACAAAACTATCAGCCTTCAACCTTCCGTCTGAAACAAGGTGCACTTCGCACCGCGCGTCAGACCCATTAAACCCTCGTGGGTGCTAAATTTATAACGTTGTGTAGGCGCGTCAAGCGGGTTTCGTCGAAGCTTTCCGAGGCGCAAGAATTTTTAGCTTTATTGACTCAGAGTCGTGTCATCGATTCTTAACGACGCAACTTGCAACGAGCTATGCTCAACGGGAAGCTTTTGGTGAATTTCGCGACTCTCTGTTTGGTTTTAACCAGGGAACGAATTCGTTTCCGCCCGAGTTGGGCTACTCATCCGACTCGTCCTCGATCTGGCCTTTAAGGATGTCGAGAATCTTCGGCGCGGCGTGCGTTTCACCGACGTTGATGCCCGGACAGCGCTGCGCTTCGCGGACCCACGCGAACGGGCTTTTCATCACTTCCGGCCAGAACGGATAGTCGCGGCACTGTTGCGGCCGGGCGTCGTAAACGCCGCAGCCTTTACCGTCGGGCGAGAGCATTTCGCAGTCGCCGTTACGCCGTTCTTTGAGCGACATTTTGCCGCTGGAATAGTGACGCACATGCTTGTTGTCGAATTCTTCCAGCGGCATCTTGATGAGCTTGGCGATCGCCGCGATCTCCGCGGCCGTGACAAAGACGTCTCCCGGCGCGCCGCCACAACAGCGGACGCACCCGGATTGGCACGTGAACTTCACTCCATCTTCAAACCAGCTCGTGTTCATGACGGCAAGGGTCAGGGGCCTGGGGTTAGCGGTTGAGTGGCATCAACGGGTTTGGGTGCTTCAACTATCGGTGTTGTTGGCGGTATGGCTGTCGTTTCAACGGACCTGTTCATGCCGCTTGCGCTGGCCGTGCCGCTGGTCATCGTGGGTGTGCCGTCCACCGCCGGAACCGCGGGCGCGTTTTCGGCGTCCCAGCCAGGCGGGCGCATGCTGGGGAAGAGTTGCAGGCGGACTTCGTTGAGCACGCCGACAACCATGTAGCCGTTGAAGGCCAGCACCAGCATGATCTCATGATGAAGGATGATTAGGATCAGCGTCAGCGCCAGCACCATGATATGCATGAACGATTTGCGGCCGCGCAGCAGCTTGTCGCCGACATGCGGGTAGTGCACGCGCGAGACCATCAACACGCCCAGCGCCGCCATGACAAAGGGGAATGCCAGCAGCACCGGCCCGTGCAGCGCCTTGCTGATGTCGTCGAGGTACGTCAATTCCTGGATCGGACCGATCGACGACGTGATATGGCGGTTGCCGGGAATGATCAGCGTCGCGAGACTGGCCACGCAGCCGGCCGCGCCAGGTGAAGGCATGCCGAAGAAGAAATCGCGGTGGCCGGATTCCGCTTCGATGTTGTAACGCGCCAGCCGCAGCGCCGCGCAGCAGACGTAGAGCGCCAGCATCGGCAGCACGTACTTTTCCACAAACGGATACGAATCGGGTGTCATCAGTTGCTGATCGATCATCGCCTTGACCAGCACCGCCGGCGCGACGCCAAAGGAGACCACGTCGCAGAGCGAATCCATTTCCATGCCGAACTTGCTCGACGTCTTCGTCCAGCGAGCGACCTTGCCGTCCATCATGTCGAAGAGCATCGCCATGAAAATCAGGATGCCGGACCAGTAGAGACAATCGTCAGGCGTGCGCAGAAAACTGCCGGACGACGCGCCCACGACAAACGACGACGCGCGGAGCGCCAGGATGATCGATCCAAAACCGCAGAGCAGATTGCCCAGCGTGACCATGGTCGGCAGCGGATGGACGCCCATCACCAGCCGCTTGGGTCGCGGCGGCTTGGGCACTTTCGAAGTCTGACGGAACCGGCCAAATCGTGCCATTGCTAAAATCCCCGGGCAATTTTTAATGCTTAATTTTGAATTCTTAATTAACGTTGAGCAAATCCGCCGCTCAATTCAAAATTCAAATTTAAGAATTCAAGATTACCACATCCTCCTCTTCCGCTTTAACCGCTGCCACCTTCACCGCGCACAGCGGCGTCTGTCCTCCGACGACCTTGTCGCCGATCTTCACCAGCACTTCCCCGCAGGACTGGACAGGAATGTAGAGCTCTGTGCGGGAACCGAATTTGATCATACCATAACGCTGGCCCCGCGTCAGCCGGTCACCGAGTTCCGCCTCGCAGACAATCCGCCGCGCGAGGATCCCGGTGATCTGCTTGACGATGATGAGCAAACCGTTGTCCAGCCTTAAGCCCAGCGCCGCCGATTCGTTGCGCGTCGGCGCTTCGGGATTATATGCGGGAAGGAACTCGCCGGATTTATGCTCCACCATCATCACCGTCCCATCGCACGGCGTGCGGTTGACGTGGACGTTGAACGGAGAAAGGAAGATGCCGATGCGCACCGCGCGTCCGGAAATGAAGCGGGTTTCGTCGAGTTCCGTGATGTCGCTGACGGTACCGTCGGCGGGAGAGAGCATGATTTCCGGCGCGTCGGTGCCGGTCCGGTTGGGGTCGCGGAAGAACCAGACGACGATGCCAAAGGGAATCGCGGGGATGACCAGCAGCGCCGGGTGGATGCGTCCGAGGACGAACGCCGCCGCGCCCATCGCCAGCGTGACGATGAGCAGCTCGTCGCCGCCGTACTCCGCCATGCCGACCATCCGCATTACTCGTCGCACGAAAGGCTCTCCAAGGACAACCCACGCGGTCAACTTGACAACGGGCGTGACCGCGTAACAATGTCAGGCCAATGATACATGGGCGAAGGTGCTCATGCCATTGACTTGCGGGTATAGCACAATGGTAGTGCGATAGCCTTCCAAGCTATTTACGCGGGTTCGATTCCCGCTACCCGCTTCACCCACCATTAATTTACCCGCAACTCCGCCATCGAGCCACGATTGGGTATTTATTTTTGCTATTGGCCGGAGTGATAATGGAATAGCCAGCTATGAAACAAAAAAGTGATGTCACCGCTTCACCGGACCTGCTCAAAGCAACTGAAAAAGGGGACGTGCGCAGAGTGAAAATCCTCTTAAAGCACGGAGTATCGCCGAACTGCTGCAGCCCAATCTCCGGATACTCGCCGCTTCAAATGTCGGCCACTCGCGGGTATCTCGAAATCGTGAAAGCGCTGGTCAAAGCTGGCGCTGATATTCATTACAGAGGCGGGGATGTTCCTGGCACCGCACTTTCCGGTGCCGTAATTGCCGGGCACACGAGTATCGTACGCTATCTTTTGGGAGAAGGCGCAGACCCCAACGAGGATCTTTATCCTGATGGAATGCCGCTGATCGAAGAGGCGAAAAACGCCGGGTATTCCAAAATCGTTGCGCTTCTTCGCAAAGGACGGTGACGGTCTTACCTTGCGCCCGTCAACTAACAACTGCACCCGTGCCGTCTACCGCAACGTTTGTGTCGATGCATTCCATAAATCATTCATATACTTGCGCCACCAATCGTTCACTACATTTCTGAACGCACCAAATTTAACGACATCAGAATCAACTTTCGAATTGAAACCCCGCACCTCGTACACGACATTTGCTATTATCCCAGAATGGCGTGAATCCTTTTGCAGAACGACCTGCACATCAAACGCGGACGAATTCTCATAGGTACCACGATAGACCCTGGTGTTCTCTACCGTTTCTTTAAGTGTAAATGACCTGCTCCCCAAAAACTGAACCAGGTGTTATGAGAGTTCTTAGGCCTGAAGAGGCCGGAAGGGATTCTCATGAAACGCAAGAGGCACAGTCCAGAGCAGATCATCGCCAAGCTGAGGGAGGCGGATACGGCGCTCA
>JBBRPR010000041.1:0-77810 GCA_038227875.1 Planctomycetota bacterium
AAACGTGTCTCCCGCTGCCTGCGGCCCCATCCTGCCAACCTCTTCCACTATCTCGTCACTTTCCATTTTCATCGCTCCCATACCTTTCTTCATCGGCACGGGACGCTCTTCAATTTTCAACAATCAGTGGGACGCTTCCGAATACGCGTCAATTAGTATAATTGCCATTACTGCATAGCTTAGTGTGCTTAATCTTCGAGGGCGCATCAATACCTCGGAAAATCATCACTGCCAAATTGCGAAAATAAAACTAAAATTAATTGATATCATTTCCAACGACCATTTTCACTAAAGAGCTCTCAATTTGTCATGCGCTCACTGGCGAATTTCTGAGGATCCACCGGTTTCATGATGCCGGCTGACCCATGAGTTTGGTGACAATGGCTGTTATTCTGTTTGTAGCTAGAATAGCGTCTTTCGGTAGTTTTCCCATGACTTGTTCGACAGTTCCCTCTCTTTCGTGCAGGAAAAGCGGCAAGTGCCAAATCCCTGCAACAAGTCGCCTATCGAGGGTCGCTGAATTCCCTAGATCCAGCGTTTCGAGTAGTTGAATGGCGCGCGCACATGCTATCGGATCGAAAAATCCATCACCAAATTGGCCAAAGAACCCTTCATTAATATCCCATTCTCTATTTATCGCTTCCAGCATCTCCTCAGTATCCATAGAGCAGCGCCTCACGGTTCAGTTTGGACTAAGTCCTATTCTCACCGGTGCTCGAACGTCAGCTTCCCCGGTGCGAGGTCTTTCAAGGCGCTGGAGTTCAGCCAGGCTTTGGCGATCGCGTCGTTTTTCAAATAGGCGTCCCAAAAAGCGAGGCTCGTCATGCGGACGTCGTCGCGCTGGTCGGCGACTTCAGGGCCTAAGATCAGGTCAAGCCACTTGGGCTGCGCGGCGTTGGCACTGCCGGCGATGCCGCCCAGGCCGTGCTTGGCACCTTCGAGAACCAATTGGTATTTGTCGCCGGGGAGGCAGAGATCATACGGGTCTTTGCGCCAGCCGGCGGCCTGCTTCTTGAAACCTTTGTCCTGCGTGCCGGTGACCAGCAGCATCGGCTTGCTGAAATGGTTCCATGAACTGTCGTAGAGTCCGCCTTCGCCGCGGCCCTGCGGCGAGAGCAGCAGCACGGCGTCGATGCGTTTGTCTTCGAAGGTCTCCTTGCGTTCGTCGCGCGAGAAACGGAGCGCGGCGCCGCCGAGCACCTGCGCGGTGTACGCGCCCAGCGAATGACCGCCGACGCCGATCTGTTTGCCGTTGATGCGGTTTTTCAGCGCCGGAACTTTGGATTCCAGCCAGCCGAAGGAATCGAGCGCGAGGACGACGTCCTGGAAGCGGTTCTCGAGCGCTTTCTGATCGGCGTACGGATCGAAATTCTCGGCCAGCTCCTTCAATTCCTTTTTGCCGCTGAGCGCCAGAGAGTCTTCGTGGGTCGGATGCATCACGATGTAGCCGTGGCTGGCCCAGTAGTGGCCGAGGACTTCGTAGTTGTCGCCAGAACCCAGCCAGCCGTGCGAAAAGACGATGACGGGAAAGGTGGCCGTGTCGGCGGCGGCGACGACGGGGTAGTACACCTTCAGCGGCAGATCCTTGCTGCGGTGGTAGTCGTGGACCGACCCGGCGACGGATTCGACCTTGTACGGCCCGTCGAACAATTTGTACGGACCCTGCGAGGCGCTCTGGGGCGGATTCGTTACGGCGGGCGACTGCGCGCCGTTGCCGTTGGCGGCGTCGAAGGCTTTCAGTTTCTCGGCGCTGTCTGCGGCGGTTTTCTGCGCGGCTTGCGCGTCCTCTTTGGAGGCGGCGGCGAGCGCTTCGGCTTTCAAGCGGTCGTCGCGGCGGTTGTTCCACGTCTGCTGGGCGCTCTGCCATTCCAGGCGGATTTTCTCGCGTTCCGTGTCGCGGCGGCGGGCGGTGTTGGCGGCCTCACGCATGGCTTCCTTGGCGCTCATGACGGCTCTTTCCGCGGCGGCCATGGCGACCAGACCGTGGCCGCGGGTGTTGGCTTTATCGTTTTCTTTGGCCTGAAGTTCCTCGTTGCGTTTATCCAGTTGCGCCTTGGCTTCGTCGGCGAGTTCCTTGGCTGACGTGTAGGCGGTACTGAGGCGGTCGCGTTCGGTCTTCGCCGTTTTTTCGGCTTCGGTGGCGGCGCGGAGGCGCTCCATGTCGTCGGCGACTTTTTTGTTTTCGGCCGTCGCGGTCTGCGCGTCGGCGACGGCCTTTTCCTGGAGCATCTTGCGCGTCGCTTCCATTTCGGCGGTGTGCTTGATGCCCGCGTCGCGTTCGGCCTGGCGCTTTTTGGTGTCGTCGGCGTCGCGGGCTTCCTTGGCAATCAGGTCGGCGAGGAGCTTGGGATCGGGCGTCGCCGTCGTGGACGTTGAAGTCGCCGACGTTGCAGTGCCGGCAGAAGTGCTCGTGGTCTGCGGCGCTTCGGCGGACTTGGCGTGGAACGCGTTGAAGCCAAACCAGCCCAGCGCGATGAGCAAGGGAATGCCGGCGAGCACGCCGATGAGCATCGGAATGCCGCTGCCGCGTTGGGGCGGCGCGGCGGAGGGGCTGACGTGAATGTTGTCGATCAGCGACGACGAGGGCGGCTTCGAGGGGTCAGCGCCTCCCACGGCGGCAGCTCCGTGAGTGCCCCCGGCGTTGATGAGCGTGGCTTCCAGCGCGGGGGAGGGCTTGGGGCCGCGCAGCACTTTGCTGGGGAGCGCCGAGCCAGCCAGCGCGTCGCGCGCATTCTGCAATGCGACCAGCATTTCCGCGGCGTCGGCGTAGCGCACGGCCGGATCCTTGGCGAGGCTGCGGTCGATGATTTCCTGCGTTGGGAGCGTGACGTCGGAGCGGTAATTGGTAAGCGGGATGTGCGGTTTCTGGATCGCGGCGAGGATCGTCGCCAGCGACGTGGTCTCCTGAAACGGCGGCGCGCCGCTGAGCAGTGCGTAGAGTGTCGCGCCCATGCTGAAGACGTCGGCGGGCTTTCCGGCGCTCTTGGCGTCGTTGGCCTGTTCGGGCGCCATGAAGCCCGGCGTCCCCATGGTGCTCTGCGCGCCGGTGAGCGACGAGTCACCGTCGTCGATGCGCGCCAAACCTAAATCCGCGACCTTGGCGTGGGTGAGCACCGGCGCGCCGGCTTTGTCCTTGGGGATGAGGATATTGTCGGGCTTGATGTCGCGGTGGATGACGCCGTTTTCATGCGCGCAGGCGAGGCCTTGCGTGGCGGCGATGCACAGATCCAGCGCGTCGGTTTCGGCCAGTCCGCGGGTCTGCTTGTTTTCTTTGCGGACTTTGCGGATCAGGCCGCCGGCGGAGACGCCGTCGACGTATTCCATCACCAGGTAGAAGAGGCCCTGTTCTTCGTTGACGTCGATGACGCTGACGAGATGGGGCGACTTGACGCGCGCGGCGATCTGGCCTTCGCGGAAGAAACGCTGGACGAGCTGCGGCTGCTGGTTGGCGAGATGAAAGGGGAGCACTTTGACGGCGACTTCCATGCGCAGGCGCGGATGGACGCCGAAGTAGACAGCGCCCATGCCGCCCTGGCCGAGTTTGGAGAGCAGGGCGATGCCGCCGAGCGCCGGGACGTCAGAGCCGGCGAAGGCGATGCGCGGAGCGGTGGTGAGGAGCGCGTCGCCGGAGAGATCTTCTCGCGTGGATTTGGAGAGCGACATCGCGGCCATGGTGTCTGCGGTGAGCGACGACGCGGGCGCGGCGGATTTGGGTGTGGGGGAAGGAGCGCTGGGCCGTTCGGTCTCGTCCATAACAACCATCAGCCTCACGTGCCGCGCGTGTGCATGCCCCGGATAATGACGGTTGAAACGCGTTCCGTCATCAATTTCTACAACTTACGAGTCGGACTGCGACGAAAAGTTCCGACATTTCTATTCATGGTGCAATTGGGCGGCCAGTTTATTCCAGAGATGCTGGTTCCGCCAATTGTAAGTGCTGTTCAGGCGGGGAAACGTTTGAAAGAAGTGGGAGAATTGGTGATGGAAGTGCAAGAGTGTGCGGGGGTTGCGGATAATTACTACACGGACGACGCGGGATGGGGGAGAATCAGACGCGGTGCGAATTGGCGTGGAGGATCAAGTGCCGCGTTGGACCTTTTCATACTCGCGCAAAAACCGCATTTGCTCGGCGCTTTCGATTGCTGCGGGCTGCGCGTTCCTGACCTGCTGAATCGCCGCCCGTGTCGTTGCTCCCTGATGAATTAATAACGCCGCCAGGATTGTGCCCGTGCGCCCGATGCCGCCTTCACAGTGAACGGCGCACGGTCGCGGATTGGCGCGATAGAATGCCGCGAACTGCTGGACTTGATTGGGGGTGGGTGGCTTGCCGTCCGCAATCGGGAGGTAGAGGTATTGAATTCCAAGGCTCGCGTAGACCTTCTCGTAGCGTGGCGAACCTTTCACCAGCGACACAACGGTTTGGATACCTTTTTCGCGTAGTAGTGGGAGGTCGTCTTCGAACGCTGTCAGCGGACTATCTGGTGCTTTGCGGCGTGCCCGGTCGATGAATGGCATCGGCATTCCGGCCAGTTCGTTCGGAAGCAACCACCAAATGTAGTTGCGGATCGAATGGCGGAACATTGGAATCCCAAGTCAGTACTATTTCTTCAGCCGGTACAGCATCTCGCCGGCTTTCTTGACGACCAGCACGCCTTCGTGCTCGCGGTTTTCGAAGTCGGCGATGTTGATGCTCTTGGGGTCGCGGTAGCCGAGGTTGATTTTCTTGCAGCGTTCCGGTGAGACGCCCGTCGCCAGCGTGACGGTCACGCGGGGTTTTTCGACGCCGTTCTCATAGGTGCCGGCGCCTTTGACGTGCGTGGAGTGGGCGAGCACGCCCCACGGATGGTGCTTGAATTTGTCCCACTGCTTGTCGAAGTAATCGCGGACGTGGTAGCCGACTTCATCGATCACGCGGCCGTGGGTGTAAGAGATCTCGTCGATGTGCGGCGCGTAGATGATGACTTCACCGCCATCGGCGATCACCGGCTCCATCTTGTACATGCCCTTGCCGGCCGTCCAGACGTCGTCGTACTGCTTGGGCATGATGGAGAGGATCGTCTTGTAGGGCTTCTCGGAGTAGATGACGTGGAGCTGCGCCGAGAGATCCGCGGCGGCCGACCACGCGTCGGTCATCGGTCCGAAGTAGAGGCCGGAGAGGTCGTAGCCGTTCACGACGAAGGCGAGATTCAAGCGCGGCACGCTGATCAGCGAGGCGGCGCGGTCGATCACGGCGCGGATGGGCGTGTGCTTGGTGCCGATCACGTGGTAGTTGGTGATCAGCGCGCCGAGCCAGTGGGTCAGGTTGATCACTTCCGGGCCGGAGATGCCGGGGAAGAAATACTTGTTGCCGCCGGAGAAGCCTGCGACTTCGTGCGGGAAGACCGGGCCGCAGACGACGACTTGATCGTAGTTGTAGATGAGCTTGTTGACGGTGACATCGACGCTCTGGTTGAGCTTACCGCCGCTGATCTGCGCGATCTCTTCGGCGGGGATGGTGCCGATCGCCTTGAACGTGGACTTGTCGTTCCATTCATGATTGAAAATGCGCACGGATTTGAATTTTCCGGCGCGTTCTTCAGGCGTCACGCCGACGAGGGTGTTGATCGCGTCTTCGGACATGGGCATGTGCGTGCCTAGCGCGATGAGCAGGTCCAGGGCTTTGGCGGTGGGGCTTAAGAGATCGAAGATGGCGCGGAAGAGCATCGGGATCGGCGCGGTGCGCGTGCCGTCGGGGATGACGAAGAGCAGGCGCTTTCCGTGCAGCTCGTAATCGGTGAAGGCCTCCTGCAGCAGCGCACGGATCTCCTGTTCGGAGAGGGTGCGGGTGGTGGAGCCTTGGCCGATCAGGGAGAGAGTTTTGGGCATGGCTGTGACCTCATCGTTTCCAGGGCGGCAGTTCGGGCAGCAGGGCTTCGAATTCGGCGATCAGTTTCTTTTCGTAGTCGCCAGCGTAACGGCCGGATTTGAAGACGTCGAATGCTTCGCCGTAGAAGTGCTTCCACGAGGCGTCTTCGTGGCCGGGCTTGATGGGGTAGAAGAGCGCGCCGATGGAGCGGGCGGCTTTCAAGTCGCCGGGGGCGTCGCCGACCATGAGAATGTGGTCGGAGGCGTACTTGCCTTTCGCGGCAAGCGTGAGGTGGCGTTCCTTCGTGCCCATTTCCTGGCCGGCGATGATCTTGACGAACGAGGCGATGTTGTTCTCGGACCATTCGCGTTTCAGCGCGGCGCCGGGGGTCGCGGAGACGACGAGGATGTCGGCGACGGCCTGGATTTTCTCGAGACTTTCGCGCACGAGCGGGAAGGGCGGGACGCCGTGGACGATATCTTCGACCGTCGCGTTGACGGCTTCGCTCCAGGCCAGCGCGGTGCGCAGTTCCGGAGAGCTGTTCGTCGCCATGTATTTTTTCAGGCCGTCGTTGCTGAGCGCCTGGCCGGATTCGATGAACTTGCGGACTTCCGCCAGCTGCGGAACGTTGGCTTTGCGCTGGATGACTTCGGCGCGTTCGCGGGTGAGGTCCAGAGAGCGGATCATCGCCGGCCAGCGGTTGATGCCGCGCCACTTGGAGTAGAGATTGACGAATTCAAACGATTCGCGCGCGTACTTCGAGACCGGCTGCAGTCCGAAATGCTTGATGAAATTCGGCGCGAAGCATTCCTTGTGCTTGATCTCCATCGAGTCGAAGGCGCAGCCGTCGGAATCAATGCCGACGAAGAACTGGTGCTCGGGTTTAAAATCGGCGAGGGGGCGTTCGATTTCGGAAACTTCAGGCATGAGGATGGCTCCTGGCTCTAAGCTCTTGGTGTTGTGATGGCAGAGCGCGCGGGTTTAAGCGTGCGCCTATTTCTTAGACTCCACTGAAGGCGCTGAAGCCGCCGTCCACGGGGACGACGATGCCGGTGACGAAGGCGGACGCCGGCGAAAGCAGCCAGAGGACGGTGCCGGTCAGGTCTTCGGCGGCGCCGAAGCGGGCCTGAGGCGTGTGTTCGAGGATGCTCTTGCCGCGCGCGGTGGGCTGGCCGGTTTTTTCGTCGGTCAGCAGGAAGCGGTTTTGTTCGGTCAGGAAAAATCCTGGAGCCAGCGCGTTGACGCGCAGCTTCGGGGAGTATTCCTTCGCCAGATGCACGGCCAGCCAGCGCGTGAAGTTGTCGACGCCGGCTTTCGCGGCGGCGTAACCGATGATGCGCGTGAGCGGGCGCAGCGCGGCCATCGAGGAGATGTTCAAGATCGCGCCTTCACCGCGTTCGGCCATCGCCTGCCCGAAAACCTGGCAGGGGAGAATGGTGCCGACGAGATTCAGGTTGATCGCGCCTTCCAGCGCTTCCTGCGGCAGCGAGAAAAACGTGCGATCGGCGGAGGTCGTGGCGTCGGGACGGTTGCCGCCGGCGAAGTTCAGGAGGAAATCGATGCGACCGAAGCGGTCCTTGATCGTCGTGCGCGCTTTTTCGAGCTCGGCGCGATTGAGGCAGTCGGCGACGACGGCGCAGCCTTCGGTGATTTTGTTGAGTTCCGCGACGACGGATTGCATCTGCGCTTCTTTGCGGCCGAGAATCGCCACGCGGCCGCCGGCCTGGGCGATGGCCAGACACGCGGCGCGACCGAGAACGCCGGAACCGCCGGTGACGACCGCCACGGTGCCGGTGAGATCGAACGGATTGGTTTTCATTTAGGCATGCCTGCTTTCAGGCCACTGACGTGACGGCCGATGTGTTTTTCGAGGACTTCGACGTAGAGAGGAGCTTCCGCGTTCAACAGGGAGAGCAGGCGCGCGCGGAAGCGGGGCTTGCCGTCGGAACCGGCGAAGGTCAGCACCGATCCGAATGTGACATGGAGAATCTGGCGGCCGTCGTTTTCGTCGAGGTAGACGCGCTCCAGGTCGCCGTCCTTTAGCTCCGTCGCGGCGGGAACTTTGTTCAGCGCGGCGGAGATATGGTACGTGGCCTTGTCGGTGTCGAAGCGTTCGCGGCAGAAGCTGACGATTTCACGGAACATCGCCACGTCGCGGCGGACGACGACGCGCAAGGCTTCGAGGTAGCTGGTGCCGGCGGTTTTCAAGTGGAAGCGGCCTTCGGTGATGCGCGCCACGGCCGGGTAGATCGCGAACTTGTCGCTGCCGGAATGGACACTGATCTTGTACGGGCCGTAGTGCTTGGCGATTTCGGCGTGGTCCTGCAGCGAGGCTTCGAAGGCTTTCAGATCGCCCTTGTAGTCGATGCCCTTTTCGAATTCACCGATAAAGCGCGGCGCGAGACTGATCAGGCGGACGCCGCGCTCTTTCAGTTCGTGCGCGATGAAGAAATGTTCGGCGATTGATGTCGGCAGCGCGGTTTCGTCGACGGAAAGTTCCAATTCGAACGTCGCGGTTTTGCTCGCGATGTACTTGCCGATGGTTTCGGTGTGCGCCACCGCGCGGCCGTATTTCGCGGCGGCGCGCAGCAGGGTTACGGCATCGAAGCGCACCGTCAGCTTGCCGACGGTGAACGAACGCTCGAGGTATTTCTTTTTCCATTCGGCGGCGCCCTTCACGCCATCGGCGATCATCTTTTCGATGCGCGCGGCGAGTTCGGCTTCGCTGGCGGAGTTGACGGTGTCGTCAACGTGCGCCGAGGGATCGATGGTGAAGAAGGTAAAGCCGGCGGCGACGGTGACATCGACGTCGTCGGTGGTCTTCAAGTGATCGGCGTCGCTGCCGAAGCCCGCGTCATAGCCGCTCTGGAAAATGCCGAAGGTCGCTTCGTCCATGACCTGCTGCGCGGTGCGCGCGGTGCGGGTCATTTCGCGGATCGACTGTTGCGGCAGGACGAGGATGAACCCGCTGCCCTTGCCCGCGGCGATGTGGCCGGGCGTGGCCAGACCGAGTCGGTCGCCGAGTCCGACGCTGGGCGTCATGCCGGTGAGGATGGGGCGGAGGAAGGAGATCGACTTGCGCAGCGACGCCATGTTGGCGGCATTGGCGTCGGCAATCTTCACGGATTCCGGCGAGCCCGAGACCGTGATGATCTTACGCTGTTCGCCCTCGCGTGCGGCGGCGACTATGGCACCGTCCGTGGCGCAAATGCTTTCGCCGTAGACTTTAATCTGCGGCGCGAAGCTGCTGAGTTCGCGGGCGACGACGTCCCGATCCTGTGCCGCGAGGCGTTTGCCGTCGCCGGGTTTGCCGAAGAAACGAGCGAGTGATTGCATGCGTGGCCTCAAAGTTGAATGTCTGACTTAATCCGACAGTGCGCCGATTCTATACACTCTCGGGAATCCTGCCAGAAAAACCCGTATTGTGCCATGGATGCGCGAATTTCTAAGCGTAGCGAAGAAATTCGCTCATCCGTGCGTGCGGTATGGCGAGTGCGGTGCGTATCGCACGGATGAGCAGACACTTTCGCTCCGCTCAAGTATCTACACATCCATGGCACAATTCCTCATTGTCACCCGCATTCAAACTGGCACAATGGTACGCGTATGAAAGTACTTCAGGAATTCACGAGCGAGCCGCACACCTGCCACTATCTTTCCGATCGGCAGGCGATGTTGCATTATTCGTTTGTGCCGGAAATGTCGCCTCAAGAATACGAAGACCTGATGAACAACGGCCATCGCAAGTTCGGGCCGATTGTGTTCCGGCCGGTCTGTTCGGCATGCACGCAATGCCGCGCGGTACGGGTGCCGGTCGCGGAGTTTCAGCCCAACCGCAGTCAGAAGCGGGCGTGGAAGCGCAACCAGGATCTGGAAGTGCGCTACGCGCCGGCGAGCATGGACGTGGCGCGGCTGGATCTGTATTCGCGCTACCACCGGTTTCAGAACGAGCGCAAGGGTTGGGAGGCGGCGGATAGCAATCCGGAGGAGTACGCGCTCTCGTACGTGAAAAACCCGATCCCGAACGTGGAGATTTCCGTCTGGGAAAAGAGCGTGCTGCGCGGGATCATTCACAACGACATCACACCGAACACGGTCTCAGCAATTTATCATTTTCACGATCCGGACTGTAATGATCGCAGTTTGGGAACGTATCTAATTCTACAAGCCTTTGAACTCGCGCGGGTACTGCAGAAAAGGTGGGTCTACCTGGGATACTACGTGGCCAAGTGTGGCAGTCTTTCCTACAAGACAAACTACCGGCCGAGCGAAATTTTAGAGGAAGATTTGACCTGGCAGCCCTATGAGGCTCACACCGAACGCGGCTGAATACACTAAATTCTTGCAAATTGTCTCAACAAAACTTGAAAAAACAGCCTTGTATGAACGGAAGTAGTTGTCACGCGTTGTGAAGAGCGATATTTTGCGGGGTGATTAGTGGCGGCCGCTGTGGATCGACATCGGGAGGTCAACGTGGCTGCGGGCGAGGCGGAGACATCCAATCAGTCCGCTCGTTCCACGGCCATCAAACGGCTCGGTGGGTTTGAGCTGGTCTCGAAGGTCGGTCAGGGCGGAATGGGCTCAGTCTTTAAAGCCCGCCAGATTTCGCTCGACCGCATCGTCGCGGTAAAAGTCCTGCCCCCCAGCATCGCGCAGAACGATCCGGTCTTCATCGAAAATTTCATCCGCGAAGCGCGCACGTCGGCGAAGCTCAACCATCCCAACGTGGTGCAGGGCATTGAAGTCGGCCAGGACGAAGCGACGAAGCTGTATTTCTTCGCGATGGAATTCGTCGACGGCCCAAGTCTCAAAGTGCTCCTGAAGCACGAAAAAGTGATCGCCGAAAAGCGCGCGCTGGAAATCATCTGGGCGGTGGCGCAGGCGGTGCTGTGCGCGCAGCGGGCGGGGATTGTTCACCGCGACATCAAGCCCGACAACATTTTGCTCACGACCAAAGGCGAAGTGAAACTGGCCGACCTGGGCCTGGCGCTGGGCAATGCCGAATCGGATGCCGATGACAGTGGCGAATCGAAGCGCTCCAAATCGCAGTCGAGCGCCGGTAACGACGGCGTGAAAAAGGGCAACGTCATCGGCACCCCGATGTATATGGCCCCCGAGCAGATCCGCGGCGAAACGGAACGCTTTGACGTACGCACGGATTTGTATGCGCTGGGCGCGACATTCTTTCACATTGTCACCGGCAGGCCGCCGTATCCGGGCGACAAGTCGGCGACGATCATGAATCTGCATCTCACCGCGCCGGTGCCCAATCCGCGGGAACTGAATCCGGAAGTGAGCGTGCCGACCGCGTCGATCATCATGAAATTGCTGCAGAAGGATCCGGCGAAACGCTACCAGTCGGCCGGCGATCTGGCGGCGGCGCTGAACGCGGTGATGCGCGGCGAGCGCGTCCCCGGCGACAAGACCACTGCGCGGCGCACGCCGGTGAAGGCGATGGCGCCGGTGCCCGAAGTCACGCCGACGCCCAAGGCGCCGACCTCGCGGCTGGTTCCGGCGATTGCCAGCGCGCTGCTGGTGGTCGCGGTGGTGGGAATTTTAATTTTCAAGAGCAGCCAGGGCGGCACGGCGGTCGGGATGAAAGAGAAACTGCCGTCCCAGGCGCCGGTAGCACCGATTGAAAGCCCAGAAAAGAAGAGCGCCGACAATCAGGAGACGCAAGTAAAGGTGGCGGTTCCGGAGGCGACCGAGAACAAGAAGGACTCCGTCGTTCCTGTTTCCCCGGCCAAGACTGAAGTGACCAAGGTTGATGGACCGAAGGATCTGGCCAACCCGGAGAAGTCGACGATCCCGATTGGCGTGCCGGCGACGCCGAAAGATCAGCCGATCGCGGTTGTACCGCCGTCAGCTCAGCCGCAGCCTCCCGCTCCGGGCCCAGCGCCGACGGAGAAAAAGGAGCCGCCGCTGGAGGAAGTGGTGCTGGCTCAGATCAAGGATCCGCTCGACAAGCTCGACCTGATCGCGTCGCACGCCAAGTTGAAGGAATTCGCCGCGGAGAAAAAACTGGAGCCGGCGAAAGCCGCCGCCGCGGAGCTGGTGCTCGACGGTGCGATCGAAGCGCGCGCCAAGGCGCTCGAAGCAACGGTGCAGGACCTGCTTGCGCAGAGCAAGCTCGACGAAGCGCAACAGAAACTCGATGGGGCCAAGTTTGCAGAGGGCAATACTTCAGCCGGCGAAACCGCGGCCAAGGCGCTGGTCGCTCGCCTGCGGGATACGCTGGCGACGGACAAAGCACTGCAAGCCATGCGCGCAGGCATGCGGCAGCTCAGCGAAGTGGATACAGTGCTGCTGGGCGTTTCCGCGGCGCTGGACGCGGGGCACTACGACCAGGCGGCGAAGTGGCTTGAAGAGGCGATTGCGCAACCGAACTTTGCGCCGAGCGTGGACTTCTTCAAAAACGAACGGCGACTGGTCGACTGGCATGTGGAACTGCAGAAGGCGATCGAAGCCGGAGCCGCGTTGCTCGCCGACAACCGGCCGTTCGCGCTGACCTTGGCCGACGGGCGCACGGTCCGCATCGGCAAGATGACGGATCTGAAGTTGATCAACGTGGCCGAAGGCGTGATGAACCTGGAGCAGCGCCTGGACCGCGGCGTGGCCAAGCGTCCAGTGAAGCTCGACACGCTCTCCCGCGAAACGCGTTACGACCTGTCGCTGCTGGTGAATCCCGACGACAAGGCGTCCGTCGCGAACCTGCGGCTGAAGTGGGCGTACGCCGATCTGAGCACAATGACAGCGATCACGTCCAAGAGCTCCGCGGTGCTGGAACGCGCGGAGAAACTGATCGCCGACGCGGCCTCGCTGGGCGCGGCGCCGGCGGATGTCGCGGCGATTCAGCCGTGGCTTTCGCGCGCGCAGACCCGCGTGCGGCTGCCGCAACGCAGTTCCAAGGGCGGCAAGAATCTGCTGCTGCCGTTCCTGCCGTTTGTGAACGTGGTTTCAGTGGGCGGCGTGCCCGGGCGCTGCAAGATCGCAATCAATGGCCGCCCGCTTCTGGAAGCCACGGGCGATCATCGCGGATTGAACGTCGTCGCGATCGTCAACGACCGCGTGGCGTTGCGCGATACGTACGACACGTCGGTGGAACCGGCTGCATCGAAGCGATTTGCCGACGCCATCGGCGCTCTGCCGAAAGGCGCGCTGGTGCTGGTGACGGTGTGCGACGACGCGAGCAAGAATTTTGAAGACACCGCCTATGCGACGCTGCGTTCGCTGGGTGCGCGTGTGGCGTTGCAAGGCAAGCCGTTTCACTTCTCCTATTACTGCATCGGCATGACGGGACTCGACGAAGGCTTCGCGCTGGAAGAAATGGGCGCAGGGCCGCTGGAGTACCCGAAGCCCGGTGCTGCGGCTGCGCCCAAGAAGTAAACGCACGTCAATCTTTAAGCACGTCTTTAGGCTGGCGGAGCCAGACGAGTTTCATGCCGCCGAAGGCGAACGTGCCGGTGAGCAGCGCCACGCCGGCGCGCTTGAAGCTGTAGTCGGCGTTGTGATTGCCGACCAGTTCTCCGACGATGCGCCCGCAATCCGGTTCGTGGCCGGTCCAGATCAGGCGTTCGGGCAGCGGGGTTTTGCCGACGGCTTTGAGCACGGTCTCGAGATCAGCGCCGCAGGCGAGGGCGGGGATGAGATGGGGCTTGAGTTTCAGTACACTGCCGACAATTTCGGCCGTCTGCAGCGCGCGGGTGAGCGGGCTGCTCCAGAGCGCATCGGCAGCGAGGTCGCCGGACTTGGCGAGCACCTCGACGATCTCGCGCGTGCGTTCTTCACCTTCGCGGGTCAGCGGCCGGGTGTTATCGCTGCCGCTCCAATCGCAGGCTTCGACCGCAATGCCATGGCGCATGATATAAAGGTGCATCAAAAGGTTCCTCAACACGTCTAAAAGAGCGCCTGACCAGCGCCTGATTCACGGTTATAATCGCAGCAGGTATTCCGAGGAAAGTGGATTGTCGATGCGCGTCGCCACTCTGTGTATTCTGATCGTGTTCTGCGGCGCTGCCGTCGTGCGCGCGGAATCGGCGCCGCCGAAACCGAAAATCAATCCGCTGGCTGAGAAATTGAAGTCGGCGAAGTTCGATGACGTGGATGCGGCGGTAGCTGAACTCATTGCCGGAAAGGATCCGGACGCCGCGACCCTGCTGGGAAATCTCTACGGCGCCGGCGATGCGCAGCGGCGACTGCTGGCCATCCGCGGCCTGGCGCGGCTGGCGCCGCCGAAAGTGGAAGAGCCGCTTTTCCGCGTCGCGCTGAGCGAATTGTTTCAGGCCATTCGTCTCGCGGCCGTGGATGCCCTGGCCAAAGTGGAGACGCGCGACAAGGCCACGGCGCGTTTCATTCAGGCCACGCACGACGACAAGCTGCTTCCGCTGGAACGTTACCGCGCACTGATTGCTGTCGCGCGGCTGGGCGGCAAAGGTGCGGCGGCGTGTTTGAAGGAGTGGCTGACGAGCAAGGAAATGGACCTGGCCGTCGCCGCCGCCGATGGCTTGGCGCAGTTGGGCGACACGGCCAACGCGGAGACGCTGATTCAGGCGCTCTCCACGTCTGAACCGGAATTGAAACCGGCGGTGCGCGAGGCCGTCGAGAAATTGACCGGGCAGAAATTCGGCTTCGATCTGCTGAAGTGGCAGGGCTGGCTGACGCAGCAGCGCGAACTGGCGAAGGCCGACGAAGACGCGCCGGTGGCGGACATCGGCCCGCGGCAGAGCGTTGAGTACGACCCGTACGTCGCGCCGATACAGACGACGCCGATCGATCTGGTCATCGTCTACGACACGACCGGGAGCATGGTTCACGTCTGGCCGGACCTCTTGAAAAAAGCGCTCGGCCTGGTCATTCAGGATTTGATGAAAAACACGCCCTCGTTGCGCGTGGGGACCATCAAGTTCCGCGCCTCGGACCCGCGCCGGACGCTGACGTACATGATCAATCCCAAACCGCTGACCCGCGATTTCGAGACGCTCTACAAGGACATGAAGTTCACCGGGTTTGGCGGCGGTTCCGGCGGATTGGACCTGGGCATCAAGTACGCGATGAATGCGATGGGCTGGCGAGCGGGTGCGCGGAAAGTGATTGTCGTCGTCGGCGACTGCTCTCCCGACAACGACTTGAACGTCTGCGCGCGCATGATCGCCGAGGGCTGGCAGATGGACGGCATTATCGTAAACACGATTTACATTCAGACGGGACACGGCCCCGAACACAGGCCGGTCTTTCGCGGACTGGCGGACGCAGGCGTTGGCCATGCGTACGAATACAACGGGACATGGCAGCACCTGGTGGAAATGAGCGTCGACAAGCCGGACGTGACGGTAGTTGAGGAGCCTGGTGAGACCGGAAAAAAGCTCTGCTCGCCGCGGCCCAAAACCAAGGCCGAAATTGCCGCACAGATTCCAGCCATGGATAGCAAACCCAATCTGCCGCCCAAGACCAAACCCAGCGCCGACGATGAAAATCAAAATCCCTGACGTGTCGCAGTAACGCTCAAACGAAAAATTTTGCCGACGCAGAAACCGCAGCTGTCGCAATCGGACGTATGTCCGACGTTCGCGCTACAGCCGTCTTGAATCTTAGAAAACTATCGGAAATAGTGACAGAAATTGTTCGACCTGCCCTCAAAGAATCCTTAACACACTGAAAGATTTACCCGCGTGCGCCATGGCATTGACTTTGCGAATATAGGCATTTTGAACACGGTGTCAGTATTTTGAATGTCACAATTGCGAAAATGGCAGGAGGATCCTGTGGACACATCATCTCCTTACGGAAGTCGCTTGAGGGCTTTCCGCGGACTGGTGCTTTTTGCCTTGTTCGTTTCGCCGCTGGCCGTATCAGCCGCCCAGTCCCGCATCAGCATTCAAAGTCCAGCCGGAGGCGAAACGTTTATTGAAGGACAATCGCAACTCGTGCGCGTGGCATCGCGATTGAAGTCTGTGAAAGTGGAATTGAGCCGAGACGGCGGGCAAGCCTTCGAAACTCTGGGCACCATCGATGCGATGTCGAAAGACTTGAGCCTTCGCACCGCGCTGAAGTGGACGGTCTCGCTTCCTGCATCGACGACCTGTGTGATTCGCGTGAGCAGCGGGGTGTTCTCGGCGACGTCGGGAATGTTCTCGATTGCGCCCCGCAATGCTGCCTCGCAGCCGCCCAACATTGGCACGCCGGGAGTGAATTCCGTAACGACCACCTCGCTTGCCGATGGTTCGGTGACGACGTCGAAGCTTGCCGACAACGCGGTGACCTCGCAGAAAATCAGCAGTGGCCAGTCGTCGGCGAGTTTCGTGCTGACGGCCGATGGCAGCGGGGGTTCGTACTGGCAACCGCTGACCGGTGGCGGCGGTGCGAGCGGAAACGCGGGCGGCGATTTGAGCGGTTCGTATCCCAGTCCGACGATTGCGGCGAACGCAGTGACGACGGCGAAAATTGCGAATGGGAATGTGACCGGAGCGAAACTCGCCGCCGGTTCCGTGGACCTCACGGGCACTGCACTTACCGGCGTGCTGCCGATTGCTTCCGGCGGGACCGGGCAGAGCAGCGCCAGTGCGGCGTTCAATGCGCTCGCGCCGACTCAGACGGGTAACGCCGGAAAGTTCTTGTCGACGAATGGCGCGACGACGTCCTGGGTCTCCAGCGTGACATCACCGGCGGGCGCGGACAAGCAGGTCCAGTTCAACGACAATGGTGTGTTCGGCGCCGACACCTCGTTCTCCTACGATAAAGTGGCCAAAGCGCTCACGCTTTCCGGTTCGGGCGGCCCGGCGTTGATGCTCAGTGGCGCGCCCGCCGCCAGCAGCGCGCTGCTGCAACTGGGCGCGCCGGTTGTGAGTGGCTCGGCTAACGGCACGTATTTCGGGCTCAATACTGCCGCCGGTTACACGGGGAATCTGATCGATCTGCAATCGGGCGACGTCAGCATGTTCAGCCTCGATGCCAGCGGCAACGCCGGCCTGCGCGGCAACCTCGCCTTTACGACGCCGGACCGGACCATCACCAGCACTCAGGGACTGACGCTGGAAGAAACCGGCGATACGTACGGAACCGTTCGGCTGCACATGCAGAACCGTAACGGCGTCAATGGCGCGATGTTTGAGCAGGCGGGCAGCGTCGATCTGGTCGACTTCGTATTCAAGGGGCTGAACAACCAGCGCAACATCCGCTTCGAAAACCGGAGCGCGGACACGTTTGTCGCTGCACCCGAGTTTGAATTTGGAGCGGCTGCCGATCCGACGTTTGTGGTCGCCGATAACGCGTCGAGTTTCCGCAAAGGCAATGTTGGCATCGGCACCACCAGTCCGACGTCGAAGCTAACCGTCAATGACCAGAATGGCGGCGCGATTGTGGCGCAGTTTCAAAGTGGTGACGGCACGATCAACATTCAAGACATCAGCGGACCGTTTTACGAAAGCGATTCGGGCTTGTTCTTCGATTATCCGGGCATGGGGAAATCGGCGCTGTTTACGGAGTACGGCGGCATCAGCATCGCCATGGCGCTGAATTCCCCGGAGATGATGTACAACCGCGATCAAAACCGCTCCGGCGGCGTGCTGCGCCTGACCAGCACCGACACGGTCTCGCCGGGCAGCGCGGATGAAATCTACGGGCACTCCTTTTATATCAAGCGCTACCCTCGCGGATCCAGCACCGGCATCAACGACTTCACCGTGAATCTGGACAATGGCGACACTTATATTGCACCCAATGGCGGAAAGGTGGGAATCGGCACGACGGCGCCGGGCAACAATGTGGGCCTTGCACTGAAGGACGGTCATCTCCAGATTCAACAATCGTCCGCGCCGACTATCAATGCTGAAGCAGGAGCGGGCACTTCCGCATCCGCCTCGGTCAGCAATGCGACCGACGTGGCGGGGAACGCGGCGCTCACCACGGGTTCGGCGGGGTATGCCGCGGGCGCGCAGGTGACAGTGAACTTCGCCAAGGCTTACACTGTTGCGCCGATTGTGATGCTGACACCAACCAACGCCAACGCTGCTAACGGAGCTCGGCAGGTGTACGTGGTGCCGACGACGACGGGTTTCACGATCAACTTTGGATCCGCCGATTCCGCGGCGACCAATTATTCGTGGAGCTACCAGGTGATCGAGACCCAGTAACGATCCGTCACGATCAGGCTTTGACGCCGACGTAAAGATGTACAACGCCGAAGGTCATCGGCACGGCGCGGACATCGCTCAGGCCCAGCGCGCGCATGCGGCCGGTCATCTCCTCAGGTCCAGCGAAGGCCTGCACCGATTGCGGCAGATATTTGTACGCGTCTCCGGCGGTGGCGGCGATCAGGCGGCCGAAGAGCGGCAGCACATGACGGAAGTAGAACATGTACGCCGGGCCAAAAATCCAGCCGGACGGTTTGGTGAATTCCAATACCAGCACTTTGCCGCCGGGGCGCACGACGCGGATCATTTCGCGCAGGCCGCGGTCGAGATCTGACACGTTGCGGATGCCAAACCCGACGCTCGCCGCCGCGACACTGTTATCGCGCAAGGGGAGTGAGAGCGAATCGCCGATGCCGAAAGTGATGTTGGCGAGTTTCTTGCGCGCGGCTTTGGGCGGTCCGAAGGCGACCATCTGCGGCGTGAAGTCGAGCGCCACGATGCGCGCCTCGGGCGCTGCCTTTTTAAGCATGATCGCCAGGTCGCCGGTACCGGTGCAGAGGTCCGCGAGGGTATCGGCGGCGGTGCAATGCTTGACTTCCCGCGCGGCGACGGCGCGCCAATGGATGTCCAACCCCAGCGACAGAAAGTGATTGAGAAAATCGTAGCGCTGCGCGACCCGCGAAAACATTTCCCGGACTTCCGCGCCGGATTTGCCACCCGCGTTTTTGGCGGAAGCCGGAGCGGGCTCGGGATTCACCGCATCGGGTAGGGCGTGCGTGGTCATGGGGATGACTATAGCGTTGGAAGTGGAGAAGTTCATTTTCCAATTTCCATTTTCCAATTTTCATTGGGCCGCTGCCGAGGGGGTACTTGGGATCAAATGTGATCCCAGGTGACCCCGTGACGATATCGAGTCATTTTGACCTTTGTGCCCAAAGGCACAAAGGTCGAACTCGCATCGGACGAAACTGCCGCCGTGGAGCCCGGTCGATAAGCGAAATGGGCGAACATTGAGATCGCCTTTCGGGGAAATTTTGAACAGATGCAAACTCAAGTGTTGATTCGGATTATGTATGACATATAAATTTAAAGCGTAGGGCTGCTTTCCCGATTCGCTTCTTTTTATCATTATCTTGGCCGGATGCGCCGCGCTGTGGGGACTAGTTAATAGGAGGCCTTCAAGACGATGGCGCTGACGACTTCTGCCCAACAGATCCTGCATAGGAGCGCTCGCGTGGAGCCACCGGCCGGCATACCGGAGAAATTCTGGGATCTGGTCGACCGCTACCGCAGCGAGTTGCTCAACCAGGCGCTGGCGATCGTCGGCAGCTTTGACGACGCCGAAGACGTGGTGCAAGAAACCTTCTGCGAAGCCTTCCGCGATCAGGAGAAGCTGGCGGAGATCAAATCGTTCCGCGCGTTCCTGCGCACCGTCAACCGCGCCAACGCGCTCAACCGCGTGCGCCTGAAGAAAAACGATTCGACCCGGATCAATCGCAAACAACTCCTGCAGCCCGAAGCGGGAGTGACGACGGGCGGATTTTCGAAGGTGGAAGTCAGCGACATGGTGGCCAAGGCGATTGAGACCCTTTCGGCCGATCAGCGCACCGTGGTTGTGTTGCATTTTTACGAGCACCTCACGCACGACCAGATCGCCGAACGCGCGCAGTTGTCGGCGCGGACCGTGCGCCGGCTGCTTTATGACGCCGTGTTGAGCTTGCACGGACATTTGAAGATTCATCTGACCGCCTCCTTTCCGGAAGTTCAACCCCGGACGGACAGCGGATCTCAAAAAGAAAGCGGAGAACGTTCATGATTCAGAGCGCGATGTGTCAGCGGGTCGAGGAATCGATCTGCGACTTTGTCAACCAGACGGCCGACCCGAAAGAGTGCGAAGAAATCGCCGCTCATTTGCGCAGCTGCAAAACCTGCCGCGAAGGCGTCGAGCGCTATCGCCAGGTCAACGGACTGCTGCACAACACGATCGGCGGATTGGCGATGCGCCCGGCGTTCACGGAGAAGACGGGCAAGGGCATGCTGGCGGTGGTCGCCGCGCGACCGGCGGCCAAGGGGCGCGCGACGTTCGCGGAACTGGCTGCGCAGGACAGCGAAGCAGAAAACGCGGAGCTGGCCGCTGCGGAAGGTTCACGCGACGGCTGGACGTCGCGCCTGATGGGCGCGCCGTGGTGGGCGGTCTCGCTGGCACTGCATGTTCTTGTGATCGCGCTGGCCAGCCTGGTGACCATGGCCATCGACCTGCCGCATAACGACGATGCCGTGATCATGATGACGGAACTTGCGGCGCGCCCCGAATTGAAACCGGACGAAGACGAATCGAAAAAGCCCGAAGCGGTCGATGCCTTGGCCTCCAGGGACGTCGCGGCGACGGATCCCACGGCGCAGAACGCGTCGGACATCGTGGTGCCCAAGGACATCCTGGACAAGGCGGAGCTCGGCGATCACTTCGAGACGATCAACCCGGACATGCCGGACACGCACAGCGCGTTGGGCAATCCGGACGCGAAAATGTTTCATTCCGTCGAAGGCAACACCGACGCGGCCGGCGGTGGCGGCATGGGCGGGATGTCACTGGAAGATGTGATCGGAGTCGGCGGTGGCGCGAGCCCCGGCAAAGGCGGCGGCTGGGGCGGCGGCGACGGCACGGGTATCGGTACGGGCACGGGCGCGGGGCGGGGAAGCTTTGGCAATCGCAACGGCGGCGGACGCAAATTGATGGTGATGCGCCACGGCGGATCGAAAGCGACCGAAAGCGCCGTCGACAAGGCGCTGCAGTGGCTGGCGTACCATCAGGAAGCCGACGGCCATTGGGATGGCGCGAAGTACGGCGCGAGCATGTCCGGCGATGCGGCATTGACGGGGCTGGCGGCGCTGGCGTTCCTCGGCGCGGGGCACACGGAAAAAATCGGCAAGTACAAGGACAACGTCAAGCGCGCCATCGGCTGGATCATCTCCAAGCAGGACGCCGGCGGCTGTATCCTGAAAAACGACAAGGCGGCCAACGGCTACAATCATCCGATCGCCTCGCTGGCGCTGGCCGAAGCGGCGGGCATGGCGCGCATTCCCGAAACGATGGAAGCCGCGCAGAAGGCCGTTAACTATTCCGTCGATGTCTTCCAGTGCGGCAAAGGTTCCGACCGCCTGGGCTGGCGCTACACGCCGCAGGAAATGGGCGACGTTTCCACCACTGGTTGGTTTGTGATGCAATTGAAGAGTGCCAAGGTCGCCGGATTGAAAGTCGATCCGCTCGCCTTCGAAGGCGCCAGCCGCTTCCTCGATACGCTCGAAGTCGAGAAGCACAATCCCAACGATCCGTACACGGGCCACCATTATGGTTACCGCGCCGACGCCGGCGGGGCGGGCGTCGCGGCGATCCGTGTCAAAAATCCGCACTGCAACACGGCCATCGGTTGCCTGATCCGTCTGTTCATGGGTACGCGCCCCGATGAAATTCAAGGCGCCGCCGATTGGTTCATCACCCAGGGCGGTCTGCCTACCGCGGCGAAACCGGAGTACTATCATTGGTACTACGCGACTCTTTGCACGTTCCAGGTCGGCGGCGATGTCTGGAAGAAGTGGAACGAAGCGATCAAGACATCACTGCTGACGCTACAAATCAAAGCTCCGGGGGATAACGAAGGTTCTTTCGATCCGAAGGGACATTCCACGGAAGGCGCCGAGAATTGTGGAGGGCGGGTCTTCACGACAGCGATTGGCGCGCTGTGTCTGGAGGTTTACTATCGGTACGCTCAGCTTCAGCACTAACGGCGAAGGACTGAGGACTGAGGACTGAGGACTTAGGACTTAGGTACGGAAGGCTCTCCGCGAATGGCGGAGAGCTTTCTTAGGTGGAGAAGGAGTCTTTGATGCGCGCGTGTTTGCTGGTTGCTTTGATTGGAATTTTTGTTGCGCCAGTGGTTTTTGCGGAGCAGGCGCGGCCGGAGGTTTGGATTATCTCCGGGCAATCCAACGCGTGCGGGCGCGCGGAACTGCCGGGCGCGGATCCCGATCCGAAAGTTCAGATGTACGAAAAGCGCGCATGGGTCGAAGCGAAAGAACCGCTGCCGCTTGGGGGCACGGTGGGTCCGTGGCTGGCGTGCGCGACGGAAGTGGCCAAGGAAGGCATTCCCATCCGGCTGTGCGGATTCGCCAGCGGTGGGCAGCCGATCAAATACTGGGACGAAGAAGCCGCAGGCTGGAAGGCGCTCAGCGCCAACATCAAAATGTGCGGCGAAGGCGCTTCGGTTTTTCTCTGGTACCAGGGTGAAAGTGATGGCGTCGACAAGACCGATGCGAAGACGTACGAAGCCAAGCTGAAAGATCTGGTCTCCCGTGTCCGGACGCTGGCAAAAAATCCGAAGATGCTGTTGGTCGTCGTACAGGTCGCGCGGGGCGGGGAGTTCACAATCATCCGCGAAGCGCAACGCGAATTCGTCGCCGCGGATGGCAACGCAATCCTGGTTCCCGCGCTGGGCCGCGCGGGCGATCTGCATCTGACCCGGGACGGCTATTTTGAACTCGGTCGTGAAATCGCCCGCGCGCTGCTGAAGACGCGTTACCAGAAAGCCAACGACTGGCCTGGTCCGGTGCTCGATCGCGCAGTCTTCGGTCCCGACGCCAAAACCGTGCTGCTGCATTTTGCGGAAGTGAAAAAGCTGGCGGGACTCACTGCCGAAGACCTGTCGGCTGTTGATGCGACCGGGCCAGCCAAGTGTGTCAAAGTCGAAGCGCAGAACACCCGCGCGGCGTTGACCTTTGACCGCGAATTGAAGCCGCCTGCGAAAATTCAATACGCCGGCGGCGCCAATCCCAAGGCCAGCCTCGTTGACGAAGCCGGAAACCGTGCGCCAGCCGTGCTGCTGGAGATCACGCCAGGGTCGCCGCCGGACGACAAAGAGACTAAAGCTCCGAATGGCAGCGGCCCCGCGGTGAAGCCGGGCGACGTGAAGAAGTAGACTTCTACAGACCGAGCGCTTTCATGCGTTCGGCGACCTTCCTTTTCACGTCGTTGTCCATCACGATGTAGTTCGGCCATTCGCGGTCGAAGCCTTCGTCTTTCCATTTCTTCGTCGCGTCGAAACCGATCTTGCCCGTCCAGCCGTAGTGTGAACTGGCGTGATCGAGAATGTCGGTCGGGCCTTTCACGATCTCGACGTCGCGGCTGAAATCGCAGTTGGCTCCGACGTGGAATAGCACTTCGTCCTGGTTCTGAACGTTCACGTTTTCGTCGACGACCACGATCATCTTGGTGAACATGATCTGGCCCAGGCCCCAGATCGCGTGCATCAATTTGCGCGCGTGCTGCGGGTAGGTCTTCTTGATCGAGAAGAACGCGCAGTTGTGGAAGACGCCGAACTCCGGGAGGTTGTAGTCGACGATCTCCGGCAGCGTGAGCTGCAGAAACGGCAGGAAAATGCGTTCCGTGGCCTTACCGAGGTACGTGTCTTCCATCGGCGGCGTACCGACGACGATGGTCTGATAGATCGGGTTCTTGCGGTGCGTGATCGCGGTGACGTGGAAGACCGGGTAGTCGTCGGCGAGCGAATAAAATCCGGTGTGATCGCCGAACGGCCCTTCGCGGCGGCGTTCGCCGGGCTGCAGGTAACCTTCGACGATGATTTCGGCTTCCGCAGGGACATGAAGATCGGGCTGCGAGACGCACGGCACCATCTCGACAGCTTTCTTGCGTAGAAAACCGGCGAGGAACATCTCGTCGATGCCCGGCGGCATCGGCGCGGTGGCGCTGTAGACGACGGCCGGGTCTCCACCGATGGCCACGGCGACAGGCATGCGCTGGTTGAGCTTCTCGAATTCGCGGAAGTGGCGCGCGCCATCGTGGTGCATGTGCCAGTGCATCGCGGCGGTGTTCTTGTCGTAAATCTGGATGCGGTACATGCCGCAGTTGGGCAGACCTTTTGGATCGCGCGTGAAGACGTTGGTCAGCGTCAGGTAGCGGCCGCCGTCTTCCGGCCAGCATTTCAGCGCGGGAAGAATGCCGAGGTCGACGCGGTCGCCGGTCAGCACCACATCCTGGCAGGGCGCCGAACTGACTTTCTTCGGCGGAAATCCGGCGATCTTCATCAGCAGCGGGACCATCTTCAATTTTTCGACAATCGTTTCCGGCGGACGCTGGTGGAGCAGTGCGCGGATTTCCTTGCCGATGGCGTCGAGGTCCGTCACGCCCAGCGCCAGCGCCGTGCGTTCCAGCGTGCCGAAAAGGTTCGTGACCACCGGCATGCTCGAGCCTTCGACGCTTTCGAAAAACAACGCCGTGCCCTTCTTCTTCACCGTGCGATCGGCCCACTCGGTGATCTCGAGAATCGGAGAGACTTTTTCTTTGACGCGAAACAATTCTCCGCGCGCTTCGACGGCACCGATGAATTCACGGAGATTATCAAAAGCCATTTACGGGAGTCCTGAAGAGTTGAATTCGCACGTTCTGCATTGCTGGAGTGATTCTAGCGGTGCGTTGGCAACTGGATAGGAAATGTCGATCGCGTGAGCAGACCTTCGTGCCAGCTGGCACGGAGTTTCGCCAATAAAAATCCCCCCACAGGATTTCTGTGGGGGGATCGTCAGTGAATCCGAACGTCTGTACTCTTACGCCTTGCGCAGCAAACCCTTGAACACGCCCTGAATCTTGCAGCGGTCGACGATAATTGGCGCCATTGTCGGGTTGGACGGTTGCAGGCGGATCTTGCCGTTTTCGCGGTAGAAGCGCTTGAGCGTGGCCTGGCCGTTCTCATCGAGGGCCACCACGATCTCGCCGTCGTTGGCGGTCTCGCGGCCTTCGACGACAATCAAGTCGCCGTCCATAATGTGATCGTCAATCATGGAATCGCCCTTCACGCGGAGCATAAAGCTGTTCGGCTTGCAGCCGAATACTTCGCCCAGCGGAAGCTCTTCGGCAGTTTCGACCTGCACGGCTTCGATCGGCAAGCCCGCGGCGATCTCTCCCTTAATAGGGATCGTCTTGCGCGTCGTCTGCTCTTTCAAGAAGTTCGGTTCGATGATCTCAACCGAGCGCGCTTCGTGTCGGCGGCGTCGAATCGCGTTCTTGCGTTCGAGCGCTTCGAGATGTTCAAACACGGTGATCGTCGACACACCGAGATCCTTAGCCAGCTCCGCGTACGTTGGCGAGAAGCCGTGCTCTTGCTGATAATTGTAAATCAGCCGCAGGATTTGAAGTTGTTTCGGCGTGTAGTTCATGGTCCATTCCTCCGTGAAATTAGGCGAGATTGAAATGTCTCGTTTGTGTTTAGCCAGCAATCACCCTAACCGTCGCTAACATTATCCTAAATCGGTTATTTAGGCAAGACAATTTAGGATTTTCTTGTGAGAAATTTGACCCCATTAGCGAAATCCGCCATGGGCAAAGGACTTATAGCGCTATTTAAGCTGTTAAGTTACGGGTGTTTTTTCGGCGTTCGTTCGAAAGATGTTTGGCTAAAGAGCCCGTTGTTAGGCTCCCAATGCCGCTTATTTGCCGCTCAATTTACGCAGATCGCCGACGCGTTGCGTGAACTTGATGCGATCGAAAAACTCCACGAGCGGGATCACATATTTGCGGTTCATCCCTAAGTGTTGGCGAATCTCCGATGTGGTGCGCTCGCTTTTTTCTGTGAACAGCTTCCCCAATTCGCTCTGCGCCCGTTCGATGGACTCGCGGTGAAAATAAAATTCGCTTGTCGCTTCCACGATTGCGCGCGTGTCGATCAGGAAGCGCACAATTTCTTTGAGCGTTTTGGGCGGAACGTTGAGCTGCGCCTGGATTTCCGGCAGCGTCGGCGGCGCGAGCGCGCCGGTTTTCAGCGCGGTCTCCAGTTTCTGCGCCGTCGCGGCCAGCGCGCCTTCCAGTTTCCGTTCGCGGCCGGGCAGCGCGATCAGATTCGATTCGGCCTTGATCGTCTGCTGTTGGTGCAGCAACTCCAGCAACGCATCGAGATGCGCTTCAAGCTCCGCGCCGGCTTTCACTTTCAGTCGCGCTTTGAGTTCCGGGCGCTCAATGCCGCCGAGCGCCGGATGCTCCTTGAGAAATTCCTGAATGCAGGCAACCGCCGCCGCGCCGAGCGTTTTAAGCAGCGCGCTGGACAGGTAAACCGCTCCCGCGCCCGGCTTAAGCGCAAACACGCGCGCGTCTTTAAGAATCGGCGCAAGATAGCCAGTCAGCTGTGCGGGGAGAACGCCGAGTTCCGCGCAGAGTTCCCGGACAGACTTCGGCAACCGCGACGTCCACAGGATGTGCTCCAGCAATTTTTGAGGTGCGTCGAGTTTCGCCAATCTTGCCGCGAGGTCCGTGATCACCGCCGGATCGGAGCGCTTGCGTTTGAGCGCCACGACATCGACGACGCGGCCGCCGCCGAGTGTCACCATCGGCGTCTGATGGCGCAAAATATAGTGATCGCCGGGCGCGAGGACCGTCGCGTCTTCCAGCAGGATCTGGATCCAGCCCGATTGCCCCGGCGGCAGCGCATCGCCTTCCAGGACGAGCACCTTTCCCTGGATCTCGGCGGTGCCGGCGTGAAAGCGGACCGGCGCGCGGTGTTTCAGCGGCCACGGCGAACTGGCGAGATGCTGCAAGTGGGCCGTGATCAATTTTGTCGGCTCGAAAATCTCCGGCGTCGCGGCGACCATGCCGCGGACGATCTCGCGCTTGTCGATTTCCGGGCCGTGCAGGTTAACGGCCGTTGAATGCCCGGCGTGTCCCTGTTCAATCGCCAGTTTGTACGCGTGCAATCCTTTGACGCGGCCGGAGTATTTCGGCGGCAGGACTTCCAGTGTATCGCCGATCTTCACCTGACCCGAGAGCGGCACGCCGGTCACAACAGTGCCAAATCCTTCCTTGGCAAAGACGCGCTGGATCGGCATCCGGAACGGTCCGTCGGCCGCGCGGCGCGAAAGTCTGGGTAGCGACTGATCGAGCTGCTTGCGCAATTCCGGTATGCCGGCGCCGGTCCTGGATGAGACGGGCAGAATCGGCTTGCCCTCGAGCACGCTGCCGGCAACCAGAGTCTTCACGTCGTCGATGACCATCTCCAGCACATCGGGATCCGCCAGATCTGACTTGGTGATCACCGTCAGCCCGTCGCGCACGCCCAGGAGCTGGATGATCTGGAGATGCTCGCGCGTCTGCGCCATCACGCCGTCGTCGGCGGCGACGACCAGCATCACGAAGTCGATCCCCGACGCGCCCGCGACCATGTTCTTGATGAACTTTTCGTGGCCGGGCACATCGATGATCCCGACGCGCATCCCGTTGCTCAGTTCCAGCGGCGCGAAGCCAAGGTCGATGGTGATGCCCCGTTCCTGCTCTTCCTTGAGCCGGTCGGGATGAATGCCCGTGAGTTGCTGCACAAGCGTGGACTTGCCGTGGTCGATGTGACCGGCCGTTCCGAGAACGACATTGAAAATTTGCGGCGTCGTGGGCATGGCTACGGGGTGATCGTAGTCCAAGATCTCTTGAAATGCGAGGCGCGCTTGCGCGCGAGGGGTCCGGAGTCATGTCTTCTGCATTCTGCTTCCCGCCTTCTCCTCACGACCGCGCGCTCCGGTAACATGTTCCGATTGCTCATGTTCCTTTGCAGCAGATTGCTGTATTTTCAAAATGGTGCACGCTTTTTCCTTGGTGCTGGCGTCTGCTAAAATACAATCAGGTTAGAACTATGCAGATCGTTTACTGTGATACTTGCGGCTTGCGCATCCCTGACAAAGAGTTCGAATCCGGTCGAGCAGTTAAGACGGGTGAACGAAATTTTTGTGAAAAGTGCGCGAAGAGGGCGGATGCCGGTCATCCCGCATTGGTGGGCGCACCTCCACCTGCCGCCAGGCCCTCCGCCGCGAACCTGACGCCGGCGCAGCGCTACGGCATCAATCACGCCGATATTACCGCTCGCGAGGCACGCACACTTCAAGGGCAGGGACCTGGCGAAAAGCAGGCACAGAAGAACCTGCCGATGCTTCCGATTGCCGCTGGTGTCGGCGCCGTGGCAGTCCTGATCGCGGCGTTCGCTCTGAGCGGAAAAGGACCCAAGCCGAACACGACTAAGACGTCCGCGGACGACCAGGCGGCCAACATCGCTCCCGCGGGAGCACAGGTTGCCGACGAACATCGTGTCGCCGAACATTCGATTGCGCCCAAACCGGAACGGGACGCAGCGCCGGAAATTCCCGTTGTCGCCGGGCCCAACCCCGAGAAACTCGCCGACGAAGCGCTCAGTAAGGTGTTGAAATTCGAAGGACTTGCCGCCGAAGATCGGGCCGGTCGCATTAAAGCGTTGGACGGCTATATCGCGCTTCACGGAAACACGATGGTCTCCATGCGCGCGTTTCAAATGCTCAAGACGTTGCGCGCCGATGCCGATCGCGAGGAGCGGGAAGCAGCCCTCGCGGCTCAGATGCCCAATTCCGTGCTCACCGGCGGCGGCGGGGCGGGGCCCGGCGACGTGAGTGTCCCGGAAGCGCAGCGTCAACCTGGTGCGACGAAAGCGGAGGGCAAAGCCCTCAATTCGCCCCGGGAACAACCCTTGGTTCCCGTGGCCGCCAAAAATGACAAACCGATTGCCGTTAAACCGGCGCCGGCCAGGAGCGCGGACGGCAAAGCCGTCGAGGACAAGCCGGCGTTCAAAAAAGTTGACGTGGAAGCAGAGAGTCCGCAAAAAATCGCCGAGCGCGTGGCGTTCGAGGCGGTGCGCAAGGAACTTGCGCCGGTGTTGCAGCAGCAGCGCTTTGGCGCGGCGCTGGAATTGCTGGACCGCAAACTGAACGACACGGCGATGGCGGATGTTAAGGATCGTCTGGAAGCAGAACGGACGGACGTCGCCGCCGTGATCCAGTTGCGCCAGCGCGCGCTGGATGCGCTTCACGAACTGGCCGGGAAGAAGATCACGCTCAAGCGCGGCAAGTCCGAACTCAGCGGCACAGTCATCGTCGATTCAGCCAAGCCGGGCATTGCCTTGAAGACCGACAGCGGCATGGAAATGGCATTCCTGCCGGAGCAACTCCAGGTGCAGGACATCGACGCTTTTGCACCGGCGAAAACCGGTGCGGAGCGCGGCAGCGACCTGCGCGAGCGCGGTCTGCTCTTTCTCGACATCAACGACTTGAATAAAGCTCAGGAGTTTTTCAAAGCGGCGCAGGAGGCCGGCGCGGACGTTTCCAAAGAACTCGCGCGCGTGACGGCCGCTGAGGACGAAGATCAGGAAGTTCGTGCGAAGCAGGAGTGGGCCAATGCGGAGTCCGCCTACGCACTGAAACGTTACGAGGCGGCGCAGAAGGCGTATCAGAACTTCAAAGCGACCTATGCGAAGACGCGTCTTTTTGCGCAGCTCGAAGTCCAATTGAAGCAGCGTCTCGATTCGATTGAGTTTTCGCTTCATCCACTGCAGGAAGGGTTGCACGGCGCGTTTTACAAGGGCAAGGATTTCCGCGACGAAGACTTTCTGGCCGAACGCATCGACGGCAAAATCGAATTCAACTGGGACAGGCAAGCGCCCGGTCCCAACGTGCCGCGTGAACATTTTTGCGCGCGCTGGACGGGCGTGTTAAAGATCCTGGTCTCCGGCCGCTATACGATTTCGACCGTCGTCGACGACAACGCGCGCTTGACGATCGATGGCAAGCAACTGATCAACGATTGGGTCGAACAACATGCGGCGAAACAAATCAGCGGCACGATTGATCTCAATGAGGGTTATCACGATATCCGATTGGATTATTCGCAGGGATCGGGATTGGCGTCGCTGAAACTTCTATGGCGCCGGGAAGGAACCTCCGAAACCGTGGTTCCGCCTGAAGCGCTCTGGCACCGGACCACTCGACCGAACGACAAATAGCGCGGACACCCATGCAGATCATCTATTGCGAAACGTGCGGCCACCGCATTCCTCAAGAAGACATCGACGCTGGCCGCATCGTCAGCGATGAGTTCAAACACTACTGCCAGAATTGCATTCCGCGCGCCGAACCGCAGCGGCCCGCGGGCCGCTCCAGCCGCAAGATTGTATTGATTACACCGGCGCCGGCACCGGTTGCGCCGACCCCGCCGGCCCCGCCGTCCGGACCGGCGGAACGCAAGCCGTCGATGCCGCACCTGACGCCGTCGGCACGCCACACCAGCCACCCAATTTCGGCCGCGCACCCGATGCCCATGTTGCCCATCGCCCTCGGCATTGGCCTGCTGGTGATTGTGGCGCTGGCGGTATTTTCACTGGGATCAACACCCACGATAAAGAAGCCAGAGAGCGCCAGCGTCTCCGGGCCGGTCACAGCCCCCGCTCCGGCTACATGGCCCGAAAGCGCGAACGCGCGTAATCCCCGCAGCAACACCAGCACCGCGGCGAACTCCCATGTTGGCGGAACCGATGGCAAATATCCGCCCGATCCGGGGAAGTCTGATCCGCAAAAAGTCGCCGACGATGCGCTGACCGAAGTGCTGCATTGGGACGGTGTTCCGGAGAGCGATACTGCCGGACGCATCAAGCGGCTGGAGGAATTCGTGGCGCGCTTCAGCGACAGCAATGCCGCGGCGCGCGCGCAGTTGCTGCTGGTCAAATTGCACGCGGCTCCCACCACAACGGCGACGGAAGTAGCGTCGGCCGAAATCCCTCCGTCCGGTCCGGCCACACCCGCAGCTCCGACTGGTGAACCGATTCCTCCGGCACCTCAGCCCGCGGCGCCCGCTGCAAAAACACCCGTGGCGGAGAAAGCGCCGGTTGACGATACGCCCGCTGAAGTCAAGCCAGCTGACGGCGGCAAGCCCGCCGGGTCCGTGCCCGTGACCGTGGTTGCGGCGGTGCCCGAAGCCAATCCGGAACGCGAAGCCGTCGCGCTGCGGGATTGGGCCTCAGTGGTGCGACTGGCCGA
The DNA here is from genome assembly GCA_038227875.1 of Planctomycetota bacterium. Taxonomy (GTDB): domain Bacteria; phylum Planctomycetota; class SZUA-567; order H5-PLA8; family H5-PLA8; genus JBBRPR01. The sequence goes on from JBBRPR010000041.1 coordinate 30,853, forward strand.
CGCGCGGAGTTTCAAGGTGCTGGACGATGCGCTGAACACTTTCACCAAGACCTATGTCGGCGCAAAGTTTCTTGAAGAGCACAGCGCGGAGATCCGGGCGGTGAGCGATTTCACCAAAGCGGCCACCACGGTCGATACCGGCATGGCCGGTTGGTGGAAATTCGATGAAGGCAACGGCAGCAAAACCGCCGATGCGTCCGGCAACAACAATGCCGGTGTGCTGAACGGCAAGCCGGTCTGGGGGCACGGAAAATACGGCAATGCCATCGGCTTCAATGGACAGACAGACTTTGTCAACATTCCCAATTCACCCTCGGTCGAACGCGTTCAGGAAGGCGAATACACCCTCTCCGCCTGGGTCAAACCTGAAGACCTGCCCAACGGAAAGGACAACAATTCACAGACCTACACGGTAGTGGCCAAGGCCGGTTTTCATTCCGGATTGTTTTACGAACGGCACGGGAACTTCCTTGGCATTCATATGCTCGGTGAGAACGGGCAGTACGCCGTTTCGTTTCACGCGTACGCCCCCAAGGTCATGCATCACGTGGCCACGACCGTGAGCCGCAGCGGCGGGGTGGAGCGGCTCTACGTGGACGGTATACTCGACGGCATTGCCCTGTGGAATGCCGCGGAGGGGCCGCGCGACTACGGTCAGGAAACGTGGAAGATCGGCATGGCTCAACCGGGGAACAAGGTCTACGGCTACCCCTTTAAAGGGGTAATCGATGATGTCCGGATCTACAACCGCGTCCTGTCGCCGGCGGAAATTGCGGTACTGGCGGAGATTCCGTTCAAAAAGTTTGCCCCACCGGAAATCCCCGGCACGGCCAAGTTCATCGGCATCGACGAAAACACCCGCGGGAATTGGAAGGGCGTATATGGGAGCAACGGCTACCTGATTCCGTACGACAGCGATAACGCTCCAGCCTACGCCCAGATTATCGTAACGGGCGAATCATCGTACTTGTGGGGCAATACGAAAGACCCTCGCGGGCTCCTGCATTCCATGGAACCGGACCGAGTGGCGGGCTGTTGGTTCTCCTATTCGGCGTTTACCGTGGACGTCAATCTTACCGACGGGCGTATACACCGCATTGCGCTGTATTGTATCGATTGGGATGCCAAAGACCGCGCGGGAAAAGTGGATGTCATGGACCTCGCCGGCAACGTGCTCGATTCCCGCGACATCGCCGACTACACCAAAGGCAAGTACATGACCTGGGACGTCAAAGGCCACGTGAAATTTGTCTGCCGTGCGACGAAAGCCAACTTCATCCTGAGCGGCGTGTTCTTCAATCAGTAAGCCCAAATCAATTTCAGATATGTTTTCGCTAATCGCAAGCATTCCCAATAGTCCCTCCAAGAGGCATAATCAGCCCGTCTTCGTGAGAGTTTTAATACTACTGGAGGGAGTCGGACGATGGGTGCCAATACGCTCGAAGCGCCGCAGGTGAAACTGGAAGCGGGTAAAATCGCGCACGGTGTGCCGATTGAAGTTCCCAAGCCGGCGTCGAAAGCCCAGGTCAAATCGTTCGTCGACGATGGTTTTCTGGCCGTGGAAAACCTGGTCTCCCCAGCCGAACTTGAAGAGCTCAAGGCCGACACGTTCAAGCTCGCGCGCGGCGGCTATCCCTGCGAAAGTCTCAAACCGCTGCCGGCCGACATGAGCGATGCGGACGCGCTGGCCAAGATTCTATGCATCCACCAGCCGCACTACATCAGCCCGGTGATGAAGAAGTTCGCGATGCACGCGAAAATCTGCGGCGTGCTGAGCCAGATTACGGCCGCGCACCTGCCGCATTGGGACGGCAGCGTGAAATGCATGCAGACCATGCTCTTTGTCAAGCCGCCCCAGTTCCAGGGCCAGGCGTGGCATCAGGATGAAATCTACATTCCGACCCGCGATCGCTCGCTGATCGGCGCGTGGATCGCGATGGACGATGCCACACTCGAAAACGGCTGCCTGTGGGTGGTCCCCGGTTCGCATCGCATGGGCTACCTCTATCCCCAGCGCGCGCACAACCGCAACGAAGAGTTCGACTTCGCGCCGGAAAGTTACGGCTTCGACGAGAACCAGCAGGTACCCGTCGTGGTCAAGGCCGGCACGGTGGTCTTCTTCAACGGCTACCTGCTCCACCGCAGCTTCAAAAACAAGACCACCGACAGCTACCGCCGCGTGCTGGTGAGCCACTACATGAACTCCTGGTCGCATCTGCCGTGGGACATCCGCGAAGGCGAACGTTCTGCGACCGCCGACCGTCGCGCGATCATTCCTGTCTCCGGCATCGACCCGTACGCGTGGAAAGGCTACGAAGACGGCGGGAAGAACGTGTGGCTGCGGACCTGCGCCGCAAACGCAGAGAAGAAGTGATTAACTGCATTGCGGATTTCGGATTGCGGATTGCGGATTAGTAGAGCGCGCAACACCGAGAGCCCAGTTGGTCCTTCCAATTGAAAACGCACGGGTTTAAAGCCCGTGCGTTTTCCATTCCAATCCGCAATCCGAAATCCGCAATCCGCAATGCTGTTAATGCGTTCCGTGCGAGCGTCCTCCATACCTTGCATTCGGCGCCTCTAAAATCTCCGCCTGCCGCTTCGTTAAGTCGCTGAATTTCTTCGCGTCATAATACTGCGCGTGCCAGGAGATCGACTGCGGGCTGTATTTGTAGAATAGCGTCCGGCGTTCCCGGCTGCCGCGCCACGGAATCGTGCCGTGAGTGAGCGCTTCGGTGAAGATGATCGCTGTTCCCGCGGGACCCGGGACTGCGCGTACGCATTCGGCCGGCGTGTTCAACGAATGCCAATCTTCCGGCAGCGGATAATTGGATTTGTGACTGCCGGGCACGCAGCCGAAGCCGCCGTCTCCGGGATTGACGTCGTGGAGATTGTAGGCGACGACCAGCAGGCCATTGTACATCCGTCCGTCGTGATGATTGAAGAACATGCACGAATCGAACGGCGTCCCGCCGCCGTGCAAGCCACTGGCGGCCACGTTCGTGCCGCTGCGAATCACGTCGCAATAGTCATGATCGAGTCGGAAGCCCTGCCCGATCAGTTCGTCGAGGTACGGTGAAATGCGTGGGTTGTCGATCAATTCCCGATACGCTTTATCCCAGGCCAGCAGCGACTCTTCGAAGCGGTGCATTTTCGCCTCGGGCTTGGCATGCTCTGCAAGCTGGCCGTCGAGCACCCGGTTGAGCTCCTTCAATTGCCCTGCGCTCAGCGCATTCGGCACCGTGATGTAGCCCTGAAGATCGAACAGATACTTTTCCTTCTCAGTCATTGGTTTGGCTCCTGGCCTGGCTCTTAGCTCTTGGGATTCCGAATCGCTCATGCCAAGCGCCCTCTGCGCTCGACATGAGGCACGATTAAACCTACCATTTGTAAGTCTCAGGTTCCTGCAAAGGGCATACAGAATCTTGCAAAACAGCGCGCTTCCGGACATCGAAGTCGGCTTGGTGGAAGGGAGCCTGCACGCGTACGCCAATCCGCCCTGGGTATGGTCGGGGCCGTGGTCGTGGGAGACATGGGTGGTCGATTGGATCGCCTGGGACCGCAGCCTGCTGGCCACCTCTACCGACGGCGTGAATTTTACGCAGCACGCGCGGCCGCAATGGTCGTGGTACATTTTTCAACCGCATTGCGCTTACAAACACCTGGAGCAGGAGGCACACACCAGCGCCGAAAGTCTCTGGTTCTTCTTCAAGGTGAAGCGCAAGTTTCCGCCGCTGACCAGCCGCCCGTTCAGTGTCTGTGTCGATCCGGAAGAACGACTCTGCGGGCACGTCCGCGCCATGTACGCGCTGCAGCAGAGCGGCGATCCCGGAGCGAGGCTGATCATCCAGTCACACGCGCTGACATTCCTGACGGAGATGCTTTCCGCCGCGCAGCGGGGAGGGGCAGGGACTCCAGAAAACCCGTGGCGCATCCGCAATCCGCTCGACCGCGGCAACGCCGACGCCTCGTTGCTCAACCGCGTCGACGCCGCCGTGATGCGCCGGATCGCCGCGCCGCCGGCGATCGACGAACTGGCTGAAGCGCTGGCGATGTCCGTCTCGTCGCTCGCCCACCGCTTCAAAGCAGAAACCGGCACGACGGTGATGGAACGCGTGCGCTGGCTGCGCATCCGCGAAGCGCGCGCACTGCTGACCAAGCCCGGCGCGTCGGTGAAAGGTGTGGCGCGCAAACTCGCGTTCAGCAGCCCGTTCCATCTCTCGAAACTGTTCCACGAACACACCGGGATGACCGCGGACGCATACATCAAACGCCATCAGCGCTGATGAATTCAAAATTCAAAAGTCAAAAATGCACGCGGAAGAGAGTTGCTGACCCTGTTGTAAATTTACGACAGGGTCAACTTAGGATAAGGGAAATTTTCCTTATGTTGGATTTTGACCAGTGTGCCAATTGGCACGGAGGTCCCTGGCGCTGACCTCCAGGCAAATTTGCCTGGAGGTCTTCCTTGCGCGAAGACTGGGTGACCGAATACCCTGAACGCAGTAGATTCTATGCAGCTCGCCATTGAGGACCTATATGCCTCTTGCCAAAAAATACGGCATCATCACGGACATCCACGCCAACTACACGGCGCTGAAAGCGAAAGCGCGGTGATGTATGCAAAAATTGCAGAAGATATCAGTTGTCACCATCACTCCCCGCAGCCCTCGAATCGAGACTCCACCCTCTCGCTACAGTTTTTCAGACTCGAACATCTTCGGCGTAGTGGGTGCGATCTTCGCCGTGACAGCGATCGCATTACTGATTCTCCGCAAACATGCCGCCACCTACACCGAGGCCAAATCGTTACAGGTCGCGTGTATTTTTGCCTTTCTGGTCGCGGTTGTGACGGGGATGTGGTCTTCGTTGAAATTTGCCAATGTCGTGCTCCGCAAGCGCGCAGAGGAACGGGGGAACAGTATGAGCTGGGATATCTACATCGTAAAGTTTTCAAAGCCTTATGCCACGGTTAAGGAAATTCCAGACGAGGAGCGTTCGGAACTGGGTACGCGAGTGGCCGTTCAGAAGGCACTTTCCGAAATATTTCCGACCATCAAGTGGAGAGACGACGGTTGGGGAAGTTGTGATCACGAATACGGTTTTATCGATTTTAACGTTGGCAATGACGACCCTGTTGACAGCATGATGTTGCTCGTTCGCGCAGCCAGTGCTGATGTTGTGCCGGATATCGTGCAGCTCTGCATGAAGAATGGATGGCAGGGAATCGACACAAGCACGAGCGACGGCGGGTTTATCGAAAGGGCGCAGGATCCGGCAGCGGGACTGAAGAGGTGGAGCGACTATCGGGATCAGGTTATCGAAAAGTTTTGATACGAAAGGCGCGGTGATAATGCAGACGCCTCAGAATTTTGAAAAAGCCAAAAAGAGGTCTTATGACACGTACCTTGCCGCTCAGGCTCAATATGACGCGGAACAACGCCCAAGGCGTGAGCGGCGCAAAAAGGACTCCATCGTATTCGCAGGCACGGGTCTTGGCTTTCTAGCGGTCGGGGCCTTACTCCAATTTTTGAACGGCTATGTCGTGTACCGCGGAGCAGGTTTTAGCCCGATAGAGGTGATGAGTGTTTTCATGTTGGTGGCTTCATCGGTGTTATTCCTGTGGGCCGCCTTGAAATTTGTGCGAAGTTGACTTAAGGCCATGAATCCCGACTCAAAAATCACCGATTCCAAGCCACGCGACGCCGCTCTTAACAAGCGCCGGACCGGCGACGCACTGATCTACCTCGCCGCAGCGGGGGGACTCACCGTGATTGGAATTCTCGTCGAAATCCTGCGCAGACTTGCCGTGACGGATTTCCTCGCCGACAACTCCATGGATCTGCTCTCGCCCTTTATGATGATCGTGGGCATTTTCCTGTCTATCGTCGGGCTGGTAAAACTGGTTCGCGCCGATCAGGCCAGCCGGATTCCCTGACGCACTGGCATTTCCCGCCCGTTCCGCATACTATTTCCACCTACAGATTCCGCGCTACCAGGGCCCCAAGGATGAGGGTACAGACGCGGACCCATATTGGAGAGGAGCGCACATGCCAGTCCGCATCAGCAAGTTCATCAATGGTTACGTAACCCCCGAAGACGTCGGCCCCGACCTGAAAGTCCGCAAAGGTCTGCCGCCGTTCATGCTCAGCTTCACCAGCGATTACAAGCCGGTGATGACCTGGAACACCACGCGAACGTGCAACCTGCGCTGCATGCACTGCTACTCCGACAGCGAAACCAAAGCGTACGCCAACGAACTCAACCACGAAGAAGCGATCAAGATGCTCGACGACATGGCCGAATACGGCGTGCCGATCCTGCTCTTCTCCGGCGGCGAGCCGCTGATGCGTAAACGCGTCTTCGAATTGATGGCCTACGCCCGCAAAATCGGCGTGCGGCCGACGCTCTCCACCAACGGCACGCTGATCTCCCGCCAAGTCGCGCAGAACATGAAGAAGGCCGGCCTCGGCTACGCCGGCATCTCGATGGACGGCTACGGCGACACCAACGATAAGTTCCGCGGCAAGGTCGGCGCCTTCGAGGACATGGTTAAGGGCGTGGACAACTGCCTGGCCGAAGGTGTCAAAGTTTCGCTGCGCTTTACCGTCACGCAGCACAACGCGATGGACCTGCCGAAAGTCTTCGATTTCCTCGAACAGCGCAATCTGCCCCGCATGTGTGTCTACCATCTCGTCTATTCCGGCCGCGGCAGCGACATCGCCTCCGACGACGTGGAACGAAAGTTCAGCCGCACCGTTGTTGACCAGATCATTGACCGCGCGGAGTACTTCCACAAGAAGGGCTTCGAAAAGGATCTGCTCACGATCGACAACCATTGCGACGGCCCGTACCTGATCATCAAGCTGCGCGAACGCGGTCAGAAGAAGCTGGCCGACGACATTTACTCGCTGCTGCTCAAGCAGGGCGGCAACCGCAGCGGCATCGGATTCGGCGACGTCGACAACCTCGGCAATGTCCACGCCGATCAGTTCAGCTGGGATTATTCCTGGGGCAACGTGAAGCAGAAGACGTTCCGCCAGATCTGGGATAACGTCAGCGACGCCACGATCGCCGCGTACAAATACCGCCGCCCGCTGATCAAGGGCCGCTGCAGCAAGTGCCAGTTCTTCGAAATCTGCAACGGCAACTTCCGCGCGCGCGCCCGCTACGCGACCGGCGACCTGTGGGAGAGCGATCCGGCCTGCTACCTGACCGACGCGGAAATCGGCGTCTACAAGGACGCGCAGGGCAAGTACCACAGCCACGATCCGAAGCTCGAAAACGAAGTCGAAACGCTGAAGCAGAAGGCGGAGCACTTCACCAAGCTGGGCATGAATGTCCCGCTGGCGATGGCCGCCGAAGCGACGGGCTGCCTGGCCGCGATTCCGAAGCAGGTCTCGGAAAATTACCTCGAGAAGGCCAAGACACTCGGCCCCATCGAAGCCGCGGAAGTCGCCGCCGATGAATTCACCAAGCCCGACCCCAAGCGCCTGGCCGAAGTTCAGAAGCTCAAGCCCGAAGCCTACGCTGATGCTGAAAAGGCCAAGGGCGTGAACCCGACGCTTGAAACGCTGACCGGCGCCGCCGGCGCGTGATTTTCTAGTGCCACGGATGCACAGACGCTTGAGCGTAGCTAAAGCGTCTGTTCATCCGTGCCTGCGCGTTTCTACTTTTCAAATACCGTACTGAAAGAATCCCGTGAGCGACGACACCCAATCCAATCCGCCACCGCCGCCCTTTCCGCTGGTCCAGATGCTTCTGGCAGCCGCGGCGATCATTGCAATTGCCGTCGGTCTTTATTTCGGGGTGCTCAAAGAAAAATCGGAAGCGAGTGACAGCGGCAGTGGCGGCGGCACGCCCGCCTTCACCGACCCTTCATCAGCGGCTGAACTTCAAATCAAAGCGACGCGTCCCGACGGCACGACCTCCTGGTCGGCGCTGGACGTTCCGGCCAAGCCCGCATTCTCGCCAGAAGTTGTGGCGCGCGGCAAAGACCTTTTCGCCAAAGCCTGCGTCGGTTGCCACGGTGCGGAAGGCAAGGGCAACGGAGTTGTGCCGACGCATTTCGATTTTCCATCGCTGCCTGCCGATCTGTCGCACCCGGCGGAGTCCGTGAAAATCCGCACGACACTGATGGGCTCCAACCCGCGCGAGACCGATCTCTTCCGCACGATTACGCGCGGATTGCCCGGCACTGCGATGTGGAGCTACCGCGACCTGCCCGCCGCTGATCGCTGGGCGCTGGTGGCGTACGTGAAAACGCTCTCCACCACTTACGGCCCCGACGAGCCGGAAGCCGTCGCGATTCCCGCCAAGTTGCCGCGCGATCAGGACATGCTCGACACGGGCGAGTATAAATTTGCCCGCGTCTGCGCCAACTGCCACGGCGCAACAGGGACCGGACCGGTCTCCGCTCCCATGAAGAATTCCGACTCCGGCAAGCCCTATCCCGGAATCGCGTGGGCCCGCAATGGCGGCACGGAGATGCTCGGCGGAAATTCGGAAGAAGATTTCGCGCGCACGCTGCTGGCCGGCTTCCACAAGCGCAGCCCGATGCTGACCTTCAAAATCTATTTCTACGGCGGCGCCGACCCCACACCCGAACAAAAAATCGCCGGCGACCGGCTGCTGTGGGGCACGGTTTATTTCTGCCGCGATCTGCTGAAGAAGTAATCTAATTGGTGCGACGCGATTCGGTCACGCATGTCCATCACTTCTCCGTCGTCGTCGTATCGATAAACACGTCCACCTGTTGCCCAACGTAGACGTTCGACTCCGCCTTGATCCGGTAGATCGCCTGGAGCACGCGCGTGTCGACCAACTCCGTCTGGCTGTTGGTCAGAGAACGCTTGGGCGTGATGAACGGCTCGAGTCTCACGTACTCGATGGGAATCGGGTCGTTCGATCCTTTTAGGTACGCCGTCGCGGCCAAACCCGGGCGGAAGCGCGGCGCGTCGAATTCGTCGATGTCGACGCGGATGTGCAGCGGGCCGGCCGAACCGAGCACAATCGACGCCTTCTCCGCTTCATCGCGCGAGGCGGTCGCGTACTCGCCTTCTTTCAAGTAGCAACTGTTGACCACGCCATCGCGCGGCGCGCGGACGGTGCGGCGCTCGATTTCGATCTCCAGTTTCGAGACCTGCGCCTTGGCTTGTTCGAGATCGGCCTTCGCCTTCGCGACGTTCGGCGCCCACTGACCGGCCAGGTACAGATCAAGATCGGCCTTCGCCTCGGCGACTTTTGACTCCGCGACTTTCTCCGCAGCCTTCCGTGATTCAACCAGGCTGCGTGAACTCGTCAGCTTTGCTTCCCCGGCCATCACTTGATAGCGCGCGCGGTCGAGATCGAACTTCGTGGTCGCGGCGTGCTGGACGGTGTACTCGAACTGGATCACACGGTCCTGGTGATCTTTCAGATTCGCTTCGTCGACGAGGACATCGGCCTGAGCGGACAGCGTGTCGTGCTGCGCCTGGATCACGGCCGCACCGGTCTCGGCGACTTTCGCGCGCAGGCCGGGTTCTTCCTCTTTGCGGCGATAGGCGACGACCAGATCGAGCGCCGCCTGAAACTGCGCGACCTGCGCCTTGGCCGTCGTCAAATCCGCTTCAAAACTGCGCGTGTCGAGATTGAAGAGCGCGTCGCCCTTCTTCACTTTCTGACCGGGAACGACGTTTACCTTCATCACCAGTCCCGGATCGCTGACGCCGATGACGACATTTTCGCTCTCGGGTTCCACCAGCCCTGCGCCGGCAATGCCTTTTTCATAGGGGTTGCGCGGCGGCTTGTTCTTCAGCGGGACATTCGGTGGCGGCGCGCTGGCTTTCAGGGATTGAATCACAGCGAAGCCGATACCGAGGATCGCGAGGACAATGATGACCCATTTTAACATCGTACGGCTCCCAACACTTTCTTACCGGAAGACAATCGCCGGTTCGATTCTTAACACCCGGATGATGCTGATCATCGCCGCGAAAAGCACGGTGAGGATAGTGAGCACAAATGACAACGCGAGCAGATGCGGTGTGATCATGAACGCGAGCACCGCGCGTGGGCCGGCGTTGGCGCCCGAGAGCGCCGCCAGTCCCGTTCCCAGGCCCCAGCCCAGCAGCCCGACGACCAGCGCCTGCAGCAGCACCATTCGTACCAGCTTGGCGTTGTTGACGCCCATGGCTTTCAGCGCGCCGAAATGCTTGGTGTTCTCAACGACAAACGTGAAAAACGTCTGACCGGCGATGGCGATGCCAACGATCAGGCCGAGCAACGCGGTGATGCCTATGTTGATCGGGATGGCCGTGTTCTTGAACCAGTACGAAATCGTCGCCCAGAAAAACTCGCTCGACGTCTTCGCGCCGAGGCTGGTGGTCTCTTCAATCCGCGCTGCGACGACTTTGGGGTCGGCGCCGGGCTTGACCTTCACCAGCACAAACGTGAGCCGGTTGCGCTCACCGGGCGCGTACTGCAGCGCGCGTTCGTAGGTCGTATAAATGATCGGCCCGCTCGAGAACGACTTCGGTCCCATCGGCAACCCGGTGACAACCGCGCGCCGGTCGTTGATCTCCAGGACCTGTCCCACGGCGACGTTTTTGTAGATGGAAACGTTCTGATTGTCCCAGAGCACGCCGTCGGGTTGTTCGATGCCCTCGACGGAACCCGCTTCGAATTCCGGCGGAACGCCCAATTTTGAGAAGCGGTCCACGCCGATGATCGTCGCCGCCGCGTACGTGCCGTTGGGCAACTTCGCTGTGCTTCCGCCGAGAAACAACCGCTCCGCCCATTCCACGCCCGGCACGCCGCGCACGCGCTGCAGCGCGGTGCTTTCGATCGCTTTGCGTTCTTCGTAATAACGCGTGGCCGGATGCATCACCCAGATGTCGACCTGCGGCAACCGTTCCACATTCGCTGCCGTGCGTCGCATCAGCCCGGTGAAAATGGAGCCCTGCTGCACGATCAACGTCGTCGAGAATGTGAGACCAAACACGAGCGCCAGGAACTTGGTCGTGTCGCCGATCAGCATGCGTAGGGCGATGTAATACATAACGAACACAATCTTAGAGGGAAGTGCCTGGTTCGACAGTGAATCGCAATCCCCACGGTCTCACGGGAAGAGGGGATCGTCAAAGAGCGTCTGTTCGCCCGGCCGGCGGAACGTTGTACTTTCCATCGTGTGCACATCCTTCTCGCGCGTTGAATTCATGCCGAGTTTTTTGCAGGTGAGTTGGAATAGCCAGTCGATCGCTTCCCAGCGTTCGCCGCTGCCTTTGCCGCGGGTGCCGAACTCGCTCTGGTAGAGCTTGCCGTCGCGCATTTCGCGTACGGCATTTTCGACTTTCTGTGCGCGGTCGGGATACGCGGCGCTCAGGCGTTCGAAAAAAACCGGCTTCACTTCCGACGGCAGCCGCAGCATTACGCGGAAAGCCCGGCGCGCTCCGGCGGCGTGCGCGCGTTCGAGAATTTCGGCGATCTGGCTGTCGTTCAAGCCGGGAATAATCGGCGCGATCGCCACGCCGACGGGAATCCCCGCGTCGCTCAGCGCTTTCATCGCGTCCAGCCGCGTCTGCGGCGTCGGCGCGCCGGGCTCAATCAAGCGCGCCATCTTTGCGTCGGCGAAGGCGATGCTGAAATGCACGACCACGTTTGAAACTTTCAACATTTGCGCGAGCACATCGATGTCGCGGCGGATAATCGCCGACTTGGTGATGATGCCGACCGGGTTGCGAAAATCCCGGCAGACTTCCAGGCAGCCGCGCGTGAGCCGGTATGACGCTTCCAGCGGCTGGTAACAATCGGTGTTGCCGGAGAAGACGACCAACTCGCCGGCCCACGATTTTTTCTGGAACGCCTCGCGCAGTTTTTCGACCGCGTTGACTTTGACGATGATCTTCCGTTCAAAATCCGTGCCTGCGCCAAAGTCCCAATACTGATGCGACGGCCGCGCGTAGCAGTACGCGCACGCGTGATGGCAGCCGCGGTACGGATTGAGACTGAAGCGGAAGCCGAGGTCCGGGCTGTTATTCTCCGAGAGCACCGACTTGGCGTGCTCTTCGTAGATCTCCTGCTGCGCGTCCGGCGGAGCATCGATCCACTCGGTCTGAACATCGTTCCACGCGTGGGGCGGATTGGAAATGAGCTTTAGCATCGCACCCTAACGTATACCGAACGTGCGAGGCGAAGTAAAGCGCGATTGCTACGCGCTTCCTTTCGCGGGCAGCACGCCGGGCCGGCGATCATTCTCGCGACGCCGAGCATCCATCGCGCGCAGGCGTTCAAACGCGTCTTTGTAACCGATGTCCTTTCCGATCACCGCCAGGTACGCGGCGGTCGCGCCCTTCTCGTCGTCCAGTCGTTCGCGAACAATGCCGAGCAGGTAATGCGCTTCGAGAAAAAGAGCAGGCTCCTTCTTCGCGCTATCGGCGGAAAGTTGCGCGATGAATCCGGCCAGCACGACTTCCGCCGCGCCGGGCAGCGCGATGGCGAGAAAACATTCAGCCAGCATCAGCCGCGCGCGGTGGCCGTGCTCGTCCTGCTTGAAGTCGAATTGGAATTGAACGATCGCCTCTTTCAGAGTCGCTTCGTCGTTGCTCCGTTTCCAGCGCGCGAACAACGCTTCGCCGTAGCGCAGATGAAGTTCACCGTCGGACGGCGCGCGGCGCACGAGACTGGAGTAGGACGACCACGCGAACTCGTCGCGTTCGCGCTCCAGTTCCAGAATTTCCGCGCGCAACGCGGGCGTGCGCACGGCCTCGGAGCGGCGCTTTTCGAGATTCGCCGCGCGCTTGCTCCATCCAATCTCGACGGCGCGCCGCGCCAGGTCGAGCGGGTTGCCGGCGCGCGGTTCGACCTCGGCGAGCATTGCCAGCGCCGCATCGAAGCGCTGCGACTTCAACAGCAACTCCGCAAGACGCAACGCCGCGGCGATCAGCTTGCCAGGCTCGGCATTCTTCTCCGCGATGGCCGCTTCCAGTGCGGCGAGTTCTTCGCTGTCGCGTTCGGCTGGCGCTTTCGTCGCCAGCGCGATGCTCTGCGCGGTGGCGAGGGTAAATGCCTTGTCGTGTTTCAAGAATGCTTCGGAGGCCTGCGTGGCGGAGGCATCCTTGATCAATTGGATCACATCCTTGGGCGTGGCCGGATCGTGTTGAAACTCCGCGAGTACCGCCAGCGCTTCAGCATGGCGCTTGAGCGCGTATTGCGAACGGCCGAGCGCGAATTTAATTTCGCGCTGCAGCTTGTTTCCGGCAGCGCGCAGATTCGGGCTGTGCTTCAACACATCACTGAGCGCCGAGACGGCAAGTCCATGCCACTGCGCCAGCGCGGCGGCTTTCCCCATTTTATGAAGCGCATCGAGATCGAACGGATTTTCTTTCAGGCGCTCCAGCGACGCTTCGAGAATCTTGAGCGGCGCTTGAGCAGGCAGCAGGCGATTGATGTTGAGCGCGCCATCGGCAGAAACGTCCACGACTTTCGGCGGCGTCCGCATCGCACCGCGACTGCGCTGCAGGTATTCATCGAGCACCGTGGCCGGATCGGCAGGATTGGCCGTGATGCTCAGCGCATAATACGTGTGCATCGCCGCAAGATTGCTTTGCCGCGCGGCTGCGCGAGCGCGATCGAGAAACGATTCGGGATTGGCGTCAGGCATGGGACCTCCGGGGGAGGCGCGGGCGCGGGGACTCTTATATATGGAGGAACTGCTGACGAGTGCGCGGGGTCACGCGACTGCGGTATGCTACTTCCGCGCCGACACCGCCAGGCTCGTAATATAATCCGCTGGCGTTTCGCCCTTCGGCAGAAGCTGCAGCATCTCCGCGTAGAGCGGGTCATTGAGGTTGGCCATCGCGGTGACGTAGTCGGATTTGGGCGTGAGCGCGATGTCGGTAAAACCGGCGTCCATGACCATCGTCAGCGTCTCGTCAACCAGCGCGGCGCCGGAGACGCAGCCGATCAACGCTTCGACCATGCCGATCACTTCGACCGGCAGCGGTTTGTAGAGGGCCATATCGGAGATCGCGATGCGGCCGCCGGGCTTCAGCACGCGGTGGATTTCGCGCCAGACTTGCGGCTTGTCGGGCGACAAGTTGAGCACACAGTTGGAGATCACCACGTCGACACTGTTGTCGGCGACGGGCAGGTGTTCGATTTCGCCGAGCCGGAATTCGACATTCGTCAGTCCGGACCGCGCCGTGTACTTTTCCGTGTTGCGCCGCGCCTTACCGATCATCTCGGCGGTCATGTCGACGCCGATCACGCGGCCGGCCGCGCCAACCTTCGTGCCGGCGATGAACACATCGAAGCCGCCGCCGCTGCCCAGATCGAGCACCACTTCGCCGGGTTGCAGCGATGCGATCGCCGCGGGGTTGCCACACGAAAGGCCCATGTTCGCGCCGTCCGGCACGGCGGCCAGTTGCTCGGCGCTGTAGCCGATCTGTTCAGCCAGCTTCGCGGCGTCCTCCGGAGATGATCCGCAGCACGAGACTCCGCTACAGCACCCCGAACTGGTTTTCACCGCAATCGCGCTGTAGCCTTCGCGAACTTTTTCACGGACGTCGTCGGTCGGCATCGGTTTTCCATCTCCGGTTAACACGAGAATGTTACGACGTCAGTCTTCCCATTCAACGTCAACGTTGTCCGACCATAACGCGCCGCCGCAGCGCAGCCACGCGCAGCGCTGGTGTCCGCGCGCGTCGGCGACGACCACGCGGTAAATATTCTGGCTCTTAGATTTGAGCCAGTACGGTCCCATGCGAAGCCACGGTTTCTCGCATTCAACGATGTGATAGCCCGATTGCTCAGCCCACAGGTCGACCAGCCCGCGCAATCGCTCCTGACGTTTGATGTCGTAAAAAATCACGACGAACACTATGGCGCCGAATGCGCCGATTATTGAAAGAGCCGCAAGAGCATCCATGACATCGTCCTCCACCTTCAGGACGGCAACTCAAAACTCATCACTCAAAACTATCCCTTCACCCTCGTCGCCCCTTGATGAAATCCATTATACCACACGCCGCGCGGTCGCTGGCGCCGGGGCCTCCGAGTTTCTTTGGTAATTCCGCCAGCGCCGCGCGCTGCTGCTCGCGGTACTTTTCGTCGGTGAGTCCGCGTTCGATTTCCGCGGCGATGCGCGCCGGGTTCACGTCCTCCTGCAAAAGTTCCGGAACCGCGTAACGGCCGAGGACAATGTTGACCAGCGAGAAGACGGGAATATTCACGAGCTGATGCGCGATAGCATAACTGGCCCAACTGCCGCGGTAGAGCACGCAGAGCGGGTTGCCGGCGAGGCCGGCTTCGAGCGTACTGGTGCCGGACTTCACGACCGAAAAGTCCGCCGCGCCGGGTAAGAGCGACGCGTGGCCGACTGGAGTTTCGTTCACCGCGGCGAGCGCGCGCAGTTCCGGTTCGCCAGCGCCAGTGATCGCGATGCGTGTTTCGGGAAGTTGCTTTGGCGGCGCGTAGCTCAGTTCGAATTTCTGCGCGTCCGCTGTGATCGTCGTTCCCGCCGTGATGCCTTTGGGCAGCGACAGGACGCCGCGCAGATTCTGCAACTTCGCCGCCGCCAGATTGAATCCTTCGCACAGCGGCCGGATGTGTTCGTTGAATTCTCCGGAGCGCGATCCGGGCAACAACGCCACGGTTTTGCGATCGGAGGGGAATTCCAGGCGCGGCGGAACGACGTATTTGTGGTCGACCAGCGGATGGCCAACGAATGTCGTCTTGAGGCCATACTGTTCAAAAAAGGGAGGTTCAAAATCGAAGACGCAGAACGCCTGGTCGACTATCCGCGCCATTTTTTTTGCGCGCTTGGGTTTCCACGCCCAGACCTGCGGCACGATGTAATAGAGTACGGGGATGCCGAGCTTTTTGACTTTTTCGGCGAAGCGGAGATTGAAGCCGGGGTAGTCGATGCAGATCAGCGCATCGGGGCGTTCCTGTTTGAGCCTGTCCAACAATTGGTCGCCGACGCTGACGAAGAAATTGTAGTGCTTGGCCACTTCCCAGAAGCCGACGACTTGCATGCCATCGAGATTCTTGGCGACATCCAAACCCGCCGCCGCCATGGCTTTTCCACCCATGCCGACGAAGCGCACGGTGGGTTCGACGCGGCGGATTGCCTGCATCAGCTTGGAGGCGTGGAGATCGCCCGAAGCTTCTCCCGCCAGAATGAAAAAGGTGTAGGCCATGAATGCACGCAGTATGGACCAGACGCCACACCGCCTCAAGCGACCTTCAGGGCAGCTGGCCTGAATGACATGCAGAAGTGATCGAGCGGCCGAATTTTTGCTTTAAGGCCCATCGGACCCAAAAAGATGGTAAAATGAAACTATGGAACTGTACTTCTGCGACCAGTGCGAGAAGCGGATTCCAACGGCCGACGTCGCCGAGGCGAAGGCCGCTGCCGCGTCGTTTAACGACCATATGTACTGCGTCGAGTGCCGTCCTCGTCCCGTCGCCCCCAAACCGGCGACCGCGACTTTTAAAGCACAGCCCAAATCCACCCTGCGCATGCAACGCACCACTCCAGCGCGGGACGCGCCGCTCGTTCCGCACAAGTCGCCGATTCGTGGCGCGGAAACCATGCCGACGGCCACGCCGATCAACCCCACGCCTCCGCCGATGCCGGCCGTTCGCGCGGGGACTTCGGGGTATCGCTCGCCCTCCGTGCAGGTTGCGCCGCCGCATCGAATGTCGGCATCAGCCTCGGCTTCGGCAGCTCGCGCGGTTGAAGTTCCCGCGCGGCGACCGAGCAGCAAGACGCCGCTGATCGTGGGCGTTGCGATTTTTGCCGTTTGCTTGATCGCCGGTACCGCGCTGTTCTTCACCCAATCCGACAAGACGTCGCGCGTCGCCGCCGTTGAGACGGAACCAAAGAAAACAACCGCACCTACACCTGCATCTACGGGTCCGATGACGACCACAAACACGCCGAAAACCGACGAACCCAAGCCCGCGCCGATTGTGCTGCATGGCTCGCCTTCCATGCCCGCCAACCCGATCGCCAAGCGCAACACGCCTCCCGTTGAAAAACCCAAACCTGTCCCACCACCGAAGAAGGAATTGGTTCCGCCCGCGCCGGTTCTGGGCGTGGCCGAAGCCGGCGTCTCGGAACTGGGAGTCGAAGCATTAAAAGGGGACGCGCCGAAAATCGACGGACTTCTGGACGACGCCGCCTGGCGCAGCGCGGCGACATCCGATGCGATGAAGCTCGAAAATGGCGACACGCCCAACGGCAAGGCCAAGTTCTGGATGACGTACGACGAGACGAATCTTTACGTGGCCGTCCAGTGCTTTGAAAACGCGACGGCGCTGAGCTCGCTTAAGGCCGAAGCCACGCAGACGGCATCGGACAACATCTGGATGGACGACTCCGTCGAACTATTCATCGATCGGGTGAATTCACGGCATGCGTATTATCAGCTCATTTTTAACCCCAAGGGCGTCGTCTGGTCGAAGTACTACGACGGCCCCAAGCACGCCGTTGGTAACTGGGAGCCGACGGTCAGCGTCGCGGCGAATGTCGGTAAGATGAGCTGGACCGTTGAAGCCGCGATTCCATTAAGTTCGTTCAAGCAAAGTTTGAAAACCACGAGCGAATGGTCGTTCAACATTGCGCATACCCGCACGGCTGCGAACGAATTGATGTACTGGAGTCCGGTGCACTCGGATTCGTCGCATCATCCGGAACGGTTTGGAAAGCTGACGGGAATGAAGGAAAGACAGTTTTGAATTTTGAGTCTTGAGTTTTAAGTTAACAGCTCGCACGCGTGATGCAGTCAACTCAAAACTAAAAACTCAACACTCAAAACTATCTGTGCCCACCGCACTACCACGGAATAATGCTCTGATGATCCTTCACCCGCCGCACGCTGCGGGCTTTCCAATCGAGCACGAAATCCTTGATCACGAAACCGACCACGCCAACGCCGATTACCAACGCGGGCCAGAAGAAAGTCGGGACCTCGATGATGCGGCCGATTCCGCAGAGCAGGATGGCCAGTCCACCGATGACACCGGCGACGCCGACGGTGGATTCCATGCACATGCAGACGATGCGTTTCGGCGCGGTCCCTGAGCCTGTCGAGGGAGTCGGCCCTGAGCCCGTCGAAGGGTCCGCGGCGGGGTGATCTTTTTTCGCGACGTACTTCACATACAGGTCGCGCAGCAAGCCCTGGCCGAGCAGCAGGACGGATGCGGCGAGAATCAGATAGCCGGCCGGCAGCTTGACCGGCAGCCGCGTCGCGAAAAACCAGGTGGCCACGGCGACGGTGGCGATCAATCCCAGTTCGATTTTTTCACGCGTGCGCATATTCGACGCTCAGAATCCTGTTTGGTATTTGTTGAAGTGTCAACGACCTGACTTTATTCATTTTGCTGCTGAGATCGATGAATTTGTGCAATAATTCGTGACCCTCCGAGGGTGCTGCCAGTGAAGCAGATGCGGGATTTTTGAGCTCGTGGGAGTGCTGCAAATGCGTAAACGAGAGCAGATGGCGGTGGCGGCATTCGCGGCGCTGGCACTGGTCACGCTCGACGCGATAACCTACTCGGCGTGGTGGCGCGATGGATTTACGATCAACGCCATTTTCAGAATGTTCATCATCGCGATGTTTGTTTTTCCCGGTGCCGTACTGGCCTGGCGTCTGCGCGAGGGGATGAGTTTAAAATCGTGGGCAGCGATCGCGTCCCGTTATTGGCTCACGGCGGGCGCAGTCGTTTTGTTCTGCGTGCAGTCGGGACTTTATAGATACCTGAGCAACAGTACGAATTGGAACAGGATTCAGGAGACGATTTTTAACGGTGCCCTGTGTCTGCCGTTTGGGATGTTTTTCATCTTTTGGCTGACGCATGAAAAACGTCTAAAAACGACGTATCCGATACGCGGGGTGCGACGAAGAATCAATGGGCGGTCATCCGTGGAAATTCCTTTCATCAGTAAGATGGGCATGAAGGACACGCCCACGCGCGCGTTTTCAGCGAATCGCTTTCGCGTAAAGCGCAATGTTTCGCCGCAGCTCTTCCTGCACGGTCGGCGGTTGAACTAAGTCCTCGAAAAATTTGTCTTCGATCACCGCGTCCACACGCTTGGGTTTGTGCCAGGAATCGAGCTCCGACTTGGTCAGCTTCTCCGGCGGCTTGCGGACACCGGCTTCGGCCAGGAACGTGCCGACTTCGAACGGCGACGAGTACCCGCGCTCGTACACATTCAAAATCCGCCCCCAGCACGGTTTTTCCAACGCGATGTCGATGGTTCGCGCGATCGTCTCGGCGCTGGTCATGGAATTGGGCGTGTCGAGCAACTTCGGGTAGCTGGCGAGTTTGGTCAGCGTATTGCGCGGTGAGGCCAGCGGCGAATACACCTGCCGCGGACGCAGGATCAGCAGCGGCGAGCTGCTTTCGGCGCGGAGCATCGCGTCGCAGGCGGCTTTCGACCACGCGTAAAAACAGGCCGGGGTGGGCGGATCGAAGGGCTGAAAGGCCTTGCCGTCGGCGCGGTACGGACCGTCCCAGACGCAGCCGCTGCTGAGATGAATGTACGGCACGCGGTTCTTGAACGCGGCCTTCACCGCGCGGTAGACATACAGCGGCGCGCCGGCGTTGCAGCGGAAACATTCGGCGGCATTGTCTTCACACCAGCGCAGCTCGGTTTTGCCGGCGGTGTTGACGACGACTTCCGGATCCAGCTTGCGCAGCGTGGCCTCATCGAGGTCCGCCATCTCGCGCGTCCAATGGAAGTCGGGCGAAATGCCCCAGCGCTCCTTCAAGAATCCGCCGAGGTGGCCCTTGCCTATCAGTAGTATTCGCTTACTCAATTCGAGCTCCTTTTAACGGAGTCATTGTTCATCGGGCATTGGTCATCGGTCATTTTTCATTTACGTGGAGCGTGGTGCCGAACCAAAATGCCTGCCTGCCGCTCTTCGTAAATGACCAATGACCAATGACCAATGCCCAATGACCAATGACTCCGTTCCAATTTCCGTTACCGCTTCCCGTACTGCAACTCGTAGTACTCTCTGTAAACTCCAGACTTAACGGCTTCCCACCACGGCCGGTTTTCGCGGTACCAGTGGACGGTGTCAGCCAACCCCTTTTCGAACGACATCGTGGGATTCCAGCCGAGTTCGCGGGTCGACTTGCTGTGGTCGATCAGGTAGACGCGGTCGTGGCCGGGACGGTCTTGGACGTATTGGATGAACTCTTCGCCGCGGCCGGTCAGTTTCAGAAGTTGCCGGGTGATCTCCAGGTTCGGCGTGCCGTTGCCGCCGCCGAGGTTGTAGACTTCGCCGCTCTTGCCCCGTTCCAGCGCGGCAAAGACGCCGCGGCTGTGGTCGTCGCAATGAATCCAGTCGCGCACCTGCATGCCATCGCCGTAGACCGGGACCTTCTTGCCTTCGAAGAGATTCGTGGTGAACAGCGGGATCAGCTTTTCGGGGACCTGGTACGGTCCGTAATTGTTCGAACAGCGCGTGATCACGGCGTCCATCTTAAAGGTGTGATGGTAGGCGAGGACGAACAGGTCGGCGCTGGTCTTGCTCGCGGCGTAAGGGCTCGATGGCTTCAGGTAGTGTTTTTCGGTGAACGGCTTTTTGTCGTCGGCGGAACCGTAGACTTCGTCCGTGGAGACTTGGAGAAAGCGCGTCTTCGTCCCGGCTCGGCGCAATGCATCGAGAAGCATCTGCGTGCCGCCGATGTTGGTGCTGACGAAGGGCGAGGCATCTAGAATTGAGCGATCGACGTGGCTTTCGGCGGCGAAGTTGACCAGCGCCTCGGGCTGCTCGTCTTTCAGGAGTTGTTCGACCAGCGCGGCGTCGCGGATGTCGCCTTTGACGAAGCGATAACCCTTTGCGTTCTTGATCGGCTCAAGATTGGCGAGATTGCCGGCGTAGGTTAGAGAGTCGAGTACCGTGACGGAATGGCCGAGGCTGATTCCGAGGCGCGCGAAGCTGGACCCGATGAATCCTGCCGCGCCCGTGACCAGAAGTTTCATTACGCTCCCTCATTTGCAAAGTAGTAGCGGTAGTTGGTGCGCTACTATGAACCTTCGATTACCGCTTCTACCAATGATTTCTTGATGTCACAAGCTCACGTGCGGTCACAGCCAGCTGAAAGGATAGGCTGGGTCGTCGAGTTTCATGGCATCGGCCGTCAGCAACAGCGGCTTGTCGGTGTCGAACATCACGGCCAGTTCCTCGGTGCGTTTGGCATCCATGCTCGCGGCGATGGTGCCGGGGTGCGGACCGTGGGGGATGCCGCGGGGGTGGACGGAGAGCGATCCGGATTCGACGCCCTTGCGGCTGCCGAACTGGCCGCGGACGTAGAAGAGGACTTCGTCGGCCTCCACATTGGAATGGACATATGGCACCTTGATCGCGAGCGGATGGGAGTCGAGCATGCGCGGCGCGAAGGTGCAGATGACGAAGCCTTTGCATTCGAAGGTCTGATGGATCGGCGGCGGCTGATGGACGGTGCCGGTAATCGGTTCGAAATCGTTCGCGCTGAACGTGTAGGGATAGATGAAGCCGTCCCAGCCGACGAGATCGAATGGGTGGTGCGCCATGACATAGCGCGTCAGGCGCGAACCGTCTTTGACGAGAATCGGTGTGTCTTCTTCCTTGTCGATGAAGAGCGGTTCGGTCGGGCCGTGGAGGTCTCGTTCACTGAAGGGCGCGCCCATTTTGATCTGGCCGTCGGGATTGTGGTAGTGAGCCGGAACGCGAATGGCGCCTTCGGATTCCAGGATGAGGTAATCTTCGGCCGCGATGTTGTCGGGGACGAGGCGGTAGGTCGTGCCGCGCGGGATAACAATGTAGTCGTCTTCGCGGTAGGGCAGCCGGCCGTAGGACGATTCCAGCACACCGCCGCCGTGGAAGACGAAGATGACTTCGTCCGAGGCGCCGTTGCGGTAAAGCATTTCCTGCGGCTGTGACGGCCGGCAGCGGTAGCAGGTGAGGTCGGCATTCGTGAGGAGCGGAATGCGCCCGCGGATCGGATCGCCGCCGCGCGCCATGCCCGACGTCTTGAGATGATGGTGGCGCAACGTCTGTTCTGGCGCGATTTCGAAGGCGAAGAAACCCGCGCTTTCAATTTTGCGTACGCGTGTCGGCGGGCGCAGGTGGTACATGATCGAGTACGCGCGATCGAATCCCGCCGTGGTGACGACATGCTCGTAGGCCATGCCTTCCTGATTGAAGCTCGTCGCCTTGTCGCGCGCGAGTTTCGTGTGGCGCTTCGGCGGGATCGTTCCTTGTTTCATGTAGGTGGGCATGGCTGGTCCTCGTCGAGCCTCTGTTCAAGCCGGTCTTGCAACCACAACGTTCCTCAACACCCCAAGCCTCTCTATCTCCAATTCAACCACATCTCCAGGCTTTAGCCAGCCGCCGGTGGTTTCGGGGCCGAGTTCCAGGATGCAGCCGGAGCCGACAGTGCCGGAGCCGATCAGATCGCCGACGAAGAGTTCGGCGTCGCGGGAGGCTTGGGCGATCACTTGGGGCCACGGGTGGTGCATAGCTTTGGCATTGCCGCGGGAAAATTCCTTGCCGTTGATCCGGGCCGACATGGCGAGGTTGACGCGGCCGTCGGCGTCGATCACGTCGCTGAATTCGTCCAGCGTCACCAGCCAGGGGCCGACGGCGGTGGCGAAGTCCTTGCCTTTCGCGGGTCCCAGGCCCACTGCCATTTCCTTCCGCTGCAGGTCGCGGGCGCTGAAGTCGTTGATGATCGTGAAGCCGGCGACGTGTTCCCAAGCCTGTTCCGGCGGGATGTCCCGGCCGGGCTTGCCGATGACGATGCCGAGCTCCAATTCGTAGTCGAGTTCGGCGCAGCCGTGGGGGGCGTAGACGCTGGCGCCGCTGCCGAGCAGCGAACCGGGATTGGAGAAGTAGAAGACGGGGATGTCGTACCATTCGGGTGCGACTTTGGCGCCGCGTTTTTCGCGGCAGGTTTTCACGTGCTGCTCGAAGGCGTAGAAATCCCGGAAGGCTCGAGGTTGCAGCACGGGCGGGAGGAACTTCGGCGTTCCGGAGACGCGCAGGCCGGGTTTGACGGCGAGCTTCGGCACGATGCTCAGGAACTCGTCGCGGTGCGGCAGGAGCGTCTGCAGATTCGGCACGAGCTCGTTTAAGTACACCCAGCCGGAGGGTGTTTCGGCGGCGGGGCGGGGTGGGAGGCCGTTGCCGGGGTCGAGTGTGGCTAAGCGCATGGGTGTTTACCTCGCGTTATTTAAAGCGTTACGACCTGGCCTTTGCGGGCCCACGGGACGCCGACTTCGTGCGGGAGTTTATTCTCTTCGTAGCAGGTGGTGAGGACGTCGACCAGGCCGTCGACATAGGTCAGCGTATCGCCGTCGGCTTCCGTTTTGACGCGGCCGATGGCGGCGGGGAATTCGACAACCTCGGGCACGGAGCGTTGCATGCCGTCGATGGCTCGCGTCTGGTTCATCGCGGCTTCGATGGTGCAGGGGATCGGCGCGCCACCGCGGATGGCATCGACTGTTTTCCAGAGCTTGCGGCCCTGATCCTGATCGAGGCTGCCGTAGTTTTTGACCGTGCCGTCGGTGAAGTTGGCCGTGATCGGCGTGTCGCGGTCGTGGATGACGGTGCCTTTTTCGAATTCATAGATGAAGCGCGGACCGAGCAGGCTTTCGACGGGGTGCGCGCAGTAGTAGAGCAGCTCGGCGCCATCGGCGGTGCGGAAGCGCGCGACGCCGGTATCGAAGTTGGTGATCGGATTGGCGCGGTAGAGTTCGGCCTGCGCTTCCACCGGGGGCGCGCTGCGGTCGACGCGGTCGCCGAGGACGAAGAACATGTTGTGGAGAAAGTGCGCGGTGGCGTTGTTGGCGGGGCTATCGAGCACCCAGGACCCGTTGCGCGACTGCCGCGCGCCGGCCCACGCACTGCGCTGGTAGTAGGAGCGCTTGCGCGGCCAGAGCACCAGCGTTTTCAAGCGTTTGGCGCGGCCGAACTTTCCGGCCATGATGTCGGCTTTCAGGTTCAGGACGGAGTCGCTGAATGAGGCTTGGTAGCCGACGGCGACGATTTTACCGGCCTTGTCGCGCGCGGCGATCATGCGGGCTGCTTCGTCGAGCGTGGCGCAGAGCGGCTTTTCGACGATGACGTGGAGGCCGTGTTCAAGGGCGCGGATGGTTTCCGGTGCGTGGAGGTGGATCGGTAGGGCCAGCAGCATGAGATCGGCGCGGACGGTCGAGGCGTAGAAGTCGTCGAGCGAGGTGAAGAGCGCGACGCCTTTCGTTTTGAGTTCGTTCCAGCGGGCGGCTTTCTCGCCGGCGGGATCGATGCCGGCGACGAGCTGGATGTTCTTCTCAGCGCCGATGTGATCGAGGTAGTTCAGGTAAGAGCCGCCGTACCCGCCCACTCCGGCGAGGGCTACGGTGACGGGTTTGGCATCAGGAGTTGAAGCGGACATGGTGGGTGGAGATCTCCGAATCTTCCGGGGCAATTTTCCATTTTCCAAGACCATCGTACAGGGATTGGAGATGGGGTGGTACTCGCGATTTTTGCTCCAGGTGAATGTTACGGAATGCGACAGAATGTTACAGGGATCGGGGGTGGGGCTTTTATCTCACGCCAAGCCGCTAAGGCGCAAAGGGACGGAGTTTTTATTTTAGGCAAAGAGGACGCGCAAGGCGAGGGTTGGGGATTTACATGGCTAGGCCTCCGGGGGTGGGTGGTTCGCTGGATTGGGACAGGATCAGGTATTGTGAGCGAGTTGAAGGCAATGGTGCGGGTTTCCGGAGCGGCGATGATGTGACGTGGTGTGGAAAGTGTCCTTATATATAAGCGGTGATTGATCCCGAAAATCAAGGGAAATCTGGCGGATGAGCTAATTTGAGCAGGAATGAGAGCGAATGATAGCAAATGAGCGCGATTGAGCAGGAATGATTCAAAATGAGCGCGATTGAGCAGGAATGAGCAGGAATGAGCGTGAATGAGCAGGAATAAGCGAGTGGCACGAAGTCTATGTTTAGTAGCACGAGCGAATCAGACGTCGTTGTTTTGGTGGAAGTTCAGTCGCCTGCGGTCTCTGGCATCAGCTGCGATTGCTGGGTAGCATCTTTTGTATGAGTGATCCGAATTTTCATTGGGAGCCCTTGGCGCCTGGAGCGGTGGGCGAACTGTTTCAGGGATTGAACATCCGCTGGTGGATTGCGGGCGGGTGGGCGATTGATCTGTTTCTGGGCCGACAGACGCGCGTTCATGGCGATATCGATGTGCTAATATTACGCCGCGATCAGCTTGCACTCCAAGAACATCTGCGGGGATGGGAACTGTGGGCGGCCCATCCGCCGGGAACGCTGGTGCCATGGACCCACGGCGAAATACTTCCTAAAGAAGCGCACGACATCTGGTGCCGGAAGTCGTCCGATGCGCCCTGGTGTCTGCAAATTATGATCGCTGATACTGATGCAAATCAGGACGTTGAGCACTGGCTGTTTCGACGCGACCCGCGGATTTCACGGCCGCTTGATATGCTGGGTGGGCGCACCCCGGACGGTCTTTCATTTCTGTGCCCTGAAGTGCAGTTGCTCTTTAAGGCGAAGAACCCGCGGGACAAGGATGAATCCGATTTCGCGGCCGCGCTGCCCCACATGAGCCTCGACGCGTGCCAGTGGCTGGCGTGGGGGCTGGCCATGACGCGGCCGCCTGGATGTGGGTGGGAAGAGTTGGTTCGTGAGAGCATCGAGAAAAAGGGCGCAAAGAAGAGAGCCGAAATTTGCAACACAATGGCGCGCGCCGCCTTCCATGGGGAAAATTCCCTTCTCCAACGCTTGATCCATGAAGTAGGCGTTGAGCTGAATGAGCGAATACCGTTATGCACGCCAGAACTGGAAGCGGACTTCATACTTCAAGAAGCAAATCTGGGCTATGTGACGGCGACGTTCTTGATCCTGGCCATCTATGGAAAACAAATCGATACCGTCAGGCTGTTGTTGGAAGCGGGATGTGATCCCGACGCCACCCGTGCGGAAGATGAGAAGGCAGCGTTGCACGTCGCTGCCGCGGTGGGATCCGATGACATGGTCAAGTTGCTGCTGGACGCGGGCGCGGCCGTGGACATGCCCGAGGGCAACGGGGCGTTGCCTCTGGCCTCCGCGTGTTTCTACGGACATCTCAAAAGTATAAATCTTTTGATCGCGGCAAAATCTCCGTTGCAGCGAAAGTCCAAAGCGGATTCTTCCCCACCACTGAATGCTGCCGTCTCGGGAAATCAGCTCGCTGTTGCCAAATTTCTATTGGAATCCGGCGCCGATCCCAACGTTCGTTCGGATCAGGGTGTCACGCCGCTGATGCTTGCGGCGCAGAAGCGGCAGTTGGAAATGGTAGAGTTACTGCTGGCGTACAAAGCCAATCCGAATCTGGTCAGCAGACGAGAACGAGATACCGCGCTTATTGTGTCGAGTTATGGCATGCCTCCCGTGCTTGAAATTGTGGAGGCATTGTTGAATTCGGGAGCGGACCCGGACATCCAAGATTCAAGAAACAAAACCGCCGTCGACTGGGCAAGGGAGTGGCACAACGAGCAGGTCGTTGAGCTGATTGAAAGGTACCGGAGGCGGAGAGGCACGCGAGACTGAGACGGGGTAATTTCCGTACACGAGCAGTGAGTTTTCGCAGAGCAGAAGTTCGCAACGGATTGAACGACTCTGACTTCGATGGGAGCCAGGACCGGTTCGCGCGCAAACCCCTCACCCCGCGAGAGCCCAAACGGCCGGGCTCTCGTCGGCCCTCTCCCCAGAGGGGCGAGGGGGCGTGCGATCCTGACGCGTCGAACGGGCGATCCTTGTTCGCGAGGGCGGCAATGGTAAGGCTGAATCTTCGCTACGCTCTGATTCATCCGTACCAGGGGCACCAACCATGCTCCAAATTACAAACGCGATGTCTCTCTCGCACCCGTCTCAACGGCGAGACGGGTGGCACCCTCGCTTGTGATTTGGCGCTAGATCATGGGGGACTGCAATGGCGATCGGGCATTTCGAGCGGGGCGCCGATGGATAAATGGAGCGTGGCGGACGATCGCCTTTCATATGTGACGTGTTGGGATTGTATTGGTTAGTACGTTTACCAAGGAGGCTCAACACATGGCCAACGCATTGGCGCCATCCGGCGATATTCGACCTTCCATTCTATCTTGGCGCGCGTTTGATTCGCTGCTGCGCGGCAAACTGCTCTTTGCGGAGCGCGTGCGCCTGATGACTGTCTGGCTCGCGTGGCAGGTACTGTGCGCCGCCGCGTTCGGCATCTCCCTCGGCGTTTACGGACTGACGAGCCGCGAGTCGCCGGATGCCCGGTACATGTTTGCCGACCTGGTGAAGATGCCATTGCTATTGCTGCTTACGTCGCTGGTAACGTGTCCGTCGCTGTATGTCTTTGGCGCGCTCCGAGGACTGCGCTTCAGCGCGCGTGAATTCGCGGCGATGCTCATGGTTGCGCATACGATTCTGGCGGCGGTGCTGGGCTCGTTGGCGCCGGTGGTGGCTTTCTTCGCGCTAACCACGTCGTCGTATTCGTTCATGGTCTTGTTGACAGTGTTGGCGTGCATCCTGGCGGGAGTGCTGGGAATCCGCGCGTTTTTGCGCGCGGTCAACGAGCCGGTCGTCACTGCTCAGGCCCCGGCCGTTGAGCCTGGAGCAGAAGTCGAAGCGCCCGCGGCGCAGTCCACGGGATTTCTAGCGCGGCCGCCCAGCGTCAGTCTGAACGTCTGGAAGCTGCTGGGCTGGTGGTTGGCGCTCTACGCGTTCGTCGGTGCGCAAATGGGATGGATGCTTCGCCCCTTTATTGGGTCTCCGGATCTGCCGTTCATTTTGTTTCGTGGCAAAGGCGGGAGCTTGGTTGAAACCATCCTGCATCACCTCCACGAGATGCTTTAAGAGATTTTGCTTCAATGGCCGCCACCAGCATTGGACCTGTATCAAATCATCGACCCACCAACGTGTGGACGCGGTGGTCTCGCGCCATTCGAGAATTTCTGCATTCCGGCGGCGCGCGCGGGAATGCCTGGCAGGCTCTCCCGTCCTATGCACCGGCACTTTTGATTGCCCTCTGCGGCCTCACGTACGGCGCAATCATGGGCGGCTACAACGGCATCACGGGCGACCGCGCGATCATGGTCGTCTACGGCGCGTTGAAAGTCCCCATGCTTTTCCTCGTGACCATGCTGATTGCAGTCCCCTGCTTTTATGTGCTGAATCTGCTGCTTGGAGTCGGGGACGATTTTCGCCAGGTCTGGAAAGCGCTGGTCGACTACCAGCTCTCGGTCGCCATGCAATTGGTGGCGCTGGCACCGGCGACGCTGTTCGTCAACGCCAGTAATGACGATTACCGGATCGCTCTGGTCTGGAGCACACTGTTGTTTGCGGTTACCGGTTGGAACGCCCAGCGCTCACTGAACGCTGGGTACAGCGCGCTGGTAGTGACGAATCCCACGCACGCCTATTTGCGCCGGTTCTGGTTTGTGCTCTATGCCTTCGTGGGAATCCAGATGGGTTGGGATTTGCGTCCCTTTGTGGGCAGCCCATACATGCCTGTGCAATTTTTCCGAGACCATATCGGCAACGCCTATACTGAAACGCTGCGCGCATTTTTGACGATGCTGCATTAGCGCGGCAGAACCGATTCGCGCGTCTCCCCCTCATCCGATCTCTTCTTCGACAGGCTCGGGATTTACTCGAGTCTCTCCCAAGCGGTGAGCGATTTACTCGCGCTTGCCGGCGAGGTGTTGGATTTCCGGTTCGGTCAGCACGCGTTCGTAGAGGCGGAAGTCGTCGAGCAGGCCTTTGAAGAAGAACCACTTTCCGTTGGTCGACGGCCAGTACTGCGTCTGGCCGGTGCCGAGTTGGTTGCGCGCCATGCCCCAGCCGTCGATGTTGCCGGTATAGCTGTTGACTCGCGCGCCGTCGAGGAAGACGTTCTCGCGGTCCTGTTTGCCTTCCTTCTGAACCGTGATCACGACGTGGTGCCACTTGCCGTCGTTGACCGGCGTGTCCCAGGCGGGCATCACCGTGGCTTTGACGATGTGAAAGCAGGCATAGAGCTTGCCGTCGTGGCCGACGTAGATGGTGTTGACGTGGCGCTTGGTGTTGGGGTCGCCGACGGGGACGTCCTGCTGGCCGAGGATGACGCCTTCGGACGTGGTGTTGAACCAGATGGCCACGCTCAGGATGGGGTGCGGGCGGAAAAGTTCATCGGGCAGCGTGACGATTTGATTGGTGCCGTTGAGGCTGATGGCGCTGTTCATTTTTCCCGGGACGAGCTGCGGGCCGTTGACGGCGGTGCCGGCACGGTTCTGTCCGGAGGAGTCGGGGAGCGTCGCGGCCTGCAGGTCGTCGAATTTCAGGCGCAGCAGCAGGCCCTTGGTGTCGGGTTCCCATTGGAGCGATTCCAGGTCGTTGATTTCCGCAGCGTGAAGCGTGACGAAGGCGGTTTCACCAAAGGCGGCGCGGAAGCTGGTCATGGCGGATTTGACCTGCGGCGCGCGCCGGGAATCGAAATCGACCCCGAGCTTGGCGACGTCTTTGAACGCGGCTTCGGCGGCGTGTTCGTGGAAATCGGCTTCCGCGTCGGTCAGGAGTTGCTTCAAGCAGACGAGGTCTTCTGCGGTCGCGCTGCTGTTCTGTTTGGTGACCGCCGCGGCGTCCAATTTGTGGTCGGGTGCGGACAGTGCGTCGGCGAAGGCCTGGACGACGCGGCCGTGCGGGCTGTCGCCAAGGCCCAGAGAAGCCAATTGCGAGCGGGTGCTGTCGGGCAGCGACGAGAGCGGAACGGTGAGGGTCAGGCCTTTGCTGTTGACGAAGATTTCGTTGTCCTTGAGATCGGTGAATTTGAATTCGGCCGACTTGCCCACGTGGATCGGCGCGCCGTGGGCGACGGGGAGCGTGAAGTCGGCGACGTCCTTGAGATTGGCGGCGCCCTTGGGCACGGCGCCATCGATTTCGTTGAGCCAGTCGAGGACCGGTTTGACGCTGGCCAGTTCGGTTTTTTTCGAGGCTAGCGCGTCGTTGACTTCCGCCTGGGCCAGCAGGGACTTGGCCTTCTCGGCGTCGTGCGCGCGCAAGGCGGTCTGAAAATCGGCTTGGAAGGCGGTGTAGGCTTTCAAGGTATTGAGCGCGGCGATGCGCGCGACTTCGGCCGGGTCCGGCGGCGGCGGAACGGGAGCGGCGGTCTTGGTTGTGGTGGCCGGCGGTTTGGGCGGAGAAGGTTTCACGTAAATAGTCTTGGGCGGAGGCGGAGTCGTATTCGCCTGTGCGGCCGGAGCGGGCGCCGGGGTGGCGGGCGTCGCGGGGGTGGCAACGGTCGACGGCGTCGATGGAGCGGGCGCAGTCGTGGCCGATTTCTTCAGGTCCGCGACCATCTTGCGCGCGCGGGCGGCGGCGATGCTGTTGCTGTTGGCGGCGATGAACTGTTCCAGCGCGGCGCCCTGGTCGTCCTTGTTCATGGCGTTGAGTTTGTTGCGCAGTACTTCGAAGGCATCGTTGGCCTGTTGATCGGGATCGGATTTGGCGCTCTGCGGATTGAAGGCGCTGTGCGCGGTGGATTCCGAAATAGCCGGCGTCGCCACGGGCGTGGGCGCCGGAGTGGACGGAGCGGCGGCGGTGTGTTCCGGGGTGCTTGCCGGCGAGCTGCTGAGCAGGATGATGGCTGAGATCACCAACGCGGCGATGCCACCGGCGATCATGGGCAGCAGCGGCATCGACTGAGGTCGCGGCGGAGCTGTTTCGGGTTTGCGGTCGGAGGACGGTTTTTGCGGGATCAGCAGCATGCGCGAACTGCGGTTGGAACCCGCGCCTGTGGCGACGGGGAGCACCGGCATGGACGGCGTGGTGGCGTGCGCAGGGTCGAGCTGATTGCGCTTGCTGTCTTTGACGACGGCCTTCATGCCGGTGCCGGAGGACTTGGCGGTCGGGCCTTGAATGGCTTCGATCTGTGTGGTGACAATGCCGATGGAACAGGATTTACAGTAGACACCCTTGGCCTGCTTGTCGGCGGCTTGACCGGAATCGAAGTCGGCTTCGGTGAGCCGTTTTCCGCATTTTTCGCAGAACCAGAATTTCATAATAGCCCACAGTGATCAAGTGTTTGCACAAAGTGTCAATTGTGGCCAAGGAAACATATTTAGACAAGACAAAACTGGGCAAAGTAGGGAGTTGCTCATGAGCATTTCACTTTTCTTTTCCGGCGAGGAGACGAATTTCGGATTCGGAGAGCGGATGGTCGTACACCCGGAATTCCGAGAGCTCCCCTTTGTAAAACATATTCACGCGCGCCGCGGCCGGCCAATGCGCGCCGTACCCCGCACCAAGCTGGCTGATGCTCATCGTCAGATAATCCAGCTTGGCGTTGACCCGGTAGACTTCCGCGCCGTCCAGAAAGACCGTCTGCAGATCGTCTTTGACGTTCAACGCCGCATGATGCCATTTATCGTCGTTGACGGGAGCCGGGGATTCCGGGGTGTCGGTGTTGCCCTGCCACAACCTTCCGCGCAGTTTGCCGTCTCCGCCGATGTAGAGAATCGGCGAGTACTGTGAGGGCTGAATGGTTAACGGGGTGTCTTGATTTTCGAGCAGGGCTCCGTCGGCGCTGGTTTTGAACCAGAGGCTGACGCAGAGCGCGGTCCGCTGGTAGAAAAGTTTTTCGGGCAACTGCACAAACTGGTCGACGCCGTTGAACGCCAGGGCGCGCGTGAAGCTGTTGCGGCCAGGCAGGCGCGACGGACCGTTGACCAGCGTCGCGGCGTTCTTTTGCCCGGAATCGTCGCCTGCGGTGGCGCCGCTGGCCTCGGTGAAATTCAGGAAGATGAGCAGGCCTTGGTAGGGCAGGGCAAGACGTGCGTCGAGGATTGTGAGCTCCGCCGCGTTTTTCTGCGCAACCAGGGTCGCACCGTGGGCTGCTTTGAACGACTGCAGCGCATTGCGTTGTTCTTCGAAATTCTTCAGTTCACCGAATTTCACAATGGAGGCCCACGCCGTCGCGGCGGCGCGTTCGTGGTGGACGAATTCGGCGTCGCTGAGCGCCTGCTGGAAACAAGCGAGATCTTCGGGGGAGGCGGATTCGCCCTTTGAAGTTTTCTGTTCCTTCTGCAGCGTGGCGTGAGCGGCGGTGGCGGCGGCTTCGAATTTTTTATCGCCGGCGATGAGGAGTTCTCCGAAGGCGCGGACGAGGCGCGCGTGGGAACTCTCACCCAGCCCGAGACTGGAGAGCTTCACGCGGCTCTCGTCGGGCAGGCCGGCCAGCGGCACGGGCAAGGTCAGACCCTGATTGGTGAAGTAGAGCACGCTCTCCTTGATTTCGGCCAGCTTGAACGGCGCGTTGCGGCCGATGCGCAGCGGATCGCCGTGCGCCATCGCCAGCGTCACAGCCTCGACGTCCTTCAGGCGCGCGGCGCCTTGGAGGAGCGCACCGTCGAGTTCCTTCAGCCACGCGGCGGTGGGATGAAGCGCCGCGAGTTGAGGTTGGTGCTCGGCGAGCTTCGGTTCTTTCTCCGCCTGTGCTAGGAGCGTGGTGACGGTGTCGATCTGACGGTTGGCGAGCGCCGACTGAAAATCAAACCGGAACGCGGTCCACGCGGCCAGCGCGTCGTCGGTTTTGGGGGCTGGCGGAGCGGGGCTTGATTCCGGCGGCGCAGCGTCGGGAATTTTTGCGGGTTCGGCGGCCGCGACTGCCGGTGCTGGCGGCACGGTAGGCGCGGGGCTTGCGATGGGCGGCGGTGATTTGAGATCAGAGAGCATGCGGCGTGCGCGCGCGGAGACGATATTTTCCGGATACTGTTTCAGAAAATCTTCGAGTGCCGCGGTCTGGGCCGCTTTGTCGAGAGACGCGACGGTGCGATTGAGCGTATCGAAGGCGGCGTTGGCGTCCTTCTCCGGGTCGGGGCGGTTGACGTTGAGCGGATCTGGACTGGGCGCACTCGATTCAACGGGTGTGTGGGGCCTCGACGAGGCAACAGATCGAGGGGGCGCGGGTGCAACAGGTTCGGAGCGCACTTTTTCCACTTCGGCTTTGGGGGGCTTGGCGCCGCTGAACATGATTACACCGATGCCGAGAATGACGAACAGCGCGGACGCGCCAACGGCGAAGAGCGCATTATTGTTCGTCGCTTTCGGCGGTGGTGAAAGCCGTCCACTGACCTGCAAGGGAAGTGGTGTCGCGGCACCGAAGCTGCTTTGGGACGCTGACGTGGACTTGGCGGGCGTGTGCGAAGCGCTCGACGCGCGCGTGATCTTTGGGCGCGAACCGTGGGTGGTGGGCGGCGGCGCGGCGCTTTCGGTGGTGGGAATGGCGGACGCGGAGGCTTTCGCGCGCGCCAGTTGTTGATCGGTGATCGCGTCGATTTGTCCGGTGACGACGCCGACGGAACAGGACTTGCAGTAAACGCCCTTGGCCTGCTTGTCGGCGGCGAGACCGGCGGTGACGTCCGCGTCGGTGATTCGCTTGCCGCATTTTTCGCAGAACCAGAATTTCATGCAGGCATTGTCGCGAGTGGGACGGGGGAGAGCAAGACAAAAGGCGCTACGCGCAGGGGTCAGGGGTCAGGGGCCAAGGGTCAGAGGTGAGGATGCGAAGAGGCGGAAGTCAGTGTTGATCGTGGGGGAACGCGCAGAGGCAATGATCATCACCGCGTTCCGCATTTTGCAATCTTGCAACGAGCGGGCTGGGCGGGCGAGTACTTTACGCACGCTTATCCATCTCTGACCCCTGACCCCTGGGGCCCTACGGGCCCCTAGAATTTCCAGTTGAACTCGATGCCGCCGAGGAAATTGGCGCCGGCGGCGGGGAAGGTGTTGGTGTCCTGATAGTGTTCGTCGGTCAGATTTTGAACGCGGCCGAAGACGCGCCAGTGGCAGAAAAAACGGTAGCTGGCGGCGGCGTCGAGGCGGCCGTAGCTGTCGTTGCGCACGCGCGCGAAAGAATTTCCGCCGGCCGGGCCAAGGTCGGGGCGGCTGGATTCGTGAAAGTAGCTCAGCGACAGATCCAGGCCTGACAGCGGACGCGCGATGGCTTCGGCGGTGACGGTGGCGTTGGGGCGGCGGGCGAGCTGGGCGCCAGTCTGATCTTCCGACTGCAGGAACGTCGCGGTGCTGCGCAGGGTCAATTGCTTGATCGGATCGATGCTGCCGACCAGTTCCAGGCCGCGCGATTCGGCGGTCTTGAGGTTCGAGAATTTGCTCGTGGTCAGCGAGAAGTCGATCAGGTCTTTGAAGTTGTTCCGGAACACGGTTGCGCCGACGAGGATGCGGTCCTTCCAGAAATGCTGGTCGACGCCGGCATCGTAAGCGAGATTGCGTTCGGGGGTGAGGCCCGGGTTGCCGAATGCGGAGAAGAATTCGAAGAAGCTGGGCGCACGGAACGCGTTGCCCATCGAGCCGTGGATTTTCGTATCGCTTTCGGGAACCAGGATCGCGATGTCGCCGCGCGCGGTCGTGAATTCGCCGAATTGCTGATTCTGTTCGCGCCGCACGCCGCCGGTAAGGAAGGCTCGGTCGTAGAGCGAGAGCCGGTTCTGGAAGTAGATGGAGTAGTCGGTGCGTGACAGGTCGGCGTTGTTGCCGAACTGCGTATCGTGCTGGTGGAAGGATTCGTCTTCGAAATCGGCGCCGACGGTGACGACATCCTTGATTTTCTCGTCACAGGTCGCAAACGCGGTGATGTCGTTCTGCCAGTCGACCTGCGGGCGGCGTTCGTGGGTCCAGGTGTGCCCGGTGCTCTGCGCAAAGCCCGCCACGGCGGAGGTCGGATTGTCCGGGCGCGAATTGTTGTCGGAATTGTAGAGGTAGGTGCCGACGCGCAGCGTGGTCGTCCAAATTGGAAGGATGTGGCCCTTGTATTCCAGGCCGGCGAGCAGATCGTCGTTCTGAATGTGGTCGTTGGGGTCCTGCGGTTCAACGGCCGGACCGTAGCCGGTGGCGGAGTCTTCGTAGAAACCCTTGTTGAATTCGGTGCCGCGGAAGATCAATTTCAGCGTGTGGTCGCAGTTGAAATCAAAATCAAAGCGCGCGGCGTAACTGAGCTGATCGACGGCGGAGTTGATGTAGTCGGTGCGTTCGCTGTTGAAGCGGGAGGCGCCGATGTTGTAGGAAAATTTACCCTCGGAGCCTTCCAGGCTGAGCGTTTCGCGGTCGGTGCGGAAGGTGCCGCCGGCGGCGGACGTGGTGAGATCCGGGCGGCCTTCGCCCTTCGCGGAGAGAATGTTGATCGCACCGGTGACGGCGTCGGCGCCGAAGAGGCTGGAGGACGGGCCGCGCACGACTTCGATTTTCTCGGTGCGGATGGGGTCGAAGTGTCCGAAGTCGAAGTTGCCGCCCTGGCGGTTGACTTTGAAATTGTCGACCAGCAGCAGCGTCTGGTTGGAATTTCCGCCGCGTGTGAAGAGCGTGGTGAAGTCGCCCTGGTGCCCGGCCTGCGAAACCGTGAGGCCCGGAACCTGGCGGAGCGTTTCGCTCAGGTCGTGGACCTGGCGGACTTCATCTTCCTCTTTGCCACTGATGATCGTGACGCTGACGCCGGTCTGGCTGACGGGCGTGGGCGTGCGTTCGGCGGTGACGGTCGTGGCGGTGACGTTGACTTCCGGAAGTTCGACGGGCTGAGCGGCAGTCGCGGGTTGGGGCGCTGGGATTGGCGCAGGGGCGGGGGAGGGCGCGACTGGCGTTGGTACCGGCGTGGGGGCAGGGGCCTCAGCGGCGCGGACAAATAAAGGTAGGAGCAGGAGCGCCGCGAGGGCGAACCTGAGTCTCTCGAGCGTCGGGCGTACGGAATGGAACAACGAACTGGACGTGGACATGCCGCTTCCTTCTCCCGCTGGTGCGGCGGGATCAGATTAATGGGCGCGGTTGCGCACATTAATAGGTTGCGGGTTTCCAGCCGTGGGAGGAACGATCTCGCGCCCCGAGATTAAAATGGGCGACGAAAAAATTCTATCGCGGCCTGCACATGCGAGGCAGCGCTCCACGGCTTCCGTGATCGCGGAAACCCGTGAAGGCTCTTCGTCGGCAGGTCTTCTGACTTCCGGTTCGTCCTTCCCGCTGCCCTTCCCGCTTCCCCATTTAAGGAGGAAGCAGTGGCATGCAGCGAGTCGTCCCCGGTAACAGCGGCGACCACCGTGACGGAATCACACCGTCTTCCCTTTTCACGCTCAACTCCCCCAAACCAGAGCGCACCGAAAAGAGCCTTCTGTTTTTGATTGTTAAGGAGCCTTATAGCGACGGTATGCGGCGTGGCAACTCGATTTTTGAACATGTGCGTTGCGCCGTTTCTAAGCGGGGGAACCCCGCCGCCAATTGGCGGCAGGGCTCCCCCCCAAAAATCCCCTCAAGAAGCCCAGCGGAAATCACGATAAAGCTCCTATCAAAGTCGGTCCGTTGAGCGTGAATCTGTGCGCTCAATCGTTTGGGGAAACGAGGGGATTGCCGTGGGTAACGAGAATGCTGGGCAGGGCGGAAGTCCCGAATCACAGGCGGCCAGCGGCGTCGGTCAGACCGCCAATATGGGCCGCTCAACCTCCGTCGCCGGGGGCGCGGCAAAGGTATTTCGCGAATTCAAATGGGGCTTGTTGACGCTGTTTTTACTGATGGTCGTCGTGATCGGACTGGTCTACGACGGCGGTCGCAAGAAGAAGGGGCTCGACGCCGGCGATCCGTCCAAGACGGCTGCGACGCCCGACATCAACATCGATCCTGCTGACACGGCTCCGCCGCCGGGACCGGGTGGCACTCCGTCGACGACGGCGGACCTCTCCGATCCGAACGCGGGACCTGCAACGCCACCTCCTGCTGGCCCGACTGTTACTCCGCCACCGACGACCAGCAGCCCGAGCAACGCGTCACGCAGCGGACCTCCGGTGGATGTGCCTGATCCGCGCACCGTCAATAACAATCCGAATCACCGCACGTTGAGCCCGATGCCTTCGACAGGTCTGGGCGAGCCGACGCCTTTGCCGGTTGATGAACCGAAAGTGGCGGTGAAGTCGTCCAGGCCCGGCGAGCACGGCAAGACCGCCAAGCACGGCGAAGAACCTAAAGAAACGAAAGAAGTGGCCAAGGCGCCAACCGGACCTGAACATAACTACGTGGTCAAGGCTGGCGATACGCTGACGAAGATCGCGAACAAGGAACTGCCGGGCAAGGGCAACGTCAAAGCGATTCTGGCGGCGAACAAGGACACGCTCAGCGACGCCAACCGCCTGAAGGTCGGCATGACGCTGAAGATTCCTGCTTCGCTGCCGGTCACGCCGACGGAAGCTGTCGCGAAGAAAACCGAAGCGAAGACTGGACGCTCGGCCTCGTCGATGACGGCGGAGAATCCGAACGAGAAAGCTGAAAAGACCGAAGCGGCTGTCGCCGACGCGTACACCGTGCAGTCCGGTGACACGCTGGAACGGATCGCCCGCAAGCTCTTCAACGACGGCCGCAAGTGGCGCTCGCTGTACGAGTGGAATCGTGAACAGATTCCCGATCCGTCGCGATTGCGCGTGGGGCAGACGCTGCGGGTGAAGGACACCGCGGGTGCCAGGTCTGCGTCGCATAATTCGTCGCGTGCCGAGGCGGACATCAAGACCACGGACGAAACGGTGACGGCGTCGATGACGACCACGAAAGCCGAAAAGAAATCGAAAGCAGAAACAGAAGAACAGGATCCCACCGGGGGCGATGTGCAGGCGTGTTCGTCCTCCGCGATGATGCCGTAAAGAGCTAACCAAAAGGGGAAGATTCCGTGTCGGTCTTCCTCCCACCACGAACGGCCCGGTACATCGCGAGGTGTGCCGGGCCGCTCTCCTTTTGAAACCCACGGACACGCAACAGCAGCAAGTAAAATTAATCACGTATGAAGACACACCGTGATTCACGTTTGAAATTAAAGAACAAAGTGATCCCATCCGTGCATTTCCCAATTGCACGACTGACGTGCACTTGGCGCACGGGTGATATATCGTTGTTGACAAATCACGGAAAAAGCGTAAGTTGTGCACAGTGGGCACTCCGGGATTGCGGTCAGATTAAAAGCTTGCAGGGGGGCGAGTAACATGGGAGTAAGTCAGCAAGCCATAGCGGACGCATTAGGACTTTCTCGAACGACCGTCACGAAAATTCTGAACCGGGACCCAAAGTACTCGGCCAGCGAGTCCACGCGAGACCTGGTGTTTAACACGGCCGAGAAGATGGGTTACGACTTCACCACCATCCGCCGTCCCTTCAAACGCGAATACGGCCGCACCGAAATAAACGCGCGCTGCCACATTGAAATCATCGCCGAAGATGAAAAGCAGTTGTTCGACAAGGGCGAAGCGACGGCCCGTAATATCGGCGTCGGCGGCGCACTGCTGACCAACATGAAGCTGCCGCGCAATTGCCTGCCGCTCTCCAAATTCACGATCCGCTGCCAGTTTATCGACATGCCAACATTGGCCAATCTGGTGGGCGAGTGCCAGGTCGTGCGCATCACCGATTCGCTGGACTTTGGCTGCCCGGAACTGGGCGTGAAGTTCATCAACACCAGCGTACAGGACCGCAAGATTCTCAAGGACTTCATCGACGTGCGCATGGCCGAAGCGGCCGCGGCGCGGCTGGCGGCAATGGCCAAGGCCAACGCGGTTCCGGCTCCCCAGTCTCAGCCCACGGCGTAGTGGTTTTCACGCTATATTTGCGACAAAAATGCGCGTGAATCACACGCGCATTTTTATTGGTAAATTCATCGCTCGATTTTCAAATAATTGTCACGACTACGCTGTTCATAGAGTCTAGTTCTTTATAGAGTCGTTCACGAGTTGCAGCCGCGTCCGATCGTTTCGGAGAACACCCCGCATGCCACGTATTTCAGTCCGACTGTGCCTCCCGCACATCGCTGCGTTGCTCCTGATTGTTTCCGGTGCAAGTCGCGCGGCCGAACCGTACAGTTTTCCGGCGCTGGGTGGAGCGGAAGCGTCTCCTGAAACGCAGAAAGCGTTTGAACAGTTTTACGCGGGCAATCTCGACGAGGCCGTGAAGCAGTTCCGCGCGTCGACAGACAAGAATCCGCTGGATGCCGCAGCCTGGTTCGGGCTGGGTGTGAACGCGCTGGGCAACTGCGATCTTCAAAGCGGGCTGGAAATGATGTGCAAGGCGCTGAGCGTCGGGCGTTCGTCGCCGTGGTCGGAACTGTACGTCCAACGCATCGCTCACATTCTGCCCTACTGCTCCGATCCGCAACCGTTCCGGAAGCTTGCCGACGAATTGCTCAACGATGCCAAAGTTTCGCCGCGGTTGAAAGAATGCGTCCGCGTGAAGTACAGCGAGTGGCTCGAGCAGCGCGGCGACTACGATGCTGCTCGGGCGATGCTCAAGCCGCTTAATTTCATCTCGCAGTGGGCGCTGTGTGGCCCCTTCGACAACCGCGATGGTTCCGGTTTTGCCACGGCCTACGAGCCGGAGACGGAAGTCGATTTCGAAAAGTCGGTGCAGGGCCGCAACCGCCGCGTCTCGTGGTTCCAGCCGTCGGCTCAACCGCCAGATGGCAAGATGGAACTCAGTGATCTGTTTGAGCCTCGCATTCACGTGCTGGCGTACGGCGTGAGTTTTGTCAAAGCGGAGAAAGCCGACTGGGCGGTGGTGCGTGGCGGCGCGGCGGGTGGTTTTGCCGTCTGGGTCAACGGTCAGAAGGCCGGCGCAGTGGCCGACTACAACGAATACGGCGCCGACAAGCTCGCGGCCGTGGTTCATCTGCACCAGGGCTGGAACAAGGTGCTGGTGAAAGCGGCGGTGGTGGAAGACACGTCGTGGGCGTTCTCGCTGCGCTTCTGCACTCTGGATGGCGCTCCGTATCCGAGCCTGACGGCCGATGCCTCCGCGGCAACGTTGAAAGAATTCAACGCCACCAAGTTCGAAGCCGACGAAGGGAAGGACAAGCCGGTTGCATTTGAAGGCGGATTGCTGCGGCGCCTGCAGGAGACAATCAAGCAGGAGCCCGACAACATCACGGCGCTCTCAACGTACGGCTACTTCTACGACATCGAAAATTGGGGCAAGAAAGAAGACCGCGGCGCGCCCAAGCCGTTGCTTCACGCGGTGGAACTCGCGCCGAAGTGTCCGTTCCTGCGCCTGCTGGTCGCCGGGATGTCCAATGACAACAACGAAGCGCGGCAGAACGCGGAAGCGGCGCTGGCCTCGCATCCGAAACTGCCGAGCACGCTGGAGATCCTCGCCAATCTGGCCGAAGACAGCCGCCTGCACGTCATCGCTGAAGACTACGCGCGCCAGGCGTGCGCGTGCCTCGGCGACAAACATTGCAGCCTCTCCACGCTCGCGCTGGCCGATGCGCTGATTGAACGCAGCGACGGCGCGTCTTCGGGGCGCAAGCGCGACGGCGCTTCGGACCGCCGCGCGGAGGCGTACCGGCTGGTCAAGAAGTTCGCGAGCGAACATCCGTACTGCGCCGATGGCTGGCGGAGGTTGGCACAGTTGGAAGTGTCCACCAGCGCGCGGCGCGGGGTGGTGGAGC
The DNA here is from genome assembly GCA_038227875.1 of Planctomycetota bacterium. Lineage (GTDB taxonomy): Bacteria > Planctomycetota > SZUA-567 > H5-PLA8 > H5-PLA8 > JBBRPR01. The sequence continues at coordinate 71,319 of JBBRPR010000041.1, forward strand.
AGGCGCTGAAGTTCTGTCGCGGCGACGATCAGATCCGCCAGATGTGGTGCGACGAGCTGTCGGCTCAGGGCAAGGACCGCGAAGCGGCGGAGTTCATCACGCAGGACGACGCAATTCATCCGTTCAGCGTGCAGCAGGTGCTGACGGCCTCGAATCAATTCCGGCGCGCCGGCGATTTGAAATTGGCGACGCAGATGCTGCAGAACGCCCGGACGCTGGCGCCGGAAAATCCGGACCTGCTCTCCGCGCTGGCGTTGGCGGAGCACTACCAGGGCAAGACCGCGGAAGCGACGCAGCTTTATTCACAGGTGCTGCAGCTCAAGCCCAACTCGCCGCGCGTCAAAGATTACCTCGCGGAACTGAACGAAGGCAAGTCGACCGACCGGCAGTTCTTCGCGGCCTTTGATATCGCGCTGAAGGATCTCAAGCTGCCGAAGGCCGAGGTCTACCCCAACGACAATTCCGTCAACGTGCTGCATCAGGAAGTGGTGAAGCTGAATACCAATTACAGCGCCAGTCGTATGGTTCATATCGTGGCGAAGGTGCTTCGTCCGGCCGGCGTGAGCGAACTGGCGCGGCACCAGATTTATTACGATCCAGAACGGCAGGTAGTCGACATTCTCCACGCGGCAGTGATCACGCCCGATGGCCGCGAACTGTCGCGCGCGGACGTGCGCGATGTTTCGACCTCGGCGGCCGCCGGCGTGCAGACGCGCATTTACGATGAGCACCATTTGAAGCAGGTGTATTTCCCGGGCCTGGAAACCGGCTCGATCATCGATCTGCAGTACACGATCCGCGACACGGGCGACAATCTGTTCGGCGATTACTTCTCCGACACGTTTTATCTCAGCGACGATCAGCCGACGATCAAGAGCCAGTACATCATCGATTACCCGAAGACGCTCCACATTCAAAGCCGCACCTTCCGCGCGGAGATTCAGCCGGAGCATCTCGAATCGCCGGACACGAAACGCGAGCTGATGAAATGGGAGCACGCGAACTCGCCCGGTGTGATGCACGAACCGAGCATGCCGCCGCTGGTCGACGGGCTGGCGCAGTTGCAGATCACCACGATGAGTTCGTGGGAAGAGGTGGGGAAGTGGTACTGGCATCTCGCCAACGAGAGCCTGGACATGAACGACGATCTGCGCAAAGAGCTGGCGACGATCACGAAGGAGTGCAAAACTGCGACGGAGAAAGTTCGCGCGGTGCAGCAGTTCGTTGTCCACCAGGTCCGGTATCTGGGCATTGAATTCGGACGCAATGGTTACAAGCCGCACAAGGCCACCGAGTCGTACAAGGCCCGCTACGGAGACTGCAAAGACAAGGCGACGCTGATCACCGCGATGCTGAAAGAACTGGGCATCGATTCGCGGCTGGTGCTGATTCGCACCGTCAACGCTGGTGCGGTGCCGGCGGAATCACTGCCGATGCCGAATCTGTTCAACCACTGCATCGCGTACCTGCCGAACGTAGACGGGAAGGATTTCTACGTCGACGGCACGGCTGACTACCATCAGCTCGGCGACGTTCCGTACTCGGATCGCACGGCGCAGGTATTGGTGGTCGAGCCCGATAGCGGCAAGTTCATGAAGATCCCAGTCAACACGCCGGAGGAGAATCTGATCGAGCAAACGTTTAAGGTGATGGTCGCCGCGGATGGCTCGGCGAAAATGCAGCAGCGGGACGTGCGCCACGGACAGTGGGCGCCGGGCTATCGCGAATTGAGCGAAACGCCGGGCCGCTTTGAACGCTACACAAAGGATGATGCAGCCAAGCGCTTGAACGGTGCGGAAGTGGTGAAACTGGCGACGTCGAAGTCCGATGAAGTCGGCCCGATGTGGATGGAGAGCGAATTCAAAATTCCGACCGTGACCTCACAGAGCGGCGACCGCAAAGCGCTGCCGGCCGCGTTCGAGCCGCTCTTCCTGTCTCAGCGCTATGCCAACGAAACGAAGCGCACGCATGACCTGCAACTGTTCTTCCCGTGGGAACGCAAGACGACGATCGAGTACACGCTGACCGATCCGCTGAAAGTCTCGACGCTGCCCAAGGACATCTCGATCGACGAACCGTTCGGCAAGTATTCGCGCAAGGTGACGCAGGAAGGCGCGACGGTGAAAATCGTCGAAGACTTCGTGGTCACGCAGACGCTGGTCAAAGCCGCTGACTATGATGCGTTCAAAACATTCTGCGGGAAAGTGGACGTGATGATGGAGGATAAGGTGTTGGTGGATGGGAAGTGATGCGCTTGCCACTTGCTTCAAATCACCCTGCAATGTAGTATGACCGTCCGCTCGGAAACCGTGGGGTCACGCGGTGGTGCTTTGGCACCGTCGCCCTAGGAAAACGTGCGGATCAACGCAGTGATTGGCGTCGACGTGTAAAACGCTAAGTCTTTACGGTGGTTGTAGCTCAGCTGGTTAGAGCGTCTGACTGTGACTCAGAAGGTCGGGGGTTCGAGTCCCCTCAATCACCCTTAATCCTCCTATGTAAATCAACTCCCGCCCTTCTGACTATTGACGCGCCTTGACCCAAACCATAGACTTTCTGGGTCAAGGGCGGGTCAAGGGGTCAAGGGGATTTGGGCCATGGGCAGAGCGTTCAACGATCATTATTACACCTCGAACGGCAAACGGCATCCACTCAAGGGTTGGTATATCGAGTGGCGCGACGCAACCGGGCGCAAACTACGGCGCAAGGGCGGGGCAAGCAAAGCTGAGTCGCTCGAACTGCTGCGCCATGAAGAGTTGAAGGCGCGACGTGAGAAGAGCGGAATAACAACCCGCAACCCTTCAGAGCATTCCATTGAAGACCTGATGAAGTTCTATTCAGAATTCCAGTCGACGTCTTCCAAGTCGGGCGCGCGCACTACCACGAAACACGCTGAAGAAACCGGGCACCGTATACAAGCGTTCGTCGACCACGCGAAGGTGCGAACCGCTGCCGACATCACACAGACGAAACTGAATTCCTTTGTCGTTTACATGCAACGGCAGACCGTCGAAAACAAAGACGGCGAGATCGTACCGAAGTACTCGAACCGCACTATTAACGCCTACACCATTTCCGTTAAGGGTCTCTGCTCATGGGCGACCACGAAGGGCGGGGTTTATGAGGTCGACCCGGTAGCAGGACAGGGGAAACTTCCAGAAAGCGGGCACACTGTCCGCAACCGTCGCGCGATGACAGACGACGAAATCAGACTCTTTTTGTTGTCTGCGGAGCATGGCCCCGAACGGCGCGCCAGGCGGGCAGCACTCGAACCGCGCAAACCTAAAGTAGACTTGCCCGCAGGCATCAAGTTCATGAACCGCCAAGAACACATGGCACTGCAGGGCATCAAAGACGATAGCCCCGACGCTGCGATCAGTCCTGCGCAGTGGCGCAAGTATCGATTCAAAGGTGAGTGCAACGTGCTGGCGTATCGACTGATGCTTGACGCTGGCTTACGGTTGAAGGAAGTGTCACGTCTCACGTGGGCAGACGTCGACTTTGAGAAGTGCACGCTCACGTTGAAGCTCACTAAAAGCGGGTCGACGCAGTTACAGCCGATATCTGAGACCACGCGCGACGACCTTCAACGGCATCGTGAGCGGGCAGGGGAAACAAAGCAGACTGATAACGTGCTTAAAGTTTCGTCGCGCCTGTTACGTCAATTCGATGAAGACTTGGAAGCAGCGCAGATAGAGAAGCATAACGACCAGGGCAGTCTTGATCTTCACGCGCTGCGCCACACGTTCGCATCAAGACTGAGTGCAGCAGGCGTACCTGTGAAGACGCTGCAGGCGATGCTAAGACATTCGACCGTGCAGTTGACTCTGGACAAGTACGCGCACACGACAGACGACCAGCAGCGGGACGCCTACAAGAAACTTGACCCTGAAATTGAAGACGGCGAATAAAATATTTTCGCGCCCGTTCAACCGTTTCGGGCGCAGGTTTTCACCATTTAATTTCATAGGCGTTTACATAGTTTGACATGATTGATTTTACCATTTGCATAGTTTAATTATGTAAATATGTAAATTTAAGATATATATTGCGCGCGCCCGTTGCCTGCTGTATTTATGCGTTCAACGCCCCGACTGTGTGCGGGGCAGTGAACGACCTGGAGAACAGACCCATGGAAAAGCTGCAGCAGTTGAGCGACCTGATTGAAGCGTTGACCGTCCACTGTGAGCAGGTTGGGGAGTCGGCAGCGTCTGACGCATTAGCCCCGCTATACCTGGCGCGCGCTGAAGTCCATTTGCGGCAGGGTGACAAAGTCGCCGCACTGCGGGACGCCGTCGACGCTGCTTATCTCTTCAACCTGGTCTGTGAGGAAAAGGGCGAATTGGAATCCTGGTCTGTGATAGACGACATCAAGTCAGACCTGGCAGAGCTTGACCCCGTCGCCCTGGCCAGTGTCGCCGATCTGGTCGCCGCTGCTGAGGGCGGGTCATACGTCTGCGCCGTCCGTGAACGCTTGGAAGCATGGCGCAGAAAAGTTGCATAAAAATAATTTTCCATGACGCTTTTTGGGAAGATTTGGTGATATAGATTATGTGGAAATCCTAAAAATCTGGGCAGGTCATCCGTGCTTTTCGCCCAGATTTGGCGATATAGATTATGGAATCTGTGTCGCCTTCCGACCAGTTTTGTCGGTATAGATTATGAGAAATCTGGTCTGCCAATGTTACTTTTCGCCCAGTTTTGGCGATATAGATAAGTAAGGAAACTGGTAAGTCATCCGTGCTTTTCGCCCAGTTTTGGGGATATAGATAAGTAAGGAAACTCTGCGGCTTTTTGGCCAGTTTTGTCGATATATACTATGTAGCCCTTCCGAAGTCCTACGACTGCAACCGAGTCGTTAACTCGGTCCTCTAGGCGGGTCGACAACCTACGACGTACAAGCCCCTGGGCAGCAGGTAACGCCCAGGCACGAATACCACACCTAGCCAATGGGGCGCGTGTGGAGTCACGTTTAGACGGGTCGACGCTTTCACGCGCGACCACGTAGGGAGGTTTGTTGCCGTGGGAAAGAATAGTAAGCAGTTGACGGTATGGGCTGAAGTGCAGGCGCGTAATTTGGGGGTAGCAAGTGTGGCCCAGGCGGAATTTGAAGAGGGCGGCGGGTGTGCGTCCTGCTATGGCAAGCTTTGTTTTGGTCACGTCCGCACGGACGAACTTAACGGCGCGCACCCCTGCCCACTTGAACCGCTGCTCAAAGCACAGAACGACGTCGCCGTGTTCGCATGGTTTGAGCACAATTTCGGCGACGCGATTCATAGGCCTGCACGATTTTGCTGTTGGGATTGAGCTCCGGGCGGTACGCGCGTGCGGTCTGCTGTTGAACGGCGTCCAACTCGGGATCTTCGTGAGCGGTTGCAACCATGATGAAGTTTCCGGCTTCGTCGCGCAAATGTATCGTGCACGATTGGGCCACATTCGACACGGCCAGGCGCACGACTTTCTCCAGCGTCGTCTGCAGATCGAGCGATTGGGACAGCACCGTGCTCAGCTCCGCCAGAAAGGCCGCGCGCTGTCGCGCTTTTTCCGCCTGATGGCGCAGCGCGGCTTCGTTTTCACAAATGCGAATACTGGTCAACGTCGCACCGACCAGATTGCCGATGCCGACGCCGATGCGCACTTCCGAGGACGTAAAACGGTGCGGCGATTTGTAGTAGAAGACCAGCGTGCCGGAATTGGCACCGGAAATTTTCAACGGCACGACCAGCAGCGAACAGATGCCTTCGGTCCGCTGCAACTGGCGGTGTGTATCGAGAAACGGCGACTGCGCAACATCCTCAATCACCAGCGGCTGGCTGAGCATCGGTGTGGAATGATCGAGATTTAAAAACGTCAGCCGCTGGTATTCAGCGGAAAGGCCGGCGGACGTGACGATCGACCATTTCCTCGTGAGCTGATCGTGGAGCCAGACCGCGTAGCTGTCGGCTGTGATCAGTGAGCGGCAGAGATCCAAGGTACGCGGGAGGACGTTTTCGAGCTTCAGGCTTCCGGCCAGGACGCTGGAAGATTCGATCAAGAGCGTCAGGTCTTCGATCAACTTTCGCAGCGACGCTTGTGTACTTTCTTGCTCGTTCAAGATGATCTCCACATTGAGCACTCAAATATATGAATTGACTGCCGATGAGATCAAATAGCGTCAGGTACTCTACACGACTTTTTGGCGATTCAATGTTTTCTGGCACTGCCCGGCAGAATTTGCTTCAGGTTGAAGTCGCAAATTGGCATTGACCGTGCGTTGAAGGTTGAAGAGTGGGGACTACATGTCAACAAGCATCCATAAGCAGCGTGCTACATGGTTTCGGGGCTATGCGCTTTTTGCCGGATTGGCAATCATCGCGGCGGATGTCCCATCCGTTGTTGAAATTGGTTGAACGTCCGTAGCCGAAACCGAAACGTACCTTCCTTTCGCGGCCTCGTCAAGGGGCTCGCTTCGTATTGACCGCTTTGTCTACAGGACAGACGCGGTTTACAATCCAG
>JBBRPR010000042.1:0-76124 GCA_038227875.1 Planctomycetota bacterium
GCCGCCTCGTCAACGAAGAACCTGTCGAACTCGCTGAAGTTGCGCGGGTAGTCCCCGCCGCCAATCGATAACTGCAACTCTCCCATAGTAAGGGAACGCTATATCCTGGAGCCACTTGCGTAAAGTGGATACCCCCCTTTGCATTAAATGCTGGCGTGAACGTAAGCGTGCCAGTGGGATCGATTGCAGGCGGTACGGAGAAGAGTGCCACATTAGTGTTCCCGATCACATTGAAGTTGACGGTTTGCCCGGACTCGTTGGCGGGACCCGGGGAAATGGACGTAGCGAAGTTGGAGAATGATTGTAGGCCCGAGTTCTCGAGTGCGGTTGCGCTGGCCTGTAGAGAAAAAGTGGGAGCGTGATTTATTGTCCCCACCATGATCGAGACTGTGAGCGTTGTCGGACTGTAAGCGGTATTGCCACCGTTTGCAGAGACATCAACGTTGGGACTTCCATTGGTCTTCAGGTCCGAGCCGTCCCAAGCACGGAACTTGAGAGTTGCCGTACCGACGTATCCGAGATTTGGAACAAAGAGAACTGCCGTATTGGCATTCGATGTCAGCAATGTTGCGTTGGTATCGGTCAGGCTATTGAAGGGTGTCCAAGTTGTTCCGCCGTCTATCGTAAATTTCCAAATCCCGTTTGTCTGATCGGCAGCAGTAACGGCGATGCCCGTGGAATCGCCGACATCCACGTCTGAGACAAAAGGGAGTACAAATGAAATCGGTTCTGCCGGACTGGTTGTGTTGACGGGGATTCCAGGAAAGGTTGGACTACCGCTACTTAGTACCGGCGCGTGATTCACGTGAACAACCGTCAGCAGAAAACTCCGCATCGCTGTGGCGCCTGCCGGATCCGTAACCGTTACGGTGATCGTCACGGTTCCATGGGTGAAGAGAGTTGGCGTAACTTTAACTGTTGGGTTGAGTGTTCCTGCATTGAGAAACGTAATTCCGCTGATGGGAACAATCGAAAGATCACTTGAACTCGCGGAAAGAGTCAGATTGTTTGGTGTTTCCGAATCGTTGATGTTGAACGCTTGTGATGAAAACGTATCTTCAAAAATCATCTGGGCGCCGAGCGGGGTAATCGTCGGCGGAGTGTTAACGTTGACTGTAACGAGGAACGTCTGCGAATTGGTTCCGCCATTTGGATCATGAGCGGTGACTGTAATCGTCGCGGTTCCGGGTCCACCTGCCGTCGGTGTTACAGTGACGGTTCTGTTCGCCCCTGATCCGCCAAAGACAATACTTGCATCAAGAATCAGGGATTGATCGCTGGATGTTCCCGTGAGTGTTACAGACGCCGGACCGGAGTCGACGTCATCCACCGAAAAGGGAAGTGCGGTAGTCGGAATCGATTGAGTGGTCGTCGCATCGGGGGGACGCGTTAATGTTGGTGGGTGGTTAAGGAACAGTACACTTATGGCAACACTCTTGGATGCAGAATTAGCCGGAACCCCTGCTTCGTTGACGTTGATGACGAGTGTGTCAGCACCGACATAATGGAGGTTCGGAATGTACTGGAGCGTCGCGAACGCGGTCGTTACAGCGTTTTGATCGGCATCCGGAAAATTCGAGATATTGGAATTGGTGGTCACTGTGCCGTTCGGAAAAGTGATCACGAGTGTGCCATGCGTCACCTTAAGTTGGGTGACATTGAAAGTTCCAGCGTAGCCCAGATCCATCAATGATAGTCCCGATCCGATATTCGTCGGGGTGTCCTCGTTGACGTTGGCGTTTGAGGGTCCGAAAATAACCGGCGTGCCTGCATAAATTTTCGAGCAAATGAGAGTTGCCGCCAGCACGCAAAGCCAGCACGGAGTAACCGTTCTCTTAAACACATTTCCCCCACAAAAATACGAGCGCACACCACGTCCAAGTCGTTGCAATCAAGGCGTTAACCTAGACGCGCACCGAAGCCAGTCAATCGTTTTCTATGTGTACGTACAGTAACCCTTTGCAGCGTCCAGTAGTCACGGAAGCCCGCTCAGTCGGCGTGGATCATGGTTGGTGTCAAACGCCTTCCGATTGTGTTCCTTCTCCCCCGGTTTAGTCCCGGCGGTCGCGATGATTTCTTTGGTTTTCTGGGGAAAACGAGGTAGCTTTGCGTGTCTATTCCTGACGGGGGATTGTGTCGCTCCTCCGCGCTGGAAGCCAAGGCAGACCCGCGATTTGCGAGCAGTATCCGCGCCTTAAAATGCGTCCAATTTACAGTGGACTAAAACCGCTCGTGCACGTTTCCAAACAGAGGAGGTTTCAGCGTGGCCAAGGCAATCGTCGATCCCGAGGAACTCCGCCGCTTCGCCTCGGACCTCAAGCGCTTCAACGCCGACATCCAGGGGCAGGTGACCTCGATCCAGCGCCGCTTCGTCAAACTCGGCGAAACCTGGCAGGATCAGGAGCACGCAAAGTTCGCCGACGAATTCAGCAAGCTCGTCGGCCCGCTCAATAAATTCGTCGAAGCCTCCGAGAAGCACATTCCGTTTCTGCTGCGGAAGGCGCAGAAGATTCAGGAATACTTGGACTGATAGTTTTGAGTTTTTAGTTTTGAGTTGGGATTGAGAAGGCAATGGTTTTGGAGCGAAGCGAGACTTTCGTAACTAAGAACTAAAAACTCACAATTCAAAACTGCCCGAAAGGATCGTTTTCATGTCTAACGGCGCCAACATCCAGTCTCCCGAAATTCTCAAGGCGTTTCGGCCGCAGTTGATCAAGTTCAACGAGACCTGTCACAACGCCGTCAATGGCGTGCGCACGGACATGCACCGCGCTTCGCAGTGGCTGCGGCAGGATCAGGCCAATTACTGGAAGCGCGAACTGCGCAAGGCCGAAGAGTCGGTGATCCAGTGCCGCGCGGCGTACAACGAAGCGCGCTACGCGCCGGAATCGATGCGCAAGACCAGCGCTGTCGACGAGAAGAAAGCGCTCGAACGCGCCATCCGCCGCAAGGAAGAGTGCGACCAGAAAACGGCGGCAGTCAAACGCTGGTCGATCGTGCTCGAACAGCACGTCGAGAAAATGATGGGCCCCGTCGACGCGCTCGCGCACACGCTCGATTCGACCACGCCGGCGGCGCTGGCGAAAATCGATTTCATGATCGAGAAGCTGGAGGAGTACATGAAGAACGGGAATGCTCAGTAAGGATAGTTTTGAATTTTGAGTTTTGAGTTGAGATTGAAAATGGCAACGGTTACGAGCGAAGCGAGAGCGCTGGTAACTCAAAACTAAAAACTCATAACTCAAAACTGCCCGTGTAGAATAGTTTTTAGGTTCAAGGAGGTCTTCAATGTCTACGTTGCGGATGGCGGGCAATGAATCGATGCTGGCCAAGGCCCTTGAGGACCTGGAGAAGAAGTGGGCGATCACGGCCGACGGCTGGCGCGATCAGGCGCGCGAAGAATTTGATCTGCAGTACCTGGAACAGATGCGGCATGCCGTCCGCACCGCTCGCAGCGCGATTCGCAATGTGGATGAGTTGATGGCGCAGGTGGTCAGGGAATGCAGTTGAATGTCGAAGAATGACCGAAGGGCAGGCAGGGAATTTCGCGGTAGTTGGGAATTTTGAATTCTAGAAAGACGAGCGCATGGAACGGATTCGCAAGCGGCTGGTGGATGTGAAGGCGCAATTGACGGCGATCTTGAGCGACCGCGATGCGGTGTACGCCAAGGAGCGTTCGTTCATCGAGGACGAGCAGGCGGCGTTCACCAAGGCATCGGCGAAGCTGAAGGCCGAACTGGCCAGCGCGCTGCAGGCTCATGATGCGCAGACGGCCGAAGCGCGGAAGAAACTGGAAGCGAAGTGGAAGCGCCGCACCGACCGCGTCGAGACGGCATTCATCAAAGTTAAAGCGAAGCTCGAAGCCCGCGCCAGCACCGTCCGCGCCAACGCCCGCAAGAAGCAGCAGCAGGCTCACGAAAAAGCAACGAAGGAATACGAAGCTCAGGCCACGGACTTTCAGCAGCGATGCCGGCTCGAATTCGAGCGCCTCGAAGGGCTGCTCTTCACCGGCGAAGACCTGAAGCGCCGCATCGCCGGATTTGCGCAGGAACAGGGGCTGCGTCTGGATTCCAAGAAGGCGCCGCCGTTTGTGCCATCGCAGTCAGCGGCGATGCCCGACGCGATCGAAGAATCGCTGAAAGCGATCAACGACCGTCTCGAAGCCGAACGCATGCGCATGAACAAACGCATGTCGCCGGTGGTGCTCATCTCCATCACGCTGCTGGCGACCATTGCCGGCACCGCGGCGATGTATTCGCAGCAGCCGGATTCGCCGATCAAGTTTGGCATCATCGGGCTGGGCGTCGTGATCCTCGCGGCGATCCAGGCGATCAACAGCAAGGCCAAGGACAAGGCCTGCATGGTCGCGGTGGAACTCTGGCATCAGTCGAGCGAACTGTGCATCCTCACCGAATCCCAGAAAGGCCCCGTCGACGAGAAGCAGACGCAGGGTCTGGCCGAACTGGAAGGCACGCGCATCCAGCGCTTCTGCGTCGTCGATGAGGAGACGAACAAGGCGATCAACGAGAGCAACAAGTCGTCGGCCGAAGCGGTGAAGGGCGTGCGCGCACGGCGCGATCAGCTGATGGCCAAAGTCGTTGCGGCGCAGAAGGTGGCAATCGACACATTCACGCAGACGTCCACACAGGCCACAGAAAAGCACCGCACGGAATTGACGGTGAAAGAAAAACAATTCACCTCCGCTCATGCGACCAAGGCCAGCGCGATGGAGCAGGAAAAAACCAGCGAGATCGCGCGCCTCGCCGCCGAATTCGATAAAGCTCTCGCCGACTTGCAGTCGTTCGGCGCGCAGGAGATTAAGCAGGCGCGCACCACCAATCCCGTCTGGACCGAGGAGCTGGCCAAAACGTGGAAGCTGCCCTCCGCGTTCGCTGAGGACGTCTTCGCCGGAACGGTTCACGCCGATCTGCGCCGCCTCGTGCCGGAAGCGGAGCTCGAAGGCAAATTCTCGATCCCCGACGGCGCGACGGCTGAGCTCCCCCTTCTATTGACGTACCCGATGCTCGGCAGCCTCTTCATCCGCGCCGGCAGCGCCAAGCGCGAAGCGGCGATGCAGACGCTCTCCGCGTCGGTGCTGCGACTGCTCACCTCGCTCCCGGCGACCAAGGCGAAGCTCACCATCATCGACCCGATCGGTCTCGGCCAGAATTTCGGCGGGCTGATGCATCTCAACGATTACGACGAATCGATTGTCGGCGGGAAAATCTGGAGCGACATTACCCATGTCGAAAAGAAGCTGACTGATCTGACCGAACACATGGAAAAGATCATCCAGAAATACCTCCGCAACAAATACGAATCGATCAGCGACTTCAACCGCGAAGCCGGCCAGATGGCCGAGCCCTATCGTTTCCTGGTCATCGCGGATTTCCCCAATGGCTTCACCGAACTGGCGCTGGAACGCCTGGCCAGCATCATCGCCAGCGGCGTGCGCTGCGGCGTTTACACGCTGATTTTGAACGACGACCGCGGCCGCATTCCGCAGCCGGTTTCGGAAGCGCATGTCCGCCGCAACGGTCTGTTCCTCTCGGAATTCGAGGACGGCTTCGTGCTCGAAGACGACACGATCAAGCGCGCCAAAGTCACGCTCGAAGCGCCGCCGCCCGCGAATGTCGTCGACGCGCTGATTCACACCATCGGCGTGCAGTCGCAGGAAGCCGGGCGCGTCCAGGTGCCGTTCGAAGCGGTGACGCCCAAGCCGCAGGAATTCTGGACCAGCAGCACCGAATCCGGCGTACGCCTGCCACTGGGCAAGGCCGGCGCCGACCGCCTGCAATTCATGCAGCTGGGCAAAGGCACCGCGCAACACGCGCTGATCGCCGGAAAGACCGGCTCCGGAAAATCGAATCTCTTCCACGTCATCGTCACCAACGCGTCGATGTGGTACAGCCCGAAGGAAATCGAGTTCTACCTGATCGACTTCAAGAAGGGCGTCGAATTCAAAACGTATGGCGTTCACGAGCTTCCGCACGCGCGCGTCGTCGCGATTGAAAGCGACCGCGAATTCGGCTTGAGCGTGCTGAAGCGCATCGATCGCGAGCTGACTACGCGCGGCGAACTGTTCCGCAAAGCGCGCGTCCAGGATTTCCCCAGCTTCCGCAAAGCCGAACCCAGCATGCATATTCCGCGCTCGCTGCTGGTCATCGACGAATTCCAGGAATTCTTCACCGACGACGATGCCGTCGCGCAGGAAGCGTCGCTGCTGCTCGACCGCGTCGTCCGCCAGGGCCGCGCGTTCGGCATTCACGTGATCCTCGGCACGCAGACGCTCGGCGGCACGTACTCGCTGGCCAAGAGCACGCTGGGGCAGGTCGCGGTGCGCATCGCGCTACAGTGTAACGAAGCCGACTCGTACATGATCCTGAGCGACGACAACTCCGCCGCAGCGCTGCTCTCGCGGCCCGGCGAAGCGATCTACAACGATCAGGCCGGTCTGGTCGAAGGCAACAACCCGTTCCAGGCCGTGTATCTGCCGAAGGAAGATCAGGACAAGTTCCTGCTGTCGATCCAGCAGAAGGTGCAGAACGAAAAGCTCAACTTCCCTGGCCCGTCGGTCTTCGAAGGCAACAGTCTCGCCGATCTGCGCACCAACCGGCTGCTTCCGGAACTCGCCGGCCGCACCCCAACTCGCGCGGAAGGCGCGCGCATTTGGCTGGGCGACGCCAACGCGATCAAGGGACCGACGGAAGTTCACTTCGACCGCCAGGCCGGCAACAACCTGCTGATTGTCGGCCAGCGTGGCGAGCCGGAGTTGTCGATGTGTACCGCGACACTGCTCTCGCTGGCCGCCGGAAATTCGCCCGACGACGTAAAGATCTATGTTTTCGACGGCACGACTCCCGATTCCGGCGCGCGCGACCGGCTCTCCCTGGTCACCAGCGTGCTGCCGCACGACATCGACATCGTCGAAATGCGCCGTCTGCCGCACGTGCTCGACGAGATCGGCGCACTAATCAAGGCGCGTCAGGAAGGCGGCGAAGATCCCGTCCGCGTTTACGTGCTCGTGCTGGGCCTTGACCGCTTCCGCATGCTGCGCCAGGACGATGAATTCGGCTTCGGCTCATCGTCTTCCGACGAGACCGTGGCGCCGGCCAAGCGCTTCTCCGACATGCTGACGGAAGGCCCGAACCAAGGCGTGCATTCGATCATCTGGTGCGACACGCTGACCAATCTCAACCGCACGATCAACCGCAAGACGCTGCGCGAATTTGAAATGCGCGTGCTCTTCCAGATGAGCGCCAACGATTCGTCGGAGCTGATCGACACGCCCGCCGCCAACCGCCTGGGCCTGTACAACGCGCTGCTCTTCACCGCGCAGGACGGCGCGACGGAAAAGTTCCGACCGTACATGTTCCCCGACAGCGATTTGGTGGCCGATCTGAGCAAATCGCTGCACGCGCGAAAGACGGCCTCGCGCAGCGGCGAGAAAACGGCTGTGAGCGGGGAGTAGCAATTCACTCCCCTTTCGGCCCAAGGAATCGAAAGAGCGCATGTCGCTCGGACTTCTTATAAATAAAGCGCCGCAACGAGCGGCGACTGCCGAGCGCTTGCGCCCGCCACATCTGTATGTACTCACGTTAAATATCCAAACCGTGCCCCATCATGACCGGTGAACCGGCAGCGATTTCAACCAATGGAATCCCGGCCTCAGGCACGATGGCGCCGTGCTGGCGCAGCGTGCTGCGGATGTCCTGAAGGGCAAGCTGTTCGACTTCCGTTCCCGATAGGGCCGTCAGGGCGGCCATGGCGCCGGCGGCCTGACCCATCGCCATGCAACTGGCCTGCGCGCGCAAAGCGGAGTTGGCGGCGCGATCGCTGGATATGCAGCGGCCGGCAACAATCAAATTGGTCGTCCCGACGGGCAACATTGCGCCACGCGGAATCGTCGGAACGACTCCTTCCGCCAACGGGCGGCAATCGAGTCCCTTGCCGGACGACATGTGCAAATCAATCGGATAGAACGAATAACAAACCGCGTCGTCCCACAGCCGCCCGGAGACATAATCTTCGACCGTGACAGTTGCCTTGCCTACGATGGTGACCGTTTCCCGTACACCGCATTCTGGCGCAACATAATCGAGATGCAGATTCTCAAGCCCCGGCTGGCGCCGAAGAAATCGGTAGAGGCGCAGCAGCGACGCGCGCGCTTCCAGTTCCATGCTCGTCTTGCCTTCGCTTGACCCTGCATTGATCCCGATGACATGGCTGGAATTCTCACCGCACTTGCGAACCCATTTGGGATCGAAACGATTCAAATTCCAGCCAATGTCGGATTGCTTGAGCCGCCCCTGACCGACCTCCGCCTCAAACGCGACGCGCAACGCCTCGTAATCGATCGTGGCCGGGTCGTAACCAGTGGCATGGCAGACCAGCGTGCCGGGCTGCACTTCCGGCGGCGTAATCGTTGCGCATCCCGCGAGTGTCGCGGCATTCGCGTCTCCGGATGCATCGATCACGACGCGGGATTCAATTACCGAGAGGCCGCTCTTCGTACACAGCGTCGTTTTCCACACGCCCCCGCGCTGTTCCACGCTCGCAACCATGGCGTGAAGCTGAATCGTCGTCCCGGCCTTCAGCAACGCCTCATCGCAAATCGCAGAATAGAGGGCACGGTTGATTTGAATATGATGGAGCGGATGCGCGTTGGGGTCCTGCATTTTCGGATTGGGAAGCGGAATTCCGCATTCTGCTGCGCAGTTCTGCACTAATTCCCAGCCGATACCCGCAATCACCTGGCGCTTCCATGCGTGGAATAGTCCAGGGAAGTCGATCCCAGCCGTTGTGATTGTTCCGCCCAGCAGCCCGGTCTTTTCAACCAGTAGCGTGTGCGCGCCGGCGAGACTGGACTGAATCGCCGCGATCACACCTGCTGTTCCACCACCGATCACGATCACATCCCATTTTTTCTGCATCTGTGTGCTCCAAGTCTCTGGTTCGACGCGCCTGATTACTCGATGGGTATGATATCCATCTGATATCCCATCTGATTTCCACATGTTTATACACCGGTTTGGGGAGTCCGCAATAAAAATGTATTCATTATCAACTTGGAATTGGGCAACGATCTGTCATAAACGAATCGGGGATATCAGAAGGAAATCAGAATGCCAAATTCGCGCTTGTCTTCCCAGTTTGCAGATACGCTGAAACACGAACTTCAATCCCGCAAATTTAAGCCCGGGGAACTATTGCCTGGGCAACGCATCCTGGCCAAAGAGCATCACCTCAGTGAAAAGACCGTACGGCGCGCGCTGAAAATGCTGACGTTTGAAGGTTTGATAGCGCCCGAAGATCGACGCGGTTACCGCGTATTGGGGCAGGCCAACGATCCGGAACGCGGATTCCCCTTCGCCTGCGTCATTTCCAAACCGCAGCAGGACACCGTGAGCTGGTTTGTTCGCCGCTTGATGAATGAGCTTCAAGCGGCGGCCGGCCGTCGTGGCTGGTCGTTGCTGACCATCCAGCGCGAGAGTCGCACGAGCGATGAGATCGTCGCGCACCTTAAAGCTGCGCGCGTCTGCGGAGTAATTGTCGACAGCTTGGACCG
Organism: Planctomycetota bacterium; assembly: GCA_038227875.1. Taxonomy (GTDB): domain Bacteria; phylum Planctomycetota; class SZUA-567; order H5-PLA8; family H5-PLA8; genus JBBRPR01. The sequence goes on from JBBRPR010000042.1 coordinate 9,569, forward strand.
CGAACTCATTGATGCGATTTCCAAAATGGGCGTGCCGGTCGTTCTCGGAGATGCCTGGCGTGAAGACATAGCATTGGATGCGGTGGCCCAGGATGGTTTTACCGGCGCGATGCTCGCCGCAATGCATTTAACGGCTCGCGGCTGCAAACGGCTGGGCTTCGTTGGGCCGCCATTGCTTGGCGCGTCTCCACAGGTGATCGAACGGTTGGCCGGAGCCGTCGGCGGCGCGGTGCGCAGCGGGAGTACGCTGCCCGCGGAATTTTGCCTGGAAGTGCCGTGGGGCGATTTTTCAACAACTGTCGCGCGCGCGCGCAAACTGTTGTCGCGCGCCAATCGACCCGACGGCATCATCGCCCCGTGGACCACCATGGGCGTGGCAGTGGTCAAAGCCGCCGCGGAGCTGGGGCTTGAGGTGGGCCGCGAGATTGAAGTCGTCGGGTGGTCGCCGGAGGAAGACTACGACCTGGAGTACGCAGCAAAATTTCAACCCGGCAAGGTTCCACCGGCCGTGGTCTGGAGCATGGCGGAGCTTTCAGAAATGTGTATTCTGCGGCTCATGCAACGCCGATCGAGCCCGCAGCTTCCGGTTTCATTTACGCGCGTCTCAATGAGAATGCGAATGACGGGCAACCCATAAACCAGCGGAATCAAGCGCGCGAGCTGCTACAGCGCCACCGACTGCTCGCTCCAGATCTGGAACTCGCGGTGGTGATTTTTTTCGGCCTTGGCGGGCTGGCCTGAAGCAACGGCGACGATCTCCTGATAGATGCGGCGGCCGACTTGCTCCTGCGTCTCCAGGCCGTCGAGAATCGTGCCGGCGTCGACGTCCAAGTCGCCGTTCATGCGCTGGAAGATTTCGGTGTTGCTGGAAATCTTGATCACCGGGCCGATCGCGTTACCGATCGTCGTGCCGCGGCCGGTCGTAAACAAAACCATGTGCGCGCCCGCGGCGATCAGCGCCGGCGTGGAGAGTTGATCGTAGCTGGGCCCCTGCATGATCCACAGGCCCGGCGTCCTCGGCGCTTGCGCATGCGGCGTCACACCCTGAATCGGCGCGCGGCCGGCTTTGGCCACGGCACCCAGCGACTTGACCAGAATGTTGACCAGGCCGCCATCCTTGTTGCCCGGCGATGGATTTTCAAACGCCGTGTGGCCGTAGCGCGCGGTGAAATCGTCGTACCATTTGATCGCGTCGACGATCTCCTTCGCGGCGGCGGGGCTGGCGGCTTGATTCTTCAACTTCTCCTCGCAGCCGGCCATTTCGGGAACTTCCGTAAACATGCTCGTCCCGCCCTGCGCGACGAGAATATCGCTGGCGTGACCCAGCGATGGATTGGCGGTAAGCCCGCTGAACGCGTCGGAGCCGCCGCACTTCAACCCGATGGAGAGATGCTTGACGCTCTGCTTCGTGCGCGAAATTTTGTTCACTTCCGGCAGGAGTTTTTCGACGGCTTCCAGTCCCGCTTTTATCGTCGGTTCAGTGCCGCCGAGTTTCTGGACGGAGAGCACGATTACCGGCTTGCCCCACTGGTCGAGCGGCTTGCCGATGTAGCGTTCCATAGCGGCGAGATTCGTTTTTTCGCAGCCGAGTTCCAGGATCACCGCCGCGCCGATGTTGGGATGCGCGACGTACTGCGCAATGGTGTTGAGCACCAGGTCGATGTTCGTGCCGTCGGTGCAGCCGCAGCCCTTGTCGTGCGGAATCGCGGTGACGCCGTCGACGTTCGGAAACTTTTCGCGCGACCAGAGCATGAATTCCGAGCGCATCGAAATCTGGTTCGCTTCGTGGCTGGCGCACATGCTGTTGGGCGCGATCAGGATCCAGTTGCGGATGCCAACGCGGCCATCGGGGCGCAGGAATCCGTCGAAGGTCGTCGGCAGTCCTCCGACGTCCGGCCGCCAGTCGCCCGCGGCTTTGGCGCTGTCGTCGGCAAACTCCGGACGCGCGTTGTCCATGTTGGCGGTGACAATCGAATCGCCCGCACGAATGCCCTTCGACACGCCGATCGGCCAGCCGTACTGCACGATCGGCGACCCGGCGGCAATGTCCTTGAGCGCAAAGCGGAACGCGCGGCGCACGGAATCGTTGAGCCGCAGCTGCCGGCTCGGCGCCAGCTCCAGATTCAAGCCCGCGGGCAAGTCGCACTTGGCGACGGCGACATTATCCTTCGCGCTGTCGACGAGCACGGCGGCCTGGCTGAGCTTCAATGTGTCGGGCATGGCTTCCTCCGAATTCCTGAGTTTCTTATCTCACGCAAAGCCGCAAAGACGCAAAGAACTGCTTACTACTTGGAACATTTCGAGATGGATTGTTCGTTCTCCAAATTCTCATCTAAATCTGTTGCAGTTCTTGCTGTTCTTGGCGACTTTGCGGCTTTGCGTGAGATCAAACCTCGAGTTTGCCTTTCGCTGCGAGAGCTTTGAAGGATTCGACGGTGCGGCGGATGCCGTCGGCGATGCCGATGCGGCGGACGCTGGGGTAGACTTTGCGCAGTTCGTCGTCGTTCAGATTCGAGGCGATCGGGAGATTTCCGCCGGAGCAGGTGATCAGCTTTGCGGCGCCGGGGACGATTTTTTCGAGTTCAGCGATGAATGCCTTCGTGTCGAGAATGTCGCCGCTGACGGTGAAGGACGGCGCGTTGGGGACGGGGTGAAGCGCGGCGGCGACGAAGATGTCCGCGCATTCTTCAGAGAAGGTGTACGCGGTCGGTCCGCTGAATGGAATGTCGAAATGCTTTCCCAGCAGCGCGGCAGCGATCGCTCGTGTGGGGAAGCTGGTCATGCCGACGTCGCGGCCCGGGCCGTAGACAGTCAGCGGGCGCAACCCGACGCTCATGATTTTCCGGTCGAGAAAATACGCGCGCGCGCAGTGTTCGTTGCAGAGTTTATACGCGCCGTAGTGCGTGCCCGGCTTGGGCTGCGTCTGGTCGGTGACGCTCTGGTTGTCGTAGTCGGCGTCGCTGCCAAAGACGGCGGCGCTGGACGCATAGGCGATGGCCGGCCTGTTGGGCAGCGCGCCTGCGGCTTCAAACACGGCCAGCGTGCCGATCACGTTCACGCGCGCACCGGCCAGCGGGTTGGCGCGGCAGGTTGGGACTTGCAGGCCGGCGAGATGGATGATTGCATCCGGCGCGAGCGCCTTGAAGGCTTCGAGCACCTCGTCGGGCTGATCGATGTGAATCGGCCGGAACGCGATGCGTTCAATCTGCGCGGGAGTCAGCACCATCTCCCAGCGCTTGGTGGTGCGTTCAAGATCGAGCACGGTGACGGTGTGGGCATCCGCGAGCAGCTTGCGGATCACCCAGCTCCCCAAAAAACCACACCCACCCGTGACTGCTACGTGTGCCATAACCAATTCCTCTCGTTAACCGAGCAGCGCGCCACCATCGACGGGCATGGACAGACCGGTGATAAACGACGCGTCGCTGCTGGCCAGAAACGCGGCGGCGCGTCCAATTTCCAGGATCGACGCCATGCGGCCCAGCGGCTGCGCGCTTTCGCAGGCCTTGCGCACGGCGGCGGGATCGGCCTGCTTGGCGATCCATTCGTTCATCAGCGGTGTGGCGACATTCGACGGGCAGATCGCATTGACGCGCACGCCGAATTTCGCTTCGTCTTTCGCCAGGCCCATGGTCAGACCTAGGATGCCGGCTTTGCTCGCGCAGTACGCAATCGCGTCCGACTGCCCGACCAGGCCGCGCATGCTGCTCATGTTGACCACCGCGCCCTGGCGCTTGCGGATTTCCGGCAGCGCGGCGCGGCAGAAGAGGTACATCGACTTGAGATTCAGATTCAGCATGAAGTCCCACTTGTCGGGCGTCAGCGAATCGATGGTGTGCGGAAAATGCGTGCCGGCGTTGTTGACCAGAATGTCGAGCGCGCCGTGGCGCTTTACCGTCGCCGCGACGCAGGCGTTGATGCTTTTCTCGTCGAGCACGTCGGTTTTTTCGAAGACCGCATCGCCGCCGGAATCGCGCACGGCTTTCGCTGTTGCTTCGCCTTCTTCGACGCGCAGATCGGAAATCACGACGCGCGCGCCCTCTTCAGCCAGCGCGCGGACGCAGCCTTCGCCAATGCCGCGCGACCCGCCGGTCACGATCGCGATTTTCTTTTCCAGTCGGCCCATAGCTGATCCTCTCGCGATTCTTCCCTTATAGGGGTGGTGCGGGACAACCTAGGACCAATTGGTCCCAGGGTCAAAATCGAACACGGATACTAAGTCTTCTTCGCCTTTCGCACGGCTTCCGCGGCCGCGTTCAGCGCACCGTCGACGGTCAGTTCGCCCGTCAGCGCGGCGCGCACGGAGCCCCAGATTGCGTCCTCGCACGCGGGGTATTCGGGGAACTTCGGCGGCACGGCCATGCAATCGCGCAGCGTCGCTTCGAGAATCTCCAGCCGCCGCGCTTCACGCGAGGCAGGTTTGCAGGCTTCGCGGATTTTTTTCATCGCAGCGGGTCGCGCGACGATGCTGCCGCGCTGCGCATCGTCGAACTGGCTCTCTTCAGAAGTCAGGAAGCGGAGCAGTTCCAGCGCCGCCGGAACATCGCGCGCGCCGGTGCTCAACGCGAACGAATGGCCGCCGGAGTAAACGCGGCGTTTGCCCGACGGGCCGACCGGGTAGATCGCGACGTCGAAGCGCGTGCGAACGGCCGGGGCGCTCTGGTAACCGTGGTAGCCGCCGGGCCAGTCGGTGGTCATCGCGGCTTTGCCGGCCTGAAAATGCTCGGCGACCTGATCGTAGTGCCAGTCGATCAGTTCCTTCGGCGCGCACCCGCGGTACAGTTCGACCAGCGTCGAGACGGCGTAGCGGCCGGCATCCGTGACGAAACCCGGTTCGAGGTCCGCGGTGAAGAGTTCGCCACCGGCGCTTTCGAGAATTTCGTAGAAGTGGCCGAAGAGTCCGGATTCCTTGCCGGGAAAGACGAACCCGTTGCGTCCGGCGCCCTGGTTGCAGAACGCGGCGATCTCGATGAGTTCATCCCACGTTCGCGGCGGCGCGAGGTCGCGTTCGTGCTGCGCTTTGAAGACAAACTGGAAGTTTGGATCTTCGAACAGATCGCGGCGGTAGAGCAGAATCTTGGTGTCGATCACGCGCGGCAGTTGCAACAGTTTGCCGCGGTAGCGCATCAGCTCCAGCGCGGAAGGCTCGAAGCCCGCGAGCTCCTCCTTGCCGAGCAGTTCGTCGAGCGGCCGCAGAAATTGCGCCTGGCTGGGCGAATATTTTGAATGCGTCGAGACAAGATCGTACTCCGCACCATGTTTGGCGAGGTGCTCGTTGAGCGACGGGTGATCGCCTTTAAAGCCGACTTCGACGCGCACGCCGGTGCGCTTTTCGAATTCCGGCAGGCGCGCGTACAGGCCATCGTACATCGGGCCGCCGACAAAGGCTGCTTTCAACGCTGCGACGGGCATCAGGATTCCTTTCCATGCAGCGCGAGATCCTGCGCCAGGCGTTCGACGGACGTATCACGCGCGCGAATGAGATGTTCGCGCAGCGCCTTAATGGCACGCTTGCGATCGCGGCCGAGCATCGCGCGCAGAATTTCCACGTGTTCGCGGAACGTCTGCTGCATGCGACCCAGCACCCGCCATGGCGGAGCGACGGCGATCACGCGCAAGCCTTCCTGCTCTTCCATCGCGCGGCGTAATAATGTGTTGGGGCAGGCGTTCAGAATCGTGCGGTGGAATTCAAGATCCAGCGCTACGCCCTCGTCCATGGAGATGCTGCGGGATTCGTTGGTGGCGGCGAGAGTGCGCTTCAACAGGTCTTTGAGCGCAGCGAGATCGAGGAAATCCCAAGCGGAGTCGAGCGCCGCCGGTTCGATGGCGAGGCGGAATTCATAGAGGTCGATGATTTCGCGCGGCCCGACGACGATGCGCTTCCAGCCGCGGCGCGGCAGCGGTTCGAGCAGGTTCTGGCGCGCCAGCAGACTCAGCGCGCGGTTGGCCGTGGTCCGGGAGACGCCAAGCTTGCGGGCGATCACCGCATCCTTGATGATCGTGTCGCCGTGTCCGTTCTCTGAACTCAACAACATGCGCAGCCGCTGCGCGATATCGACGAACGCCGGCTGGATGCCCGTCGCGCTGGTGTCGCTGCGTTTGAAGGCCTGGGATTTCAGGATTGTCCGCGCCAGCGGCGGCGTGGCCTGGACCCGCGCGCCGAAACGTTCGCGGATGGTCACCGCGCGGAGCTTCTGCAGAAACTGCAAGGCCTGGCGCACCGGCGTGCGTGAAACGTTGCAGGCGTCGGAGTACTTTGCTTCCGAAACGCGATCGCCCTGGCGCAACTTGCCTGCCGCGATATCCTCCAGCACACGTCGCGCGACCGGCAGATTTAGTTTTCCGCGTCTTGTACTTTGCATGCATTGTACGATATCCAGCATCCGGTGCGGGTCAATACAATTTTCCGCGCACTTGACGCGGAGAGAAGAGGGCTTGAGCTCCCCACAACGTCGCTTTATTGGAATCCAGTTCCGGCGATAATGTTTTTCATGACCGAGACCCACGAAAACGTTCCACGCACCGCGCCGCTGGCAGTATTCGTCGACGCCGACGCCTGTCCGGCACGCGACGAGATCGTGCTGATCTGCAAGCGGCACACGGTCGTGCCCACGTTTGTCGCCAACAAGGAGATCCTCGCGATCACCAACAGCGCCAGCGCGGCGATGAAAGTCGTCGACGGCGATTTCGACGCCGCGGACAACTGGCTGATCGAGCAGGCCAACGAAGGCGACCTGATTCTCACGGCCGATCTTCTGCTGGCACAGCGCGCGGTGAAGAAGAAGGTTGAAGTGATGAACTTTTCCGGCAACGTCTGGACTGACGATGTGATCCACGATCTCGTGGCGCGGCGGGAGGTTCAGAAGTATCTTCGTGAGATGAGCCTGCCCAGCCACCAGCCGGTGCCCTACTCCAAGGAAAACCGCTCGCGGCTCAAATCGTCGCTCCACCAGTGGCTGGAATCGCGGCTGCGCGCACGGAAGGGAAACTAAAACACAGACCATGACTTTTGACTACGCCATCGCCGGCGGCGGCATTGTCGGACTTTCAACCGCGATGAAGCTGCTGGAAACCAACCCCGCTCTGCGCGTCACAGTAATCGAGAAGGAAGACCAGGTCGGCGTCCACCAGACCGGTAGCAACAGCGGCGTGATTCACTCGGGCCTTTATTACAAACCCGGTTCGAGCAAGGCCAAGACCTGCGTCGAAGGCCGGCGCCTGATGGTCGAATTCTGCAAGCAGCACGGCGTCGCGCACGATGTCTGCGGCAAAATCGTCGTTGCCACCGAAGAATATGAACTGCCGAAGCTGAGCGAACTGTTCGCGCGCGCGAAGGCCAACGGCGTCGAAGGCGTGGAGGAGATTGGTCCGGAACGGATGCGCGAAATCGAGCCGCATGTTCGCGGCATCAAAGGGCTGTGGGTACCGACGACCGGCATCGCCGATTATCCCGGCGTCGCACGGAAGTACGCCGAATTGATTCAAACCAAGGGTGGCAGCGTCCAACTGGGCACCGCGGTTACCCGCATTTCGCACCGCGGAGACGAGACGGTGATCGCCACGACGAAAGGCGAGGTGCTCACCAAAACGCTGATCAACTGTTGCGGCCTGCATTCCGACCGCGTCGCGCGTCTGGCGGGATTAAAGCCCGATGCGAAGATCGTTCCGTTCCGGGGCGAATATTACAAGCTCAAGCCCGAGCGCTACAGCCTCGTGCGCAACCTGATCTACCCGGTGCCGGATCCGCGCTTTCCCTTTCTTGGCGTCCATTTTACGCGCATGATTCTCGGCGGCGTTGAAGCGGGACCCAACGCGGTGCTGGCCTTTAAGCGCGAAGGCTACACGCGCCTTTCATTCAATTTTCGCGACAGTTTTGAAACGCTGACCTACGGCGGCTTCTGGCACCTGGCGTTCAAGTTCTGGAAGACGGGCATGGGCGAAATGTACCGCAGCGTCAGCAAGGCCGCGTTCGTGCGCGCACTCCAGAAACTGATTCCCGAAATCCAAGCGCAGGATCTGGAGGACGGCGGCGCCGGCGTTCGCGCTCAAGCGCTGTTGCCCGATGGCGCGCTGGTCGACGACTTCAAAATCATCCGCGACGGCAGCGCCGTGCACGTGCTCAATGCCCCGTCGCCGGCGGCGACGGCGAGTTTGAGCATCGGAGCGCAAATTGCGGCGATGGCGGTGAGTGGCGCATAGCGACGGAGTGATGGATTTCTGTTGCGCGATATTCGTATTCGGATCAAATGGATTAAATAATTGGGGGCGTCGATGATGCGCGTCGGAATTGTCTGTTTGCTGTTACTGTCCAGTATTGCTCTGGCTGAAGAAGTTTCACCTCCCACTCCGACTCCCGCGCCTGCGAAAACCGATTCACCGGCGCTATTGACGCCACGGGACGATGTCAAAGGCGTGAAGAACTTCGCGAAAGTCAGTGAGATCCTCTACCGCGGCGAGCAGCCGACGGCCGAGGGCTTCGCGGAACTGAAGAAGATGGGCATCAAGACCGTCGTCAATCTGCGCGCGTTTCACAGCGATCGCGACGAACTGGCCGGCGCCGGGTTGCAGTATGTCCACATCAACTGCAAGGCGTGGCATCCGGAAGAAGAAGACGTCGCGCAATTTTTAAAGCTGCTCAAAGACCCGAAGAATCTCCCCGTGTTCGTGCACTGCCAGCACGGCGCCGACCGCACCGGGATGATGGTCGCGTCGTACCGCATCGTCGAGCAAGGCTGGAATCCCGATGACGCGGCGCGAGAGACCCACAATTTCGGCTTCCACGCGATCTTCACTGAGATTCAGACCTTTCTAAAACGCTTCGATGCTACCGCGATGGCCAAGAAGGTGACGGAAGCCACTGCTCCGAAAATTGACATCGTAAAATAGAATTTCAAAGCAGCTCGGACAAATCTTCCTGCTATTTCAGCTCCAGCAACACACGTGCACACGATTTTTCGTGTTTTTACGAGCTCGTACGTTGACGAATATATTTTCTATTACAGAATCAGATCACTTAAAACGTATGAAGGTATGGAAGGGCTAAAAACTCACAGCACAACGCGGAGGGGAATACCAGTGGCCAAGCCAAGACGAAAAGGCGCGTCGAAACAATTACTTATTCTATTAGTAGGTGGTTTTTTTATCGGAGTGGCCGGAATAGCTTTTTACTTCGTTTATCAAGCTTCACTGGATGTCTCGAAATCACACGCAGCCATTGATACCGGGCCGAGTTCGCAGCTGGATGATGGCACTGAGATGAGCCCCGCGACGCGCGCCAAAGTCGCGGATGCGACGGTGATCGTGCGCGTGAAAAATGGCAAGACAGTCACGCTGGGCAGCGGCTTCTTCTGCCGCCGCGGAATCGTGGTGACGGACGTGGACGTGCTGGGTGAAATTCCAGACGTTCAGAGTTTCTCCGGATCGCTGGAAGTGGTGCTCAACGCCGGCGTCGCTGGAAAAGAAACAGTCTGTCCGGCCAAGCTCACGGTGCTTGATCCGTACTCGCGCCTGGCGTTCATTAAACCAGATGGCTTGAAGTTGGCGCCAGAACCCTTGGACCTGGGATCGACGCAATTTGTCGGCGAGACCACGCCGCTGTTTGTCGCCCAGTGCACCCCCTCGGCTACCAAGCCCGGCGAAGGAGACACGGTCGAGATTGCCAAATGCGCCGTCTCGCACTCGGAGTTTCGCAAGTCTGGCACGCAGGTGTTGATTGTCGAAGGCGCGTTTGGCCAGGCGTGCGGTGGCGCTCCCGTGCTCAACCAGAAGGGCCAACTGTTGGCGCTCATTCCACACCATAAGAAGGCCTTGAACTCCAGCGCCACCGTGCCGCTGGCGGACGTGACGTTTTCGATCAATGGATACGTCTCCGACTTGAGCGTCAAGACCCGCACCAAGAATGGCGACCGCTACACGTTCGATATCAGCGCCAACTGCATCGACCCCCTCGACGTCGCCCGCGGCGTCACCTTCTATTACTGGACGGCCGGCGAAGGCAATGCCAATCCGACTGCCAAGACCGCCGTGGCCTTGACCCGCGTGGGAAACACGTCCACCTGGAAGGGCTCGGTCTCGGATCTTGTCGTCGCCAAGCGTTCGGAATTCTGGGCGCAGACCGGATTCAAAGCCGGCGAAGCAGAAGTGGCCGACGCCGCGTTCAATCGTGCCGCCGAATTGGGCGTTCCCGGCGCGCAGCCTGTCGTCGTGGAAGCGCCTCGTCCGCAAGCGCCGCGCTACGTGCCGCCGCCGCAGGTCGTGAAGCGCGTTGTCGTTCAGCAGCCGGTTGCGCCGCCACCACCGCCGGATTCGCCCGGCTGGAACCTGGGCTACACTACCGACCAAAGCAGCAACCGTCCGAGCGGTGACTATGAAACAAAAGGGAATTCCTGGGACAACCCCAACAAGTCCGTCAGCCCGGTGATTACACGGCGGCGCTAAGCGCAGCCGGTACGAGTTACTGGAGGTGAACGATGAAACTATTGAAACCCATCGTGATTCTTCTGCTCGGCGTCGGCATCGGTGTGGCGATCGCGTCGACGATGAAGAATCCGTTTGCGCGGCCGGCGGACGACTCGGACCGCGACGTGAAGCCCTCCGCGACGGCATTGTCCGTGGACAAGACGGCCGCGCCCGCAAAGACGACGCCTCCTGTCGTCGCTCCTCCCTTGCCCAAAGCCGTCGCCACCGCGCCGGTAAAAGTCGAAGCAGAAACGCCGCCCGCTTCCCGGCCCGCGCCCGCGTCGGCGCCAGCGGTTGCCGAAGTGACCAATGGTGTTCCAGCGCTTCTGGCACGCCGTCCATTGAAACTCGGTGGCGGCGAAAACGCGGCGGAAGGTGTGGGCCTTGCACCGGAAGTCGCCAGCAAAGTCTGGGACGCGAGCGTCTATCTTCGCGCTACGCTGGCCGGGCAGAAATTTGAGGCGTGCGGTTTCTTCTGCCGACCGGGATTGATCGCCGCGAACTCCTCATTGCTGGGCATCCCGCGCAGCAAGCGCGCAGTTCCTTCGGGTTTCACGGTGATCAGTGAAGACGGGAAGGCCTTGCGCCTGGCCGGCTATGATCCCGATTCGGGCCTGGTGTACTTCCGCGGCACAAGCTCCACCAACGCCATACTTCCCCTGGCCGACGACAGCAACCTTCGCCCTCAAATGGCTGTTTGGTATCCACGCTTTCTCGTCGATCACGACACGGTGAACCGCTCCTCCTTTGGCGTCGGTGAAATCAACGGTGTGCGCATTGACCCGGCGACCGCTCAATTGAACTTCGTCGGGATCATCAGCGATTTTAAGCTCGATTGCGCCGGTACTCCCTGCGTCGACGCCGACGGGCATCTCGTCGCGCTGGCCGGTGCAACTCCGGAAGAAACGGCGACCGGGTTGGCCATCTCGTGCGGCGACATCCGTCGCTCGTTGAAAGGCCGCATCGGTTCCACGTTCGTCCGGAAGATCGCCGACGCCGCCGATTCTTACACGTTTGAGGTTGGTGTGGAGTCGATCGATCCGGCCGAAAAAATCCGCTCCGTCAATTTCTACTATTGGACGGTGAAGGTCGATTCGCAGGGCCAATCCAAGAGCGGCAGCATGACGCGCCTGCCGCTGGTGCGCGACTCAAGCACAGGCAAATGGCGTGGCGCAGTGGCGAGCCTGAAGATGCCGCCGGGCACCAAGCTGTGGATGCAGACGGGCTACTACGGTGCAGAACGCGATGAATTGCTCTCTGAACCGCTGGACTGCGCGGTGCAACTCGGCGTTCCCGATGCGCCGCCGCCGGTGCCGATCGTCGCGGATGCCGACCACGCACCGCCGCACGCGCGCGTGGAGTACATTCCGCAAGGCGGTCCGACGCGATCGTTCTTTGTCGGCACGCAGACCACGACGACCACGGTTTCCTATTTGATCACCACCGACGCGGGGACGACGCGCATCGATTACATCTATACCAATCCCCCACCCGCGCCGCCGCCAGATTCGCCGGGTTGGAATCTGGGCTACGTCACCGACCCGACTTCGGGGCATCCCTCGGGCCAGTACGAACTCGCCGACAGGTACGGCTACAGCAACTACAATTACGGCGGATATGGAAATTACGGATATGGTTACAGCGGGTACAGGAGCTACAACAATTATTCGAACTACTACCAGAACGTGCCGAATTACACGCATTACACACCGGGGCGTCGCTGATTTAAATCAGCGATGCATCAAGGTTTGGGCGCGCCGCTCAGATTGTCTTCGTCTTCGTCGTCCGCTTTCTTTTCCGGGGGCGCTTCGTTCTTCATCTTTTCGTTGTCTTCGTCCTCCGCTTTCTTTTCCGGCGGCGCTTCGTTCTGCATTTTTTCGATGATGTTGCTGGAGCTGCGGCCTGGGACCAGCTCGATGCGTTCCACGCGACCGCCGTAGGCTTCGACCACGTCCCAGCCGACGACGTCTTCCTTACGCTTGTAGTCGGCGCCTTTGCAGAGGATGTCGGGCTTGATCGCCTCGATGAGCTGCAGAGGCGTGTCTTCGCCGAAGAGCACCACGCCGTCGACACTCTCCAGTCCGGTGAGCAGCCGTGCGCGGTCGTCTTCCTGATTGATCGGCCGGTTTTTTCCTTTCAAGCGGCGCACGGACGCATCGGTGTTGATGCCCACAAAAAGCGCGTCGCCGAGCTGCCGCGACTTTTCCAGATACGTCATGTGGCCGAGATGGATCACGTCGAAGCAGCCGTTGGTGAAGACGACCTTCTTGCCGCTGCGCCGCAACGCGGTCGCCTGTTCGGCAGCTTGCGCGGCGGTCATCAATTTTCCCACCGAACGCGGTGTGCGTTCGCCGAGGAGTTCCAGGATTTCGTGGTCGGAGACCGAGGCGGTGCCAAATTTCGCGACCTTCGCGCCCGCAGCGGCATTGCCCAGCCACGCGGCCAGCGGCATGGAAGCTCCGGCAGCCAGCGCCAGGCACGTCACCGCGCCGGCGACATCGCCGGCTCCGGCTTCGCCGCGCACCGTCGTGGCGTGAGAGGGAAATGAGACGCTGGTGTTGTCGGCGCAGGCAATGGAAACGCCGCGTTCAGATCGCGTCAGCATCACGTTTTTCACCCGCAATCCGTTCCGGAGCTGATGCGCGGACTCTTCGCAGACCTGGTCGTCTGAGGTGTGGCGTAAGCCCAGCACATAGGAATCCATCGAGCCGAGAAAGCCCTGCGCTTCCTTCCAATTCGGCTTGATCACCGTCGCACCGGCGTAGCGCGACCAGTCGCGGCCCTTCGGATCGACCACGACGGGGCGATTTTCCGCGGCCTTGATCGCGACGCTGCACACCTGCTCGGTCAACAGCCCTTTCTTATAATCACTGAGCAACACCGCGTCGGCGGTGGCGGCGACGGCAGCGATGCGCGCGGAGAAATCGGCGAGGATCGCGTCGCTGAGCGGGTGCTTGCCTTCGCGATCGATGCGCAGGAGATGCTGGCGCCCGGAGATGATGCGCGTCTTCACCGTCGTCGGCCGCGACGGATCCTTCACCACCAGGCTGGTGTCGATGCGTAGACCTTGAGCTTCGGCGATCAACTGCGCCGCCTGCGGATCGTCGCCGGTGATGCAGGCGAGCGTCACGCGCGCGCCGAGCGCCGCGAGACACTTGGCCACGTTGGCGGCGCCGCCGAGCATGCTTTCCTCACGTTCGACCTGGACGATCTGCACCGGCGCTTCCGGCGAGATGCGCGCGGTCGTGCCATAGGTGTAGCAATCCAGCATCGCGTCGCCGACGACCAGCACATGGCGGCCGACCATGGCGCGAAGGAGGCTACGCACGGCCGCGGTGTCGGGCGGATTGAATTGCAGTCGGCGGATCATGTTGCGGCGTTTCCCCGGGGCGTGTTTTCAAGCAGCAGGTGTTTGCGGACGTAATCGGCGATGCCGTCTTCCAGCGTGTGAAACGTATGCGCGAAACCGGACGCGAGCAGCTTGGCCGTTTCGGCCTGGGTGAAGTACTGGTAGCGGCCTTTCAAATCGTCGGGCATCGCAATGTAGTCGATGTGCGGCACATGACCCAGCGCGTTGAAGATGCCCAGCGTCAGGTCGCGGTACGAACGCGCGACGCCTGTTCCTACATTATAAAGCCCGTTGTTGCCGGTTGCGGGCGTGTGAAGAAAATGGAGGACCGCGGCGACGGCGTCTTTGACGTAGATAAAATCGCGCATCTGCCCGCCGTCGGGATAGTCGGGGTGATCGGATTTGAAAAGCCGCGCCTTGCCGGTCTTCTGAATCTGGTGGAAAAAATGGAAGACGACGGAGGCCATGCGAGCTTTGTGCTGCTCACGCGGTCCGAAGACGTTGAAAAATTTCAGACCGGCCCAGAGCGGCGGCGTCGCGGATTGTTCCAGCGCCCAGAGATCAAACAACTGCTTCGATTCGCCGTAGAGATTCAGCGGCTTGAGTTTCGCCGGGTGTTCGCGGTCGTTGTAGCCCAGCGCACCGTCGCCGTACGTCGCGGCGCTCGACGCATACACGAAGCGCTTTCTGTAGCCGGTGCAGAGGTTCCACAGGCTGCGCGTGTATTCGTAATTGGTGCTCATCATGTAATCGCGGTTGGTTTCGGTGGTGTCGCTGCAGGCGCCCATGTGGACGACGCCGTCGACGCGCGCGTGGTTCTTTTCGAGCCACGCAAAGATCGCGTCCTTCTCCACGTAACCGCGGATTTTCAGGCCGGCGAGGTTCCCGGTTTTCGCGTCCGCGCCGGGGGTATCGACGGCCAGAACTTCCGCGCCATGCACATTCAGGGCGGCAACGACGTTCGAACCGATGAATCCGGCAGCGCCAGTGACAATGATCATGGGGGAATGTTAGCGCGGTCGGCGGCGATTTCACCGCGCAAATGGACGCTGATATCCCAGACCCCTTCGACTCGCTCGGGCACCAATTGGTGCCCGGGCGAGTCGAGGCCTGTTTTCGGCAAGATCTTCAACTTTCTGACATAAGCCGGATTTTCTGTAACGCCCATCCTATACACGCGACAGATGAGGCGTGAGCCCTCAGGAGTGCCCCCGTGAACCGATTTCCGCGACTGGTCCTGCTCCTCGTGCTTTGCTGCGCCTACGGAATCCGTGCGGCAGAAGTGGTGGACGATGTCGACGACGACACGGTGATCCGTAAACGCCCCCTCGAAATTGAGATTCCCAAAGAGGCTCCCGAAAAGAAGCCGGAGGTTAAGAAGACCCCTCCCCCGCCCGCTCCTGCGGCGCCAGCCAAGGCTGCCAAAGTGGAGAAGGCGCTGATCGATCTGCTCGCCTTGAAAGCGCCGGAAGCGGAATTCAACGCGGAGATCCGCGCCATCGCCAAAATGCTGATGGAGCGGAAGTTCACGAAGGACGAGCACGACGACTTACTGCTGGCCGTCACGCGAAATGTGGATCGTTCCGCGAAGGCGTTTGGCGCACTGCTCGACCCGCGCGCCAACCTGGATGCGAAATTGCGACTGGGTGCGCTGGAAGGACTGCGGCTGGCGTACACCGGTTCGGCCGGTGGGTTTCTCGGCGCGTCGGCGCTGAGCGAACCCAACCCGGACGTGCGGCGCGCGGTAATTCAATTGATCAAGGATCGCAACGACCGCGTGGCGATGAAGTACCTGTTTAAGGCGTTGCTGAATTCCGTCGAAAACGGTGAATCCACCGCCGTGACCAACTCCGCCCTGAACACGGCCGCGATCGCGGCGCTGCATGATCTCGGCGACAAACAAGTTTACGAAGTACTGCTCTTCCTCGAACGCGTCGCCATGGCCAACGGCATTACCGGCACGCCGTACCTCGACGGCATCAAGATCGATCCGCCCAACACCGACCTGCAATGCATCACGCCCAATGCTGAAGTGGGGATGATGCAGTACACGCAGACGTTTCCCGGGCTGTCCGCGCTGAAAGCCATCAGCGGCGAAAATTTCGGCCACGATTTGAAGAAGTGGGCGGACTGGATTGATAAGCAGCCGGCGTATCGGAAGTGACGACGAACGGATGGCATCGGGGATCGGGCATCAGGCATCGGTTAATGGGTGGGTGCGGCCGCCAGTCGTGTTCCGCTACAAGTTGATGTCGATTTCTATTTCATCATTCAAGAGCGTCGCCAATTCGCATCGGATCAACGTTCCAGCAACCGGCCATTCCAAGTCACCGATGCCAGATGCCAGATGCCCGATCCCCGATGCCATCTGTTAGACACTCTCCCCTGACACGGTAAGCTTGCTCCATCCCCCAGCAAAGGATGCGCAGCGCATGCCCTTCCGCCTCGACGAAGTCCGCACATTTCTGCTCTCCTATTTTGAATCGTTGCAGGACACCGGCGGGCGCTACGGCGCTTATCGCGCGGGTCCGCGCTTGCGGACGGATCTTTACGCCTCGCTGGATGTCGCGTTGATGCGTGCGATCATGGGCGAGAATCTGCTCGCTTTGCCGGAGAAACAGCGCGCGGAGTGGACAGACCACATCAATTCGTTCGCGGAATCGACGCACAATCAGCCGATCACCGGTTGTTATGGCGATACGCACGGTCATTCGAAGCTCCACGCCAACGGCATGGTCATCGGCGCGCTGGGAATGATTGGTGGAAAAATGCGTCACCCGGTGACGCTGTACGACGGCTTCAATTCGCCCGAAAAAGTCGCCGGCTGGCTGGAGACCATCGACTGGGCCCGTCAATGGAGCGCCTCGCACCTGTTCTGGGGCGGGATGCACTGCTTCAGTTTCAGTGCGCGCTGCATGCCGGCATGGTTCGACGCCGTCTTTGCCTGGCTGAATGCGAATGTCGATGAGAAAACCGGATGGTGGCGCAAGGGCGTCCCGCACTCCGACCGCCATCAGCCGCTCGGCGGCAGCGTTCACATCGTCCCGATTTACGAACACCACGGCCGCGCGTTTCCGTACCCCGAGCGCGTGATCGATAGCGTACTGGCGATGCAGCTTCCCAACGGCTACTGGCTGCAGCACAACGGCGCACCGTATGTCACGTACCTGGAACTCGATGCGCTCTACGCCTACCGCGTGATGCAGACGTGGGCGCCCAATTACCGCCGCGACGACGTGATGAAATCCGTCGACCGTTTCGGCACGTGCGTGATTGAGTACTTCAACCAGAAGCGCGATATGATCGCCGCGCACCATCCACACCTGGTCCTCGGACTGGTCGGCACCTTTGGACTGTTGCAACACCTACAGCCGGATCGTTTCGTCGACAGCGTAAAGTGGAGCGACATATTCAGCGACCGGCAGCTTTATCGCACGAAGGAAGTCGAAGTATTCTGATTTCTTTGACGCGCTAGCTTGACATAGTGTAATTTGGACACTATAATTCATTCATGAAATCGTCGCTGCGGTTGCTGCTGATTGTCGCGATCGGCGGAACGCTGATTGCGTTCGCGGCGGTGTATCGGCGCGCGCGGATCGAATCGCAGGGAATTACTCCGCGTCTGCGACCCTTATCGCAAAAGGAAGCTTTCCGCGCACAGCCTGGGAAGGAGTCGTCGATGAACGAGAACGAACCGATCACGCGGCTGTCGTTTGATGCGGCGACGCTTTTCGCGGAACATCCGCCACGCTTGTACAATCGCAACAAGGAAGTCGTGTACGCCAAAGCGTGCCCGCCGGGTTGCGTGCACAGCGGCACGCTGGAATTCACGCGCTGGCGCGAGATGAAACTGCCCGAGCAGATCCCCGCGGCCGCGCCGAAAATCGAACCGCGAATCGACATCTACGGCTACGAAAAAAACGTGCCGGGATACTCCGAATGGTACGTGAACTTCGCCGATGAGCATCTCTTCGCCTACTATGGTGGTTCGCTCCTGGCGCAGGATGAATTGCAGGTCGCGGAGCACCCGGGCCTTGGCGCGTTGCGCGAAGCGCTGCTGACGAAGGGACTTGAATTCGGCACGTACCAGGATTTCCGGCCGACGCCAGTGCTCGTCAAGGGCGTAGAGCGGCGCTGTGCGTTGTCGCTCGGTGTGGATTCCTCGCAAGATCGCCCGCGTGGATTGTATGGGAACAATTTCGGCGCGGCGCCGGTGGTGGCCATTGAGAAGGCAATCCGCGTGATCGAGCCGCCGAGCGTGTCGAACATCATCGCCATCGCCGCGCCGTCAGGCGGAAGCGGCGCTTACACGGTCGAAGAAATCGAACTGATTCTGGCGACGGCGTACACAGGCTTTCGCGCGGCGAAGTTGGAATCAAAAGATCCGGTAATTGTTCACACGGGGTTCTGGGGCTGCGGCGCGTTCGGTGGGAATCGGCAACTGATGGCGATGTTGCAAGTGCTTGCCGCTCGACTGGCGCATGTGGACAGCGTCGTCTTTCACACGTTCGATGCCAGCGGGCTGAAGCGGTTTGAAAGTGCGCAAGCAACTCTTGATCGATTGCTCGCGCAAGAACCGCCGCCGAATATCGCAGCGTTGATTCAGGAAATTCAAAAGCTGGATTACGAATGGGGCATCAGCGACGGCAATTAAATAGTTGAGCAATCCGGCGACCCCGCCTACAGTGATATGTCCTACTTGTAAAGGGAGGACAAGCCATGGCGAAGGTCGTGCGAATTGGTTTCTTCGGTGCGGGCGGGATTGCGCAGCACCATCTCAATCACCTCAAGGAAATTCCCGAAGCGTCCGTCGTGGCGCTCTGCGACATCAACGCCGAACGCGTGAAGGCCATCGCCGATCCGCTCGGCGCGGCGACATACACCGATAGCGCCAAGATGCTGGCCGAATCCAAGCTCGACGCGCTCTACATCTGCGTCCCGCCGCACGCGCACGGCGACATTGAAATCCGCGCGGCGCAGAAGGGGTTGCACCTCTTCATCGAGAAGCCGGTCAATCTCTATCTCGATCAGGCGAAGAAAGCCGCGGACGCGATCCGCAAAGCCGGCGTCTTCTCGCAGGTTGGCTACAGCCTGCGCTACATCAACAGCGCGGTGCGGCTGAAGGAATTTCTAAAAGACAAGGTCGTCGGCACGGCGCACGTCTTCCGCTGGAATGGAATTCCCGGCGTCCCGTGGTGGCGCAAGTACGATCAAGGCGGCGGCCAGTTCGTCGAGATGACCACGCATCAGCTCGACCTGTTGCGCTGGGTGATGGGCGATGTCGCCGCGGTCTCCGCGAGTTACTCGTTCAACCGCATCTTCAAAGACCAGGCCGACGTCACCGTACCCGACAGCCAGGCGATTCTGCTCCATTTCAAGTCCGGCGCGTCGGCGACGATCAACACCGCCTGCGGACTGGGCAAAGCTTCTCTCGGCGGCGTCGACTTCGCGATCAAAGACGCGAAGGTGTCCTGGAAGCACGACGCGCTCGTGGTCGAACCCGCCGACGGCTACCCCCTGCCGCCAGCACCCGTGGAGACGATCAGCATCGACAACGCCTTCGTGCGCGCGATCGTCAGCGGCAACGCCACCTTCCTGCGCAGCCCCTACGACGACGCAATGAAGTCCGCCGCCGTCACCCTGGCCGCCAATCTCTCCGCGGAGAACGGCGGACGGCTGGTGAAGATGGAAGAGGTGTTGAAGGACTGACGGTTAGATGGCATCGGGGATCGGGCATCGGTCAGTGGGTTGAGTGCGAAGCGAACTTCATCCGCAACGGGACATCATTCCTGGTTCTGACCACACATTTCGACCGATGCCCGATGCCTGATCCCCGATGCCGTCTGTTAGCAGTTCATCCCATCCACGCAATCATCGCCATGCGGCCGGTATTACGAAGTCCTTGGCGCGTAGCACGGCGGTGAGAGAAGAACAGGTCTTCGCGGCAGCAGGTGCAGGTGGTGTCGATACCGATGCGTTCCATGCGCACGCCGCGGCTCAACAGGCGGTCGCGGGCGGCTTCGCGGAGATCGATGGTCGGCTTGGCCCCTGAATTCCGAGTCGCGTACGCCGCGCCGATTCCGGCGACGACTTCCTCGCCGACTTCAAAGCAGCACGGCCCGATCGACGGGCCGCCGACGGCGTGAATGTTTTTGGGATCAGCGCCGGATTCGGTCATACAATTCAATGTCGCTTCCAGAATTCCGCCGGCCATGCCGCGCCAGCCGGCGTGCGCGACGCCGAGCACCTTCGCCACCGGATCGGCCAGTGCGACGAGCAGACAGTCGGCGCTGAAACACATCAGCGGCAGATGACGCACGGTCGTGACCAGCGCGTCGACGCCTTCAATCGCATCGCTGTGTGTAAACGTACCGCGGCCGGCGTCCTGGGCATCGACGCGAGCACATTGAGCGCCGTGAACTTGTTGCGCGACGACGGGCGCGTTTTCGCTCATCTTAAAGGTAGCGAGCACGCGGCGGCGGTTTTCGCGGACTTTTCGCGGATCGTCCCCAACGTGCAACGCAAGATTGAGACTGTCGAATGGCGCCGCTGAAGTTCCTTCCTGGCGCGAAGAAAAGCACATCTTAAAGGGAGAAGGGAGCCGGTCGCGGGACCAGATCGCGCTGCTGAGCGGCTGGGTCGCCATTTCGGCGGAGGGCAAAGCGTCGATCATCATGGCGGTGCTCCTTTCCAAATCCTGAGTGCTACCGGGCTTGTATCGACTAAATAGCGTCTCGTCCACGCTTAATTCTGACTTGGATTGCGCGTCAGAAGCGCATGGCGCATTTTGCTTTAAAGTTTGTTGAGAGTGCTTGACGGCAAGGTGATTGTGCCACTAGTATATCGCCTTCACCGAAGCGGGTATGTTGCGCCATGCGTTCTCAGGAATCGGAACGCACAACGGGTAGCACCCATGTCACGAGTCATCATAAGGGAGTGAAAGAGCGTGCTGATTGACTCCTCTCACAAACGCTGGGCAACGTTTACGATAATTGCGTTGGCCTTGGCGTCGGGATATTTCGCGTTCTATTACCAACACAGCTACGCGGAACCGGGCGGCAACGGTCCGACTGGCGCGTCCTGGCCGGGCTTGGCCTACGGCATCATCGGCTTTGCGATGATGATCTTCTGCGGCTTGCTCGGCATCCGCCGCCGCGTGCGCATCTGGCGGCTGGGCAAAGGTCAGGCGTGGCTGCGCGCGCACATCTGGCTGGGCCTGTTGGCGTTTCCGCTGATTCTGTTTCACTCCGGTCTGCGCTTCGGCCACGGCCCGGCGATGCTCTCGTTCTGGCTGATGGTGCTCTTCTCGATCGTGCTCGTCTCAGGCATCGTCGGCGTGCTGCTGCAGAATATTCTCCCCCGCTCGCTGCTGCTGCGCGTGCAGGCGGAGACGACGTTCGAACAGATTCCGCTGGTGATCAATGCGCTCCGCTTTGAAGCCGATGGACTCGTCCGCCAGGTCTGCGGACCGCTGGGCAACGAGAAGCCCGGCGACGAAGCGGAAGACCAGGCCTCGATGACCGGCGGCATGACTTCGACGACGAAAAAAGAAGGCGCCGTGCAGGGCAAGGTGATGAAGTCCCGCAACAAGGGACCGATGATGCAGTTGATGGAAGGCTCCGCGCCGCTGAAAGCATTTTACCTGAACGAAGTCCAGCCGTTCCTCCACACGGAAATCACAGTGGGAAGCAAACTGGCCACTCAGCGCAGCGCGGTGGCGCTGTTCCAGCACACCCGCACGCTGCTGCCTGATCCCCTGCATGAAACGCTGCGCGATCTGGAATCGGTCTGCGATGAACGCCGCCAGCTGGCGCTGCAGTCTCGCCTGCATTTCTGGCTGCACAGCTGGGAATACCTGCATGTTCCGCTGTCGTACGCGCTGTTGGCTCTGTCGGTCGTGCACGCGATTGTCGCGAGCGTGAAGTACTAAGTTCTCCGGCTTCTAGATAGCTCCCGGTACGCAACGCTTCACAGGAGTAGTTCATGGCCCGCGAATTTACGAAGAAGGAACTGAGCAAGCAGCAGAAGGCTCGCGCGCAGCGTGTCGACCACACGTACTACGCCAAGCCCCATCCGTGGCGCTCGCGCATGAAGGCGCTCTCGATCGCGCTGCCGCTGGTGGCACTGGCCGGATTGGGTGCGTTTGCGCTGATTCCTTCGGGTGCTGAAATCTACATGCCCGGTCCGGTCTCCACCAAGCACGGCATTTTTGCGCAGCGCTGCGAAGAGTGCCATGAAGCCGTCAAGGACGCCAACGGCAAGATGACCTTCGGACAGGTCACGGACGCCAAGTGCACGGCCTGCCACGACGGCCCGGTCCATCATGAAAATCAGGTCTACCCGACTCACAAAACGCTGGCCACGGTCAACGGTAAGGAAAAGAGCATCGACGGCCCGGGCTGCTTCACCTGCCACACCGAACACGCGACCAACGTACGTTTGACCGAAATTGCCGATCGGCACTGCACGCAATGCCACGTCGACCTGAAAGTCAGCGACGGCAAGCCCCTCGAATTCGCCAGCGGAGTCAAGCACTTCAACGAAGGACATCCGGAATTCAAAGCCAAGAAGCAGGGCTTTACCGACACGGCTGCGCTCCGCTTTGGCCACGAAACGCATATGGGAGCCACGTCAAACGTCAAGAAGCCGGATGGTTCCAAGCTCAGCTGCGTCGATTGCCATCGCCCGGACAAGCAGCGCGCGTACATGAGCCCGATCAATTACGAGACGAATTGCCGCAGCTGCCACGACATTGCAATTCCCGAAATCGCCAACATCGGCGCGGTCAAACTGCCGCACGACGCGCCGGACCTGGTCAGCGCGAAGTTGAAAGTCGCATTCTCCGATTACCTGCTCAAGAACGGCGGCAAGCTGCCGGCGCAGAAGAAGCCCAATCCGAAATACGTGCCGCCCAAGCCCGGCCGCCCGAAGGGCAAGGAACCGGAATTCCTTGAAGAACCCGATTCCCGCAGCCCCAACGACTGGCTGAAGGAGAACATCGACCTCAGCCTCAAGCCGTTGTTCTTCCCTGAAAAGGGCAAGGAAACCAGCTCCTGCGCCTACTGTCACACCGCCAAGGGCAAGGACGAAGCGACCGGATTGCCGATCCTGGAGAAGACGAAAATTCCGCCGGTCTGGTTTGGACACGCGCACTTCAATCACGAATCGCACCGCGTCGTGGAATGCATCAGTTGCCATACCGAAACCCTGACCAGCAAGTCCACGGCGGACGTGCTGCTGCCGGGCATCGACAACTGCAAGACCTGTCACAATCCCGCCGGTGCGCGTTCCGGCTGCAACGAATGTCACTACTTCCACGACAAGGCCGGCCCGAAAGTGGAAGGCATGCTGAGCATCGAAGAACTGAGCAAGGGCGTTTCGAAGAAGGCAGCGCCCGCGACACCGGCGGCGCCGGCAGCTCCGGGCGCGGCAGCCACTCCGGCTCCCGATGCCGCTCCCGCTGCGGCACCCGCTGCTCCGGCTCCAGCCGAAGCACCGAAGGAAGCACCGAAAGACGCACCCAAGGATGCTCCGAAAGATCCTCCGAAGGACGCGAAGTAACACACAATTCGCAATTCGTGTGATTGAGTCGGCGTACCGTTTCAGCGGTAC
The DNA here is from genome assembly GCA_038227875.1 of Planctomycetota bacterium. GTDB lineage: Bacteria > Planctomycetota > SZUA-567 > H5-PLA8 > H5-PLA8 > JBBRPR01. The sequence goes on from JBBRPR010000042.1 coordinate 32,988, forward strand.
GCCGATTCTTTTTTACCGGGATTTACTATCTTTATAAGTCGCGCGGCTGAGGCCTGTTACGCAGAATCCAGCAGTCTCAACCTGGCCCTCAGTAAACTGTCACTCTCACCCGCACACCAACGTAGCGGGAAGAGTTTGAGACAGATTTCAGTCCACTTGAGGAGGCAGATCCAATGTTTACAGCACGACAAACGCGAGTGATCTCGCTCATCGCGTTACTCAGTATCATCGCCATGGCCGCGCACGTTTACGCGTCGGAAATCGATCCCTTCAGCAACAAACTGACCGTCGGCGATCCGGTCGTGGACGCGACGACGTTCATCAAGGATCAGGACCTTCGCGACGCGGCGCTGGCTGCGATCGCGGCCGACCGGTTTTCGTTTGTGGTCGATTTGCAGAATGCCACTGCTCTGCCGACGGACGTGAAGAAGTTCTTCGCTGACCGCGCCACGGCGCAGGGTCTGGCCGATACGATTCACACCGATCGCCGGCAATTGCGCTTCGACATCAAACCGGGCACCGGTGGGCTCACCCGTCCCGGGAAAGGCTCCTCGGATCTCAATGCTGCCGTCACGCAGTTCTTCAAGGATTTCGACGCGCGCGTAGCCGGCGAGGCCGCGGTGGATTCAGATTACAAAGCGTTGAAAATCTCGGTACAGGCGCAGAACAAGGCGGGCGTGACGTCGAACGCGAATCAGTTCTTCCACGATCGCTTCACCACTGCCCAGGCGCGCCTCAACGAAGCGGCCGACGTCTTCAACATCAAGAAAGTGATCAAGTTCAAGGGGCAGAAGATCGCGTTGGTGAAGCCGTCGAAGGGCAACGATCTGACCGGGCACACGTCGATGTTCCTGACCGATCGCGCCGCGTGGCTGTCAGACGATGATGCGATCACGGCGGCCCGCAACAACATGCGCTCCGCGCTGGGTACCTCCAGCCTGCAGGCATCCGTCACCACGTGGCTCAACGCGCGCCGCACCCATCGCGTCGCCGGTATCCAACTGGGACTCGACCGTTTTGCGATGAAGGTTGATGTCGGCCTGGCAAAGCAGAAAGACCCGAAGTCCAAGGCGATCGCCATGACCAAGACGGGCGGCGCCGAAGACAATCAGGATTCACCCGACAACAACCTGGATGAATCCAGTGACGACAATGGCGAAAAGTAACTGAAGTAATCAACGTAAAAAGGAAAAAGCCCGGCCATGTGGCCGGGCTTTTTCATGCGCACGTGCAGAAAATTTATACATCGCGTAATAAACTATGCTTGTCGAAGTCGCACAAACATCAGAAACTCATTGTTTACAAAATTGTAATCCACACTTTGCAGAACCGATCAGCGTGAGCTTTGTCGGTTAACGTACGTCACCTTCTTTTAGGGGGCAACTATGCTTTATCGTAAGTTACTCGCCAGACCCTTCGCGGGAGCGCTGCTGGCGCTATCCTGCGTCATGCTTACCAGCGTCACCGCATTGCGGGCACAGGACGCCGGCAACCGCGGCGTCGCGGACAGCAGTGTTCAGACTCTCGTCGGCGGCAACATCGGCGACGGCTCAACGACGCCGACCAGCGTCCCGCTGATCAGCCTGCAAGGCGGAGTGACGCGCGATTCAGCCGGCGCGATTTACTTCACCGAAAGCAATCGCATCCTGAAGCTCGCCGGCGGCACGCTCTCCGTTTTCGCTGGCTCTTCGAGCAGGGGCTACAGCGAAGCGACCAAGGGCGCGGGCGCGCGATTCAACATTCCTACTCTGTTGACGATCGACCCGTCCAACAATGTCTACGTGTACGACAGCAGCAATGCCCGCATCCGCAAAATTGCCCCCGACGGTACCACCGCAACGGTGGCCGGAAACGGCGCGACCACGACGGGCATCGCCGATATCGGCCGCCCGGCCGTCGACGCACGCATGCCCGGCGTAAACGGCATCGCCGCAAATGCGGGTGGCGACGTCTTTTTCATTTCGAACACCACCAGCTGTCTCTATAAGGTGACGGCTTCCACCGGCCTGCTCTCGATCGTAGCCGGCAACGGTTCGACTGGCGCGCTGGCCACCGGCGCGGTTGCCGCTAATAACCCGCTGGGTGGAAATACGTTCACCGGCCTGGCGTTGCTGGGCGATGGCACGCCCATCTACGCGACAACCAACGCGATCCGTAATATCAAGGCCGACGGTACCAATGCAGTGATCGCAGGCGTCCTGGACGTCAACCCGGCCAGCGGCACGTTCAATCTTCCAGCCACTCAGTCGCCGCTGTTCCCCGACGACGGTACGAAGAACGCGCTCCAGACGTATAACTCCGCGTCAGGCACACCGCCCAATGTCATCGGCAATGTCGGCGGCATCTCGCCAACATCACTGTCCGTGGACGGCGCGACGATCTATTTCCTCGACCTTGGCGTACGCCGCATTCGCAGCTTTACTGTGGGCGGAACGATTCAGACCGTCTTTGGAGAACGCAGCGAAGGCGGCTTTACCACCGCCGGCGGTTTCCGCGGCAACAACAGCCCGGCGGCCACGAACACGCCGCGGTTGGGTGTTGTTGTTACTGCCGGCCCCGACAACGTCCTTGCGGGAGGCACCACTCCTGGAGGAGACGATGTCATCGACAATACGTCCCGGCCAGGTCGAATTTTCTCTGGTCCTAACGGCATTGCCAATGCGCCCACCCTTACCAGTGACGACGTTCTCGCGGTACCCACGGGCACGGCCGTCGCCGACGACCAGACCCCTCGCAACGACGATCCCAAGCTGAGCACCAGCGTCTCAATCACGCTGGTCGCCGCTGGTGGCGTGGTGACCTTCTCCGATGTCGGCAACTCCATTGTTCGGCAGTTCACTGTCGGAGGTAATGTCACCACGGTTGCGGGAGCGACGGTTCCATTCCGCAACTTTAACGTTACCGCACCGTCTGCCATTAACTTTCAGTCAGTCAGCGATTCCGTGGCTGTGCCCGCAACCAATGCCGCCATTTTTGCACCCAACCAGGTTGCGCATGATGCGGCCGGCAACGTCTACTTCGACGCCGATGACGCCATCAGCGGCGGAAAGCATAAAATTTACAAGTACGATGCCGCCGCCAAGACGGTGACATGCATCGCAGGACCCGCTCTGACGAATGGCTTCCCGACCAACGGCGGCGATGGCGGCCCCGCTGCCAATGCACTGCTGACCGGACTCGGTTCGCAACTGGGCGTTCTCGCCGACGGAACTGTGCTCTTTGCCGATAGTGTAGTGGGCGGCGTCACCACCCATACTGTTCGCGCCGTCAGTCCTGCGGGAGTGCTTAGCACCATCGCCGGAATCCCGACTGTTTCAGGCAACAAGCCGCCAGACCTTGATCTGACGTTGGTGAACGCTGCAGGCGCGCCCGTTGTCACCAACCGCGTGGGGCAGAAGCCCTTGGCCGTTCCGTTCAACCATCCCGACGCGGCCGTCGGCACGACGGTCAACGACTTCGCCGTGGCGGACACCAACAACGGTGTGGTTGTGATTGTGGCTGGCGGAGTGATCACCCAGGAAATCAATCCGGGCGTCTCGCCGGTATACATGACGCAGATCGGAACAAACGTCTTCGTCGCCGGTGCTGGCAGCAATCAAGTTTCCAAGATTAACTTGAGCACCACGCCGGCCACGGTGACTGCGGGTTTCATTCCAGCGGCGGCTGCCGGCACGGTGAACGTTACGGGCGACACCACCAATGGCAGTGCTATATTTACTAACGTATCATCCACTGCCGGGTTATCTCCCGGCGACACGTTGAACGCGGCCGTACAGGGTATTCCAGCAGGTTCGATCATCCTTGCGGTCACGTTGAATACGATCACGATGAATGCCAGTGCCACCGCGTCCGTTGCCGCAAACGCCATCGCGTTTACGCATAATGTCGGTGGCAACGTGCGCGGACTTGCGGGCGGCACCAATGGCCTGTTCGTGCTGGGCGCAAACGGTAGTGTCACCCTTTATTCCACCGCCTCCCTCTCCACGGGTGCCGGTGCTGTGCAGTACCTGTTCGCCGCAACCGCCAACCCGACGACTGGATTGGCTGTCTCCGGAACGACCGTGGCATTTGCAGAAACCGCCGGCGGGTCGGGTTTCATCAAGCAGTTCACCGACACCGGCAGCATCTCGCCGGCGCCAACAGTCTCCATCGTCGCAGGCTCGTTCACCAACGTCGTCAGCAACGGTTTCAACCTTCAGGCACATCTGACCTTCTCGGCATTTTCGCCGCTGGCGATCAGCGGCACGAAGTTCATCTCGGGTGACGATGCAGTAAAGCAAATTCGCCTGATCACGCCCGGAATTCCCGCACCCAATTCCACCGCCACGGTCTTTGCCGGAGCAGGTTCCGAACGCAACGGCGGTCTTGACGGTGAACCGGCCTTGAATGCCGCGGACATCAGCTCTGTTGGCGGCATCGCGGTCGATTCGACGGGTGCGGTCTTCTTCAGTGATCAGAGCGTCAACACCATCCGCAGCATCTCCGGCGGTACGATCAATACGATTGCCGGAGTCCCGGGTGTTACTCTTCCGAGTACGTCTACTGTCGTGGATGGCCCGGCTCTCAACACGTTCTTCAGCAAACCCGCCGGTCTCGCATTCAATGGTGCGGACGCCTCAGCGCTGTTCGTCTGCGATCAGAGCAACAATGTCGTCCGCAAGATTTCACCCACGGACGGCACGGGAACGGTCACCCGGTTCGCCGGAGTGGTTGGCGACGGCGCTGGCGCGGGCGGTGATCAGTCCACGGCCCTGACTGCACGCCTGGATCTGCCCGTAGGCTGCGTCTTTGACGGCGCGGGTAATTTGTATATCGCTGACCAGGGTAGTTCAGGTGCGGGCAAGCGTGTTCATGTTGTCAGCAAGGCTGGGATCATGACGCAACTCGGTGGAGGCGGCGCCAATATTCCCACGTATCTGCCAATTCCGGCAATCGAGACCGATTTTGCCATGACCGGTATTGCGATCGATACGGGTGGTAAAGTTTATCTCCCCAACGGTCAGTGCTTCATTACGCGCATCGCCGGGGGTAATGCACAGCTCGTCGTCGGCGACCCGCTGATCCAAGGCTTCAACGGTGATGGTCTGTCCGGCTACAACACACTGCTCAAACAGCCTACGGCGGCGACGTTCTCCACCGTGCTCGGCTTGGTCTTCACTGACAAGGGTAACGACCGCGTGCGCGCCGTGACCAACCTCGGTGAAGGCACGAACTCGCCGCCCGTCGCGGTGATCGCGGCCAACCCTGATCATCTCGGCACGGCGCCGTTCAAGGTTGTGCTCAACGGCACAGGTTCGACCGACGACGACGGTGACATCGTCACCTATGAATGGGACTTCGGCGATGGCACCAAGGGCTATGGTCCGTCGGTGGAGAAGGTCTACCCAACCATGGGTGCCTACCCGGTGACGCTGACGGTGACCGACACCGCCGGCAACACCAGCACCGCCGCACTGACGGTCTTCTCGGCGCTGCCGCTGCTGGCTTCCGATACGACCGGCAAGGGCTCGTTCACGGTTGGGTTCGCCAAGAAGGCTGGCAACGATTCGTTCTCGATCCAGCTCAAGGGCGTTCACAGTCTGAAGAACGAGACCGGCAAGCCGTTCACGTGCTTCATCGGACCGTTCTCCGCGACTGGCACCATCGGCGGCAAGGGAGTCAAGCCACCGAAGAAGCCCAAGCCGCAGGTCAGTTCCTTGAAGGGTGCGAAGGCGTCCATCACCTGCTCGCTGGACCCCACCAAGGGCACCGTCTCCGTGGCCGTCAAGGGCGCCAACCTGGGACCGGCGTTCAAGACGTTCGGCGTCAATAATGAAAACTCCATCGGTGGCCGCACGGCCACCGTGCCGATTGTCCTCACCATCAATAACGGTGATCTGGTCATCGGCGACAAGCTGCTCTTCCCCTATAAGAGTAAGTACAACAGCAGCGCGCAGGGCAAGTTCTCGCAGTGATCCACGCAGACCTTTGTGCCTTTGGGCACAAAGGTCTGTCTTCATCCTCAAAGACGAAAAACGGGGCTCAATGCCCCGTTTTTCATTTCTTGAATGTTCGCCTTTTAGCGGCGTCTGGACTTCATGAGGCTTATGGGTTATCTTAAATAGTGATGAAAGTGCGCGTGTCCGGACTATTTCTTTTGCTGTCGCTGGGCATCGGCATCGTTCCCAACGGAATCTGCCCGGGGTGTATCACGCCGTACTGCCTGTTCAAAGATGCGCCGAAGACATTGGAATGCGCGTGCTGCGCAGCTCCAGCGCCCGCCACGTCCGACGCTCAAATGAAGGACGGGAAGAAGTGCTGCTTCCTCCTGCCGCTCGTCGTCCACTCCGCGCATGTCTCCGTACCGAACTTTGCCGTCATCGATCACGGTCCTGAAGTTCCGCCCATTGCCGCAGAAAGAATTCTGCTGCAGCGCGACACCAAGCCGGAGCTTCATCTCACCGGACCGCCTCAACACGGATTATTTCTGTCTAATCACGCCTTCCTGATCTGATTCTCCATCCTCTCCCCTGGCAACTCCGGCATCACCAGGTGCTGGGGTCGCTCGTTTTTCGTGGTGGCAAATTTGCCACCATGGACCGGCTCGCAGAGAGGATGTGCGTTGTGTCTGAACCCCCAGCCCAAGCCGACCTGAGCATCTTTACGTCCACGCACCGGAGAGACGCGGATTCCGCTCCCATTCCCATGCCCGCCTCGCGGTGGCGCACGCGCGTGCTGCTACCGGCAGTGATCCTTGCGCTTTTCGCCGGCGTGCTGCTTTACGCCGCTCGCGATGCGCTGCTGCCAGCGACAGAAGTTCGTGTCGCGCCGGTGGTCTCAAAAGCGGTCTCCGGTTCGGCCGGCAGCGTCGCGTTCCAGGCGGCCGGGTGGGTCGAGGCCGATCCGTTCAGCACGTACGCGTCGGCGCTGACCGATGGTGTGTTGAAGGAAGTGCTGGTGCTGGAAGGCCAGCACGTCACGGCTGGTCAGGTGGTCGGAAAACTGATCGACGACGAAGCGAAAATCGCGCTCGCCCGCGCGGAGGCGGATATGCGCCAGCGGCAGGCGGAAATCCGCGTCGCCGACGCAACGCTGGCGGCCGCCAAAGCGCAGTGGGAAAATCCCATCGAACGCCAGCGTGCGGTGGCCGTGGCCGAAAGCATGCTGCTGGAAATTCAAGCCAACATCGCCAAGCGCGAAGGCGACATCGCGGTCGAAAAAGCACGCGCCGACGAACTGCGCGACACGTATACCCGCGAGCTGGAATTGAGCAAAGCGCGCGCGGTCGCCGAAGGTCAACGCATTCAGACCGGATTGAAATTGAAGACGCAGGAAGCGCTGGTCGAAGCCGCCGAGCGCGACTTGCAGGTACTCGCCGCAAAACTCAAAACCCAGGAAGCCGAACGCACCGCCGCGAAGGAAAATCTCCGGCTGCGCATTTCCGAGAAAAAAGATCTCGCCGCCGCCGAGGCTGCTCTGCAGCAGGCGCAGGCCGCGCTGGAAACCGCCACTGCGATGCGCGACGACGCGCGTTTGCGTCTGGAACGCATGGAGATCCGCACGCCGATTTCCGGCGTGGTGCAGGAACGCTTCGTCGAGCCGGGAACAAAGATGATGCTCTCGGCCAACGAGATGCATTCCAATCATGTCGTGCGAATCTACGATCCCGAAAAACTCCAGGTCCGCGTCGATGTCCCGCTGGCTGACGCCGCGCGCGTCGGGGCCGGACAGGACGTGACGCTCGTCGTCGATGTGCTTCGCGATACGACGTTCAAAGGCAAGGTTACGCGCATCCTCGACCAGGCCGACATCCAGAAGAACACGCTGCAGGTCAAGGTCGCGATCGAACATCCCGTGGCGGAATTGAAACCCGAGATGCTCGCTCGCGTGCAGTTCCTCGCCACAGCCACCGAAAGCAAAAGCGGTGCGGCGAAGGAGCGCGAGCGTCTCTTCGCGCTCAGCAGCGCGCTGCAACGCGATGGCGCGAAAGCCACGGCGTGGATTGTCGATAAGGGCGGCCACACCGCGTGGCGTAAAAACGTTTCGGTCGGTTCCGGCCGGCTCGGGGAGTGGGTGGAGATCACGGAAGGTCTGCAGCCCGGCGATGCGCTGATCGCCGGCGACACCTCGCGGTTGCACGACGGCGAGCGCGTGCGGATCGCGGGCGAAGTGGACACGTCCGCCGCGGCGCCTGCCGAAATGGGAGGCGACCATGGCGCTCATTGAATGCCGCAAACTCACCAAGACCTACACGCGCGGCGAGAACACGATCACGCCGTTGCAGGAACTCGATTTGAACATCGAAACCGGAACGTTCCTGGCGTTGATGGGACCCTCCGGCAGCGGCAAGACGACGCTGCTGAACCTGATCGCCGGGATCGACCAGCCCACGTCGGGCAAGCTCATCATCGGCGGACACGAATTGACGGGGATGTCGCGGTCGGCGCTGGCGGCGTGGCGCTCAGAGTACATCGGGTACATTTTTCAGCTCTACAATCTCGTGCCGGTGCTGACCGCGTACGAAAATGTGGAACTACCGCTGCTGCTGCACAGCTATTCGGCAAAAGAACGCCACGCGAAGGTGACGCTGGCGCTGGAACTGGTGGGCTTGAGCGGGCGGCACGATCACTTCCCGCGCCAGCTCAGCGGTGGACAGGAGCAGCGTGTCGCGATCGCGCGTGCGATCGTCGCTGACCCAAAGATCATCGTCGCCGACGAACCCACCGGCGATCTCGACGCCACCGCCGCCGCGGCCACGATGGCCTTGCTGCAGCGCTTGAACGCCGAATTCAAAAAAACGCTGATCATGGTTACGCACGATCCGAAAACCGCCGCGTGCGCCGGTCAGGTGCTCCATCTTGAGAAAGGCCGGCTGGTCGAAAGCGCGACGGGGACGACGGGGGTGGCACATGCTGCCTCTTAAATTTGTTCCGCTGGTGTTGAAGCAGGTCTACCGGCAGCGCACGCGCAGCGCGCTGACGGCCTGTGGCGTGGCGACGGCGATGTTCCTCTTCTGCATCATCGAAGCGATGCAATCGGGGATGCGCCAGGCAACGGAAGCCAACGCCGCCGACACCACGCTGATCGTCTACCGCGAGAGCCGCTTCTGTCCGTTCACCAGCCGGCTGCCGGAGCGCTACCTCGAGCGGATACTCACTGTGCCGGGGGTGAAAAGCGCGGAGCCGATGAAAATTGTGGTGAGTAACTGCCGCGCGAGCCTGGATGTGGTCACGTTTCGCGGTGTGCGCCCCGACCTTTTCGCCAGCGCACACGCACCAAGCCTGAACGTCACCGCCGGCAGCGTCGCCGATTGGGAAGCGCGTTCCGATGCCGCACTGTTGGGAAAAACGCTGGCCGCGCGGCGCGGATTGAAAGTCGGAGACCGCTTCGACGCCAACGGCATCACTGTGGCCGTCGCCGCGATTTTCGATTCCAACGAGCCACAGGACCTGAACGTCGCGTACGTTCATCTTGACTTTTTGCAGCGCGCGCCGGGGATCAAGCAACTGGGCGTCGTGACGGAATTCAGCGTCAAAGTCGACGACCCGCGCAACGTCAAACGCGTCAGCGACGCGATCGACGCGGAGTTCAAGAGCGAACAGGACCCGACGCAGACGCGCTCGGAAAAAGCATTCGTGGCGCGCGCGGCCGGGGATCTGCTCGAGTTGATCGGCTTCACGCGCTGGCTGGGGCTCGGCTGCGTGGCGGCGGTGCTGGCTCTGGTGGCCAACACGGTGGTGCTCTCCGTCCAGGATCGCGTCCGCGAACACGCCGTGCTTCAAACGCTCGGTTTTCAAAGCGGCCTGATCGCGCGGCTGATTGTGTGCGAGGGCATTGTGCTGAGCCTGCTCGGCGGCGTGGCGGGGATCGTGCTGGCCTGCGCGGCGCTTCAATGGGGGCGCTTCAGTCTTTCCAACGAAGGTTTGAGCATCAACTTCGAAGCGTCGCTGGGCTTGTTTGCGCGGGGCATGCTGGTGACTGGCGCGCTGGGCGTGCTCGCAGGCCTCGTGCCGGCGTGGCAGGCCTCACGGCGTGAAATTGTATCGTCGTTCCGGGCAGTCTGAAGAGGCCTTGCATGAAACTGTTGCCATGGGAATACGCTGTCCGTAATCTGCGCCGCCACCCGCTGCGGCTGAGTCTCAGTGTGGCCGCGTGCGTACTGGTCGTGCTGATGATCATGAGTGCCGCCGCATTCGTGCGCGGCATGGAGAAGAGCATGCAATTGAGCGGCGGCGAGAAAAACGTGCTGCTGATCGGCGCGGGGAGCGAAGAGAGCTTGGAGCGCAGCGAGATCACGCCCAGCGCGGCGGGGATCGCGGCGGCGAGCATCGATGGCATCAAGACGCGGCTGGGCGTGCCGTACGTTTCGCCGGAAGTTCACATGGCCACGTTGGTGAAACTGGACCGCGGCGACGAGCGCACACTGCTCACGCTCTTTCGCGGCATCACCTCGACGGCGTTCCTGGTCCATCCGCAGGTGCGAATCACGTCCGGCCGCGCGCCGGGGCAGAATGAAATTCTCGTCGGCAAACTCGCCTCGGCAAAAATGGGCGTCCCCGATGACCGCCTCGCCGTTGGCAAAACGCTCTGGATGGACGGCCGCACCTGGACCGTCAGCGGCCGCTTCGAAGCGCCGGGCACAGTGATGGAAGCCGAGCTCTGGTGCCCGTTGAAAGACTTGCAGCTGGCCGCCAAGCGCGACAATCTGTCCTGCATCGTCATCTCTCTTGGCACGGCGGAGCTCGCCGACGTGAAGTACTTCTGCCAGCAGCGACTCGACCTGGAAATCGTCGCGCTGCCGGAAGCGGAATATTACGGCAAGCTTTTGAAGTTCTACCGGCCGGTGCAGAGCGTGGTGTGGATCACCGCGATCCTGATTGCGCTCGGCGGATTGTTTGGCGGCTTGAATACGATGTACGCGGCGTTCGCGGCGCGCATCCGGGAACTGGGCACGCTCCAGGCGATCGGTTTTTCGCGCGCCGCAATCATCGTCAGTTTGATCCAGGAATCGCTGCTGGCGTGCGCCGCCGGTTCGTTGCTGGCTGCTCTCGTCGGCGTGATTCTGCTCGATGGATTCGCGGTGCGTTTTTCAATGGGGGCGTTTGGAATGGCGATGGACGGGCCGGTGCTCGCGGTCGGGTTGACGTCCGGATTGGCGCTGGGTCTGTTCGGTGCGTTGCCTCCGGCGTGGCGCTGTCTGCGCATGCCGGTGGCGGAATCGTTGAAGGCGTCGTGAGTCGTATTGGGTTTTAACCAGGTAACAAATTTGTTACCTGGTCGATGTCGCGAAATGTAGAAGGAAAAGGAGACGTCCATGAAAACAGTGTGTGCAGTGATGATGTTCGGCGTAGCCGTGTTGGCGCTGTCGGGTTGCGGAGAGGCCCAGAAACCTGCGGCGCCCGTCGACGTCCCGAAATCCGCGCCGTTGCCGTCGGGATTCATTCTGAAGGAAGCTCCCGCAGGCGCGAAGGATGTGGGCGCGACGAAGGCGACGGCGAAGGAAGGCGACGAGATCGTGATTCGAGGCCAGATCGGCGGCTCGCCCAAGGACGTCTTCAATCCCGGCCGCGCGTCGTTCTCCATCGCCGACATGAAGCTGCCGGCCTGCAGCACGAAGCCCGGCGACAAATGCGAGACGCCGTGGGACTTCTGTTGCGAAACGCCGGAAACGCTCAGCGCCAACACCGCGATGATTCAGTTCACCGATGCCGACGGCAAGATTCTCAAAAACGATGTGCGCGGAGCCAACGGCATCGAGTATCTCAGCGTCGTCGTGGTCAAAGGCAAAGTGGCCAAGCGCGAAGGTCCGAATCTGCTGGTGAACGCGACGGGTGTGTTTGTTGAGAAAACGGTGCCGCTGCCGCATTGAACTATTTCTTCGGCTTGAACTTCAAGGCCAGGTCGCGGTGAACGACCAGCAGCTTCAGTTCAATGCGCGTGTTCTCGTCGGCGACCTGGATCTCCGACGACTCGATGATCTCACCGGTGTAGGTGTTCCAGTATTCCACGGTGTACGTGCCGCCCTTCATCTTGGTCACGTGCATCACGGCGTTGCTGGCGGTGAAATCACCGGCGGCCAGCGGCGTCGAGGGGTGATAGATCCACGCGTACATGCGGCGGTTGGATTTCATCGCGCGGCCGCTGAGCTGAACTCCATCGGCCTGGATGTTGCTGCGAAACGCGGTCTCGAGCGGCGATTCGTCCTTGCCGGGGCGCATGTCTTCGCCGTCCATGAACTTCGCGAGCGCTTTGTAATCGTCGTAACGGTTGTCGAAATGGACGTGCAGCCACCACCAGTAACCGGTGGCGCCGCCGAGCGGTTCGACGACAGAGCCCCACAGACCGGCGTGCAGATCGGCATCGAGCTCTTCGCGTGAATTGTTCTGCACGCCACGCTTTTCGTCGACGCCCATCCAGTGGCGGCCCTGCTCTTCAACCAGCGCGGGTTTGTTATACGCGTGAAAACCACGCAGGCCCTGGTTCGGGTTGCCGGACCAGAATGCGCTGAGCGCGTGATCGGCATTGAACTCGCCCTGATTGATCTGCAGCTCGTCGAACGCGGAGTAGGCGTTGCTGGTCGCGAAGTCGACTTCCGGCAGGCTCAGCGTCCGTTCGCCGCGGTTGGGATGGCTGAAGTGCGTCGTCACCAGATGGCGGTACGGATCGTTGTCCTTGAGGAACGTCGACATCTGCGCCACCCAGCTTTCAATATTCGGCGCGGCCTGGTCGGGGCGGTTCCACGCCACACTGGGTTCGTACTCTTCGGTGAATTCCATTTCGCTGCACAGGCACCACGCGAAGATTGACGGCGAGTGGGCGTAGCGCGCGATCACGTAGCGCAGCTTGTTCTGATGAGCGATCTTGGCTGAGGCCGCGGTGAAGAATTCACTCGCGGTGGTCAGCGGGCCGCCGGCCTTGTGGTTGTACGGATTGTTTTTCCATTCGGTGTCGATGTCGAGCGTGAACTGGCCGTGGTTGCTCAAGCCCAGGTCGACGCGGATGTTGTTCTCTTCGCATTTGCGCAGCAGATAATCCATGCGCCAGGCGTTGAGCATGTTGTAGCGCGCGAAGCCCTGGTAGCCGTTCCAGTCGCTGCGCCATTCCAGCGCGCACCACCACGAACACATCCAGATGCGCGCCCAGTTGATGCCATTGGCGCCGAACTTCGCGAGGTACTCGTCGTACTGATAGGTGCCGCGCTTGCCGATCTTCTCAATCGACTCCTTGCTCCATTTGGGATCCTGGTACGGCAAGCGTGTGTCGCTGGGGCTGCGCAGGCACGGTCCGATCGGATAGTAAAACGCGCCGTCGTCGTACTGAAAGTGCCGGCGGTCGTCGGCGACGCGGATGAAACCATGGAACGGCGTTTTCGCTTCCGCTCCAACGATGAACGCCTGCTTGCCCATGTCGAGCTTCGCGGTGACGCCACCTTTCACGAAATTCACGGTCGCGATTTTGCGGCGGCCGTCGGCGTGTCGGTCGTAATGCATGTCGGTCCAGTGGCCACCCGGATAGGCTTCCTGCGCCGCGCCTTCCGGCGTGTAACGCGTGTCGCCGCTCCACGCCTCGTTGACGTCGTAGCGGCCGCCTTCGCGCAGTTCCATCACGACGCTGTGCGGGCCGGCTTCCTGCGCGCGGTAGCGGACGGTGAAAAACTCTTCGCCGAGCGGTTCGACGATCTCTTCGCCGCCCTTGGTCTTCTCGCGCCGTTCGCAGAGCACATTAAAGAAGGCCGGGACCGTCACGCGCTTGCCCGACGGCGTCGTGACCACCGCGCAGAGATCGCATTCACAGGGATCGAATGGGTTGTTGAAGGTCTTCGAGATGCGGAAATTGCTCTCCCACAGTTCGCCCAGCGCCAGTGTCATCGGCTTGGCGTCGGGCGGCACAGGTTTGTTTCCCGCCGGCGAGGGCAGCACGCGGGCGATGTTCACGGGCGAAGCCTTGGCGTGCGGGAAAATCACCGCGCGGATGTTGTCGAAGCGCGCGCTGAGCGTCAACGCCTGCTTGTTCTGCGGCGACCAGTTCGGATGCGTGCTGAAGACATGCAGGCCCAGTTCCGTCACGCGCTGCCGGCTGTAATCGGTCCAGAGCTTCTTCGAATTGTGCGGCTTCAACTGCTGTGCATTGCGGCCGCTGACATCCAGCGCGTACGTCGTCCAATCGCCGGGGCGGATCATGCCCGGCAGCAGCGTCTCAAACCAGATGCCGTCGCGGTCGCGCAAATGGACGCCGACGCGGAGGTCGGCCGGGGCGTCGGCGGGAATCCAGACGTCGAAGAGAATTGAATCGGCGGCGCTTAAGTTTGGTTCCTGCGCGATCAAGCCGCCGCGCACACGGTACGTGTTCATCAGGCTCAGCGCCGTGGTGCGCGGATCGCGCGCCTGAATGCTGACGCTCGGTCGCCCGTTCATGCCGCCGTCGAGAATCTTCGTTTCGGCCGCCGACGTGAGCGGATCGGCCGTCCAGCGCGAGGGGAACGGCGAGACGCGTGCGCCACTGGTGGCCGGCTCAAACGAACCGAGCACCGTGGTCACGCTCGGTTCACGCGCGAGCGGATTGAGCGTGCGCACGGCCACGCCTTGCGGCAGTGGCCAGACGGCCAGGCTGCTGGCGAGCTTGGCGTGGAAGACCGACGAGGCCGGATGCGCCAACCGCGGCGTGAGCAGCATTTCGGAGACGCCTTTGGAGAGCGACCAGCGCGCCACGGTGTAGCGCATCACGCGGCGGCAATAATCCAGGCCTTCATCGGTGGAGAAAATCTGGCCGGGCGCGTCGAGCGCGCCGTTAAGCGGGTGCGTGTCCCAGTTGAACACGCCCTCGCGCTCCAGGCCTTCGCCGTCGAGAATCACCAGCGGCCGCGCGTCGCCGCTGAGTCCCGCGCGCTGCAGTTGCAGATCCATGTCTTCAGCGATGCGCAGATCGGGACGCGACGCGCCGCCGAAGTTGCCCCAATTGGAATTCCAGAAGAGCACCGGCCGCCAGACTTCACCGCTGATCGGCAGCGCGTCGGCCGGCGACGGCAGCCACGCGCCGCCGGGCGTCAGCGTCCAATACCGCGGCGCGCTGCCCCAGCCCGGATCGTCGCTGGGAAGTTTTTGCGTGAGCGGCGCGCTCCAGCGTTCCGCGGATGGCAGGTCGCCCACGCTCGTCGCCGGCGATTCCGGACGGCCGAGGCTGGCGACCGAAAATTCCCAGCGCCGTCCGGCTCCGCTGATCGCCAACTTGCCGCTGTTGGGCCACGACGGCAGATGCGCGCGCCAGTAGGGCCGGCCGACGGGCATGCGCCGCTGCGCCCGCCCGTCGTTGACGGTGATGTAATCCTGATCGTAAAACGCAAGCGCCTGCTTGCCGTCGGGAAGCAGCACGCGAACATCCGAGTCGCCGCTGCCCGAGAATGGATCGGCCGGCGCCGGTTCGATGCGGAAGACGACCGTCGCTTCCGCACGGTAGCCGGGTGGCGGAGCTTCCACGCGCAGTTCCGTCAGGGACGGTCCGCGCGCCGAACTTCCCGACGCCTGCTCCAGCAGCGCATTCGTGAGCGTGATGGCCGCGATCTCCTGCGAGGAGCTCGCACCGCCGTAACATTCCGCGCGCAATTCGATGCGCGTGATCTCCGCCGCCGCCAGCGCGTCCCACGGACGCACGTGGCCTTCGGGAATCAGATCGCTTTCGTCGGGATCGACTTGCGCCGAGACGGTCACTACGCCGCCGGAGCCGACGGGGACTGCGGCGGCCGTGGAATACAATCCGCCGACGCGGCTTTCGATCACCCAGCGCAGGCGCACCGCCGCCATGCCCGTTTTTTCACGCATGGCACGGATCGAGAGGCGTTGAAAGCGCGATAGATCCCAGATCTTTTGATTCTTGGAAGCAGGCGTGGCTTCACGTGAGACCTGACCGTTGCCCACAGGAATATTCCACGGCTTGGTCGGCGTTTCGAAGGCGGCGACGAAGGTCTCGTTAAGAAGAGCAGAATTGGGGGCTATTTCGGCACATGTGCAATATGCTGGGGTCAGCAGGGCGAGTAATAGAAGGTGCTTTCCGGCCAATGTTCGTGCACTACTTACCATCGATTTCACCCGCTGTACGCTCACCTTACGCTGCCACGCACCTTGTTACAACGGTTAAATACGCTGCGCGTATCGCGAAATCGTGCAAATCTGCAAGATGTCACGCCAGTGGACAATATAACGATACGTGTAACCTCTGGAGACATGGTATTGATACGCACTGCACCTCAGACGGTCACGCAATTTAAGCCCGCGAAAAATGTTATTTTTTGAGCGGCAAACGATCTCTCGAGTAAACTCACATAGTGTGGTTGGACAAGTAAGGTGGGTTGTGCCAATGGGCGCAAACGCGGTAAGACAAATTTACCTGCGTACCTCTATTTAACGCAGGGCGGACGCGCTATATTCGTCGTCATTGCGTCCACATCAACTGGGGGTCTGACCATGAAATTCTCCAAGCTCAGCGCGCTGACCATCGTCTGCATCGTAGCAGTGGTCGCAGTCGGTCAGGATCAAGTCGGCCCCTCCCCCGCACCCTCGCAGGTCAGTACCTCAACAGCGACCACGTCCGCAGTTGCCTCGCGCGCACCGACGACGCAGTACGACTGCGGCGACCCGACGGCCGACGAACAGCTGGTGCTGGAGTACATCAACCGCGCCCGCGCCAACCCCACGGCGGAAGGCACGCGATTGGGCATCAATATCACCGAAGGCCTGACTGCCGCCGAAGTGCCGCTGGTCCAGGTCCGTCCGCCGCTGGCGATGAACAAGACGCTGCTGAGCACGGCCCGTACTCACAGCCAGGACATGTACACCAACAATTATTTCGCGCACACCGATCTGCAGGGAAAGGATCCGTTCCAGCGCATCACCGCTGCCGGCTATACGTTCAATTCCGCGGGTGAAAACATCGCAACGGGCAGCAGCAACAATGCCGTGCAGTTGGAAGACCTGCTGATGGTCGATGCGGGAATTTCAGACCGCGGCCATCGCTTGAATCTGCTGAGCATTTACGACACGTCGACACCTGTTTACCGTGAAGTGGGCATCGGCGAATTCGACGGCTCGACGCCCAATCCGTCGGGCTTCAAGAATTTCCAGACGCAGGATTTCGGCGCGTCGAGCACCGGACCGTTCATCGTCGGTGTGGTCTACAACGACGCCAACGGCAACGGCTTTTACGATAAGGGCGAAGGCGTCGCCGGCATTACGATCATGCCCGATGTCGGCACGTTCTACGCCGTCTCGTCAACGACTGGCGGCTATGCGATTCCGGTTCCCGCTTCCGGCACGATTACGCTGACGGCCTCCGGCGGTTCGCTGGCCACGCCAATCGTCAAACAAATCACGATGGCCGGCGTGAACGTCAAAGTCGATTTCAACCCCAGCGGCGGTGGCACCGGAACCGGCACGGGGACAAGCACCAGCACGGACACGGGAACGTCGACGGGCACGGGCACTGGAACCGGCACGTCGCCGACGAATCTGGTCATCGCCAAGTTCGGGGTGAAGCTCAATCTGCTCAAGCCCTCAATGGACAGCATCACCTTCAGCGGCACGCTGCCGATCGTCGCCAATCAGGGGGTGGCGGGCACGGTCTCAATGTCGATCGGCACGATTCAGAAATCGTTGACGCTCAGCAGCAAAGGGATGGGCGTTTCCGGCACGGACAGTTTCAAACTGCGCGTGAAGACCAAGAAAGGCGTGGTCCTCGCGCAAGCCGCGCCCTTCGCCGCAAAGTTCATGAAGGGCAGCTACGCCACGGCGCTCGCCGCCAACGGGCTGACAGGCACGTCGGCCAGCGTCTCGATCCCGATCACGTTGACGTATGCAGGGCTGACGTATCAGGTGGTGGTGAGCAAGACGTATACGTCGAACGGGAAGATTGGGACGGCGAAGTAGTGAGTCCTCGCGTGCATTCGTAGCATGTTGTACTGCAATTTGGACTATGATTGTGTGCCACTGGTGGCTGGCAGTTAAGCCACCAGTGCGACCTCGAGACAAATGGTCGCCCGTTCGAATTGTGATGCTTGCATGCTACGGCACTTTGCATGCGTGCCCCCGCGCATTCAATGCCGCACGCACCGTATTAGCCCGTCCGCAAGTTCGCACTGGTGGCTTTACAGCCAGCCACCAGTGGCACACAACAGCAGCCTCAATTGCAGGACAATGCGGCAGACTGCCTACTAGTCGTTACTTTCCGCCTTCGCCAGAAACCGCGAAGCTCACTTTCGTAATCCCCGCAGCGCGCAGCGCGGACAATACTTTGATCACCGAACCGTGCCGTGCGTTCGTGTCGCCGCGGACGGTGACGGTTTCGCTTTCATGGCCTTTGAGCAGCTTCGGGATTTCGGTGTCGATGTTTGCGGCTTCGACGGATTTGTCGCCGACGTAGACGCGGCCGGTCGGGTCGACGGAGACCACGATCGCCGCGGCGTTCGTGCCGCCGCCGGCAGTGCCCTTGGCGTGCGGAAGATCCACGTCGACGCCGTCCTTGGTCATCGACGGCGCGGTGACGATGAAGATCACCAGCAGCACGAGCATCACGTCGACCAGCGGCGTGATGTTGATGTCCGCGACCATCCGCCGGCGCCGGCGCTTGCGCCCGCCGCCACGTTGAACGGTCGCCCCGCCTCCGCCGCCTGCCATCCCCATTTACTTTGCTCCTAAGGTAGTCGTAGAAGCCACTGTTGCCGGGGGAGCCACATTCGGAGCATGATGCGGGGTCTGAACGTATTGACCTGGAACATGTATGGGCATCTGAACAGGGGCCGGCGCTGCGTGCGGAGGCACGCCGCCCTGCGCGCCCTGCGGCGTCGTGTTCATCACGCCGCTGGCGCGGACGATCGCGCCGACGCGTTCGATGAAAATATCGCCCTGGTCTTCCAGACCTTCGATCTGCGAGACGAGGAAATTGTAGGCCATCACGGCGGGGATGGCGACGGCCAAGCCCGCGGCCGTGGCGATCAGCGAGGCCGAAATGCCCGGCGCGACCACGGCGATCGACGCCGACTTCATGTTACTCAGGTCGCGGAACGTATGCATGATGCCCCAGACCGTACCGAACAATCCGATGAACGGCGACGTGGATCCGATCGTCGCCAGGAATCCCAGGCCCTTCTGCAGGCGCCCGAATTCCGCCGCGGCGGTGTGCTGCATGCTCATCGCGACCATGTCATCGGGGCTGCTTTCCGGATTGACCGAAATCTGGCGCGGGTCGGACGTCGCCGCCGTGGCCGCGCGGCGGCCTTCAAGCACCACCATTCCGGCCTTGAATATATTCGCCAGCGGCGACGGCCCGACGGTGTGAATCGTATTCATGATCGAGCCGAAGCGGTCGGCGCCGTCGAAGAGTTCCAGAAAGCGGATGCCGTTGCGGCGTGCGATGTGGATGTCGTAGGACTTCACGAACATCAGACACCACGAGATCAGCGAGAAGCCCAGCAGGAGAAAGAAGATCGCTTTTTCAATGCCGCCGGATTGGTTCACCGTCCGGCTCACGAGCGACCACAGGTTTTCTTCCATACGCGGCAGAACCTCAAAAAGGCGGCTGATGGGACTTTGTTTAGACGCGGCTCACGTCGCGGCCTTTACATTATCCGGTGCAGAATGGTTGTCAGGTTCAGGAATGTGCCCATTAGGTACTACCGGTAACCCGCGCCAACGTTGCGCGGATTTCGGTCGCATTTAGCCCCACGAGGCAGTAATTTGATTCACCAATTATGTCCTTTTGCCTTTATTAATGAGGAGTTGCGTGATGCCTATCCCGCCGCGAAAGCCACTGCGCCCCCACGTCCTGCCTTCAGCGCCCAAACCTCCGGGTGGAAATTCCGGCATCGCACCCGCCGCGCCAGCGCCGGCTGCCTACGATGCTGCTTCACCCAAGCCCGCACCGGCGCGGCGGCCGTTTGCCAAGCGGCGCGTCGTGGCGCGATCGGGCGACCGCAGCGATCGGCTCCTCAACGTCTTCATGATCCGGCTCGGCATCGGGGTTTTCGTACTGCTGCTCGGCGGGTTCGGAGGGCGCAGTCTGTTTTCGAGCTCCTCACCGAATCAGCGCTACTTCGACCAACTGGCCGAGCTCTCGCGGCTGGACGGCGAGCACAAGAGCGAGGAACTCGTACGGCGTCTCAAGGCGCTGCCGATCTCGGGCGTCACCGATCCCAAGTTGCAGGAAATCCATCAGGTACTCATGGACCTCTTTGCGATGCCGGATGGGGAATTGAGCGACGAGGCCAAGGCGCGCGGTTTGGCCCTGTTGACGCGCATGCATCAGCTCCGCCAGGAATTGAACGCGAAATACGGCGGAAAGTAGCGCTGTGAAAAAGCGTGACATCGTGTCTTCCGAAATTAGCATGAGTCACGAGGAGACGCGATGCGCGGACGGTTGGTCCTACAGATTCTGTTGTTCTTACTGGTGCCGTTGAGCGCGTGCGCCGAAGATGCGTCCGCCGCTCGCCCCGCAGACGCTCCAACCACGGCTCCCGTTACGACTCCAGAGGCGAAGCCTGCCGAAGCGGGGCCCGCCCCTGCCACCGCCACCGCGCGGGAAGCGCGCGACGAGATTCGCCGCCTGATCTTCGACTTTACTTCCGACGATTGGCAGAAGCGCGAGAACGCCGTCGCGCGCGTGGTCGCTCATGATCAGGCCGCCATGCCGGAGCTCGAAGCGGTCATCAAGAAAAGCGACGATCCGGAAGTCATCGTCCGCGCGCGCAAAGCCGTGATCGCGATCCGTGAGGCGCCGATCCGCGGGACGTTCACGCAGACGGATGCGAAAGTCACCGACGGGCAGGGCAACGTCCGCGACGGCGACACCAAGGACGGCTATCTCGTCGTCGGAGACGGCCAGGTGACGTGGTACCAGCACTTCGGCGGCACGATGACGATGCAGACCTATAGCTACGACATCTCCCGCCGCCTGGAGTGGCCGCAGAATGACCAGCTCGATGTCCCGCTGACGTACGTGTCGATCGAAACGGAGATCGGCTACAGCCCCGAGAGCCACGACCCGAAACTGCAATTCCGCAAAACCGCATCCGGAGAATTGAAGATCAGCTTCGGCGGCACCGATGGCATGGGGCAGCGGATGAAGGCTGATTTTGTGAAGAAGGATAAGGCCCGTGAACAAGACCCGGACCGGAAGTAAACGCTAGCTTCGGTTCAAGTACGGCGACTTGTATCGGACTTCCAGAAAGCGCTCAGACCCGCCGAGCGGCGCCTGGATGTCGGCGATCAGTTGCAGGCATTGGTCCTGATCGATCAGGCGGTAGCCGTAGTCGGGCGCCAGCGACAGGCGGTCGTTGTTCCATGTCACAGACTCCACAGCGCAGGGCTTTTTAAAACGCAGTGAGAGACTGAAGCGCTCGGGATTTTTTCCGTTGATCGTCTGTGAGGTCACGCGCACACGGGCCATGCCGTCGGCGCCATCGGCTCCACGATCGACCATGGCGAAATTGTCGCGGAGGAAGCGTGAGGCTTCGATGCGGTTGGCGCGGCGCAGCGCGGCCGTGCGACCATGCGCGTAGAGGCCATTCAACCGCGAGCCGGAGATGAGACCGTTGTTGGGATATCCCGGCAAGCCCAGGCCGAAACGATCGCTGTTCCCGTAGCTCAGCAATGTCCGCAGCCGCGTAACGCCTACTTCGCACCATTCGCGCGCGGTGTAGTACCCTTCGATCGCCTCGAGGCCAAAGCCCAGCGTGTTCATCGTGAACGAGAGCTTTTCACCCAGGCGATTGGACGACGAGCGCTGCGGGTCCAGCGTGCCGGGGAGTTTCGCCTCGCAGACGGGGTAGCCTTTTTTCTCGGCATCCAGCGCCGTCTCGTGTGCCATCATCGTGGTGAAGAATCCGTTGGGCGAAAAACCCAGCACCTTCTCCAGCCATACCCGGTCGTTCATGCTGCCGCCGGCCAGGCCGTGAATGTCGACGTGAAGGTCCGGCTGGAATTCCGTGGCGAATAGATCCAGGCCGCGGCTTTCCGGAGAAATCGGCACGCCTTCGAACGGAAAATCGTGAGCGGTGTTGACGTCGTCGGCGTTGTGATAGGTGTCGGCCTGCGCGCCATCAGGATTGCAGCACGGCACGATAGCGATGATCTGCTGGCGGAGCAGGTCGCTGGCTTCCTTCTCGCCGGACTCCAGAAATTGCATCAGCGCGATGGCAATGGCGCGGCCGCTTTCCTCCGAGCCGTGCTGGCCGGCGATGATCAGCGCGCGCTGCTTCTGATCATCCGAAATTTCCGGATCGGTAAAGACCACGGCCGGAATTTCGCGATGCTGGACCGATTCGGCAATGCGGCGGACGCGTGCGTAGCGGGCGCCTTTTTCCAGGCTTCCGACACTTTTCATCACGTCGTCGTGGTCCGGCCGCATGAGCGCTCTCCCAAGCTTATTCTACATACAGTACGATCGTTCTCTATAAAGTACACCGGGAAGTGCGGGTGGCAAGACGGAAATCGTCAGTGATTTCAGACTAAAAATCCGAGGTCGGCTTGGCCGGGCCGGGGACTTCCTTGCCGTCGGCGGTGGGCTCGAAGACATACACATCTCCGCCGAAGGTGAACGCGAAGAGCGCGCCATCGGGGCTCCACACGCTGTTCTCGGGGGACTCGCCGGCCGTAGTGACTTTGAACGCACGTATCGGACGCGCGGAGTTCATGAAGATCAGGATTTGCCGTTCGCCCGGTTCGAGCAGATAGGCCTTGGGGCGTGTCACGAGCGCGAAACGGTCGAGCGCGGGATGGTGGAAATCCGTGTCCGGATAAACGATGTGACCGGCCCACGTGCCAGGCAGCCCCAACTCCGCGGCGAGATTCACTGCTTTGCCGCCGAAGGGAAGTGACCAGACGCCGTGCAGCTTATTGGCGCTCGATCGGTCGCCGATGTACGCGGTGTCCTCCGTATCGACCACCGACAACTGCTGGCTCAGCGACATCAGCGCGACGGGTCCCACGCGTGGCCAGTGGAGTTCGCCCAGGTTCAGCGCGGTGAGTTTCTCGTCTTTCACATCGAGCACGAATTCTGATTCGCGCACGGGCGTCCAGACGCTCCACGGCGCACCGACCTCGTATTTGAATTGATGAAACGCTGAGAGCAGCACGAAG
Organism: Planctomycetota bacterium; assembly: GCA_038227875.1. Taxonomy (GTDB): domain Bacteria; phylum Planctomycetota; class SZUA-567; order H5-PLA8; family H5-PLA8; genus JBBRPR01. Next base: position 56,087 of record JBBRPR010000042.1, read on the forward strand.
CGGCCGTCGGCGGAGGTGAGACGTGGCCAAACGTCAGCGTCGTTGAGCACGTTGGTGTCGAGCGCGATGTGTTTGACGACCTTGCCCGAAGCGTCGAGCACTTCGAGCGCCTCCGCGCTGCGCGACTTTTTCGTGCCCTGCGTCCGAGGCGCGGCTGGCGCTTTTTGCGGATCGTCATGGGCGGACGGCACAACAGGCTTCACAGGTTTAGCGGGCTGATCGGTCTTATCGGACGCAGGTTCGACTTTCGCGAGCACGCGGCGCAGCCGTTGCTGCTCGGGCAGTTGCCACAGCGCATCGTTGTCCTGCGGTTCGCGGAAAGCGTATTCGACAAAACCCGAGCCGGGGGAAAGAACGTCCGTGCGTTCGGCTTCGAATTTTTCCGCCGCCGGATCATAGAGCCACGCGCGCCGGTCTACGTCCGCACTGAAGCGCTCACCCGAACTCCAACTCGTGTTCAACTTTAACCTGCCGTCCACCGACCAGCCGTTGGGAAACGTGTTGAGTTTTAAATTTGCTGCTCCCGGTGGCGGTGCGGGCGGCGCTAGCCGCTTTGCCGCGGAGCCGTCGAACGCTGCGACAAAGACTTCATAACCGTGATGCGATCCGTCGGCGCGCGTGCAATACCACGCCGCATGGCCGCCGTCCGGCGAGACGATAAGATTGATCGGATTGGAGTAGGTCTTGCGATCAAGGCCGCTGATTTTCGTCGCAGCCCCCTTGGCGTCGAAAACCATCAACACCTCGTCTCCTTCGGCCAGCACGCGGTCACCGGAGATCCAGTGCGCGCTGCCGCCTTTGCCGGCATACCCCGCTCGCACCGCGATTTTTCCGGTGGCGACGTCGAGTTCATTCACACTGAGCGTGTAGACCGGGTATCCGCCCGCTTCCTTCCCGGTCGTAACGCCGGTCAGAAAGAGGAGCTTGCTGTGATCGGCGTTCCATTCCAGTCCGGAGTCTATGCGGCTGGAGGCGATGAGGTTCGGCGGCAGCTTCGTCTTCACGATCATGTTTCCGCCGGTGGGCACGAACGCGGTTTTCTTCGAAGCTGGCTTCGGTGGCGGCGCGTCATCGCGAAAATCGGGCGCGATCCCCGGCGCGGGCGCGGCCGCAGCGGAGTTCCCGGCCGCTCCGCCATGGGCCAACGCCCGGTATACCTGCGGCACTGCCGCGGCGAGCACCAGCAACGCAACAAGACTCAGCGCGACGGATTTCACTTTCGTCCAGAAGACCACGTGGAGAAAACTTTTGGCCATCGCCGCTGCTCCGGCATTGGCGCTCTGCAGGCACGCACCAGCCAGCCCTGCCGGCGCGGTGCCCAGCGCGTGAGCGCTGAGTTGCTCCGTGAGCAGGGCCGCCGAGGTGGTCAGGCCCGCGGCCGCGAATTCCGCGCGCAACTTTTCCAGCGCGAGACTGACACGGCTGTTGAGCGTCTTGAGCGGGCAGCCGAGCTCCGCCGCCGCTTCGTCGCGCGCGCGGCCTTCCAGGAAACAGAGCACGATCGCATCGCGCTGCGCTTCCGGCAGTTTTGCCAGCGCCGTGTCGAGCTTCGGGCGGAGCTGCTCCCACAACACGTCCGTATTTTCCTGCACGCTCTGGATTTTCATCGCCGCCGCCTCCCGCTCGTGGCGCTCCCGCCGCGCGGCCATGCGCCGCGCGTTGGATGCCACACCCAGAGCGGTCTGGTACAGCCAGCCGGCGACCACGGTTCCCGCCGGCAGCGATGGGGCTTTCTGCGAAAAAATCAGGAACACCGCCTGCGACGCATCCTCCGCCGCATGGCTGTCGTTCAACACGCGCAGGCACGCCGCGTAAACCGAGCCGGCATGACGGTCGACGAGCTGCGAAAAGACCGCCGCTTCGCCGCGCTGCTGATACGTGTGAAAGAGTTCCCGATCGGTCATCGCTGAAAGTGCCGGATCGTCCGCCGCATGAAGTACCGCCGCCAGTCCGCTCATACCCTATCATGTACGGTCGGCGGACGCGGCTTAAAGATTGTTGAGAATAGTTTACGCCTTCGGCGGGTCGATCTTCTGAACGTTGATCTTGCGGGAGCTGAGCAGGTGGTCGCCGGACCAGAATTCGACCGCGAACAAGCCCGGCGTGTCGAAACGGATGCCGTTGAGCTGGAAGACCAGTTCGCCGACGCTGGTCGGTCCGGCGAATTCGATTTCGCCGGGGAGTTCGAAGACCACGTCGCCGCTGGTCAGCGACGTGATCCGCAGCTTGCTGGTGTGGCGGCCGCGGCCTTCGGTAATCGCGATGTAGACCCAGAACGTGCCGTGGACGCAGGGAAAATTCGCCGACGACAGGCTGTTGAACGTGCCGATCAGCGAGAGCTTGTTGGTGCCCTGCTCACGAATGATCGTGTCGCAGAGCACCAGCGCCAGCAGAATCGGCTTGATCGTTGTCGCCATGAGTGTCCTTTACTTCTTAGCCTGTTCCCATGCCGGACACTTCTTCGACAACAGTTTCCGTTTCAGGCGCACGTACTGCGGCAGGCCGTCGGCGCCCATCGGAACTTTCGCTTCGCCCTGCACCAGCGGCGTGAGGTACTGGCGGAACTTCTTCGAAATGTGCGTGCCGGCTTCGTTCATGTATTCGCGCGGCAGCAGGGATTCGCCGTTGGCCACGTCGGAGAGCTTCGCCAGGCCAGTCGTGCAGGAGTACGGATTGTTCTTCTCACGGACGAGCGTGACCATGTAGCCGGTCGTGCCCTTGAGCGCCGCGCGGACGGCCGCCTGGCCGCAGAGGTACGCTTCGTCGACGTCGGTCTTGCTGGCCCAGTGCGCGCCGTTGCGCTGCAGTGTGCCGGGCTTGTTGCGGCGCGCTTTCACGCCGACTTCGCGTTCGATGAAATCGCCGATGAATTCGCCGACGCCGCCCAACTGCTTGTGGCCGAATGCGTCCTTGCCGAACGAGCCGCCGATTTCCGACAGGTATTCGCCCTTCTCGTTCTTGCAGCCTTCGCAGACCACGACAACGCAGCGGCCCAGGTCCTTCAACACCGCGCGGATCTGGTTGGCCATGTCGTTGAGCGACATTTTGATTTCCGGCACGTAGATCAGGTGCGGACCGTCCTCTTCCGTGCGCTGCGCCAGTCCGGTCGATGCGGCGATCCAGCCGGCGTTGCGGCCCATCACTTCCTGTACGGTCGTGGTGTCGGTGGTGTAAAGCGCTTCGGTGTCGCGCGCGGCTTCCATCACCATCGTCGCGTTGTACTTCGCCACCGAACCGTAGCCGGGGCAGTGGTCGGTATGCGCCAGATCGTTGTCGATGGTCTTGGGAATGCCGACGGCGCAGAGCTCATACCCGCGCGACTTGGCTAGGTTTGCGACCTTGTCGGCGGTGTCCATGCTGTCGTTGCCGCCCGCGTAGAAAAAGTAGCGGATGTTGTGCGCTTCAAAGACCTGCAGGATGCGGCCGTAATCGGCTTCGGTTTTGACCTTGTACCGGCAGGAACCCGCCGCGGCGGCCGGGGCGCTTTTCAGGCCTTTCAAGTCGTCGGGGTTTTCCTTGCCGAAGTCGAAGAGTTCCTCCTGCAGCACACCGAGAATGCCATTCTTGGCGCCGAGCAGTTTGGTGAAGACCTTGGGGCTTTTCATCGCCTCAAGAACCGCGCCCGCCATGGAAGAATTGATGACCGTGGTCGGTCCGCCGGACTGCGCAAAAACAGCGGCGCCGGTAAGTACGCTCTGGGTGGAAGCCATGGTTATGCGATGATCCCCTGCTTAAGAAGTGGCGCGAACCTCCATGCCCGCGCGACACGCGCAATCTACGACGGCGGCGGGAAGTTTGCACAGACAAAATGAAGTGGCAGAAAGTGAATTTGCCATGGCGATAAAGCCGGCAAGCCATGAAAAAGCCCGGCCGAAGCCGGGCTTTTCCAGTGCATGCGCGCGGCTTATTTTTCGCCGTTGTCCTCACTGGATTCGTCGAGCTCCGTATTGGGCGAATCGGCGGAATCTTCAACGCCGCTGATCTTGCCGCCGCCTTTCAGATCCTTTTTCTTGGGATCCTTCTGCCGCGCCAGGCCCACGTCGACCTTCAATGCAGAACGGTCGAGGCCCAATTGCAGGCCATCCACGTGATGTTGCCGACGGGCATTCAGCCACGCCAGCACTGCGGCTTCGAGGCTGGGCGTGCCCAATGCGGCGCGCATGGTGTTCCGCGCCGTGGTGATCGCAACGTCGTCGCTCAGCCACTTCGCACGATCCGAAAGGAAAGTGCTGACATGAGCCGTCAAATCGTCGCTCTTGGACGGTTTCACCAGCGCTAACTTCTGCCCCTTGAATTTGACGTCCTTCTTGATCGTCTGTACGTCCGCCGCTTCATTCAGGCGAGCCTGCGCGGCCGTAAACCGGTCTTTGAAGAACTGATTTGAATTGGAAGTCACGCCGGCCTTGTCCTGCGCGAGGATGGCAATTCTCAAGCCCGCGAGATCGGATTCCACGGCCGCTTCCGCGGCGACGCGCGTGTCGAAATCTTTGAAGTACGCGGTCACCGCAGTGTTCAAATCGGACGATCCGCGGCCCGGCTTGATCAACGGACCCGTCTGGGGATTGTTATCGACCCGCAGCTGGCGTCGATCATGATGCAACGTCTCAATCTGATTCGCCGCCGTGGAGCGATCCGAGAAGAATTTCTTCACGTCGGCGGTCAGCGCCGTGGTGTTCTGGAGATCGATGACGAACGTGTTGCGATCTGCAGAGATGTCCGCTTGGGATGAATGGTGCAGATCCTGATCCTTGATAAAGGTCGAACTGTCATCCAGCGCATCGTGAGCGACCGGATCGTCTGCGCCATTCTTGAACGGTTCCGCTGCGCTGCCCTGCGACGCCATCAGCGCGATTCCCAGAAATGCGACGTACGAAATAATTCTCGCCGAACCTGAATGCTTTTTCATGACTTACCTCTATTCGTGTCGTTGGCTCAGAAGTGATCGATGACCACGGAAACAGCTATTTGGTGAACCAAATTTGGTGGTGAGGTTACTGATCGTTTGCAATTGTGTCGAAAGAGTCCTCCGCACATTTGCGAATCGAGAATCAATCTTAGGAATCGATATGTATTGCGACGCTCATTGAAACGGAAAAGTCTCGCGAGTCGCGTCAGGCATGTGCGCCCCCAAGATTGGCGCGGGCGTGCGCGCGGAAGGCGCGGTCGATGGGGATGGTGGGGAGAACGACTTGAGCGACGAAAGTAAAGATCGTTAGGAGCGAGATGTACGCGAGGTGTTCCTTGCTCTGAGACCTGCCCGGAAAAAAATATGGAGTGTTGCTTAGGTACCAGTGAAGAGTTTCGAACACACTGGGAAGTACGCCCATAATCGCCAGCAAGATGCATCGAGCTCTGGAACACGTTGCGCGATAAAGGACGCACAGCAAAAATCCGAGCATGGAAGCTTGTACCAGGGTCGGAAAGACTTCGTAGATGAGCAGGGCGGTCCTAAATTGGACAATTCCTTTTGTCAGCGGAAAAACATTGAACTGAATGACGCAAGTCACCCCGGTAAGCGCCATTGCCATCGCCCCTGTCCGAAGAAATGCGGATGCGTTTCGTACGCAAAGCAGCGGACCGCTCAACAACAAGAAGCAAATCAGAAATTGCTTAACGCAATGAAGAAAGGCAACACTGAACCAGACATGATATTGGAAATGCCAAAATACTCTGTCCACAGCCGCTGCCAGCGCCCCCGACAACAGCGCACACGCCAGCGGCGTGCGGAACAGTCCAGCCGGCGGATTCGCGTCAGGCATGCGCGTCGCCCGGGTTGGCGCTCGCCTGCGCGCGGAACTCGCGGTCGATCGGCAGCGTGGGCAGCGCCACCTGGATGATCGTCGCGATGTACATCACCATGCTCGACAACGCCAGCGTTTCATCGGAGGCGTTGGGAGTCCGGGAGACGAGTAGCGCAACGGCGCTGGGGAGCGCGCCGAGGAGGCCCAGGATCGAACACAGACCCATCTTCCCCTTCGCCCGGTAAAGCCATGCCAGCGCTACGCCCAGCATCGAACCTCGCAGCACCGAGACCATGACGATGTTTACGGTCGCAGGTGTGTGAGAAAAGAGCGAGCCGATGACCGAGACAAAAACCTGAAACAGGACCGCCAGCACCACCGCGCGCCGCGCCGTCGATCCCTGCCGGTCGTAAATTGCCGGGCCGTGCAGTTGAACGGCGGTATACAGAAACCGCTGGCTGAAGCCGAAGACCGCGAAGTGAATCCAGTCGGAACTCGTGAGGTGCGTGAGCTTGGGTCGGAATGCCCAGCCATAGAGCTGGCTGACTGCCACCGCCAGAGCGCCTGACAACAGCGCGCACGCCAGCGGCGTGCGAAATAATCCTTTTTTGGCTGGCGCCTGATCTGATTCAGTCATTCATCCGCTCGTTGGAAATACGCGCTAATTATGCGGGACGTCTGTGGATGCGCCACTGACCATCACCGAATTTCAGTGACGCCCCCATGGAAACTGACTCGCGCATAGCTTCCTCATTACCGCCGCCGTGGGCCTTTCTTCCTGCAACTCTCCGGCATGGATTTTGCCACTACTGATCAGTGGCGAGAGATAAAAGCGCCAACTCTTTCGAAAGGAATAAGTCATGAATCAGGACATCGCTGAAGGAAAATGGATGCAGATGAAGGGCTCCGTAAAGACGTGGTGGGGCAAGCTCACCGACGACGATATCGAACAGATCTCCGGCAAATGGGATCTCCTCGTCGGCAAGGTTCAGGAACGCTACGGCTACGACAAGGAACGTGCGGAGCAGGAATGCCGCAAGCACTTCGAAGCCGAGACCGCGTCGAAAGTTTAAACTACTTCATCTCGAGTCGGACACCCGCAAGGGTGCCGGCTCAAGTTGAGCGGTTGCCTCGCCGGTCCAGACTGGGTCTGACTGGCGGGGTTTTTATTTGATCCGGTCTAGAATTGTCGCGGCTGCACCATCGGCGATCAGTTCGCGCGCACGCTCAAAACCCGCTTTCAGATCTGTTGAAATGCCCGCACGCCAGAGCAGTACGCCGGCATTCAGCGCGATCGCTTCCGCGGCCGCGCGAGAGGTGTCGTCGTTGCGCGCGGTCAGCGCGGCGCGGGTGAGCTCCGCCGATTTCACCGGATCGGCGCCAATCGCGCGGACATCGAGCGCATGGGTCAGGCCCAGCAGCTTCGGATCGACGGCGATCTCCAGTGCCGCGGACTCGCCACCGGCCGGCAGCACTTCGGCGATGCGCGCGGGGTGTTGCGGCGAGAGATCGCAGCTTCCTTCCAAGCCTTGCACGATCAAGCCACGCACGTTCAGGCGTTGCAGCGCGCCAGCGATCTTGGCGAGGTACGGCCCGTGCGCGATGCCCGCGACCACATTTCCGCACCGCGCCGGATCGAGCAGCTTTTCGACCGTCGAGAACGGAAGCCGCAGTCCGATTTTTTCACGCAGATCCAACTGCGCCGACCACGGCGGCAAAAACGCGCGCGTGTCGGCATGCACGAAGCCATTCCGGGCCACGAAATCCGCTGCGGCACTCGGTTCAAGATAGGCGGGAATCTTTAGCGCGGCAAAGACCTCGGCAATCGTGGGCGCATGTTTGGCCGGCACCTTCGGTGCGCCATGAAGCACCACGGTCGCTCCGCCTGCAGCCGCCACCAGCGCTGCACCGGCTCCCATGATGAATGTATCCTCGCGCCCGTCGTACGGATGACCGACGCTCACGGCCGTGGCGCGCTGCTCCGTATCCAGCACGATAAACTTGCAGAGCTGCTGCAGCGCGGCGGTGAAGCCGGCGACTTCAATCGGGTCCTCGCCTTTCATGCGGCAGGCCAGCAGGAACGCTGCAGCCTGCTGCGCATCAGCGCGCCCATCGAGGATCATGCCCATCGCCAGATTGGCGTCGTCAAAATTGAGCGGCTTGGCGCGCTTCTCGCCGCGCCCGACAGTGCGCACAAACTCCCGGAAACGCAAGTCGTCGTCGTTCATGTTGATGACGGGGCGCCGGGGTATTCGTGGCAGAGGTGATGGAGCGGCGGCGCGTCTTCGTCGATCTTCGGGAAGCGTCCGGCGGGCTCCTTGAAACGGTTGTCGCTGGCGTCGTCGTTGACGCTCGAAACTTCGCCCACGATCACCCGTCCTCCACGATGCTGGCCATAAAATTTGTGATAGAGACGCGGCACCAGCGTGATGCTTTCGCCCGGTCGCAGCACAACACTTCCGCCAGGTTCAACCGTGCGCTTCACGCCATCGCATGACACGTGAATGGGATCCTGCGTGAAATTGTCATCGGCGTCGGAATTAAAAAGTTCGACCACCAGATTCCCGCCGCCGCGATTAATGATGTCCTCGGTCTTGATCCAGTGAAAATGGAAGGGTGTGACCTGGCCTTCCTCGACCAACATGACTTTTTCCGCGTAATGCTTTTTGTTGGCCGGATCCTTGAGGTTGCCGTTGCGAATCGTAAACAGGAGCAGTCCCACCGCCGGAAAACAGCCGCTGCCGAAGTCGGTCAGATCCCAACCGAGCTTGTTGTTGCGAATCTCGTCGGCTTCCGCGCCCTTTTTCAACCAGTCTTCGGGTTTCCAGAACGCAAACGGCGGCAACCGGATCTGGTTGTGCTGGAAGAGCGTCTTGGCTTTGTCGATCAGCGCATTGATTTCGGATCGTTTCATGGCGCGTGCGCGAACCTCCGTACGGTGCTGACTCGCAGTATACGAGTTCGCCGGGTCGAGCGAAGTACTTTTGCTGACGGACCTGGGCCACGGATGCGCGGATGCTTGAGCGTAGCGAAAGCAGCCGTTCATCCGTGCGTGACGCGCCGCGCGTTTGTGAATCTCACGCACGGATGAACAGCCACTTTCGCTACGCTCAAGTGTCTGCGCATCCGTGGCACCATTCACGCCCCACCACACGGACCCAAAGTCCCGCTGCACTCGTCGCGCGCAACGGCGTGGATTACACTGCGCCCATGACTCCCTATCTTCAGGTCATCGCTCAAGAGTGGATGGCACGCGCGGAGGAACTCGCGCAATGGGCGTACGCACACATGGTCAACCGGACCGATGTCTGGGGCTCGTACTTGTCCATGGAAAAGCGGCGCGCCAAGGACTGGATGTTCTTCACCGCGCCGTTTCCCGCGGCGCGCGGCAAGCAGTTCCTCACCAAGGGCATGCTGGCCAAACATTTTTGCGGGCTCGATGGGCATCTCGTCAGTCTCCATTCCACCAGCGCCGACAAAACGTCGCGCTGGCTGGCGATCGACATCGACAAGCACGACCAGGACGAAGCCGTCTCAGCGGAGAACAACTTCGCCGCGGCGAAAGCGTGGCACGACGTCCTGCAGAAGCTCGGCTTCGATCCGTTGCTGATGGATTCGAACGGCAACGGCGGTTTTCATGTGCTGATCGTTTTCAGCGAACCGGTGCCGACGGCCGATGTCTTCGCCTTTGGGCAGCAGATCGTCGGCGATTGGGAAAAACGCGGTCTGGCCAAACTGCCGGAAACGTACCCGAAGCAGGTCAGCATCGAGGAAGGCCATTTCGGAAACTGCCTGCGGCTGTTCGGGCGACATCACACGCGCGAGCACTTCACGCGCGTCTGGTCCGGCGACGGAGAGGGCGAAACGGAAGGCGAAGAGGCGTGGCTGGAAGGCAACAGCGCCATCGATCGGATCCTGACCGTGCAGCTCGCGCGGCCGGAGTTGATTCCCCGCAATCTGCCGCTCCCGGAAAAAAACGAACGGCCCACGACCACCGTTTCAAAAAAGCAGCGCCCACGCGTCTGCGTGGACCTGGACGAGGTCCTGGCGCAGTACGACGGCTGGAAGGGTCTGGACTTCACCGGCCTGCCGATTCCCGGCGCCGTGGAGTTCACGCGCAAGCTTTCAGAAATGGCGGACATCGTGATCTTCACCTCGCGCTGCTGCGTCGAAGGCCATCGCGAAGCCTTGAACGAACCCAATCGGCCGGCCAGTGACCTCGCGCCGCGCCTGGCGCACAACGTCCGCTACTGGCTGGAGAAGTACGACTTCACGTTTTCGGAAATTTACGTGGGGCAGGGTAAACCCTTCGCGTCGGCGTACGTCGACGACCGCGCGGTGAGCTGCACGCCGCAGACCGTGCCGCAGGCGTTCTCCGATGCGCTGGAGAAAGTCCGGAAACTCTGCGGAAACACGCGGCAGTCCGCGCCGAAACCCGCTGAACCGGCGACGGCTCCCGTCGATCCGCAGCTTCAGGCGATCATCGCAGCATGGGGCACGTTGACGGAAAAGCAGAAGTCCGATCTCGTCAAAAAAGCTCAGTCGAGCACCCCAAAACGAGCCAAAAAGACCACTTAGCCGCCACCTTCAAACCTACCTTCTATTATCTCTCAGATTTCCGCTCTTTTTTACTCAGGTACCCCCACCCCGTCGCCGATCACCTTTAATACGGGTTCTGGCAAAAATTTGACCAAGTTACGCTGCGCGGCAAACTGCCCGCGCGCGAAAAGGAATGAGCGACGATGAAACGCGACGCACGAATCGGATTGGCCGTTATTCTGGTGCTGGGATTGGCGGTCACGCTGCTGGTCGGCCGGGCGCTGTACAAGCGCGGCACACCGGCGCCGACGGATGGCGAGGAAGTCGCCACGGCCGGCGACGCGCCCACAAGCACCGAGACGCATGGCGATCCGGCGACTCCGGCGACGTCCAATGCCGCCGCGACGCTGCCCACCGCAGCGCCCGCGCCTGCGCCGCTGACGCATCCGGAAACCAACGCCGCTCATCCCGCGGAAACGCCCGGCCTGAAACCGTTTATTGAAGATGAACGCCGCCCGATCACTCCGGCGACCAACGACCATGCCGCATCCCTGGTCCCCGCGCCGCTGACCGAAACGCACGGCACCAAGCCCGGCGCTCAGCCCTCAACGCCGGCTCCCGCGATTGGCGGAGATCACAATAACGCCGCAGCGAATGGCGCGGGTTGGGAAGATCACGAAAGTTCACCCTCCGATTCGCACCATGCCGACGCGCCTTCCGATGGCTACGGCTACACCGTCCAGGCCGGCGACAATCCGTGGAAGATTTCGAGCAAGGTGTACGGCGACGGCAAGTACACGCAGAAGATCGCCGAAGCCAATCCGGGTTTGAGCTCCCAGAAGATGAAGGTCGGCATGGTCATCAAGGTTCCCGCCATCGCCAACAAGACGATCCTGTTGAAGCTGCCGTCGTTCGCCGAAGCCAAGGCCAGCGCCGGTTCCGGTGGCCCGGCCATCGCGGCGCATCAGCCCTCAGCTCCGGCTCCGGAACGCGCGACCGCGTCGATGCCCGTCCCCGCGGAAGCCCACGAAGTCCCGGCCGGTTCCCACAAAGTTGAAGCCGGCGAAACGCTCGGCGCCATCGCCAAGAAGTACTACGGCACCGCCGGCCCGAAGACCATCGCCATGATCGTCGCCGCCAACAAGGGCTTGGAGCCGACCAAGCTGAAAGTCGGCCAGGAAATTGTGATGCCGGCGAAGAAGTGATGACTTCGAAGTAAGCACGACAAATGAAAAAATCCCCCGCGTGAAGCGGGGGATTTTTTATGATGGGCGTACACATCAATGGAGCTTCGCATGCACTTCGTTTTCACCTACGAGCCCAACCCTGCAGCCCGCGCCGGTCACTCGATCTCAGACCAACCCGCGCACCGCGCGTGGATCGCAAAGCTCTGGGATGAGCGGCGATTGATTCTCGCCGGGCCGTTCATCGAGACGACCGGCGGAATGGCGATTGTCGAAGCGCGGGACCGCGCCGACGCCGAAGCCCTGTTGCAGGAAGATCCAGCGATCGCCAACGGCACGTTTATCGCCAGCATCCGCGCCATGCAGGTCATCTATAAGTAATGCAACCGTACGACTTCCGGAAAACTCTTCACGAATTCGCGTAACCGCCCGGCCACTGTCCTTCTGAGATGGGTGTGAAGCAATCAACCCATTTTGAAAGGAGCGGGACATGTCAGGCGAGACGGGCGGTAGTGATATGCAGAGCGCGGTGGCGACGTTAAATGTGGCTGCCGGGTCGTGGGGCGAATCGGCTGCGCCGGCGCTGCCGAGCGCGGACGAAAAATTGTGGGGCATGCTGGCCAATATCGCCGGCCTCTTTTTTCTGGTCGGGCCCATCGTCGTGCTGCTGCTGAAAGGCAACTCGAAGTTCGTAAAATTTTACGCGATCCAGATGATCTGCTGGAGCATCATCGGTATTGCCTTGAGTGTCGCGCTGGGCGTGCTCTTTACGGTGCTCGCGGCGGTGCCAATGGTGGGCATGCTGGTGATCAACGTGTTGAGTCCGCTGATCTCGCTGCTTTTCCTCGGCCTGCTGATCTGGCTGACGCTGAAAGCAAACAGCGGCGTGATTTTCAAGCTCCCGATGATCGGCCCCTTTGCGTACGGCAAAGCGTACGAGGCGTAAGCGGGGGCCTCGTGTTCAAAACCCAACATATGGCAAATTTACCATAAGTAAAAAGTACCACAACCCTCTAGCAATTGCTAGAGGGTCTACCTTCAGGCCAATTGGCCTGAAGGTTCTGCTCTTCGGAATCGGAAAGCACACCGCACACGGCTTCTACTTGCAGCGAAGAAACCGAGCGTGTATGGTTCTGCGTGCTGGTTGACGGGCGATTAGCTCAGCTGGCTAGAGCACCAGCTCGACAAGCTGGGGGTCACTGGTTCAAGTCCAGTATCGCCCATACCCTGATTTTCATAGGGACTACAGGACAGAACGCCACCGGTAACGGTGGCGTTTTTTCTTAACATCACGCTGCACATCCATTGCGATCCTGAGGGGGAATGATGGCTGCCAACCCGTTCAACAATACCGTGCGCTGGATCTGGTCGAGCGAGGGGCTGGGGCGGCCGCGGACCGATGATGTTCACAGCGCTTTCCGCACGCGCTATTTTCGGCGCATCTTTCAGGCTCCGGCCGGGGCGCGATTGCGCGTACATGTTTCGGCGGATACGGAATACCGACTCTGGTGCAACGGCGTCGAAGTCGCGTTTGGTCCGGCGAAGGGCGACATCGAGCATCATTTTTACGACACGGTCGATCTCTCCGGCCACTTGACCGCCGGCAAAAACGTGCTCGCGGCGCAGGTGTCTTACTACGGCGACGTGTGGGCCGAAGTGTGGGGCGGCGGGCCGGTTTCGCGAATGACGGCGATTCCCGGCTTCATTCTTTCCGGCGCGGTTGAAGACGCCGCCGGCAAGGAACTCGAGGCGGTGCACAGCGACGCGCGCTGGCGCGTGCTGACCGACACGGCCTACCAGCAGGTCGCCAATCCCGTGGCCTCGTGGATGGGCAACACCGAAGAATTTTCGTGCAGCACGTTTCCTTGGGGCTTCACCGCGGCGGGGTTCGATGACTCCGCGTGGGCGCCAGCCACGCCGACGGTCGCGGGCGTTACGCCGGCGCACAATCTATATGCGGTCTCGCCGCACCGCCTGATTCCGCGCATGACCGCTCCGCTGGAACGCACCGGACCGCACACGTTCGAGCGCGTATGCCGCGGCGGCACGGAAACGCAACGCGACCAATTGACTCAACTGCTGTCAGGAAACGGTGCCGTGAGATTTGAGCCCGGCACCCGCGCGACAGTGCTGATTGCGGCACCGGCGGAGACGACCGGCTTTCCGCGCCTTGAATTCAAGGGGGGCGATGGCGCGACCATCAAGCTCACCTACGCCGAAGCGCTGATCGGATCCGACAAGCGCAAGGCCAATCGCACCGATACGTCCGGCGCGATGAACGGCTATTACGACGTGATTCGGCCCGACGGTCCGGCGCGCCAGTGGCAGCCGTTTACTTGGCGGACGTTCCGCTACGTCGAGTTGGATCTCGACGTCCAGACCGAGCCGCTGGAACTGACGGCGCTCAACTTTTTCTTCACCGCGTATCCGTTCACGGCGCTGGCCCGTTACGAGAGCTCCGACGCGACGCATCAAGGGGTCTGGGACATCTGCTGGCGCACCGCGCGGCTGTGTGCGCACGAAACATATGAGGACTGCCCGTACTACGAGCAGTTGCAGTACGGCGGCGACACGCAGGTGCAGGCGATGATCAGCTACTACGTGGCCGGCGACGCGAGCCTCGCGCGCCAGTGGCTCTATCAGTACGACTGGTCGCGAACGTCTGATGGTTTGACGCGCAGCCGTTATCCGGCACGTGTGCCGCAGACCATTCCATTCTGGTCGCTGCACTGGGCGATGGCGATCCTTGATTATTGGGAACTGACGAGCGACCTAGAGAGCGTGCGCGATTTATTTCCGGGCGTGCTGGCGGTGCTCGATTATTTCGAGCGGCGGCGAAAACCCGATGGCCTCATCGGCAAACTGAGCGGTTGGCAATGCGCGGACTGGTGTCCCCAGTGGTCGGGGCCGGGTGAAGAAAACGGCGTGCCGCCTGGCACGCTGGCCGGCCACAGTGCGTTTGTGAATCTGATGACGGCCGTGACGCTGGATCATGCCGCGGAGTTGGCCGTCGCACTCGGCCGCGACAATTCGGAATTGTCGCGCCGCTCGAAGGACCTCAAAACAACCGTGCAGCGCGTCTTCTATGATCCGGCGCGCAATCTGTATTGGGATACGCCGGAGCACACTGTCGCCAGCGCGTACACGAATGTCTGGGCGTTGCTGGCGGCGATGCCGTGCGACACGTCGCGACTGGCGGAGAGCGTGGTGACCGACAGCAGCCTGTGCCAGCTGACCTCGTTCAGCAATTACTTTGCGTACCGCGCGCTGGCCAAGGTCGGGCGCTACGACCTCGCTCCGCGACTGCTCGCTCCGTGGTTGAAGATGCTCGAATGGGGCCTGACGACGTGTCCGGAAATTCCCGACTACGGCGCGACACGCAGCGATTGCCACGCTTGGTCGGCCGGGCCACTGGTTGAATTCTGCCGCGAAATTCTCGGCGTGCGACCGGCCAAACCTGGCTATGCCGCTATCCAGGTCGCCCCCAAAGTGGCCGGCCTGACGCACGCAAGCGGTCGCGTTCCGCTCACGCGTTTAACCGGCAGCGCCACGGCTCTGTTTGTGGATGTGAAATGGAATCTGTCCGGCGGGCGGTTCTCACTTTCCGTTAAGGCACCGGAAGGAATTCCCTGCGAACTAATTCTGCCGAACGGAACACGCCAGATGAATGCGCGTGGCGGAGCGTGCACGCTTGACGGGGCGCTTGGCTCCTAGCCTTAGACCACATCCATCGGGCCGTCTAAATCTGGGCCGCCTGCTGCGACGTAACCGTGGCTCGCGCCGCTGAGAGTGGGACTGACCCAGAATGCATACAGCTTGCCGGATGCGAGATGGAATCTGAAACGCACCGATTTGCCTGAAAGCGCCGCAAGGTCGGCGGCTCCCGCCCAGGACACGTGCTGCTTCGTGGAATCACTCGACACCGGAAGGCAATTCTCTTTCGAGAACGGCGCAAGGACGCGGCCTTCGGGATCGAGAACCTCGACGCGAAGTTCGCCCTGGTCAACATCGGCATTCACGAAGAGGTGTTTGCCGTTGAACGTCACTACGCGACTCGTCAACGTGCCGCCGCCCGCATCGGCATTCATCGACGTAAAACCGTCGCGGCGCAGGAAGGCCACGCCGACACCGCCTCCGGTGACGAAACCGCTGTGGCTTTCGTCGCCCTGGCCAGAGAACGCGCCGTAGTAAAAGAAGAGTTTGTCGCCCACGATGGCGCACACGCTGGAGGCCGGGTGCAGATAGCCGCGATCCCAATCGCCTGGCTTTCCCGTCGGTGCAATAAAGGGCGTTCGATCAGGCCGGTGCCAATGAAATCCGTCGCGGCTGTACGCGATCTGGAGCTGGGTCACCTTCGGCATGCCGAGTGACTGGCAGATGTGGTTCTCCGGTCCGTAATGGATATTGAAGATTCCGAGCATCAAACTTTCGTAAGCAATCGCATCCAAATTGTAGAGTTGCGGCAGCGCTCCG
Organism: Planctomycetota bacterium; assembly: GCA_038227875.1. Taxonomy (GTDB): domain Bacteria; phylum Planctomycetota; class SZUA-567; order H5-PLA8; family H5-PLA8; genus JBBRPR01. Next base: position 72,024 of record JBBRPR010000042.1, read on the forward strand.
TAATCCTTGCGCGCGGAAGGCTCGGCGTCGGGCGGCATTAGACTCGTCACCGCGGGATCCGGCCGATCCAAATCGTCTGCGCCGGCCCACGGGACCATCTCCTGTTTGCACTGCGCCATGCCAGACTCAAGTTCATCGCATTCGCGGTAGCCCCGGCAGCGCGCATCGACGTTCAGCGGATCGCGCGTCTTCACGTTGATGCGAATGCTGTAGACCCACTTCTTTCTGAAGGGATTGTAGAACATGGACGTATTGTCGCCGACGCCGTCGGCCGCGTCTCCCTGTCGTTGCCAGTGAATGCCGTCGGGCGAAACATAGAGGCGCTGCTTTGCAGTCTGCTGGTGGTACATGAACAGGAAGTATCGTCGTGTCCCGTTGCGGAGGTCGAGCCACACGGTGCTGCCGTTCCGCTCAACGCCGTAGGCTTCCGGCAGGATTTGATTGGGCGCCGGCGCGCCGGTTCCAAGATCAGGCCGCTCCCAGTGCAACCCGTCGCGACTGCAAGCCAGCGCGGTTCCGCCGTGCCAACCGGTCATGTAGAAAAGCTTGAAGATTTTGTCCAGCGGGTCCCACCAGCAGCCATCGTTGAAGAGCGTCGCGATGTGAGATCCCGTGTACTGCGTCCACTCCGCCGACCGTTCTTCCCTCTCAGTCGCCGTCTCTGGCGAGAGGATCGGGTTAGCCTCGTACTTTTCCGCATGATGATACGTTCGCGACAGCGTGGTGTGCTCGATCAGGAAATCATCGACGAACAATTGGCGCCCGACGTCGATCGGAATGACCGCCGGAGGATTCACCAGATAGGGAACTTCCTTTGGCGTGCGGTCGCTTACATCCACCTTGGGCGGCCACGGTGATGGAATAGGGATGCCATTGTACACGGTCGGAAACTCCTCTTGGATTCAACGGCCCGCTTGATCCACGAATCCGCGGTAGTCGGCCCCGCCCGCAGCCAGATAGCCCTTGCTTTCCCCCGTTGCAGCAGCGCTCACCCAGAAACTAAAGAGCTGCGCGTTCTTCACGAGAAAACGAAAACGCACCGGTCGTCCCGCCAACGTCTGCAGGTTCGCGCCAGGCCACTGAACGTGTTGTTTTGAGGAATCCATCTGAACGGGCTGGCAGCGTTGCGCGCTGAAGTTTGGAATGAGCTGACCGCTTTCGTCGAGCACCTCAACTCGAATTTCACCGTCGTTTGCCGCGGCGTTTACAAACAGGAATCCGCCTGAGAACACCATGGGTTTGGTCAACACCGTGCCGCTGTCCTTCGTTCCGAGCGAAGCGAAGCCATCGCGCCGTAAGACCGCCAGACCGGTGCTTCCCCCGGCGTACATCTTATTCTGGGCTTCGAAGGCACCGTTCTTGCCCGGTGGCAGCACCGACTGCCCGGAAAACGCTCCGAAGTAAAAACGCAGCTCCTCTTTCAGCACACAGCAGATTCCCCCGGCGGCGTGCAGATAGCCATAGTTCCATTCGCCCGGCTTGCGCGTGCATTGCAAGAACGGCTGACGCTGCTGCGGACGTGACCACTGAAATCCGTCCCGGCTGAATCCCAAGTGCAAGTCGATGATCTTCACCTGGCCGGTCCGCGCGCAGATGTCGTTTTCCGGGCCGTAGAAAATGGCGAACACGCCGAGCATCAGGCTTTCGTACGGTGTCGCATTGAAATCATAGAGCGACGGCGCGTAGTTGATCTGCGGGTCCGGCTTGTCTTCCGCATCGCTGCTCAGCCACGGCACAGGACCGCCCGGCGGCCAATGGCCGGCCTCGACAAACGTCGACGCCTGATAAAAATCGCGCACCCGCGGCGGACCCCAGCGCCGGATGCTCATCACGAATTTGCGCCGGAATGGATCGTAATAAAAAGACGAGTTGTCGCCGCACGGCGGCGTGTGCGTCAGCCAGTTCCAATGAATGCCGTCCGGCGATGTGTAGAGCGAACTGGTGTCCGGACTCCCCGACGCATAGCGGTAGTACAGGAACATTTTGAAACGTTGTGCCGGATCGGATGTTTCGCTATCGAGCCACACCAGGCAGCCGTCGCGGCGGGCGCCCTCCTGACGCATAACGATGTTCGTGCCCGGCATCACATCGAGGTTCGGGCGTTCCCAGTGAATGCCGTCGCGGCTGGTCGCCATTGCCACGGCATCAAACCAGCCCGCGTGGTACCAGAGCTTGTACACGTGGTCGTGCGGATCAAACCAGACGCCGTCGTTAAATGGGCAGGCGCAGGGACATAGTCCTTCATTGAGTTCGACGGGCGAGTGCGGGACGAGAACAGGTGACGCCTCGTGAACGCGCGCGGCGTGATAGTTGCGCGTGCACGATGTCTCGGCCAGCAGATAGTCATCGACGAAGAGTTGGCGGCCAAGATCGATGGAAAGCGCGGGCATGATGCTGCTGCTCCTGTGCCACATGTTTGAAAAGGATAGCGCGCAAGCTCCTGGAGCGAAGTGGATTGAACCACTTATGCGAGCCCTCGACCCCTTCCCCTCCCTGCTATTCGCCAACTCTTTAACTTTTTACCGCACACTGTTCTATTTAGAGGTGTATGTATGGATAAAGGCTACCTTGAGTGGGAGAGGTGATCATGCGTTTTATTGCATTCTGTCTGGCGATTGTTTGTGTATTCGGCTCCTCGCTACGGGCGGAAGAAGGGAAGCTGCCGGAGCTGAAGGTCCCAGTCTCAAAAGCGGCGGCGCCCAAGATCGACGGCGTGCTCGACGACGCCATCTGGAAGGACGCGCCATCCGCAGCCGAATTCAAACTCAAGGAAGATGGCAAGCCTGAGTTCAAGACCAAGATGTCCGTGACGCGCGATGAGAAAACGCTCTACATCGCCATCGAGTGCGAAGAATCGGCCGAGACGCTCAAGGCGTTGAAGGCCGAGACGACGCAGAACGACGCCGACGAAATCTGGGCCGATGATTCCGTTGAAATCTTCATCGATCCAACCAACAAGCGCGAATCGTACTACCAGTTCATCGTCAATTCGAAGGGCGTGGTCTGGGATGCTTACCACACGTTTCCCAAGAGCCCTGACTCGAGCTGGAATTCGGACGCGAAGGTTGCAGCCAAGGTGAGCACGGGTAGCTGGATCTGCGAGTTGGCGATCCCGATTGCCTCGTTCAATCGCACCGATGCGTCGATCGCAGAGTGGGCCTTTAACGTCGCGCGCAACCGCAGCGCGTCACAAGAGACGTGCTACTGGTCGCCGGTGTTCAGCGACAGCTCGCACGTTCCGGAAAAGTTCGGGAAGCTGACGGGCATGCCCGCGATCTCGCTGAAGCCCGTCGAAGCGGCCAAACCCGCTGATGCATCCAAAGCTGCGGACGCCGTGAAACCATCCGACGCGCCGGCTCCGACTGCCCCCAAGGCCCCTGAGCCCGCGAAGGACGAGAAGAAGTAATTCTTTAGCCCCCCAAGGCGTCTGGTCGTGTCATTAGTGACACGATTTTCTCAATTACGGTTAGTGCAAATATCCCGATTTAGAACCCCACCCTTAGTAATCTTACCTAAGTATTTTGCGCGACAGCAGTGCGTGCCCTCCTCTTTGGGGTGGCCTTGCAATTGCATGATGTACTTCCGCTGGCGAAATGCCTTTCGGAGTAGTTCTGGATGACTGCTGACCAGACGAGTAACGGCCGATTCCGCGAACTGATCGAGCGCCTCGATGTCGGTGTGGTCGTTCAAGACGCGCAGGACACTATTCTAATTTCCAACCCTGCGGCGCAGCGCATCCTCGGTTTGGATCAGGAGCCTAACTCCCAATTATCCTCCCGAGATCCCCGCTGGAAACTCGTTGACGCCGACGGCCACGACTTTCCGAACGATCAAATTCCTTCCGTGCTGGCGTTCCGGACGCGCAAACCCGTTCAAAACGTGATCATGGGTACGACCAATTTGAAGACGGGTGAGCGCCGCTGGTTGTCGATCACTGCCGCGCCCATCTTTGAAAGCGACTGTCAGGGCTCGCACAGTATTGCATCGTAGACAGCAGTAATTCTCGCGCTAATCTGCGCCGATGCGGTCAGAAGGCCGCAGAAGATTTCGGACGGTTATAAAAAAGCAGGTCCCCGCAAAGCTCGAACTTTGCAGGGACCC
>JBBRPR010000043.1:0-75876 GCA_038227875.1 Planctomycetota bacterium
AAGGGAGTTCGGTTCGTTCTCCGGTACGCTGACGTACACACCGGGGAATGGCTACCGGCTGAAGTTGTCGCGCGACCGTTTCAAGCGGCAGATCCGCGAAGCGGTCCGCAACGACGAGTTCATCGACAAGCTCGTGCACGGGATGTTCGTGTACGTTGAGTAAGTGAAGTCGAGGGCGGCTCGCGGAAGTTCATGATTCCGCGAGCCGCCATCCGTTCTCCCCCGTGGAAAAGGGGGGCATCGTTCTGAATTTTTCCGCCCCGACCGCGCGCAAAACCGACAGCACACCCCTGCGCGCGCCGATCTCTGACCCCTGGCCCCTCGACGCTACGCGTCGCGCGCACCTCACTTCTCGTCCTGAACCTTCGGCTCATCCTTCGCCGTTTCTGCGACTTTGCCGCCGCCGCCAAAACGGGCCTTCAGCAGCGCCATGAACATCGCGCGCTTGAGTTGCGGGAGTTCGCTGGGGTTTTCGGCGACGACGGAGCAGAACAGGAAGGCCATCTCGTCGGTCGTCTGCTCGCCAAAGTGGACGCGCTTGGGCGGGCTGCTTGGGTTGCGCAGGTTGTCGGCGCTGTTGTTGTAGGTGTACTCCATGTTGATCGTCGTGCCCTTCGGCAACTTCACGGCTTTTTTGAACTGATACTGACCCTGCCAGTTGAAATCCCAATCCTTAATCCAGAGCAGCTGTTTCTTCGAACCATCGGGCAGCGTCGCGGTGGCTTTCATGTCCTGACATAGAAGGTGAGCGTGCGGCGCGAGACTTTCCAGCTCGACGTCGATGGGCGTGACGATGCTCGCGGTGACTTTGTAGCCCGTCTGCCCCGCGGCGATGTCGATGTTCCGGCTGCCCAGCGTCAAACCCGCGATGATGCGCTCCGGTTTTTTCTTCGAGAAGTAAAGCCCGATCTCCGATTGTTCGTGCTCGGGTTTGCCGGTCGGATGGAAATGCGTCTGGATTACGAGGTCGGAACCTTTTTTCAGCACGCGCGCGGTGCCTTCGGGAAGCAGCTGCGGCATAGCGCCGGGCGCCCAGCCGCCGAGTCCGCCGGTCGGAATGAAGCCCGGCCCGCCGAAGCTCGAAAATCCCGGACCGGGATCGGCATCGTCTTTCTTTTTAGCCGCGCCGTTGGAATCGAGGAAGAACAGCGCGTGATGCACGACGGCGCGATCGCTGGGGTGGTACTCGACGGCCTGGACGTACTTGTCTTCGGTCAGGCCCGTCTGCAGCACGAAACAGCGGAAGACATCGCGGCCTTCCGCGGCGACGGTGTACGCCTCCGGCATTTTCAAAATCAGGTCCGGCTTGCCCAGTTGCCAGCCGTCGGTGAATTTCGGCAGCGGCGGCTTGTCGGCGGCATTGCCTTCCGCGCAGCCACCATCGACCCATGCTTTAATCTGCGCGATCTGCGCGTCGCTCAAGCGCCGTTCGTTCTCGAATTCGCCCCAGCCGGGTTCGGCCTTCCACGGCGGCATGTAGCGGGTGTGCGTCACTTCTACAATCTGCTGAGCGCGCTTTTTTACGTCGTCGTAGCTGAGCAGCGCGAATGGCGCGACATCGCCGTCGCGGTGGCAGACGGCGCAGTTCTGAAACACAATCGGCGCGATGTCCTTGTTGAACGTGAGCGCGTCTTTCGGGCTCGCTTCGGCGGCGGTGATGAAGCAGCCGATGGCTTTCGTCACCGGCACGCTGACGGGCTTGCCGTCGAGGACTTCATCGAGCGCGCGGCGCAGGTCCTTCTGCGTGGCTTCGGCGCGCGATTTTCCGAAATCGAGGTAACGGTCGTCGATGCGGCCGCGGTAGAGCGTTTTGCCGTCCGGTGAAATCACGAACGCTTCCGGCGTGGTGTGCGCATCGACGGCCTTCACGAGAACGTGCGATGGATCGAGGATCACCGGACACTCGAGCGCGTAATCCGCGGCGTGTTTTTTCGCCTGCTCGGCGCTCAGGGCTGAGTCCACGTGAATCAGAAAAAACGCGATGCCTTTCGCGCCGTAGTCCGCGCACAGGCGCTTCACTTCCGGCGCGTAGGCGTTGGAGATGGGGCAATCGTTGGTGATGAACAGGAGCACCGCGGCTTTCTTCTCGTGGGATTCCAGCGGCGTGTACGCGGCGCCGTTGATGTCGGTCACGCGGAGCGGTTCGGCGGCACAGGCGCTTAGAGAAAGGGCGATTAGTAATGTGGAAAGCAACGTGGAGGTTTTCATGGTGTGCGGCAATCTCCTGCAAATCCTGTTGGATACTCAAACACCGTCGGGCGAATGGATGTCACCGTTGAGATAAAAGCACGTTGCGAGCCAAAAGGCCCAAGACACGTGAAGGCGCCGAATTTTCCAGCGAATCGTGGGAGTCGGAAGTCTTTACTTAAGGCGGCGAGTTGTTGGCCATTTGTCCCATATTTTCGTAAGATTTCTGCACACAAGTGGCGGTCTTCTTCGTCACACGGTCCATGAAAAGCGAGATGACCATGGAAGCTGACCCTAAATCGCACCTTACTCCGAAGCAGGGAGAGGACCCTAAACCGCCCATGCAAGTCTACCCGCCGCCGGGTGCCGCCGACCCCTCCGCCACCAGCACCAACGTCCGCCTGATGCGCGAAGAAGTGCTCTCGGAGTTGCAGGAAGATAACCAATTTATTCTGCCGCTGCGCACGCGCCTGGCCTTGCTGGCGCTGCTGACCGCGTCGCTGTGCATCGTCATGATTCTGGTTCCACGCCGCGGCCAGCCGCAGCCGGAACAGCAACCGATCGCCCCGTCGGTGACGCCCGTCGCACCCGTTGCGCCGATCGTGAAAGCGCCGCCGCCGCCTCCCGTGGTTGAACCCGTAACCTCCGTGAAGGTGCCGCCGGTGGTCGCGCCGGTGACGCCCGCCAAACCGTTCTCGAAAGAGCTGGCGGAAGTGGAAGTTTTCGCGGCGCTCGTGCGCGATGATGTCACGCTCGAACCCGACCGCGCGATCAAGCTGCTGACGCCGTACACGCAAAACGCCGACGCGGAAGTCAAAGCCGCCGCGAAAAAAGCGCTCGTGCCCGTCTACGCAGCGCTCAACGAACGCAGCCGCACGCTGGCGCGCACGGCCGCCGAAGCCGCGGAAGATCATCTGCTCAAAGAGGACTTCGCAGGGGCGCTCGACGCCTTGAAATCCGGAATGGATGCGCTGCCGCCCGACGCACCGTTCAGCGAGCAGGGCAAGAAGGACCTGCTGGCGGTGATCGACAAAACCACGCGCCGGCGCGAAGACGCGCGGCAGACGGCCTTCGCGGATCTGGAGGAGCAACTCCGCGCCGGCAACGCGGGTGCGCAGACGAAATTCACCGCGCTGCTCAGCCACCCCGATCCCACCTTCCGCCAGCCGGCCGAAACGTTGAAAGCAAAACTGGGCGAAGAGACCGCCAAGCTCCGCGCCGAAAAACAGAAGCGCGACGAGACCGCGCGCAAGGCGTGGAGCGAGCTGTTTCAGAAGTACGACGCGGCGATGGTCAAGGGCGATCTCAGCGCCGCCGGCGCGATGTGCCGCCGGCCGCCGAATGATCCCGTGCTGACCGGCGGCGTCGCCGATCCGCGCGCGACGCTTTCCGCAATGGCCGACGAAGTCACCGCGGTGCAGGCGCTCTACGATGCCGCCCTGGCCCGCGCACGGGACGAGAAGGGTCCCGTGATCATCCTCAAGCGCAACGGCGTGAAGATCGACGGCACGCTCAGCGGCGTCGAAGGCCGCCAGGTGAAGCTCAACTACCACGGCGCGGAAGTGGGCGCGTCGATCGATGAAGTGACCTCGGCGTCGCTCTCCTCGCTGGTCGGGTCCGACGTGATCCTCAAGCAGAACTTGAAACCCGCGCTGTGGGCCGTGAGCGCCTACGACGCACCGCAGAACGGAGCGGCGGAAATCCTGAAGCTCTACACCGCCGCGAAAATGGATCCGCCCACGCACTGGCAGGAACGCATCAAGCTCGAAAAGATGAAGAAGCTGACCGAATCGCTCGAGAAGAAACTCACCGAACTGACCGACGCGCTGGCCGGCGGCGAAGCCAACGGCGATGGCGTCAAGACGGCGCTCGACGCGCTCTTGCCGATCGTCGACGAGTACGAAAAAATCGAACCGCTGAACGAAGCCAGCCGCAAGACCATTACCGCCGCGCAGAAGCTGGTCGGGAGCCGCGTCCAGCAGCAGATCGTGCTGCAGAACGGCGTCGTGCCGACCGCCGATTGCGCCGTCTTCACCAGCGATCAGATCTCGGAGTACCGCGAAGATCAGAAGAAACCGAATCTGCCCAAGATCTACGGCTTGAAACTCGGCAGCGGCGGCGGCACGCAGCGTTTCCTTTTCCGCTTCGACGGCATCGAATCGGCGCTCGGCCGCTCGCGCCTGAAGAAAGCGACGCTGCAGCTTTACCAGATCGAATCGCCGAGCAGCAACGGCGCGGTGGTCGGCATCTTCGCGCTGAAGCGCGCGTGGAATCCCGGCAACGGCACGTGGTCCAACTACGATGCCGTGAAGAAGCTCGACTGGGAAACGCCGGGTGCGTCGAAGGAATCGGACATCAACACCAAGGACGAAGCGCGCGTGACGCTGGACAACAAGAACGGCGTCTGGCGTTCGTTCGACGTCACGTCGTACATGCGCAACGTCCTCAACGGCAAGCAGCCGAACCTCGGCTTCCTGATGCGCGTGATCAACAACGAGCCCAGCTACCAGGTCTGGTTCTACCCCGAGACCGACCTCGACCTGAAGCGCGACAAGACGCTGCGGCCGAAACTGGTGTTGGATGTGGAGAAGGAGAAGGAGTAACCCGCCCTCTCCCTCACTGGGGGGTTAAGTTTGCGCGTCGCCCTAGTCTCGAAACACATTTCGACATTCGTCATTCGACATTCGTCATTCCGTCTCTCACTTCCGCGCCTGCTGAATCGCCGCCACCAGCTCCGCTGGCGCGTCCGTGCCGATGCGGCAGACGGAACCGTCGCGCAATGAAACTTCAACGGCGTCGAATCCGGAAACATTGTAGAGCCAGCCGCGCGGCGTGAGGTGAATGCCCCAGCCGTAGTACCAGGGGTTCGTCACGGGCTTGCATTCGCTGATGTTTTCGAGCGGGATTTCGCGTTTGATCACGCCGGGACCAAAGCCCCACGCCAGCCGCATGTCGGTGACCGTCACGGTCAGCGAATGAAAGAGCAGCAGGCACAGCGCCATCGTGCCGGCGACGAGCAGCATCACGATGTGAAAGCCGTGAATCGACGTCGGGACGAGTGGCATCATCACCACCGATGCGAGCAGCATCGCCAACAGCGAGATGCGGATCACTGTGCCGGGTTGAGTGTGACTGTAGCGTGGGGTTTCCATGGGTAGTACCTCGCGTAATAGATAAATATACTGTACCTCATGAAACGCCCATTCGGCAAATCCGCGCGGAGCCGTCGCGGGAACTGCCGTGCGCTGGCGGAATTACAGCAGCGGAAATCGCGTGCTCAAAACTGGCATGACGCGTGCGCCGGTCTTAACAGATGGCACCGGGGATCGGGCATCGGGCATCGGTCAGTTCGTATGCGCTCCGTCGTACAGGAACTTATCGCTTCGCTTGAGCGTCACGACTGCGCTTCCCCAAAAGCAGATGCCCGATGCCCGATGCCCGATCCCCGATCCCATCTGTTCGCGTTCCCGTTTGCTCGAACGTTTTCCGGATGTTACGATGCGTCCGGAAAGGGATCTCCCATGGCTGAAGAATCCAACGACATCGTCGAACGCAAAGTGCTGCTCCCGGTGAAGTTCGTGGAATACTGCGAGGAACGCGCGCGGCGCGAGAATACATCGTTTGAAAAAGTGGTGCTGGTGGTGATCAGCGCCGGCCTGAGCGTGATCAGCGTCGAAGAACAGCAGGGCACCAAAAGTCTGATCATGAAAATGTGCGACCTGATGAAAACCGTGGACGAGAATTCCGTGGAGGAAGTGAAACGCATTCTGAAAGACGCGCTGAACCGCGCCCGCCCGGAGGAACGCGCGGCGTACATCAAGATGATCCGGGATCGCGGGATTGAGCTGTAGTTTTTATCTCTCGCAAAGACGCAAAGACGCAAAGAACGGCACGAACGGCGGGAATCGGGATTGGGGAATCGGGATTCGTGACGTGGCGAATCCCGAATCCCGGCCGTTAGTGCGCCCGCTGAAACAGCACGACCGAAATCGTCTTGAACAGAATCCGCACGTCCAATTCCAGCGACCAATTTTCGATATAGTACAAATCCAGCTTGATCATCTCTTCAAACGTGAGCTGGTTGCGGCCGGAGACTTGCCACAGGCCGGAGATGCCGGGCAGCACTTCAAAACGGCGCAGGTGGATCGGGCGGTAGGTTTCCACTTCGTACGCGATCGGCGGGCGCGGGCCGATCAGGCTCATGTCGCCTTTCAACACGTTCCAGAGCTGCGGTAATTCGTCGATGCTGAACTGGCGGATGAAGCGGCCCAGCGGCGTGACGCGCGGGTCCTGGGTCAGCTTATAGACCGTGCGCCCCTTCTTGTCCTTGGCGCCGTCGGCAGTGCCGGCGATGTACTTCTTCAAGTAGTCCTTGTGCTTCTCGACGCTGCCGTCTTTATCGGAACCCACGCGCATCGAGCGGAATTTCCAGAAGCGGAATTTGCGGCGGCGGAAGCCGATCCGTTCCTGAAAATAAAAGACCGGGCCGGGATCGGTCATCTTGATCGCCAGGATCGTCGGGAGAAAGACCAGCGGCGTCAGGATCATCAGGAGCACCGTGCTGACCACGATGTCGAAGAGCCGCTTGCAGAGAAAATTGATCCCTTCGATGCGCGAGCCGCGCATGCCCAGCAGCGGGATATCGTCGACCAGCGTCAGGTCCATGTGGTCGAGCAGCATCTCGTAAACGTCGGGGACCATGCGGAAGCGGACGTGCGCGCGGTAGCAATCTTCCGCGAGCGTTTTCAGCGCGCTGGGCGGAGCGTCGGGAATAGCGACGATGATTTCATCCGCGGCGTGTTGCTTCGCCAGGTCGACGAGATTAGCCGCGTCGCCGAGCACCTTCAGCGTAAACGCGCTGCCGACGGTGCCGTTAAGCGCCGAGCCTGGACGCGCTGAACCGGATTCAGTGGTGTGCGCTGAATGGAGTGTGCCGATCACGGTGTTCGTGCCGCGCTGATCCAGCGCCCGCGCGAGTTCCTCCGCCAGCGGACCGGTGCCGACGAAGAGCAAACGATTCTGCCCGATCCCGCGCAGCGAAAGTGAGCGCGTAATCGAGCGGCAGACGCGCCGGCCCAACGTCAGGCACATCACGCTCAGCGGCGCGAAGAGCAGCATGTAACCGCGCGAATATTGGAACTGCTGATCGGAGTGCTGCTTCTTGACGTAGAAACTGATCGCGGCCAGGAGCACGCTGGCGACCGCGACGGCCGCGGAGACGCGGAAGAATTCCCCCGTGCTGTCTTCCGGTTCGCGGTAGGTCCCCATCTCGCGGAGGATCAGCCAGAAGATCGGCAGCGTGATGAAGACCGCGAGCAAGTACGGTTGATACGGAGTGAAGCCGGTTTCGCCGAACGGATGCAGGCCGTAATTCGATTCCAGCCAATTGTTGAGATCGAAGCGCAACGACCACGCGGCCTGCATCGAGAGCAGCACCATCAGGGCGTCGCTGGTCGCCATCACCAGCGCGTGAGTTCGAACCCGGCCTTCGCGCATATGTCCTTTATACCCGCCACGCGCCAATTTTTCTACGCGCACCGTTAGGGCGGGATTGGGGGCTTCGGATTACTCAGCACCGCAGGAAGTGGCTTGACCATTTCCATTATAAGAAAGCCCGTTGACATACTCCTTGTTTCACCGCGAATCGCCGTTACTGCGATGCGCTTCACAAAGAAATGTGGCAGTTCACCAAAAATGCCCCAAAGGGGCATCGGCTATAAAGCCCAGGGTTGCGCCGCAGGCGCTACCCTGGGTATAGTCGCAATTCACGGAGCAACCCTGTAAGGGGTTGTGGCTGCACCGGAGAAAACCGATGCCTCAATCACTCGCCGCCGTCTACATTCATCTCGTATTCTCAACCAAAGATCGAAAACCGTTCCTGCGCGATCTGGAAGAACGAACGCTGCTGCACTCCTATCTCGGCGGCATTTCGAAAACTCTGGATTGTCCGCCGCTCACCGTGGGTGGCGTCGAGGACCACGTTCACATGCTGTGTCAATTCGGGCGGACGATCACCCAAGCCAATTGACCAAGGAATTGAAACGTGCATCCAACCTCTGGATGAAACAACGCGGCGCATCCAACGCCGACTTTCACTGGCAGAGCGGTTATGGCGCGTTTTCCGTGAGCCATTTGAAATTAAATGCGGTGAAAAAATACATAGCGGAACAGGCGGAGCACCATCAGAAGGAAAATTTTCAGGATGAATATCGAACGATGTTGAAGAAACACAACGTGTCATGGGACGAGCGTTACGTGTGGGATTGAGCCACAACCCTTACAGGGTTGCTCCGCGGGGGGCACCTTACCCAGGGTAGCGCCTGCGGCGCAACCCTGGGCTTTATAGCCGTTAGCCCGTTGGGCTAAGTGACCTGCGCTTCGCTCGGCGCAGGCCGAACAGACGCACGGACGAGTGGATTTCTTCGCTGCGTTCTCATTGAAAAAGGACTACTAGGGCGGCGCGGTAATTGTCGACCCGTATTTTCACTACTCGACCGGCCTACCGCCCGCCGCGCGCTTCCTTCAGCCGAAACTGCGCGGGGCTCATGCCCATGCATTGCTTGAATGCCGTCGAGAACGCAAACGGATTGTGGTAGCCGACTTGATAGCTGATCGCTTCGATCTTGTCCGGCGTTGTCGCGAGCATCGCGGCGGCTTTGCGCATCCGTAAATAGCGGACTTGTTCGAGCGGGCTGCGGCCGAGCTGGCGTTGCGACAGGCGGCGCAGGTGTTCGCCGCTCATGCAGGCCGTGCGCGCGAGTTCGTGCAGCGACCAGTCCGCGGCGAGGTCCGTGTCGACGGCGCTCCAGACGCGCCACAGGCGATCGTCCTTGTGATAGGGCTGCAGGATGCGCGAGACGAGGAGCTGAATCAATTCGGCGGAATGCTCCATCACGGCGGCCGACGCCGCGCCGACGGATTCCCAATACAGGCCTTGGATCGCGTTGAGCATCGGGCGCGGATCGACTTGGAGCAGCGTGGGGCAGGGCGCGTCGATGATCGGCTTGATGTCCGGCGGTTCGGCGTAGCAGACCCAGCAGACGTTCCACGTCACGCCCTTGATCGCGTGGTACGCGCTGAGCGTCCGCGGCGGCGTGATGTAGGCCATGCCTTCCGTGCAGCGGCGGAAGCGGCCGTCGATCAAGACGCGACCCTCGCCGCCGTGGCAGATCAGCACCTGGCTCATGTTGTGTTTTTCGCGGACAAAGCGGAAACCGTGGCGCGCTTCGGAGACGCCGGTGAGCGGAATGCGGTGGCGGCCGAGCGCTGAACAGACGTGCGAGGGCACCATCCATTCGCGGGTCTTGGCGCCGATCGAGTGTGTTTCACGAAGTTCCATCAGGTCGTCAAGCATAGCGGCACAGCGTCCACGCGCTACTGACAGCCCGCAATATTATGTGGATCTGACGAATGTCTCTGTTGATCCGAATTATGGCTCTGGAAGCACCGGCGTGATAGAGTTTCGAACGTTGAAAGCCACTGCGCACTAAACCTCAGGAGCCCCCGCTGATGAAAAGTTTACGTCCGCCCGCCGTGCCGCTGGTCGCCGTCGATCCGTACTTCAGCCTCTGGTCAAGCGGCGATAAGTTGACCGACGAAAAGACGAAGCACTGGAGCGGCTCAAACGTGCCGATGTGCGGGATCGTGCGCATTGACGGCAAGCCGTTTCGTTTTATCGGCGCGGATCCCGGCCACTTTCCGGCGCTGGAACAGACCAGCCTCAACGTGCTGCCGACGCGCACGATCTACACGTTCGCCGGAGCGGGCATCAACCTGACGCTCACGTTTACCACGCCGGCGCTGCCGCACGATCTGGACATTCTCTCGTGGCCGCTGACCTACGTGAATTTCGAAGCGCAAGCCACCGACGGCAAGGCGCACAGCGTCTCCATCTATTTCGACATCCTGACGGAAATCGCGACGCTCCACACAGCGCAGAAGGTGCTCTGGTCGCGCGTGAACATCGGCGATTTCACCGCGCTGCGCGTCGGCTCGGCCGATCAGCCGGTGCTGGAAAAAACACACACGGAACGGATCGACTGGGGCTTCTTTTACCTGGTCTCGCCGTCGGGTCAGAAGTCCGTCTGCATGGCCGCCAACTGCGGCGAAATGCGCGAGAATTTTGCAACGGCCGGCACGATGCCTGTCTACGACGACCTGCTCACGCCGCGCTCGGTTGCCGCAGGCTGGCCGGCGTTGGCCAGCGCAATCGAGCTGGGTTCGGTGAGCAAAACGCCGGCGTCGGCGTTTCTGGTGCTCGCGTACGACGACGTCTTTTCGGTGGAACTTTTCCGCCGCCGCCTGCCGGGTTACTGGCGCAAGAAGCACGCGGACATCGGCAGCCTGCTGCGCACGGCCGTCGCGGATTACTCGAAGGTGCTTGAGCGCTGCAAAGCGTTCGACGAAGAAATCGTTGCCGACATGCGCGCCGCCGGAGGCGAACAGTACGCGCGGCTCGGCGCGCTGGTCCATCGGCAGGTCTGCGCGGCCCATAAGCTCGCGGTGGATTTCGACGGCTCGGCCAAGCATTTCCCGAAGGAAAATTACAGCGGCGGCTTCATCGCCACCGTCGACGTTCATTATCCGACGTCGCCGTTCTTCTTGCTCTTCAATCCCGAACTGCTGAAGGCGCAGCTCACGCCGGTGCTCGATTATTCCGAATCGCCGCACTGGCCCTACCCGTTCGCGCCGCACGACCTTGGCGACTATCCGCTCGCGAATGGCCAGACGTACGGCGGCACCGATCTGCCGATGAAGTACCAGATGCCCGTCGAAGAGTGCGGCAACATGCTCTTGATGCTCGCGGCGCTGGCGAAGATCGAAGGCAACGCGCAGTACGTTCAGAAATACTGGCCGCTGATGCAGAAGTGGAGCGGCTACTTGAAGGAGAAGGGACTCGATCCCGATAATCAGCTCTGTACTGACGACTTCATGGGGCATCTGGCGCACAACGCCAATCTTTCGATCAAAGCGATTCTCGGCATCGCGGCGTACGGGTATCTCTGCAAACTTTCCGGCAAGGAAGACGAAGCCGCGCAGAATCACGCGCTGGCGAAGGAACTCGCCGGAAAGTGGACGAAGATGGCCGACGACGGCGACCACTTCCGCCTCGCCTTCGACAAGGAAGGTTCGTGGAGCCAGAAGTACAATCTCGTCTGGGACAAGCTGCTGGGCTTCAACCTCTTCCCGGCCGAAGTCGCGAAGAAGGAAGTCGCGTTCTATCTCAAGAACCAGCAGCCCTACGGCCTCCCGCTCGACAGCCGCGCGGCGCTCTGCAAAAACGACTGGGCGGTCTGGTCTGCGACGATGGCCGAATCGCAGGCCGATTTCGAAGCGCTGATCGCGCCGCTCTATAAATTCGCGGACGAAACAAAGAGCCGCGTGGCGCTGACCGACTGCTACTGGTGCGACCGCGGCGAAATCCGCGCCTTCATCGCGCGCTCGGTGGTCGGCGGGTTCATGATCAAAATGCTGTCGGACGAGAAGCTCTGGAAGAAATGGTCCTCGCGCGCGAAGTAAGCGCGCAGTTTTGCAGGCGTCCCGCCTGCAAACACCATGCACGGCGACTGCGAGTCAACATGCTGTCGCATTCCCAATAAATCTCCATAAGATCACGGCCTGAAGTGCGGTTCGATTGCCATCTGGCCGGAGAGTGCTGTGTCGGAGTTCGTGGGCGTTCCTGACGCGCGGTTTCAACCGTGCATGGATAGTTTTCTCGGCTCGCTATCCGGCGTGCTGAAAGTGCTCGGCGACGAGAAGGGCATGGACGACCTGTGGGGTCTCTCCGCGCGCGGACTGACCACACAGATCCACCGCACGCTCGAACCCGTCGGCCTGCTCGGCGGACAATGGGACAAGTCGCTGGCGAAAATCGTGCGGCGGCTCGGCCACGATTGCATCGCCGGTCTGCGCGATCACTTCTATACTGACAAGGATCTCCGCGAACTCCAGTTCGTCTGGATGCGCAACGTCGAGAAGGCGCTCCAGGATGGCCGTCCGGCGATCTGCTTCGGTCTGCACGGCCCCGCGTTTGGCATCATCAACGGCCTCGATCCCGACACCGAAGAATTTCATGTCAGTACCGTCATGGACGGACGCAACGACGCGCCGATCAACGTTCAAGATATTGGCTCCAAGAATCCGCCGCTGATCTTCGTCCTGATTCCGACCGGCCCACTGGGCGGCTACGATCCGGACGTCGCGGCGCGTGAGTCGCTGAAAGAAGCGCTCGACCAGCACCTCGGCCAGGATCGCGACGAGGCCGGGAAGCTCAAGCCCGTGCCGCCGGACATGGTCGTCGGCATGGCCGCTTACAATGCGTGGTCGACGGCCGTGGAGCTCGGGCAGATCCAGCCGTTCTGGGGTTTGGCGTACTACGCGGGATATTATGCCGAGGCGCGTTCGGCGGGCGCGTTCTGGTTGAGAACGCTCGCGGAGACGCCGAGTTTTGAGGCGACGCAGAAGCCGCTCCACGCGGCGGCAGAGCATCTCGAAAACGAAGCGGAAGGACTGGCGCGGATTCCGCAGCTTTTTCCCATGAATCAGCCGCAGTCTCTTCAGGAGCAGCCACGTCGTACGGAAGCCTCGGCCTGCTTGCGTCTTGCGCGGGCGGAGCACATTGCGGCGATGGAAGTCCTGATCGAGGCAAAGCTCAACGAGTAACCATTTTCGTTGTCCTTGCGCACTGATGAGCGGTTAGGAGTAGAGTAGCTCTTGGCTCTGTCGGTTAGGCCTATAGCTAATGACTCACCGACGGGACTCCCAAGAGCCAAGAGCCAGAAGATTGGAACAGTCATGAAGAACAGTTGGGCATATTGGATCGGTGGCGTGATTGTGCTGGCGGGTGTACTGGCGGGGTTGTTGCGTCATGTGCCGCAGTCGAATACCGGTCCGGGCGCGCGCAATCTGGGAATCGCGCCGACGACGAAGGTGCCGGACATCAAAGCGGTCAATAATGTCCCCGTCGTCACCGGATTCAAAGGCGATGTGGAAGACGGCGGCATCCTTCAGAACGACGGCACCAAAATTCCCTTCGTGATTGGCGACACGCTGAAGCTCGAAGCCGACACCTTGAACGCGATGGAGTACCGTTGGGTGGTCGACGGCCAGGTGATCAAGGATAAGGATCAGGAGTGGAGCAACAAGCCGGACCGCGAGTGGGACGTCACGAGCGGCGGCGACCATGTGTTCACCGTCCAGGTCCGCGGCTCGGATCCGACGCAGATGTCGCAGGTCCGCGAGAAAACGGTGAAGACCGAGAAGCTCTTCATCACGTCCTTCGAAGCCAACATCACCGAGGAAGAAGACCGGGCGCTGGTGGGCTCCGATTACACCGTCGAGGTGTCGATGGCCGATCCGCTGACGGCTGACGCGGACTTCTACCGCTACCGCTATTCGATCAACGAGGAAGTCATCAAGCACCCGGAAGACGGTGAAGAGTGGACGACAGAATCGTCGCTGACCTACACCTTCCCGTCGGCAGGAAAGTACTCCTTTAAGGTGGAGGTTCGGCGCGCAACGGAGAAAAATACGGAAGCCACGGCGACTCTGGCCCAGACCATCGAAGTGGCCGACGCAGTACTGTTGAAATTTGACGCCTACCCGGACAACACTGCAGCACTGGGTACCACAGTGAATTTGGATTCCTTCCCGACCAGCAGCTTCGGAAAGTCGGAGGTGCGATTTGGGGTGCGTCGAATTGACGCGGCGGACTTCGATTGGATCCCCGAACAGGACGGCACAGTGTGGGGTGACTCCGAAAGGGACTGGCATCCGACCGAACCCGGTACATATATAGTTCGCGCGGAGATCCGCGAGCCCGGAAAGCCCGATTGCGACGATCACAGAGAGCTAAAATATACCATAACTGAAGGCGGATTCTGACTTTCAGTAATTTATGATAAAGTATCACCTCCAGTAACCGATACCCTCTAAAGTTCCACAAACTTCGGTGAAAGAAGCGTGGGTTTTGCCGCGCCTTTCGCATGGCCTTTCATTTTTAAGAATGAAATAGGCTTGACGTTGGTTGCAAGGTGCCTAGAGTGGCGACGTTATTCCATTATAGCTCTCGCAGCCAATTTCAATCTTCTTCCGCTCATTCAGGGAAGAGCTGGGTTTACCTGACCGTGTCCAGGTGGGCCTTTAAAGTACAAGTGACACACTTTGCTGGTGGGGGAATTTGACGTATGCAAAAACAATACGGATTCGCACGCGTAGCGTGCATTGCTCTGGTTCTGGCGCTCGCTGGATTTTCATATGCGATTGCGACAGCCGGACGAAGCACCGAAGTAGCCACGGTGGCTGCGCGCACGGTGTCTTCCAACCTGAATTTCTCCAATCCGTTTGTCGATCCAACTTTGAAGTCGACGCTCGACCGCGACCTGGGTGATGCCGTCATCGGCAGCGCCGTGGTCCGCCGCGTCACCGCGACCGGCGGCGTGCGTCCGTACTCATTTACCTCGACGTCGGTGAGCACCAACTCGTCGCTGGGCCTCGACAGCAGTGGTCTCTTCCACACCCTGCCCGTCACCCCAGCCTCGGGCACGCAGTTGACCACCTACGGTCCGCTGACGGGCACACCAGGCAACTTCCGCTTCAACGTTACGGTCGCCGATAACTCGGGCACCAACGTTCCCAAGACCGAACCGTACCGCCTGTCGATTTTCTCCAATTCGACAACGGCGTTCCGCTTCGCCATCACCAGCCTGAGCAACGCCACGCAATTCAACGAGTACGCTGACTACATTTCCACGATCAACGGTCATGGACCGCTGAGCTACACGGTGTCGAACGTGACGGCAGGTGGCACTTCCGCTGCCAGTCTCGAATCCCTCGGCCTGACCATCGGCAAGGACGGCCAGATCTTCGGCATCCCGCTGAAGGCTGGCGCGATCACTTTCACGGTGGTGGCCAAGGACAGCACCGGCGCGACGGCTTCACCCCGCACGGGTGTGGGTTCCAGCCAGACATTCACGATCAACGTCGCCGGCAACTCGGTGATTCAGGACGTCATTGTGGTCACCTCACTGACCTGCAGCGGCGATAGCGCCGTCGGCGGCAAGGACAAGATCTCCATCAGCGGCGTCTACAATCCGCTGCTCTTCAGCTCGATCGGCACGACGATCACGCTGCGCCTCAATGGCTATGTGATCACCGGCACGATCGGATCGCGGGGCAAGATCTCCAACCTGAGCCTGCAGGACTTCGCGGCCCGGGCCAAGGTTCCGACACTCAAGGGAACGGTTAACGGCAAGGGTCAGTTCAAGCTGCAGGTTTCGAACGAAAGCTTCGGGCGCAGTGGACTGCTCGGTACGATCGTTTCGAACGTCAATGCCATGGTTGAAGTGCAGATCGGCACCAAGGTCGACGGCTTCAACGCCGTCTCGCTCAACAACAAGGGCCGCGGCACGAAGTTTGGACTGGGCTTCAAGCTGGGCCAGGCCAATAAGAAGTCGGGCCCGCTCAATGCCTCCCTCGGCGGTGCGTTTATCCTGACCTCCGTGGCCGGCAAGGACGACACGAAGGGCGCCACCGGCGACTCCTTCAAGGTCGGTATTATCGCGGTTCCGCCCAGCGGCATCACCTTCGCTGGCGCAACCAAGGCGACGGTATCGGTGGGAACATCCTTCACTGATAGCCCGTCGGTCACGTCCAGCAAGGGTATCGTCAAGACGGGCCGCATCGACGCCAAGCAGGCCAACAAGGTCACGCGCCTGTCGCTCTCCGAAAAGGGCAAGGGTAGCTATCAGACCAGCTTCCTGGCCTCCTCGCAGACGGGCATCAAGCTCTCGTCGGCCGGTACTTCGACTGGCGTCCCGTACGCGACGGGAATCACGATCAACAGCACCACGCCGTTTGGCGGCGTCGGCTCCCTGTTGATCTTCCCGAAGGGTAAGGGTTACACCAGCGCTCAGAAGTAAGGAAATTTAGTGTCACGAGAAAGCCCCGGCGCAACTTGCCGGGGCTTTTTTTTGGTGATGACGAATTCAGCTCGTGCAGTATGCTTACGCTATTCACATCTTGTAAAAGACCGCTTTTCCGTGTAAACGAAAAGGCGTTAATCTTCACAAGTGCTTGGGAAATGGCCAGCTTAAATAGCGCGTGTCACCCCACGCACTTCAGGTGTCGAAACCAGCAGAAGGGAAACCTACGCTGGATATTCAACACTGAGTTCTGTGTGCGTTCGGTAGTTTGAATCGCTGCGAAAGGAGTTCGTGTGTTACTCGCTAAGAGCCAGACCGTTCGGCGTGCTGTGATCCTGGGGCTGATCCTCGCCGTCGCCGGTTTCTGTTATGCCACCGGTACGAGTTACGCCACGGCCAGCCGTTCGACCGACGTGCCTGAAGCCGGGCCGCGGCTCGTGGGCAGCTCCAACCTGCGCTTCATGAATCCGCGTCTGCCCACCGGTGAATTCGATCTCGGTGACGCCACCTACGGATCGATGATCCAGCGTTACGTCACCGCCGCCGGCGGCGTGCGGCCGTACAAGTACGTCTCCCCCGATTTGTTGAGCAAGCTGGCCAACAATTCCAGCCTGTTCCTCGGGAACTCCGGTTACCTGTTTGGCTCCATCACCTCTAATACCCGTCCGCCGTTGGTCTTTTCCGTTACCCTGACGGACAGCACCGGTTCCCAGACTCGAAATCAGTCCGTGAACGGTACGTTCCGCATCGGCATTCAGCTCGGTGGTGCGCAGAGCTTCCGCTTCGCGGTCGACAACATCAACAACGGCCAGAAGGGCCTCAGCTACGCCGGAGCACTCGACACACTCGGCGGAGTGGGTACCGTGACCTACTCGGTGATCCCCAACACCCTGACCGTCAACGGCACGCCGCGCGGCACCAATGGCGCGCTGGAGACCCTCGGCCTCTCGCTCTCCGCCGACGGCACGATCAGCGGCAAGCCGCTGGAATCCGGACTCGTCAGCTTCAAGGCACACGCCACGGATACGCTGAAGCGCACCGCCAACGACCGCACCAACACGGTGCCCGACCAGGTTGTTGCGTTCAATATTGAAGACAACGCCATCGCCTCGACCGATTACACGACGCTCAACTGCACCGTCCGCGGCGACCTGGGCGCCACCAACAAGGACACGATCAAGTTCAACGGCCTGATCAACATGACCGGCAACGCCATCAACTCGCTGCGCTTCACGACGTTCCAGTTCCGCCTGGGCGCCTACAACGTCACCGGCCGGGTGGACATCAGCGGCAACGTGGTGAACATCAAGCAGAACACGCTCAAGCTTCCCGACGGCAGCCAGTTCAAGGCGAAGATCGACGCTCACAAGGGCACGCTCTCCGGTTCCTTGAGCAAAGCCACCGTCGCCAAGCTGCTCAACGGCGCCAGCATCACCGACCGCAGCACGTCGCGCCTGGGCATGCAGTTCGTGCTCTCCAACAACGTCGTTTGCGCCGATACGCTGGAATTCGCTTCGCGCCGCAAGGGCAACAAGATCGCGCTGGATTACAACATGAGCCGGACGGGCAGACCGCTGGGCGGCACCTTCCAGATCCTCACTGTTGTCGGCAAGGACGGCACCACGATCAGCGGCACCCGCGGTGACGCCTGGAACGCCAAGTTCCTGATGATTCCGCGCTTCGGCATCGACACCAATCCCGGTCTCGACTCGCTTTCGTCGATCACCGTCCGCATCGGCCAGAACTTCGTCCAGAAGATTCCTGCCAACGCATTCACCAGCAACAAGAGCGGGAGCATCAGCCTGCTGAAGCCGGCGACCAAGGGCGAACAGGTCGCCAAGTTCAAGCTCGATGGCCGCAAGTTCGTCGGCGAAGTCCAGACGTTCGTGCTCGGCTCGACGCGCACCTTCATCTCGCCGGCCGTAGACGTGGTCAATCCGGCCTCGCCTGCCGGCAATGGCGCCATCCCGATCAGCAGCTTTGTGACTACCGGCTTCGATCTGGGAATCGACCTGGCCCGCACCGGCAACAACGCCAGCCTCACCGGCGAATACGGCAAGCTGGTCATCGGCGTGCCCAACCAGAAGGCCTGGGTCGACAACATCGGCAAGGCCAGCCGCGGCTTCCAGATTCCCGCCGCGCCACAGCCCGTTCCGAACAACAACTTCCGCTTGGATAAGTAAGTAAGGAAGTAATCCTGAAACAAAAACTCCCCGCGCAAGCGGGGAGTTTTTTTGTTCCTTAGTCCTCAGTCTTCTCAGTCCTCGCCGTTCAAGCCTTATTCCACCCCTTCACGATATTCTCCGTGGTGAGCTGTGCGTAGAGCTCCTCGATCTGCTCGCGGGAATTGGAGACCCGAATGTCGCGCTCCAGGCTGGTCTTCCGGTTGGGGGAGAAGTCAGTGAAGTGGACCACGAAGCCGGGATAGTTGCTGCCTTCGCCTTCCTTGTTCGTCTTCCACATCACGAATTTGCGAACCATTGTCTGGCCCTTCAGCACTTTGGTGTAGACCTCGCGCTTCAGGACTTCACTCTTGGGCAGTGAAAGCTTGCGCGCATCGGCTTCCAGCATGCGCACTTCGACCAGGTCGGAGACCTGCTTGATGCGCAGGTCCGCGGGCTTGACCTGCTTGTCTTCGCGCCGGCGCACGAACTGCGGCGAGATCACGCTGACCAGCGGCAGGCGGCGGATCACGTTGTACTTCTTCGCCTTGCTGTCGTAATCGAGGACCATGCGGTCGATCGAACTGCCGCGCGTGGTCTGCGAAATCAGATCCAGGCAGCTCATTTCAATCACCCATTCGGGGCGGACCATTTCATACGCGACGTGATCGGGATTGACTTCGGCGTACTCGCTTTCGACCACGGTGTCCTTCAGGTCTGAATAAAACGAGCGGCGGTCTTCGTCGGAAAAGCCACCGCCGACGCGCGCGAAGAGATGAAACGTCCCGTCGTCGCGCATCAGCGCCACGAGCATGTCGTGGAGCATGCCTTTGCGTTCGTCGGTCGATTCAGTAAACCCCACGACCACGGCGTCCATGTTGTGCCGCGGTTTGATCTTGAACATGCCGGCCGTGTCGCTGCGCGCGACCAGGCCTTCGTCGCCGCCGGTCTCGACCCACTGTTCGAATTTCTTCTCGATCTCCGCCGTGGACTTGGCGAAAATCGCTTCGACCGGCGTCACACGCTCGCCGCCGTCGAAGATCTTCCGGATGCGCTTCCAGGTCTCGGGAAACGCGGAGACGACCGGCTTGTCGTCGGTCTCGAGCAGATCGAAGACCGCGAAGCGCAGGCTGCCCAGGTCCTCCTTGCTCTCCGGCTGGCGCGCGACGCGGCTGACGTCGTGAACGCGCGCGCGTTTGCCGTCACTGCGCTGCACGTACATTTCACCCGCGACCAGCGCCGCTTTAACGCCGGCCTTGTTGAGCAGTTCCGCCGCTTCGTTGATGAACGGCAGACCGACGCGGACGGTGCCGCCGGGGTTAACGGTGATCGCCTGCTTGCCGTCGTAGACCAGCACCGTGAACTCGCCGTCGACCTTGCGGCTGACGTGGTACTCGCCTTCCGGCAACTTCTTTTTGATGTCGTCCTTGCCCAGTGCCATCATGCGCGAGCCGGAGAGGCGGCGGTATTCCTGAGCGCGGCGGTGGGAGGTTGGATCGGAAAGCTCCAGCGCGCTGCCGACAGCGTAGTCGCCGAACTTCGTCTCCAGGCGGCTCTTATTGATGTTCAACGTTACCATGAGAACCTCAGGGGCCAGGGTAAGGGGTCAGAGTGGGAAGTGTGCTCAGCTCTTCTTGCGTCCTTTTTTCGGCGCGGGCTTTTTCTCTTCGGACTTTTCGGGCTCCGCCGGAGTTTCTTCGACGACCTCGGCCTTTACTTTTTTCAATTTCTTCGCCGGAACATCCGCGGGCTTCTCCGCTGCTTTTTCAGCTTTTACCGGCAGCGCGGGAGCCGCAGGTTCCGGCGGCTTTTCAGCCACGGGCGCGGCCGGTGCAGCGAGCGGAGCGGGTGGGGCCGGCGGTGCGGCGATCGGCTCCGGCGCCTTCAATTCCATGTTGGAGAGATGCAGGATCAGGCAGTACTTTTCGCCCTGCGTGCGCCCTTCCAGAAAGCCGCGGTACGACGTGCCGCCGCGCTGAAAGACCAGCGGCAGATTCGATTTCGGCCCCGCGCCCATCAACATCAGGCTCTGCTTCTCTTCCAGATCCTTGGCCATCGCGAAAAGGAAGTCGAAGGTCAGGCCGTTGACGTGAACAATCTGCAGCTTCGTCGCGAAGACGAATTTGTTGAAGACTTCACTCTTCTTCATCAGCTTGCCCGACCACTTCAGCGGCGTTTCCGTGGCGGTGTTCGGCGGCAGCACTTTGCGCGGTCGGCGTTCTTTCTCGGTGCCGTCGGGATTGCGGACGATCTCCCACTCCTGAACCTTGTGGACGATCTTCTTGTCGGCGTCGATGTACACCCGCGACGTGTCGCTCAGGAAACGGCCGTAGCTTTCGAAGTCGATTTCCGGATCGCCCTTGAGCAGCAGCTCCGACACTTTCTCGAGCGCACCGGCCTGCTTGATCAGCTCATCGCAATCGCGATCGATGGTGCAACGCAGGATGCGGAAGTTCGACGCCTGCCGCCCCTTCTCATCCAGCCACCGCACGCGCAGCGGCGTGCGCACCGTCTCCGTATTGACGATGGCATCGCGATTGTTGCTGTTGGCGAGATTGATCGAGCCCATTTTAACTCCTGGGGACTGAGTCCGGGGTCTTGGGACCGGGGAACAACCGCACTCACATCATTCCAAAGTCCAACGATTCGTCTTCGCCTTCGGCTGCTTCGGTATCGTCTTCCACGGGCGCCGCCGCCTGTTCCAAACCTACGAAATGAATCGACGTCGGCTGACCCACGCACATGAAGACCGTGCCGTCCTGTCCGGCGAGCAGGAAGCCGACGTCCGCCTCCAGTCCGCCGCGGAAACTATAGGGGAACGAGAAGATCGTCCCTTTCTTGAGCTCCGCGGCCAGCGGCGCGAGATCGCCCTCGCAGCGCAGCACGTAGACGCCTTTGATGTTGTGCGAGAGGTAATCTTCGAGTGTCGCGAGCTTGGTCAGCGGCACCGGCGCACCGTAGGTTGACTGCACCGGCGTGATGGTCCGGCCTTCGGGGTCGACGGGCTGCAGCTTGGTTTTGTCGAGCCACAAACCATCGGACGAAAGATACGCAAACGAGCTCCCGCCCTGTCCGACGATGGTGCGGCCGTCGTCGGCGAGGGTGGCCAGCTGGCATTTGCGGCTCTTGCCGTCGAGCGCTTCGACATCGACGAAGCCGTAAAGCTTCGTGCGGTCGACCTTGTCGGGACTGCAGACAAAGTCCGTGCCGTTGAACTGAAACGTCAGAGCTCTCGCCATATCCGCACCCCAATTTATAGGTTGTAGTGTCAAAACATAACAGAGCGCCGTCGAACGGGCAAGAAGGCTTGGCGAGCGGGCACTCACATCACAAATTGACCACCCGCCGCTCAGAAACACCATCTAATTGGCCAGCGCGCCTATTCTCAATCCCCTTCGCATCTGATTAACTGAAAACTTCATGACCGGAGAACCTCAACAGTGCCAAACGTCACATTCGATCAACGCTCCGTCCGCCTGGATGGCAAGCCTGTGCCGATTATTTGCGGGGCGATCCACTATGCGCGCAGCACGCCGGGAATGTGGCCGGAACTGCTTCGCGCTTCCGTCGAAGCGGGCATCAACACCATCGATACGTATGTGTTCTGGGGTTTGCACGAACGCGAGAAGCGCAGGTACGACTTCACCGGCCGCCTGGATCTCGCCTACTTCTTGAGCCTCTGTCAGCAGCACAAATTGAACGTGCTGCTGCGCATCGGACCGTACATTTGTGCGGAGACCAATTTTGGAGGCCTGCCGCCGTGGCTGATTCACGAACCCGGGCTGGTCACACGCACCGATAACGCTGCTTGGAAACGCGAAGTGCTGACGTGGTGCAAGGTGCTGATGGCGCAGATCGGAGAATTTCAGGCGACGCGCGGCGGTCCGGTGATCCTGGCGCAGCTGGAGAATGAATACAACACCGTCGCCAAGCATTACGGCGCCGACGGCCCGAAATACATGGACTGGGTCATCGCCAGTGCGAAGGAAATGGGACTGGAAGTACCGCTGGTAATGTGCGAAGCGCCCGGCGACAACAAGCTGGAACTCCACGACGCGTCGCTGCCGCGCATTATTAAAGGGATGAACGGCTTCGCCATCGCCGATCGCGTTCCGGAATTTCAGCGCCAGTTTCCCGCCGCGCCGCCGATCTGGACGGAAGCGTGGGGCGGGTGGTACACGAATTTCGGCGACGTGACCCACTTCCGCGAGGACGCCGATTTCGCGTGCGCGATCGCGCACTTTTTCGCCGTTGGCGGAGCCGGCGTCAGCTACTACATGTGGCACGGCGGCACGAATTTCGGTCGCGAATCGGTCTACATGCAGACGACGACCTACGATTCCAACGCGCCGCTGGACGAATATGGCCTGCCGCAGCGCGCCTTCGCGCACCTCAAACGCCTCAACCACATCGTCGCTGATCACGCCGAAGTGCTGCTCGAAGGCACGCGCAGCGTTCAGGTGCTCGAAGCGCCGCGCGAGAAGGAACCGCTGCCGCGCGCCGCGATTTATTCGTGCGCGAAAGGCACGCGGACGCTCGCGTTTCTGATCAACGAATCCGGGCAACCGTACACCATGAAATCCGGCGCACTCTCGATCGCGTTAAAATCAAAGAGCTGCGCGATCACGCTCGATCTCAACGGCGACACACGCGTGCTCTTTGAAAGTCATCCGGCCACTGCCGAGGCCGCGATTCAACCGCCACCCGCCGCGCAGTGGGCGGCGTCGAACGTCGAACTGAACTTCGTTGCTTTCGATGAGCCGCTCCCCGATGAACAACCGACAAAATTCTCGAACGCGATTGCGATGTCCGAGCCGCGATCGATGCTGCCGCACACGCGCGATCTGAGCGACTACGGCTGGTACCAGACGGTGCTCAGCAGCGCCACCGACCGCGATGCGACGGTGGTCCTGCCGGAAGTTCACGACTTCTCGACGCTGTACCTCAACGGAAAATTTGTCGGTAGTCAGCCGGAACGCTTGAACGAGGACCCGAAGATTTTCGCCAAGCACACCTATAATGTGCGGCTGAAGAAGGGCGAGAATCGCATCAGTATCCTCGCCAGCGCGCTGGGTCTGATCAAAGGCGATTGGGCTTACAACGAACCGATGAGCAAAGAGCGCAAAGGAGTCATCGGTGCGATGCTCGTCGACGGCATGCCGCAATCGCTGTGGTGGACGCTCCACGCCGGACTCTTTGGGGAACGCGCGCGGCTCTTCGCGCCCGACACGTCCGATCTGGCCGCGTGGCAGGCCGGGCCGCTCACGCCGCGCCGCCTGCGCTGGTACCGCGCGAAATTCAAAACGCCGGATTCGCTGTTGAAAGCCCGGGCGCTCGCGCTCGATGTCGGCGCGCTCTACAAGGGCTTGATCTGGCTTAATGGCGAGTGCCTTGGCCGCTACTGGCAGATTCCCGCAACCGACTACGTCGCCGAATGGATGCGCGGCATGACGCAAACCTACGGCGCCGGCCAACCCGTTCAGCAGCGCTATCACATTCCGAAAGACTGGCTGAGGGCCGAGAACACGCTGGTGGTCCTGGAAGAAACGGAGGCCTTTCCCCGCGGTGTGAAGCTGTTGGAGCGCGCGGTGTAGGCCAGCGTCCCGATTCATTACACTCCTTTTCGGTTTCCAACGCCGCTCGCGCGCGCTAAGCTTTGCGCCGTTCGAACGCGTGGTCCCATCAGGAGAATTCCCGCATGCAGCGACGCCACTTCCTGGCCGTCATTTCAATTGCAGCGTTGGCCGTGTCGCTGTCCGCGTCTGCGGCGGAGGACGCCTCGCCCGGTCTGGAAGGCTTGCCTGCGGTCGTGGCCGATGTCAACGGGCACCCGATTACCCGCGAGGATCTCGTCCGTGAACTGGCGGGACGCTCCGGCCAGGCGGCGCTCGACCGTTTGATCCGACGCACGCTGGTGGAACAGGAAGCGGAAGCGTCGCACGTCAAGGTCACCGACGACGAAATCGAAGCTCAGTACAAGATCGACACCCGCGACTTGATGAAAGAGCTGATCAATATTCCGTGGAATGGCAAGGACAACAGCAAGCCGTTTCCCATGGCCGACATCATCCGCGCGCGCTTTCGCATGAGCGTCGAGGAGTACAAAAAATTGGTCATCCGGCAGAAGCTGATCATCCGCCGCTGCGTGGCCAAGGATCTGCATCCAACACAGGCGGAGTTGCGCAAGTTCTTCGACGACTACCGCGAATTCTTCTTTCAGCAGCCGGTGCGCTATCACGCCTGCCACATTCTGATCACGCCGCTGGATCCGCGCGACGTCAACCGCGGCTTCCAGTTTCAGACCAGCATCGGCCAGATGGACCGCGAGAAAAGCGAACGCCTGAAGCGGATCCAACTCTACAAGGACTACAATGTTGACCTGAGCAACGCGCCGTCCGTCGACGACCTCGCTCCGGAATGGGCCAAGGCGCGGACGATTGCGGAGAAGGTGCTGCGCGACATCAAGTCGGGCGTCAAAACGTGGGATCAGGCACTGCGTGAGAACACGCAGGATCCGCTGGACGTGGAACGCGTGGACCGCAAGACGGGAAAGAAAATTCCTTCGGAGCGTTCGCGCTCGCTGGTGCAGCCGCCGGTAGCGCCGGGCGACGTGGGCTGGTTCCACCTGGACGGTCCGCTGGTGAAGAAGTTCTATGAGGGCGCGAAAAACCTGGCGCCGGGGGAAATCGGCGGGCCGGTGCAGACGGAGTACGGCTTCCACTTGATCAAGATGCTCGAAGTCGATCGCCCGCCGCCGGTCACCTTCGAACAGTGCGGCGCGAAAGTCGAAGAGGTCTTTATCGAGCACGCGATTCAGCTGCGACTGCTGCCGGAAGACCCCACGGAAATCGGCTGGCTCGAACAGCTCTACAACAGCGCGCAGATCCAGATGGAACAAGTCTACATCTGGCCGCCGCTGCAGACGGCCACGCGCATCGACGGACCCGTCGCCGTCGCCGCCGAACAGGTCGATCCCGATCCGATCATCGCGCACGTCGGCCCGACCATCCTCAAGCGTTCCGACGTCTGGCGCGAACTGGTCCGCTACGAAAGCGAGGAAGCGCTCACGCGTCTGATCAATCGCGAAATGGTGCTGACAATGCTCAAGCCCATGGGTATCGCGCGCATGGACTGGGAGTGCGGCCGCGCGGACTTGAAGCGCCAGGTGCCTCCGCCGCCGCCCACGCCAATCACGATCCCGCCGGAGGTGCTCGACCAGGAGCTCAACAGCGACCGCATCCGCTGGGATATGCTCAACGCCGACCGCCAGCATCTGACGCCGCCGCTCCCGGAATTGACGTTCAAGGATTTCATCTACCAGCAGTACGGGCAGAAGCTGGATGAGTACAAACGATCGCTGGAGGCCGGGCGCGTGCTGCTGGAGGCGGTGCGCAAGAAAGTGCAGGTCGATTCGGAAACGCTGCGCGTGCAGTTTGCGATTTCGCGACCGGACTATTCCGTGCCGGCTTGGTATGAAATTTCACACATCATGATCGTCCCGACCGGCGGCCAGAAAGCCGATAAAAGCGCAAAGCTGAGCGCCCGAATGATCGCCGACCAGTTGTACCGGCAGTGCAGCAACAATCCGGAACAGTTCGAACCGTTTGTGCCGCAGTATTCCGCAGATACCGCCACCAAATCCCGCGGCGGCAGCCTCGGCGCGCTGCTTTCCGAAGGCCGCCGAGATCCAAACCAGTTGCGCAATGCCACCGACTCGCTCAGCAGCGATGACGCACGGATGATTTACGACGCGATTGTGAAAAACAAAACCACGCGCGGCCAGATCGTCTTTGTGCAGACGATGCACGGGTACCACATTGTCCGCATCGATGCCGTGCACGCCGAACGCCAGGTGGATTTCGAAGAAGTGCTGCCGCGGCTGGAACGCGATTACATGACTGAGCGCGCGAAGATGTATTCCGACATCTGGCTGCGCGAATTAAATGTGCAGGCCCGCGTCAAACGATTCTTCGGGACCACGGAGAACGAGGAACCCAAAGGCGACGTGCACGATAATTTCCCGCTGCCGAAGAAATAAATAGAGTCAGCAGAAGATTCTTCTGCTGACTGACCGGAATTGGCACCGGTATTGACGAGAATTGTTAAATTAGTACCGAACACCCACGCGTTCGTCGTGGCATGCCAAATGCTTTATTCAAATTAGCTCGAATTGAATTTGTACGAATTCGGCGTACATGCGTCCGCATGCGCGCTGTGCTTTCGCGTTCCTTATGAGTCGAGGATGGCATGAGTACTTCAGGAAATGTCAGTCGTGCGCCCATCGGTTCTCTTGGAATATTCGAACAACTGCGGAGCGCGACGTGGCGCGTACTGCAGCGGAATGGAATTCTGTATCTGCTCAGCGCCCTTTTCATGCTGATTGGATGCTACCTGGTCTGCCAGCCGCACCTTCTGGAATATAAACAATTCAGCAGTCTGCTCACGCTGCTTTCAGTGGTGAATTGTTACGAAGTCATGGTGATTGCCGCGTGCGTGCATATTCTGCGGCGGCTGCCATCGAGCCGCGAGAGCAGCACGCTGATCGTGGTGGAAGTTCTATTTCTGCTCGACGCCACGTTCACCAACAACAGTTGTCTGGCAGTCAATTTTTCCCGCGGAATGCTCGTCTTAACGGTGGCCATGACGCTTGGATTCGTGAAATTCTACGCGCTGGAATCGGCTGCCGGCCCAGGCCGTTCGTACTTTGGTGAAAGCCGCGGAATTCTTGTCGCGTCTATGGTCTTCACCTATTCCTTCCAACCCGTGATGGCCGCGCACGCGCCGCAAGCGGGTGCGCTGCAATCGTGTATGACCTACCTCGTCTGGCTGGGCTACGGCGCATTGCCGCTTTTCATTCATAAAATGGATACGCCGGTCGCGGCGGTGGCGTCGAGCGCTGAGGTGCGCGCGGTATTTCAGGAGAAGAATCTGCAGCGCGTCGTGATGGTCATGGCACTGGTGGTGCCGCTGCTCCATGTCGCCGGACAGTCGTGGGTCCATCGCGCGCCATTCGAATGGGATTTCCTGGTTCCGATGCTTGTCGGACTGATGCTTGCCTTGCCGGAGCTCTTTCCGGACATTTCCAAAACGTATACACGTCTCGCGACATTGGCGCTGCTCGGTGGGTGCGTACTGACCAGCGGCGCAGACACGGGATGGCGAATTCATCTCGATCCTCTTCCAGCCGAGCTTTCGTCGACACGCTTAACGCTGCTCTTCTCCGCAGCTTGTTTTATACTCGGCTGGCTGCGGTCCGGTCGGACTAGCCGGCTGGATTTGGCGCTGGCGGCGTTGACGGCAATGCTGGCGCTGTTCGGCAGTCATTCCGGAAATATGTTCGAGTTCTTGTTAGCGCCGAAGGGTTTGAAGATTATTATTTTTATAGTTCTCTCGGTGACATGGGCATTTTTTGATCGAAATTATTGGTTGCATTCTGCCTTAATTATCGCCAATTTGTTTCTCGTCCTTCAATGCTTCTCCGCGGGCAATGAATCGCTACAAATGCCGAGTGAATTATTCTATTATATTCCAATCGTCGCATTCTTGGTGATGCTCCCGTACCGAAGCGTGGCGGAAGTGTGGGCGTTGGTACCGTATGTGACGATTTTTGTCTGCGGTTGTCTTAGGGCCGGCGAGTTGAACGGCGTTGCGTTGCTATACGCGGTGATCGCAGGGGGCGCAATTGCCGCAGGTTATCTGCTCTATGGCCGCGCCGCCGTTTACGCGGTGTGCGCGTACCTGGTGATCGTGCTGCTGCGCCGCTGGAACGGGGGTGCGACAACTGGAATCAGCTGGGGCTGGCTCGCCATCGTGCTTGCTTTCGCTCTGTTCGTACTGGGCTTCTACGGAACCCGCTCACGCCTGACTTCCACTGCGGAAGGCAACAGGTTCGACGAAATGAGCGACGCGTTCTCCAGCACGCTGCCGCCTTAGCTGGACTGACTTCTGCCGCTGCCTCCTGCCTTCTGATCGCTACCTCGCCGTGCGATAGCGTCCCGCGCAATGCAAGGTATACTCGCGACCATGTCACTGGTCTCGCTCTCCAATCTTGAAAAGGCGTTCGGTCCGCGCGCTGTCTTGAAACAGCTCTCGCTCTCGGTCGAGCCTGGCGACCGCATGGGGCTGATCGGGCGCAACGGCTGCGGCAAGTCGACGCTGATCAACATCATCATTGGCCGCGAGGAGACCGACCGCGGGCAGGTGCACCGGTCGCGTGATTTAAAGCTCGCGTGGCTCGACCAGAATCCCGATCTTAATCCGACGCTCTCCGTGTGGGACGAAGCCCGCACGGCGCTCGCCGGGCTGGCGGAACTCGAACAGCGCATCAACGATTGGCACCACAAGATCGCCGAAGCCGAGAACCACGAACTCAGCGCTGCCGAACACGCCGCGTTTGCGCGCGACGAAGCGCAATTCGCCGCGATGGACGGTTTCAGCCGCGAACGCCGCCTGCAAATCGCGCTCAAGAAACTGGGCCTCGACGAAATGCTCGACCGGCCCTGTGCGCAACTGTCCGGCGGGGAACGGACGCGCCTGGCGCTGGCCAAGTTTTTGGTCTCGCCCTTCGACCTGCTGATCCTCGACGAACCGACCAATCACCTCGACGTCAACGGCATCGAATGGCTGCAGGAAGCGCTGCTGGAAACCGCGCGCACCTTCATCGTCGTCAGCCACGATCGCGCGTTTCTCGACGCCGTCGCCACGAAGGTCGCGGAAATCGAGGACGGTAAAGTCACGGTGATCAGCGGCAACTACACACAGTTTGCGATGGTCAAGGCCGACCGCCTCAAGTCGTTGCAGCGCGCGGCCGATCTCGAGACAGAATTCCTTGAGAAGGAAATGGAATTCATCCGCCGCCACATCAACAGCCAGCGCACGCGCGAGGCAAAAGGACGGTTGAAAAAACTCGAACGCCGCGAAGTAATCGAAGTCAAAGCCGACGAGCGCGCTGTGAACGTGCGCTTCAAGGGCGGAAAGACGCACGCCGATGTGGTGCTCAGCGCGACAGGTTTGAGCAAAGAGCTCGGCGGAAGGATGCTCTTCAAGGAACTGAGCCTGGAAATTTACCGTGGCGAAAAGATCGGCATCGTCGGCCCCAACGGCGCGGGCAAAACCACACTGCTGAAAGTACTGCTCGGAAAACTTCCTGCCACCGAAGGTAAACTGCGCCTCGCGCCGCAACTGCATGTCGGTTCGTTCACGCAGGACCTCTCTCATCTAATCGACGACCGGACCGTGTTGGAAGAATATGGCCGTCTGGCCAATCCGCCGAACTTGAACGCCGCACGCGGACCGCTGGGCGCGTACTTGTTTTCGGGCGCTCGTGTCGAACAGAAAGTCGGCAGCTTAAGCGGCGGAGAGCGCGCGCGGCTGGCGCTGTGCGTGCTCGTCTCGAAAGAAAACGACGTACTGGTGCTCGACGAGCCCACAAATCATCTCGACATTCCGTCGCGGCAGGCGCTGGAAGAGTCGCTCCTCAATTACCCCGGCACGTGCCTGATCGTCAGCCACGACCGCCGCTTCCTCGACCGCGTGACGACCCGCACGCTCTGGATCGATGGGGCGCGGACGAAGACATACCTCGGCTCATACACCGAAGCCCGCGCGCTGCGCGAAGAAGAACTCGCCGACGCGGAAGCCGCTCAGGCCAGCACTGAAGCGCGCCGTGAAAAGGAAAAGCCGTCGAAGGCCGATCCGGTGTTGCCGAAGCAGAAGAAGATCAACGAATTCAAGCTCAACGCGATCGAGACGGAAATCGCCGAGCTGGAACAGCGCAAGGAGAAGCTGAACGCGGCGCTCTACGACGAGGCGATTTTCCGCGACGGCAATAAAATGCGCGAGATCAACGCGGAGTTGGAGGAGATCGAAAGGAAGCTGACGCAGCTTCAGGCCGAATGGGAAGCGGTGATCGATGCGGCGGGATGAAGCGAGCAGTCAAGCGGTGAACAGGCGAGCAGGTGAGAGGCGTACGGTGTTCCTATGGCAGCGCTGAATTTTTCGACCAACATCCGTCTCGGCCTCTGGCTGGACGATTTGAAACTCGGCATCAAGGACGGCCTGAAACTGGTTGCGCCGATGCTGCCGGATGTGCTTGGCATCGATGCGTTCAGCGCGGAACTGTCGCCGCGCACGCTGAGCCAGACGGGACGGCGCGATCTCGCGAATCTGGTGCGGATGAAAGGGATGAAACTCTCCACACTGCGCGCCGATGTGGGCGGCCGGCGTCTGGCCGATCCGCAGACACTGGACGTCAACCTCGGACGCATCCGCGAAGCGCTGCAAATGTGCGCCGACGTAGGAGCAAAGGCGCTGGTCGTGCCCGCCGGATACGTGCCGCCAGCCGACGACAAAAACGGCACGACCGCGCGTTCGACGCTGACGGAAGCGGCGCGAACGCTGGCGGGATTCGTCTCGAATACCGGCGTGCGCGTGTGCTGGTCGGGCGGCAATGAACCGCCGGAAGTCCTCGCGGAATTCTTGAAGCAGGTCGATTCCAGCGGCATCATGGACATCGAATTCAGCCCCGGCGGACTGGTGATGCGTGGCATCGATCCGGTGAAAGCGCTGAACGTGCTCGGCTCGCGCATTTTCCTGGTGAAGGCCATCGATCATTACCAGGGGGGCGCGGAAGCACCGTTTGGCAAGGGCGACGTTCCGTGGGGCGCGACGATGGTCGGCATTTCGACGCTCAATAAAAATGCGCCGATCGATTTCCTGGCGGGTTGTTCGCTCGACGGCGATCGCGTGCAGATGCTTGCGACCGCATACGCCAGACTCGTGGCGCTGCGCAAAAATCCGATGTGATGAGTTGCAGCTCACGCTCCGAAGATGACACGCTCGCCAACCTGCATCACCTTGACGTTCTGTTCCGGCGCGTTGATCGAGAGGCCTTTCGCGAACACCTGCGGATCTTCAGTATAGCCTTTGAACATGCCGTAATGCATCGGAATCGCCAACCGCGGCTGGTGGTTGCAGCAGAAGTACACAGCCTGCTGCCAGAATAAATTATCCACACCGCTGATCGGCAGAAACGCGACGTCGAGCTTGAATTTGCTCAGCCGCGCGTCCCAGCCCGGATAGGGCTGCGTGTCGCCGGTATGGTAGAGCGTCACGCCGTTGCCCTGGATCACGTAGCCCAGAAAGCAGAATCCCAACTCGGGTTTGAAGTCCAGCCGCTGGTGCGCAGCCGGAATCGCGTGAATTTTTAACGTATCGAGACCCAACGCGTCGTCACCGCGCAGCGACTTCAGGCGCGCGGCGGGCACGCCCAGTTTCTCCGTAAACTCGCGATGCCACTCGGGAACCACGATGGTCGCGTGCGACGACGCGGCGGCGGCGCCAGGGAGTGTCTTCGGGTCGATGTGATCGTAATGATGATGCGTGCAGCAGATCAGATCCGCATCGGTGAATTCCGCCGGCGTCAGCGGCGTCTCCTGCATTGTCGGCGGGTCATCGGTCTCCGCGCGGTAAAATGGGTCGAGGTAGATGATCGACACGCCCAGCTTCACGCAGAACGTCGCCTGACCCAGCCACCAGATCGCGGCCTGGCCGTGTTTCACCTCTGTCGCGCGAATTTCCTGCTGCAGCGCGGAGCCTTTTAAAATCGCGGGCGTGCGGGGCATCGGGGAGTTCTCCTGTTGGCCCAATAGCTTAATATCTCACGCAAAGCCGCCAAGACGCAAAGACCGGCTACAGCAAATAGACAGGATTTTGGATCGCGCACAATTGCTAAATCCATGCCCAAATCCGTTGCTGTTCTTAGCGTCTTTGCGTCTTTGCGTGAGATTGAAAACTACTTTCGCGCGGGAAACTCAGTTCACTTCCACAATCGCATACGTCTGCACGCCCTTCAGCGTGAACTTCGCGTTTGCGGTGCCGGTTTCGATGATGGTGAGTTGCGGAGTCGGCTCATCGGGGGAGTGGGCGGCGAGCGTACGGCCACCGCAGCCGGGGAGCGCGACGGTGGCGTCGACGGGCTTCGAGGTGTAGTTGATGACGTGGACCCAGCGCTTCGTACCTTTGCCCCAGAGCAGCGCGATAAGATTCCCGACGGATTCCACTTCAATGGGCGGCTCGCCCGCGAAGCGCCGGATGTCTTCCAGCCAGGCTTTCGCACTCTCCGCAGTCAGCGGCATGCCGTGGTGGAGAATGCGGCCTTTGCCCTTTTCTTCCTCCGAACGCGGGGCGTCCGCGCTCGTCGCTTGCAGTGAGGTGCCGCCGAATTGCGAAGCGAAGGTGCTCAGCGCCTCCGAGGTGGCCGGGGTCGCAGCGCGCAGATGCGTGCCGATCAGCACGCGGTATTTCTTGAGATCGAAGCTGCCCAACTGGCCGGCGGGAATCACATCGAACTGGATGCCGTGCCGGAGCAACTGCGCGAGCGCGGAGTCGGAGCGGAGGCTGGCGAGCGACGCGGCATCGTCATCAACCAGGAGTGCAACGGAATTGACCGGATCGGCGCCACTAAGAAGGTCGGCGTGTTCGGCGAAGAAATTCTGATACGCCGCCGGCATTCGCAGGCCGTGGCAACTGCCGCCCATGGCCAGAATTTCGGCTGTGGCCACGCGCGCTTCCTTTTCCGTCAGGCCTTCGGCAAGGCCGCAGACGAAACCGAGGTCACGTCCGCCAAGCTCGAAGAGCGCTTTGAGTGCGATCAGGTTGGCGCCGGGATGTTCAGAATCGAGCACGGGTTTGTCGAGCGCTTCGACGCGCTTGAGATTGGTAGAAGCGGCCAGCGCCGGAAGGGACGCGGCGCAGAAGAAGAGCATCTCGCCGGATTCCGGCGGACGCGCGGTTGTGGCGATTTCGCGCAGCCACGTCAGGAAACTGGCGGCCTCGGCCTCGGTGGCGTGAACGTCGCTGAAATAAAATCCATCAAATCCTGCGCCGGCGGCCATGCGGACTTTGTGCGACAGGTATTGCCGCCAGCCGTCGTGATGCGCGTTCATCTGCAGACAATTTTCGTTGCGGTGCGAGACGGGTTTGCCGTCGGTTTGCCGTTCCAGCCAGCTCTTGGCCTCCGCCACGCGCGGCAGGAACTCTGCCGCAAAGCAGCCGGTCAGCGAAAGATCGGCGATGGCGCGGATCTTCTTTTTCTTGAGCAGCGGCAGGAGCAGCGAGACCAGTTCCCACTGCGGAACGTCGCCTTCGAGCGAGAATCCCGGCGACCAAGTCAGCACAACGGCGTTGATCTTCTTCTCCGTCAACTCCGCGACCAGATCCGCGCTGTACCGGCCCGCGCAGAGCAATCCCGCCGGCGTCTTGTCCCACAACCCGGAATAGATCAGCCGTGCGGCCTCGGCCGGCCCTCCAGGCACATGAGCCAGCCGCAATTTTCCGCGCACGGCCCAACCTGGAGTTTTCGCCGCGCCTTTTGCTCGATTTGTTGCTGCCATCCGTCGCTTTAACTCCCTGATTTAGAGTGGACTCGGTATCGGCAGAATTGGGTCCGGAGTTCATCAATTGCGCGGGCCTCAAAAATCGAACTTCGAGCGAATTGGGAAATGTGATTTTTGACACAATTGGTATGCTTGATACGGTTAAATCGTAACACTCTGAAAAGGATGACATCGACCGATGAAAGTCGCAATCAATTCATGTACGTGGGGTGCGTATGCGGGCTTCACGAAAGTGCCACTGACGGCGGAGCACTTTTTTGCCGAAGCTGCGGCGGCCGGGTATGCGGGCGTTGAGGTTGGCGGCGGCAGGAATTTTCTGGGTTCGCCACCCGATTGCATGAAACTCGCCAGGCGTTATGGGCTGGAACTCGCTGCTTATGGCACAAGCGTGACGTACAACCCATGGAAACCGAACACCGACGCCTATCGCGCGGACATTGAGTACGCGGCGGACCTGGGCGTAAAAATGCTGATGGTCTGCGGCGGGTTCATGCCTGTCCAGCGGCGCAACACGTATGATTTCGACTACGACATGTTCGCCGGCAATCTCAGCGCGCTGATCCGCTACGCGGCGAAGTATAAAATCGTCGCGGCGTTTCATCCGCATCGCGGCTGCATTGTCGAGACGGTCGAAGAGGCCGCAAAAATGGTGAAGCGCTTGAAGGCATTGAAATTCTGCGTCGACACCGCGCATCTGGAAGGCGCCGGCTCTAACGCACTGAAATTCATCAACACCTACGGAAAGCGCTGCGTCTATGCGCACGTCAAGGATTTCCGCTGGGACACCGGCGCGTTCACCGAACTGGGTAAGGGAAAGAGCAAACTGAATGTAGCTGACTGCGTCGCGGCGCTGCGCAAGAAAGGCGCGGTGGAGTGGCTCTGCGTCGAACTGGATAAAAAATTCGAAGGCGATAAGCCGCGCACGCCGCTGGAGAGCGCGAAGATCAGCCGCCGGTATTTGAAATCGAAGTGCGGGCTGTAATAAAAAGCGCCCCGCATTCGCGGGGCGCCTTTTTCAAATTCACACTCCAGACTGCTTACGCGCTGCGCAGGAAATTCAGCCCGTGGGTCAGTCCGGCCTTCTCGCCGTCTTCGTTGGTGTTGAAGTTTTCGTCTTCCAGTTCGATGCTGACGACGCCCTTATAGTTGTGCGCCGCGAGAATCTTGAACACTTCCGTCCAGCGCGTGCAGCCGTGGCCGGGGATCGTGTAGCGCCAGGCGTGCTCGCCGAAACCGTGGCCC
This sequence comes from Planctomycetota bacterium, assembly GCA_038227875.1. Classification (GTDB taxonomy): domain Bacteria; phylum Planctomycetota; class SZUA-567; order H5-PLA8; family H5-PLA8; genus JBBRPR01. Next base: position 34,909 of record JBBRPR010000043.1, read on the forward strand.
TTGGTGAACGCCGAGCCCTGGTACAGCCCGTATTCGTACACGTTTTCGGAGAGGACTTCCGTGTCCTTGCCGTGGACGTGCCAGACGCGCGCCGCGAATTCATTGAGGAAGCGGATGTGATCGATGCCCATGCGGATCAAGTGCGACGGATCGTAGTTGACGCCAATCGACTTGGTGCCCGATTCCTTGATCAGCGCGCGGTAGGTTTCCGGATTGCAGCCGGGATTCGGCAGATTGCCGCCGCCAGGCCAGCCTTCGATGGCGATGAACGCACCGAGTTCGTCGGCGGCTTTGCCAGCGGTGGTGCAGTAATCCAGCGCGTAGTCGAAGTTTTCCTTGCGGCCCTTGCTGCCGTCGGCGCAGAGGCAGGCGAAGAACACTTTCGCGCCGGCCGCCGAAGCTTCCTTCATGTAGGCGACGTTCTTGGCGATCGCTTCCTTGCGCTTGCCGGAATCCGGCGAGACGATGCCGCCGAAGTCGACGACGTCGGCCGAGCCGAGCTGCAAGCCGGCGGACTTCAGCGTCTTGACGTCTTCGCTTGTCGCCGCGCCCAGGTCGACGTGATCGAAGCCGGCCGACTTCGCCCACGTCGACAGGTTCTTCAGGTTCTTCTGCCACTCACTCCAGCCACGCCGGAAACCGATCGGGAAATTGCCCGTCCGAGTGCCCATGCTGCACAGTCCTCTCAAAAAAGTATGTCAGTTGGTTTGCAGGCTCCCGACGACGACGCCGGAAGCCCAATAGTGTAAAACACTAGTCGCCAAACCGGGCATGGCAATAGCAAGCCGGGAATACGAGCGCCCGATGGCAGGACTGAGCTTGACAAGGGGTGTTTATGGGCGAATGGACTTCGAAATTGGGCATCCAGCAGTGGCTGTTTTTCACGCTGCTTTCAGCGGTCTTTGCCGCGGCCACAAATATTCTGGGAAAGATTGGCGTCGAGAAGATCAATTCCAACATGGCGACGTGGATCCGCGTGATCGTGATCTTCTTCGTCACCAGCGGCATCATCGCGCTGCGAAATGAATGGGTGCCGCCCGCGACGATTCCCAACCGCACGCTGCTGTTCCTGGTGCTCTCTGGAATCGCGACGGGGCTCTCGTGGCTCTGTTACTACCGCGCCCTGCAACTCGGCCAGGCGTCGTTGATCGGCCCGGTCGACAAGCTCAGCGTAATCCTGGTAATGATCATGGGCGTGCTATTTCTGGGCGAATCGTTGAGCGTCAAGCAATGGATCGGCGGCGCGCTGATTCTCGCGGGGGTCTTGTGCGTGGCGTGGCCGGAAACGAAGCCAGACGTTCCCGCGGCGGCCATTCAGCAGGCGAAGTAAGTCAGCAGGCGAAGTAAATTTTTGCGGTTTGACATCCGCGAACCGGATGAAAAGATGAGCGCGTTCACACATTCGTCAACCCGGGATTGCGAGGAACCTTCATGCTACAGAAACGATCGATCATGACCGTGTTGGCGGCATTGGCGGCTGTCTGCGTAACGCAGAGCGCGTTCGCGCATCCCGGTCATCACGTTTACGGACTTTCCAGCGGCCTGTCGCATCCGCTCGGCGGCGCCGACCATTTATTGGCGATGATCGCCGTCGGCGTGTGGGCCGCGCAGTTGGGTGGACGGGCGCTGTGGATGCTGCCGTGCGCGTTTGTCGCGACGATGGCCGGCGGTGCTGCGCTCGGCATGAACGGCCTGCACCTTCCGATGCTCGAAAGCGGCGTCGCCGCGTCGGTGCTGGTCCTGGGATTGGTGATCGCGACGGCGACCAAGGCGCCGCTCTACGCCAGCCTGCCGCTCGTCGCGCTGTTTGCTCTTTTCCACGGCGTGGCGCACGGCACTGAACTTCCGGTCGATGCCTCCGCATTGAGCTACGGCGTCGGCTTCATCGCCGCGACGCTCGCGCTGCACGGCATGGGCTTGGCGCTGGGCACGCTGACCAAGCGCTTGTCGGCTTCGCAGACGCTCTTCCGCACCGCCGGTGCCGCGATTTCGTTCTGCGGACTGATGCTCCTGGCCGGCGCGATCTGACGGCACGCACGCTCTCTTGAAAACCGAAAGCGCCACCGGCAGAACCGGTGGCGCTTTTTTAATCGAGGTCTTCGATTTTCATCGCTATCACCATGCTCAGTATGTCCAGCGTCTCCGAATGGCTGCATCACATTCCCGGGCTGGAGCGCCTGCGGCAATTGCCGTGGGGGCGTATCGGTTCGCTGTACATCGGTGAAAAACTGGCGCTGGGCGTGCTCACGTTTGTGACGGTCACGGAAGTCGTCGTCGCCGCCAATCGCTTCATGGCAATGGAATTTGCTTTCCCCGTCGCACGAAAAACCGTGCGCTCACCGAAGCGCAAAAAAGGCTTTGGCCTTAAACACCTCGCGCTGGCGCTGTTGGCCTTGCTGCCCGGCGGACTGGTCGGCACGTTCAGCGTGATCCTGGTGATGGGCAAGGAACACTGGCGCCGCGACGCGTTCTGGATCGTCGGCATCTCGCTGCCGTTCGCGTTGATGCTCTTCCTGTTGCGCGCGTCCTTTTTTCCGTGGCCGCACTGGGCCGACGCGCTCTACATCAGCGGCACGATCGGCCTGATCTTCGGCATCCTGCACGCGTGGGCGATGATTAAACTTCTGCGCGAATGGTGGGGCGAGCCCGACGAATGCGTGGCGTGGTGGCCGCCGTTGGCGCTGTGGTGCCAGGCGCTGATGCTCGCGGCGGTGCTCTACCGGATTTTTGCGTAAGTTATTTCGGAGAAACTCTGGAGACGATACGCAGTGCGCTCATCGCCGCACCGAAGCCGTTGTCGATGTTCACGACGCTCACGCCGGACGCGCAGGAATTGAGCATGCCCAGCAGTGCCGCGACGCCATTGAAGCTCGCGCCGTAACCGATGCTCGTCGGCACCGCAATCACCGGACACGAGACGAGTCCGCCGACTACGCTGGGCATCGCGCCTTCCATGCCTGCGATGGCGATCACCGCCGTCGCGCTGCGCAGATCGGGCATCACGTCCAGCAGGCGGTGCAGACCGGCCACGCCGACGTCGTAGATCTTTTTCGCCGGACATCCGAACGCGCGCAGCGTATCGAGCGCTTCTTCGGCGACGGGAATGTCGCTGGTACCCGCGGCGACGACGGCGATCACCGCGTTGGTCTTCAGCGGCACGGGCTTGCCGGCCAGCAATGTGCGGCCGCGTGGGTTGTATTCGGCCTTGCGAAATTTCTTTTTGATCGCCGCGGCCTGTTCGGGCGTCACGCGCGTCACCAGCACGCAGGGCGTGCGCTTCAAACTGTGTTGCAGGATGTGGATGATGTCGCCGGCCGTCTTGCCGCCGCCGAAAATCACCTCGGCAAATCCGCAGCGCAGTTCGCGGTGGTGATCGACGCGGGCGATGCCGAGATTCGAAAACGGCAGCTGCGCCAGCGCTTCGAGGGCTTCGGTCGGCGAGCACGTGTTGTCTTTCACGCGCTCTAAAAGGGAGAGAAGTTTTTTGCGTTCCATGGTTGCTACTTGATCGACTTGTTGTCGCTCTCGTCCTTGTTCGCCTTGGAGTAGCCCTTCTCCTGGCGCTCCTGGTTGATGCGGTGTTTGGCAGTGTAGAGGCGGTGGAGCTCATCGGCCGTCAGCCCCGCGGTCAGCGCGAGACTGGTTAGGAAGTGCATCAAGTCGACGATCTCAACGCGGATGTTCTGGATGTCGATCTGATCTTTGCTCCACCATTTCCAGAGCAGATCCTGCTCGAGTTCCGCCGCTTCGCCCTGGAGCGCGCGCAGGTAATTGCGCAGCCACAGATTGGGCAGGCCGTTGGGACCCAGTTCTCCGCGCTCCAGCGCCGCCTGCATCGCGGCGACGGTGAGCAGCTTGCCGTCGGGACCGTTCATGTTCTGTTTCTTGAAGATGCCGTCGTTCAATTCGGCCTGCAGCGCAAAGATATCGTGGAGCTTGTCGGTTTCAGGCATGGACGGTTCCTTTTTCAGATGTTCGCGGGAAAGCGGAGTTTACTTCTCGCCTTCGATCTTCGCGCTGGTCTGCAGGTCGGTCGCGAGACTGGCGCGGCGGTCGTGGATCAGGTTGACGTAGACGTGCTCCGCAGCCTCGTCGAAAGTGACATCCTGCTGATCGAGGCATTTCAGGATGTGCCAGCCGAAGTCGCTGCGCACCGGCGGTGAGATTTCACCGGGCTTGAGCTTCGCCGCGGCATCGCGGACCGCGACGTCGCAGGGCGGCATCAGCACCGTTTCTTTGCCAACGCGGCCGATGGTGCCGCCGACGCGGGAGCTTTCGACATCATCGGAGAACTTCTTCGCGGTCGCGACGAAATCGGTCTTTGCCGGTTCGACCAGGGAATCGATCTTCGGCTTCGCGGCGGCGAATTGTTCATCGCGGCGCTGCGCCACATAAGTATTGAGCGGCGCGTGGCCGGGTACTTTCCACGCGGGAGTGTACGGACGGCCTTCCGGGTCGAGCACGCGGATGAAGATGTGCGCGATCAACGGTTCGGTGCGGTTGTAGCGCTTGGGATTGTTTTTGAATTCCGCCTGGAGCTGCGCCGCGCCAATCTTCGCGCGCGCCAGCTTGGTCATGGTCGCGTCGATGCGCGTGAGGCGATTGTGGATGAACTGTTCCGGCGTGATGCCCTGCGCCGCGAGCATCTGGCGCATCACCACGCGTCCCGGCGCGAAGGGCGGTTCCAGTTCCTTCTGGCGGCAGAGGTAGCTGAAGTGGAATTCCAGATCGTCCTCGGTGATCTCAAGTTTCGCCTTGGCCAGCGCGTGCTGGAAGATCTTCTCCAGTTTCAGCGCCTCCAGGCAGCGTTCAAATTCGCTCTTGGTGAACTGGCTGTGCGCTTCGGCGATGAAGTCGCGAATCATCTGCTTGCTGTAACCGCGGCCGCCGATGCGCACACCTTCGCCGCCGCCCAGTTCCTTGGGATCTTTGACGATGCCCTTCTCGGAAAGCCGCTTTTCGAGCAATTGCTGCAGAGCCTCGCGGAACGCGCGGTCGTCGGTGTGCGCGTCGGGCTTGACGATTTTCTCCTGCTGAAACAGGCGCAGCATCGCCACCGCTTCGCGGGTCTGGCGGCGCAGCACGGACATCTGCAGGTTGAATTTGCTCGCCAGGTTTTCCGGCGTCAGGTCCTTGGGATCCAGTCCGGGAATTTTGTCGGCATAGGTTTTCAGGAGGTACTTTACTTCCTGGTCGGCGTCCGCATCGGTCACCGTGATCTTGCCCAGCTCAATTTCATCTTGCGTCAGCGCGTGCTGGACGAAGCCTTCGAGTTCCTTGTCCCAGACTTCTTCGATCTTGAGATCGATCAGGTCCTTGCCCAGAATCGGATCGCCGTCGATTTTGCTATAAATGTGCGCTTCGTCGATGGCCACCAGCGGCTCTTCGTCGAGCGCCCAGACGGACGCTGAGACGGCGCAGCACACCAGCACGGCAAGGAAACGGTTAGCCATGCCGTATGTTTAGTCCCTTTTCAGCACGCCCGCAAGCGGAGAGGAGTGGGGGAAGGGATCGAGTGGCGAGCGACGAATGAAGATAACGAATGACGAAAATACCCGCAAGGGGTGGGCTGGCGAGTCGGTTGCGCGGGTTGCTCCAGTTTGGCCGGCTGGAACTTGGCGGCGAGTTCGTGGCGATTGAGCGTCAGTAGGCGCTGGTGCTCATCGGCGGGTTATTCGTTTGTCATTCATCAGAGGCGACACTCCCGTTATTTGCTCCGCTCTGTGATGTGGGGGTCGAAGTAGTGGTCCATGGCGAGGAAGAGCGACTTGGAATGGCGAATGAACATGAAATTCAGCACGGGTAGCGGCGGAATAAAGAGCATCAGCATCTGAGCGGTGGTCAGGTTGAAATAGTCACCGATGGTGAATATGGAAATCAGGCCCAGCATCCCCACGATGCCGTAGTTGAAACCCCAAGTCGAGAGCAGGAAGTAACCGTTCTCGCGGTTGTAGGCGTAGCCGCAGCGCGGGCAGCCGTCGAGCGGCTCCATCCAATCGGAGAAGCGCTTCATCTTGTGGACAGGAACGAAGACCGGCGAGATCCCGCACTCGGGGCAGCACAGCCGCATCCCGCGCTTGAAGAAACTCCACGCTTCTGGTTCGGGTCGGGTCCGCTTGATTTTGGTCAATTGCTGCTGTTGCTGCGCCATCGGACTCAAGCCCCCAGATTGCATATGTATTGCGAGATTATTCCGTGATCCAGCCGCGGTAGATAAAAAGCAATTCGCGGGCCGAACTGGAATTGCCACGGTGGCGCGGAACGCACCGGGGAGTAGACTGCGGCGACAGGACTTACGCTTCCGGAACTCTCCCGAACGACGCGGCGCGATTCCGGATTGCGATAAAGCGTTTCTCGTTTTTGAACACGGTGGAGACCAGGTATGAAACGCGTCTTCTTCGTGGCCTTGCTGGCGGCCGCTGTCATCGTGGCAATCTGGATGTACCTCCACACGCCTCAATCCAAACCACCGGTCGTTGGTCCTGTCACAGTTCCGCCGATGACGACTCCGCCGGGAACTCTGCCGAACGGGCCACTGATTTACGAAGACGACATTTCCAACCGGGATATCCAATGGGAAGACAGCGGTCGGGCCGCAGGTCTGCTGCATGTTAACGAAGCCGTAACCGGAGCCGGTAACGTGAAGGTTGCCACGCGGCAGGTTGGCGAAGCCCGCTGGGTGCTGCTGCTGACGCCAGGAATGCAGAAGTACGCCTCGCTGGACGGCACTTGGCAGCTGGGTGATTTTCCGGAACTGGCGACCGCCGGTTTTCAAGATCCGCCGCCGCCGATCCTGCGCGGGATGAGCATCCACCGTTCGCTGACCCGGGCGGAGATGAAGTACTCCGTTGCAGCCGGAGACCGGATCGTGGTTCTCGTCTGCCCAAAGGAAGTGTGGGATCGGCTGAACTTGCGCTGGCCGGCCAAATAACGCTCGGCGGCAAGCCTTTCCGGGCCGAAAAAATCATCGCACGTTGTGTGAAATCGCAAGTTTAACTAGAAAAAGGTATGAACATTTTTGGTAGGCTATTAAGCTTCTCCGATCATCCGTGACACATAGCGCCTTCTGAGCCCATTACGTACATCTATTCCGTTCGAAGGAGCTGCTCTTCGATGCGTCGTTGGTTGCCTTCCTTATTGCTCCTGATGTTCATCAGCTGCGCGCTGCATGCGGCGAGTATTCCCACGGGCGCCGTCGGCGTGCAGATTGCGGCGCCGGCCGATCCGCTTCACGTTGCGAAATACGACAAGTTGGAACTGCTCGTCAGTCTGACGACCTCCGCGACGAACAATTTCAATCCAGATCCGACGACTGGCGTGGATCTCAACGCGACCTTCACGGCGCCTGACGCATCTACCACGAAAGTCAACGGCTTCTACGACGGCTCAAGCTGGCGCGTACGCTTTGCGCCGACGCAGTTGGGCAACTGGACGTTCACGGTTTCGGCGACGGACAGCGGCGGCACAGCCACGTGGACAGGGGGCAGCTTTACCTGTGTGGCGTCGAGCAGCCCCGGGTTTGCGAAGATTGATGGCACGTACCTGCGCTTTTCCGAAGGGCAGGCGATGTTTGCGATCGGGCACAATAACGGCTGGCTTTACGACGTTGAACAGCCGTCGTTCTCCAGCATGGCGGCGCAGGGCGAGAATCTGCTCAGCTTCTGGCTCAATTCGCCCTGGAAAACTCCGGGGGAAGCTGAGCCGCGTTGCCCGATCGAAAATGTCACGCAGGGCATCGGCGTCTACAACCAGCCGGCTTGCGCATACCTGGATGGCGTGGTCGCACGCGCGGAGAGCGCGGGCGTGTATCTGCTGCCGAGCATCTGGTCGCACGGCAATCTGCGCTATTATAATACGGTAAGCGATCCGCAGAATCATCCGTGGGGCCAGGGCTGGTGGAGCAACAACGCGTACAGCGCGATCTGTTCGGCGGCGGATTTTTTCAACACGGGCGGCGGCACGGACACGGCGCAGTGGAAGTACCAGAAAAATTATTACCGCTACCTGATCGCGCGCTACGGTTACAGCCGCGCGATCATCGGCTGGGTGGCGGTGGTGGAGATTGAAGGCACAACCGGCTACGGGGTCAGCGGACAGCCCGCCGGTTACGCCAATGCGGCGCAGGCGCGGACGTGGTGCGCGGCGGTACGCAATTACTTCGCGGCCAACGATCCGTTCCGCTTGAGCTCGAGTAGCAAGTATCCGATCTCCGTCAGCCAGACCGATTACTACAATACCGAAACAACGTGGGCCAGCGGCTGCGACATGTCCGCAGCCGATTCCTACACGAAGCAGACCGACGCCACAGCGGTGGCGACGGCGATCGCCAACGAGATCGGCGGCGGCGGTGGCGTTACGGCGATGCGCGCGTCGGGGCGGCCGAGCTTCATGGCGGAATTTGGCGCGAGTGAACCGAATTCGAATTACAACACGTATCAGCCGAAGCATTTTCACAACGGGCTGTGGGCAGGCACGGCGGCCGGCAGTTGCTTGGCACCTTTATTGTGGTGCGACGAAGGAAACTTCCCGATGCTGACCGACGCGAACATCGGAACGCAACTCCGCGCGCAATTGCAGCATCTCCAGGAATTCACGTCCAGCATAGTTTACATCGATGCGCCGAGTTTTGCGCCGCTGACCGTTTCGGTTGGATCGGGCTTCAACGCGCGAGGCATGGGCCTGGCCGACCGCGGCTTTGGCTGGATTCAGAACACGGCCGGAAATGTGGGCGGACAGACGCTGACGGTCTCGGGGCTGACAGCGGGAAAATACAATGTCTTCTGGTACGACACGTGGACGAGCGGATCGACGCCGCTGTCGCTTCAGCCGCAAGTGATCACGGTGACCGGCACGGGCGTGTTGACGGCGACGGTGCCGACGCCCGGCACGGCACGCGCGGACCTGGCGTTCAAGTTTTTCCTGAACGCGGCGCCGACGATTGCTGTCGCGGCGACGGCGAGCCCGAGTCCGGTGATTGGCACAACAACGACGCTGAGCGTGCTGGGGGCGGACGACACGAGCGAAGCGTATCTCACCTATCAGTGGGCGGTCGTGGGCACGCCACCGGCCGCGCCGGTGATTGCGATCAACAATTCCAACGTGGCCAAGTCGACGGGCGTGACATTTTCGAAAATCGGCAGCTATGGTTTCAAGGTAACGATTACCGACACCGCGGGTGCGACGGTCAGTAGCGGCACGGTCACGGTTCAGGTCAACGCGACGCCCACGTCGATCATCGTTTCACCGGCCAGCACCACCGTGCCGCTCAATGGCAGCGCGAATTTTACGGCGCAGGTATTTGATCAGTTTGGCGCAGCGACTTCCGCGACGGTGGGTTACGCGGTCTCGGGCGGCGGCAGCATTGACGCGGCCGGACTATTCACGGCAGGCGCGATCGAAGGCGGGCCGTTTACCATCACCGCATCGGCGGGTTCGGCGAGTGGCACGGCGACCGTGGGCATCATCAACGCGGCTCCGTCGATTTCCGCAACCACGGCCAATCCCACGACCGTAAGCGGCACGTCCACGGCGCTGAGCGTCACCGCGACCGACGATGGCGGCGAAGCGGGCTTGTGCTACACGTGGGCCGTGACGGCGGCACCGCCGGGCGGGACTGCTGTTTTCAGTCTCAACGGTTCGAACGGGGCGAAGAATTCCACGGCAACGTTCACCAAGGCGGGTGCCTATACATTCTCTGTCGTGGCGGCCGACGGCGGCGGTCTCAACGCGAGCAGCACAGTCAGCGTCACGGTCTCGCAGACGGCCACGACGGTCCTGGTTGCGCCGGCCACGGTGTCCATCGCCGAATTTTCGACGCAACAGTATACGGCCAGCATCGCCGACCAGTTCGGCGCAGCAATAGTGGCAACGCCGGCGTGGTCGGTGACCGGCGGAGGTTCGATCAACGGCGCAGGGCTTTACACGGCGGGACTCGCGGGCGGCGCGACAGTGAAAGCCACGAGCGGTGCGGCGAGCGGTTCGGCGAGCGTGACGATCGTTCACATCAACACTGCGCCGGTCATTTCCGCGGCGTCGGCCACTCCCGCGACGGTCAGTGGAACCACCAGCGCGCTTTCCGTCACCGCGACGGATGATGGTGGTGAGGCGGGGTTGACGTATGCGTGGTCGGTCGTCAGCGCTCCGAATGGCGCGACAGTGAATTTCACTCCCAATGGCACGAACGCCGCGAAGAATGCCAGTGCGCTGTTCAGCGCGCCGGGCAACTACCAGCTTTCAGTGAGCGCCGTCGACTCCGCGGCGTTGAGCGATTCGAAGACGGTGAATGTGACGGTGCAGCAGACGCTGACGAGCATCGACGTCTCTCCCGCATCGCCGGTGGTCGTCTCGAATGGAACGCAACTCTTTACTGCGACTCCGCGCGATCAGTATGGATCGCCCATGGTCGCGCCCCTTATATGGAGCGTGAGCGGCGGCGGCAGCATCGATCAGAGCGGCAATCTGAACGCGCAGACGGCGGCGGGGTCGTTCACCGTGAACGCAACCAGCGGCGCGATTGTGGGCAGCACGAACTTCACTGTTTCGAATACGGCACCGGTGATCGCCGCCGTTACCGCGACGCCGGACACGGTCGCGGGCGCGACGACCAACTTGCAAGCCACGGCCAGCGACGATGGCGGCGAAGCGAACCTGACGTACGCATGGTCGCTGACCAGCGCGCCCAGCGGCGGGTCGGCGAGTTTCAGCGCCACGGGTTCGCATGCGGCGCAGAATTCCACGGCGACGTTTACGAAGTCGGGCAACTATCTGTTGAACGTCACGGTGACCGACGGCGCGGGGCTGGCGAGTTCGTCGTCGGTTGGGGTCACGGTCGCGCAGACGCCGACGGTGATCACCGTTGCGCCGGGCAGCGTGGTGCTTGAACCCAACGTCACGCAGAATTTCAGCGCGACGGTCACCGATCAATTTGGCAGCGTTTTTTCCCCTGTACTAACGTGGAGCGTGGACGCCGGCGGCAGCATCGATTCCAGCGGCGTGTTTACCGCCGGTGCGGCACAGGGCGGGCCCTTCACGGTTTCCGCCGCCGCAGGCAGCGCGACGGGCACGGCGAGCGTATCCCTTCAGCACACCAACACCGCGCCGGTGATTGGCGCCGTCGCCGCGAATCCAACGACGGTCACCGGCACCACCAGCGCGCTGAGCGTGACCGCCAGCGACGACGGCGGCGAAGCGGGACTCGCGTACACCTGGGCCGTGACCAGCGCGCCCAGCGGAGGTTCGGCGAGCTTCAACCTCAACGGTTCGAACGCGGCGAAGAACGCGACGGCGACGTTCACGAAGGCCGGGACCTATGGGTTCTCGGTCACGGCGACGGATGGCGGGAATCTCACAGCGGTCGGGACGGTTTCCGTGACGGTAACGCAGACGGCCAGCGCGGTAGTCGTCACGCCGGCGAATGTGTCGCTCAACGAAAACGCGACGCAGCAGTACGCGGCGAGCATCACCGATCAGTTCGGCGCCACGTTGATCGCTACGCCGACCTGGTCGGCGACGGGGAATGGATCGGTCAACGCGTCTGGCCTCTTCACTTCAGGACTGGCGGGTGCGGCGAGCGTGAAGGCGACCAGCGGAGCGGCCAGCGGCACGGCGAGCGTAACGGTCGTTCATCTCAACACCGCGCCGGTGATCGGCGCCGTCGCCGCGAATCCCACGACGGTGACCGGCACGACCAGCGCGCTGAGCGTGACCGCCAGCGACGACGGCGGCGAAGCGGGACTGAGCTACACGTGGGCCGTGACCTCAACGCCCAGCGGCGGTTCAGCGACCTTCAGCTTCAACGGAACGAATGCGGCAAAGAACGCGACGGCGACGTTCACGAAGGCCGGGACGTACGGGTTCTCGGTCACGGCGATGGACGGCGGTAGTCTCTCGGCGGTCGGATCGGTTTCGGTGACGGTGACGCAGACGGCCAGCGCGGTAGTCGTCACGCCGGCGAATGTGTCGCTCAACGAAAACGCGACGCAGCAGTACGCGGCGAGCATCACCGATCAGTTCGGCGCTACCTTGATCGCCACGCCGACGTGGTCGGCGACGGGGAATGGATCGGTCAATGCATCAGGATTTTTCACGGCAGGATTGGCGGGCGCGGCGAGCGTGAAAGCAACGAGCGGCGGGGCCAACGGCACAGCGAGCGTGACGATTGTTCATCTCAACACACCGCCGGTAATCGGAGCAGTGAATGTCGGCGCGAATCCGGTCTCGGGAACGAACACAACCTTGAGTGCCACGGCCAGCGACGATGCGGGCGAGCCGCTGCTGATTTACACATGGTCGGTGACGAGTGCACCGCCGGGCGGGTCGGCGAGCTTCAGTGCCAACGGCACGAACGCGGCGAAGAACGCGGTCGTCACGTTCACGACGGCCGGTGCGTATACGTTTGGTTTGACAGTCAAAGACGGCGGCGGTCTGAGCGGCATCGGCAGCGTGTCGACGACAGTCAACGCTACACTCGGCGCGATGTCGATGTCGCCGACTTCAGCGATGCTACCCGTGAACGGATCGATGCAATTCAGCGCCACGGTCACGGATCAGTTCCAAAAATCGATGAGCGTAGCGTGGGCCGCGACGGGCGGGACGGTCAGCCCCACGGGAATTTACACCGCCGACACGACGCCGGGGACGTACGCGGTGACGATCTCGGCGGGCGGAAGTTCCCAGAACGCCACGGTTACGGTGGCGCAGGGCACGCTGACAGCCACGCTGGCGACTCCGGCGACTTCGACCAACCTCGCCACGGAAGGCACGACCGACTGGGCGCATTGGGGCACGACCACGGCACTGAGTTACGACCACAAGGCCAACGTCACGCCGCAGATCAGCACGTTCGCCAAAGTGGGCAACGGCACGGTCACACGCGTGACCACCGGAGCGACTGCGACGTGGACCGGCGGCACGCCGACGGCCAAGGGTTCCGGAAAAACCGGGCTGCTCACGACGGGCGTGAACAACGGCTACTCCATCACGGTGCCCGCCACGTCCGCCGTGCAGCGCTTGAATGTCTACGTCGGCGTCTACAAGGCGAAGGGCAAGCTCACCGCAACGCTCAGCGACGGCAGCGCCGTGAGTTACGTGGACACGTCGGTGACCACCGCTTCAGGAACGCTCAACCGCGTTTACTCCTTCCAGTTCGCGGCTGTCAACCCCGGCGCAACGCTGACGGTGACGTGGACGATGGTGTCAGGCAGTAGCGGCGGCGGCGTGACGCTGCAGTCGGCGACGCTGGGCAGCGGAGCGCTGACGGGCGCGAAAATCGCAGGCGTGACGGGATCGAAGAAGAAGTAAACTCTCTCATTCCTTCCGTTCGAGATAAATCACTTTCACGTCCCACGCGTCACCGAAGCACATCTTCAGGTATCCGCGAGTGGCGACGCGGTAATTTGCGGCTATGGCGTCGAAAAGTGCTTCGGAATGATAGGCCGGGCCGTCGAATATCATCACTCGCGCGAATTTCTTCTCCCGGAACGGCGCGGTCAGGGTGTCGTTGGAAAGCCGGCCCGGCGGCAGCACGAAAAGATGCGTGGGTTCGATGAAGTAGGCGTCGGCGTCGGGCCGTTCGGCGATCGCGCCCCAGCAGCGTTCGGCATAGACAGGCTGCGCGCCGGTCAGGAAATCGTACGCGATTTCCATCTCATTCACTTCATCTTTGTCGGGCGGAGTGAGGTTTTTTTCGAAGGGCAATTGCAGGTAAAGCTGCAGACCCAGCAGGCCGCAGAGCCCCAGAATCACACCGGGAAATCGCGTTGAAGATTGTGACGGAGTAGGGCATTCCTTTTTAAGCCACGCATCGGTCAGCAGTGCCGCGGCAATGACCATGCCGGGAAACGCCGGCAGAAAATAGTTGCTGCTGCTGTACATGAAAAGCAGAAACGCAGTCTGGATGCTGTGCCCAATCACGTACGCGTCGAGTACATCCCACGACCGTCGGGCGGCGTGCCAGAGCGCGCGGCCATACGCGGCGGCGGCGAGCACACCGAGGCTTTTCAACGCCGGAAGATAACCGTACCAGAACTGTTCCAGCCGCAGCGGACGACGGGAGGACAGTGAGGTCATCGCTTCAATCATGGGCTGGCCGAACTGCGCGAGCGCGAGGGCCAGCAGAATCACGCAACTCAGCGCGGTGGCCCCGAGCGCGACGAGTCCCTTGCGCGGATGTTTGATCAGCAGCGTCAGTTGGATCAGCGCGAGGCCCGGGAGCGCCGTCTGCTTGGTGAACAGCGCCAGCGCAGCCAGCGCGCCGCCGAGAATCAGATCGCGGCGGCGGAGTTCGGGAGACGTCAGAAAATAGAGGCTGGACAGGCAGAAGAACGCCATCCAGTTGTCGCAGCGCGGCACAATCAAGAAGTGGCTCATGCTGTAGCAACACGGGATCAGCAGCACCGCCCCGGCGATCAGTGCGGGGAGGACGCGGGCGCGCTTTAAAAACAAGCCGGTGAAGAGCATCGTGAGCAATAGCGGAACGGTGGCCAGCACGCGGGCGGAGGCGAGCGTCGGCGTCACGATTTTGCCAACGAAGGCGGAGATCCAGAGGTAGACGGGCGGATAAATGTTGCCCAGCATCGGGAAGGCGGAACTGTTGGTATAGACCGGCTCGCCGCGGATGACGCGCCAGGTGTAGACGAGCGCGTCGCCTTCACCGAAGAAATAATCGATTGGATAATGGAGCAGATCGCGGACGAAGAGCGGCACCACCAGCGCGCGTGCAAGCAGGACGCCGATTACCGCGATGGCGGCGAAGAGCGTCCACCGCGGGAATGCGCGGGGCGCTGGTACTTCCGGTGCGTCAGACATACGACTACTCTAGCAGTTTCTTCAGATCCATCTGCTCGAGATTCTGGCGCACGGCGCGGATGAAATTGGCGGCGTGCGAACCGTTGAAGGGCCGGTGATCGAAGACCAGCTTCAGGTTGAGCAGGCTGCGCAGGTCGAGTTTCTTTTCGCCGACGTAGCGCGGTCGCTCCAGGATCGAACCGGCGGTGAGCATCGCCAACTGCCCCGGAATGACGAACGGTGTGCCGCGCGTGGCTTCGAACGCGCCGATGTTGGTGAGCGTCAGCGACGCGCCTTGCAGGTCGGCGGAGTTGATCTGGCCGGAGCGGACTTTCTCCGTCAGTTCCTGGATGCGCAACGCGAAGGGGATGAAGCCCATTGTTTCGGCATGCTTGACGACCGGCGAGTAGAGATTCTCTTCCGGCCCGACGGCGGTGAAGCCGAGATTGATGTGCGAATCGATCAGCAGAGCGTCGCCGGCGGGATTGAGCTTCCCGCGGAAACCTTCGTGCTTGGTCTCTTTCATCGCCTCGCGCATGGCCCAGAGGATGAAGTGCGTGTAGGTCGGCTTGACCTTGTGGCGCTTGACGAACTCGTCCTTCAACGCTTCGCGCTGTTTGACCAGATCGGTCAAGTCGGCTTCACATTCGACGTCGACGGTCGGAATTTCAAGCTGGCTCTTGAGTGCCAGCGCGCCGACCTGGATCTGCGCGTGGCTGAGGCGGACTTCGCGCGGTTTCTCGACGGGAGCCGCAGCCACTTTGGGCGCGGCAGGAGCGGGAGCGGCAGCACTGCCAGCGGTGACTTTGCCGGGAGCTAGATCAAGCGTCAGCAGCACGCTTTCGACGCGGACGCGCTCGCCTTCCTTGGCGATCAGGTGCGCGACGACGCCGTCGTGTGTTGCTTCGATGTCGAACGAGCCCTTGTTCGCTTCCATTTCGGCGAGAGGTTCGCCGACTTTCACAGCCTGGCCCACTTTAACGTGGTAGCGGACGAGCATCGCGTCTTCGTCGGTCGGCGACTGACGCGGAATTTCGATATCGACGCTCTTGGCGCCGCCCGCGACAGGCGCAGCCACGACGGCGGTTTCCACTTTCTTGGCGGCAACGACCACCGGCGCGGCGGTTTGATGCGCTGCGCGGAGATTCTGTGCGCAGAGGTCGCGGATGGCGCTGGCGATCTCTTCGACGCTGGGCAGGATCGCCAGTTCGAGCGCGTAGTTGAACGGGTTGTGATCGTCGGACTTGGTGACGCGCCGCGGTACGGCGCGCAGGTGCTGGAAGCCTTCGCTGACGACTTCCGCCAGAATTTCCGCGCCGACGCCGCAGGTCTTCGCGTCTTCGTGGACGACGAGGATGCGGCCGGTCTTCTTGACGGAGGCCATGACGCTGTCGATGTCCCACGGGTTGATCGTGCGCAGGTCGATGATCTCGCTGCTCATGCCATCGCCGGCGGCCTTCTCGGCGGCGGCGACACACATCGCGACGCAGTTGCCCCAGGTCACGATGGTGAGATCGGAGCCTTCCTGAACCGTGCGCGCTTTGCCGAAGGGAATGATGCAATCCTTCGCCGGCTCGTGGACCGTGTCTTCGGCGCCGTGGAGCAGCGCTTTGGGATAGAGGAAGAGCACCGGCCTACCGCAGCGCAACCCGTAACGCAGCAGTCCCGCGGCGTCACCGGGATTGGACGGGATGACGACATGCATGCCGGGGATGTGCGCGTATATCGCTTCGTTGGTCTGGCTGTGCCAGGGGCCAAGGCCCGGGAGGTACGCACCATACGGGGCCATGATCACGAGCGCGCAATTCCATTCGCCCAGCGAACGCCAGTACATCGTCATTACTTCGTTGAAGAGCTGGTTGAGCCCCGGGCCCATGAAGTCGATAAACTGGATCGCGGAGACCGGCAGGTCGCCCATCAGCGCGCGGCCGACGGCAGAGCCGATGATGGTGGCTTCGGCCAGCGGGGAATTTTTGACGCGGCCGGGAAACTGACGCGAGAGTCCGCGCGTGGTGCCGAAGACGTCGCCCTTCGGATCTTCGATGTCTTCACCGTAGAGACAGACGCGATCGTTGGCGCGCATCTCCGTCTCGAGGACCAGGTCGATGCACTGGGCCATGGTCATACCGCCGGAGCGCTTGGCCAGCGGCGTGGGGAGATGCTGCTCGACTTTCGGCAGTCCCGGCGGGAGCGGCGCGTAGGCGGAATTGCGGACTGTTTCCAGATCCGGTTCGGGCGCGGCCTTGGCGTGCATGATCGCGATTTCGACATCGGCCTTGATCTTCTCGCGGATCGCGTCGACTTCCGCGGGGGTGACGATCTTTTCCTTGAGGCAGGCTTCCGTGTAGCGCTTGACCGGGTCCTTGGTCTGCAGCGCCTGGAGTTCTTCCGGCGAACGGTAGAGGCGGTGGTCGTCGGAGCTGGAGTGGCTCTTCAGGCGTTCGAGCTTGGTGATCAGGCAGGTCGGTCCGCCGCCGCTGCGCGCGCGTTCGATGGCGCTCTTGGCCGCCTCGTAGACCGTCACGGGGCACAGTCCGTCGACGATGTCGACGCGGCAACCGTGGAACCACTGGGTGTTATCCGGTCCTGAGGCGAGGCTGTGGGGGATCGTCCAGAACGTCTTGCCGACGGTGGCCGTCGAAATGCCGTAACCGTTGTCTTCAATCAGAAAGACGATCGGCAGCTTGTCGACGACCGCCTGGGCGATGGCTTCGAGCGATTCGCCTTCGCGCGAAGTGGCGTCGCCGATGGACGAGACGATCACTTCCGGAATCTTGCGTTCCTTCAGCGACATGGCCATGCCGACGGCCTGCAGCATATTCGTTGCGACGGGGCTGGAGAGCGAGACAATGCGGTGCTGGCGCGAATTGTAATGCACGGGCATCTGCCGGCCGCTCGAGGGGCCGGCGTCCTTGCTGAAGAAATCGAGGAAGAAATGTTCGTGCGTGACGCCGCGGCCCAGCACAATGGCGCGGTCGCGGTAGTGGGGATGGAGCCAGTCTTCCGGATGCATTGCCAGCGCTACGCCCGCCAGCGCTTCGTGGCCTTCCGACGACATCTGAAAATGGCCCTGTCCCCGCCGCTTCAACGCCTGTTCTGCTTCGTCGTTGAGCCGGGAGCTGAGCATCAACGTGAGCAGCTTAAGTTTGAGTTCGGTGCTGGTGGGGGTGGCGTGTTGAGTGGGAGTGGTGTTGGCCATTCCGGAGGTTTCCTCGCGATGTACTTAATGGGCGCTTGTCGTAAACCTCAGATTAGATCAATTCGAGTTCGGATGCCAAGGAAGGTTGGCAAATTTCACCGGACTGTGAGTTAACTGAACGAATTGGACCCAATGAAATCGGGTCTCAAATTGCAGTTGCTACTGGCAATGGAATGCGGACAGAACTAAACTGAGCTTATATTTGGGATACGTCTTGCGTATGATCTGGGGAGGTTTATGGGGACGGATGTGCTAACCGAACCATCGAACGTGATTCCACCCGTCAGCCGGGATGTCCGCGTACTTGTGGTCGATGACGCTGACGATCTGCGCCGGACTTACGTCCAGGGCCTGGAACTGCTGGGCTACGCCGTCGATCAGGCGCGCAATGGTCATGAAGCGCTGGAGCGCATCCACAAGGAACACTTCGACGCGGTGGTGCTCGACCTGAACATGCCCGGCATGGACGGCTTGAGCTGCCTCAAGGCGCTGAAGGAAGAACGCAAGGATATCGAAGTGCTGATTGTCACCGGCTACGGCACGATTCCCTCGGCCGTGGAGGCGATGCGGCTGGGCGCGTACGACTACATTGCCAAACCCTTTTCCTTCGATGAACTCGACCAGCGCCTGAAACGCTGCATGGAAGCGCGCGACCTGCGCTGGGAAAATCTCCACCTGCGCGGGCTGTTGCGCGAGAAGTACCACTACGAAAATCTGATCGGCAAGTCTGAACCGATGCGCCGCGTCTTCCGCATGATCCGCCAGGCCGCGCAGAGCCGTTCGACGGTGCTGCTGCTGGGCAAGTCGGGCACCGGCAAGGAACTGGTCGCCCGCGCGATCCACTTCGGCAGCCCCGTCGCCGCCGGACCGATGGTGACCGTCGATTGCGGCGCAATTGCGCCGACGGTGATCGAGAGCGAATTGTTCGGCCACGTCAAGGGCGCGTTCACCGGCGCGGTCATGAACAAGGAAGGCATGTTCCGCCAGGCTCGCGGCGGAACGATTTTCTTCGACGAAATCGGCGAACTGCCGCTGGAAATGCAGACCAAGTTGCTCCGCGCGCTGCAGGAACGCGAGATCCGGCCGGTCGGTTCCGACCGCACGTATCCCGTCGATGTCCGCGTCGTGGCCGCCACGCACCGCGACCTGCAGCAGGCCGTGAAGGAAGGCCGTTTCCGCGAAGATCTCTTCTACCGCCTGAACGTGATCAGCATCCACATACCCGCCTTGAGCGAACGGCGCGAAGACGTGGCCGCGCTGCTGACGCACTTTTTGAAGAAGCATGCCCGCACCAGCCGCACCGTGGAGCGCATCGACGGGCAGGTGATCGAAGCGATGACCGCCTACGATTGGCCCGGCAATGTGCGCGAACTGGAAAACATGGTCGAGCGCGCGTTGGCGCTGGGGCAGGGCACGATGCTGCTGCTGAGCGACCTGCCACCCCATGTCGCCGCACTGGCGCGGTCGTCCCGCCTTGCGGAGCAGGCGACCGCTCTGGCCGAATCGCAAGCCGCCGCCACATCCGCCTTGCAACCGCCGGCGAAGCCGCCCAGCGACATCGACCTGACGCGTGTCTCCGACGAACAATCGCTGGTCAACGAATCGCCGCTGGTTCCTCCCGGCGAAAACGCGAAAGGCGAAGGCCTGATCAGCGGTCAGAATACTCTCGATGACATTGAACGGCAGGCGATCATGGCGACGCTGCAGAGCACCGGCGGCGACCGCACCAGTTGCGCGCGCATCCTAGGCATCGACAAGTCCACGCTCTACCGCAAGCTGAAGCGCTACAATTTGGATCACGGCCGCGCCGAAGAGTGATTCCCGAAGCCGTTTACGGAGTTGGACCATGCCGCAAATTTGCGGTATGGTCCACACCAGTGACACAGGCTTGATATCGGCAGTTCATAATTCATCATTTCATTCCTAACGTCCCCCTATTGTACTTATTTCCCCATTGAAACGCCTCCGGGCATGGACTATAAAAACTCCTCCGCATTGCTCTTGTGCGGCCGAATCTTATCTCTCAATTTTTGACGCCGTGCGCGGGACTCTTGCATGTCGGATTCCGGGATCGATATCGAACCAGCCGCGTCGAAACGGCCGGGCTCCAGCCGCGTCAAAAACGTGGCCGACGACACGCCCAAATCGATCAAGGAAGTCAACGGATTCGCGATCATTGAGAAAGTGGGCCAGGGTGGCATGGGCGCCGTTTACAAGGCGCGTCAGAAATCCCTCGACCGCGTCGTCGCGCTGAAAATCCTGCCGCCACGCATCGCCAAGAACAAGCAGTTCATCGAACGCTTCCAGCGCGAAGCCCGCGCGTCGGCGAAACTCTGCCACCCCAATCTCGTCCAGGGCATCGATTTCGGCCAGGATCCCGTCAGCAAGCTCTGGTATTTCGCCATGGAGTTCATCGATGGCGCGACGCTCAAAAAAGTGATCAAGGAAGAGAAACGCATTCCGCAAAAGCGCGCGCTGGAAATAGTGCGCGAAGTCGCCCGGGCGCTCGACGCCATTCACAGCATGAGCATGATTCACCGCGACATCAAGCCTGATAATATCATGCTGACCTCGCGCGGCGACGTGAAGGTCACGGACTTCGGCCTGACGCGCGAAGTCGAAGACGATGCGGAGATGACGCAATCCGGCAGCGCCGTGGGCACGCCGCATTACATGCCGCCCGAACAGGTCCGGGGCTTACGCGATCTGGACATCCGCGCGGATCTGTATGCGCTCGGCGCGACGCTCTACCACATGGTCACCGGCAAGACGCCGTTCGCGGGCAGTTCCAGCGCGGAAGTGTTGAGTAAACATCTGACCGATCCGACGCCGCTGGCGCACAAACAGTGTACCGATGTCAGCGAAGGATGCAGCCGGCTGATTTTAAAGTTGATGGAGAAAAAGCGCGAAGACCGCGTGCAGACGCCACAGGACTTGGTCGCGCGCATCGATGTGTTGCTGGATCCGGGCAACACGACGACGGGCAAGAAGACGGCGATCATGAACGCCGCGCGCTCGTCGGGGACGCGGTCGGCGGTGCGCGGCGGCATGAGCGGCCAGCGCAATGCCGTCGGCGGGTTCGAATCGACCGGACCGTTGCAGCGCGTGACCACCGGAAAGCGCACGGCCATCACCAATGCAGTCTCCTTCGCGACGACCGGGTCGGTGACGCCGGTCGGCGAAGCCCGGCCTGATGCCTCAGTCAGTGCCGCGCGCAAGGCGACGCGAAAAGGCGGGCTGCCCGTCTGGGCGCTCGCCGCCGTTGGCGCGGTGGTCTTGATCGTGCTCGTCGCGGTGCTCGGCGGAAAATCAGAGAAGCCGCCGGTCGCGCAGAAGCCGCCGGAAAATCCGATGCCAGCCCCCGTACCTCTTCCGACAACGGTTCCCGCGGTCGCGTCCAACGCTCCGAAGGAACCGGGACGCGACGAGAAGGCGCGCTCGGCCCTCACTGCGGCGCTGGAGATGGAGAAAGCCCACGCAGAAGACTACGGATCGATTCTGGATCTAATGACCGCCGCTGCGCAGCTCGGCCGCGACCTGTCGATCGCGACGACCATCGAGCAGGCGCGGAAGGAAACCGAACACCGCTGGTCGGAAGCGTTCTCAAAATCGCTTAAGGCGCTTAGCGCCACGGCCGAAGCCGCCTGCGCGAAGGGCGAATTCGCGGCGGGACTCGCGGCGCTCAACGACGCGGCGATCCCTGAAAATCTGCGCGTGTTGAACTGGCGCGAACAGCTCGACGCGGCGCGCAAACCGATCAAGGACTCCGCCGAAACGGCGCTGACGAAGATTCTCGACGACGCACAAGCCCTGGCCAAACCCGGCGATGCCGCGGGCATGAACGGCGCGTTGGAGAAATTGAAAGCCGGCGATGCCATTCCCGCCGACATGGCGCCCTCGGCCGGAAAGCTCGGCGAACTGCGAACGCGCTGGACGGCAGAGATCGCCGCGCTGCAGGCCAAGGCCGATGCCTCCAAGCAGGAGCGTCTGGAAAAAGCGCAAGCTGCCGCGGCGGGTGTGCGCAAGGAACTCGCGCCTGTGCTGATGCAGTTCCATTTTTCAGCGGCGCTCGAGCAGCTTGACCGGGCGATGCAGGACCCCGCGCTGGCGCCCGCGAAAGAAGCGCTGGCGGCGGACAAGTCTGATCTCGAAGCTGTTATCGCGCTGCGCCAGAATGCCATTACGGCGATCCATGCCTCCGGCGGCAAAGCCATTACACTCAATCGCGGCAAAACGACGATCAGCGGCAAGGTGAAGGACGAACCGAGCGGCAAGCGCATCAACCTGGAGTTGGCCGACGGACCGGAGATGTCGATCGGCGTCGATCAGCTGGAGGCGCGCGACATCAACTCGTTCGCGCCGCCGGTGGACGGTGCCGGCAAAGCCGAAGACGCGCGCCGTCGCGGTCTGCTCTTCTTCGTCACCGGCGATTTCACGAAGGCCAAGTCCTGGTTCAAAACGGCTCAGGAGAGCGGACTGGGCGACGTGGCCAAGGCGTACCTCGACCGCATCGAAATCCTGGAGCTGGGTGAAGTTGAAGTACACGCGCGGAAAGACTGGACCGATGCGGACGTGATCTTCCAAGCCAAGCGCTGGGACGACGCGCTGAAAGCGTACACGCTCTTCGGTCAGATGTACGCGAAGACGAAATACGGTGTGCAGATGGCCGGAGAGCTTAAGGCACGCTTGGACGCCATCGACGCGGCGCTGCATCCCACCAAGCCCGGACTTTCAGCAGTCTATTATCGCGGTAAGGAATTCAAGGATGCCGACAAGATCATGGCACGCGTCGACGCGAACGTGAATTTTGATTGGAGCGGCCAGACCCCCTCACCGGAGGTGCCGCACGACGACTATTGCGTGCGCTGGACCGGCCTGTTGAAAGTTCCGAAAGCCGGCCACTACACGATCGCGACCGTCGCCGACGACGGCGCGCGCACGTGGATCGATGGTAAGCAGGTAAGCAGCGATTGGGGCATCCATCCGCCCCAGCGCTTTTCCGGCGAGCTCGATCTGACCGAAGGGCTTCATGAGTTCAAGGTTGAATTTTTTCAGCACGGCGGAGGTTCAGTCATCAACCTGCTGTGGGGCTTGAAAGACGGTTTTCCCGAAGCGACGATTCCCGCCAGCGCTCTCTTCCACGATCCGCGCGTGAAGTAATCCCTGTGTGACAAGGAGCAAGCCGCTGTTTGCTTGCTCCTTGCTCAACGCTCGGCCTAACGAAATGGATGTCGTCGTTCGTTCGGCTGACTCACTCGCTTGCGAACTCCGTGCGTTAAGCAGGGAGCAAGCAAACTGCCGCTTGCTCTCTGACACACATTCGCCAGCGCTTGCCAAATAGAATGTTCCGTCCTACGCAAAGTCCTCTTTGGCCAGCACCGGTTCCTGCGCGGAGCCGATGTTGATCAGCAATCCCAGCGCGATGAATGAGCTCATGATCGAACTGCCGCCGTAAGAGACGAATGGCAGCGTCAGCCCCGTCGTGGGCAGCAGGCCAATCGCAACGCCGGTGTTGATCAGGACCTGCGAACAGAGCATCGCGACGCAGCCGACGGCAATCAGGCGGCCGGCCGGTTCGCGCGTCCGCGCGGCGATGCCCAAACCCGCCAGCGCGACGAGGAAAAACAGAACCAGCAGCAGTCCGGCGAGAAACAGTCCGCCTTCCTCGCAGACAACGGCGAAGATGAAGTCGGTGTGCTTTTCCGGCAGCAGGTTGATGTGACTGGCGCTCGCGCCGCCCCAACCCTTGCCCCAGAATCCGCCGGACCCGATGGCCGTCTGGGCGCGCAGCAGCTGCCAGGCTTCGCCGAGCTTGTACTGTTCCGGATCCCACCACGCCAGCACGCGCGCTTTCTGAAATGGCTTCAAGACGGTGAACCACATTCCGACCATGCCGCACGCGCCGAAGAACATCATCAGCGCCAGGTGCCGGAATCGCGCGCCCGCGGCAAAGAGCATGATGAAGACCACCGGCATGCACGCCATCGCCGTGCCCAGCTGCGGTTCCTTGGCGATGAGGACCAGCGGCACCATCGCGAGGACCAGCGGCACGAACAATCCCGTGAGGTGCTTGTAGCTGTCGCGGTACATCAGGTAATGCGCGAGCGTGATAATGATGATCGGCTTCATCAGTTCGGAAGGTTCAAGGCTGATGATGTAAAGATTGTACCAGCAATGTGCGCCCTTGATCGCCGGCGTAAGAAAAACGCCGCAGAGCAGCAGCAGACCGACGAGGTAAAGCAGCGAGGCGTGGCGCAGGATCTGCAGGTAATGGATGCGTTGCAGGCCGATGACGACGCCCAATCCGAGCATCACAAAAATCATCTGCCGACCCACGAAGCCGAGGCTCGACCCGCTCATGTCACGCGTCGCGCTGGCGATGAAGCAGAGCCCGATCAGCAGGATCAACGCAACGCTGCCGACGAGCATGGCGTCGACGCGGCGGAAGATATTTAGCAGCGGCGCGAGTGAGAAGCCGGGCGCGGGTGAGGTAACGAGGCTTTGGTTCATCGCATTTCCAATCGATCATTTGCTCCGGAGGAGCAACCGTGAATAGCCAGGGGCGGAAGCCCCTGGGTGAGTTTCGCTTTTGAAGCAGAGCCCTGGAAGGGCGAACGAGCCGGTGTTGCAGCGCGAAGTTCGGACGTCCTTTCAGGGCTCGTCAAGAATATACGAGCGGTAACCTGGGGCTGCCGCCCCTGGCTATTAACGATCGGCCCTCCGAGCCTGACGGAGCGGGGCGCTGCGAGAAAAGCGCCGGGCCATCCTGCGACGTTCAATGCGTCGTGAACGATTGCCATATCACTGCCTCTCTATTACTGACCTTGGATGGTGCCAGCGGCACCATTACCTCCGCGCAGTCCGTTTCGATCACTCCCCGC
Source organism: Planctomycetota bacterium (assembly GCA_038227875.1). Classification (GTDB taxonomy): domain Bacteria; phylum Planctomycetota; class SZUA-567; order H5-PLA8; family H5-PLA8; genus JBBRPR01. The sequence continues at coordinate 59,773 of JBBRPR010000043.1, forward strand.
CCGCCACCGCGCGGCCCTTCGGATTATTCTTCGTTCCGTACATCTCTCTCAGGAACTGGTACGCCACCGGCCCCGCCGTTGCGCCGCCGTGGCCGGCGTCTTCGAGCACGATGGCGAAGGCGATCTGCGGATTGTCGGCGGGGGCGTAGCCGGCGAACCAGGCGTGCGGCGTTTCGTTGTGGCCGTGTTCGGCGGTGCTGGTTTTGCCGGCGACTTTCACGGACAGTTCGCCGTTCTCGTGAAAGGGCGTGTACGCGGTCCCTTTTTCACCGGGGCGGCCGCAGTTGACGACTTCTTCCAGACCCTGGTGCACCATTGCGAGGCTCGACGACGAAATGCCCAGCGCGCGAGCAGGAACTTGCGGCGCGTCGAGCCAGACGTGCGGCGTCAACACGCTGCCGTTGTTGGCGACGGCGGCCATCAACTGCGCGGCCTGAACGACGGTGCTGGTCATCTGGCCCTGCCCGATGGCCAGCAGGTAATCCTGCCCGCGAGGCCACGCGCGCGCGGCGTCGTTGGCGTAATGCTTCTGGCGCCAATCGCGGTCGGGGAAAATTCCAGGCGCTTCCGAAGGCAGATCAATCCCGCTGCGTTTTCCGAGAATCAATTTCGCGAACGGCGCGAGGCCTTCGACGCCGATGCGGGCGCCCAGTTGCATGTAATACATGTTGCAGGAGCAGCGCAGGCCCTTGGTGAGGTTGACGATGCCGTGCGCATGACCATCATCGCAATGGTAAACCTGACCGCCTTCTTTCATGAAACCTTTGCATTCAATCGTTTCGTTCGGATTGACGCCCTTGTCGAGCGCGACGGCAGCGACCAGCGTTTTCATGATCGAGCCGAGCGGGTACTGCTGGGCGATGGCGCGGTTGAGCAGCGGCTTGCGGTCGGTGTCGCCAAGCAGTTCGGCGATCTTCGCCTGGCGTTCCGGATTGTCGCGCGGCGGCACAAAGACATTGGGATCGAAATCAGGATTGCTGGCCATCGCGAGAACTTCGCCGGTGTGAACGTCCATGACGACAATCGCGCCGTTGTGGCCTTGCGCGTGGAGCGCGCGTTCGACGGCCTCCTGCCACGGAATAGAAATGGTCAGCGCCAGCGCGTCGCCGGCGCGCGGCTGAGAATCCTTGCGGTAATCAATGCCACCCTCCTCGTCTTCACGGAAGTAGTCGCCGCGGATTTTCATGCCGGCTTTGTCGCGAAGCAAGGCGTTGCGAAAGCGTTCGACTCCCATGTCGCCGCAGATGCGGCTGGGGAGAATATTCTTGGCCGCGCTGATGGGCATGTTGATGCCCAGCCAGAGCATTTCGGTTTCCGCCAGCGCGATGCGCGGCGGGCGTTCCGTCCAGTGAACCATGTCGCTGAGGCCCAGCGCCGCGACGCGCTGTTGGTCGCTGGGGCGCAGGTTGGCGACGGTGGTGAAGACCTGGCCGAGCGGCATTTCACGGATATCGCCGTGGAAGAACGGATCGAGACGGTCGGCGGCCGCGTCGTTGAGCGTCGAGCGGACTTCGTCCCACTGGCGGCGGCGGATGTCGGGGTTTTCGAGCAGGATGCCGTCCTGGCGCAGATCGTTGTCGTCTTCGGCGCTGAGTTCTCCGACGCTTCCGAGCACAAAGCAGGCGAGCTTTCCGCGCGGATAAACGCGGCGCGTGGAGACGGTGCAGACCAGTCCGGGAAACGGCGGTTCCTGCGTGTCGCTGAGCGCATCGGCGGCTTTGCCAAGCATCTTGTAGCTGTCGCGGAAGACATCATCGTGAATCGCGCGCAGGCCCAGCCATGTTTTTTCATCGATGCCGTTGACGATTTTCAGCGGGGCTCGGCCTGAGGCCCATTTGCGCGCGACGGTGTCGAGCGCTTTGAGGACACCGGCGGCGATTTCCAATTCCGGGCGGTCGACGGTGCGGGCAAGGTCCATCACGTAGCGTTCGCCGGCGAGCTTTTCGATGATGCGATCGAAGGCGGCGTCGCGTTCTTTCGCGTCTTTGATTTTCTCGCGGACCTCGCGGACTTCATCGAGCGTCACGGAGGTCAGGTGCAGGCGTTCGACGCGGACGGAGAGATCGTAAAACGGTTCGTCGTAGGCCAGCGCATCACCGAAGCGGTCGAAGATCGGGCCGCGAATTGAGGCGACCATTTTTTCCATGTTCTTGTCGCGGCTGGCCAGCGCCGCGTACTGATCGTAGCGAGTCACCTGCAGCAGCCAGAGCCGGCAGAAGATCACAACAAAGCAGATCCCCAGCAGGACAGCAACGATACCGAGGCGAGTTTTAAACATGGACGGCGACCCTTGTGGCGTGTGACGGCAAAGATAATTCGTGCTACGCGCGCTTCAGTTTGCCCCGGCGCGCCGCGTTTATGCGCGCTTCATTGGCCCAGCGTTCCCGCACCGCCGGAGACAGGCAGTTGGTCCAGGCCAGCCAGCGGCCGGTCAGATAGGCGATGGGCAAGCCCCACACCGCCGCTGCGATGGCCAGCGACGAGAGCGATGCGGCGACCTGGCCCCAGACGTAATGCACGCCGAAGAAATTGGCGAAGAGCACGTAAAAGACATGCGCGAGGACCGTGCCGGCCAGCCCGCCGATCCACGGTGCGAGCACATCCCCGCGGACCAGTTCGCGCCACGCGACGAGCAGAATCACGCCCGCCGCCGCGAGGTAGGCGAGCGTCAGCACTCCAAAATGCGCCGAACCAAATAAGTCCGCCTGCACGCCCAGACAGAAAATCGCAATCAACCCGAATTCGCGCGGCCCAAACGCGAGCACCGTGATCCCCACAAGAATTCCCAGATCCGGCCGCAGCACCGGCGGCAAAAACGCCGGCACCAGCGCCAACTGCGCAATGACAACCGCGAGAACGAGAGTGGTGAGTGTGAAGGCGTATCTCATGTTTTGCGTTCCTTAAGCGCTTTAGCGCGCCCCGCGTTTCACGCCGGGTGCCGCGGGCCACGGGACTTCGGGCATTGACCCCGTCAGGACGTGGACGATTTCGACGGCGTTGTCGTTGCAGGCGGGACGGATGGTCAGTTCCCATTGGAAGTCGCCGGTCTTGCGGACGGCGGTGACGACGCCCATCCACAGTCCCGACGGAAACGCGCCGTCGTAGCCGCTGGTGACCACGTTCTCGCCGACTTTCGGCGCGGCTTCGCGCGCGACGATGGCCATGTGGCAGAAGCGTTCGCCGTTCTCCTCGGCCTTCGCGCCCTGCAAGACGCCTTCGACGCGGCAATCGGATAACCGCGCGGCAATGGACATGCCACGATGCGTCAACAACGCCAGACTTGCGCCATGCGGTCCGATCCCGACGATCCGGCCGAGCACTGCGCCGCGGTGAAGCACGCCGGCATTCATGCGCAGTCCGTCGGCTTCGCCGCGGTCGAGACCCAGGATCGGTTCCTGCCAGAGAATTTTGCGGATGATCACGTTGGCATCGACGCCTGGCGGAATTTTTCCGGGCAGATTGGCGAACGGTTCGGTGCGGCGCAACTTTTCGAGTTCGTTCTCCAGCTGAACAATCCGCGCGCGGTTGTAATCCGTTTCCGCGGAAGTGTTCGGAGCAGGCATTTCGACGGGCTTATCCGGTGATGTGGCTTCCAGATTTTGAATGCTGGCCACGCGCGGCGCGGGCGCTTTCCACGCGGCGAAACGGCTGAGCACCGGGTTGAGCAACGAGAGCACGCGGGCGCGCGCGGAGTCGACGCTGCTTTCCGGCACCGCCAGCAAGAGCAGTGCGAGGAAGGCCAACGCTGGAAAGACGATGCGCGATCGCTCGCCATCACGGGTCATAATCACTGCTTCCAGTTGTTCATTGCCGTTCGAGAGATTGCACCGATTTCAATGTATCGGGCACTAAGAGGTGGGAACTGAAGAGAAAGTTTCACAAAATGTGCGTAAGCGCGAGGCCGCGGTCGATACTGAGTAGGGCAATTCAAATTTAAAATTCAAATTCAAAAACGCACGCGGGTAGGAGAGTTGATTTGGACGACGTGTAAGCAAGCGCGAGCGCAAGATTCCAGGGGAGTTTGTGCAGTCCGCGGTGCATTCAGCCGCGTGCATTTTTAATTTTGAATTTTTAATTCCACGCAGGGGGGAGAGTTCATGGCCATTCGACACACGTCCATCATCGAGCGCATCCGCAGCGGGGCGCTGCTGAGCCTGGCGCTTTCGTCGCTGATCTGTCTTTTCTCCTGCCAGGAGTCGAATATGAAAACGACTGCCGCGCCGACGCCGGATGTGCCGCGCACGTCCGTCCCGCGCGAACAACCCAGAGTACAGTCGCCCTCGCCACAACCGCAGCCTCAACCGCCGTTCATGGTGGAACCGGACGCCAATTCACCCGAGATCCGTGTCGCGATTTTGAAGGACGTGCACACGCTGAAGATCGGCGCGGGCTCCGCCGACGCGGTGGTACTCAACAGCGCCGGGCAGGAAGTCGCCCGTATTCCCGCCAACACCGAGGCGCAGTTCGATCCCTCGCCGACCGTCGCCGCGATCCTGATTTCCTCCACCGGACCCGTGAACGTTTCGAATTCCGTCTCGCCGGCCAACGACGGCACGCTGCGCATCGAAGCGCCGCGCGGATCGACCTCGCCGCTGAAGATCAACGGCCAGGACATCGCCCCGCGCGTGACGCTCTACAGGCCCGGCCCGAAGCGCGGGATCACGGCCATCGCGCGGTTGGACCTTGAAGAGTACCTGTTCGGCGTGCTCGGTGGCGAAGTGCCGTTCGAGAAGTGGCATCCCGAAGCGCTGAAAGCGCAGGCCATTGCCAGCCGCAGCTACGCGTACTTTCAGTTGAAGTCGAACGCCGCCGAACCGTACGACGTTGAGAGCACGGTGATGAGCCAGGTCTTCAAGCCCGGCTTCCGCAGCAACCCGATCTTGAGCCAGGCGGTGAATTCGACGCACGGGCTGATCCTGACCTACAACGGCGCGCCGTTCTCGGCGTACTTCCATTCCACCTGCGGCGGCCACACAGAAAACGGCGCCTCGGTCTTCCCCGATCAACCACAGGCCCGCGCGCTCCACGGCGCCAACTGTCCGTACTGCACGGCGAGCCCCAACTACCGCTGGCGCTGGACGATCGGCAAGGACGCGCTGACCGAGAAGCTCCGCCCCGTCGCCACCGGCGGGCAACTTGGCCAGATTCGCAGCGTCGAATTCCTGGACGTCTCCGGCCAGCCCATCGGCCCGGCGCTCGGCGCCTTCCGCCGCGTAACCACCGTTCGCATCCGCCACGCGTATGGCGCATTCGATCTCACCGGTAACGCATTCCGTCTGGCCGTCGGCGCGAAGGATCTGAAATCGCTGCTGCTCTGCCAGGCCGTCGACCGCCCCGATGTCCTCGACGTCTCCGGCGGAGGCTTCGGCCACGGCGTCGGCATGTGCCAGTTCGGCTCCCAAGGCATGGCGCAAGCGGGGAAGGGGTATGCGGTGATTTTGGGGATGTATTATCAGGGGGCGGCGTTGACGCGCATGTATTGATGGCGCGGTTCGGCGAGGATGTATTGAGTTCGCGGAGTTCACTAGGCTAATCTACGGGGGGAGTGTTCGGCATTACCCGTCCGGCTAAAAGTTGTCGGTGATCGGTCGGGGGAGAGCGAGACCGCTCCGGCGCAGTAGTACCGACCACTTTTAGCCAGACGGGTGCCGAAGTTGTATTCAGCGAATCAGCCCCAAAGTTGCCTCAACGCGGCAAGCCCCCGACCGACCACCGACTACTTTTAACCGGATGTGTTGCCGCCCCAGCTGCAAGTAATGCTCTCGCAACGAGCAATGTCAACGCAGAGCGCTTCCAAACAACCGCCCGCTTTGTAATAGCCCCTCCCCCCAAGCGCGTTGACAATCCGAGTCGAATAACTGACACTACAGGTTCACACGTAGTGGCTGCGGCCGAAGGGATTTGAGGGATAAATCATGTGGGCTCGCATTAAGCGCGTATTCCGCTCGTTCTTGGGCGCCTTCATCAGCATGGGCGAAGATCCGAAGCTGATTCTCGAACAGAACATCCGCGATATGCGCGATAAGGTTCCGGAAATGAACACCGGCATTGCCAAAGCGCGTGGCGGCATCATCCGACTCGAAAACGAAGCGACGCAATACAAGCAGGACATCGCCAAGCTCACCGCCCGCGTCAAAGCCTGTCTGCTCAGCAACGATGAAGCGCTCGCTGGGCAGTACGCCGTGCAACTTAAGAAACAGCAGGAAGCGCTCGAGCGCAATCAGGGCCAGCTGGATTCCGCGAAGGCCGGCTACGAAGCGCTGCTGAAGCTCAAAGAACGCTACATGCGCGAGATGAAGCTGAAGACCGAAGAAGCGATGCATGCCATCCGCGAAGCCGAAGCGGCGAAGTGGAAGAGCGAACTGGCCGATGTTTTCGAAACGTTCGAAGTGGCCGGCGTGGACCAGACGCATACGGAAATGATCGACAAGCTGCGCGAAAAGAGCGCCATGGCCGAAGGCAAGATCGCCGCGGCGGTCGAGTCCGTCGACATGAAGCAGATCGACATGGAAAAGAAGGCGCAGGAACTGGAAGGCGCCGAACTGCTCAAGCAATTCAAGCTGGACTTGGGCCTCGACAAGAAGGCCGAAGCCGCGCCCGCTCCGGATATCGCCGAACCGGTAAAGGAAGCGCCGAAGACGATTGGGCCTGAGAGAACCAAGGCGTAGCCTTCGGTTTCTGCGCTGGCCACCCGCTCGGCTTGCTCTAATCACGTCCTGCTAAAAGTGGTCGGTAACGACCACTTTTAGCAGGACAGAGTTCGCACTACGCCGTGCACGCAGTTCGCTAGAACTTCGTACCAATCATTCTACCCGCCGCCCCGGCATCCACCGACCGCGAGAACAAAAACCCCTGCGCGCTGTCGCAGCGGAGGTCGGTCAGTTTGCGGAGTTGCTCGGCCGTTTCGACGCCTTCAGCGACGACTTCCATGTTCGTGCTGCGCGCCAGCGCGATCACGGCGCGGATGATCTCCTGATTTTTCTCGGCGACGAGCATGTCGCGCACGAAGGAGCGGTCGACTTTCACGGCGTCGGCCGGGACGCGGTGGAAGTAGCTCAGCGACGAGTAGCCGGTGCCGAAATCGTCGATGGCCAGCTTGACGTTGAGCTTTTTCATTTCGCGGAAGAAGGCGTCGGTCTGGTCGGCGCGCTCGACGAAACTGCTCTCGGTGATCTCCAGTCGCAGGCATTCCGGCGCGATGCCCGTCTGCTTCAATACGTCGGAGACCAGCACGGGAACATCGGAATTCGAACAGCTCCAGCCGGAAATATTGACGCTCATCGAAACGCGCCCCACCGGCTTGAGCGTGCGGGTCCATTCGCTGAGCTGCTTGCAGGCGGTGCGCAGCACCCAGTCGGTGATCGGCACAATCAGGCCGTTCTCTTCGGCCAGCGGAATGAAGGAGGCCGGCGAGACGATGCCGCGGTCGGGATGTTTCCAGCGGACGAGTGCTTCGAAACCGGTGACGCTGCGGTCGAGCAGCGAGATGATCGGCTGGTACTCGAGATAAAGTTCCTCGCGTTCGATCGCGCGGCGCAGCGCCGTTTCCATGTGGAGCGTGCTGACGGCCTGCAGATGCATGCTCGTTTCGTACGTTTCGTGGCGGTTCTTGCCTGAAGTTTTCGCACGATACATTGCCGTGTCGGCTTCGCGCAGCATGTCTTCGGCGCGTTCAAGGTCCGACGTGCCATGCGTGATGCCGATGCTCGCCGAGATAAAGACTTCGCGCCCTTCGATGCGAAAGGGTGAACTGAGTTCCTGGCGGATGCGCCCCGCGACCGTCTGTGCGTCGGTGTCTTTCAGATCATCGAGCAGCACCACGAATTCGTCGCCGCCCAGCCGGGCGACGGTGTCGGTGGGGCGCAGGCAGACTTCCAGGCGCCGCGCGATGGAAATCAGGAGCTGGTCGCCGGCCTGGTGGCCGAGGCTGTCGTTGATCAGCTTGAAGCGGTCGAGATCCAGGAAGAGCAGCACGAAGCGGTAATCCGGGCGGCGCTTGCTGCGGCGGATGGCCTGGCGCAGGCGGTCCATCAGCAGCGCGCGGTTGGGCAGTCCGGTCAGCGTGTCGTGGTAGGCATCGTGTTCCAGCTGCAGCTCGGCGAGTTTGCGGGCGCTGATGTCTGTCTGTGAACCGGCCATGCGCAGAGCGATGCCGTCGTCGCCGCGCACGGCCAGGCCGCGGCTGATCATCCAACGGTACGTGCCGTCGGCGTGGCGCATGCGGAATTCGCAGCGGAACGCGGTCGATTTTCCAGTCAGGTGCGCGTCGAGTCCCGCGCGCAGGGCTTCTCCGTCGCTGGGATGGACGCGGCCGAGCCATTCTTCGGGCGCTTCGGTCAGCTCCGAATTTTCCAGACCCAGCAGCATGCGCCAGCGCGGCGAGTAGTAGACGCGGTCGGTGCGCAGGTCCCAATCCCACAGGCCATCGTTGGCGCCGAGCGCGGCCAGCGCATAGCGCTCTTCGCTTTCACGCAGCGCCTCTTCGGTGCGTTTGCGTTCGGTGGCGTCGCGCTGCAGGCAGACGAAATGGGAGGCCTGGCCGTAGGCATCGTAAATCGGCGCGAAATGAATGTCGGCCCAGTATTCCGAACCGTCCTTGCGGTATTGCAGCAGTTCGGCGCGCACGGGCTTGGCGCTGGCCAGCGCGTCCTCAATGCGGCGCAGCTGCTTGGCATCGGTGCGCGGCCCATTGCAGATGATCGGCGAACGGCCGAGAATCTCCGATGCGGCGTAGCCGGTAAGTTTCGTGAAGGCCTGGTTGATCGAGACGGTACGCAGTGCTTCGCCGGAATTTTCCGGCGCCTGCGCGATCAGCACGGCATCGTGCGCGTGCAGCACAGCCGATTCCATCAGGTGAAGCTGTTCGGCGGTGCGCTTGTATTCGGAGATGTCCTCGACGGTGCCTTCGAAGTAGACGACGCGCCCGGCGCGGTCGCGCACGGCTCGGGCGTTCTCGGTGATCCAGATCACGCGGCCGTCGGCGCGGTAGACTTGCGATTCGAAATTCTCGACGACATCGTCCTTGCGCAGCAGCCCGATGAATTCCTCGCGGCGTCCGGGCTGTACATAAAGCTGATGGGCGATATCGGTGAGTCCGGCGACCAGCGCCTTGGGCGAGCTGTAACCGTAGATGCGCGCCAGTGCCGGGTTGACATCGAGGTACCGGCCGCCGGGCGTCGTCTGGAAAATCCCTTCGACGGCGTTCTCAAAGATGCTGTGGTATTTTTCCCGTTGCTGTTGCTGCTGGATGCGCGCTTCGATGTACGCCAGCCGTTCGGTCGCCACGGCGCTGTTGAGCGGCAGCGGAAGCAGTTCGTCGGCGCCGATGTTGAGCAGTTCGGCGATGCTGTCTTTGCATTGCGGCGGCACGAGCACGGCGAAGACCGGCGTCGCGCCGGTCGGGACGCAGCGGAGCTTGGTCAGCATTTTCGTGGCAGAGGCCGTATCGGCCCAGCGCGCGATCAGCACCAGATCGATGGAATGATCGCGCAGAATCGCGGCTGCGCCGTCGGTGTTTTCGGCGTGACGGACCAGCTGCCCGCGGCAGCGCAACGCGACGCAGGATTCGGAGTGATTGCCCTCCAGATCGAGCAGCAATGCACGCACACATTCCGACTGGGCCGGAAGCGTTTCCATAGTACGAGGCGACCGCAGCGTCAATGCGTCCACGTGTGAAGTCCAATGAGTGCCATGGGTAAAATAGGGACGCAACTCTAACTCCATTTTTACTTAAGGAGAATGAGGAGCGTTAAATATGCAGAAATAGTGCGAACGTTGCACGTGAGCATCGAATAGGAACATGTTCACAGTTTGTCAAGATTTCCGCGATTTTCTGGCGGGGTTTCACGCATCGGGGACCGCTGTGTTTTGAACGCACTGCGTGCAGGCCAACAGTTCGATCAGCGAAAACTCGTGAGTGGTTAAACGGAGTCAACGACCAATGACTCAGTTCCCCAGTTCTTTCAGCCGCATCGCCGCCGCGTCTTTCAACAACGGAACTCCGTCGACGATGCTTTTGAGATAATCGCGTTTGTTCTGAAGCTGGTTTTTCTCGACGTACTCGCGCGCCTTGGCGATGCCGGGATGAGCGGCAATCATGGACTCGAGCTGCGCCTTCAATGCTGCGTCGGTCGTGGACTTCGCCAGACCGGTCAGGTGCTTGATCGCGAGCGGGAAAAGTTTGTTCAGGTCGGCTTTCGCTTTGGAACTCACGACTTCATCCTTGTCGGTCAGTTGCGGAAGCAGCGCGTTGATCTTCGCGACGATCGCCGGATCAGCAGCGGAGTAGCCGGACGCGGCCAGCGCCATCACGACGGGGAGATCGGGAGAAAGCTCGATCGTCACACCCAGCTCGGCAAGCGGGTGGAGCAGTCCGGACTGGACGGGTCCGGTGTTCTGGCGCATCAGATCGCGGAACGACCCGGCGTGAAACGGCGGCGAATTTCCCAACGGCGCCAGCGAAGCTCCATTTTCATTCTGCGTCAGCGAGAGCACTTCCTTGGCGTCGAGCGTCGTGAGTGTGAGTTCCTGAATGTCGCCGTCTTTGGAGACGAGATTGAGCTGCCGGTGCGGCGCTTCCTTTTCGACAACTTTGACGTTGAGAAAATGCTTGTCGGGATTGTGGATGAACGCGCGGAATTCAAAATTTTTCGAGGTTGTGCCCGGCGATGCGCCGGTCCAGGACGCGGTCAGATGTTCGTTGACGATTTCCAGATGGAGCGCGTTGAGGATCGACGGAGCGGGTTCCTCCGCGCGGAGTGGACGGGAGGTCAGTAGAAGGCAGACAGAGGTCAAGGCAAAGGCATAGCGCAGTCGCGTCATGCCGTGCCAGTCTATGGAAGTGAATTGGGATTGGAAAATACAAATCGATTGTCACAACAACGAGGGGCGCAGGCTTCCAGGCCTGCGCCCCATTTGGGAAGCGCTTTTGGGTCTCTAACTTTAGCGGGCATTGTCCCGCTTGGGTTCGCTTCCCGGATTGTTGGAGGACGCCCCGCCGTTCGTATTGCGGCTGGATTCGCGAGCCTTGAGATTGTTGTCGGTCGAATCCTTCACTTCGGCCTTTACTTCACTTCCGGGCAGATTGGCCGAAGGCGTTTCCATTCGGCGCTGTTCTTCGCGGGAATTCCGGATCTCGTTGCGATTCTCGTTTTGGAGTTCATTGCGGCCATCCACTGACGTGTTCAGCGGCTCGCGTTCCTTGTCGGGAGGGGTCGCCGTGCTCGGCGGATGCTGAACCGAATTGATCTCGCGATCGAAGCCGGTGTTGGAGCGGCCGTTCATGGCGTTGCGTTCGTCGCGGCGTTCGTCCCGCTGAATGTCCCGCCGCTCGTCCCGATCGTGACGACGGTTGTTCCAGCTCGCTTCCAGTTCAATATGATGATCGTTCCACCACAGGTCGCCTTCGTGCGCGCGAATGTAGGCGGCGCGGTCGCGGAAGTACTCGTTGCGGTCAAAGGTGCTGTCCAGGCGATGCTGCCGGAAGTAGATGTCGTTTTCCAGAACGGGTTCGTCAGCTTCTGCGTATCCGGTGGGCTGGCCGGGCTGCACTTCGAAGCGGTCGTTATCTGAAACGCGCGGATGAACAATCGGCGCCGGGCTGGTGTCGCAGGAATTGCAATCGTTGTCGTGGTTGCAGCCACACAGGAACAACATGCCGCCCATGGAAATCGCCGCGCTTGTTGCTGCTACGCGCCTCAGTATCGTGGTCGTAAACATCGTTATCTCCTCCATTTTAATTTTGATTCGCCTGTTCGGCGCTTCGAATTTCGGAGCCCATCGCATGGGTTCCCGATGTTTGTTTCATTACACTTTGCATGCCATGGAACCAAACTGCCCTGCGTGGGGATATATGGTTGGAACACGTCAAAAGGACGGGGTTCATGTCCCGAAATTAGCGCTGAGATTCAGAGAAATTCTGTATTCAATACCGCAAATCAGACGGTGCGTTGACGATCCCCGGACAGTACCTTGCGGGGCGCAGAATTCATGGTGAGAGAGTGGATGAAAGCAAATTGAGTGGGCGGAGGATACATCAAATGATAACGGGGCGCAGACGGTGAAGTCTGCGCCCCGCAATGTGCGGCGGTAGTTAACGTTTCAGTTAGCGGCCGTCATGCTTGGCTTCGTTGCCGGAGGCCGGGGTGCCGTTGTTCCGGCCTTCGCGGCTCTCGTTGGATTCTTTGGATTCCTTCTTCTCCTCGGTGGCAGGGCTGGTTGTGGCCGCTGTTCCCGCTGAGGTGGATGGCGCCGCGTTGGTGCTCTTGGATTTTTCGCGAGCTTCCAAATCAGTGCGCTGTTCCACGCGCGAGTCGCGGATTTCGGCCCGGTTTTCGACTGCGGTATTCCGCGGTGTGCGGATCTTCTCGTTCCGTTCCGAGTTCGTGCGCTGATTGTTCATCGCGTCGCGGTTATCACGGTTGTCGCGGTTATCGCGATTGTCCCGGTTGTTGCTGCGGTGGTCGCGGTCGGAATGACGGCCGTCGTTCCAGCTTGCTTCCAGTTCGACACGGTGGTCGTTCCACCAACCGTCGCCATCGTGCAAGCGCACGTAAGCGCCCCGATCGCGGAAATACGCGTCGCGGTCGAAGCGGCTGTCGAGGCGATGCTGGCGGAAGTAAATGTCGTTTTCGAAGTCGGCGTCCGTGCTGGTTTCGACGTACTGCGCCGGTTGCACTTCCATTCGCTCCCCGTTATCGGAAACGCGGGCGTGGTGATGATGCGGGGCCGGGCCGGTGTCGCACGGATTGCAATCGTCGTCGTGATTGCAGCCGCAGAGCAAGGCCAGGCAGCCCACGGAAAGTGCGGCGCCAGTTCCGGCAATTCGCTTGAACCAATTCGTTGTATACATCCAAATCTCCTCCAATTTTTTGTACGGTCGCCGGTTATCGGCGCAGAATCCAAAACCCCAACACATGGGCTCTTGGTGCCTGCTTCAGTACACTTCATATGCCACGTATCAGAATCGTGCACTTGGGGGTCGGTGGGGGAGATATATGGCGAATTAGGCGCTTCCATTATTGGCATTGCTGCGAATATGCCCGATAGTTAGCGATGGCAACGCACCCGGACTGATTATCTTGCAAACATAAATCAGTCAGTATGCGCTGATCGCCGGACGGTCAAAAACTTCTGGCTCCTGCCGCCGCCTTCTGCCTTTTAGCTCCGTCCGCGCGCTTTTAGCAAATCACCCACCTTGAGCTTGTCAAACCCTGCCCCTGGCTCCTCCGCACCGTGCGCCTTCCATTTATAAAGATTGTGTGATAGATCTTGAAGACTTTCGCGGAGCGGCAATCATGGTCCTCCATGAATCAAATCATCGACAACAAGAAGGTGGTGCCGTTCGGGAAGAAGTCTGGAGATGCCATGACCAAAGAGCGCTTGCTCGTCGTTGAAGACGACACCGACATTCGCGAGCTGATGCGGCATACCATGGCGCGCGAAGGCTACGAGATCACGTCGACAGCGTCGGGCGAAGAGGGCCTGAAGCTGGCTCAGCAAGGAACGTTCGACCTCCTGCTGCTCGACTTGATGCTGCCGGGGATGGACGGCCTGGAAGTCTGCCGCCGCGTCCGCTCGGTGCCCAATCTGCGCCGCACGGGCATTCTGATCATCACGGCCAAGGACGAAGAAGTCGACGTCGTCACCGGACTGGAACTGGGCGCCGACGATTACCTGGTCAAGCCCTTCAGTGTCCGCGTGCTGCTGGCACGCGTCCGTGCGCTGTTGCGGCGCATGCGTGAGAATTCCGGGGAGAGTGAAGAGAAGCCATTCACGCTCGGACCACTCACGATCGATCCCGCGCGCCATGAAGTCTGCGTAAAAGACAAGCCGATCGAACTGACGCTGGCGGAATTCCGCATTCTGCAGAGCCTCGCGCGGCGGCCGGGACGCGTGTTGACGCGCAACCAATTGCTGGATCTGGCGCTGGGGCAGGACCATTTCGTACTCGACCGCACGATTGACGTGCATGTCAGCGCCCTCCGCCGTAAACTGGGCGAAGCGGGCCAATGGGTCGAGACCGTTCGCGGCGTCGGCTACCGGTTGAAGGATTGAGACCCGCTTCCAGTTTCCGCTTGGAGCGCTCATGAACCGTTCGCCGCGCATCCTTAAAGTGATTCTTCCCGGCGCGCTGGCGGTGTACGCGCTGGCTGTGCTGCCTGTCTGGTTTTTCGGGCGGCGTGAGTTGCCCAACCCCGAAGCCTTCGACCATGCCGTGATCTGGCTGTTCCTCGCGGGTCTGGCGCTCACCACTGTCTGCACTGTTTTGCTGACGCGGATGCTGATCAAGTCCGCCGACCGCATCAGCGAAACGGCGGAAGCGCTCGCGCGCGGACAGCTGACGCGTGCGCAAGCCGCCGGCACGATTCCTTCCGAATTCAGCAGCGTGATTGAAACCGTGGACCGCTTCACCTCCGAAATGCGCGCGCGCATGGCCGCTCTGGAAGCGGAGCGCAATGGACTCACCGCGATCCTCGGCGCGATGGAGGAAGGGCTGCTGGTCGTCGACGCGCAAGGACAGGTGTTGATGGCCAATCTCTCGGCTCGGCGCATTTTGAATCTTCCCGAGACGGAGTTGGAAGGCCGGCCGCTCAAGGAACTGTCGCGGCAGCAGGACCTCCTGGCGAACATCGACCTCTCGATTTCCGAATCGCAGACCTGCAATTTCGAATTCATGTTGCCGGGCTCGTCGCACCACATCCTCGCCCGTTGCGCACCGTTTCGCGATGGTCCCAAATCGCTGCTGGGCGCGGTGGCGGTGCTTCACGACATCACCGAACTGCGCCGGCTGGAACGGATGCGCACCGAGTTCGTCGCCAATGTCTCGCATGAATTGCGTACGCCGTTGACGTCGTTGATGGGTTACCTGGAGACGCTGCAGGAAGGGCTGTGCAGCGATCCGGAGCAGATTCAGCAATTCCTGAACGTCTGCCGGCGGCAGGCGGAACGACTGAGCGGCATCGTAGAGGACTTGCTCCGCTTGTCGCGACTCGAGAACCCTCAGCAGGAAATGGCCGCGGCGAAGACGAACCTGGAAGAGATTCTGGGCGTGGCCGTCGAGCAATCCCGCAGCCTGGCCGAAACGCGGGGAATTTCGCTGGAGCTTGACCTTCCGGGCCGCTCCGCTGTTATCTGGGGAGACCGCGGTCTGCTGGTCCAGGCGGTTTCCAACCTGGTCGAGAATGCGATCAACTACAATCGCGACAATGGCAAAGTGACTGTGCGACTGGCGCAGTGGCCACGCGGTCAGACCGGGCAGCCTCCCGGCCAGGAGCAGTGGGAGGTCGCCGTGACGGACACGGGCATTGGCATTCCCAGCGACGCCCTGAACCGTATCTTCGAGCGGTTTTATCGTGTGGACAAGGCCCGCTCCCGGGAGCGCGGTGGTACGGGATTGGGGCTGTCGATCGTCAAACACATCGCACTGGCGCATGGTGCGAGTGTGCACGTTGATTCTGAACTGGAGAAAGGCTCGACCTTCAGGCTGCGCTTTCCATCTAAAAGGGAGAGATTAGAGGAAGATAAATCGGCCAAAACTGCCAATTCCGATGCGGTGAGCGTCTGAAATTTCGGTTGTGGTTGAATTTGAGCAAAAAACATAAATATTTGAAGGAAACTGGTCGATACCGCAACTGTAAGTGAAATTGATGTTTAGAAGAACCGATCAGGGACGATGGGCGAGCTACGAGCCAGAGAAACCCTGTTTTGCAGATGACAGAGCGGAAGTCGTGTGTTAGAAGACCGCTCACGTGCAAATGCCCGAGGGGGTGTCTCTGCAAGCTCGTTCAGGAATCCCCTGATCGTAGATGCTGGGATGTTGCAATTGGAAAACGTGGATCGCGAACGATTGCGTTTCTCCAGATGCGGGAAGTACACGAGTTCACTTGAGCAGGAGGGGATGATGCTGCAGATGCGCAAATGCATTGCATGCCTTATCGCAGCGTTGGTGTTGGTGGTGCCTTGTGCAGTCAAGGCCGCCGATGCATCGCAGGCGGAAATTGATCAGTTGAAGCGGGACATTGAGGATTTGCGCAAGCGGCTGAATTCGTCGTCGGCGGCACCTCGGTCCAGTAACGTGGAACGAGCGTTGGACAGCAAGTATGG
>JBBRPR010000044.1:0-73568 GCA_038227875.1 Planctomycetota bacterium
GCCTCCGCCACTTCATCGGCCACAATCCAGAATTCTCTTTCCTGCTTTTCGTCCTGCTTGCCCATCGACATCTCGCGGCTCTCCGGTGTTGTCAATATGACGCTCATCCGGACGTTCTAACTGCCATTTTTCAACGGGCTGCTAGCGTTGGATTCGGGAAGACTCCTGAATCGGTGCTGGTCGACTGGGCTTGCGGTTTGACCGGGCCGCCCATCGTCAGGATGCCGTCGGTGATGCGGTGACGCGGGTGGCGAAGCGTTCCAATCTCGGATCGGGCTTGGCAACCGGAGCGACAGGAAATGCACATGCTTATTGCCCGCGGTCTTGGCGACGGGTAACATAAATCAATTGAAACATCGCAGCGTTGATTTTGTTGGCTTCGATGTCCGCTTGAAATTTTATGGATCAACGTAGCGAAAGTTGAGGGGCGGTTGAATGGTCCCAATTCGACATTTCTTTAAGCCCATACGCACCTTTCCGGATTTCTCAATTCGCGGGATAGGCATTCTGGAGCAGCGGCTCCCCGGAATTACAGACCGGCCCTCCGGCACTGGCGACTATCTTTTCATGTATCTGTACGAGGCCGCTTCCTTTGCGACAAAGGACGGCATTGGAAAACACAAACCGGGAACCGTTGTGATCTGGCGCCCCACGGATAGACAGTATTACGGCAGCACCGAACATCCTTGGAAGCATTCCTGGATTCACTGCGACGGCAACTGGGTGAGACGCTGCCTGAAGAACTGCGGTCTCTCCTGCAACACAGCGATAGCGATAACCAACGCCTCGATCTTCGAGTGCTATTTGCGCAGGCTTTATGATGAGCTGACACACTTTACGAAGCCCGACGCGCGTATTGTGCGGGATCTTTTTGAAATCTGGCTGTGCGAGTTGCAGCGCAGAGTCTCCGGCGAGATCGCACCCTCGGCAATTCCGCCGGAATTCCAGGCGCTTAAGAGCTACATTGAGATCAATTTCAGCAGCGACCTGTCGCTTGAATCCCTGACCCAACGCGTCCACCTGTCGGTTCCGCGGCTGTGCTGTCTGTTTAAGCGGTACTTTTCGTGCTCGGTCATGGCGTATGTGATCGAATTACGGCTGCATCATGCCGCGTATCTGCTGCATGACCACAACTTGCGTATCGCCGATATCGCGAGAGAGGTCGGCTACGAAAACGAGTTTCATTTTTCACGGCTGTTTAAGCATCGATTTGGGGCAAGCCCGCGCAAATTTCGAGATAACCTTGAACACGACACGTAGTGGAACGACCTTGAACAGTTTTTAGAGCGCCGCACGCGCCCGTTCTTGCAGCAGCGCAACATGAACATGGCAACAACACCCCTATAAGTTCTTCTAAACCTGCCGCTGCCTTGACCTGCTGACTGATCTGACTTTGGTCGCCTCCGGCGACAAAAATGCATCGGTATCTGATCGTTGGAAAGATGTATGTCCGAAAACGCCACCGCCACCCACCTCGTCGCCTGTTTTGACCGCGCGCGGCGATTGCGTGAATGTCTGCGGCACCGTCAATTCCGCCGCAACCGACAACGCTGGACAGAAGTACCCAGCAGCACCGCCTGAATTTTAGTTCTTCCAATTCTCCCAAGGAATGAAATCACACTACCGGATCTTTACTGCCGCGTTCAATCCAAACGTCTTCGCCAGCCGCAGCACACGGATATTCACAATGTCGGAGACATAGATGTAGTCGAGTCTGCATCACGAGCCTGTACCATGAACGGTTGCGCTGCGACCACCAATGCCGACAAAATCGGTCGAAATGTTGAACGTGTCGCGCGGCCAGAATCGCTTTGGACAAAATTGAAGTGGATTTAATGAGGTCCGCGAGTCTGGCGCGTCGCCGTACGATTGGATACGCAGTGACTCCATTAAAGCGGCCTAATATTCCTTGGGGAATGCGCCGAATGAACTACTGTGTGCGCCATCGCCTGCGTGTGCGCGGGCCTGGGAGAGGAAACAGTCATGAATCGTTATGCAATGATCGCTGGCTTGTGCAGTGTTGTGGCGCTGAGTGGCGGTGTGTTTGCCGCCGAACAACCCAAGCCACCGGACACCAAACCGGCAGACGCCAAGCCGGCGGCCGCCAAGTCGGAAACGGGTGGCAAGGACGAAGGTGTCGCGATCGCCGATATTCCAAAAGCCGTCGTCGATGCCGTGAACAAAGCGCAAGCCGGCGGTAAAATCACGGAAGCCGAAAAAGAGACCAGAAACGGCGTGCTGGTCTATGAAGTCGAAGTCAGCAACAATGGCAAGAAGTACGAAGTGAAAGTCGACGCGACCGGCAAGCTGCTCTCCAATAAGGAAGACGACGAGGATGACGACGAGGGCGAAGTGGAAAAGAAGAAGTAGCATTGGTAAGGGAGTGACTTGCGTTGGAAGAACGGTCGAATGGGCGAGGCGCTACTGCGATGAGTAACACGGGATTAAATGCCGTCAAACCGCTGCGGGTCCTTGTCGTTGAGGACTCGCAGCGTATGGCGGTGTCGCTGCAGAAGGGCCTTTCCGAGGAATCGTACGTGGTAGCGGTGGAGCACGATGGCATTTCGGGATTGAAACAGGCCGTCAGTGGAGAATTCGATCTCGTGTTGCTCGACGTCAACCTGCCACGCATGGACGGATTCGAATTCATCCGCGAACTTCGCCGAAAGCGCTCCGACGTTCCCGTGATCATGTTGACGGCGCGTGATGCCGTGGACGACCGCATCGAAGGATTGGACGGCGGCGCGGACGATTACCTCGTCAAGCCGTTCGCTTTCGACGAACTGCTCGCGCGAATGCGCGCGCTGTTGCGTCGGCCCGGCACGCGTATGCAGCCGGAACTGAAGTTCGGCGATGTCTCGCTGGACCCAGTGATGGGATTGGCCCTGCGTAACGGCCGGAATTTGATGCTGTCGGTGCGGGAGTTTGCCCTCCTTCGTGTGCTGCTGGAAAATCAGAATAAGACCCTGTCCCGCACCGAACTGTACGATGCCGTCTGGACCGGATCAGAGGTGGGTTCAAACCTTGTCGACGTGTATGTCAACTATTTGCGCAATAAGCTGGAAGCCCACGGAGATCGTGTGATCCATACAGTCCGCGGCCGCGGATACCAGCTTGGAAACCAGAGCTTCGTTTGATATGTCGCTGACTGTACGCACATCACTGATCACAGCACTGCTACTGACTGTTTGCGTCGCGGTAGCCGGTGCCGTTTTGTATTCGAACGTGCGCAACGGACTTCGAGAGGAAATAGAGGCGCAGTGCCTGGGTCAGCTCGGGATACTGCAGTCCTCACTGGAGAACGACGACGGCCGACTGCAAGTGAACGGAACCCAGTCGGCGCTGCTGATGCAAAACCAGTGGCGCATCGCGACGCTGGACGACCGGACGCTCTGGGCGTTTAACTGGGCGCAAGAGGACGATGGCATTGTCAAAACCCGTGAAATCAACGCAGGAAGCGAGTCGGGACCAGCGGCCGGTTTTCGGGATCTGACGAAAGTGCGCGCCGACGAGGAAGAGCACCGAGCGATGAGCGATGCCTGGCAGTTGCCCTCGGAATCGCACCGCATCGGCCTGAGGATTTCCGTGCGGATCCCGCGCACGCATATGAATGAGGTATTGCATCAGCTCTCGGTGGCGCTTTGGACCATTGGACCGCTCACGGTGGTATTGTCCGCGCTGCTGATGGCACTGTTTCTCCGCTGGCAGTTAAAACCCCTGGGCATCATGGCCGGCGAAGCGGCGCTGATCGGGGCGGAGAATCCGGCCGCACGGATCGGTCCGGCCGGTTCGGCTCCGGAATGCCTGCAACTGCGCGCGTCGATCAATCGGATGCTGGAGCGATTGGAGACGGGATTGCAACGCGAACGCAATTTCGCCGCGGTGGCCGCGCACGAATTGCGCAGTCCGCTGGCGCAGCTGCGCACCAGCATGGAAGTAACCCTGCGCAAGGAACGCGACAGCGCCGAATACCGCCAGACGGTAGAAGAATGCCTCGATGACGTGAAACGCCTGCAGGCGCTCGCGACGAATCTGCTGCTGATCACGCGAGGATTCGATTCCAGACAATGCCAGGCCGCAACGGCCGATGTGCGGAGCGCAATTGAGCGTGCGCGGCGCGAGAGCAATTCCGACGCGGTCTTCGATCTGGCGCTGGCCGAGGGCATCTCGGTACGCGGGCGCGAAGAGTTGCTGGTCGCGGCGATCCGCAATGTGCTCGAAAACGCCGCGCGGTATGCGCCGGGCCTTCCGGCGCGCGTGGACGTAAAGAAAGAGGGAGCCGGCGTACGGGTGGCGGTGCAGGACAGCGGTCCGGGCGTACCGGCGGTCGACCGCGAACGCATCTTCGATCCGCTAATCCGTCTCGACGCCGCTCGAACTATTCGCGACGACACGCACGGCTTTGGCCTGGGACTCACGGTTGCACGTGCCGCCGTCCGCGCCTGCGGCGGAAATTTGACCTGCCGATCGCGGCCCGACGGTCTGCCAGGTGCCCAGTTTGTTTTTGAATTTCTGGCGTCAATAGCATGATTTTTGTAAAGTAGGCGGGAGTTTTTGGATATTAGCTGGCTGCAAACTGAATATCAATTTTGGATATGTTTTTCACAACCCTGGGCATTCCATAATTGGCTCCTGATGTCCATAATTCAGTCAGGCAATCGGAGCCACTTCCATGCGAGCCAACGTTCAGGATCGTTATTACAAAACGTATACGTTTCAAAGCACGGATCGCGTTCCCGACATCGAATTCGGCTACTGGCCCCAAACGATCCGGCGCTGGTTGCGTGAAGGTATGAAGATCGATCTTACCCAGCAGGAACAGAGCCAGATGTTTCTGCAAAAGCTGGATGCCTTTCTGGGCTTTGACGCTGGAAATTCACACCACATCGACCTGCTCATCCACATGAATCGACGATTTGACGAGGAGGTACTCGAGCGGAAGGAGCATTCGGTGCTGATGCGCGATGGCAGTGGCGCCGTCGCCGAGCGGTACTTGAACGATGCGGATGAGAGTTCCATTCCGCACTACATCAAGTTCCCGGTCGAATCGCCAGACGACTGGTCGCGCATGAAAGAACGCTATCGCCTGGATGACCCTGCGCGGGAGATCTCCGCTGAAACGATCAGCCGGGCGCAGGCTGCCGCCAACGAAGGCAAGATGATCACGGTGTCGTGTCCAGGTCCCTACGGAATGCTGCGAGCCTGGATGGGCTTTGAGAATCTCAGCATCGCCTTCTACGACGAGCCCGGCATGATCCACGAGATGGTCGAGCACCTGACCGAATTGACGCTGCAGCAGATACGGAAACTTCCAGCCGACCTCCCGATTGACCACGCCTCCTGGTGGGAAGACATGGCCAGTAAGAACGGTCCCTTTGTCGGGCCGGCAATGTTCCGCGAATTTCTGCAGCCCGCTTATCACCGTGTCATGAATGAACTGCGGCGACATGGATGTGCGCTCAGCATTGTCGACTCTGATGGCAACCCTTATCAAATTGTCGCCAATTGGCTGGAGGAAGGTGTCAACATCATGTTCCCGCTGGAAGTCATGGCCGGCGTCGACCCGTTCCTCTGGCGCAAGGAATTCGGATTGAACTTGAGACTGCGTGGCGGCATCGCCAAGGATCCGCTGGTGGCCGGCGGTCTGGCCATCGATCGCGAACTGGAACGAATCAACCCGCTTCTCGCTCAGGGCGGCTATATTCCGCATCTCGACCACCTCGTCCCTCCGGATATTTCCTATCGGAACTACTGCGAGTACCTGGAAAAAAAGCGGAAACTGATCGGACGGTCGTGAGATGCCAAAGCGGGTTGACCGGTTCCCTTGGTCTTATCGAGCGCTGATTTCCTCGCGCGCAATCTCAATCCAGCGATGCATGCGATGCGGGTTGTTCTCGCAGGTATGCGTGTCTTTCAAAATCTGGACGCAGGCGGAGTGATTCGCAGCGAAGCGTTGCGACAGCTGCGCAAAAATGATAGATGGTACGATCCGAAATTGCTCGATAGCGTGGAAGCCTGCCTGAGCAACAACAAAGATGTGAGTCCCGGCGTTGAAATAAGCGTCAAGCAATTGCGTATTGGACAGGTTCTGATGTCTAATATCAAGCTGACTCGAGGAGAACTACTAGCTAGTGGCCGCCGGGCAGGAGATCACCGAACCCATGCTTGAACGAATCTTGAACTTCTCTAGAGTTGCCGGTATCCAAGAACCAATTGTGGTCGTCTGACGGATTAGCAGACTGCTGTAAAACTCCATCTCCGCCAGGTATCTCAGAAAAACGCCGGGCTGTAACGGCGTCTTACGGCCTGAACCCTGGCTTTTTCAGCAGCCCGCTATCAGTATGCCGGATTTAGATGGCTATCAACTTTTCCGGAAATCCGACGCCAAGGTTCCAGCGTCCCTGCAAGCACCCTGACCACCTCCCGAGAGAAGCGTTCTTGGTTTCATCCACGTGAACCGCTGATGTACGCGGCCGTGAGCGGATCCTGGGGAGTTCCAAACACAGTGGCTGCCAAGCCGAATTCAATCAGCCTGCCAGCGCCTTCCTGAACCCAGAAAACCGCCGTGTAATCGGAAATGCGGCGGGCCTGGGCAAGATTGTGGGTGATGATCACAATCGTATACTTGCCCCGCAGACTGGCAATGCGATCTTCCACCGCGCCGCTGGAGAGCGGGTCGAGGGCGCTGCAGGGTTCGTCCATCAGCAGCACCTCGGGCTTCAAGGCCAGGGCGCGCGCAATGCAGAGGCGCTGCTGCTGGCCGCCGGAGAGGGCCATGGCCGGCTTCTGCAAGCGGTCCTTCACTTCATCCCAGAGTCCCACGTCGCGGAGCGCGCCCTCGATGGTCTGCGCCAGCGTCGCGCGGTCGCGCACGCCGTGCTCGCGCAGCGGAAATTCCAGGTTCTTCCAGATCGACATGGGGAACGGATTGGGTTTCTGAAAGATCATGCCAACGCGGCGGCGCAGAGCGATCACGTCGAGGCCGGCGCCAAGAATTTCCTCCCCACCCACGCGGATCGAGCCGGTGATACGCGCGCCGGGGATCAAATCGCTGAGGCGGTTGAGGCAACTGATGAAACTGGTTTTGCCGCAGCCCGACGGTCCGACCAGCGCCGTGATCGCGCGGGAGTGGATCGACATCGAAATGTTTTCGAAGGCCAGTTTGTCCCGGTAGACCAGCGTCAGCCGGTCCGTCTGGACGGCGATGGAATCTGAGCGCTGCGGGGAAGCGACAGTGGCGGAAGCAGCCTGGATTTGCGATGTCGGCAAAGTGGAGCTCATACGACCACGATTCTCCGGTGCAGAAAGCGTTCGGCAATCCAGAAGGCCAGCGAATTGATGATAAGCAGCAGCACCACCAGCACCAGCGCGCTGGCGTAAGCGTTCCGCGTGCCGCCAGTGACGTTCATCGACAGGTCGTAGATGTGGATTGAGAGCGAGCGGCCGGAATCCATCAGGGATTCGGGCATCCGGTCGACGTAACCACTGGTGAAAATCAGCGCGGCCGTTTCTGCGATGGCCCGGCCAAAGCCCAGCATCAGTCCAGCGACGAGTCCAGGCACGGCGGCCGGAATCAGCAGCCGGAAGAGCGTGCTCGTCCGCGATAGCCCCAGCGCGGCGGCACCGAGCCGGTATTCGTTGGGCACCGAACGGAATCCTTCCTCTGTCGCCCGGATCAAAATGGGCAACACCATGCACGCCAGTGTCATGCCGCCGGCCAAGATGGAGAAGCCCATGCCCAGCACGTGGCAGAAGAATGCGTTGCCAAACAGCCCGAAGACAATGGAGGGTACGCCCGCAAGAACGTCGAGCGCGCGGCGCACCAGCCTGCCGAAAAGACTATCGATGGGAGTGAATTCCGCCAGAAGCACGGCGGTGCCAACGCCCAGGGGAAGCGCCACGACGATGCAGACGGCCAAGATCAGAACCGTCGATACCAGGATCGGCCAGATGCCTCCGGCGCGCCCGGCCTTACGCGGCTCTTCGGTGAGGAACGCCCACGAGATTTCCTTGTAGCCGTGAACGACGATGTCGGCCACGATCCAGACGAAGACGGCGGTGACGGCCAGCGCGACCGACCAGATGACCACGGTTGCCAACCGGTCGGCAAGCCGGACGGAACACCCCGAGGCGCGCAGCGAATGCCCGGTAGCATCTGGGGCGTTCAGGTCATTCATAGATCTGGCCCTTACTGAGGATTTCCGCGGCCACGGCCAGCAACACAATGACGACCATCAGGATCAGCCCGCTGACGAACAGTGCGGAACGGTGATCGCCGTGGGCATAAGCCATTTCAAGAGCGATGTTCGCGGTGAGGGTCCGCATGGAATCGAAAAGACTGCCCGGCACTTGGACGACGTTGCCGCAGACCATCAGCACGGCCATGGTTTCGCCGATGGCGCGTCCCGTTTCGAGGATGACTCCGGTAAACAATCCCGAGCGTGCGGCAGGGAGGATGATGTGGCGCAGGGTTCCCAGGCGCGTCAACCCTAGCGCGGCGGCGCCGTGTGTAAACTGTTTGGGTACGCTGGCGAAGCTGGCGTCAGCCATCAGCGCAATCGTCGGTAGAATCATGATGGTGAGAATCGCGATCCCCGTCAGCAGACACTGGCCCGGGGGATGAATGCGATTGATGATCGGCGCAAGGACGACCAGGCCCCACAACCCATAGACTACTGATGGGATTCCGGCGAGGAGTTCGATTAGACGCCGGAACTGTCGGGCCAGAAATGGCGGGGCGTAGTATTGGCAGAAGACCGCGGAGAGAATCCCCAGGGGCGTCGCCACCAGCACGGATCCCGCCATCGAAAGCAACGAGCCCAGCAGCATGGGCGACAAGTTGTAGAGCTTGTCGATCGGATGCCAGCCGTTGTCGGTGAAGAAAACCGCGATTCCGACATGGCGGAGCACGGGAAACGATTCCAGCGCCAGAAACGCCGCGATCAGGAAAACGATCACGCCCGACACAGCGGCCAGCGCACGTAGAATCCAGACGAGGATGAAATCACTTGCCCAGCGGGACAAAGAAGTTTTCCTTCACGATGTCGTACTGTTCTTTGGCCTGGGAAAATTCAATGAACGCCTTGGGCAGGCCGGTCGGCTCGCTCTTCAGCACATAATTGAGCGGACGGGAGAGAGGGAACTTGCCCAGGCGTACGTTTTCCACGGTCGCGTCGACGCCGTTCATCGGCAGCAGCTTGATGGCAACTCCCTCGTCCGCATCGCTCTGCGCCGTGCCAATCGAGACATAGGCGATCGCATTGGCGTTGCCCGCGCAGGTTTTGATGTCCTGCTCGTTATCGCCGACGACCACGTGGGCCTTGATGTCTGAGTTCTTGAGCTTGTAGTAATGGCAAAACAGTTCCAACGTCGAGCGGCCTTCGGCCTTGTTCACCACGGTAATAGGCGCGTCGTTTCCGCCGACGTCTTTCCAGTTGGTAATCTTGCCTGTGTAGATCTTGGCGACGTGTTCATCGGTGAGCGCCTGGACGGGATTGTCCTTGTTCAAGATCACGCAGACACCGTCCGTGGCAATCGTGAAGAATTTCAGTTCCTTTTCATCGTCGTTGGCGGCGCGGGAAGCCATGCCGATTTCGGCCAGTCCCTTTCGCGCGTCAGCCACGCCGCGGGACGAGCCACCGGTCTGCACGTCCACGCGCACTTTCGGATGCTGTTTTTCAAAGCGCTTGCCCAGTTCTGAAGCCAACGGCGCAATGGTACTCGACCCGGTGAGGACCAGCTTTCCGGTCAGCTCTTCCTCGGCCGCGATGTTGCCATGCCTCAGCAGAAACATAGCCGCACTGATGGCAAATACCTGGCGGAGAGTCTTGAAAACATTCGCGTTGATATTCCGCATTTAGCGATCCTTCAAAAATAGCAAGTTCGAGTGGTTCACAACTCGACCATTTGGAACTCTATGCCACAAGATTGCATATTTGCGCTTCTATGCAAATAATTGGCGTCTGCAACTCCCGATCTAACAATATCCTTTACATACACCGCACAGATTGGAGAATTCAAAATATTGTGCGCATGCGTAACACAGTACTATTAACGCCGTTAGTGTCCGAGACCTCGAAGAACTGAAAATGCGGCGTCTTGGGCTGGCGTCTCTGTGGCCAAAACAATCTTCGCTCCCGTCGCCAATAAAAACACTGCATAACAACGGTTCAATTTTCGTATCATCGTCCACTTTCCAGAGAATGTAGGGCCTCCGGTTAGAACGTATCGCTACTATAAAGTTTCGAACAATGCGTTGGACATGCTGTCGGACACGAAAGCCTAAACCATCCTGGCGGAGTGGGCCGCTGACGCGCTTGGAAAGTTCAGAGACGTTGAGCGCATATTGTTTTGGTGGTTCCGCTTGGTGGTTCCGCTTGGCGATTCACGCCGCTGATAGTCGCCGAGGTTCAAGCGAGTAAACGCAAGAGTTCTTCGTCGGCAAATGGAGTTGGAAGCCATTGGCAGTTGTTTGGGACCGGCAGGGGGACTTTCATCGTCGCCTTTAAAAATGTAAATATGATCCTTGGGCCTGATTCGACAAGGTTAAGCAGTCGTTGGAATTCTTGACCCGTCATTCCCGGCAAGGTGTACTCCACTATTACGAAATCAAAGACCTTTGCTCGGGCTGCCCCTGTCACTGCGGTTATGGTCTTAATTGCCTCCACTTTGCTGTTCACAAATCCCAGTACGAAGTTGTGTTGTGACAGGATTTTATACGCGGCTTCCATTTCTCCAAATTCAGGTTCAACAATGAGAATAAACATGTCGGATTCCGCTCCTAGATGCCTGTATTTCAGACGAATAACGCGCCAGTCCATAGGACAGTGTTCAGGATGAACTGCGTGGTGAAAATGCAGCAACTATCAAGCCGACTCGGATAGATCGAAGGTCTTCCACCCGCGTCATAAGTTTTCCGAGTCTCGCGTTCATTCATGGCGGCGCGAAAATGCATCTGTGAACGCGCACATTCGTAGCGGGGACGCTCGTCGACTCTCCTGGACTCAGGAATTTTTAAGTTCGAACTGTCTAATGAACCGGACCCCAGTACACTGCGTTTTAATATATTTAACCGCAAGTTGTAGGGCTTCGACAAACTGGCGTTCGCACCGTTGTCCGAGTGATTCTGAAGTCGGCGTCGGTTATAAAGGTAGACGTCATGATGACCGGCGTCTTCCAATTCCTGCGCCTGAGTTCCGTGAGGACGGACAACCCGTCCCTGCCCCGCAGGCGGACGTCCATAATCGCTAGGTCGTAGTTCCCGCTTTCTAATTCGCTTGCTGCCGCGTCTCCGTCCTCGACGGCGAAGACATGGTTGCCCATGCTGGCGAGAAAGTCAGTCAGCGCTTCCCTCTGTTCACGCTCGTCCTCCGCGATCAGGATTCTCATACCAGCATGAAATAGCGAGAAGCATGCCAAGTTCTTCGGCTCGCAAGTCCCTCTCCGGCAAGGCGTTGCACGGAATATTGACGTATTCAGATTCGTAAGGCTGAGAATGTGGTTGGCAGATTAGAGAACAGATATTCATAGCCAGGCTTCGGGTCTTCATTCAGATCTCTCGTTAAACAAGAGTCTCTAAATTCCGACTCTGGCTGTTGCCCCCTGAGAAAAGTCATCATGCGGCTTCCGGCGCCATTGTTCGGAGATGCTGGTGGGCTGCATTCTGGCCGGCGCTGGCTGGGGCGGGCTGTAATGCACCATTGTAGAACCAATGGCGGTGGGAAAATGAAGGTCAGAGAACCCGATCAAAAATCGGTTCTCTTGCCGTCTTTTCCAACTAACCGCGAGACGTCCCAGACCAGCGCTGTGGTGTCCGCGCTTCCGGTCACCAGACGGGAACCATCGGGAGAGAAAGCCAGGCATGTAATTGCAGCGCCGTGTGCCTTGACCTGCGCGGCCATGTGACCGCTCTGCCATTCATAGATCTGCAGGCTGCCGTCGTTGCTGCCGACAACGAAGAACTTGCCATCGGGAGAAAATGCCGCGCCGCCGTGACAGGTGCTCATGTTCGGGCTGCCTTCGATCTCACGGATCTTCTCGCCCGATGCCAGATCGATGAAGACGTAGCAACGTACAAGGTCGGGAGCGTCCTTGATCACTTTTGAATTCGTGTAGGCCAGAGTCTTTCCATTCCGTGAGATGCAGAGATTCCACAGCCCCGCGGGGGCCTCGATGGAGCGAATCTTCTTTCCGGTATTCAAATCCCAGACAGCGATCTCAGGAGGGCCTTCGAAAACTCCCCATCCTCCGATTTTGATGGCCACCACTGAGCCGTCAGGAGCAAAGCATGCCGCCTGGACGTAGTCGTTGTGCGTATCCTTAATAATTTGCCAGCAGCGCAGTTCTTCACCAGTGCCAGCATCCCTGATATGCAGATCACCATATTGGCCCAGTGAGAGCAATCGGCCGTGGTCGTGCGTGAGGCCCACGAACTTCCTACCCACCGGCAGAGGACCTCCAAAGGGTCCGTTAGGTGGGGTAGTTTCTTCCGGAAGATCGCGCAGTTCATCGCCGGTTTCCGGATTCAAGAGACGAAGGGCACTCTTATCGGCAGCGACCAGCAGTGATGAATCAGACGAGACATTCGCAGTGGTCAGTGAGTCTTTTCCACGCGGGCACCACACACGCGGATCACGGGTTTGTCTACCTGATGCCGTATCCCAGAACCGGATGCTGCGGTCGCCACCGACCGTTGCGATGCTCTGGCCGCTCGGCGCGAAAGCAATCGCGTCGACGGATCCCTGATGACCGATGAGCTGCTCTTTCTCCCGCCCGGTGGTCAGATCGTAGATCCACAAGACGCCCACTTGTCCCTGGACAGCGACGTACTTGCCGTCCAGTGAAAACGCGCCTTCGTTGAGATAATCAAGCTTTTCACTCTGCAGGAGTACTTTACGAGAGGGCAGATCCCAGACGACGAGTGTAGAGAAGGCTTCGTCGGTTCCCACGGCACAACCGGCCAGGAGCCTGGTCCCATCGGGCGAGAAAGACAACACCCGGCCACGGCCGGCCTTCAGCGGCAGCAGTTGGCTTGTTCCGTCGGCCATGGAACGGAGAGCAACGCCACCGGACTCAAAGTACGCAACGATGCTGTGGTCCGGCGAAATTGCTCGGACGCCATTGCCTGGAATGGGCCACTCGCGGGTGGGTTGATGGGTCGAAGCGGCGGAACCGGCCAGATCCCAGATGAAGGCGGTGCTGCCTGATTCGAGCACCAGCGCCGAGCGAAGATCACTGGCATACTTCACCATGAAAGGAAGGGTAATCCGGTCGCCCTGATTTTTCAGCGGACGCTGCGCCTGAAGGGGAGCTATTTCAGTCCCACCGGCCAGTTCCCATTGTCGGATCGTTCCATCCATGCCCAACGCGGCGAAACGCGTCTCGTCCTCGGAAAATGTCAGCGTCGCCAGATCGATTCCTCGCGCAGTCAGGATTGTGCGGCCGCTTTCGAAGTCCCACACCCGCATACAGCTCGGCCAGCTAAGCGCTCCGGGAGTTCCGGCGTTCCAGGTCATATATGATTCTGGTCCGGTCTCGATGGTGGCTGCAAACTTCCGCTTCGGAGAGAGTGCGTTCAGCGCGGCGCATGGGCGCGAGGCCGCGTTGCCGCTCTCCACATCCCAGGTGTGAAACCCCGACAGCTGCCCCCACCCCCATTCCTTTATCGACCCTGACGCGTGAAATGCGGTTATTCCGACAGAGCACAGTTTTCCGGACTGATCGAAGCCCGTCAGACTTCCGTGGTGCCGGTAGCGCGTCGTTCCCAGCCGGGCGATGGCGCCCGGCGGAAGCGGATCGCCATTCAGATCAAGCGCACCGGCCTCCTCGATTTCCCGCTCATTCTCCGCAGCCGTCTGAGGCGGAGCAGATGGCGGTAATTTCGTTCCCATTGCACGCACTGGTAGCTCGGATCGACCGAACCAGACCGCTGCCGAGACCATCAGAGCGATGCCGGCGGCCCACGCCGCAGAGGTCAGCGCGGATCTTCTCAGCGACAGGCGCACCAGATGGGCTGCGTGCGGTGAGGCGACAGTCATTTTTGCCGAGCCCATGTCGCGGATGCGGCCGGCGAGTGCGCTGGAAACCGCATTGCAGGGAAGGTCTGAGGAAAGGCCCTGCGCCAGGATGACCGCGAAGCTGCCAACCGGACAGCCGAGCTTGCCGGCGAGTTTTTTGATCGCTGTGTCCAAGCGTGTGTAAAGCGTCTTCTCCGGACACTGACAGCGGCGTGCGGCTTCGGAGACGGGTAGTTCCTGAAGAAAATGCAGGACGATGGCTTCGCGCTGGGGTCGAGGCAGCGATTCGATGGCGCAATCGAGGCGTTGCCGCAGTTCGTTCCAGTTTTCCGCATCTGTAGAAGAACTCTGAGAGTTCATAGCTCCTGCTTTCCTTTCGTAATAAGCGCGGCGGAGGCATTCGCGTCGCTGGGAGCGGGCTATGTTCACGGCCACCTGGTGGATCCATCTGGCTGCGGAGTCACCGGCGGGAATGAAGCGCTTGTTCAGGAGAAATAGAAACGTGGCCTGCGTCGCATCTTCGGACCATTCGGAGCAGGCTAGGACGCGTTGGGCTGCGCCGTAAACGAGACCCGTATAGCGGCGTGTGAATTCCTCAAAACAAGCCTGCTCACCGTGTTCAAAATAACGACCCAGAAGATCGCGATCGGAGCGCTGATTCAGAGCGGATATCGGTGTCAAGTGACGGGTCTCTCCCGGGCAAGTATCCGTGGTTGTTGACATGCGAATTTCCCTCGGACTGGTTTTTGTACTCGAAATCGGTCTCAATTCACTAAGTCTGTCGCAGCTCAATGGCCGCGGGAGGGAGGAATTCTTGAAAAATCTGATGAATATGAGAGCAGTAATCGCTGCTACTTGGCCGAATGTGGCGCGGATCTCGGACGCGAAAACCGCCGGCTTGTCTCCGGAGATACTGGACGGCTTGCAGCCGTGGGTGCGCCGAGTCCGCGCCAAAGTTGACGCGATGCCGAAGCTGGCTGCGGCGCCGACGGCGACGGAAAGCGTCGCCACGATTAAGACCTCACCACTTAAAATTTCGGAACTCCCGGTGCCTGTTGCGCCGGTGGCAGACAACCACGCCAATGGCCAGGACAAAGCGAAAGAGGAGCCCAGGAATTCGGAGACCGCGAGTGCCATTAAAGAGGAACTGAAGAAGGCAGGTTGGACCGTGATTGGCGGCTCGTGGAAGAAAAAATCAGAGGGCCTTTACGAAGCAACCAATGCCAGGTTGGAAGCGGCGATCATAAACGGCACGATCCGGTTTGCCGTGCAGAAAAGCGGCGGCGGGCGAGTGAGCGCATTTGTGCGGAACAACTACACGATCGAAAAGTCCAAGACGAATGACATGGGCGATTTTGCCACAGGATATGGCGTCTGTGTCGATGGAAAGACCTATGGAATCTATATACCCTGGGCGCCGCAGGACGTGCAGCCCACAGCTCGAAAATTGAAGCCCCACCTTGAACGCGAGGATCACCTGCCAGTCGGTAGCACGCGTAACGAATACGGAGTCACCATGGATGGCCTGCGCCTGCAGATCGACGTGAACGGCAAGCGCGTGCGAATGACGAAATACGAAATTCCTGAGGCGGGTCCCTTTGTGCTGGTGGTGGAAGGGACGGTGCTGATCGAAAATCCACAGGTCTCGGGAAAGTAGCTATTCGGCCCTACTCCCAGCAAAAGTTGATCTGCATGCCGACAGACCGGCAAGTCCGTCAGTCAACGGCGACACAAAGCGGAATACAGGCGTCAGCGTGGCGACTGTGAAAAGCATTCATGATGCCCGGTCCGAAAGGAAGCCTCACGTTACTGTGAACTTGCGAAACTGAATCAATCTTCCGATCCTTGTGACATTCGCAAGAATGGCTGTTGCTGAACTAGGGAAATCGAATTGAGCAAGGCAGATTTTTGGTGAAATTTATACGCACAAGCTTACTAGCCGACCCACAATATCGTGGTCGTCCATGATTGACCTGCCAAATATGAACTCGTCATTTCAAACGTCCGGCAGTTACCCTCGTAATCGTACTGCCGTCCCCATTTCCCTTCCGGCATTCAAAAATTGGGGCCAGAGGGTGCCAAAATCGGTCCCTCGCAAGCGTTTTTTGGGTACACTGCCCTTGGAATTCCGAGGTAAAGTTCACCCCGCAACCCTTCTATTTCTTCTTAATCTCCCCTATAACCCGATGATCTAAAAGTTCTTATATCACAACACATGACGCCTCTCAGTTCGCCTGGAGGCCATCTAAACGTCGGTCCCCCCTAAACACACTGGACTAACCTTGAAGCAGCAGCGGTGCATGCAAGACGCACTCCTCTTTTCGTCATTTCGCCGCCATTTGAACTCCCTGCGCCTGCCGTAAGAGGTCACTAAAAACACGGAAGTCCGCCTCCGCAAGCGCGTTGCGCACGTGACGCATAACGTATGCGCATTAATTTTTTTCGGATCCTGGCGGCCCGTTGAAAAAGGCTTCTTCCTCCAATTTTCTCCGTGAAACGCCTGGCTGTTGATGCGTTTCACGGCGTCGGCCGAGGGAATATCAACAACCTCTACCGGCGTCCGGAAAGCTGTCCGAGTTGCTTGGCCTTCGCCGCGTCTTTCTTCAAGAGCAATTCGAGGATGCGATTGTATTGTTCGTCGAGTTTCGCGGAGGAGGCCAGTGCTCCGGCGTGCAGGAGCGCATCAGCGTCGTCGGCCATCAGCGCCAGAGCCACGTGGACCAGATCGGAATCCGTCAGATCGTGCCAGGTGAGCGGCAGCGCATTTCCGTCCAGGTCGATCGTGACACCTGAAGCCGAGGCGGACTTCACGCGCACATCCTGCTCGCGGCCCATCACATGGATGAATGCCTTCACATTCGATTTCGCATCGGGGCTCTGAAGCGCCTTGATCAGCGGCTCGCGATGCGTCGCACCATCGACGGCGGGCTTCGTCGTTTCCGAGGCCACCGGCCGTGATTCTGCGCCTGAGCGCTTGGGAGCGGCGAATTCGAATGCACCCAGATCCGGCTGATCCTTGCGCTTGTGACCGTCGCCATCTTCCTTCACTTCCTTGAGCGCCACACCCTTGTTAAGCACTCCGGTTGCGGCTGCGGTGAGATGCAGATCACCCTTGGCCAGGTCGGAGAAATACCCGTCCAGCGGCCCGGTATAATTGTTCGACTCCGAGCCGCCGCTCAGTTCCAGCGAGCCGCACAGAATATTGCCGGCGACCTGGATGTCTTTGCACAGCGAATCGGCCACCACGCGAATGCCGCGGCTGGCGGGGTCTTTTTTGATGATCGTGTTGTGCAGCAGCCGGATGTTCTCCGCGCCGCTGAGTTCGATCGCGGCATCGGCGCTGGTCGTCACAAACACGTTGTTGCGGCAGACGGCGTCCTTGACGTTCATCGCCGCCTTGGCATTCGATGGGTTGCCCAGCGCCACGCTGCGGTCGCAATCGACGAAGATGTTGCGTTCGACCACAATGCTCCGCGAATCGACCCAGATGAAAATCGCGCCGCGCGCCTGGCCGTTATGCCCCTTGATATTCTTGAAGACGTTGTCGGCAAACGTCCAGTCGTCCAACTTCATCATGTCGATGCTGGTGATGTAGTCGCCATCGAACTGCCAATTGGACGGCGGAATTTTGGTGTTCTCGAAGACGCAGAAGCGGACCGAGCCTTTGGAAACATTCTTGCCGGAATCGCCCTTCGTGCCCTTGATGCCGCGGATGCCGATGTCACGGAAATGGCAATTGTAGACGTTGATGTTCTTCGGGCCGCCGTCGGCATTGATCTTCAACCCGTAGGAGTGGACTTCAGTGAACGTCAGATTCGCGATCGTGACATTTTCACTGCTGTCGATCCAGAGAATGTCTTCGTTGTCGTGATCGCCGCCCTGGTCCCAGCCTTTGCCACGCAGAATGACTTTCGTCGGATCGCCGGACGCGCCGCGGATCGTGATGTTCTTCTTATCCTTGAGCCACATCACTGGGACGATCTGATACGTACCGTCGGCGAGCGTGATCACGTCGCCGTCCTTCGCTTGAGAGATCGCCGCGCGCAGTTGATCGGCATTGCCGACGCCCACGACACGGCCGGCTGGCGGAGGTAATGGTGGAACGGTTCGTCCGGGAATGGTCGAAGATTCGCCCGCGATCGCCGCGCCGCTCCAGATCAACACCGCAATCAATAGCAAGCGCATGCACAGTTCCGCTATGACAGTTCAGAGAGCTTAATCGTAGAAACTACAAGATGGTAATATCCGTGCGGTGAAGTGCAAGACTTACCTTCGACCCGTCTTGCGGGATTCGCGGGATACCTTGTCGTAAATTTATGACGGGGTATGTCATTTTGATCATCGGATAAATTTATGCCGAGGTGTTGTTTCTAACCACCCGGTAAATTTACCGGGTGGTCCGCGTTATTTGCTTTCCGCTTCGATCGTCGCCGCGACGGCTTCGCGGAGCCGCTCGAGATCATCCTCAGACAACTTGCCGAATGTGAATCCGGAATGGCCATCGGGGTTGTCGGCGTGGCGCGTGAGCGCTTGCAGCACCTGGTCGCGGTCCCAGCCCTTGCATCGGGCGAGGAGATTTAGGTATTCAATGTCCTGCTGCGCGCGGCGCATCGCTTTCATGCGCAGACCGGCGATTGGACCGTCGTAGCTCTTGCCCGTTCCGGCGAAATTCTTGCCGGTGTAATAGATGCTTAAGTCGCTGAATTTTTTCCACGCGTCGCCTTCGCCAAAATTCGCCCAATACGGCAGCACGCCCACGCAGCCCCAACTGTAGCGATGGTAGAAATTCCGAATCTGGTTTCCGGTGGGATCGTTAATGCCGATTCCCAGTCCGTAATTCCACCATTTCTCGTCGGGCAGCATCTTCTGGCGAACCAGCGCCGTCGACGCCACTTCGCTCAGGAAACTGCAGTCCCACAGATTGCAAAGCCCGTCCCACAGTCCGCGGACCATGTGTGGATTGGAAATATCCGTGCGGTACTGCACGCGCACGTTGGTGACGCCGGACGCTTCGACGCCACGCTTCGCCAGCCCCAGGAAATACCGGTTCGCGTCCATGTCGTCGAAATCGACGGGCTCGTCGAGCAGCCAATAACAGCGCCCATTGGGTTTATTTCCACCGCCGACAATCGGATCGACGAAAAAGCTGCATTTGTAATAATACTTATTGTTGAGGAAGAATTGGAACGCCGTTTTCGACCAGCCTTTTGATGAGAAATGTTTGATCAATTCACTCACAACACTCCTGAATCCATCGACGTACGGTTTCTCGATGGACTCGTCGAGCCGCCGGCTTTTCTTCGCCCATGCGCCAAATTCCGGGCGCGTGGGAACGTCGGCCTTGTCCTGATAATACGTATCGAGATTCATCGGCCAGTTCTCATGCACGGGCAGATAAAACTGCTCGATCGGCGTATTCATGCCCGGCCCGCGGTATCCGGCGGCCTCGGAAAATGCCGAGCCGTCGAAGAGCGGCCCGAAGCGGGCATCCCATGCCGCCCAGTCGGTGACGTGGCGCTCCGCGCCGTCGCCATCCAGCGGCGGCGCCGCGTTCTCGCTGATCCGTCCGGAATGCGAATACCGCAGAATATTCAGCGTCATGCGGTGCTGATGAGCCAATTGGTAATACCGCCGCTCAATCAGGGCGTGGCGTTCCGGCTCGCGGCCAAGATCCACGCCCGCGAAGCTGCCGATTCCGGAATACGTATTGAGCTCCACCGGAAACGAGATCTCGTCAGGCACCGCGAAGGATCGGACGTGAAGCGAAATATTCAGCGTCGCCGGTTTTTCCAAGGAGCTGCTGCCGATCTGAATCGTGCCTGTGTAGTCGCCCGGCGTAGCGTCTTTCGGCACGTAGAGGTCAATCCAAACCGCTTGATTGGTCTGCGCCGCACCGACCGGATCGGACGGGATGCTGAACGCATCCGTAAACGGCGCAGTTGCGGTCAGCGGGATGCAGGCATCGGGCAGCCAGCGCTTGGTCTTCTCGTCGGCAACGAGATACCACTCGCGAAAGAGTTCAATGTTCTTTGACGCGGAGATTGTGGCGCCGCCCGGGCCCTGCAGATCGGAGAGGTTGATCTTCACGTCCTTAAGTTCCGCCGCGAGACGCTGAAGGATCAACTGAAACGCGACGACTTCATTGCGCGCAGCGCGCAGTCGCACAATCTTTTCAGCGCCGGACCAGACGCCATTGGACGAATCGGCTGGAGCGGTGCTCGCTGGATCGACCTTGGCCAGATCGGAGACCGCCCACACGCCGAGCTTTTTCTCGAAGCTCGCGGCTTCATTCGTCGCTGGCTTGGCGGCGGCGGGAATGTCAACGAACGCCCGCTGTGTCGGACGTGGAATATACACGCCAATATCGCTGTCGGGTCCTTCATTGCCCGCATTGTCTATGGCATGAATTCTGACGTCGCATTCACTTGGTCCCGACAGCGTCATAAGCCGGATCGTCTGCCGCAGCCCACTCTGTGTTGGAATCGGCAGCGAATAACGCGGGACTCGTCTATAAACTTTACCTTCTCCACACATGACGGAGACGTCGTACGCCAGCGCCGTACCCTGATCGCCATTGTCCCCCGGCGCAACAAAGCTGATCGAGACAATTCCCGTGGCCGGTTCGACGCTCGCGATTTTCAGATCGCCGATCAACCCCGGCGGCGTTTTGTCGGTGGCTTCGCCGGTAACTTCGAGCTTCGGCGCCAGCGCGCCGTTTTTGGCGTGGCGCGAGTAGATCTGCATTTCAAACGACGGATCGTACGTGTACGGCTTGGGATTCTTGTCGAGCATCGCCGCTTCGGCGACCTGACCTTTATCATCGGTCAGCACAATTCCATACGAAACGCCCGCGGACATCGCGTAGACCAGCGCCGGATCGACCGGAATTTTCAGCCAGCGGATGCCGTCCTTGTCGGTGTAGCGCGCAAGTTGATTAGGTCCTGCGTGCGAGTAGCGCAGCGCGGGGTGGAGCCATGTGACGCTGTACAGCCCGCTGTCCGGCCACGCCCACCAATTCGCATCCGTGGGCTTCTGGCCGGCAGCGGGCGAGGCGCGAAAATTCCAGCACGGCGCGCCGGGTTCGACTTGCCCGTCGACCGTCGGTTCGCGCCAGTCGCTGGCGACGGAGCAGATCCCGACGCCGTACAGATCGTCCTTGGCCATCGCCACATGCAGGAACGCCTGCGAAATCGTCCATCCGTGGATGTCTTTCGTGTCGAACTTCAACAGGATCGTCTTGTTTTCAAAACCCGACCAATTCTGATTCTGCCGGATCGCCAGTGTCTCGCCGGATCCCCACGACAGGTCCATGTCATGGCCTTTGTTCGTCCCCGGCCGGATCGACGAAATCCCCGCATTGGCAGTCACTGGAAGCGTGACGGATTCTGCATGCGCCGCGTGAAACACCACAAAAATCGCGAGCAGATAAAAGCGTTGCATAGGTACCCCTTTTAAACGGACATGTGGAGGAAATTGATACTTTACAGTATGGAAAGAGAATCCCAGCTCCAATCTCGATCGCGATCTTTCGAAAGAGTACCTCAGACGCCCATGGTCAACTGGTACGCCCGCGGCGAAAGACCCATCTCGCTGTGGAAGCGGCGGCTGAAGTATTGCGCGTCGTTGAAGCCCACGGACATCGCGACCTGCTTAATGTTCATGCGCGTCGAGAGCAGCCGTTCTTTGGCCACGGCGATTTTGCGCCGCAGAATATACCTGCCGACGGTGAGCCCGGTCTGCGCTTTAAAGATGCGCGACAGGTACTGCGGATTGATTTCAAGATTGTTGGCCACCTCGTAGAGCGAGAAGTTGATGTTCATTTTCTGCTCGATGAAATCCAGCGCGTGCGCCACCAGCAGACCCGAAGAGGACACATCCTGCGGCGCGGCGGTAGCGGAGAGCGCGCGCAGAGTCTCCTGCGAAAGGCATTGCAGGAAGATCAAGAACTGCGCCTCCGCCGCAATGGCATAACCGTGCTCGGCGGTGCGCTGGAAATGATTCACGCGGCGCAGCGTTTCCAGCAGGACAGTGTTGTTGCGCACGGCCAGTTTGTCCGGCAGATGCAGTATCCGCGAAAAACCCGACGTCCACGCGTCCATGCGTGAAAGCCGCGACGCCCAGTCGCTCAGACCGGTAATCGTTTTGCTCGCCGCTACGCGTCCAAAATCAAAATGGCAATGCAGTAACGAGACCGGCCGCTCCGAGCGATGGATGCCAAATTTCTGCCCCGGATAATTCAGGAAGATCTCGCCCTTTCTGATGACATCGTCCTTGCCTTCGACCACGACAGATAACTCGCTGCCGGTGACGTAGAACAATTCGTATTCCGTCGAAACGCGCGGGGCCATGCCCCATGTCGGCTCCGCAATCACGCTCATCAACCGGCTGACATTCAGCGAAATTCCCGGTGCCGGCAGATCGACTGTCAAAATCCGATTCGTGATCATTCCGGCTCTGTCCCCCTGTGAAGCGACGTGAAAAAGTCATAATCGTCCACATCTTCTCCCGTTTCCAATAGGCGTCAAGAGCTACCCCAGTCGTCTACACTCAAGTGCAATCAATCCGCTTCCGCGGAACGAGGAACAGGGCTCAACCTAGAGGATTATGCAATGGTACGGAGATTCAGTGCGCTGGCAGTGGGAGTACTGTTGGGAGCGATCGTTCTCGCCGGTCCGGTCGTGCGGGCGGCGGATGTCACGGTTAACGTGGATACCACCCAACCCCGGCAGACGTGGTTCGGATTCGGCTGCACGCATGAGTCCCAGATCTTTGGCCCCACCGATACGCTGACGGCGTCCCAGCGCGCGCGGTTTGTGGACATGCTTTTCAACCAGGTTCAAATCCGCACCGGGCAGATCATCAGCGCGCTGGAATCGCCCCAAAGCACCGGCGTGAACTTCTTTGGCGGTCTGGCCAACGACGACAGCGACCCGCAGAACATCAACTGGAGCGGCTTCAACACCTTCAAGTCCGATGAATTCAAACGCACCGTGGTCGACTTGGCGCCCGCCAGTGCCACGGGGGATCTGTACCCGGACGTGCAAATCAACACGAAGAATTTCTCCAAATGGATGAATCCCCTTCGGACATCGAACTACAATCTGTTTCTGGATGAATGTGCCGAACAGGTGCTGGCACAAGTCATCAATTTCAAGAACACCTACGGCCGCGAACCGCAATACGCTCACCTCTTCAACGAACCCACCTCCGGTAATGGTGAATTGACCGGTGGAACCGATGCCATCATCACGGATATCGTCAAACGCTGCGGAGACCGCCTGCGCGCCAATAATTTCAATCTGGTTAAATTTGTGGTGGCGTCGCAGGAGACGGAAGAGAAATCGCTGGCCACGGTGCAGGCTGTTCTCGCCGATCCCAATGCGGCGAAGTACGTCGGCGCCATCGGCTTTCATCCCTATCCCTACGGATCGACCTATTCGTACATTCCCAATATCTTGAATACGTCGGGCAAAGGGAATCCTTCTGCGTCGCGCATCGCCGTTCGCAATCAACTTCGCGATCTGGGAAAAGCCAACGGAATCCCCGTGTGGATGACAGAAGTGTCGCATGGATATTATGGAAGCACCAACCCCGCCAATATGGATAGTTTTGACGGCGCACGCGGCCGGGCCATCCACATTCACGACGAAATGCTCTATGCGGAAGTCGCCTCCTATTTTGGCATGGAAAGCGGCTGGAGCGATCAGGCCAGCACGCTTCACGGCGGCGTCACGCCGTTGGGTGAAAACCCCGACGACATTGTGTATATCGATCAGAGCCTCGACCGCGTCTACATCACCGGCATGGGGCGAGCCATCGGACACTATGCGCGTTTCATCAAGAAAGGCGCGCAGATCCTGCCTTCGACCAGCACGAACGCGCTGGTTCAAGTCACGGCGGCACGAGACACGGCCGCCAATACCCTGGCGTTGGTCGTCATCAATAACGATGCGGTCGCTCATACCATTGCCGTCAACCTCACCGGCATGAGTCTGGGGGGTAACGTCACGGGTGAACAATCCACCGCCGCCGCGTTCTGGCAAACGGTCACGCCTTTTGCAACCAGCGGCGCGGGTTACACAGTGACCGTTCCGGCGCTCAGCATCACATCCTTGTCTGCGGCGGGAAATTCTCCGGTGCTGACGTCGATCACAGTCACGCCGACGCCCTTCACGATGAATATTTCGACGACGAAGCAATTCACCGCCGTGGCCAAAGACCAGTTCGGCAACGCGATGGTACCTCAGCCCACATTCACCTGGACGGCTACCGGCGGCACGGTCAATTCGACGGGGCTCTATTCGGCAGGCACCTCGGCAGGAACATTCGCCGTAACGGCGAGCAGCGGTGCAATCAGTGGAAGCGCAGCGGTGACGCTGCAGATTCCGCTGGTGCTGACGTCGATCACCGTCACGCCGACGCCCTTCACGATGAACACCTCGACGACGAAGCAATTCACCGCCGTGG
The DNA here is from genome assembly GCA_038227875.1 of Planctomycetota bacterium. Classification (GTDB taxonomy): domain Bacteria; phylum Planctomycetota; class SZUA-567; order H5-PLA8; family H5-PLA8; genus JBBRPR01. The sequence goes on from JBBRPR010000044.1 coordinate 24,483, forward strand.
CCAAAGACCAGTTCGGCAACGCGATGGTACCTCAGCCCACATTCACCTGGACGGCCACCGGCGGCACGGTCAATTCGACGGGGCTCTATTCGGCAGGCACCTCGGCGGGAACGTTCGCCGTAACGGCGAGCAGCGGTGTCATCAGTGGAAGCGCAGTGGTGACGCTGCAGATTCCGCTGGTGTTTACCTCGATCGTGGTTACGCCCACACCCTTCACGATGAATATTTCGACATCGAAGCAATTCACCGCCGTGGCCAAGGACCAGTTCGGCAACGCGATGGTGCCTCAGCCCACATTCACATGGACGGCCACCGGCGGCACGGTCAGCGCGACGGGACTTTATTCAGCAGGTGCGTCGGCTGGAACGTTCGCCGTGAAAGCCACGAGCGGTGCGATCAACGGCAGTGCAGCGATAACGTTGCAGAACCCGCCCGTGCTGACCACGATTATCGTCACGCCGTCAACCGCCACGCTCGCGCCAGGCGCGACCAGGCAATTCACAGCCATCGCCAACGATCAGTTCGGCGTGGCGTTGGTGCCTCAGCCGGCATTCATTTGGACCACGACCACCGGCGCCATTTCAGTAAGCGGGTTGTTCACGACGCCGGCTTCGGGCGCTGCCACAGTGACGGCCAGCTCCGGAGGCAAGTCCGGCACAGCCAGCGTCGTGGTTGCCAAGTCGCCGACGATCGATTCCCCGCCGACGATTCCCGGCACGGTCACCTCCGGTGAACCCATCACGATCACCACCGGAGCGACCGACCCATCGGGCGGCACGCTGACCTATCAATGGAATTTCGGCGACGGCGGCACGGGTTCCGGCAGCACCGTGACCTACACATACAACACACCCGGCACGTACACGCTCACGCTGACCGTGACCAGCAGTACCGGGGTCAGCACCACGATGACAGTTCCGGTCGTCGTGAGCCCCCCGAATTCCAATGGGGGTGGCGGTGGTGGCGGCGGCGCCACTCCGCTGGTGCCGATGACCTTCTCGAAAATGCTTGGCAGTATGAGCTTCATCGCGCAGGGGAAGGATTCGACTGCCTTCTCCGGCGTGATTCCCAATCTGCCGGCGGGTTTCAATCCGGCTGGCGTGCCACTAACGCTGAAGGTTGGCTTGGCGATCGTGCAGTTTACGCTCGATAAGAGCGGTCGGGCGAAGAACGCGCAAGGCTCGATCCAACTGACGCTAAAACAGAGCAAGCGCGACCCTAAGACAAAAACATCCGCATTCATCGGCGGAAACGCCGCGGTGAAGGGCAAGCTGCAGCACGGCACGTGGTCGCAAGCCTGGGGCTTCAACCCGCTGGCCCCCGCCCCATCAACCGTAGCGCTGGAAATCGACGTCAACGGTGTGAACTACGGCGCCACAGTCACCATCGTCTCGAAGATGAACACGAAATCGGCGAAGTTCAAACACTGAGTACCGCAGGCTTCCAGTCAGCAAAAATTGTAAATCGCAGACATGTCCGGGCGCGCGCAAGCCGCCCGGACATTTTTTTGGATGAAATAGATTCAAAACATTGAAAAAGTTTCCGAGAAGGTTCGCACGTGCGCGGAATTCAAAGAGATTCGATTCGGCTTTCGCCTGATCTTGATGTTAATATGAAATCGATCGCATGACGGCGTATATCCCAATTGCCATTGTTAACGAGCGAGAACATATGGACGGTAGCGAGGCCGCAAGCCCCGGTAACCCGGATGTAACACCAGCGCCGCGGAGCCCCGCTGTCGTCACAGGTGTTGTTCCTCCGCGTCCATCTATGATCGTGTCGCTGGTTTCGGAATTCTCCGGCCCGCTCTCCGCGGCCGACCTGGCGCTTTTTGCGGAATTGCTGGTGGGTCTGGTGCGCGCGAAACTACCACTGCCGGAAGCACTCCGACTGCTCGCGCGCGACGCGGACAGCCGGCGCTTGCGCGAGAGCCTCTCCGCCGTCGAAAAGGACGTCGCCTCCGGCACGCCGCTGGGCGAAGCCCTGCGCCGCCGCGAACGCGATTTCCCGCCGCTCTTCACACGCCTGATCGATCAGGGCATCGCCTCCAACGATCTCCACGCCGCGCTGGTGGAATTGGTTCGCGAATTCCGCTCGCAGGCGCGCTTCCGCGAAGCGCTCTGGTCACAGCTGTTGTCGCCCATCGCGACGGCGACCGTGCTGGGAACACTTCTTTTCGTGGTCCTCTTTTCGCAATTGCCTGTGCTGTATGGCGGTATCTACAAGCAACTGCGCATCGAAATTCCGCTACCCACGCGCTTTGCGTTCTGGGCCAGCGATCTGCTGCACCGTCCCTCGACTGCAATCGCTGCGCTGGGAGCCTTGGGAATTCTGCTGGCGCTCGCGATCCTGGTCTGCATGCGCGTGAACCTGCGCCGTAATTTTCAAATGTTCGCGCTCAGTCTCCCCTTTATTGGGCCGTTTCTAAAGGCCATGCTGCTGGGTCGGTTCTGCAGGTTGTTGGGCATCCTGCTACATCGGCGAATTCCACTCGACGCGGCGCTGGAATTGACGCGCGATTGCTTTCAGCATCTTCCGATGAACAAGGCGATCGACGTCGCGCTGATACACGTTCGAAACGGAGCGTGCCTTGAAGAGGCGCTCGGTAACTGCCCGCTCTTTCCGCCGACTCTCCTCCAGTTCGTGGCTGGCGCTCAGCTACATGGCGACTTACCGGAAACTCTCTTCCGGCTCGCCGATCTGTACGAACAGCGTGGTGAACTGGACGGCGCGCGCGTGCGCTATTTGATTTACGTCGTCGCGCAAATTTCCGTCGGAATTGCTGTAGCTACGGTCGTCATTTCGTTTCTGTTGCCGATGTTTCGTGTTCATGACATGCTACGGACGAGGTAGCATGAAATGATTCCATCTTGCTTCTTCGTGAAGACCGCGCTCGCCAGTGCTCCGTCGCTAGGCGAGCGCCTGCACCTGGATGAGCGGGAGGCGCTCATCGTGGGTGTCCTGTTCATGTCTTTTCTACTCGTATTGGGATACGTCCTATTGCGTACGCTGGATTACTTTCGCGACCGCGTAAAGCAATTCCAGCCCCTCTTCGACGCCATCGATGACAACTACATCGGAATTGGGCACTACTGCATTCTGCCGATTGGAATGGGATTGCTCGCGGGATTGCTACTGGGGCCCGGCTGGGGAATCGCCCTGTTTTCATTCTCCGCTGTCATCATGCTGGTTGCCGATCGCGTGGAAGTGGAGCGGCAGCGCAGACGCGTAGCCGATTTATGTGGGGAGATTGCGCAGGCCATCCGCTGCCGGGTGGCCCTGGATCGATTTTTCGACACCATTTCCCGTGAGCACTACACCAGCACGTCTCTCAAAAAAGTCGGAGAGCGTCTCCGCGAAGGCAGTCGTCTCAGCTCGGCACTCGGTGAAACCGACCTTCTGCCCCCCTACGGCATTTTAGCCATACAAGCCGGGGAATCCGCCGGGGGAACTCCGTTGGCCGACATTCTTCAGAACCTGTCGGAATCCTTGCGCAGAGAAAACCGGTGCGCGGCCAGTTTATTGACCGCCGGATTAACCCCGCTTGCGGGATGGATAGTGACCTTCGCAATCGGCTGGACCGTCTTTAATTTAACCTGGTCGAGAATGAATGATATTCGCAGGACCTTGCTCGCCACCTGTCCGCCCGGCTTGTTCATTTCGGACGAATTTGTGCAATACCTACCGTCACTATCGCTCTGCTTGATCGGCGTCATCCTGATCATCATCAGCTACAAGCGCTCGTTGACGCGCGGAAGCAATCTCAGCGTGTTTGCACGCATCGTGGCCCGTCTTCCAATCTTCGGAAACCGCCTGCGACACCGCTGCCTTGCTCGCTCTTGTCATGCGTTGGCTGCCATGACGCGAAGCAACGTTCCAATGGGCGAGGCATTGCGACTGGTCTCCCATTCTGGTTTCTCCGGCCCCTACGGCCTTTCATTCCGAAAACTCGCCACCGATCTCGAAGGCGGTATGCCGATCTCCACCGCGTTACAAAGCGCATTCCTGCCGGACACGCTGAAAACTTTGATGCGGAGCGGAGCGGCAGGTGGTGCGCTGGCGGATGCCTTCGCGGTGGCGGCGGAATGGCATGATTCCCGCGCGGCGCGCTTGGATCATATTCTCGTCGCGGCAATCCCCTGCCTTGCGATTCCAATTACCGGCCTCCTGGTCGGCGGCGTTTACGGCTGGTTGTTCTGGTTTCTCACGCTAATTCGTGAAACGGTGATGCGGCACGCGGGGATCTGGCATTGATGCAACGCGCGAACGGTTACACCCTGCTTGAAGTCATCATCGCACTGGGGCTGCTGGTCACCGTGCTGGCCGCGTCATGGTCGCTGCTCCGATCCGGACAACGCAACGAACGGTTCCTGTGGGATGAATTCACCGCCAGCGAACTGGCACTCTCCAATCTCGAACGAGCCATTGCCGCCGATGTTCTCGAACTCACGCCAAGTGACGGCCGCGTTATCGATACACTCAATCCGCAATTACCTGAACTGAAGATCACCCTCTTCGTCACGTCGAGTGCCGAGCGAAAAGATCTTCGCGACATCCGCGTGACCGTCGCATGGACGGACAATTCCACGCACGCCACACGCACGCTCGAACGTGCGGCGCGAAAGCGGGTGTCGCCATGATCCGTCGACCCGCGCGAGGCTACGCATTGCTCAATGAATTGATCTTCGCGCTGGTGCTGTTGTTTGTCTTCCTAAGTCTCGCCTCAATTGAAATGAGGTCGGTTGCGCGCGCGTCGCAGAACAATGCCAGAGGCGCGACGGAGCTCCTCGTCGCCACGCGCTTTGCCGAACGGTTCCGCGACGACGTGCGGCAAGCGCGTTCAGTGCAGATAGAGCGCGAGGGCAGTTCCGTGCTGCTGACGGAAGCCGACGAGGAAGTCGTATATCGCATCTCAACCGAAATGCGCCTGGAGCGCGTACAGGTGAAGTCTGGCGACGTTGACAGCGGCCCGTTCGTGCAGACCTCCCAGTATGCGCTCGACGAGACGCAACAGCGCCGCTTTCTTCACGCGCGTTGGGAATGCCTGGCGGAGATCGATCCCGCGCAAGACCTCTCCGATCCGGCGCGGCCAGCGCCGCGTACGCTGATTCTCGATACCGCGCTGCGCGCTGAAGTTGCTGAGGAGCCGAAAAGATGAGCAGAAAACACCGCGGTGTGGCGCTCACGTTCGTACTGCTCCTGATCGCCCTGCTGCTGGCCATCGTCTCTGCTGGCGCACTGCTTCTGCCGCTGCAAACGCGGGCGCTCGATGAACATTACGAATACGAAGCCTGCCGCGCGCTCTCAGACGCTGCGCTTGAAGAAGCCGCCGCCCACCTCGACGCTGGAGAGTCGCCGGAATTCAGTCGTGAACTTTCCGTCGGAGGCGAAAAAGGATTCGCCAAAACGTTGCAGTTGGGTAAGTCCGATCGCGAACGCGAACTGATCATCACTACCCGCATGCCTGCCACTCAAGCATCTCGCATCGACAACCTGGCCCGCGAATGGAATCTCACCCTGCGAACCACGCTGCTTAAAAGCAAGCAGGGCTGGCGAGTGGCAAGCGTCGCGCTGCTCTCCGCAAAAATTGCTGCTGTTTCTCAAAAATAGTGCGCATGATTTCCCCGCCCACGATGCTCTAATAATTTTATTAGACCGAAAAATATTGCTAAACGCACTTCACTGGTTTATAGAGTAGACAGATGGACAGATTGGTCTTTTGCACGTGAAACCTGTAATTTTGACTCGAGAGACGCCTCTGCAATGGTTCGTTGTGTACCTTACTCTTCACGACGACCGGTCCCAGCGCGCGGGCTCACGCTGATCGAAGTGATGATCGCGATGTTCATCTTTCTTGTCGGCATCATGGGCGTGCTTGCCGCGATGCCGACCGGCATTGACAGCGCACTGGCCGTGGTGGAACAGGATGCGGCGATCCACCTGGTTCATTCGAAGTTCGCCGAATTCCGCCGTGACCGCGTCGATCCGCCGACCGATCTGATTCCCGGCAGCGGCTACCTTCCTTCTGGCGGTGGGTACACCGCAGGCGCGCAGGAGCCGTACAATCTGACGTCGGGCGCTCCGTGGCGCGATTTCGCGTCCGATCCCGGCCAGCCCTACGAATACTTCGATGACATCAAGCGCTACGAGTGGCGCGTCGAGACCAGTCCCGTCACCGCGGAGACCACCGGCAATCCGGCGCCTGCGGCCGGTTACCTGGCGCCCAGTGTCTCGGGTGGCGTGGGCACGCCGCTGAATCTCACCCGCATCACCATCGCGGTGCGCGCGCACAAATCGCTGCGCGAATACACCTTTACGCAATACCTGTGTTCGGCCGATCCGAAAGCGAAATGAAAAACGGGAAAGGACGCGAACACATGGTTCCATTGCCACTGGTCTTTGCGACGCGTCGCCGCTTCCCCGCTACTGGCTTTTCGCTGGTTGAACTGCTGCTGGTGATGTTCGTCGTCACGCTGCTCTGCGCGATCGCGGTTCCCACGTTCTCCAAATTCGTCAAGACGTCCAAAGTCGATCAGGCTTCCAAGATCGTGATCTCCGCGATGTACCACGCGCGCTCCGAAGCGCAGCGCTTCCGCACGGCTGTCGGCGTGTTCTACGGCGACACCTGCACGACCTTCTCGCCCGCGCCGCTGCCGGGCGTTGTGCCGCCGGACAGCACCATTGAACTCTGGACCGTGCGCACCGTCAGCTACTCCGGTTACGGCACCGAATGCGAACCCTACGCTCCCGAGCAGCCGGCCAGCGATCCGTATCCCGTCTGGTACCCGTACCGCTTCAAGGACCGCAAGCTCGACCAGACCTACACGCTCCCCTCCGGCATCCGCGTGATGGCCGGGGCCTATACGCCGAGCGGAAACAAGGGATTCTTCAATTTCGCCTGCTACCGCAAAGATCCCAAGGGCGAGATCAAGCGCCACCACACGGTCTATGACGGCCGCGGCTCGATGCCGTCGTATCTCAATTACGCGTACGCTTGGTTTCACGTCGTCGTCTTTGATGAGGCTTCCGGCGATCACGTTATCATTGAAGCCGGGCAGTGGCAGTCATCCACGCGACCGCGCATTCTTCCCGGCCGCATCACGGACATCGGCGTTTCGGGCAACAGCGTTCATCTCGCGAAGCCCGCCGATCTGGCGCACGCGCTGGATGCCTTCCCGGGAAACTCATGACCATGCCCGCGACCAAATTCCGTGCGGGCTTTACGCTCGTCGAAATGATGCTGGTGCTCTTCGTCTCGATGCTCTTGATGACGATGGTGATGCCGGTGTTCCGCGTCTCGACCCGCGCCGTCCAGACCATCGAACGCAAACTCGCCGTCTACGAAGCGGCGCGCAACATCCTCGACGTGATCGAGATCGAAATTCAGCAGGCGGCGCTGAACGAACGCGGCGAACACTTCTCGCTCAAGCGCGTCACCTTCACGGACACCGATCCGTTCACGCCGTCCGCCGTCACCCGCTTTTTTGGCTCCAAGCGCGAAGCCGGATCGATTAACTACCTCAAGCACCAGCCAGGCGGTTTGAATTACAATTCCTCCACGCCCTACCGCGGCGGCATGCCCTTCGCGCTCTGCTATTCCACCAGCGCCGGCACGATCAACGAAGGCTACCTCGGCTCGGTCAATTCGACGCTGCTCTACAACGTCACCGATCAGACAGCCAAACTCGCGGACGTCTCGCAGATCGAATGTAAGCCGCACGCCAATCCTAAAAACGAGCCGCCGTACTATACGACCGATCCGGTCACGCACGTTTCGACCGGCCATCTCGGCGACGAACCCGATGACTGGTCCGCGCCCGGACACGAAGTCAACGCGCCCAAGTACATCGAATGCGGCGGCAGCAGTTACTACCAGTTCGACATCACGCCGATCAAGACCATCGACATCGTTTTCGCGTACTGGGACGCGACGACCAGCACGTGGAACGACGTCCCCGACGGTTCTGCGATCTATTTCGCGCCGCCGCCCAAAGCCGTGCGCGTCACCATTCTCGTCTGCGATTTCCAGAAGCGCGCCACCGGCATCTTTTCGCGTGTCGTCGCGCTGCCCTGCGGCTGGGGCAACGGCGTCGTCACCGATTCCCGCGACGGTGTACTCACCGATCCGTCTACGCCGCTCTACAACCGCACCAAGGACTTGAAGAAAATCGATCCCGCCATCTTCGGTACGGCCGGGCCTTGAGCGTCAGGAATCGGAATTCGTTCTCGAGCAAGCAGGAGTTGCCAGCGATGTCGAAAGTCAAAACATCAAAATCCCGTTCGCCGCGAGCGTTCATTCTGCTCGTCGTGGTCGGATTGCTGGCCGTGATGCTCGGCATCTGCATCAGTTTCATCTCGCTGACCCGCACCGAAGTCGCTTCCGTCTCCCACATCCGCGACAAGGCCGATCTCGCTGATCTGACCGTGACGGCCATCGACTGGACCGCCGCGAACATCCAGCAGGCGCTGATCGATCCAGCGACCAACCTGGTCAAATCCAACGCGGTGATCTCTTCCACGCACAACACCGCCGATCCCAATTACTGCTGGTGGTACCGCACCTACGACCAAGGCGTCAGCACGTGGTTTCCAACCTGCAAAGCAAACGACGAAGCCCAATGGGTCTGGATGCCCCAGTCGCATTTTCCCGGCGGCGGCGTGCGCGGGCGTTTCGCCGTCCAGGTGCTCGATCCCAACGCCTTCATCAACGTCAACGATTGGCTCAACGACTGCAACCCCACGCAGTGCCAGATGGCCAACATGATGATGGACGCTCTCGGCGGCGGCTTCATCGAATACCAGCGCGCCAACCGCGACAGCCTCTGGACGCAGGCGCAACAGGATAATTATTGGGCGTGGGTCAAACCACCGTGGCGCTACAACGCCTGCTGGCGCGTGGCTTCCAGAACCGTGCGCTACGACGGTTGGTCCGCCGATCCGAACCAGATGTCCCCCCACTGGATCACCACCAACACGACGTGGATGAGCCTCCTCGGACCGGAAGCGCGCAGCCTCCGCGCCTCGGCCAATGCCGACCGACTGTCCCCATGGACGTTCCTGGGGCTGCCGGGCATGAGTGTCTACGCATTCACCGATCCGGACACCGGACGCAGTCCGGTCAACGTGAATACGTGTTTCAACTCCGGCGACTCGCAGTTGACCAACGTCTGGGGCGGCGCGCTGACCTTTACGCTCAACGGCGTCTTCAACGTCGAATCGCTCCGGCGCATCATCAAGATCGGCGATTTCTGGAACGGCACCACCTATCGCAATGCACAGAAGGACGCCGCCACACTCACCGCTGCCGAAAAAACACAGGTCGAACGCCTGCGCGCGAAACTCGCCTTTCAGTATCAGGAATTGCTCTGCCGTTACTTTTCGGCCACCTATGGAGCGGACTACAATTACGCCGCCTATCCTCTGCGCGGCTACGGTCCCGACACCGGTGCCCATGAAAACACATTCTACAATCCGATCGTGCAGCCCTTCACGGTCGCGAAGAATTATTACAACACCTACGCCGGCTCGATTCCCGCTGCCGAAATCAGCAAAGTCAAACATGCGGTGCAAAAGTCCGACAATTCCGCGACGCGCTTTCCCTGCGGCCCGTCGACCTTTCGACAGTGGGTCAAGGACGACCTGCGCGTCATCGCGACCAATAATAAGAACAGCAAGTACACTGGCACCAACAACGACGGCAAGGAAACCGTCGGCGTCGACAAGAACGGTAACTTCGAAATCGCGCCCGGCAAGATGGACGCCCGCACCGCCAGCGCCGTTTTTGATAACATCGTCCCCGGCAAGGCGTATCTGTTCAGCGCCGCCGAAGAACCCAACGTCGAAGTCCGCGACCCGCTCAGCCAGCTCTACGCGCAGCGAATCGGTCGGGACGAAACGCAGGAGCCGGATCCCACCATGGACGTGCTCGGCTTCGTCGCCGCCGACACGCGCGGCGGTAAGGACATCTCCGGAGCCACCGTGCCCTACCGGCAGCTCGTCTTCGGACCGGATTGGTTTTCGACAGAGCTGACCACTGCGTCGACCACGTTTTACCTCGTGATCAACACGCAGTTGATCGACAGCAGCACCGCCGCCTCGGCCAATCCGACCGTGCTGCAACAGCACCAGGTTGTCGCGGTCGTCGAAGTCGCGCCGGGATTGGAAGTCACCGATGTCGGCGAAGACGGCACCGCGAAGGGACTGCACTACTACCGCGACGGCAAGCCCAACTATTTCAAAACCTCACCGGCCGGAAACATCGACAGCATGGACACCGGCTGCAACACGCTGCCGCCCAACGATCACACGTCCATTCCCAGCGCCTGGGCCGACTATCATGGCACTGTCAACCCTGCGGCGTTCTATCAGCCCAAGTCCCAGAACAAAGCACGCGTGACCGTGCGCGCGTTCTGGGACCTCAACGCGATGCAATAAATTTTCTGAGAGGAAAGGTTCCGATGCTCGGTTCGCCGCACGTGAAAAAAATCGCACCCAAGCCACCCGTGGAACGCGTGCCAGCGCCACCGCGCATCGCCGCGATTCTTCGCCGGCCAGGCAGCACGCTGATCGACGCCGTCGCTGTACCGGGCGTTCACACCGCCACCGGTAATGCCGACACGGGTCCGGCGCCGCGCGCGCGAATCAGTACACCGCTGCTGATCACTGTCGTCAGCGTTCTAATCGCGCTGGGCATCGGCGCGGTGATGTACTTCAAGTCCTCCGCGCGCCAGGAACTGAACTCTGCCACCGCCGCCACGCAGCGCGAGATCTCCGAACTGCTCGACGCCGGCGCGTATCCCGAGGCGTACCAGAAACTGACGCGCATGGAATCCACGCTCAAAGACGGACACGGTGAATGGCGCTCGTCGGTCGCGCAGCAGGCAGTCGGAGCTGAATACGAAAAGCTCAGCCAGTGGATGCGCACCACCTACGGTGCCAAAACCCAGCTCGAACGCGACGTCGTCCACGCGCTGCTGACCTTCGATCCCACTGGAGGAACCGGCATCCGCTATACGTCCGTCCGCGTCATCGACAACGTGCTGACGCTCGGCGCCGTGCGTCCGAACACCGCCGCTGTCGCGCCGTCCACCATCGCCACCGCGCCGGTTCCCAATGCCGCACTCGAACCTCCGCCCACCGACTCCGAGCACGCCGGCACGCGCAGCTTGACCCAGGCCGCCCTCACGCAGCGCCCCGACGACAACGACAGCCAGCTGATCGCCCACGCGCTCTTCCATTCCTTCCCGTCGCTGGAACGCATCGAGATCGCCTGGACTGGCCCTAACGGCGAAGCGCTCCCCGCGTTCTCGCTCGCTCAGAACGCAACAATGCACTGAGCAGTACTTACGTCGCTGGACTTAAAGCGCATCGCTTTCAGAATTTTTTGTCGCTGAACGCGCGCGTCTCCACTCAATCCTCAGTCCTCAGTCCTCGCTTTTCAGTCCTTCTTCTCCCCTACTGCCTCCGCCATCAGCGCGTACCAATGCAACGTGGTCAAAATCGCGGACGACGGCATGCCCTTGTAGGGATAGCCGGGGAGCGTGACGACGGCGTCCCACTTTTCCCAGCTCGATTTCACCGTCGTGACGTGCTCGTCATTCGGACCGTCGTCGGCGACGATCACGGCCGCATCGGCGCCGGCTGTCCGCGCTTTGTCGACAGCCTCCTTGGGAAACGCGAGGTAACCGACGAACAGCAGCAGATCGCCGGTGTGTAAACCCTGCGGCGCTTCCCAGGTCCACGACGGGCCGAAGACAACCACGCGCGTCAGTTCGGCTGGCACGATCGCACCGCGGGCGTGGACGTGGCCTTCGGTGATCGTCCAGACGGCGGCCTTGCGGCGTTGCGCGTCGGCGACGCGCGCGGCGGCTTTGCGCAACTGCTGCGACTGGCCGCTCTCCAGAAACGCGGCGATCTGGCGGCGACAAACAGTGAGGTACTCGCGGCCGAGCTTGCCGCCGGGGATGGCGTCGATCTTCGGCTCATCCAGCACCGACTTGGCTTTGATCTTCTCATCGAATTCGTTGGCGCCCGGAGCGAAAATGCTGCCGAGCACCGAGGGTGTCTTGCCCTTGCGCGAAATTGCGGCGGCGATTTCCGCTTCCAACGCCCACGTCACGGCCAGCGTGCTCATCTGTCCAATCGCGACGGCCTCCATCGATCCGCCCACGGGCGCCTGTGTATCAAGAAAGTACAGCCCTGCTTTCCAGCGGTCCTTGTTGATCATTTCGCCGAGGCGTTCCAACTGCGGCCAATTGTGGCTGCCGATGTGGACGGTCAGGGCTTGCGTCAGGCTGCCGTAACTTCCGACAAAAGGTCCGGATCTGAAAAAGCGCGCGCCCTTGTCGCCGGCAGAGATCACGCCGATCAACAGCACGTCATTTTTCTCCATGCGCTGGACGCCGTTCCACGTCTTCACGCCCGCGAGGCCGCCGGCGCGAAAATCGAGCTCATCGCAGAATGCCGGGTCGCCGGCGATGTAGAGCGTGCCGCCCGCGATCAGCTTGTCGGCGATGGCTTCAGCAATCGGGACGAGCTCATCGGGTTTGTTGGATTTCAAATACGCATCAATCCACGCGATTCCGGCCGCGTGAATCTTCTCGGAGACGCCGTCGCCGGATTTGTCGGGAGGAAGTTCCGCACCGAACGAAAAGGACTGCAACAAAACGACAAGCGCTACGAGCATCAACAGGGTCTGGTTCACGTTGCATCTCCTGGGATAAGAATGCGACGGTACCGACTTCCGCTGATTTGCGCAACGGGCGACTGCCTGACCGATTTTGAACGGTCAGTGCCGCTTGAAATACTGCACTTCCCGCTCGTGTTTTTCCGCTGCCGCGCGCGTGTCGAAGGTGCCGAGATTGCGGCGCTTTCCCGTCTTCGCATTGGTTTTACGCGAATAGAGCCGATAACCGCCCGACGCCAATTTTCGAATCATGTTGAAGACCTCCCCTGCGTTCGCCCGGAATGCGAATCGCAAAGGTCGGTCCGTTCATCTCACTTCGTTTTCGTCATTTCGAATTTTCCGCGTTCTTCCAGGCTATCGTATTCGCCGCTGAATTTATCGGCCGTCAGCTGCAGTCGAAAGGTGAGCGTGCCGGCCGGCTTGCCCATGTCGACGGAGCCATTGGTTGAACCATCGGCTTTCACTTTCAACTTCACGGTCACGGCTTCTTTCATAAAGCCCGGCGCCTTGAAGACTGCAGTGACTTCATTGCCGGTTCCAGCCGTCAGCGTGCAGGCGAGATCGCCGCCCTGGCCGTTGTACTTCCAGATGTCAACCCACTTGCCGCTCCAGTCGCCCGCCAATTTCGCGGTGTCCGCGGCGGTGGCGTCGGGCTTTTTGCCGGTTTCGGCTTCCTTATCCGCCTCGGCGTGAACCGCTCCGGAGCAGAGCAGCAGCACGAGGATGAACCAGCGGGCATAGGTGAGCGACGTTCGGAGCATTGTTGCATTCCTCTTAGAAGGGGCGAATTCAGTCTACTGACGCGGCGGCGACACATAGCGCGACGACAACCTGATATTCCAATCTTCACACGAACATGACTTGTTTGCACCTCGTTCCTGGGAATAACGGGTGGGGCGAAACAATCATTTACCTGTGGCTCATTCTTTGATGAGCTTGGGCGACAATGAAATCCAAGGAGGCGCAGAAAATGGGCATCATCGATCCGATGTTGATGGAATTTGATCACGAAATGGGCACCGGGCGCAAGATCCTCGAGATTGTTCCGGAACAGCATTTCAGTTTCAAGCCGCATCCCAAGTCGATGACGATGGGCCAGCTCGCCGGTCATCTCGCGGAAATTCCCGGCTGGACCACGGTCACGCTGACGCAGGACGTGCTGGAAATGGACGGCTCGTACAAACCCGCGCGCCCCGAAACGGTCAAGGAACTGCTGGCGCTGTTTGACAAAAATGTCGCCGACGCGAAGACCACGATGAAGGGCATTAAGGATGACCAGTTGATGACGATGTGGTCGATGAAAGTCGGCGGCAAGGTTGTGCTCTCGATGCCGAAAATCGCGGTGCTCCGCGCGTTCATTTTCAGCCACTTCATCCATCACCGCGCGCAACTGGGCGTATACCTGCGCCTGAAGGACGTGGCGCTGCCGCAGGTGTACGGACCCACGGCCGACGCGCAAGGTTTTAACCATAATACCCTGGCGACAATTGTCGCTAGGGTCCTGTGTTGGTCATTTTGACCTTCGGGTCACGTGACCCGAAGGTCTGAATCGTGAAATACACTTGGAGCGAATTCGCTCCAAGGTTCTTGCACGTACTGCAACAGGTCAATTTTTTAAAATTGATGATATGGATCGGCTGGCAACGTATTAATACTGTGTGACTACAAACACAGCCATGCTCAACGCTCAGCCACACACCGCCGACCCCGCAGACCCGTTTGTTGCCGGGTGTCTGGAACACTTGGACGAGATCTGGAACTACGTCCGAACCTGCACGCAGTCGCATCACGACGCCGAGGACATCACGCATGATGTTTTCGTGCAAGCCTGTGCGATGCGCTACCAGTTTGCCGGCGGCGAACTCGCCGCGTGGCTCTACCGCATCGCCCGCAATCGCGTCGCGAATCATTACCGCGCCAAAGGCGTTGAACGCCGCGGCCGCCAGGTACTGGAACGCAAAGCGGCGGATGCCATCGCCGACAATGCGGCGCCAACGCCGGAGAAGCCGGGCCTCGACGACCCGGCGCAGCTCCAGGCAGCGCTGCAGGAATTGAACGAGACGGAGCGCGAGGCGCTGCGATTAAAATTTTCCCAATCCTACAGTCATGCGCAGATGGCGCGGCTGCTGGAGATGGACGAGGCCTATCTGGGAGTGGTGATCTTTCGCGCGCTGCGCAAACTGCGCCGCCGATTAGCCGCTCCGAAAGGAACACACTCATGACCAACGATTCCAGCCGCTTCGACGAGCTTCCGCCCGACGACGCCGCGCAATTTCTGAAGGAGCTCGATGCCGCCCTGAAAAGCGGCGCGGCCTCCGGCGAACAGAAAGATCTCGCCGAATTCGGCGCTCGCACCGCACGCAGCCTGCGGCAGGAAACACCTGCAACGCCCAGCGCGGAACTGCGCGCGCGCGTCGCCGCTCAATTGAACGCTCCACCCGCTGGCGTGGCGCGGGTGGGACGGCTGATGCAGCGCTGGCGCATCGGCGTGCTGGACGTCGCGGCGCTGTTGGCGCTGGCGGTCCTTTCGGTGAGCCTCTATGCCGCGCTGCGCGACAAGAAATCGCCGCAGGCCGATGTCATCGCGGTTGTGCACGCGCCTGCCGGAGATGGCGACGACAAGCCGAAAACTCCCGAGACGCCTCCGGTCCCTGAGGATCCGCAGATTGAGGGACTGCGCGCGCAGTTGCAGGCACCGGTCCAGTTTGATTTCGTCGACATCACGCTTGAAGAAGCGCTCACCGCCATCCGCGGCACACACAAAATGGACTTCATCCTCGACCCCGTGCTGGCCGCCGATGGCATCCTCAAAACCCCGGTCACGATCAAAACCACCGGAATGACCATGGAAGAAGCGCTGAATTGGCTCTGCCGGCTGAGCGACGTGCGCTACACGCTCAAAGGCGGAGCAGTATACCTTTGCCGAAAAAACGGTCAGACCCAGGATCAGTACATGGAGGCGTACGATATTTCCAAAACGGGAATGCCGGCCGATCTTCTGGTGGAACTGATTCGTGATTACGCCTTCCCCAATGAATTCGCGGATCCCGCCCGTTCGATATCGACTGTGAATGGAAAGCTGGTCCTGATTCAAACCGGAGACGTGCACAAACGCGTGGCAAAACTTCTCGCGACGCTTTTGGAGAAAGCTGGAAGCGCGGAGATTCCGCTGCTCACCCCTCTGCCACCCGCGGCGTGGGAGAAGGACATCCAGGACAAATTGGAGAAGCAGATCTCGTTCGATTTTGTCGACACATCGTTGACTGAAGTTCTGGAATTCTTTCGAACTCAGACGGGTGTCAACATCGTGATCGATCCCCGAGTTCTCGCCGCCGGTCAGGCACCAATCCAACTCAAGATTACGGATCAGAAAGCGAAAGTGGCCCTCGACTGGGCGCTCCGGCTTGAGAATCTCGAATATACCCTGGTGGATCATGCCCTCTTCATCAGTACGCCGACCCGAAAAGGCGACGTGACGCTCTACAACGTCCGCGACCTGTTGGGAGAGGACGAAAAGGAGCTGACCAAGCTGCAGGTGCTGATCCAGTCTGGGATCGCGGGCTCAAGCATGGGCGGCCGTGCCGGCATCCTGATCGCCTCAGGGTCACCGGAGATTCAAGAGAAGGTCCACGCCTTCCTCGCCAAGTTGCGCGGCACCGGAGCAAAGTCCGAAAAGCCTGCGGTGAAGCGCTGACCGCGGACACGGTTTCATTCGAATCGCTTCAACGAATTCCCACTGACAATCCGCCGGAAGCCATCGCCGGCGACAGCAATGGCGAGCAGGGGTACGGGAAACGCAATCACGTGGAGTACAACGATGCCCACGAGCGTTGCAGCAATCATCACCGCACCGAGCCCGATTTCGGCCAAGCCCCAGACGATCCACTGTTCAGCTGCTCCACGGATCTCTGCCTTTCGCGCCTGATAATCCTGCTCCGTATCCCATCGCGTTGCCGCTCCGCAGCGGCAGCAGCAGTCAGCGTCTTTATTGGGATGCATGCACTCCGGACAGTACGCGGAACGCACAAACAGCGCAGACGGGTCGAGGCGGGGTTGGTTGCAGCCGGCGCAAATATCTTCTGTGCGACAGGCTTTATGTACGGCAGTATTGCAGCGCGCACACCACGTCCCGTCGGGCTGAAAAAAAATCTTCTCCGCACAAACGTTGCAAACCGCGCCGCAGACCTGCATGGTCAAACTCTCCAAAATCGCTGAGGCTATACGGGAGCGTACTCAAATAACCCATCTTTGCCGCCAAATTCCCCATCATTCCTCGCTGTGATTTGATCTAAGGTCGGCCACCAATCCTCACGTCAGTTTCATGAATTGCGCTATACTTGGTGTGCATTCCGTGGAACTGATTCGATGCAGAAGAAATTGCGACTGATCGTGCTGGTCTCCTCATTGCTCTCGGCAGCCGCATGCCGCGCCGCGGACATCTGGGTTTCGTCGGGACCGGACAATGGTGCGGCGAATGCGCCGCTCCATTCGCTCGCGGCGGCGGCCAAGCGCGCTCACAAGGGAGACACGATTCACATCCTGCGCGGCAGCGTCATTCGCGAGGGCGGGATCAACATCGACGGCCCGACGGTCATCGCCGATGGCCCGGCCGATCAACCCGCTCCCGTGATCACCGGTGCGATTCCGATTACCGGCTTCAGTGCCGCGCCGGGAAGCACGAAGATTCTCGCAGCCCCCTGCCCCACCAAGCCCCTTCTCTGCGCGGCCGACGGAAAACTGCTGACACTCGCGCGCTTCCCCAACGACGGATTTCTCACCACCAAGGCCGGCACGACGGCGACGACGATCACCGACGGCGAGCTGAGCAAACGCGCGGGCACGAACTGGAAGGGCGCGCAACTGCATTGGCGCAAGTGGAGCTGGTGGTGGGAGACGCGCACGGTCACGGCCGACACCGGCGACAAGCTGGAACTGTCGCCAACCCCGGTGAAGGATTTGACGAACCTCGTTGGCATCGGTTCGGGCTACTATGTCGACGATTGCCGCGCGGAGCTCGATGCGCCCGGCGAGTGGTGGTACGACGCGGCCAGCAAGCAGCTGCTGGTGATTCCACCGGCGGGCATCGACGCGGCCCATCTTTCCGTGGAAGCGGTCGTCGAGAAGTCCGGCGTCAGTTTATCCAATGCCACAGTGCGCGGGATTACCTTCCGCCACTACATTGATTCGGCTGTGGCGATCGGCCACACGTCCGTGGTTGAAGATTGCGCCATCGAGCAGATCTGGGACGTGGGACTGAGCGGCAATTGGGAGAGCAACGGTAGCGCGGTGCGCCGCTGCACGATTTCCGATGTGCTCAACATCGGCATCAATTGGGGCGAAAACGCCGAGAAAGCCGGCGGCTCGGTGATCGAACACAACCGCCTCGAACGCATCGGCACGCGCGATGGACTCGGCGGCAGCGGCACGTGGCACGCCTGCGGCATGATCATTCGCGGCAAAGGCGTCGTGGTGCGCTTGAACACGCTCGTCGAGACCGGTTACGCGGGCATCATCCTCGGCAACGACGGGCAGACGGTGGAGCACAACGTCTTCGTGCGCTGCATGTCGACGATGAACGACGGCGCGGCCATTTACACCAACTGCAATGCCAGCAACATTCGCGGCAACATCATTCTCAACACCGTCGGGAATCTGCGCACGTCGCAGCCGTTTTATCCGCTCGGTCATGGCATCTGGCCGGAATTCCTGAGCGAATTTCACGACACCAAAATTGTCGGCAACACCATCGTCGGCTGCGGCGGCAATGGGATTTTCATGAGCAACAATTTCAACTGCGAAGTTCAGGACAATGTCCTGGCCGGCAACCGCCAGGCCGGCATTCAAGTCGGCACCGCCAACAACATCAAGCGTGCGCAAGGCAACAAATTCACCGGCAACATTTTTGTCCTCGACCCGCGGCTCTTCGTAAAGCCCGCGTGGACCGAGAACATTCCCGCCGATTGGTCTGGCAACGATCATCAGGCCGGCATGCATTACGAACGCGGCATCGACTACGGGACGATGAGCGGCTCGACGTTTGTGCTCGCGCCGGGCCTCGCTCTCGCCAAAGCCGACAAGCCGCTCAAGGATGCCGCGGCTTGGAAAGCCGACGCGCCATGGGCCGATCCCGCGCCGAAAATTCTTCCCGGCCAGGCCATGCTGCTGATCAACGACACCGAGAAGGCCGAGGAGCTCAACGTCCCAGCCGGTTCGTGGAGTCTGCTCACCGGCGCCGCGTCCGGCAACAGCGTTCACGTCGAAACCTTTCGCCACCGCCGTGCTGGTGAGCGCCTCGCCGCTGCCCCCGACCGCGCCGGCGTATGTGCTCGCGTCGGGCCGTGATTTTTCACCCGGCGCGTCCGGCGCAACGAAAGGGGGAGCCTCGCCCCTCGCCTCCGCCGGTGCAGTCAAAAAACAGAAAGAAGAAGCCGACACCAAGCGCAAGCAGGACACCGAAACCAAAGCCGCGAAAGCCACGCCGAAAAAGGAGAGCTGGGACAAGTACGCGCAGAAGTTGCGCGACCGCATCGTGGCGATGATCGCCGATGGCCATCCGCCGCGCTTCAACTACAGCGCGATGAAAACCGACGTCGACATCATGAGCCTCAACGGCAGTCACGCGATGCTTAAAATGTCCGGCGACGGCGCGACGATCGACGCGGAGCTCTTCACCAAGCTTGAACCCTCCGACGCCCTGGCGCTCAGCCGCGCAATGCTGCGTCGCGACAGCCCGGAAGACCACGCCCTCGTCGCCTTCTTCGCGCGCTGCGTCGGCGACTTCACGCTCGCCGACAAACAGCTCGTGGAAGCCGGCGTCGCCGCGGAAGAAGTGAAGGCCGCCTTCGCCGCGCCGTGAGAGGAAAAACTGACATACCCGCCAAATAGCCCATCACATTTCCCATTTTACGCATGCACTCCTTACCACACTTTGCTCAAATGCAGGGTAGACAGAAAAGAGCTGCGTTGTACTTCAACCCCAATCCTCTCGAGATTTTCACTATGGCACACACGACACGTCTCTCGTTTTGCGCACTGACTGTCATCGTCTCCGTGCTCGGATCGGTCCGCGCGGGCGAAGCGTTGACGGTGCTTGAGCCGGAGAAGAGCGAGACGGTGGCGCCGCGAAAATCGGAGCGCGAACGCTGGGCGTGGAATCAGCCGATGGCCACGATCACGGCCAGCGGCGATCTCGAATGGAAACCCGAAGCCTTCAAATTCGAGAAGGGCGCGTCGGTGCGCTACATCGATTTTGACGGCGGCAGCGACGACAAGGATGGCACCTCGACGGCCAACGCGTGGAAGCACCATCCGTGGGATCCGGCGGCGACGGGCACGGCGAAAGCCGGCTCGGGAATTCAGACCTACGTTTTCAAACGCGGCGTGCTCTACCGCGGCATGCTCAACGCCAACGAATCCGGCAAGCCCGGCGATCCGATCCGCCTGACCAGCGACCCGGCCTGGGGCGAAGGCGAGGCAGTCATCGCCGGCTCGGAGCGCGTGACGGGCTGGAAAAAAGGCACCGACCGCAAAGACATTCCGGAAGGCGACAAGGTCTGGTGGGTCGATGTGGCGTTTCAGCCGCGCAACGTCTGGGAAATCAGCAAGACCGGCGCCGAGCGCATTCCGCTTGCGCGCGTGCCGCACTGGAAAGTCTCCAACCCCACCGACGTAATGAGCGAATGGTGGTCGTGGGAGCAGCCGGAATGGTGGACGGGCAAGTGGCACATCGATTTCAAGGGCCATCGCGCCCACATGGGGATCGACACCAAGCATCTCGACAAGGGTGAAGATTACTACGTCGGCGCAACCGTTCGCACGGAGTTCGCGGTCGTAATGGGCACGCCGTTTCCGACGCTGGTGGAAGGCTTCGATGCGGCGAAGAAGGGTCTCGTCTTCCAGGGCATCTGGACCGGCGACAGCGAGAACATCTGGACCGGCAACCGCTATTACCTTGAAGACAAGCCGCAGTACCTGGAAGTGCCCGGCGAATTCTGGGCCGAACGCAAGGACGGCGGCGCGCGCGTCTACCTGCGCCTGCCCGGCGACCGCGATCCCAATCAGGCCACACTGGAACTCGGCCACCATTGCAATCTGATCGAAAGCAAGGGACTCAGCGACGTCGTCATCTCCGCGCTCACGTTCCGCTGGACCAACACGCATTGGGACCTCTTCCAGCCCGGCTGGGGCCACCCGGACGTGCCCAACGCTGCCATCCGCATCCACGGTTCGAGCGACGGCTTGAAAGTCGCCAACTGCAAATTCCAGAACATCGCCGGCAAGGCCATGAAACTCGATGCCGGCAAGCCTGAAAATCATTTCGGCCGCGTCGCGTTCGACGACAATGAACTGATCGAACTCGACCACGGCGCGATCGAGATCAAGTGCGGCGGGCGCGGCGATGTCGAAGTCCTCCGCAACAAAATGCATGTGATCGGCCAGCGCCCACACCGCCAGGATTGGGGCCATGCGCTCTGCGTGGAATTCCCCGAGACCATGCACATCGCCGGCAACATTCTCGACCGTTGCTACGGCTCGGGAATCTTCGTCTTCGGCGGCAAGGCCAGCGGCGATGTCCGCGACGTCGGCCTTTCGCGCTCGCTGATCCACGACAACCGCGTCTTCGATTCGCTGCTGAGCGCCAACGACTGGGGCGGCATCGAAACGTGGCAGTGCGGCCCGCACTATGTCTACAACAACATCTCCGGCAACGCCGTCGGCTACTGGAACTGCACGTACAAGCCGGAGAACAAAAGCAGCGCGTGCCTGGGCTTCAATTACTACTTCGACGGCTCGTTCAAGAACTCGGTCTTCAACAACGTCGCCTACGGCACCACGACGGACCGTACCAACAAATTCTTCTCGCAGGCCGCGTTTTACGAAGCCGTGCCGACGATCGAGAACACGTTCTTCAACAACACCGCCGCGCATTTCGTGCTCGGTTCGAACTGGTCGCCGTCGGGCGGCCGCCACATGCTGCTCGGCAACATCCTGATCGACATCGTCGGCCCCGTCTTTCAGTGGGGACAGTTGAAGGAGGACAAAGGTCCCGCGCCCGCCGCGTACCCGCTGGAAACGACGGCGCTCTCCAAGAATCTGCTCGTGAATTGCGGCGGCGGAAAGGCGTTCGCAACTTTCGAAGCCAGCGGCAAGGGCTACCCCGATTTCGCCTCGATGCAGTCCGGGTACGCCGCGCACAAACCGCTGGCCGCCGACATCGGCACGGCCAGCTCCGCGCCGATCGTGAAGGACGCTGATAAGCAGCACGATTTCCATCCACTCCCCGGTTCGCCCGCGCTGGAAGCCGGCGTGA
Source organism: Planctomycetota bacterium (assembly GCA_038227875.1). Taxonomy (GTDB): domain Bacteria; phylum Planctomycetota; class SZUA-567; order H5-PLA8; family H5-PLA8; genus JBBRPR01. Next base: position 46,478 of record JBBRPR010000044.1, read on the forward strand.
AAGTGTTCGTGCCCTGGAGCATCTCGCGCACCGTCGGCGAATGGCACTTCCGCCGCAACAATTCCGATCCCACCGTACTGCTCGACGATCACTTTTACGCGACGACGTACTTCGTGTTGCGCGAGAACTACTTCGAGACGCCCGTCTGGCCGCTGAAAGGCGTCAACATCGCCGCGAAAGATTACACGCAAGGTCCGCTGGAAGACTGGACCGATAGCGCCCTCCAGCTGAACGGCACCGATCAGTACGCGTCGCTCGGCAACGACACGCTGACCAAGCCGTACGATTACGTGCACGACAAGAAGAAGGTGACGGCGGGTCCGAAAGACCTGACCAGCCCGGATTTCACCACGCAGAACATGCTGATCGAATTCTACGTCCAGCCGAAGGCCGGCCAGGACGCCTGCGCGATTGTGAGCAAACTGGCGGAGAGCGGCTACCGCGTCGCGCTGAACAAAGCCGGCGGCGTCACGCTGACACTCGCGGCGGCCGGCGCCAAGAGCGAGTTGGCCAGCGGCGCGAAGATCGCCGATGGCAACTGGCATCACGTCGTCGTCGACGTCGACCGCGCCAGCGGCGCCGCCGCGATCTACACCGACGGCAAGAAGAGCGCCGAAGGCAAGCTGACGCTCGACAAAACCGCGAGCCTCTCCAACGCCTCCGACTTCGTCGTGGGCAAAGGTTTCGCCGGAGGCATCCAGTACCTGCGCGTCGCGCGCGGCAACCTGTCCGACAGCCACACCACGATCGAAGAACTCTACGATTGGGAATTCGACGGCCCGTTCCTGCGTGACTTCACCGGCAAAGCACCAGTAGGGAAAAAGCGCAGCGCGGGAGCGTTTGAACCCTGACAGTTTTGAGTTGTGAGTTTTGAATTGACAACCGCGCGAAGTCCGCGCGGTTGTTATTGCTGTTAACTCAAAACTAAAAATTCAAAACTGCCCCTAAGAAACCCATTCCCCGCCCAGTCGCATCGACTGCTCGGCTTTCTCCGTCCAGATCATGCTCTTCAACGCGTCGGAGGCCGGGTAGCGCGGCGGCTTTCCAGCGGCGACGTGAGACAGGAAGTCGTTGTCCTGCGAATTCGTATCGTAGCCAGGTTGGCCAAATTCCTTCTGCACGTCGATCATGCGGACCCGCTCAGTCAACAGGTCCGCGCGGTGATTGAAGCGGACGACTTCGATCGTTTCTGTCCACGGATCGTAGGTGGCGGTGCCGGCGTCGCCGGTGATCGAAAGCTCGTTGAAGTGGCCGGCTTCGTGGCCTTCAAAGTGCCGCTCGGGTTTGGCCAGGCCATCGACCTGCGCGGCACGGCGCGTGTCGAAATTGATGGTGCCCTGCGCGCCATCTTTGAATTGAAAGACGGAGACCACGTTGTCTTCGATCTCGTAGTGCCGGATGAGCTTCGGCGCGGCGATCGCAATCGTGCGGAGCGGTTCGCCAAAGAAGAAGCGGAAGAGATCCACCTGGTGGCAGAGTTTCTCGTAGAAAATGCCGCCAGTCCGCGCGCGCGACATGTAGCCGGGAACGTGATGCGGCCCGGAAAATTGCGTCTGGCTGATGCGGCTGAGCCGGCCCAGCGCGCCGGACGCAATGACATGCTGCATCGCGCGCATGATGCCGCAGTAACGTAGGAGAAATCCGCACTGAAACGGAATGCCGCGCGCAGCCGCTTCATCCACCAACGCCTGGGAATCTTCCAGTGTCGTCGAGATTGGCTTTTCGATGAGCACTGCGACGCCGCGCGCGAAACACGCACGCGCCACCTCGGCGTGGCGGCTGGGCGGCGTGGCGATCACGACGGCCTCCGGTTTGAATTCCTGGAGCAGGCGTTCCACAGTGTCGAACATTGGGATGTTCAACGCCTTGCCGACTTCGTCGCAGACGTCGGCAGCAACGTCGCAGCCGGCCACTTGCTTCGCGACCGTTCCGCCAATAACGCTCCTCAAATGGGTCTGCCCCATCGCTCTGGCTCCAACCACGGCAACTTTCATGATGCCTCCTTTTGTTGCGACCCAGATCTATAAACACCGCATCAGAGAAACTTCCACTATTAAATTTTATTATCGCAACCTTTCAGGATCTATTTTAGGTCTTAAATATCTATAAATACTGTTGTTTATGAATTTTAAATTTATTTTAGTAGAAGTACCTTTTTAAGTACCTTTATACTACCTCTGGTGTATCCCTAGTGTGATGAAGACCGAAGACCACCGCCTGCTCTATCTTCGCGTCAAAGACACGCTGCTGGAGCAGATCCACAGCGGCGTGCTGCGCGAAAACGCGCTCGTTCCGGCCAAGGAAGAGCTCGCGAAGTCGCTGGGCGTCAGCGACATGACCGTGCGCCGCGCGTTGATCGAACTCACCGACGAGGGTTGGCTCAAGCGCGTCCCCGGCCACGGCACGTTTGTGCGCGCGCGCAAACCCAAGCCGGCGCGCAAGGAGAACCTCTGCCTGGCCGTCGTTTCCAACACGGATCTCTCCGGCATCCGCGGAAGTTTATTTTACGTGCGGCTGTTGCAGAGCATGCATCAGGCCGCCGACACCAGCGGCGCGTTTCTGGCGATCAAGAAAGCGACCGCGCCGTACACCGATTTTGCCGCGGCGCTTAAAGCGCAGCACATCTCCGGCATTGTCCTGATGGGCGGCGTCGACGACATGGCGATCACGACGCTGCGGGCCGCGCGCATTCCCGCGGTGCTGCTCGACAACGCGCCCCTCATCGGCGAACCACTGGACGAGGTCAACCATGCCGGCGAACCCGTCGCCTTCGAAGCCGTCAGCGAATTGATTCAACTGGGCCACCAACGCATCGCGATCATGGTCACGCGCGCCACGTCGTACTTTTTCAAGCAGCGGCTCGATGGCTACCGGCGCGCGCTGAATCATGCGAACATCACGCCGGATCCAAAATGGGTGATCGAAGCGGAGCCCACCAGCCAGGCGGCGTACACCGCCGCGCTCCGCTTGCTGCGCGACGACAAGAGCATCACGGCGCTATTCTGTGCCTCCGATGAACTGGCGCTCGGCGCGATGGCCGCGGCGCGGGACAGCGGTCTAAAAATTCCAGCAGACTTCAGCGTCGCCGGATTTGGCGACATCGGCCTGTTCTCCGCGCCGGCGCTCTCATCCGTGCGCGTGCCGCTGGAGCAGATGGGCCGGCTGGCGGTCGAAACGCTGCTGCGGCGCATTCAAGACCCGTCTTTGCCGCCGCAACAGACGATTTTAGGCTGCGAATGGATCGCACGCGGGTCGACGGGATTGCGGCGGTAACCCTGTGGCAAATTTGTCACAGGATTCATTTATGGGAGTAAAACGATGAGCACCAAATCAAGCAAGGCTTTGCGCGTTCTCGTAGCCGGCTGCGGCCGCATGGGCGGCTCGCACGCCAAGGTATATCACGCACATCCGGAATTCTCCGTCGCCGGCCTGGTCAGCCGCAACGAGAGCAAGGATGCGCTCAACCGCGAACTCGGCGGCGGCATCCCGGTCTTCTCCGACTACCGCAAAGCACTGGAGACCACGAAGCCCGACGTCGTCAGCATCAACACCTATCCGGACACGCACGAAGACTACGCGGTGCGTGCGTTTGAATCCGGCGCGCACGTCTTCCTGGAAAAACCGATCGCCTCAACGGTCGCCGGCGGACGGCGCGTGATCGAAGCCGCTCAACGCGCGCGCAAGAAAATGGTCGTCGGCTACGTACTGCGCCACCACCCGACGTGGACGAAATTCGTCGAAATCGCGCAGGGGCTCGGCAAGCCTCTGGTAATGCGCATGAACCTCAACCAGCAGAGCCGCGCTGAAACCTGGACGGTCGCGAAAAACCTGATGCTCACGTCGTCGCCGATCGTCGACTGCGGCGTCCACTACGTCGATGTGATGTGCCAGATGACCGGCTCGCTGCCAATTCGAGTCTCGGCCATCGGCGCGCGGCTAAGCGACGAAATCGCCAAGGACATGTACAACTACGGCCAGCTGCAGGTCGTCTTCAAAGACGGTTCGGTCGGCTGGTACGAAGCCGGTTGGGGTCCGATGGTCAGCGAGACGGCGTACTTCGTGAAAGATGTTTTCGGACCCAAAGGCAGCGTCAGCATCACCGCGCAAACCCACAGCGACGCACGCTCCGACCGCTTCGACGCTCACGCCCGCACCGATTGCCTGAAAGTCCATCACGCGCAACTCGATGCAAAGGGCGAGTTTGTCAAGAAGGACGAACTGCTCGACATGAGCGACGAGCCCGACCACGCCGAAATGTGCCTGCGGGAACAGCAGTACCTCTTGAAAGCGATCCGCGAAGACATCGACCTGACGCAGCACATGACCGACGCGCTGACCAGCCTGCGCATTGTGCTCGCCGCCGACGAATCGGTGCGCTCGGGGAAGACGGTGGAACTATAGCGCTAGACCTTTGTGCCTTTGGGCACAAAGGTCTGTCCCAATCCGCACAATTTCTGAAACCCCTTGCTCGAAAACCTTCTCCCTGAGTAGCATGAGATGCTGCCCAGCCCGTTGATAACCTTTGGGCGGAGAAACGCTGCGGAATTGTGTTTTTCAACGGGCTGCCGAGGAGATTTCCTTCCATGCCATTCAAATCGCTGCTCGTGCCCCTGTTTCTTTCCCTGTTCCTATTGGCACACGCGGAGGACGCCGTGACGATCGCCGAACAGACGACACTGGCCAACGACACCAACGCGTTCGCGTTGAGCCTGTATGCAACGGTGAAGAAGGACGAGAAGGCCAATCTCTTTCTCTCGCCGTACAGCGTCTCGGCGGCGCTGGCCATGACCTACGCCGGCGCGCGCGAAAACACCGCCACGCAGATGGAGCAGGCGCTCCATTTTACGCTCGGTCAGAAGCGGCTGCACCCCGTCGCTGGCGCGTTGTATCTCGACTTGAACGCCGCGGAGAAGAACGGCAAGAAGCGCGGTTTTCAGCTCAGCGTCGCCAACCGGCTCTTTGCGCAGAAGAACTACAAGCTGCGTGCCGATTTCATGGAGCTGACGCAACACGCGTACGGCGCGGGCGTCGAGGAGCTGGACATTACCGCCGATGCCGAGGCCGCTCGGCAGTACATCAATACGTGGGTCGAAAAGAAGACCAACACGCGCATCAAGGATCTGATCCCGCCCAAAGGCGTCCGGGGTTCGGTGCTGGTGCTGGTCAATGCGATCTACTTCAAGGGCGATTGGTCGCATCCGTTTGAAAAGGCCGCGACGGTCAACGCGCCATTTCACGCTGCCGACGGAGACGTCGACGTACCGTTGATGAACCAGACCGGCGAGTTCGGGTATTTTGAAACGGATGGTGTTCAGGGATTGGAGCTTCCCTATTCCGGCGACGAATTGTCGATGGTCGTGCTGCTTCCCAAGAAGGCCGGCGCGTTGGCGCAGTTGGAAGACGCTCTGACGCCGGCCGGTCTGCAAACCATGCTCACAGCGCTTGCGCCTCAGGAGGTACAGGTCGGGCTGCCCAAGTTCAAAATCAAATGGGGCACAGTGAATCTCGCGGACGCGATGCAGAAGCTCGGCATGACCGACGCGTTTCAGGCGAATGCGAACTTCTCCGGCATCACTGACTCGCCGGATGGCATGTTCATCGGCGCGATCTTTCACCAGGCCTTCGTCGACGTCAACGAAGAAGGAACCGAAGCCGCGGCCGCCACGGCGGTGGTGATGAAACCCGGCGGCGCGCCACCGGCACGCAAAGAACCGAAAGTCTTCCGCGCGGACCGGCCGTTCCTCTTCCTGATCCGCGAAAGGGCGACCGGGACGATTCTGTTCATGGGGCGGGTGCTTAATCCCAAAGGGGAATGAACATGGCGTGGGATGAATTCACACGCGATGGCGTGAAGGGCTATACCGGCGACGCGCCAATCGATGCGTTCGCCGTGGCGCTGGCGGATATCGCGGCGAGCTACGAAGACCAGTTCAAGCGCAAACCCACCGTCGTGGAACTGCTGCGCGCGCTAACCACCGTGCTTCGTGCGTCGCCGGAGCGCTTCGTATCCGATCCGGCGGGCGTGGATTTCGACAGCCTCTCCGTGAAGCGCGATGCGGCCGCACGCCAGCAGGTCGTGCTCGACTTTTCCCAATGGGAAGCGGGATATTCCGACCGCGAGAATCCCGGCTATTACGTGGTCTGGAAGAAGAAGAATCCCGATCTTGACCTCTTGCGCATTGAGGATTTCGGAAAGCCGGCAGAGACGTTGAAATGCGATTTTACCGTGTTGACCACGGAACCGGATCTTACGGACGAAGTCGCTCAGGCACTAATTATTCAAACCGTGTTGAGGACGTTTACGCAAAACTATTATTCAAAGGCATGCACAACGCTGGTGTTCACGAATCGTAAAACGGGACGATCGTGGACCGTTGCCTTCGCCGGTTGAAATTCAGTTAGTGTTTCTGCGATTTCCGGTCGATTTCGTCGCGATCGGCATCGATCTTCTTCAAGGCCTTGCCAAACATCGCCAGCGCGGAAAGGAAAAAGACCGCGCCGAAAAGCGCGAAGACATTCGCGGCGGTTTCGTGCGGGTGTTCGGCCAGTGCGTTGACGAAAAAAAGCATAAAACAAACGCCGGCACCCACGAGCAAGAGCAGTCCCCACTTCATCGCAAACCTCAATTTCAATCCCAGTTATTTTCAAAGCATATCCGCCTTTGCGTTCGGAAAAATGGATTATCGACGCCGCGTCACTTCCAGTTTGGTCAATACTTTGCAATTCCCATTTTCGTCCGCATCCCGCTCGGGATGCATTTATTCAGGAGGCGATCATGACACGGTTCATACCCACATTAGTGCTGCTCGCCGCGGTTGCGGGACTCTCGTCCTCGCGCGCGCATGCCAGCGACGTCAACGTTTCACTCGGGTTCGGTCATAACCACGGATACTACTATCCGTACAGCACCGTCTACGAGTACGACCCGTACGTCACGTACTATGACGACTCGGGCGTCTATCCGTACGCGTACGATACGTACGGCTACTACCGGCCGTCGTACAACTGGAACACCAGCGTGAACTGGTACTCCGACTGGCACGGCAGCCACAACTACGATCATTCGTACTGGCGCGGCCGCGACACCGGCTACCGCTATGGCCGTTCTAATGCGGTCAACACCGGCACGCGCAGTTCCGCATCGTTCCACAGTGGTGGTGGCAGGGGCCATCGCTAAATCATTTAACCATGCGAATTGAAAAGGAGTCGCAGCTATGAATATGAAATTACCGATGCTCGCCGCAATGCTGAGCCTCAGTGGAATGGCGATGGCGTGCGAGTACGACAATCAGCCCGTGCGGACGAGCTACGCGCCGGAAGTGCGGGACCAGCAGGTCCAGCGCGACGACCGGGACATGCGCGACCAGCGCGATCCACGCCCCGAGAACGTTGCCGACAATCAGGGTCAGCCGCCGTCGGAACAGGCGCTGGAGCCCAACGAAAACGGCGAGATGCATGAACGCCTCGGCATTCGCCAGCGCATGGTCGCCGGAAAAATTTCCGACACCAAGGAACTCTCGATTGAAGGCCAGAAGGAAGATCACGTGCTGGCGAAGATCGAAACGATGCACGGCAACACGGTGGTCGTGGACCTGGGACCCCGCAAGACGATGCCCAACGTTTCGCTCAACAACGGCGCGGAGCTGGCGGTGTTCGGCACGGTCGGCCGCTTGAACGGCTTCCCGCTGATCATCGCTGAAAAGGCGGCTGAGATCCACGAGATCCCGGGACGCCAGGAAGAAGTGAAGGCCCAGGCGGAAAACCAGCCGGGTGGTCCGGCCCCGATTCCCGCCAAGAGCGTCGATCCCAAACCGAACGACGCTCGTTAATGCAACACGGACGTCACGGAAAGGAAGCGCGCCTCGAGATTCGAGGCGCGTCTTATTTTGAATTACTTCGACGATCCGTCGCTGAGATTCTCAAGCGAGAACGATCGCGCGGTCGACGCTTCCGTCAGGACAAGGCCCGCAGCGCCGACACGTTCGCGACAGAACGCCAGCAGGCTGAGCAGGCCTTCGCGATCGGAATGAAACGTGCGGCCGTGGCCCGGATGGCAGCATGGATACGGCGTCGCAGCATCGAGACACACGCCGTCCCACGGCTGCGCGGTGAGCAACGCGTCGATCTCGCGTTTCAAAAAGTCGAGCCACCCGCTCTGCAGGCACATCAGTCCGCCGCTGACCTCATTGCCGCGCCACGACTTGATGATGCCCAGCGACGGCGCGGCGGAGTGCATCCATTCACTGCCGTGCTGCGCGAATTCCGGCGCGGCGGGATGCAGTTCGTGCGCCGAAATCTTCGCCACGATTTTCAAGCCCTGAGCGTGCGCTGCGTCGACAACCCGGCTCAATTTCGCGGCGTCAGCACCGTGCTCCACGGCGCAGCAGACAACTTTTGTGCCCGAGGCCGCCATCGCTTTCAGCGCCTCGTCGCCCGCATTGATTCCAATCTGCGGCGCGGTGAGGCGCGAGGCCAGCGCCGGCAGCGCCATGCCCAGCCGCATCGCGATTTTTCCCTGGATGACGGTGGTCGCGCGGCGCTGCGCCATGCAGTAGGGCATCCAATCGATCTGCGTGCCGTCCGGAATCTCAGCGACGCGGTAGAAGCCCAGGCCCACATCGCTTTTGCAGGCGTAATCCCACGCGGCCAGGTCGGAGCCGGGAAACAGTTCCATCCCTTCGCCCGCGCGGTCCACGCACTGAATCTGCAGCGGCGTGAAGCGGGTCAGGAACGCGGTGGTGTTGGGAACGAGACTGAATTCCGCGCCCGCGCCGAGCAGATCCGCGCCGCCGGCCTGCGTCGGATGGAGCCGCACCGAACAGTGCGTCATGCCGCGCCGCAGAATTACGCTCGCGCCACACAGTTCAATCACGTCCGGGCAGCCGCAGTCGGACATGATCTCGAGCGTCGACCAGATCAGTCCGTGCGCGTGGTACTCCGTCCGTCGGCGGTAACCGACAGGAATGTTCGCGCCGCTTTCGTCGCGGAACACGCCCTCGGCAATCACCACCGTTGCGCCGCCGGCAACTTCATGCCGCAGCGTTGCCTTCGTATCGTAACTTTCGCGATAATGGCGCGTGGTGCCATCGGCATTCAAGCAGCGGATCGCGCTGGTGATCGGTCCGTTGAGCAGGTTGCCGCTCGTGCCGCGCACCAGCACGATCGCCGTGCACGCGCCGCCGTGGGGCGCATGGTGTTCGAACATCCACGTGCCCGTGTTGACACGGAGGCCGTTGGTGAACTCTTCGACTTTGATCGCGGAGGTCTGGGGCATGCGGCGTAGTATGAAGTAAACATTGCGCGGACGCAAGACGCCGTCGCGGTACTACGGTTACTCACCGCTGGTGCCTTCGGCGGGCTGCGCGGTTTCCGTGGGATGCGGTTCGGGCGGGCGTGTTTCCATGTTCGTCATCGTGTTGCTCTTGCGCGCCTTGAACGCCATCACCATTGCCTTGGCTTCGTCCATCTGACGCAGACCTTCCAGCAGCAGCGCCATGGTATTGCCTTCGATCGTGCGCTTCTCCGACGGCTCGGTGCCTTCAAAGCGGAACGCTCCCGAGCGCAAATGGAAGAGCAGGAAGAGCGCATCAGGGCCTTCGATCTCGTTGAGTTCCGCGTGGCGCACCGCGCCTTCGACGAAGTGAATCGTGCCGACGCGTTTGCCGTCGGTGAGCTTGAGTGTGCCGGTCACCTTCATCGGTTCGAACATGCTCAGCAGCTTGGTGACGTCGAGCGCGCCGAGTTTCCCGGAGAGAATGCCGGGCGCGTTGAGCAGCTCTTCGGCTTCGCCCTTGGGACCCGGCGCCATGCCCATCAGCGTCCCGCCCTTCAGCAGCGCCATGGTGCCGGTGCTGGTGACGGACGAATTGGCGGTGGTCGGCAGACCCGTGTGCGTTTCGCGGACGCTCTTCTGTTCCAGCAGCGCGCGAACGGCAGTCAGAAACAGCTGCGACGAACAGGGCAGCACGAGGTACCCGTCGCGGGCGATTTCCGGGCCCATCGCGTCGAGTTTCGTGACTTTGTAATCTTTGCGGATCAGGAACAGAAAGGGGATGCGGCAGAATTTATCGGCGGAGCGCACCGCGCGGAAGAGTGTCAGCGAATCGCCGCTCATCGTGGTCAGATCCAGCACGATGCAGGCGACGGTGCCGACTTTGATGCAATCCCAGGCGTCTTTGGCGTTTTGTGCGGTCAGTGCGGTTTCGTCGGATTGGTGGAGTATCGCGGCGAGCGCACCAAGGGTGTTGTCGCTCTGACAGACCAGTAAAACACTGCGCGCATTCCCAGCCTGAGCCATAACTTTGTCATCATGGCACCGAAGCACTTGCAATTCAACTACCGTCTACAGCGCATTTGCGCGCTATAGGGTGGAATAACGTCTGGACGCAGGAAGTTTCTGCCGATGCCACCGTGGTTACAATTGTAACAGGGGTACCTCAGGCAAATTTGCCTGAAGGTCGGACCTTGTCGACCGGTGTCGACAAGGGTCAAACAATCCGGAAGTTCAGCGCCGTGCCACAGTCTGGCGCACCGTCAATTCCTGGAGCTGCTTGATGTAGTCGCGGACGCGCGGGTATTCCGGCGCGACGCTGAGGATGTTCTGATATTCCTTCAGCGCCTTCGTGTAGTAATCGTTCTGATGCGTCTGCGATCCGGCGTACCAGTAGGCCATCGCCAGCGCGTCGCGGTATTTCAAATTGCTGGGCTGACCCTTCAACGCCTGCTCCAGTTCGAACGATTCGCCGACGAAATCCTTCATCAGCTTGTTGAAGACGGCGACCTGCGCATGGCAATCGGGCCAGAGTTGCGGGTCGAGCTCCGCCGCGCGGCGCGTGGACTGCATCGCCAGGTCCAGTTTCGCGTTGTCGATCCGGTCCGGATTTTCGAGTGCTTCACGGCCCAGGCACGAGCCCAGATACAGCTGCGCGCGCGCATTTTTCGGATCGGCGGACGCCGCGTCGCGGAACAGTTTCTCCGCCGCGATCCAGCGGTCGTGATCCTTGATCGACTTGTCCGTCAACACCGCCGTGCCCTTGGCGACCAGCGTATTGGAATCCTTGGGCGTCATGAACCAGCGCAGCGCAGCCAGCGCCACCATGAAGACCGCAGCCGTGGCCAGCAGCGCCGTGATCGCGCGGCGGTTGCGGATGGCAGCGGCGACAAACTGCTGCACCTTCGGTTGCGTCGCGTTCTCGAGCGGCTCGCCATTGAGGAACCGCGCGATGTCCATGGCCATGGCGCGCGCATTGGCGTAGCGGCGTTCGGGTGATTTCTCGAGGCAGCGCATGACGATGGTGTTGACGTCCTGCGGCACTTTCAGATTGATCGAGCGCAGCGGCGCGGGCTGGTTCTTGGTGATCTTGAGCATCAAGCGCAGCGCGTTCTCGGCCTGAAACGGAGGCCGCGACGCCAGCATTTCATAGAGCACCGCGCCCAGCGCCCAGACATCGGAGCGCGGATCGACGGCCTTGCCATCGCCGCGCGCCTGTTCGGGAGCCATGTACGCCGGCGTGCCGCAGACTAAACCCGATGCGGTCAGGCGCGTGATTTCGTCTAATGACTTGACCAGTCCGAAGTCGGCGACTTTCGGCGAACCAAATTCATCCAGCAGGATGTTGCCGGGCTTCAGATCGCGGTGAACGTAGCCGGCTTCGTGCAGCGCGCCGATGGTTTCGGCGATCGATTTCATCAGCACGAGACAGTCGTTGACGGAGAGCGTTTTTTCAGGAACGATCTTGTCCAGCGAGCGGCCCTTGACCAGTTCCATCGCCATGTACGGACGCTGTTCGAGTTCTCCGACGGCATAGACTTGGACCATGCCCGGCAGCGAGAGCGCCTTGGCTGTTTCGCATTCGTGGCGGAAGCGTTCGCGTTCGGCTTCGCCGGCTTCTTCGCCGTCGAGCAGCACCTTCAGCGCGACCTGCCGGCCGCCCTCGCGTTCGCGCGCTTTGAAGACCGCGCCCACGCCGCCGCGCGCGATTTCACCTTCTATGTCATACGGGCCGAAGCTGCCCTCCAGCAGCGGACGGCGGTTCTTCTTCTTCACGTCCGGCGGGCGGTCGACCTTCGCCGGCGGCATCGGTTTTTCCACGACCACGGGCGCTGGAGCGGGCTCCGGCTCGGCCTTCTGCTCCACAACCGGATCGGTGGTGTCGTGCGCGGCCTCGGAAGTCTGCGGGTCCGCCTTTTCGTCGGTCGGAGCGCCTTGAACTTGCGCCGCGGCCGCGTTGACGATCTGCAGATTCGGAATCGGCGCGATCGGCGGCGGCGTGGGGACGCCGATGGTTTCAGGAATCATCACCGCGACATCGCCCTCGGCTTCGCTTTCAGCCAATGCGGTGGCGCTGCCCTGCCGCTGCGCGGCGAGCGGATGCGAGACGATCAACTTGCGGCGCGGCAGCGGAGCCAGTTCGCTTTCGCGCACGGCGGCTCGGCGGACGCCTTGGGCGTTGCCGTTGCCATTGCCTGTCGCGTGACTGTGCCCATGGCCATGGGTGCCGTCGTCGGTCTCTGCCATGAAGGGCAACCCGCCGGTGCGGGTGGAATCGTGAGCGGGCGGAGGAAAGGCGGAGTATTTTGAAGGCTCGGCGGCGCCGGGCGCGGAGGCCGGGCGTTTTTCGCCCTTTGCAAAGTCATCTTTCGAGAGGAACGCCGCGGCATTGAATGCCACACCGCACGCCACGCAATTGAGCGCGAAGTTCACCTTCGAAATATTGGCATCAAAGCCAGTACGGCACACCGGACAAACGACACGCGGCATAATTGCTCGCCCCCACCCCTCGACGGACCCCTAAAAGGGCCATAAACGTGATCGGCAGTTTTGGCGGCGACCTTTAAGGGGGAGATTGGATAAGTGGGAGATTGGACTTCGATTCCTGAGCGTGAGGCCTTCCCCGCTTTCCCAGTCCAGTCCGGCTAAAAGTAGTCGTTAACAGCACGCGCTACGCTAGCGAAGCGAACCGACTACATTTCGTCGGACAAAATGTGCAATGCGTGGATGGCGTCTCCGCCGAGATGACCTTGTATTGGTATAAACGTCCTATAATGTGAGTCCGCCCATTTCCACGGAATACCCGACCGCGCTGGCCACGTTCATACATGTGCACACTTGCAGTCCCAAGCCCTTTCAGGAGTCCAAAATGCTCAGACGGTTGGTGTCCTCCCTCGCGGTACTTGCCGTCGTCGGCGCCATGTCGATACAGGCGCATGAGATCTGGACCGAAAATTATGCCGAAGCCAAGGTCAGCGCCGAAAAGGACAGCAAGGACCTGCTGCTGGAATTCACCGGCTCCGACTGGTGCCCTTACTGCGTGAAGCTGCGCCACGAAGTCTTCGACACCTCGGATTTCAAATCCAAGGCGCCGAAGGAATTCGTGCTCGTCGAACTCGATTTTCCGCAGACCAAGAAACAGGCCGACGCAACCAAGGCACAGAATCAGGAGCTGCAGGAAAAGTACGGCATCGATGGCTTCCCCACCGTGCTGCTCACCGATCCCGCCGGCGTCCCCTACGCGAAGCTCGGCTACGGACCCGACACCGCGTCGATGACCGATCACATGATCAGCCTGCGCAAACGCAAAGCGACACGCGACGACCTCTTCAGCCGCGCCAAGCTCGCCACCGGAGCCGAGAAAGCCCGCCTGCTCGACCAAGCCATCACCGGCCTGGGCAAGGATGAATTCGTGGCGCGCTTCGACGACGTGCTCGACCAGATCGTCACCGCCGATTCCGAAAACAAGGCCGGCCTGAAAGCCAAGTACGGCACGCGCGTGGAACTGCGTCCCGTGATCAAGATGGCCGAGTCCGGCGACGTCGACGGCGCCATCGGCAAGCTCGACGCCGTACTGAAAGAGAAAGACGCCCCCGCTGTGCGCAAGCAGGAAGTGCTCTACATGAAGGCGATTCTGCTGCAGTTCAAGAGCGACAAGGACGGCTCCATCGCGAGCCTGAAGGAAGCCTACAAGCTCGACCAGAACAGCGACCGCGGCAAGGAAATCGGCGAGATCCTGAAGGAAATCGAGAAGGGCAACTGACCGGCAGTTCACGAATATTCCTAATTACAATCGGCTCGTCGCACACGCGACGAGCCGATTGTTTTTGGTGTAATACAAATCGTGATCTACGCCGTTCCTATACGTGCGTGAAATTAGTATCGTTACACCTAATAAATGGCCTCCGCATTGGTAGTAATCCATAGCAGCAGCCCCTATTCCGAATTTGCGGCGCTGCACTGCGGAGAAATCCATCATGAACATCACGCGTGTAGCCGTTCTCTTCACTGGTCTGTCCCTGATCGCATCCGGCGCCCACGCCGACGATCCGGCCACGCCGGCAACCCAGACGGGCACGCATCCCGGTCACCCGCTCGTGCGGCTGATTCTCGCTCACGAACAAGAGCTGAAGTTGACCGCCGATCAGGTCACCAGACTGACCGCGCTGGAAGAAACGCCCGTCAAACCGCATCCGCATCTGGACGCTAAAAAAGCCAGCGCCACAACTGGAGCTGGCACTGGAACCGGGACCGCCACGCCGACGCAGCCCCATCACGAATTGCCGGCGAAGATCAAAGCGATCCTGACGCCCGATCAGCAGGCCGAAGTGCTGAAGCTGATCGAAGCACATCACCACGGCCACGGCAACCATGGCAAACACGCCGGAGCCACGCGAAGTGGAACGGCCACCAAGTAAAGAGTCGTCCGCCAAATTCGGGCGAGCGTAATTGTCGGCGGACGAAAAATCAGTACGCTTGTCGGCCCTATGGACAATGCAACGCCCTCCCCCACTCCGCCGGCTCCGCCCGCGCTGCTGAAAACGCGCCTCTCCGTGCAGATGTTCCTCCAGTTTGCCATCTGGGGCGCGTGGGCGCCGGTGCTCGGAAAGCATCTCGGCAACCTCAATTTCATGCCCGCGCAAGTCAACGGCGTTTACGGCGCCGGGACGCTGGCGACGATGATTTCGCCGCTGATCGCCGGGCAGATCGCCGACCGCTGGTTTCCCACGCAGTGGTTCCTGGCGCTCAGTTATCTGCTGACGGGAATTCTCTTCTTCATCGCGCGCACGTCCGCCGATTACTCGCAACTGTGGTGGCTGGGCTTCGGCACGATGCTCTTCTTCGGGCCCACTTTAGGCCTGGCCAACTCGATGTGCTTCCATCACCTCTCCGATGCCCGCCGCGATTTTCCGGCCATCCGCTCGTGGGGCACGATCGGCTGGATCGCCTCCAGCGGCGCGCTCTCCGCGTGGATGAAACTGACCGGCCGCGACATCGGCGATTGCCTGACCTTCGCCGCCGTGTTTTCGATCATCAACGCGCTCTATTCGGCCACGCTCCCCGCCACGCCGCCCCGGCGCGAAACGCGTGAAGCGTTCGCGGTTGGCAAAGTGCTGGCGATGCTCAAGGATCCCTCGTTTGCCGTCTTCAGTTTCCTCGCGTTCGCGCTGATGGTCTTCGCCTCATTCTATTATTTCATGACCGCCAATTTCCTCCCCACGATCGGCATCAGCGATTCCGATTTACCGCTGGTGCTCTTGACCGGACAGGTCATGGAAATCCTGACCATTTTCCTGCTGCCCATGGCGATGAAAAAACTCGGCTCGAAGACCACCATCGCGTTGGGCCTCGGCGCATGGGCCCTGCGCTTTTTCATCTTCGGATTGGGCAAGCCCACCGCGCTGGTCGTGGCCTCGCAGAGCATCCATGGCGTGGCCTTCGCCTTCGCGATTGCCGGCGCGATGATCTACGCCGAACGCATCTGCGCCCCGGACGTCCGCGGCAGCATGCAGAGTTTCCTCTCGTGGCTGACCTACGGTCTGGGCATGTACGCCGGCTCCTACCTTGGCGGCGCCGTCGGCCAACACTATTCGCACCTCGACCCGGCGACGCAGGCTGCTGTTCGCGATTGGCCGCCGATCTGGAACGTCGCGGCCATCGGCTGCACCGCCGTGATGGTGCTCTTCCTGATCGGCTTCCGAGCCCGCGATACACAAGTGGCGGAAGTGACGCGGATCGAATAGCAACGGTCGCCATCCCTACTGTTCATGCAAGGTACTAAGCGTGCAAAATGCAACTGCACGTCTTCGCAATTGCCAATTCCCAAATCTGAATTCGACATTCCCAGCCGTCGGAGTCGCCGCACTCCCCGTTCGTAGCTGTACGGTCGTTTTCTACGCGGCACAAGCCTTGCGCAACATTGTTGGACACATATCCACACGCGCAGCAACTGGTTAAATTCAATCAGGAAAGGAGACTGCCATGAAGTTCACGCTCTGCGCAGTCCTGATTCTGAGCTGCGTCGTGATACAGAATCATGCACTCGGCAGTGAAGATCCTTTCGACGACTTGGATCATCCCACCAAGGAAAAGGCGAAAAGCAACGACCCCTTCGATGATCTCGATCACCCCGGAAACAAGGACGATCCGTTCGCGGACATCGACGGCGCAACCAAGCCCAAACCGGCGGCGCCGGCAAAGTCCACAAAGAAAGTGGCAGACGATAAGGATCTCTTCTGGCATCTGTTTCACGACAATTTCACATACAAAAAGGAGCTCTATTTTCAGCTCTCGTACAGTTCCGAAAAATCCAAAACGAAAGATGAATTAATTGAGACGATCTACAGCCGCGAATCTGTCGGTTACGAAATTCTCAAGAAGTTCACGACCGAAACCTCCACCGTCGCCGCGTTCGACATGCAGGGACGGATGGTCCGGCGCGATCATTTCATCGAAACGCCCAACGATACCGAGGGTAAAAACCGCAACGGCTGGTTCTTCGAATTTCACAATTTGTATTGGGATTTATACAATATCTTTAATCCCTTTATTGATGACAAAACCCGCGGCGACAATGTCGGCCGCTTCAATTTCCGCGCCGGCCATTTCTATCTTCCATTTGGATTAAATCTCCAGACCGACACGCACGGCACGCTGCTGCAATTGTCCAACGACCGCAATTTCGGCTTCGAACGCGACTGGTACGCCGGCCTGTGGGGCTCGATCAACGCGGACGTCAACTACGACGTCTATTACCTGCTCGGCTCCGGCTACAACATCGCCTTCGACGGCCAGCACGGCATGCTCGGTTCGCGCTTCAGCCTGTCCAACAAATACCGCCTGGAGTACGGCATCGAAGGCGGCATCTCGGTGATGAGCGGACAACGCTCCTCGAAGGAAGGCGTCGAACGCAGCCCGTCCGTCGCCGTCCACGCTGGTCCCGATCACATCATCAACACCGAACGCTACGGCCTCGATTGGCGCTACACGCGGCTGGTTCCGTCGGGCTCCGTCGCCTTCTCCACCGAATTGAGCGCCGGACACGACGACAGCGACGCGGTCTTCACGCAATTGCATCAGATCGACTACCTGACCGTCCGCCGCCAGTGGGGCCTGAGCACCCAGTACCGCCGCTTCTGGCAGGACATCGGCCACGGCAACATGGCTTCGGCCGACGTTCACAATCACAAGGCCGACACGTCGATCATCGGCGAATTCACGTGGTACTTCCGCAACGACATAGGCAATTCCAATCTGCATTGGATCAAGGCGAACGTCGAACGGCAGCTCGAACGACAGATGGATAAACCGGGAACCATCGTGACGCTGCAATATTACCACTACTGGTAGCGAACAGGACGAATTGAGGTGCGACGACCATGAAGAAGATTGCCATCTGCATTGTGCTCGGTCTGGTCTTTCTGGCGCGAAGTTCCATGGCCGCGATTGGCTGCACACTCAGCAATCCCGGACAGGATTTGAAAGCGCTCTTCCCCGAGATGACCGACTTCAAAGACGAGACGCGCGAATTTCCAAAAATCGACAAGGGCAAGGAACTCTACGACAGCCTCAAGGACCGGCTCGGCGGCGATCTCGACTCCGTCTACGAATCCTACGACACGCCCTACACCGTCTACAAAGTGTTCAAAGGCAAGGAACTGATCGGCATCGTCCACGGCGTCAACGTGCCGGGAAAGGGCGGCGTCATCCAGGTCTTCCTGGCGATGGATCCCACGTCCGGCGAAATCAAAAATTTCATCTTCCAACGCATCGACAGCCCCGCCGCGAAAGCGCTGAAGAGCAAGGAATTCCGCGCCCAGTTCAACGGCCTGACGCTCGCCGATTTCTACAAGCACGATTACTACGGCGCCGCCGATCCCGGCAGTGAGAAGGACAAAGTCGCGAAGATCAAGGAGCCGGACGTCGGCGCCGACGGCAAGCCCGATTACATCGCCAGCATCCGCGGCGTGCGCAAGAACCTGATCCTCCTCGACATGTTTTTCTACGAGATGAAATTTGAGGCCTACTACACGCGCGCGAAGGAAGCCATCGCCAAGGCCAAAGCCGGCAAGTCCGCCGAACCGCCTCCGGAAAAGAAATGAGGTAAGGCCATGAAAACAATTCTCATCGGTTGCGCCCTGATCGTCATCGGCATCGCCGGATTCGTGGTCTGGCAGAACCAGAAGCCCGACGTCTTCGGCGCACCCCTGCAAGGCATTCCCAAGGTGGAACTCGCGCAGATCGCGGCGAAGCCCGACGACTTCCTGAAAATGGACCTGCGCGTCGAAGGAAAAATCAGCCGCCAGTGCCCCGTCACCGGCTGCTGGTTTTACCTCAAGAGTCCCGACGGCAACGATCTGCGCGTCGAACTCGGCCAGGTGGCGCCGAAGCTCCCGCCCCGCGTGGGCCGCACCGCGATCGTCGAAGGCCGGCTCTTCAAGATAGCCGATCATTACGAAATCGTGGGCAATGGCGTTGAGTTCAAGTGAGGAGATGCAGTCATGAAATACCTTTCCCTGGCCTTGAAGAATTTATTGCGCCGGCCGTTGCGTTCGATCCTGACCATCGCCGGCGTGGCGCTGGCCGTCGCCGTCGCCGTCAGCCTCAGCGGCTTTAATCTCGGCTACAAACGCGCGATCAACGGCAGCATCGAAAAACTCGGCTTCCAGGTCATGATCATGGCCAAGGGCTGCCCGTACGAAGCGGCGACCATGATGCTCAAGGGCGGCACCGGACTGCTCTATCTCCCGAACGAAGCCTTCGAAAATGTGCGCAAGGACCAGGAGATCAAATCGATCACGCCGATTTTCATCGGCGTCAGCCAGAAAGAAGGCAGCAACATCAGCGGCGATTCCACCAAGTCCTTCACCATCATCGCCGGCATCGACGTCCCGAGCTTCCGCGACATGAAGCCATGGATGGATTTCAAAAAAGGCACCGGCTACGACGGCGGCCGCTGGTTCGCCGAAGATTCCAAGCAGGAAATTGTGATGGGCTTCGAAGTCGCCGAATACGAGCAGCGTAAAGTCGGCGACACCTTCTACGCGTCGATCACGCCCAAGGGCAAGCCCGACGCCGTCATGCGTGAATTCAAAGTCGTCGGCGTCCTCGACCGCACCGGCACGCAGGACGACGGCACCGTCTTCATGCCCATCGCCGCCGCGCGCACGTACTTCAATCAGCCCAACGATCTCACCATCATCGGCGTCAAGCTGAAGGAATTCAGCGGCGTGAAGATCAAGGAATTCGAATCGCGCTGGCTCAAGCTTCCGGAAGTCCAGGTCGTCAGCCTCGAGCAGGTGAAGGGCACGCTCGTCAGCCTTGTCGGCACCGCGCAGGCCATGGTCGCCGCCGTCGCGGCCATCGCGATCATCGTCGCCGTCATCGGCGTGATCAACACGATCCTCATGAGCGTCTACGAACGCACCGGCGAAATCGGCATCATGAAAGCGCTGGGCGCCCGCCGCGGCGACATCTTCCAACTGATCTGGCTGGAGACACTGGCGATCTGCCTCCTCGGCGCCGCCGTCGGCTGCGTTCTCGCGTTCGTCGGTTCGCAGCTGGTCGAACTGGCGATCAAATCGTTGATCAATCTCGGCGTCACCGGCTCGATCGTCTACATCACCGGCGAAGTACTGGCCTGGGCGATGGCCGGCGCCGTGGCGCTGGGTTTCTTCGCCGGACTTTACCCCGCGTGGCGCGCCTCGTCGATGCGCCCAATCGAAGCGATCCGCCAGGGCGAATAAATTTTTCGAACCGACCGTTCAAGGAGCAAGCCATGAGCGACATCATCATTCAAGCCCGCGGACTCAAGCGGTACTACCAGCGCGGCATTGAAACCGTCAAGGCCCTCGATGGCGTGGACATCAACATCCACACTGGAGAAATGGTCTCGGTGCTCGGCCCGTCCGGTTCAGGAAAAACGACGCTGATCAATCTCCTCTCGTGTCTCGACGCGCCGAGCGCCGGGACGCTCAGCGTCGCCGGAAAAGAAGTGGGCGGCATGTCCGAGGAAGGATTGACGGAAGTGCGCCGCGGCGTGCTTGGCTTCATCTTCCAGAAATTCTACCTGCTTCCCACGCTGACGGTCGCAGAGAACGTCGAACTCCCTCTGCTCTTCCTCGGCCGCAACCGCGACCGCGCCGCAACGATGGAGGTACTCAAGCAGGTCGGCCTGAGCGATCGTGTCGGACACTTGCCGCGCGAACTTTCCGGCGGCCAGATGCAGCGCGTCGCGATCGCGCGAGCGTTGATGATCCACCCCAAGGTCCTGATCGCCGACGAACCCACCGGCAATCTCGACAAGGCCAACAGCGAAGCCATTTTCAAACTCTTCCAGCACCTGGTCACCGAGCAGGGACTTACCGTGATCGTCACGACCCACAATCTCGCCCTCGGCTACCTCGCCGATCGCGTGATCACACTCGAAGATGGCCGCATCCTGAAAGAAGAACGCGGCGTTGCCCATCACGCCGAACCCGAGCTGAGCAAAGTATAACCCGCGCCAAGGATCACTGGCTTCGAAGTCGAAATATTCACGACTCTGAAGCCAGTGTCCGGCCGTTACTGTCGATCCAGCACCTCTCGTACTTTTGCTGCTACCGAGGTCGGCGAGAGTGGCTTTTCAAGAAACTCGATTCCCGCGTCAAGGACGCCCCGACTGACGATGGAGTGATTGGTATAGCCGGACATATAGAGCACTTTCATCTCAGGCCTGACGGGGTGAAGTCTGAGGGCGACTTCTTTTCCATTCAATTTTGGCATCACCACATCGGTCAGCAGCAGTTGGATTTTTCCTTTATGATCTTCGCTGCAACGGATGGCCTGCTCGCCATCCATCGCCATCAGGACTGTGTACCCCAGTGACGTCAGAATCTCGCTGAGCAACTCGCGAATTCCCTCCTCGTCTTCCACCAGGAGAATGGTTTCTCCACCACCGACAATGGAACTGTGCACGGCGCTGGATCCGCCCGAATGAACCTTTCCCGCCACTTCAGGAAAGTAGACTTTGAAGACCGTGCCGTGGCTGACCTCGCTGTAGACGTAGATGGACCCGCCTGCCTGTTTCACAATCCCATATACCGTGGACAATCCCAATCCTGTGCCTTTGCCTTGTTCCTTGGTGGTAAAAAAGGGATCGAAAATCCGGGCGCGGATTTTTTCGTCCATTCCGCATCCGGTGTCGGCGACAGCCAGCATGACGTAAGGCCCCACAGTGGAGTCGCCATTGTTGGCGCAGTACTCCTCGTCCAAGTGGATATTGGACGTTTCAATCGTGATCTTTCCGCCTTTGGGCATGGCATCCCGCGCGTTGACCACCAAATTCATGACAACCTGTTGCACCTGTCCCGGATCAGCATTGATTTTGCCGATTTTTGACAGCTTGATGACAAGGTCGATATCCTCGCTGATCAAACTGCGGAGCATCTCCTGCATTTCAGGAACGAGAATATTCAAATCGATGATCTGCGGCTGCAGCACCTGCTGTCGGCTGAATTGAAGCAATTGCCGCGTCAATACGGCCGCACGCAATCCCGTTTTATGAATGAGATTGACACTGCGGAGGATTGGCGCAGTCATGTCTTTGCGGCTCTCCAGTAATTGAGCGCGTCCAATAATGACCGTCAGTAAATTGTTGAAGTCGTGAGCGATGCCGCCCGCGAGTTGGCCAATCGCTTCCATTTTTGCACTCTGGCGCAGTTGAATTTCACTCGAATGCAGCGCGGCTTCGGTTCTCTTGCGCTCGGTGATGTCCTGAGCCATGACGACGATGCCCACCACCTTGCCCTCGGCATCGCGAACGGGGACCTTGTCGGTCTGAACCCAATGCTCGTCACCGGTATTGTTTCGGAGCGTTTCGACATACTCCAGTTTCGGCACTCCCGATTGCATGACTTCCAGGTCGTCGGCATAGAACCGGGCTGCGTCATTAGGGTAGATTTCAACGGAGGGCTTGCCTTCAATTTCCTCGACACTTTTGCCCGCGCTCTCGGCGACCCGCTTGTTGACACGGAGGATTCTGTTTTCCGTATCCTTGAACCAGATCATGGCCGGGATCATGTCGAAGAGCACCCGCAGTTCGTCCTGCTGCCGCTGCAGTGCGGTCTCAGCGCGTTTGCGTTCTGCGTTTTCTTCCCGCAGCGCCGCATTCGATTTTGAAAGTTCTGTGGTGCGGTCGGCGACTTTGCTTTCCAGCCCGGTTTGGGTGCGGCGCAATGCTGCTTCCGCGCGCTTATGCCCGTCAATGTCCGTTCCCGTTCCAACCCACTGCACGATTTCCCCATTGTCACCTCGACGCGCGGTGGCCCGGCCGAGAAACCAACGGTAGTCGCCGTTCACGCGCTTGAAGCGGTATTCGATTTCGTATGGTTTTCCGGTCGTGAACGAGCGCGTCCATCGTTCCACGCACAGTTTCAAATCGTCCGGATGAACGACCGCGCCCCATCCCCAATCCTTCGTCTGCTCCAGTGTAAGCCCGGTGTATTCGAACCAAGCCTTGTTGTAGTAATCCAGATTGCCATCCGGCCGCGCGGTCCAGATGATCAGCGGCACGGAATCCGCCAGAAAATTGTAGCGCTGCGTGTTTTCGCGCACCACCGCAGCGACTTTCGCCTCCTTCAATTCCTGCTCGATCCGGCGCTGTTCCGTAATATCCGTGTGAATGCCGATCCACTGCCGGATGGAACCATCGTCCGCGAGAATGGGCACCGCTCGAACCATCATGTTGCGATACGTGCCGTCCCTGGCCCGCACGCGGTGTTCGACTTCGTACGTGGAGCGGCTTTCGATGGCGGCACTCCAGACCTTCGCGGTCTCGCGCTGATCGTCGGGATGGATGGCCTTTAGCCAGCCCCAACCGCGGTATTCCTTGAAATTCTGTCCGGTGAACGCGCTCCAGCCTGGCTGTTCAACTTCGAATTCTCCCGAAGCTGGCGTGTCCCAGACGATCGCGGTGGTGGCTTCCACCAGCAAGCGGTACCGTTGCGCATTGAAGCGGACTTCCGCCTCCCGCTGCTTGCGCTCGGTGATGTCGCGGATGATCTTGGACACCCCGACGACGTCTCCCTCGGGATTCTTAATGGGAGAAATCGTGATCGATACGTCGACACGATCGCCATTCTTGCGCACACGGATGGATTCCAGGTTCCGGACCAATTCTCCCGGCGCAAAGCCCGCCAAAACATTCACTTCTTCGAAAGAAAGTTCCGGTGGGATGAGCACCTTCATCGGCCGCCCAACGATCTCCGCGGCGGAATAACCGAACAAGGTCTCCGCCGCCGGATTCCAACTGGAGATTAGTCCGTCCGTCGATTTACTGATGATGGCATCCGCCGACGAGTCCACAATCGCCGCCAGGCGTTTGATTTTGTCATCCGCACATCTTCGTTCCGTGATGTTCAGATGCATGACGACGGCCCCGCTGGGCCGGTCTTCGGCCAGCGGCGTCACCGTCAAGAGAAACCAGCGCTGCTCCGTTGGCGAGTGGCACGGATATTCGATCGTGTAACTCTTCCTCGTACCATCTAGTACCGCGCGAATGCCAACCCCGACTTCGCGCGCTTCCGCGGAAAAGGCTCCGCGCGCGCGATCGCACACCTCCAGATAGTTGACCCCCAGACCATAGTCCGGCCCTTGCAGCCTATTGGCCGTGGCAAACTGCCGCCAGGCCTCGTTCACCGAAACGATGACGCCCTCTTGATTGAGCAGCGCAATGTGAGCCGGCAGCGCATTGAGGATCGCAGCCTGCTTCTTCGCCTCGGCATGACGGCTCTGTTCCTGCGCGCGGCGCAACAGAAAGGTGTGGCCCTGGCTGTCGGAGACCGCGTCCACTTCGCCTCCCGTCAGTTCCTCCAGGCGTTGTTCAGTGGTGTTCAGCGTCTCGATGAGTTCCGAAATCTCATCGCGTGCACCGTTGCTCGCGGGGGAGTAGTTGGGAGTCATTGCTCGGCGATTTCCAGACCCAACGCCCGCAGCACCGTCTCGATCTGGCTGAGCGTCCCGACAATTCTGCGCGTCGGAAGCGGTGAGAGCTTAATCAGGGTTGGCGTCATGAAAATGTCGTCCGCCAGCGCGCGCTTGGGTTCCAGCAGCACGTCGACGAATTCGATTTCATGCCGGTCGGGAAGATACGTGCGGCACAGCGCGATCAGATTGGACTTCGCTTGCGCGCCATTTTGCGCATCGTCCGCGACATACAGCCGGAATTTAAACTGGGCTGGCTGGCTCATCGGCGTATTCCTTTCCGCCCATCTGACACAGCATCCGCCCCACGCAGTTCGCGTATGCGCGTGCGGCCGCGTGAAACTTCGCCCTTGCGGCTCTGAGTCGTGCGGACCAACAATGACTTTTCGACCTGTTTTGCGAGCAGCTCCGTTTGCAGCGACTTTGAGCGCACTTCCAGCACGGCCTCTTCGGCATCCAGACTCACCCGCTTGAGTTTTCGGGCGACTTCGGCGCTTTCCTTCGCGACCCGTTCGGCACTTTCCTTTTCCCAGCGCAGGGTGCCCATCAGCACCTCGCCGCCGGCCGTATAGATGTCGGCCAGGGTTACGCCCTTATCGCTGAGGATCAGTTCACGCACCTGATTGGAATGCGACGTCCCGCGGGACTTGATGATCGACAACCCGCGGTTGCGTTCCCCGGCCTGGACCAGGTAGTTGAGGTGAATCCACGTATCCGAAAGCGTGGAAATCTGCAGCGGAGTGCCGCCGTAGATCGAGCCGGACATCTCGTCCAGCAGACTCGTACAGACCAGGGTGATGCCCGCCGCCTTCGACCAGTCGATCAAGCGCTCGCCCACGCCATGCGCCGTGAGCTCGTTGCCCGCGCGGGACAACGTCGAGACGGGATCGATCACCAGGCAACGCGCGCGATGTTCTTTCACCAGCGCTTTGATGCGGACCAGCAACGTCTCCGCGCTGCCAGTTATGGTGCGCGCGGAGACAATGCGCAGCAGCCCGCTCATCACGTAGCGCCCCAGTTGAATGCCGACCGACGTCAGGTTGCGTACCACTTCAGTGCCATCTGAATCGAATCCGACAAACATCGTCCGCTCGCCGCGGCGGCAGGCGGCCTCCGCGAAAGCACCGCTCAAGGTCGTCTTCGCCGTGCCGGGAAACCCGGTGATCAGCACGCTGGCGCCGCGGTAGTAGCCGCCACCCAGCATCGTATCCAGACGTTTCACGCCACTGGACACGCGCTCATTAGTGACCAGCGAGTCCTCGCGTCCAAGCATGCGCGCGACGGCGACGTCGAATCCATCTTTACCGATCACAAACGGCGATTCGTTCTCGTCGAAGGTTGAGCCGCGGTACTTCTGCACGCGCAGATTGCGTTGCGAGACGCCCAGTTCCACGCGGTGATTCAAAACCACCGCGCAATCCACCATGAATTGCATGAACCCCAGCGGTTGAGGACTGAAAGCGCTCGTGTCGTCGCCGCCCGCCTTGACGGTAATAAGGCCGGTCAATTCACGATCCAGCAGCCACTCGTGGAGCCGGTAAATCTCACGCCGTTTTGCCGCCTCGTCAGGGAGCAGCGCCAGCACGATATCCACCGCGTCGAAGACGATGCGCTGAGCGCCCATTTCATCGATCTTGACACCGAGCGCCGCCAGCATTCCACCCAGTTCAAACGTCCCCGATTGAATCAAATCGGTGCTCGGCTGAGCGTCGAGGAAGAACAATTTTCCACGCCGTTGCAATTCCGGCAGATTCCAGCCGAAATCATTGGCGTTGGCGATGATGCGTCTGGCCCGTTCCTCAAAGGCAACGAAAATTCCTGGCTCCTTGCATGTACGCGCGCCGTATTCGAGAAAGCGCAGTGAAAACAACGTTTTTCCGGAGCCGGGTCCGCCGGCCAACAAGGTCGTGCGGCCGCGCGGCAGGCCGCCATGAGTTAACTCATCAAAGCCTTCAATACCTGTGGGCGCTTTAGGCGGAAGTGCGGAAATACTGCCCGTCGGCTTATCTGCACCACGATTGAGTCGTTTTCTTGAAGCGGTTCGACTTTTCCTTGCCGACGGAGTGTCCGGGCGTGGTGTTGTCATAAGCGGCACTCTTCTTTCCAATACGTTTGATATTTTCGATTCAGAACTAACGTGCAAGACCCAAACGAAGACGGCGCGCAGCTCGGTGGAGCCTTATTTCAGCTATGAACGCACATCTCACACCGGTTCAATAGCCGCGCTATAAATTTGCATCGATTGTAAAGAAATACGGTGTGTGAAAACATGAAAAGGTCGTGGACGTCGAAACCTCGCCGCGGCTCTTTTAGCAAGAAGTTCTGTACGAATATCAATCAGACACATCGATTTTAGCAGCAGGATGAAGATTCCATCCATGAATCGGGCAGAATGAAGCGCCTCATCGAAACCAATTTGATCATCACGGATTTAGCCACCCATGGAGCACGCCCGCCTACAGTTAGCCGCCGAAAACATTCCATCCAAAACCGCTCCGATCCCCCCGATCGGAGACCTGCCCGAAACTCAATGATCCCTACGCTTTAATTGCGAGCTCTTCCTGAACCTGACGGCAACGAGCCTACGTTGGCGAGAGACTATATCTTTCGAAAGGCGTCACGATCGAAGGCCTGTTGCATTTGCAGGTAATGACTCCAAAGATTCTCGAGCTCCACAATATCATATTTATCCCCAAACTTCTTGCTTTGCTCGATTGGTCGAGGGAACAGCTCCTTCGAACGCGGATGTCCCATCCGTTGTTGAAATTGGTTGAACGTCCGTAGCCGAAACCGAAACGTACCTTCCTTTCACGGCCTCGTCAAGGGGCTCGCTTCGTACTGACCGCTTTGTCTACAGGA
>JBBRPR010000045.1:0-72402 GCA_038227875.1 Planctomycetota bacterium
CCGCCGCTCCGCCGCTATCGTCGCCGGCCGAGCTGGTGAGTGCGACCGACGCCGATAGCGACGGAGCAGCGGGGCTCGAGGGGAGCCCTGTTTTAGGAAAAACTCTCATAACGGCTGGTACATAAAACGGGGGCAGGTCATAAAACCTTTGGCGCAAAGAAAACTATCCAAGTCGTCGACGTCGAAGCCAGATGACCCCGGGTACGGACCGTCAGACAGGGTACTGATCGCTCGCAACGTTCCACCTCGCACCGTCATCATGCCCTTGACGACAACAATTTCGCCGATCAAAGACCCAATGGCCAGGCAGCAGAGAAGAGTGGTCCAACGTTTGGATGTCAACCTCGACAGGAGCGAAAACGCCACACCGCTGAGAAGCAGACTCACAACCACAAGAGTTGTCGCAGCCGCAGCGTCGCCGTCAAACCGTTTGATCTCAATGGCGCAAAGTACGGAAGCGAAAAGGAGCGCAACCAGCAATTCCGAGAGGTAGACATGTTTGCGAGGAATGGATGCAGCCATTTTATCAGCCATTTCGAATAGGCCTGCGGGGATGCCTATTCTGATATTACGAGCGAGGTCAGCCGTCTCTACTTCTTTAGTAATCCACCTCACTGACAAACCGCGTCAAAAATAGCGCGACCACAATGCTGAGCACCCTCATTGTGACAGGGGCCACACTATTTTCGCCACCGTAGTAATGGTAAACAGGCGAATCCAGGTTCCATAAGATACCGAGACCTCCCACGAGTATCATGAGAAGATAGGTTCGTACTTTACATTTCCTCTTCCCCGCGATCCGCTTTTCACAGGTCGCCGCCACGCAATACAGCACGAAGAGATTGAACACGATGTTAAATGTAAATCGCAGACCGTCATAAGAAGTAGGCGTCCTATGGTAGCCCCCAGTTACGCCATCAAAATAAGTGAAGTCGTAGCTATACATACTCACTGGCCATCCATACAGATAGTATGCAGCGCGACCCACATTCAGCCAGATGAGCACACCAGCGGCGACAGTGACCACAAGCATTGTGGACAAGTGAATCTGCCAGTGAGATTGTTTGGTTAAATCCATTTCTGTTCAGACTCTCACACCACCCCTCGCCACTCCCCTCACGCCTTATCCAACACCTCCCGAACCTTCCGCGCCAGGCTGAACGGGCTGAACGGTTTCTGCAGCAGCTCGATGCCACTGTCCTCTTCGGTGTTGCGGATCTCGGCGTTTTCCGTGTAGCCGGACGTGTAGAGAAATTTCAATTCCGGGCGCAGCGCCTTCAGGCGCTTAACCAGCTCCGGGCCGCCCATGCGCGGCATCACCACGTCCGTCAGCACCAGGTTGAGCACGCCGGCGTACTCCTCGCATAGTTTCAGCGCGTCCAGCCCGTCCTGCGCCTGCAGCACCACGTAGCCGTTCATTTCGAGCAGGTCGCGGACGAGCTCCCGCACGCCGGATTCGTCCTCGACGACCAGGATCACTTCCTTGCCGGTCTGCATGGCCTTGTGACTGCCACTGGTCGCGCTGGCGGGTGATTCTTCGGACTGCGGGAGAAAAATCTTGAACGTCGAGCCCTGGCCTACGTCGCTGGCGACGTCTATGTGCCCGAGGCTCTGCTTGACGATGCCGAAGACCGTCGACAACCCCAGGCCCGTGCCACGCCCATGGTCTTTGGTGGTGAAGAACGGCTCGAAAATGCGCGCCTTGGTCTCGGCGTCCATGCCGTGTCCGGTATCGCTGACGGCCAGCATCACGTACGGACCCGGGGCGAAGCCGGGATAATCGCGGCAGTAGTCGGCGCTGAGCTGTGCATTCGCGGTTTCGATTTTCATCGTGCCGCCGTGCGGCATGGCGTCGCGCGCGTTGACCACGAGGTTCAAAATCACCTGCTCAATCTGCCCGGGATCGGTCTTGACGCGATGGAGCTCCGGGTCGGGATGCGTGGCGAGCGTGATGCTTTCGGGAACGATGCGACGCAGCATTTTTTCCATCGCGGCGACGATGGTATTGAGATTCAGGATTTTCGGTTCCAGCACCTGCTGACGGCTGAAGGCGAGCAGTTGCCGCGTCAGCCCGGCGGCGCGTTCGCCGGTGTTGCAGATCAATTCGAGGTCGGCGTACATTTTGTCGCTGGGACTCAAGCGCCCCAGGATCATCTGGCTGCGTCCGTTGATGATAGTGAGCAGGTTGTTGAAGTCGTGGGCGATGCCGCCGGCCAGCAGGCCGATCGATTCGATTTTCTGCGACTGGCGGAGCTGTTCCTCGAGATTCCGGTTGGCGGAGATGTCTTCGGCGGTGCCGACGATACGGTAGACCTCCCCCGCGGCATTGCGGATTGGAAAGGCGCGGTCGCGGATCCAGCGCACCGTCCCGTCGGGCCGGATGACGCGGTAGGTTTCATCGTACTCGCCGCTGGCCTGCCGGGATTCCGCGGCGCGGAGCACGCGTTCCTGGTCCTCCGGATGGATGGCGTCGAGCCACGAACGCGGCGCCGCGTAGAGACTGGCGCATGTGCGCCCCCAGACCGCCTCGTATGCGGGACTGATGTAGAGCACCTGGTTTTTGGCCGGATCGGTCACCCAGAAGACTTCGTGAATGTTCTCGACCACCTGCCGGAAACGTTCTTCGCTGACGCGCAATTCCAGCTCCGCGCGCTGGCGCAGCACTTCGCGCTCGTGTACGTCGAGGGCGAAGGAAATATCCATGGACAGTTCTTCGAGCAGGCGCAATTCATTTTCATCGAAAAATTCCGGTTCTCCCGCGTACAGGTTAAGCACGCCCGCGACCTTCCCGCGCGAGATCAGCGGAAAGGCCGCCATCGAACGTAAGCCGCGTTGGAGCGCGGCGTCGCGCCAGTTTCCGGCCAGGGAATCGGAGGCGATGTCGTTGCAGTGGCTCAGGCGCCCCATCTGCAGCGCGCCGCGGGTGAAGGCGCACCCGATTGACGATTCTCCTTCCATCATCGACGCGAGAATTCGGAGCGTCTCGGGATCGGCGCCGGCATGTGCGACGATGTTCAGCTTGCGGCTCGTCGGATCCAGCAGTCCGACCCAGGCCATTTTGAAGTTGCCCTTCTCCACCGTAACGCAACAGGCGCGGGTTAGCATGCGCGATGAATCGGATTCGCGGACGATGGTGTGGTTGATGTCGCTGAGCACCGCGTAGACACGATTGAGCTGCCGGATCCGCGACTCGGCTTCGCGGCGGTCGGAGATGTCGATGGAGAGTACGAAAATACCTTCGGGCACCGGCTGGCTGCGGACGTCGAACCAGCCCTTGGAACGATCGGGAAATTCAAATTCGATTTCCTGATGCAGCGCCACCCGTTCTTCCATGCAGCGGCGCAGCATGCGGAAGACCGGCGTCGCTTCGATTCCCGGCCACATCTCCATCATGGTGTGGCCGAGCAGTTCGGATTTTGGACGCCGGTTGTGCTTGTCCGCGGCGTCATTGAGGTACAGGTAGGTCCAGTCGAAACCGATGAGCTGGCAGCCTTCCATGATGCTGTCGAGCGTCGCGCGGTAACGGTTGTCTCCGAAGGTGTCTGAAGCAGAAGTAGCCATAGACGCAACGTGCCACCATAGAATAGTAAACGAAGTCAAATATACCGAGAAAAGTCTACGATTAATCGGGCGGTTTTCCAGAAAGAGCTAATTTAAAGCGGGGAACGGAGGCCGATTGCCAACGGCGTCCGCCTTGCAGCGGTGTATGGAGACGATACTATTGCTGCGCCCTCCGGAGGATTCCCAGGATGTGTCATGTTCGCCGATTCACCATGCTTGCCCTGCTGTCGATGTGCGCGTTGAACGCCGCCGACGACCCCACTACCACTACCACTACCACTACCACAACTGCTCCCGCCACTCCTGCCACGCCTGCTCCGCCTGCAGCAGAGCCGCCGTATCGGCGCGGCGTGAATCTGGCGGGGCCGGAATTCGGTGACGTGCCCGGCAAACTCCATTTCACCTACACGTACAATAATGAAAACAGTTTCAAGTATTTCGGCGAGCGCGGTTTCACCGTGATTCGCGTGCCGATCCGCTGGGAGCGCATCCAGACGAAGCTCAACGGCCCGCTCGATCCCGAAAATCTCAAGGAGCTGAAGCAGAACATCGTCTGGGCGAAGAAATACAACTCCACGGTGGTGATCGACGTCCACAACTACTGCCGCTACAGCCAGGAGATCAATGGCAAGCGCGTCGGCGCGTTGATCGACGCGGAAGTGGACGGCAAGGTGCTCGTCTCGTCGGCCGATTTCGCGGACCTGTGGACGAAGCTTTCGACGGAATTCAAAGACGAGCCGGGCGTGTACGGCTACGGCTTGATGAACGAACCGAACAACATGGGCAATTCGGACTGGAAGGCGATCTCCAACGCCGCTGTCAAAGCGATTCGCGACAACAAGGACACCAAGCTGATTCTCGTCGGCGGAAACCACTGGTCGAACGCGGCCAATTGGGAAGGCATTAACGGTCCGACCAGCTGGGTGAACGACAGCGCCAATCATTTTCTCTATGAAGCGCACTGCTACTTCGATCACGACAACAGCGGCAGCTACAAAAAGAGTTACGCCGACGAACTGGCGGCCAACCCGAAGCTCGAGATGCTCGGCGCCGAGCGGCTGGCCGGGTTCATCGCGTGGTGCAAGAAAAACAACGTCAAAGGTTTCCTCGGCGAATTCGCCGCGCCGCGCGACGATCCGCGCTGGAACGTGGTGCTGGAACACTTCATGGACGCGCTCGACGAAGCCGAATTCGGCGGCACCTACTGGGCAGCAGGCACCTTCTGGGGCGATTACCCGATGACGCTGCAGCCGGCCGATAATTTCAAAACCGATCGTCCGCAGATGCAGGTGATGCTGAAACATCTCGGGAAAAAATGAGTTGAGCGGTGAGAGTGGTAAGTTGACGGAGAGCGGCTGCGATGAAATATAAAAAGCTGGGCCGGACGGGTGTGCGCGTGTCGGAACTGTGCCTGGGGTGCATGACCTTCGGCAACGAGGCCAACGAAGAGCAGTCGGTTGCGATGATGCGGCGCGCGGAGGAAGCGGGAATCAATTTTCTCGACACCGCCAACGTCTACAGCCGTGGGCGCAGCGAGGAGATCGTCGGCAAGGCGATCGAAGGCCGGCGCGACCGCTTTGTGCTCGCGACAAAAGTCCGCGGGCGGATGGGCGATGGCCCCAACGATGAAGGCGTCTCGCGTTTCGCCATCTTTCAACAGGCGGAAGCGAGTCTGCGGCGCTTGCGCACCGACCACATCGACCTCTATCAAATCCATTCGTGGGACGCCAACACGCCGCTCGAAGAATCGCTCGATGCGCTCAACGATCTCGTGCGCTCAGGAAAAGTGCGCTACCTCGGCTGCTCCAACTTCGCCGCATGGCAACTGGCGAAAGCGCTAGGCCTGAGCGCGCAACAGGGCTGGGCGCGCTTCGACTGCATTCAGCCGCGCTACAATTTGATCGACCGTGTGGTCGAACGCGAACACCTGCCACTGTGTCTCGACCAGGGCGTCGGCGTGATCAACTACAGCCCGCTGGCCGGCGGAATTCTGACCGGCAAGTACACGCCGGGTCAAGGCGCGCCCGCGGAAAGCCGCGGCCGTGACAATCCCGGCTTCATGGAAAACCGCGGCAAGCCGCACAATCTTGAACGCGCGCAGGCCGTCGTCCACGCAATGCGCGAGATCACTCATCCGCTCGTGCAGATCGCCGTGAAGTGGACGCTGGCGCACCCGGCCGTGACCAGCCCGATCATCGGCGCGCGCAACATGGCGCAGCTCAACGGATTTCTGGACGGCTGGGACCAGTGGGAACTGAGCGCCGAAGACAAGGCGAAACTCGACGACGTCAGTGCGCTGCCGCCGCTGAATTAGCGCCTACTTTTTCTCCATGAACTTATTCTTCTTCAGCCACTCGAGGCATTTCGTCTGCCACTCGGTCCACTCGGGGCCTTTGCCGCAGCCCAGGCCGTGGTCGCCGGTGGGAAGTTCCAGGAATTCGGCTTCGACGCCCTTGGCTTTCAGCGCGTTGTAGAAGAGCGAGCTGTCTTCCACCGGCACGAGTTTGTCGAGCTTCGAGTGCGCCAGGAACGCCGGCGGCGTCTGCGCCGTGACCTGCTTTTCGTTGGAGAGCTGATCGATCAGTTCCTGCGTCGGATTCTTTCCCAGCAGATTTTCCCGTGAGCCGGCGTGCGTCTTCGGTCCCATCGTGATCACCGGATAGACCAGCAGCATGAAATCCGGCCGGCAGCTCACGCGGTCGACCGGATCGGTCGCCGCCGGGTTGCCCGCGTCGTAATGCGTGCCCAGAGTGCTCGCGACATGTCCGCCCGCCGAAAAGCCGATGATGCCGATGCGTTGCGGATCGAGCTTCCATTCTGCCGCATGAGAGCGGACGGTGCGCATCGCGCGCTGAGCGTCCAGTAGCGGCGCGGGATGCTTATAAGGGGCGATGCGGTACTGCAGCACAATGCCCGCCACGCCCTGCTCGTTAAGCCACGTGGCGATGTCGTGGCCTTCGTACGACATCATCAGCGCGCCATATCCGCCGCCCGGGCAGATGATCACTGCGGCGCCGTTGGCCTTTTCCGGCGGAGCCAGATGTACCGTAATCGCTGGCTTGTCCGTCGGTTGCTCGCCGTTTGCGCCGGGCGCGCCTTTCGGCCAGAGCAACTCCGCTTTCGCCTCGCCCGCCGCAACCTGCAGACACCACAACGCCATCAAACCGCCGACTAAAATTGTGCAATGCAGAAACGAAGACGGAAGCATGGAGAACTCCTGAGTGTTCAAAAAACTGCGCGAGCCGTGAAATATAAGATGGGAGATTGAGCACTACAACGGAAGGACTGGGACAGTAGGACTGAGGGCCGAGGTTACGGCGCATCGCTTCGCTCAGTATTGACGACCTAGTTCAAATTTGAACTAGCGTGGCCGAAACAAAAACTCACCGCTTACGCGGGGAGTTTTTGTTCCTCAGTCCTTTCCATTCCCTGGCCAAACCAGCGGCGTGTCCTTCCACGGCTGGATGATCTGGTCCTTCACGCCATAGAAAAATTCATGGCCGTGCGCGCGGGGGAAACACCATCCTCGCGAAACGACGGCGGGATCGTTGCGCATCTCCGTCAGCGTCGCCAGGCGCGTGTTGTCCATGGCGTGAAACCAGTAGCCCAGCATCCCGTCGATCACGACCTCGCCCACCGGCGTGTCGACCAAGGTCGCGAGGTGGCCACGCAGGCCCATCGAATGCGCCGTCAGCGGAACGTTCAGCACCACGCCGACTTTCTCCGCGAGGAATCCGCCGAGGCGCGCGGTGTCTCCGCAGAAGCAACCACCCAGGCGTGGAATGGACGCGACGGAGACAATACCGGAGATCGCATGCCACGCCGACGAATGGCGTGTCACCAGCGGGTGGTAAATCCACGCTGCGATGGCGCAGAGCGTATCCTGCCAGGCAGGGAATCGTTCCACCAGCGTTCGCACCAGCACGTCGGGCCAGTTGGGATCGGCCAGATTAAGATGCGCGCGCCCGTCCGGATCCTCGAGGTAAAAATCCGAGGGAGCGCCATCCGGCGTGCCGCGCAAACGGTACGCGGGGATGCGGCTGAGGACGTACTGCCGAAACTCTTCGACGAACTCCGGCGACTTGGGCGCAGGACGCGGCGCGAGTTTTCCGGCACGCGGGCCGAAACGGTCGCGCACAATGATGCCGCAATCGAAACCGAACGGAAATTCCGCCGACCAGAGCGTCGCGCGCGCCGCGTCGAGTACCTCAAGACGAAATCGCGCCGTGTGCAGGAGATTGTTCGACCATTTCGCGCGCGGTGAGAAGTAGGCCGGAAGTTTCATGACCACGCGCGAGTCGTCGGACGTCCACGGAACTTCAGCGGCGTACTTTTCATTGTCGCCGGGAAGAATCGCTTCGATCCGCGCCATGCCGCGCGTCGCCGCGCCTGTGGTCAATGCGCCGCTCAGCCGCAGTTCGTTGATCTCACCCCACATCGGAGATTGCATTTCCAGCTTGCCCGGCACGAACGCGGGCGCGGGAGTGAAGACATCGCCGAATTGCAGCGGCGTGTCCGCGGCCCATCCCAGCGGCTCCGGCCAGAGCAGCGGCGGCAGGACGCGGTCGGCGGCGAAGCCGACTTTCAATTCCAATCCCACCGGCGTGTTACCGGCGCGCTTCAATTGTGGCGCGGTCACGCGGATGCGCGCGAAATAACGCTGCGCGTCGAGCCGCACAAATTCGCTCTGCACATCGCTCCAGTCCTTCGGCAGCGAGCGGAGCACGTTCTCGCCGTGTTCCTCGCCGGGCGCGATCCATTCGGCGGATGACTGCAGCGGATGCGTCGCGGAAATCGCAAACATCCAGCGCGTCGCATGATCGTGCGTGGGATTCAGGAAGCACACGATGTGGTCGGCGAAATACCACTCGGGATGCACGACCGTCGGCTTGGTCGTGGACGGATTCGTCGCGACGACCGCGATTTCAAACGTGTCGCCGCCCCGTGCAATGCGTATCTCCGCGGCTCTTCCGGAAGGCGACTTCAGCCGCAGCGTTGGCGAGGCGAGCACCTGCTCGGCGGTAAGCGGGCCGGAGATTTCAGACGCCACCACGCTCTGAACCGAAAGTGCAACTGAATGGCGCATGGGTGTCTCCTTAAACAAAGTGCAAGTAGCCAAGCCGCGCGTCGTCGTCCCGGTATTCGTACCCCTGGCACCAGCCGACTTGCCGGTTGCGCTTCACTGCCGGGTTGGTCAGCACATTCAAGCGCCAATGGTCGCCGCGTTTTGGAGAGCCGCCCAACTGCGTCCAGGGAATGGTCAGCTCAAAGCGCCAGTTGGATTCTGTGTGCTCGAAATGCATGCCGCAACCTTCGAGCACCATGGGCTTCTCGGAGCCGCGCTGGAGCGTGCCGCCTTCACCGCGGAAGTAGATCACGTAGTTGAGCAGCTCCGAACCGGGCTTCTGCAGGAAGACGCGCATGAATCCGGTCTGGTTGATCGTGCCGCGATTTTTCGTCCACATCTCGTCGCGCACTTTCCAATCGATCCCGTGTTCACGCAGCACCAGCTTCAAGCCTGCATCCGTCTGCGTCGCGCGGAAGTCGCAGACATCTTCACGGAAGAAATTCTCGCGCCGGAAAAACGATCCCACGTTGTCCCAACTCGGCTGACCCCAGCGGTAGCACTGATCGTGGACCAGCGGCAGGAAGCTCTCGTCGCGGCCGAGCGCGTCATCTTTCGGCACGTGAGCCCCGGGCGGATGGATCCATTCCAGTTCCGCCTGGAGATAGTGCCGCCAGGCCACCACGTTGTCGCGGTACGCTTCCAGGCCGGGCTTCTGCAGAAGTTCGATCGACTTATCCGCTTCCCGCAGCGCTTCGCGCAGCAGCTTGGCGTTGCGCAGCGCCATGAACTCACCCGGCCGCACCGAAACATACGCGCGGCAGAGCCGCCGGATTTCGTTGTAGCGTTCGTGCGACGCCAGATACGCGCTCAGCGCGGGAAAGGGCACGCGTTCCCGCTCGTAAGCGATGATCACGTCGAGTGCCGCGGCGTCCTTCGCGGGACTGAACGGGCCGCTGGCGTTCGTGGAGGTGTAGTGATCGGTCTCGCCAATTCGATCGCCCAGCACGCGGACGGTTTCGAGCATCAGCGCGCGGGCGCGCTTCAAGTGCGTGAACAGTTGCGTCGAGCTCCGTGCGAAATAGCACGAACTGAGCTCAATGGCGATGCGGATTTCGCGCTCGATGCGTTCGCCATTGCGGACATTGCGGTCCACCTGCTCCAGCGTCGCCGTGTCGGCCGCGTCTCCGGTAAGTTTCTTGTACGTCGCGGCGGCGGCGCGCGCGGCCTTCACGTGCCGTTGAATCTGCGCGGCCATTGCCGCCGGATTGTTCACCGGCTTTTTCTTCACCGCCGGATTGACGTAATCGATCGGCGCCTGCGTATCGTTTTCGACAACCTTGATCGGCTTGTCGCGGACCACCCACGCCTTCCAAGAAACGTTGTGCGGAATTTCGCCGAGCCTGTTAAGGAACGACATCGGGTAGTAGAAGAACGGCTCCTGATAATGGCTGAAGCGCCCCGGAAACGCGTAGCCTTCCTGCGCCGAACCGTAACAGAACTGGCGGTACTGCTTGAGGATGATCTGGCTGGATTCCACGATCGCGGTGCGCAGCGCGGCGGCAGCCTTTGTGTCGCACGAAAACCAGCGCGCGTAGCGTTCGTTCCACGCGGCCGCGTCCGGATTTTCGCCGCGGACGTAATCCACCGCGGCCTGCAAATGTCCCTGATTCATTTTCGCATGCGAATGATCACGCGGCGTGTACAGCGCTTCGGTCGCTGCCGCGGGCAGTTGCGGTATCAGCAATTCCGTCGTCGATTGAAAGCTGATCGAGTCGGCGCCCTTGTCCTGAATACTCTTTAACAGCGCGTGAACGTATTCCGGATCGGTCCACAATTTGGCGCTGATGTTCGTGCCGCAGTTGTGGCAGGGACCGACGCTGAACGTGAATTCAATGTCCGGCATCGCCTTCTTCCAGACTTTCACGCGATCATCGGCGACCGGGAAGTAGTAGACGTCATTCGTGTCGTGACTCTTGTGAACCAGTCCCTTGGGGCCCTTGTACTTCTTCATCAGGCCCGTCATCCCCGCCACGTCAGAGAATCCCCACAGGCGGAAAAACAGCGTCGGTTTGCGTTCCATCGCGTTGGCGACCGGCAGCAGCGTCTGCTCCATGTAGTCGATGGCGTTGGGCGCGGATTCGAAATTGATGTACAGCCCGTTGAGTTCCGGCAGCGTCTCGAAGGTGCGCTGGTAGATGTAGCGGTTGTAATCGTAGATGCGCGGATGATTGAATGCAGCCAGCCGCGTGCCGCTTTCTTTCAGCCCCAACCCCAGGTGATCGGAGAGCGCCTGCGTGAAATGCGAAACGTAGTGATGAAGGAACGTGCGCAAGCCGTACTTCTGCGCGGTGCCGTAGATCAGTTTCAGCGCGCGGAAATTCGCCGCGCGCAGTTCGGCCGGATTGTACGTCGCGTGTGGAAAGCCTTCGTAGTCGAGAAAAAATTCGAACGGATGATACCCTGCGTACAGCACCAGCCCGTTGAAGTGCCGCCGCGCCAGTTCCTGGCAGAACGCTTCGACGAATTCCGCGGTGTACTCCGTGATCGGCTTGCCGCCGTTGCCGCGCTTGGAATGGCCGTCGGGAACCTGGAAGCAGATCTCGTGCTTGTAATTGCGCGTCTTGAAGCGCGGCAGCAGCCCGCTCTCGCCTTCAGCGCCTTTCGCGAGTTCCAGCAGCGCGCCGATGGCGCCCACCGCCGTGTGCGCATGAACCGCAATGCGCCCCGCCGGACGTTCGATGCGGTAACCGTCATCGGTGCGTCCGTTCAGTGGCAGCAGTTCGAGTTTATCGCTGCCAACACGCAGCGTGCCGCGCGCTTCTTTGGCTCCAGGGATGGTATGAAAGGCCCAGCGAATTCCGTGTGCGGCAGCTCCAAAACGTTCAGCGATGACGTCCATGACTCTCCCGGATCGAGTGCACTGATCTTTCCTTTATAGGGCGTCGCCGTGTTTTGGCGCGCCATTTTTAAAGCTGCGAAGCCAGCCATTCCGCCACGCGGCACGCGTCGTAAAAATCCTTGAGCACGATCTCTTCGCGCGGCGTGTGAACGTACCGTTGCCCGCAGCCCATCGTGACGCAGGGAATGCCGTGCATGACCACGTTGTTGGCGTCCATGCCGCCGTCGTTGGTTTCAAACTCCGGAGTCAGCCCGAATTTTCGCAGCGCCACAGCCGCGGTCTGGGCGACCGGGCTTTCGATGTCGACATGGAACGCGTCGTAAATCGGTCCGGGAGTAAAGCGCACACTTCCCGCTTCGCCCGCGTCGTTCTTGACGGATGCCGCCGCACGTTCGAACGCCTCGCGCCAGTAGCCGACGATCGTCCGGCGGAATTCGCGGTTGTGCGAGCGGGCTTCGGCCAGGATGTGCAGCTGCGGCATGACCACGTTGCTGCCGGTGCCGCCGTTGATCGTCCCCAGGTTCGCCGAGCCGACCGCTTCGCCTTTGCGGATGCGGCCGTGCCAGCCGGCTTTGATCAGGTCCGCCAGCGCCAGCGCCGCGATGGCCGCTGACGAAATGCCCTGCTCCGGATGCCCGCCGGCGTGCGAGGCCTTGCCCGTGATGTGAATGTGAAACCGTTCCGTCCCCGTCACCGCGTGCGTCACTAACGCCGGATCGTCGGAATCAAAATTGTAGCAGAGCGACGGCAGCGGCGACCCAAGCTTCGTCACGTCCATGCCGTGCGAGCCGACGAGGCCGATCTCCTCCTGCACGAAAAAGACGAGCGTCGTCGGCGCGTGTTGTCCGTTCAGCGCGATGAGTTTTCGCGCCAGGTTCAGCAGCACCGCGCAGCCGGTGCGGTTGTCGCCGCCCAGGCATTTACCTTCCGCGGCGTTGCGGATCTTGCCGCCGTCCAGCACCGGTTTGGCGCCGACGCAGTCCGGCACCGTGTCGAGGTGCGCGCAGAACATCCGCCGCGGCGGCGGATTTTTCAGCGTACTTTCGAAGCGTACGATCAGATTGCCGGTCGATCCGCCGATCTCACTCCGCCGGTTCGCGTCGTCGACGACGATATTGTCCGGCGGCACGCCCATCGCCTTCAAGCGCGCGCGGATGAATCCGGCCACGCGTTCCTCGTGGCCGGACGTTCCTTCGATCTCGAGCAGCTCCAGCAACTCCGTCGTGGCGCGCTCCATTACTTCTTGCCCTTCGACGACAGCTTCGACAGCGCCGTCTCGAACGCGCTCGCGGCGCGTTCGCATTCGTCGGCGGTGATCGACAGCGGCGGCTGGAAGCGCACCACGTTGCCGAAGACGCCGCCGGTTCCGACCAGCACGCCGCTTTCGCGCAGCGACGCGCGCAGCTCCTTCGTTTCCGTGTCGGCCGGTTCCTTGGTCTTGCGATCGCGGACCAATTCGATGCCGATCATTAAACCCTTGCCGCGCACGTCGCCGATCAGGCTGAATTTCTCCTGCAGCGCGCGGAAGCGGGAGAGCAGGCCTTCGCCGCGCAGCGCCGAATTCTCGATCAGCTTTTCTTCGCGCAGCACCTGGATGTTGGCGATCGCCGCCGCGCACGAAACCGGATTGCCGCCGAACGTCGAGAGATGATCGCCGGGCTGCATCGCGTCACTGACGGTGTTGAGCGCCGAGAACGCACCGAGCGGAAAGCCGGACGCGATGCCCTTGGCCATCGTCACGATGTCCGGAATCACGCCGGGGAAATGTTCGATGCCGAACATGCGGCCCGTGCGTCCGAAGCCCGACTGCACTTCATCGACGATGAAGAGCGCGCCGGTATCGTGGAAAATCTTTACCGCAGTTTCAAAGTACCCCGGCGGCGGCACCAGGATTCCGCCTTCGCCCAGCACCGGTTCCGCCACGAACGCCGCGACGTCGCCGGAGAGCTGCTGCCGCACCGTGTCTTTCAGTTCGTTGGCGCAGGCCAGCCCGCAGCTCGGGTATTCCAGCTTCAAGGGACAACGGTAGCAGTACGGCGTCGGCCCGAACGCCACGCCCGACGAGTACGGACCGTTCTTCTTCTTGCGCGCGGCGTTGCCGGTGATCGACAGCGTGCCCAGCGTGCGGCCGTGAAAGCTGTAGCCCAGCGCCACGATCTCGCGCTTGCCCGTCGCCTGCTTGGCCAGGCGCAACGCGCCTTCGTTGGCTTCGGCGCCGGAGTTCCCGAAGAAACTCTTGCGCGGGCCGCCCGGCGCAATGTCGGAGAGCGTCTGCGCTAATTCGCCGACCGCGGGGACCTGATACACGTAGGAGCAGCAATGGACAAGCTTCTTGATCTGCTCAATCGCCGCCGCCGTAACTTTCGGATGATTGTGGCCCGCGTTGACCACGGAAATTCCGGAGAAGCAGTCGAGGTACTCGCGACCGTCGTCGGCGCGCACCGTCCGGCCGCTGCCGCTGACCAGCGTCAGCGGCTCGACGCCCTTGGCCGCAACCGGAAGAAGGAAGTTGGCGTACTGCTGAGCGGTTTCCACGGAATGTTCTCCACGATTCATTTCGATTCAGGATAGGGACTACAGTCCCCATGTTGGCTTTTGACCACTTGGCGAGTTGCTGAACTCAGACCCAGCCTTCCTTGGGCGCTTCCGCGCCGAACCAGCGTTCGGTGACGACCTTTTTGTGCGTGTAGAATTCAACCGCGTCCGGGCCGTACGCGTGCAGATCGCCGAAAAAGGAGCTCTTCCAGCCGCCGAACGAGAACATCGCCATCGGCGCGGGCACGCCGAGATTCACGCCGAGCATGCCGCACTCGACGCGCGAGCGGAACGTGCGCGCCAGCGCGCCGTCGGTGGTGAAAATCGAAGCCGAATTGCCGAAGCGGCTGGCGTTGACGATCGTGATCGCCTCATCCAGCGTCGCCGCGCGGAGCACCGTGGCCACCGGTCCGAAAATTTCCTCGCGCGCAATCGCCATCGCCGGGTTCGCGCCATCGAACACCGTCGGTCCCACAAAGGCGCCGTTGGGGCGTGAGGCCGACGTCGAAGTCCGTCCATCCAGTACCAGCTTCGCGCCTTCGCTTACGCCGCGTTCGATCCACTTCACCACGCGCGCGCGCGATTCCATGTTGATCAGCGGGCTCAGCGTGCTCGTCGCATCCAGTCCGTCGCCCAGCTTCAGAGCGCTGGCCGCGCGCACGAACGCGTCGACGACGCTCTGCTGGCGTTCCGCCGTGCCGACCGCCACGATCACGCTGCCGGCCAGGCAGCGCTGTCCCGCGCAGCCGAAACACGAACCGATCAGCGCCGGCAGGCTGCGTTCCAGATCGGCGTCAGGCATCACCAGCAGATGGTTCTTCGCGCCGCCCAGCGCCTGGACGCGCTTGCCCAGCCGCGTCGCCGCGTGGAAGACCGACTCCGCCACCGGCGTCGAACCCACGAACGAAATCGCTTTTACCTGCTCGTTCTGAATCAAGCGCTCGGCCACTTCCTTGCCGCCGTGAACGACGCTGATCACGCCCGCCGGCAGTCCCGCTTCGGCAAAGAGCGCCGCGATGCGAGTTCCCGTCAGCGGCGCGCGTTCGGTCGGCTTCAAGATGAAGGTGTTGCCGCACGCCACGGCCAGCGGCATCATCCACAACGGAATCATCGCCGGAAAATTGAACGGCGGAATCCCCGCGACGACGCCCAGCGGTTCGCGCAGCATGTACGAATCGACATTCTGCGAGACTTCCGGCAGCGTGCGTCCACAGAGATGCGTGGTGACGCCGCAGGCGAATTCAACGACATCGATGCCGCGCCGCACGTCGCCGATCGCTTCGCTCAGCAGCTTGCCGTTCTCTATAACGATCAGCCGGGCCAGCTCATCGACATGCTTCAGCAGCAGGTTGCGGAACGAAAACAGCACCAGCGCGCGGTCAGAAACGCTCCGCGCCCGCCAGCTCTTGAACGCCGCCCCCGCCGCGCGGCAGGCTTCATCAACCTGCGCCAGGCTGGCTTCCTGCACCGTCGCGACCAGTTCGGTCGTGTCGGCCGGATTGCAGATTTTCCGCTGCACCGATCCGGTTCCAGCGACCCAGACGCCGCCGATCAGATTGCGCGTTTCGTGCGTATGATGGGAGGTCGCGCGCGCTTCAGGCAAAGGTTCAACCGCGTTCATCGTCATGAGTCGCTCCAGGGCGGCGCAGCTTTGTTTGCCGCCGGGTTATGCTGCGGGAGAAAAACAGCGTTCAACATCAGTGTTCTATATACAGTACACCGCGTATGCATACCTGCAACACTTATTTTTTGCGGAAATTCATCGGGGTGAAACGGGAGTCTGCAGTCGCGCAATCGCGGATTTCGCGCAGCGCGGAGCCGTGCGGTCCGCTGTCCGGCGTACGGTGAGTTTAGAAGCTCGGCGGCGTGTTGGCGGAGAACGCTTCGACGGTCTTTTTGCCTGTGTTGCGGAAGCGGTGCGGCCGACGGCTGTCGAAATAATACGCGTCGCCCGGGCCCAGGATGTAGACGTTGTCCTCGACGGTCAGTTCCAACGTCCCTTTTAGTACGACGCCGGCCTCTTCGGATTCGTGCCGGTAGAGTTCCGGCCCGGTGTCCGCGCCCGGTTCGTATGTTTCGATCAGCATTTGCAGCGCGCGCCCCGCGCGGCCGGCCGCGATGTCGCGGAACGAAATTCCCGACTGTCCGGAAATCTGCGTCAGCTCGTCGGCGCGGTAGACGACCTTCGAGAGCGGTTTATTGGATTCGGTGAAGAAGTCCGCGAGACTGCAGCCCAGGCCCGCGAGAATGATCTTCAGCTTGCCCACGGAAACATTGTTCGTCCCGCGTTCGAGCGCCGAGAGAAAACTCACCGCCACGCCCGTCTCCCGC
Source organism: Planctomycetota bacterium (assembly GCA_038227875.1). Lineage (GTDB taxonomy): Bacteria > Planctomycetota > SZUA-567 > H5-PLA8 > H5-PLA8 > JBBRPR01. The sequence goes on from JBBRPR010000045.1 coordinate 16,395, forward strand.
GACAGCGCCCGCAGCGTCAGCTTATGCCGCTCACGCAGTTCCTTCAGCCGTTTTCCAATTTCGCTTTCAGTCACGCGATGAGCCCTTTAAGCCCGTTGCCATACGGTGTTTCATTTACCGTACAGACATGCAGGTCCGAATTCAATGGGAACTTTGAGGGAGTTCTTGTCATGGGCTAAATTTTATGTTGCCCATCAGCTCATATCCGCCCTTTGAACCCATCCGGCTTAAAGGACAAACGCCCGCGGAGCGGAAGATTAACGACTGATACCTCGAATTACCGAACCGCGCCTCATCAGCGCAGTCGCACAACTGGCAAACGCGGCGATAGCGCCGCGTGCGCTTACTCGAGTTCCAGGACGATGGACTTCATCGTGGGCTTGGTGGCGCATTTGATTGTGTATTTGTCGTCGGGGGATTTGGCGATGTGGATGTCCTGCTTCGCCACGCCGGCTTCTTCCCAATTGTAGGTGATCTTGACGGGCGCGAAGCCGCCGTGGGGTTCTTTGTAGTCGGCGTCGATGCGGAAAGCATTGATCATCGTCGCGTTGTTGTTGGTGGTACCGGCGTAACGGACCCAGGCTTTGCGCGTGCCGGCGGGGACGTCGGTGGAGATCGTGAACTTGCAATCGTTGGTGACGGGGCCACTGGCGCGGTCGACAGTCTTGAAGGATTTGCCGTCGAAGGAGACCTGGTAGTCCCAGCCGGCTTTGGCGTCGCGGGCGCGGTAGTAGGAACCGAAGCGCAGGCGCGTCATGTCGCCTGGGGTTTCGATGGGAAAGGTGATGCTGCCTTCGGCGCCGTTGATCATCAGACCCGGGCGGGTGATGTTGACTTCCGCGGGATCGTAGTCGGTGTAGACAATCTGCTTGGAGGCCTGCGCGGGATCGGTGTTGGCTTCAAGCGTGATGGTCCCTTCTTGAGCACCCGCGTTGAAGCTGATCGTGTTGTCGCCGAGGCCCAGCGCGGGGAGCGGGCGCTGCGAGTGCTGGATGTCGTGGGAGATCTGGAGCGCATCGAGGCCCGTGCCTTTGCCGGTGAGCGTGACTTTCAGCTGGTATTCGTAGCGGCGGAAGGCGAAGGGCTTGAGGTCGATGTGCTGTTCGCCGCTGGCGGTGATTTTCGTCACGTCCTTCCAGTGGTGGCCGTGGTTGTCGCTGAAGGCGACGGCGATCGAACCGCCATCACCAATCACGGACTTCAGGAAGAGATCGCCACTGAGGTAAATGTAGCTGCAGGGCATGCGGAGGATCAGTTCGCCAGGCTTCGCGGCGTCTTGCACGTGAACGGCCGGGCCGGCTTTGTCTTCGGCGCTGGTGGCGAGGTTGACGACGGAGAGCGCGCCGGCTTTGAAGCTGCCGTCGGCCAGCGGCACGGCGTAGTCGAGCTTTCCATTGCCGACGCGGCCGTTGGTCAGATCGCCTTCCTTGATATTGTAGCGGTTGAGTTTATCTGGCGTCATTGAAATGCAGCCGGGGCCGCCGCCTTCGAGCATGTTGACGTGGAGGCCGGTGTTCGACCAGTTGCGCGTGAGGCGTTCGCCTTTGCGCAGTTGAATGTTGACCTGGTAGCCGATGGCGTAGCCGGGTTCCCACGGCATTTTGTTGCTGCCGTCGTATTCGCCCATGTTGGAGTACCAGCCGTGCGTCATCGCCGGCAGCCAGCCGCGGTCATCGTAGGAGGGACTGCGGGTGAGGACGTCGGGGCCAGTCTTGAATCCAGCGCCCTTGAATTCCAGCTCGCGCAGCTTGTCCTCGTTGCCTTTGTAACCGGGGTTCTTGCCGTACCAGTCGGCGACGCCGGCGAAGATTTCGTCGACGCTGGCGATCTTGCCGTCGGCCTTGGGGAAGTTGACGATCAGCGAGCCGTCCATGAGGTGCCAGGCGTCGTCCCAATACATTTCGGAGACGACATGGCGGTTGATGGTCCAGCCGCGGGCCTTGACGCCGACGTGGCGCGCGAGCTGTTCGGTGTCGGCGGTGGCGACGCCACAGAAGCTGTAGCCGTAGACGTTGAAAATTTTCATTACGTCCTGGACCAAGCCTTCATTGTGGAGGAATTCGTTGGGCGGGCCGTCCTGGTACTGGTAGGTCCAGACCGACTTCCAGACCGTGCGCGCTTTCTCCTCGTCGCTCATGCCGTCCTTGATGTACGACTTTTTCCACGCATCGAGACTGGAGACGTCGGGCACTTTATCCGAGAGCACTTTGATATAGCTGACGACGCCGATGCTGTTCGTGGATTCTGGCGGCGGAGGAGTTTTCTCGTCGCCCTTCGGAATTTCACGGATGGCAGGCAGCACGGCGGCGCGCGCGGGTTCCGACGGCTTGCCTCCGCCGAACGCGTAAGCTCCGGCGGCGAGCGTCGCGACGAAGGCCGCGGCGGCAACGGCTTTGGGGATCCACGCGCCAAATTTGGCGCCAGCTTGGAGCGTCTTTCCGGCTTTCGCGGCGTGGCCGGCGTGCGCGGCGGCCTGCAGTGAAGCGACGGCGCCAACGGACGCCGGCGCCTGGGCCAGCGGCAGGGTGCGCAGGCTGGCTTCGAGCATCACGGCAGAGAACGCCGCGCCACTTGCTCCAGCGAGCGAGGTCCGCAGTGTCGTCAATCCTCGCGCGATGCGTGAACCGACGGTGCCGGCGGGGATGCCGAGCGTGGTGGCGACTTCCGGCTGCGAGAGTCCATGCAGAAAATGGAGCGCGATGGGCAGCTGCATGTCCGGCGGCAGCTTTTCCAGCGCGTGGCGCAGTTCGGGGCCGGTGAGTGCGGGCGCGGCGTTGGTCGCGTCACGTTGCGTGTCAATATTCATCGAGTAGGAATCCTCCCGGGCTTCGCGACGGCGATCGGCGCGGCGCGCGTTCATGGCGACGTGGCGCGTGACGCCCAGCAACCACGCGCGGATCGGCAGCGCGGGGGTGCGGGTGGCGGTGCGCAGAAAAATTTTCAGGAACACTTCCTGGGCGATGTCTTCGGCGAGGGCGGCATCGCCGACGCAGCGGCGCGCGAAGTCGTAGACGCTGTCGCGATGGAGCGCGACGAACGTTTCAAACGCGCGCACGTCGCCGGTGGCGAGATACGCGGCGTAAAGTGCTTCGTCGGAGGCCGGCGGCGCTGCCATGGGGGCCTTGGCGGCCATTGCGGGTGGTACGGACTTCATGTTGAGCTTCTCCAGCGCAGAATTCCGGGCTGCCAGGATCTCTACCATGCTGCATACACCTCCGCGTGCCGAGTGAAGCGGTCTTCGCAGATAGATCTCCGCCGGCGGGGTGAGTTCTCCCAGAAAGTGTAACGAATTGGAGAAAAAAGTGGGGAGGAACTGGGTAAGTATTAGTTGATGAAGGGCGCCGACTTAGCGAAATGGCGACGCGGTGGCAGGTCGTTTTTGCCGCTTAAAAAACGCTGGCTTCCGCAATGTTTGGGCGGCGCTCCGCATCGAAAGTGCGAAGCGCGAATTGGACATTCCATCAATGCGATCCCAATCGCTTCACAGCTTCGCCGGACATCAGATCGTGGGCTTCGGCGAGCGCGGCGGGGATCGTGACGGCGTGGGGACTTTTCTTCAGGCAGGGGAAGAAGTCAATGCCATCGAGCTTGTCGGCTTTGTTGCCGGGAAACCAGTGGTCGGCTTTGCCCAGCAGGTTGTAGCGCATCTTGCCGTACTCGGTCATGTCGAACGCGCGCACGAAATTGCGCAGCCGCAGAATCTCGAAGACGTTCACCTCGCCGGGCACGTCCTGCCATTCGGGCAGGCCGACGTGCCAGGACTGCATCCAGTCGCGGCCCAGTGATTTTTCGAGTTCCTCCTGCAGGCGCGCTTCGACTTGTTTCACGACGGCGGCATGCTGTTCGGGCGATTCCAGATACGGCAGTGCGCGCAAGTGTTCGTCGAAGTCCGACGGCCGCGCCGCGCCGATGCTGAGCGTGTGCACTTCCGGACGAGCGAGGCACCACAAATTGTTAAAGACGATCGGCGAAACCGGATCGGTCAGCTTCACCAGTTTCTCGCTGGGCGCGTAAAGTTTCCCGCCCTTGTCGCTGGGGCTGATGATGAACACGCCCATGCCCAACTTCGTCGCCAGCTCGATCGCCGGCCAGTTGAACGGATTGACGTAGTACCAATGCAGATTCACGTACTCGAAACGGCCGTCGCCGATCGTGTCGAGCATCACCTTCAGATTGCTGTGCGTCGAGAATCCAACATGGCGGACGCGGCCCTGCTCCTTCAACTTCAGCGCCGCTTCCAGGCAGCCGCCGGGCCGGACCGACCACTGGCGGCGTTCGTCGGTGTTGATGCCGTGCAGACCGAGCAGGTCGACGTAATCGAGTTTCAAGAGCGACATCGAACGTTCGAAATTCTTCAGGAACGCTTTCGGATCGGCATCGGGACCAACCTTTGTCTGCACGATCATCTTGTCGCGCGGCAGCTTGGGGAGAATATGGCCGAGCTGCTCTTCGCTGGTGCCGTAGCCGCGGGCAGTTTCGATGTGGTTGATGCCCGCGTCGAGCGACCGGCGGATGGTCGCCTCGAGATTTTTCTGGCTGTCGGGCGTGAACGGATCCTTGTCGTTCCACGACTGCTGGTAACGCATCCCGCCGCAGGAGAACACGGGCATCTGCAGGTTCGTCTTGCCGAAACGGCGGTAGAGCATGGATGGGATCCTCAAGGTTGGGTGCGTGAGGATATTACTTTATAGAGGGACCTGGCGTTCGGCAATTCCGTTCGTAGTCCGGGCGTCCCGCCCGGTCTAACTCCACGCAAGTAAGAATAGCACCTGCGCTCCAGCACACTTCGCTCTACCGCGTAGCAAAACCACTTTGCTTCGCGGTAGAGGTTGCCCCTCCAAGGAGTATTGCGTCAGTTCCTATGCCGTGATCTGACCGGGCGGGACGCCCGGACTACAAATTTACTTCATCAGCTTCGTCAGGTGCTCCATCAGTGTGTTGTGGAATTCCTCTTCGTTGAAACCCTTCGGCGGCGTGTGCTGGTTCAGGCCGATCTGCTTGTTGAGACCTTCGAGATACTCCTGAGCGGCGGTGGCTTCCGGCGTGCCCTTCTTTTTCTCGGCGAGGTTCCAGACCGTCGTCGCCAGGCGCAGATCGAACGCGCCTTCGCAGCAGCGCACGGCATAAAGCGTCGGAATGACTTCGGATTTGCCCCAGTTGATCACGCCTGGGTCCGGTTCGCGGCCATCCAGATCGAACCACTGATAGCCCGAGACCGCCAACGTGTGCCACTGCATCAGTCCCTTCAAGCCTTTGCGCATTTCGGCGAAGCAGTACACGCCAAACGTGTAGCGGTCGAGGCCCTGGTTGTAGATGTGAAGCTCCTTGCCGAACTTCTTCGCGTTGTCCAGATCGTCCTGCGTGTGGGTGTTGACGCCCGACCAGTTCATCGTCCTGAAGATTTCCTGGATCGTCTTTTCCAGTGGGCCGGTGTTCTTCCAGTCGACGGAATAGAAGCCGCCGACCTTCAGCCACGGCACGGCATCGTGGTAGGCTTTGTGGTATTCAAGATTCAGCTTCGCCGGCTCTTCCGCGCGCGGTTCATCGAGCTGGCCGTAGTAGATGGGCAGCCAGTTTTCCTTTTCGGCATGCGCTTTCACTTCGCCCCAGACGATCTTCAGGATGTCGCCGTAGGACTTGCCGGTCTGCTTCATCAGGTTCTTGCCGGTCTCGCCGATTTCATAACCGTCGCTGAGCCCCTCCACCCAGCCTGGGCCGCCGTAGGAATAGACGGGGTGCGTGATGCCGGCCTTGCGGATCTGTTTGAAGTAATCGTCGCACGCTTTGAAGTCGAGCTTCGGCTTACCCGTCTCGTCGAAGCCCTGGAAGGGTATGCTCGGTCCGCCACAGAAGCTGTTCATGCCGTACTGCTTCATCAGCTTCGCCAGATCGTAGTAGCCATTTTCGCGCGGAGACCACGCACCCAGGAAGCCGATGTTGAAGTCGGGATCATCCAGCGCCACGCCGATCACGTCGACGGTGAGCGGCACCTTAATGTTCAGTTCCCCTGCGCTCAGCGTAACTTCGCCCTGGTACGACCCGGCCTTCGCGTCGGCAGGGATATCGAGGGTGATCCAGAACTGGCGCGTCAGCTCCTTGGTGAGCTTCAAGCCCGAGCCGTCGACACGCCGGATACTCATCGGCATGATCGTGTAGGCAATGTCGTTGAAGCCGCGCTGCGTGAGATGGTGGATGTAGCGCAGATCGAGATTGGACGCGGGAATCTTGCCAGCGGGGCCGCTGAGGTCCGTCGCGCTGAGCTTCACGTCGCTGTTGAAATCCTTGAGCGGGCGTACCGCAAAGGTGAAGGACATGCGCTGGCCGAGCGTGCCGGTGCGCTTGAGTTTGCCGTCAGATTTTCCGGGCGCATCAACGAAGGTCACGGTGTCTTCCAGCGTCGGCACGCCAAACCAGAAACCTTTCGCCTTGGCGTCGGCGGGGATTTCAAGCGCCTTGGGCTTCGGGCCCATGAAGGCGGCGCGCGTATCGAATTCCTTCTTGTTGCGCTCTTCGATCTCCGTCACCCACTTTTCGGATTCGGTCTTTCCGGCGTCCGGGTAGACGATCATCGCCGCGACTTTCGTCGACCAGCCGGCGTCGGCCGCGCACTGAATGCGCAGCTTGCCGTCGGTGACTTCCGCGTCGAAACGCACCGGTTTGAACAGGTCTTTCATGTACAGCTCCCACATGCTGTCGCCGGGCTTGGGTTCGATTTTTTCGAAGCGGTAAAGATAGTCATTGGGTCCGTCCGCACCACGGTCGTCGACGTAGACCTGCTTGCCGTTGGCCGAGACGGTGCGCTTGTGGTGGTGGCAGGTCTCGCCGCCCCAGTAGCCGCAGTCGTCAAAGACCATCCAGACGTGAACTTTTCCGTTGGGGGCTTCGGCGATGAATTCGTTGCCGTTCTCTTCAAACCAGACATAGTCCTGGTACAGGCGCGTGGGAAACGTGTCGTCGCGGGCCCGGTTGGGCGCGCCGCATTTCATCTTGAAGCCGGCCTTGGCGCCGTTTTCGCCGAAGACCGTGTTCCACGAGATCGCCGAGAAGCCCGGGAAGACCGTCTGGCTTTCCGGACCGAAATCGAAGGCGAGAATGCCGGCCGGGCGTGTCTCTTTGGTAAAGCGGATATTGTCGAGGTAGATCGCAGTGACCTTGCCGTTGAATCCGAGGTCCAGGCGCAGGATCTGCGTGGAGTCGATATTCGCATGGATGTCCCCGTTGCGCGACCCGGCTTCGCCACGGAAGAGCCCGTTGACGGGAATGGAGAGCACGCCCGCGCCGGGTTTCAGATTGAACGTGCCGTTGTGCCGGTTCCAGTAATTGCTGCCTTTATCCTTCCACGGCTGGTCACCAATCAGGATGGTGCCGTTGACCGGCTCGGTACCGTCGACGAAGACATCGATATCCAGAGAATCGTACGCGGACCAGTCCTTGGGCATCCGCCAGGATGTCAGGTATTCGCCCGGAAGAATCTTGAGCGACTTCTGCCCGTGTGTGACGTGCTGGTCGCTGGGCTTTCCGGTCTTCATTTCGAAGAGGGTCATGTCCGCGTCGTTCTCAAAATCGCAGAGCAGCTTCTCTTCCGCGCGTACCGCCAATGCACTGATCGCCATCAGCGCCAGCAGGGCGCAGCATTTCGAAATTCCGTGTGAAGCCATGAGCGTATCTCCTTTTTCCGGTCTCAAATAAATCAGTGATGGCGCGGGCAGTCGCACGAACCGCGCGAAAGCCACGACGTCGCAAATTCCACGCGCTGCGGCGGTGCCGCCGGGCGCTTCATCCGTTCGGAGAGCAGCCGCGCCGCGGCCGCGCCCATTTCATCGATCGGCACGTGCACGGTCGACAACTGCGGCACCGTGAAGTAACCGTCGTCGCCAAAGCCGATGATGCTCATGTCCTTCGGCACACGCCAGCCATGCTCGTTGACCGCCGCGATCGCGCCGATCGCCAGCACGTCGCCCGTGCAGACCAGCGCCGTCGGCGGCTTGGTTTCGTTGAGCAGCCGCCGCGTCGTCGCGTACGCCGCTTCGCCCCAATACACGATGGGATAGATCCGTTCGTTGCGCACGGTCAGGCCATTGGCCGTCAGTGCGCGCATGTAGCCGTTCTGGCGGCGCAGACCGATGCTGTTGAGTTCGCTGGCCTGCATCAACGCGATGTCGGTATGCCCCATCTTGATCAGCCAGTTGACCGCGTTGAAAACGCCGATCTCGCCATTCTGCGCCACTTCGTCGAACATCGCCGGCTCCGCCTGGACGCAGTCGAGCAGCACCACCGGGACGGAAAGTTCCGCGAACAGTTTCGAGACGTTCGGATCGCCGAGCCAGACGGCGACGATGCCACGCAGCGATGGATCGTTCTTCAGCGCGTCGATCGCCTGCGCGTACGGTTCCTTCAGCGTGCGAAAGACGATCGGCATGCCCGTCTCTTCCAGCCCGACGAAAAGGTATTGCAGCAGCCGGTAATAAATCTGCGAGGTGATCTCGTTGGGATCGGCGGTGCTGACAATCGCGACCGATCCTTTGCGCGTGCGCGGCTGCGCAGACTTGCCGTCGCGTACGAACGTGCCTTTGCCGACGATGCGTTTGAACAGGCCTTCGCGGCTGAGTTCCACCACGGCGCGGCGCACGGTCATGTGGCTGACCTTCAACTGCGCGGCGAGCACGTTCTCATCGGGGATGCAATCCCCGGGCTTGAAGAACCCCGCTTCGACCTGCGAACGCAGGCCATCCTTGATCTGCTCATAAAGGGGGGACGCCGCTTTTTTCTTCACGTTGAACATGCACTTGAGTACGCCGAACTGGCGCATTTTGTCATGGAAAACGCATGTCGAATAAGTAAGACACTCGTAAGATAATACAAAATAATGATTTACGACTGCAAAAATTTATAATCAAACGCTAGTCAATCATACTTCAACGCCATATCTTGGAAAATTCGGCGCTACTCCGAAGAGGTTTGCTGCAAGGCCGATTGGACCGTCAGAATCAGCTTCTCCATCTTCCAGGGTTTGGGCAGAAAATTGACCCGCAACCGTGCCACTTCTTCCTGAAGTTTGGTATCGGGATTACCGCTCATCAGCACCACCGGGAGCGCAGGACGTACCTGTCGAGCCAGGTGGACCAGCTGCAGCCCGTTGACACTGGGCATGTCAAAGTCAGTCAGCAACAGATCGCAGCGCGTTTTCGTTTCCGACAGCAACTGCAAAGCATCGGTGCTGGAGGCTCGCACTGTCACCTGATAGCCGTGGCTTGAAAGCGCTGTCTCCGTGAGCGAGAGCAGATCGGGCTCATCGTCAACGATCAAGATGTGGCATTCATTTGCCAGAGTTGCGTTCATCACGACGCCCTCGGGATAAGTTAGGCATGCGCCGAACAAATCACGTGGATTGTGATAAGCAGCCAGCGAAACAGGAGTGAGCAAGCGTATTATAAATACAGGCTCAGCGCATTCCCCTCAGGCTAATCAGTTAATTGAGTAATTAAATCCTTAGACCGTGTCGCTTTTAATAATCATTATTCTCAATAGTGAGAAGATCGTGTCGCAATTGAAAATGTTTCTACTCATGTATTAAACGTTTGTTTTCTCTGATTTTACTTAGCTCTGTTGAAATCGAGTTCTGATAATATTCTGACTGCTAGCATAAATGAGTGTGCAATCTCGAAAGATCCACAAGGTGTTCCCCTCTCGCGATGAAAATCCGGACATTGATCGTCGACGATCACACTATTTTTCGCGAAGGCGTTTCCGTCCTCTTGTCGCGTGATTCCGCCATCGAAGTCGTGGGCTGCGCGCGCGATGGCTTGGAATGCGTGGAGACGGCTAAAAAGCTCAAGCCTCACGTCGTCATATGACGTTGAGCTGCCGCGGCTTAACGGCGTGGAAGCCACGCGCGCCGTGCTGTCACAATCCAACGCGCGCGTGCTGATCCTCTCGAGAAGTTCCAATCGGCGTCTCATCAGCAAGGCTTTGCAGGCAGGAGCCGCAGGCTACGTTTTAAAAAATTGCTCGCTGACCACGTTGCTGGATGCCATCAAGGCCGTTCATGCGGGGCAGCGATATCTGGGCCCCAATGTCGTGGATATTGTGGTCTCTGAATATGTTTCTTCCAGCGTTGCCACCAAGAGTGAGATTGACTTGCTGACGCCGAAGGAGCGGCTGGTGCTGCAACTGCTGGCCGAAGGTCATTCGACCAAGGAAATCGCCACGACGACGGATCTGAGCATCAAAACGATTGAAACCCACCGCAACAATCTGATGAAGAAACTCTCCGTCCGCAGCATCGCGTTGCTGACCAAGCTGGCGATCCGCGAAGGATTAACGTCGGTCGAATAACCGTATCCGCCAACAGCACGTCCCATTTTTCCATTGGCCCACGCTCACGCCGCACATATTATGAACCCGACACGATATCGGGGACCCGCGCGCATGAGCCACATCGAAAGCATCCAGGACGCCATTTGGCAGACCCACCGCTGCGGTTCCGCGCATGTTGAATCCGTGCCGCTGGTCGAACGCATCCGCGAGAAGGTCGTCTTCGAAGGCACCGTCGAAGTTTTCAACCTGATCAACCACCCCAAGTCGCAGCGCTGTTACGCGTGGAGCGACAAGGACAGCAACGGCGAAGAGTCCTACGTCGCCGTCCTGGAAATCGCCCCCGTCACCAGCCCGCGCACCGCGGTGCTGGCGTCGATCGTGGCGCGCATGGGGAAGAAGTAGGAAGAATTCTTAGTTTTGATTGAGTTATGCTTTCGTCTGTAATTAAGAATTCAAAATTGATCGTTACCGCCATGTCCAACAAAGACGCGATCCACTTCCCCAAGCTCTGGCAGTACGTCACGAACCAATTTCTGCTCGGGAAAAATTCGATTCACGGGCCGGCGCATTGGCGGCGCGTGGAGGAATTCGGGTTGCGCGTGGCGGAAATCTCTGGGGCCGACGTCACCGTCGTGCGCCTCTTCGCGGTCCTTCACGATGCCCGGCGCGAAAGCGACAGCTGGGATCCGCTCCACGGCACTCGCGGCGCGCAGCTTGCGCAGATTCTGCGCGGCCATCAATTTCAGCTCGACGACGCGCGCCTCGCCACGCTGGTCGAAGCGTGCACGTATCACGCCGACGGCTTCACCAGCCGCAACGTCACCATCGGCACCTGCTGGGACGCCGACCGCCTCGACCTGCCCCGCTGCGGCGTGATCCCGCGTGTGGATATGATGAGCACCGCCGCCGCGAAAGACCGCAAGTTAATCGCGTGGGCGATGGAGAGAAAGGGCTGAGGGCCGAGGACTGAGGTTACGGCGCGTCGCTTCGCTCGCATGAAGTCGAACAATCGAAACTTCCCGCGTCTGCGGGGAGTTTTTGTTTCTCAGTCCTCAGTCCTCAGTCTTGCCCATCGCCGCTTATCCCCGCTTGCCCTCTTTTTGTCCGATCTTGCCTTGTGAGAATGAAGAGAAGTCAGAACTTATCTTTCGCGTTCCAATTCCCCCCGGAGAACGCTTGCCGTGGCGTGGGCGCTGGGGTATGAGCAATCCCCTGTCGACTGTTGCAGGAGCACACCCACCATCAAGACGCCAAGGAGAAGACGTATGGCCGACCGCTATGCCCCGAAGCCCGAACACAAATTCACGTTTGGACTGTGGACCACCGCCAACATGGGCCGCGATCCCTTCGGCGAACCCACGCGCGAACCGCTCGACCCCATCGCCAACATCAAGCAGATGGCCGAGATCGGCGCGTACGGCTACAACTTTCACGACAACGATCTGATTCCCTACGGTTCCTCCGCAAAGGAACGCGACCGCATCGTCAAGGCCGCCAAGAAGGTGATGGCCGATACCGGCATCATCTGCTCCATGGCCACGACCAATCTGTTCTCGCTGCCCGTCTTCAAAGACGGCGCGTTCACCAGCAACGACGCGCAGGTCCGCTCGTTCGCGATCCAGAAAACGATGGCCGCCATCGATCTGGGCGTGGAACTGGGCGCCAAGATCTACGTCTTCTGGGGCGGCCGCGAAGGCGCGGAAGTCGACGTCGCCAAGGACCCGTGCCTGGCCATCAAGCGCAACCGTGAAGCGATGAACTTCCTGACGCACTACGTCAAGGACCAGGGCTACGACCTCAAGTTCGCGCTCGAAGCCAAGCCCAACGAACCGCGTGGCGACATCTACAACGCCACGACCGGCAACATGCTCGCCTTCATCGAAACGCTCGATCACAAGGAAATGGTCGGAGTCAATCCGGAATTCGCGCACGAAACGATGGCTGGCCTGAATTTCACGCACCACGTCGCGCAGGCGATCGAATCCAACAAGCTTTTCCACATCGACCTGAACGGCCAGAAGCCCGGGCGCTTCGATCAGGACCTGCGTTTCGCCAGTGAAGACCTGAAGGGTTCGTTCATGATTGTGCGGCTGCTGGAAATGAGCGAATACGACGGACCGCGCCACTTCGACGCGCACGCGTACCGCACCGAAGACAGCGCCGGCGTCTGGGATTTCGCGCGCGGCTGCATGCGCACGTACGTGATCCTGAAGGAGAAGGCCGAGCAGTTCAACGCGGACAAGGAAGTGCGCCAGCTCCTGCGCGAGATCAACCGCGACGACAACACGCTTTCCAAGCTGACCGGCCGCTACACCAGCGAAAACGCCGCGAAGCTGAAAGCCGCGAAGCTCGACCCGATCGTGCTGGCGAAGAAGCCGCTGCCATACGAGCGGCTGGATCAGATCCTGATCGATATTCTGCTCGGCGCACGCTGATCTGATTGGGAAAAAGTCAGCTAGACCTTTGTGCCTTTGGGCACAAAGGTCAAAATGACCCGATGGCAAATTTGCCATCGGGTCATTTTTTCGGCGGCGGAGCCACGGGCGCGACCGGAACAACGCGGTGTCGGTTGTACTTATCGAGCCGCTGCGCCTCGTCGGCGCTCAGCAAGGCCTTCAAGGCGTTGATCGTGTCTTCGTCTTCCTTATTAATGGCCGTACGCGCTTCCTTGACCCACGACTTCAATTCTTCGCGCGCGTCGGCGATCTCCTCGGGCGTTTTGCCCTTCGTTTTCTCACGCAGCGCTTTCTCGCGTTCGACGAACTCGTCTCTGAATTTCAGCTCGCGTTCCAGCGGCGGAGCCCATTTGGCGTGGCTGAAGTCGAGCAGTTTCTTCGCCGCGTCGCGCCGGACTTCGGGTAGAGCGGCGATGACTTTGGCTTCGTACTCCGCACGCGCGGCTTTCATTTCGCCTTCCCATTTCGCCGCTTTCTTCAAAAGCTCTGCGTCGAAGTCGGCGACGATTTTTTCGACGTTCTCTTTTTCGGTCTTGGAAAGTTCAAAGATTTCCGTGACGCCCGCGGTGAGTCCCGGCTGCTCCACCGCGCCGGGTTTGGGTGTGATCCGCAGCCGTTCGATGGCAATCAGCCATGCGGGCGTGGGCTCCCATTTCTCGAGTTTCTCCACCGGAACGGGCGCCGGTTGCGGAACCAGCGGCGTAAGCGGCGGTTGTGGAGCATCCGCGGCGGCAATGGCATTTCCAACCGAAATGGCTAAGGCCGCAAGGACCAGCGCGGCACAGATGTAACGCATGACAAAACTCTCCCGATGACTTACGCTTTCCCGAGTTCGCGTTTCCAATAGCATAACCATACTGGCCCGAATTGGGTCATCAATTCAATCCCCGCCCACGTTGGACCGGAATGCAAATGGCCGAGGCCGTTCTCGAAACCGATTCCGTTTTCATCCACTTCGTCACCACCGAACCCGGCGGCGCGGGCGCGATCGTACGCATTCTGGCCGAACGCGAATCCCCCAGTCCCGCTGGCGATCTCAGCTTCGACCGCCTGATCGGCGGCGGCCAGCGCCTGACGATGGCGCAAGCGCAGATGACCGGCCTGACCAACACTCAATTGGATTCCGCCGACGAACTCGACGTGGTCCTCGAAGATTTGATCGAGTTCAGCCACGGCGCGACGCACTGGGTCGTTCCCAGCGGCGTCTCCGCGCGCGAGCTGCTTCGCAATGCCGCGCTGAGCAGCGGCCTGCCGCGTTTTCCGACGCCGGGAGTAGTAGGAATCGACGAGCTCGCTGGAGTCGTGCGACCGACAGAGGAAATACGCATCCTTTCCTCTAAAAACGATAACAATCTCAAATCCCTCTGGCACGACCTCCTCACCGATCTCCTGAAACTCCCCCTCCCTCTACTCTCCGAGATGAACTGGCTGCTCGCGCGCACGGATCATCCGCTTAAAAAATTGCTAAAGAGCGCTGAGACGGAAGCGGTCAAGGATCAGTTCAGCACGACCTTCAACAGCGGCAAGATTTCGCTCGAAAAATACTTCAAGGACTTCTCCGAGATCATCAATCGTCTGGGCTCCGAGCCGGAAGATGGTGAGCTGGGCGCACTGCCGCCGATGGCCGACGACCGGCCGCCGCAGGAGCCGGTCACCGCCGCGGAAATCGAAGCGGTGCTCGGCAGCGACGGCCCGCTCTCCAAGCACCTCACGGGCTACGAGGACCGGCCGGAGCAACTCGCGATGGCGCAGCGCGTCGCGGAGTCGCTCAACACCGGCAAGCACCTGATCGCGGAAGCGGGAACAGGCATCGGCAAAAGCCTCGCGTACCTGGTGCCGGCGATTCTGTTCGCCAAACGCGCGGGGCGGCCAGTGATGATCTCGACGCACACCAAAAATCTCCAGGCGCAGCTTTACGACAAGGACCTGCCGTTCCTGCGCAAACATCTGGGCATGGATTTTGAGCCGGCGCTGCTCAAGGGCCGGCCAAACTACCTCTGCTTGCGGAAATTCATGTACACTCTCCAGGAATCGGCCACGGAGCTAGACGACGACGAGCGAGGACGGCTGCTGCCCGTGATGACGTGGGCCACGCGCACCGACACCGGCGACGTCACGGAACTCGCGGCGTTCTCGCGCGAACAGAGCCCGGAACTCTGGGACCGTCTCCACACCGTCGGCGACGATTGCCTGAAGCGGCAGTGCCCATTTTACAAGCGCTGCTTTGTCTACAAAGCGCGCGGCCTGACGCGCACGGCCGATGTCGTGGTGCTGAATCACTCGCTCGTCTTTTCCGATCTGAATCTCGAGAGCGGCGTGCTGCCGCCATACAACGAGATCGTCTTCGACGAAGCGCACAAGCTGGAGGACGTCGCGACCGAGCATCTTGCGTGCGAGGTCACCCCCAAGCGCATCTACCGCGTGCTCAACAAGCTCTACCGCATCCCCCACGGCGGCACGGCGGGCAAGGGCGTGCTCGCGGCGCTGCTGGCCAATGTCGATCAGTCGAGTCATGAAATCAAAAGCGACATTCTCGAGCAGATCCGCACGCACATTCTCGCGGCGATGCAGGCGATCCAGCCGGCCAACGACGGCTCTGATGTCTTCTTCGATACCGTGCGCGGCTGGACCGACCGGCCGGAGCCCGATCGCGACGAACCGCCCGCGCAGATGTTTGTGCCGATGGAACGCGGCCGCGGTCCGGCGCCAGATCCCGACGACCTGTCGCCGCCGCCTGCGATGAGTTTCCAGCCGCGGCGCAACAAATTTCCCAGCCGCCAGCCCTCCGACCGCCGCCGCTTCTCCTCGGCATCGCTGCGGCCCGATGACGTCGAACGCTTCACCAACGGCAAGGAAGCGGTGATCGCGCGGCTCGGCCGGTTGCGCCAGTCGCTGACTTCAATTGAAGATGACTTCAAAGAGGTGAAGAAAAATTCGATCCAGCGCGGCCGCGAACTGCTCAAGGAACTTCAGGCGCAGAATATGTTCTTGGAGGAATTGATCCACGACATCGAATTCGTGATCAAGGGCGAAGAACCCAACTACGTCTTCTGGACGGAGCCGCTCGGCAAGAAGGGCGCGCGCGTCGTCGCCGCGCCGCTGGACGTCTCGGGCCTGCTCAACTCGCAGCTCTATGAAAAGAAGCGCTCGGTGATTCTCGCCTCGGCGACGCTCTCCGTACGCGATTCGGAGGCCGACGATGGCGCGGGCCTCGCCCCGATCCGGATTCCGCGACGACCGATGCAGCAGGAAGAAAAGCCGGCGCCGGTCGATCTGGTCCACGACAAGCCGCATCCCAAGAGCTTCGAATTTTTGAAGACGCGCATCGGCTTGAAACTGGTGCCGGCCAACAAGCTCGACGAACTCCTGCTCGGCAGCCCGTTCGATTATCCCAACCAGTGCCGACTGTATGTGCCGACATTCCTGCCCGAACCCGGCGGCGCGCGCGAGAAGGATTTTTCGGCGGGCTTCGCGGCAATGGTCAGCGATCTAGTCAGCGCCAGCGGCGGACGCGCGATGGTGCTCTATACGTCGTACGCGGCGCTGGAAGCCAGCGCGCGGCTGCTGCGCAAGTCACTCGCGCCGCAAAACATCGAAGTCATCGCGCAAGGCAACGACGGCTCGCGCGAATCGCTGCTGGCACGCTTGAAAGAGAACAAGCGCACGGTGCTGCTGGGCACGGCGAGTTTCTGGGAAGGCGTGGACGTCCGCGGCGACGCGCTCTCGCTGCTGATCATCGCCAAGCTGCCGTTCGCGGTCTTCACCGATCCGATCGTGCAAGGCCGTTGCGAGCTGCTCGAAGCGAATGGCAAAGACCCGTTCCTGCACTTCAGCATCCCGCAGGCGATCTTGAAACTCCGCCAGGGCTTCGGCCGCCTGATTCGCTCGAAGACCGACCGGGGCATCGTGGTCCTCGCCGACAAGCGCGTGGTGACACGCCGCTATGGCGCCGCGTTTCTGCGGGCGCTGCCGGCGAAGGCGCACATCGCCTCGAGCGGCGAGCAGCTGACGAAGTCGGTGCAGGAGTTTCTCGACAACATCGCAGAAGGCGCAGAATAGCGCTTCCGAAATGCTCGCGCTTGCATACCGTTAATGAGCGCCAAGTGGAGCCCCGCGTGTCTGATCCCAATGAACCTCTGCCGCAGCCTCTCGATTCGCCCATGCCGGCGGACCCGGCGCGCAACGACACGCCAACGGAAGTGGTCCCCAAAAATAACCCGCTGATCGTGCTCCAGATCGCGACGCCAGCCACGATTCTTCTCGCGTTAGTCAACATCGGAGTATTCGTGGCGATGGTGGCCGTTGCCGGCGGCACGACGCTCATGAACCCGACAGTACCCACGCTGCTCGATTGGGGAGCGAACTTCGGTCCGCTGACAGCGGGTGGCCAGCCGTGGCGCCTGTTCACGGCGATGTTCCTGCACATCGGCCTCGTCCACATCTTCTTTAATATGTGGGCGCTCTGGAACCTGGGGCGCACGGCGGAGCAGTTCTACGGTACGTCGCGATTCGTCGCGATTTACATACTGACAGGATTGGCGGGGAGCTGCGCCAGTCTGCTCCACAATCCCCTGGTCACGAGCGCTGGAGCTTCAGGGGCGATTTTTGGAATCCTCGGCGCGTTGTTTACCTTCGCCACGCTGCAGAAAATATCCGGCGGCGATCCGCGCTATCACCGGATCCAGATGTCGGTGCTGCGAGCCATCGCGATCAACCTGGTCATCGGCTTTTCCATTCCGCAGATCGACAACAGCGCACATATCGGCGGCCTGATCTTCGGCATCGTCGCCGGCGCGGTCTTTGCGCCCATTCGCATTCGCGGGTTTAACATGGCGATCGCAAAACGCGGAGCCATTGGCACGATTCTGCTTGTCGCCGTGTTGCTGGTCGGCACCGGCGTTGCGCGCAACCGCGCGCTGGCGGATTCACGGGTAAAAAAGTACACCGGCGGAAAAATGTACGCGACGTATTTTCAACAAATCAAGGAGTCCATCGAGGAGCAGGGAAAGATACACAAAGAGGTCCGGGAGTTGCTCCACACTCCGCCGATCCCTAAAGACCGCGCCCACGATCTCGCCGGGCGGGCCGATCAAGTGCTGAAGAATATGCAGGGCGTTACTCCGAACCCGGCGTTGGCCAGGGTTCACCAGATTCTAGTGACCGAATCGGTCAACCTCGCCGCTGCTACTCACGCGCTGGAGAATTACGCCGACTCTCCGTTGCCAGCCACGGCGGAGAAGGTAAACGCTGAACTTAAGAAGAGCACCGGAGTGACGAAAGACTTTAACGCAGCCATTCAAGTCTTTGGCAAGGAATACGGAATTGATTTCAAGCGTGGCGATCAGGAAGCGCCGGAAAAATCCGATGACACCGATGTTCCGTAATCATCGCCGCTCGCGCCACTCCCGCGGCGGCATCCCGGTCTCGGCTTTGAATGCGCGGTAAAAGCTCGACAGGTCCTCGAACCCGCACTCAAACCCGATGATCGCCACCGAGCGCTCCGTTTTCTTCAGCAGCGCCTGCGCGTGACGGATGCGCAGCTTGCGGACGTGGTTGAGCCACGACGTGCCGCTGAGTTTGCGGAACACGCGCGTGAAGTAACGGCGGCTTAAGCCCAGCCGCTCAGCCACGTTGTCGATCTTTTCGTTGTCGCTGAATTTCTGTTCGAGTTCCTTCACGTACGCCTGTACGCGCGCTTCCGGCGGAGAATTCTGCTCCGGCGACCGGCTGCGTTCTGTGTGAACACCGCTCGCGCGCGCCAGCGTGGCGACGAGTTGCAACGACAGCCCCGTCATCATCGTCGCGCAGCCACCGCGCAGCAGTGATTGCTCGAAGAACAACTGCCGCAGCAAGCGGCGCGCTTCGCCGGTCAGTGCCTGTTGGCGGAAAATTCGGAACTTGCCCAGATGCTGCTGCGCGTCTGCGGCATTCACGAGGACCGCATCGCGCACGCAGAGCACAATCAACGCCAGCGCCCGTTTCGGATCGTCCTCGATGCGATGCCGATAATGCGCCGGCACGGCGATCACGTCGCCTTTATGTATTGCGTGCCGCGCCTTGGGCGCCACGACCGCGCCGGCGCCATCGAGCACGAACATGAGTTTGAAATAATCGTGTGCCGTATCCGGCATGCGGAAGGCACTGCCGTGGTGGCTTTCGAGAATGAAAATGCCCCACGGGGGAAAGGCCGGTTCGACGGGCTTGCTGGCGCGTGCGGCAAACATGAGCGATGAGGAGGCGCGTTACTTTTTCGGCTCGTCCTTCTTAGGCTCTTCTTTCTTCGCATCGTCTTTCTTGTAGCCAAACTTCGCCGGATCGGCCTGAAATTCCTTCGATGCGTCGCGCGTCGCGAAGTGGTATTCCTTGTCGCCGACCTTGACGTGGTAGATCGGCTTCGACGGCTTGCGTGTCACCGGGCAGATGCCGTTGGCTTCGCATTCGTCGAGCGTCATGTCCTTTGGGTCCTTCTCTTTTTTGACATCGTCCTTCTTCGGCGGATCCTCAGCTGCGCGCGCGCCGTACGCCGCGCCGCTCAGCGCCGCCATCAATCCAGCCGCCAACGCCAACTTACCGATTCGCAGGGCCATCGTTCGTTCTCCAGAAGCTTCTTTGTGTTGGGAATTATTCGCTTTCGCGGACGCGTTCGGCGACGGCTTTCAGGCACAGTTCCTTCAAGCGTCGGCGGTCATCGGCTGAGATTTCGGCGACTTCCAGGCCCAGCAGCCAGCGCGCCTTGCCCGCTTCGGCGCGCTCCTTGGCGCGGATCGAGCGCAGGTGGCACAGCGCGGTGATCTCCTGGAACGTGCCCGTCAGCACCACGCGCGCGCAGATGCCGCGGCGGCGCAGATCGTCGGGACTGCCCAGCGCCGTGGGCGTGCCTTCGATCAGGAAGCCACCTTCGCTGATGTTCAAGGTCGTGCCGTGGTGAATCACTTCTTCGGCCGGATGCCCCAGGCGGCTGCAGAACTGGTACCGTGCCAGCGCGCTGATCTCATAGCGGATGAAGCGCCGCAGCTTGCGCTTCTGCTTGCCGCGCACCTTGTCGAGCATGCGGATGACCAGGTCTTCCTGGCCCAGGAACATTTCGATGCGCTTGCCGCAAAGCTTCTCCAGTTCGCGCGTCGTCGTCTGCGGCAGCGGATCGGCCACGGCGATGCAGACGAACGCCTTCGAATCGTCGAACGGCACGAAACTGTACTGCGTCATCAATTCGTGCGGGAAGACGCGCGCGAGGTTGTCGGGAATCGTGGCATCGGAAAGATCGGTCATCGGCAGTCCAGTCTGGAGCGCCAGCGCACGGCAAAGCGCATCGGGCGTCACCAGTCCCGTGCGCAACAGGTAACGGCCCAGGCGTTCGCCATTGGCGCGCGCCTGCTGCAGCGCGATCGAAACCTGTTCGTTGTTCAACCGCCCCATGTGGACGAGTACTTCGCCGACTTTCTTCAATCGAAGTGTCTGCGTATCCTGCGTCGACGATACGACCGCGCCGTGCGTGGGCATCGTCGCCGCCGCGCGGGCCAGCTGCGGGTTGTCGAGAATCTTCGATTCCGGCTCGTCATCGGGTTCCGGCGGCAATTGCGGCACGGCCGGAGCATTCGCCGTTGATGGTGGTGGCGGTGGCGGAACGATGGGAGGCATCGGCTCGGGAATGGGCGAAAACTGCCGGCGCGGTGGAGACTGCCGTGCCATCGGCGGCGCGGTCACGGGTGGAGGCGGCACATCCTGCGCGGGTCCACCGTTTCTGCCCGCGACAGGTACCGAATAATGCCCTGCGCCCGATCCCGGTGCGGCTGGCACAGCTGCCGACGATCCGGATCCCGATGGAGGTGGCGGCGGCGGCACGGACATCGGATTCGGACGCGCGCCGGCCGGAAGCTGCGCGGCGCTGAGGCGTTGCGCGCCGGCCTGGCGCACACGCTCGGTTGCCAGCGTCATCACCGCCTGCATCAAAATGTTGCGGTGAGCCGGAGCAGTATGGTGGAATTTCAGATCGACTTCGGTGCGGCCGCCGGCCGTGGTAACGGTGCTGACCAGACCATCAATCTCAAAATCGGCCAGATATGGCGGCGCTTCCAGCCGCAGGTGCAGCGGGCGGTTGGGGGCCAGCGCTTTCTGCCAGTCGGCGAGCATCGCGGGCGCGAGTTCGTGAAGCGCGAAGGCGCCACGGCATCCCTGCTCGTTCAAATCCACGAGCGTTCCGCTGATGGGCGGAAGCATCGGGAACGACAACACCAGAGTGCCCTGCCGAATTTGCAAGCGGCCGGCTGGTATCTTCGTTGGGCTCGCCATATCCCCCTCG
Source organism: Planctomycetota bacterium (assembly GCA_038227875.1). Classification (GTDB taxonomy): domain Bacteria; phylum Planctomycetota; class SZUA-567; order H5-PLA8; family H5-PLA8; genus JBBRPR01. The sequence goes on from JBBRPR010000045.1 coordinate 37,467, forward strand.
AACACGTGCATCACTGAAAACGGCAATTTGCAGTATACAGTTTTTCACAAGTTTTGCACCGGGGGCGCGTGAATTCCACAAGAGGTATCAAGAAAACGGAAATATATTGTGCCTTCAAACATCGGGGCTAGAACGTTGCCCTGAATAATTCATTCCTTGTTAGGGGGATTTATGGAGTCAGCCACCGTCTACAAGCCCTCCGGCGAATCCGGCAACGCAATGGTTCTGGTCCCCCTGTTCGCTATTCCGCTCAGCTTGATCCTGAGCATCGTTTACGCATACATCTCCGTTTACAATCCGCTGATCGGCGTGATTTCATTTCTGCTCCCGCTGGGCTTCGGTGCGCTCTTCGGATTCGGTCTGACCTCAGCCGTCACTCTGGCCAAATGCCGCAATCCTCAGTTGGTGCTGCTGACGTGTAGCGCGGCGACGCTGTTTGTGATGTACTGCGTCTGGGCCTGTTTCATTTACGTTTTTCTCGATCACATCAACTCGCCGGTTCCGCTGACGACGGTTTTTCTCGATCCGGGTGGCATCTTTGCCGCCATGTCTCAAATTGCCGCCGTCGGTTGGTACACGGTCAAAGGCACGACGCCCAGCGGCATCGTGCTCTGGATATTCTGGCTGTGCGAGGCTGGTATGATCGGATACCTGGCCGTCTCAATGCCGTTCAGTCACGTCAAAGAAACGCTCTTCTGCGAAGACTGCAACGACTGGTGCCCAGCCAAAAAGGATCTCGCGCGCTACGTCCCGACCAGCGAAACAGCCAAGACCGAACGCATCAAAAGCGGCGACCTCACCGTGCTCGCCGAATTGACGCCGGCCACGGTTACCGCGCCGATTTACATGCGCCTGGATTCGCAGCGCTGCGGAAAATGCAGCCGCACGTCCACCTTTCAGTTGTCGCAGATCACGATCACCAAAGACAAGAACGGCAAGCCGCAGGAGAAAGTCGAGAAGCTGACCGAGTTGGTGATCCTGACGCCCGACTCGCTGACGAAGTTGCAGAACGCGCTGGTGAAACAAGCCAGCGCGCCGGCGCCTGCTGCTCCGCCGCCGGCGCCGGACGGTCCGGCATAACCTCAATTGCCGTTGCGGTTGAAGCCGATCGCGCCGGTCGTCCCGGTCTTGCTCGTCTTCACCTGGAACAGCACGCTGGCCTGCGTTTCATACGAGAGCCCGGCGAAGAGAATCACGAGCTGAATTTTGCGCGGGACGTTCTTCTTGCCCGTGAGGTCCGGTTCCTTGGCGGAGATGCCTTCGGTGTCGAAGCCCGCCGCCACCACGCCCTGCTTGGAGAACGTCGCCGTCAGCGCGGCGGTCTTCCCAGTCTTGCCCTTTTTATAGGCGACTTTCATCGCTTTCAAATTTCCGGTCAGACTACCCGACGCGTTGCCCTTCGGATCGATCGTGACCTGATCGAGAATGTTGCCCATGCCGATCGACAGACTCTGCGCTTTGGTCGTGTCCATCCCGGTCGGCAGCGCGAACGAGGCCTTCAGCGTCACGGTGTCGTTGGTCTTCGCGTTCGAAAACTGGAACAAGCCCTTCAAGGCGCTGACGGTGACTTTCGCATTCGGGCGGTCGTCGGTGAAAGCCAGCGTCGAACCCAGTTCCAGCGGGCTGATCGCCACGGTTTTACGGCCGTGGCCGGAGACGGAATTGTCCGCGGCGAAATGCTTGGAATCGACGACGTACAATCCGGCCGCGGGAAACTTCTGCACGAACGAGACGCCCGAACGCGCTTCGATGGTCGTATCGTCGCGTGACCCGACTCCGCGCAACCCCAGGCCGCGCGACAAGGCCGCCGTGGCCGTGCCGCTGGTCGTGGCAACGACATTGGAGATCAGCACGTTCTTCTCGCCCGTCACGCTGCTGGAATCGATTTTGAATTCCAGCGCGCCCCCGGCGCTCGAGACCACCGAGACCGCTTCGCGGTTGGGAACCTTGGGCGGCGTAATCTGCGTCGCAACGTTGCCGATCAGTCCGCCGTTGGTGGCCGGGGCGAGGACCAGCACTTCGCGGCTGAAGATGGACGTCGTGGTGCCGTTGGAGGCCGTCACCGTCACGATGAACTGCCCGCCGGCCGTGTAGGCGTGCGTCAGCGACGCGCCGCTGCCAGTTCCGCCGTCACCAAAATCCCAGGAGTAGGCCGTCGTTCCCGGAAGCGTAAACGCGGTCGTGAAATTCGTGATGATGCCCGGGCGCGTCGGAAACGGCGCGATGTCGATCAGCTTCGCTCCGCCGTCGCTGATTTCGCGCACGCGGAAGAGATCGCAGATGTAGATGTTCCCCGCGGAATCCTGCGTGATCGCATCGGTCAGACTCAACCGCGCGGCCGTCGGCGGGCCGTGATCGCCGAGAAAGCTGCTGACGCCGGTGCCGGCGAACGGACCGATCAGGCCGGAACTCAGCGAGACCAGGCGCACGGTGCTCTTGTCACGCTCGTTGATGTAGAGATATGTGGAATTGACCGCGACTTCGCTGGGATGAAAGAGCGACCCGGACGTCGCCAGCTGGCCGTCTTGTACGCGCAGGTCGGCGGAACTTCCCGTGCCGGCGACGGTACTGATCTTTCCCGTCGACGCGGAGATCATGCGCACGCAGTAGTTGCCGTAGTCGGCGAAATACAAATTGTCGCTGGGATCCAGCGCCACGCCGTCGGGCTGATTCAACTGCGCCGCGGTCGCCGCTCCGCCATCGCCGGAAAATCCCGCCGCGCCGGTGCCCGCGATCGTCGAAATGTTGCCGGCCGTATCGATCTTGCGGATGGCGTGGTTGCTGTAGTCGGAGATGAAATACTGGTTCTTCGAATCCACGGCGATGAACGACGGGTTGTTCAACGTCGCCAGCGTTGCCTTGCCGCCGTCGCCGGTGTATCCGGCAGTGCCCGTCCCCGCGATGGTTGTGATAACATTGGTCGCGATCGTGATCTTGCGCACGCGCTGGTTGCCCGAATCGCAAATGAGCAGATCGCCGTTGCGGTCGATCGCCAGACCGACCGGAAACGAGAGTTGGCTTGCGGAGGCCGGACCGCCATCGCCGCCGAAGCCGCTGATGCCCGTGCCGGCCACCGTCGTAATCGTGCGCGTGACGGCGTCGACGCGGCGCACGTTGCTGTCGTTGTAGCCACCGACAAAAACATTCCCCGCCGCATCAATGGCGACACCGTGAGTCCGATTGATCGTGGCCGCGATCGCCGGCCCGCCATCTCCTGACCCGCCCGTGCCGGCGATCGTCTGGATCACCTGCGTCGCCGCGAGAACTTTGCGAATGCGATTGTTGCCGGAATCGGCGACGAACACATCGCCCGCCGCATTCAGCGCCAGGCCCTGCGGATTCGACAACCCGGCGCTTTTCGCAGTACCGCCGTCGCCGCCGAAACTTCCCGACGAAAACGGCTGCGCGGTGCCGATGATCGTGGTGATCGTGCCGGCCGTGTCGATCTTGCGGATCACCGCGTTGGAGTTGTCCGAGAAAAGTACATTCCCCGCGGCGTCGACGACAATGGCCAGCGGGTAATTGCACTGCGCCGACTTGGCCGGGCCGCCATCGCCGGAGAATCCGGCCACGCCCGTTCCGCAGATCGTCGAGATGATCCCCGACGTATCAACTTTACGAATGACATTGCCGCTCAGATCCACGGCGCGGCCGGCGCAGATGTACAGGCTTCCCGCGCCATCCACCGCCACGGCACCGAAGACATCCAGCGTCGCGCTTGTGGCCGGTCCGCCGTCGCCCGTGCCGCCGACATTGCCATTTCCCGCCACGGTGCTGATCATCCCGGCTGTGTCGACCTTGCGCACGCGCGCGTTATTCGAGTCTGCAATGTAAAGATTGCCGTTCTTGTCGACGGCAACGTAGTTGGGCGTATCCAGCAGTGCCGCGTTCGCGGCGGCTCCATCGCCTGCGAAACCGGCCTTCGATGTTCCGGCGACGGTGGTGATGATCTTCGTGCTGAGATCCACCGCGCGGACGGCGTTGTTGCCCGAATCGGCAATGTACAAAATCGTGCCCGCGGAATTCAGCGTCACGCCCTTCGGCGCGCTCAGCCCAGCCGATGTGGCCGGACCACCGTCGCCGAGGAAACCGGAATTGGCCGAACCGGCGAGCGTGGCAATCGCGCCGGTCGCCGCGTCGATCTTGCGCACGCGGTTGTTCTCGGTGTCGCCGATGTAAATGTTGCCCGCGCTATCGACGGCCAATCCCACCGGCCCGCTGAGCGTGCCGGCCGTAGCCGCCACACCGTCGACGATGCCGCCGCCGGCGATCGTTTCGATCGTCGCGGAAAACCCGGTGCTGGTCAGACTCGCAATAACCAGAATCAACGCAAAGTTGCGCAAGCGACGGTGCATGAATTTTCCCTCGTGGGCATATGAAACAGGCGACAGTAGCGTGCTTTTAAGATAGTGTCAAAACAATCGTCGCCGTGTACTTAAAAAGAGCGGCAGAGTTTTCCGTGTTGGTGGTGAGGAGTTTAGCGGGTGGGCCGGAATCAGTTTTTGGGCAGCGCGCCGTCGCCAATGTCGAACTGACCGACGTACAGCGTGCTCGGCTTTTTGTTGTCGCCGGAATAGAGCACCATCGCGTGGACTTCGGCGCCATCTTTCGGAATGGGGTCGCCGCCGCGGATGTTGCGTTTGAAGTCGGAGCACTTCACGACCATCCAGAACCACTTGTCCGTCGGCTGTCCGTAAAAATGAGCTTCGTAAAATCCATTGTCCGCAAACAGGTGAACCATGAGACTTCCGGTGTTCTCCAAACGGCAGGCAAAGCGGAACCAACTGTTGGGACCCAAATGAACCGGCGCGACTTTCTTATCCAGATTCACGCTCATCTGGGTCGAATGCCACGGCGGATTGGGAATCGCGCTGGCCTTCGCGACGGTGTCTTTCGAGCCGAAGATTTCGTGCTCTTCCATTTGGGCGTCGTTATAAAATTTCCCGCCGAGCCCAGCCGGAACCGTGGTGAACAGAATTTTCGTCGCTCCGGGGGTGGCGGCCGTGCCGTTGTTCTTTTCCAACGCGGCGACGGGCGTTACGGGGGCGGTCGCTGCCACCGCTTCAATGGCGCGCTCCTTGGGTTTCCACTCGTTCATCTTCACACGCAAGCGCGACGCGAGCATCGAGTCGGGATGCGCTTTGACGAAGACATCTGCCAGCGCGATCTTGTCCGCGGAATGGTCGTCTGCCAGCGCCTCAATCTTTCGCATCGTGGCGTCGAAATCCTTCTGTTCCTTGTCTTGCGCGCTGCCCGCCGTCAGCAGCATGTCCTGGCCGGTTCTCGGCATTTGCTTGTCGTCGAGCTGCTCGCGTTCTTTCACCGGAGTCGTTGGCGCGGGCGGCGCAAGCTCAACGGGTTTCGTCGGCATGGCTTTGTCGTGTTTATCGGTCTCGGCGTTCGCGACCTTCACCGGCACCGGCGGCTTCCCCGTAAACAGCACCACGCACAGCCCCACCACCGCCACAGCGCCAACTACGGCGCCGCCGATCACCATATTTTTGATGGATTTCGGAGCGATGACTTCGTCGGACGACTTCACGGTCGGCATCGACGCTTCGGTGCCGCGCGCGCCGGAAACGCGGGAGCGCGGCTGCTTCATTTTGGATGAGCCTTGCGCCTGCAACATCGCCGTGGTCGCGGAGCCCGGCGTCGAACGATGCGGCGGCGTGCGGCGCGTAATGTTCGAGCGTGAGGGTTCGGGCATCGCCACGGGAACCGGCGGAACCGGCGCTGCGGGCGCTGGATGGTCGTCGGTGACGTTGAGATTGACGAGAGGTTCGAATTCGATCGTGTTGACGCCGCTGGCGCAGTCGAGGCAGTAAATGCCTTTCAACTGTTTGTTCTTACCTTTGCCCGCCGCCAGGTCGGCGTCGGTGATGCGTTTATTGCAGCCATCGCAAAAGTAAAAATTCATGGAAAGCCTCGGCTCTGCCAGATGTTATATTAACTCTTGAGAGGGGTTTTTAGAGTGAACAAAGTGGATTAATTTTCAAACATTATGAATCGGCCTGATCGAATTCGGCCTGCTCACATGTTCACCTATGGGACGGTTGCATAAAGCACATGTTATTGGACAAATTCACTATTCCGACTTAGGCACACCGTGTTCTACACTTCCATACACGCTCGTTTTCCTTCATCCACGGACGACTTTTGGAGATTCGAATGTCTTACCCCATCAGTGTGCAACTTTACTCCCTGCGCGAACAAGCCAAGGACGGCAACCATCTCGCGGTCATCAAAAAAATCGCGGAGATCGGCTACTCCGCCGTCGAAACCGCCGGCTTTTACGGACTCACTCCAAAGCAGTACCGCAAAGTGATGGATGACCACGGCCTGACCATCTGCAGCCACCATGCCGGCGTCCCGACGCCCGAGCAGCTCAACGAATTCGTCGACACGCAGAAGGAACTCGGTACGCCCTATTGCGTCAGCGCGTGGATTGAGCCGGTCGAGTACACCACCGTCGACAAGATCAAACGCCTAGCCGAGAAGCTCGAGATCGCGCGCGCCGCTCTCGAAAAACAGAACGTGACGCTCTGCATGCATAACCACGATTTCGAATTCCAGCGCCTCGACGGCAAAATTAAATACGAGATCCTCGGCGCGCTCTGCCCCAAGCTCCAGTTCCAGATCGACACCTACTGGGCGGCCAACTTCGGCGCTGAAAATCCCGCGGCGATGGTCGCGCAGTTCAAGGACCGCGCTCCGCTGCTCCACATCAAGGACGGTCCGCTGGTGAAGGGCGAACCGATGGTCGCGGCCGGCAAGGGCAAGCAGGATTTCCCCGCGATTTTCAAAGCGTCCAATCCGAACGTGACGAAGTGGGCCATCGTGGAACTCGACGCCTGCGCCACCGACATGATGCAAGCCGTCGCCGACAGCTACACGTACCTCGTCGGTTCCGGTCTGGCCACCGGCAGGAAGCCGGTCTCGAAATGAACGCAACCTACATCCTCTTCCCGGAAAAGGGACGCGTTACCGTCGAGCAGGAAACCGTCAGCGCCGACGACCTCAAGCCCACCGAGGTCGTCGTGCGTAACGAGACGTCGATCATCTCCGCCGGCACGGAGCTGGCGCGACTGAACGGTCTGGAAGGCCTGCAGTTTCCCTGCAGGCCCGGCTACGGCTCAATCGGCCGCATCGAAGCGCTTGGCAGCGGCGTCACCGATTTCAAAAAAGGCGACCGCGTTTTCTACGCCGGCAAGCACGCATCGGTTCAGCGCTTCCTGCACGGGCAGGATCATCAGTGGGGTTTGCTCTATCCGGTGCCGGAGCAGCTCGACCCCGTCGACGCCGCGTTTGGCTGCATGGCCCAGATCGCAATGACCGCGCCGAATGTCACCGAGCTCCATCTCGGCGATTCCGTCGCGGTGTTTGGCTTGGGCCTCGTCGGCAATCTCGCTGCGCAGATGTACAAACAAGCCGGCGCGCGCGTGATCGGCATCGACCCGGTCAAGCGGCGGTGTGAGCTGGCGAAAGCAGTCGGCATTGAGACCACGATCGACGCGCCGCCCGACCGCCAGGTCGAAGTGCTCAAGGAACTGACCGGCGACAAGGGCGCGGATGTCACCGTCGACGCCGTCGGCCACTCGGCGATCATCAACAATTGCGTCGATGGCACGGCGCTTTTCGGACAGGTCGTGCTGCTCGGTTCGCCGCGCGCGCCGTTGCAGGGAAATCTCACCAGCGTGATGAGCCAGATTCACATCCGCGGACTGGTCGTGCGCGGCGCTCACATGTGGCGCATGGTGCCCAAGGATGTGCGTGGCGTGAAAACATCCGTGGCCTGGTCGCTGCGCGTGGTGATGGACTTGATCGGCAGCGGCAAACTGAAGGTCCTCGAACTCACGCGCCGCATCACGCCGAATGAAGTTCCAGCCGCCTACGCCGGTTTGCAGAGCGCGCCGGAACAGTACGTTGGCGTGGTGATCGACTGGCGGTAACTCTGGCGCAAATTTGCGCCAGGGTCAAAATGACCCTAGAGACCATGGTCCCTAGGGTCTGCCTGGCCAGTGGCACCAATTCCCTCGCGGGGCTTACCTCGCGCTTCCATTCACCGACAACCTCTTCCCCGCCAACCGTCCCACCGGCGCGACGCGCCATTTTACGGCGGCGGGCGCGTCGATCGTCACGCGGAGGTGCTCGCCGTCGATGCGCCACTCGACGCGGATCGGACCGGCGCGATGCGGAACCACGCCGCGCGCCCAGGAGAGTGTTTCCGACTGCGGCGCGATGACCAGTTCGTCGCTGGGTTCGAGTTCCGGAAATCCAACGGGCACGCCGAGCACCTTCGTCGACATGTAGTACGTCGGCGCGCCGGCCCACGCATGGCAGAGCGACGCGTGCGATTCAAACTGCTCCCAGACGGTGTCTGAACCTTCCAGCGCCATGCGTCCCCACTCGCGGCGCATCAGGTCTTCGGCGAGTTTCACCTGCCCGAGTTTGTAGAGCGCGCCAAGCACATAAAAGCCGCCGTACGGCGAGAGGCGCCGATCGGACTTCGCCTGCGACTTGGAGAGCACGGCCTGAAAGTGCGCCTTCAACGCTTCGGCCTGATTGGGCGCCGCGACGTCGTAAAGCACCGCCCAGGCGCTTGAACAGGGCGTGTGCGCTTCCAGCGGTTTGCCGTCCTTGAACCCGTCGCGATAGGCCTGTGCGTTGGCGTCCCAGAATTTCTCGCGCGTGGTCTTGGCGAGATCGGCGGCGGCGTCCGCATAGCGTTGAATGTCGGCCTTCTCGCCGAGCTTCGCGGCGATGCTGCTCATCGCGCCGAAACAGCGTGACAGCAGCGCGTGGACGGACGCGTTGCGATCGCCGCGGTCGAATTCAACCCACTCAATAAACGCAAACGAGTGTGGGACGATGCCGTCGGGCTGTCGGTTTTCGAGCGCGTTTTCCAGCAGGCGGCGGTAGCGCGGATAAAGCTCCCGCGCGAACGCCACGTCGCCGGTGCGTTCCAGATGCCACGCCCACGCCAGCAGCGTCACGAGCGCGAAATCGGAGACGGCGTTGATCTTGCCCGTCGGATTACCGTGCGGAGCAGGGACGCGGCCGCCGATGTTCGGGTCGGTCTCCGTCTGGTGCTGCGTGAAGAGTTCAATGCAACGGCGCGCCAGGCGCAGATCACCGTTGCCGACGATCGTCGTCGCCATCTCCGCGAGCATATCGCCGGCGTAGAGCGTCCGCTCGCGCAACGGACAATCGGTGTAGATGTCCTCCGAGCATAAACGCAGCGCGTTCCAGCCGAGCATCCAGACTTCGTTCATCAATTTGTCGGAGCATTCGAAATGGCCGAGCTGCTCGAACGGATAAATCTGCTCTACCGCGCCGATGGAACGGATCTTCACCGAACCCGAGGCGTTAAGGACATTTAACTGCAGGTAGCGGAAGCCGCGGGGTTCAAACAATTCCAGCCGACCCGCCCCACCCCGCGCGATTTCGCGTTCGCAGGTATTGATCCCCGCGCGCCGCAGCACCGACGGCTGCTGATTGCGGAAATCCTCAGAGTAACCGACGTCGAGAATCGTGCCGGCCGGCGCGTCGTAGTCGACGAAGATGCGGCCGAGCGTGCGGCGGCCGAAATCGAAGACGAACGCCGTACGCGTTCCACCCGCCGCCGCCAGATCGGCGATCTGCGTGGGTGACGATTCGAGGGTGCGCGCAAAACGGAGCGCGGCCATTCCCAGACCCGGATTTGTGTGCGCCGTCTGCCGGGCTTTGAGTTCCCAGCCCTTCGACAGCGCTGGCAGATCTTCCGGCTTGGCAAATGGATACGGAGCGTTTTTGAGCTTCTCGTCCTCTTCCTTCGTGAAGGGACCGGCAGCCATGTACGTGCCATCGCCGCTCGGATCTTTCGTCGCCGAGACTTTCAAACCCGCGGACTTCGGGAGAATGATGTAGTAATCCCACGCTCCCCAGATCATGCCGTAACGGTCGCAGTAGAAATTCCAGCCTTCGTTCAAGTGCAGCGTGATCTCTTCGCGCGTCGGCCGGTCCTTGTGCCCGGTGCGCTTCATTTCGGGCTGGCCGTTGAGGCAGTGATCGCCCCAGTAAGCGCCCGCGACCACATCCTGCGCATGCGGTGAATAGATGTACGTGTACGCAAAGACGCGCCGCGAGGCACCGTAGTCACCCGTGCTCAAATCCGGTCCGTTAAGGCGGAAGGCGTAGACGTCGTCGTCGTCGAGTTCGTACGTGCCGAGCAGTTCGCGCGGCACCAGCGGCGTCTGGGTGAGGTGCGGAATGCTGCGCGGCGTCAGCGTGCCGAAGGCGTCCTGATTTTTCAGCGCGACCGGCGCAGCCCAACCATCAGCGGCGCATCGCGGTAAATTCCAATTCGGCGTATCGAGCCGCGCGTCATGAAGATGAAGCGGCGCTTGAGCGAAGCTGAATTTCGGCGCGGTCGCGTCGTAGCCGTTGGCGCGGCGGCATTTCCAGCCGCTGGCCGTGGAGAGATTGACCGTACCGACCTCACCCCACGCCACGAACGCGCCCGGCGCGGGCACGTGATGAAATGTCTCCATACCCCACGACGCGACATGGACTGCGATCACGTTCTCGCCCTGCTTCAAATACGGTGCGAGTGGATGCGTGTCGTACTGCGGCTTCTCGGGATAGTGGCGCACGGGTCCGTATTCCACGAACGTGCCGTTAACGAATAGATGGTAGCGCGAATTGGCGAAAAGATGGAGCTCCGCGCGGGCGGGAATTTCCGTCAGCGAAAATTCGCGGCGGAAGTACGCGTGCGTGTTGCGGCCGGTGCCATCGGGATCGAGCCAGACCAACGGAGGACGTGAAGCAGTCATCATTTTTTTCCCGGAGAATCACGAAGAAAGAATCACGCGTCCATTCTGACCGCTGCACCAGACGCAAGGAATAAGGACGATGGTTATTTGCATGTGTTTTATGGAGCGGACGGCGAAACTCACCATTATTTAATGCTGCTGGAGCGCGGGGGCTTTGCTGGGATCGAAGACGCCGGGTCCGGAAGGCAGTGCGGCAGGTCCCGCGGGCGCTTGAGGCTTATCCGGCAGGGGAGTCTGCGGCGGGGCAATCTTTGCAGCTTCAGGCGGACCCTTGAACGCGGGTGTGGCTGAAATCGCCGGAGGTAGCGGAGCGATGGGGTTGACCATGCGCACCGGGTTGCCGCTCTGCTCCGCTGTACCGGGGGCTCCAGGATAGATGGGAGCTCCGGTTTTTACCGTTGCCGCCGCGGCGGCGCGGTCGAGACTGAACGTGCCTGCGTCGGCGAGGTTGTCGCCATTGGTAAAAAACTGAATCGTCATGGTGATGCTGGCGATCTTCGGAAAGCGCTGCAGTAGCGCCACCGTAACGGCGCGGACTTCCGTCTTGAAATTATCCTGCGCGGCGGATTGACTGAAAGCCATCGTGATTGTCGCGACGTTGCTGTCGTCATCGACGTGGACCGCGCGGACGCGTTCGTGCTTGGGTTCGCCGGGATACGACCCGAGGGTGAAATCAAGTAATTCGTGTTCCTTGGGCGAGAGTTCGCCGTAGAGCGACTTGACGCGCTGCTTGATCGTCGCTTCGGCCTTGTAGGCAGTGCTGATGACGTCGGGATCCTTGCACACGCCCGACTCGATCCCCGACATCAGCGCGCTGACGCGTTGTTCAGCTTCGGAAATATTGCCTGATTCGGCCACCGCCTGAACATCCTTCGCCTGCTCCAGGGCCTGCGAGTCCTTGTGTGACAGCAGCGAGGTTTTGCAGAAGATCACCAGGCAGGCGACGATGCCGACAACCAGGCCCAGCGCGCCGAACACTTGAAGTGTCTTGTTGAATTTGTTCGACTGGCTTTCCTTGACGCAGCGGCCGCAGAGCGGCAGGCCATCGATCATCACGGCTTCGTTGCGAACGATGGCTTCCGGGTCGACACGGCAGTGACAGCGGTGGCAGACCCAGCCCATTTTCTGGCTGGATCGCGACCCGGGATGCGCGGGCGGGCCGACCGGCTTCTGCAGCGGCATGCGGCCGGAGACGCCAGGCGTCGGTACGGGCGTGAGCGTAATCGCGGGATTTCCACGCGCCGGCGTGGCACGCGGCGAATACCCGGACGTGGGCTTGGACGAATCGTTGGAGAGAATCACCGGCTGCGGCGTAAAGCCGCTGGAGGATGCCGGCCGCGGATAGGCCGGAGACGTCCCCGATGGCGGCTTGACGGCTCCCGCAATGACGGTTGAGGACGGCTTGACGAATCCCGTGCCCGACGGTGGCTTGATGTTCTGGCCCGGACCCGGATTGCTCCGAACCGCCGGAACGCGCTGTGTCGTGGCGTTGGACATGCGTGCGGAGATCGGCGGACCTTTGCCGTTGGTGCGCGCCGCCGCCGAGGCGGCATTCGGATTGTTCAATTGGGGCAGCTGAATGCCACGGTGCGGCGTGGAACGGGCCGACGGCCGCGAGCCGAGGCCCTTCATCAGCGGGCGGAATTCGTCGGGGATGTCCTCCGGCAATTCCGGGATATCGGGGAGATCTGGCAAGGAAACCTCATGCCTCGATGCTGCTGCCGGCCGGGGCGGTGGCCGGACTGGAGTCGCCGGAGGCGGCGTTTTGGTCGGACGATCGTGCATGCCCCAACTCTCCGTGCACTACAGCCCCTGGTTGATCGTCCACGTCCATCGCACCACCGCTCGTTTGCTCGTCTCCCGCCCCTTGTCCGACGCACTGGCCGTGTTCTGGATCTGATAGTACGCCTTCTCGTCGCCAGCCTTAACGCCGTGGTAGTCAGTCCACTCCGGCGCGACGGTCGGGACCGACGTCCCCGTGGAGCCGGGATAACTGCTGAGCGACTTGTCCGGCAAGGCCGGTTGATACCCCTGCTTTCCGGCAATCTGCGACGCGGTCTTCATGCCATAATCCATCGATCTCGGATCGCCTGCGGGCATCGTCTTCATCTTTCGAGGGCCATTGCCGCGGTAGTAACCCAACCCCACGCGCTTGCCTTCGGCGATGCTCAGCTGATGCTTTGGATCCGATGTCGCTCCGCCGGTCGGCCAGCCTGTTCCGTCGTACGCGGAATCGGTTTCCACTTTCACGTCGGCAGCCAATTCCACGCAGGCCAGCGTCTGGTAATGGGTAAGAACCGTCGGCGTCGCCGGGGTCAATTTCGCGGACTTGGCGTCAACGATTTCGCTGGTGACGACCAGGTAATAGCACGGCGAGGTGACGGTCAGTTCCGTCGAGAACCAATCCGGACCGAAGGCCAGTTGGCGCCACGGCACGGTTCCCTGCTGATTGTAAGACATCAGATCGGGCGGAGCCTTCACAAGTGTGCTCGGCGCCGATGTCAACCCGGCATCGTTCAGCCGAATGTCCGTGCCTTTTTCATTGAACATGCTGTTGCCGGTGCCGGTGCTATAGAAGCCTTGGCGGTTGGTCTGTGAAAAACCATATTCGTCACGGCCGATCTGGTAGCAATACAATTCCCAGAGCGGATCGCGAACTGCATTCCCTGTTTGATCTCCCAGCTGCGAATCGACGCTGGGCGTGTAGGTGCCAAAGCCGTCGTTGCCGAACAAAAGGAAGTGCTCGGTGCCGCTGGCATCCTTCCACACTTTGCCGGGAATGATGTTATCAAAGATCGCGTTGGCCGTGCGCTTGTCCATCTTGCCCGGGATCACGTCCGGCGTGTCGCTGGGGTCAAAGTTGACGCACGGGTCGTCGCTGTCATACGGCGCCGGCGGAATGCGCGCGGCATCCTTGTACGCGAGCGTATAGCTGGCGCCGCTGCTGGGGTCCGTGCCGTAACTGGCATTGATCACCGCGGCGTTGCCCCAGGCGCGGTTGTTCTGCGTCATGGCCAGCAGATCGTCGGCAATCCATTGTCGGAAGGTATCCACGCCGCAGGGAAAGCGCGTTTTCACATAGTAAGCGCTGTTGGGATAGATGTTCGACGGGCTGGTTCCGTCCGGCAACACCGCGTGCTTGACCTTGGTGGCCTCGGCAGGAGTCAGCGCGCCGTGCGGGCCAGCCTGGCTGGCAATGTACTCAAATGCCTGGTAGTAGGATCGATTCTGTTCGAAACCGTTGCTTCCCGAAACGCTCTTCCGGAACAACCACTGCATGTTCCAATTTCCAGGAAAGCAGCCGTAGTTATTGCCATAGAGAGTCGGGTTATATTTCCCGCAGAAGTAGCGCACCATCATTTCCTGATAGCGATAAGCCAGCCGCAATTTCAACATCTCGGCCTTCTGCCATGCCGCATTGTTGCCTGCGCCCAGCGCATTCGGAGACTTCGGAGACGCAGGATCGGCCTGGGCGTCGTATTGAACGCCACCGTAATAGAAGCGCCGGACCTTGATGATGCGTGCAATGGATTCGAGATTGAAGACGCCTTCCAGCGGCCAGGTCCAGGTAAAATTCTCACCCGAGAACGGCATCTGGTTTCCGGAGATCTCGCAGGTGTTCACGTTCAACGGGCTGCGGCCGGTGTCCGGATCGACGTGACCGGTAAGTGAGAAACTGGCCATGCCGCACTGATCCCACCACGGCTGGCCCCACCACCATCCCAGGTACTGGTCGTAGTAGGTCGTCTTCACACCCACATATTCGGGTCCGAACATGCCGGTCCACTGCGTGTTGGTCGTGATGTAATTGGGGGATGCGGAGGTGTAGTTGCCAGTGTACGACCAATTGTATTTGAAGTAACGGACCGTGCGCGAGGCCACCGACCACGCCTGAAAGTAGGGAATCGTACAGACCGCGCCGGAGCCGCCATTGTCCTGATGCGCGCGGTACTGTTCGAAGTAGTTCAAGCCCTGTCCACCCTGGATCATGTGAGCCATCTGGCACTGCGTCGGATTGCAGTCGTCGTTCCAATCGTTGATGTTGATGGCGGAATTGGCGTCGAGCACCTGAACAGCGAATCGGCCGGCGATGCTGCCATCCGGGAAATAATCGTCGGGCATGTACTTCCACTGTGCCGCGTTCTGACCCATGAACTGCTGATTGAACGTGCCGGTCATGCCCGTGTTGTAAAACGGGTTGATGTTGGTGTTGTTGTACGCGTTGTTGATGGTCTTGACGTCTGCGTCGTAAGGCGCGTACCACCACTGGCTCCCGTCTCCTTTCGGCGCCGCGCCCGTATCGGTGGCACAGCTGACGTACTTGGTCGGATCGAACAGTTTAGTCGCGGGATCAAAGAGGTATTTGCCCATGTTGCCCAGCGTCCAGTCCATCGCCGACTGCGCCAGATCAGCGGAATCCGCGCGGTCGCGGACGTGAGCCACGGAGGTCAGTTCGGTGCGCGTGAACGACAGAAATCCCACGATCACCACCAGCAGGACCGAGAGCAGCCCCACGATCAGCAGCAACAGAAATCCGCGCTTCTGACCACGCTCGCTTTTAACCACCGTACGTCCCATGCTGCCTCCGATTTCGGTTACTGCCCACTGCCACTGCCTTCTGCCTGCTGAATCAAAGTCCCGGCTCCAGCGACTTCAAATCCTTCTCGCGGTTGTACGGAGACGGAGTCAGGTAGGCCGGATCGGGCAGACCGCCCTTGTTCGCGACTACTCCGTCGCCCATCGCGATGGGAATCTGGACGACCCGGCAGAGCGTGACGCGCTTGCGCTTCTGGCGGTCGCAGACCGTGATCGTCATGCGGATCGCCTTGGGCGGCGGCGAGAAGTAAACCACCATGCTGTCGCTGACGTCGTAGAACTTGCCGTCGACTTCGTTCCAGTAGGCGCAGTTGAAATCGAGCACATTCATGCCGCCGATGTGCATGCGCGTGTACTGATCGATCCAGTCCTTGAATTTGCGTTCGGTCTTGAGTTCGTTGCCGGGCTGGCCGCGGTAGGGCGGTTCGTTGTACCAATAAAGTGCAGAAAACGAGTCGTTGATCTCCGGCTCGTTATCGCGGGCTTGCAGGTAGATCGAAATTTCATTCTGCGAGACGTCGGCGAGAATCTGCGGCCGGGTCAGCGCTGGTTCGGCATAGCTCACATTCTGACCGGAATCGTTCTGCGGCTGCGGGTAGGTCATGGTCGTGCGAATTGATTCGTACCAGGATTCGTGGAGCGTCGGCAGGTAGATCATCTGCGTGTTGTAGGCCAGCGGATGGGCGAGCGTGCCGTCGACCAGCGTGCTACGGTCGGCCGAGTTGGTATTGGTGAATTGCGCACCCGGCTGCGGGCGCATCAGGTTGACCACGGCTGCTTCACGGCGGGAGAACAAGTACGGCGTCGGGTCCATCGCCAGCGGGTTGCCGGTCTGATCGGGCGTGAATGTATCAGTGTCCTTGTAAACCAGGTGCTTGATCGAGAAATGTTCGCCACGTTCGTTGGTCATCGCCTGGCGGATTTCCTGCTCCATCACGTCCAGGATGTTGCGGGCCGCTTCGTACGCGGAGAGTTTCTCTTCGATATTGCGAACCGTGTTGGTCGAGAGCCGGAAGATCGGCACGACCAGCACCGTCAGCGACAGACAGATCGCCAGCACTGCGATCATTTCCGCCAGAGTAAATCCGCGTCGAACCCGCATCACCGCCCCCATTCCTGACTGCCTGCTGCCCAGCCTTCTCTACTTGCCGTACGAGTACATGTACTGCGTGTAGCGCATTTCGCGCTTCGACCCCTTCATCTGGATGACGATCGTGACCGGCGTAACGCTCAGATCCGCGCCGGGGTTGGTCGTCGGGATGTAACCCTTTGCCGGGTCGACTGTGACGGATTTCTTGATGTCGTCCTGGTCGATCATCCACTGGTAGTGTTCGATGTCGTCGAAGTTCTCGTACACATCGCCGGGGCCGTGAGCGAAGTCGCGCCAGCCGCCGGGGGTGCCATTCTTGATTTCCTGGATGCGCGGAGGCGACGCTCCGCCGTCGACATACGGCGCGCCGTCGAGCAGATCCACGCGCGGATCGATGCGGTCGCGGCGGAATTCGGCGAACTTCGAGCGCGACAGATGGATCGAAGCGTCCTGGAACATCACGTAATGCGCCGCATTGACGCCCGAGGGCAGCGCCGCCAGCACGCCCAGGATGCCGACGAGAAAAATGAACATCGCGATCATTACTTCGATCAGCGTCAGTCCGCGGGCGTGGCCGCGTGCCGTTTTCATGGTCGCTGGCATCACAGGTTCCCCGGGTAGCTGTTGATCAGGTTGTTGATGTCCTTGAAATTGGTGATCTTCGTGCCGCCGATGTGCGTCAACTGATACGGCAGGATGCGCGGCCGCGTGGCCGACTGTGCACGGCCGACTTCGACAATGAGGTGTTCGCCGCTGGCCTGATCGAAGATCAGCACATGATTGTACGCGTAATTGTTGTCGTTGCGCGCCGTGCCGCCAGTCTGGGCGTAGACGGTCTGATGGCGCTTGATTTCCCCGACCTGATCGCGGCGATAATTGGGGAAACTGAAGACGCAACTGAAACCCGGGCCCGACGCGTAGCGTTGAAAGTACCCCGAGATGATGCGCACGCCGGACGGCACCGTAATCTGACTCTTGAGCAGCATTTTTGTTGTAAAGATGAACGGATACCAACCGTCGCTACCGCCCGGATTACTCCACGGCAACGTAGCGTTGTAACCGGCGAATCCCGACGAGGAACCCAGCACGCCCCAGACTTCGATCGCGCCCGGAGGCGGCACAGGATTGGGCGTGTTCTGAAGTCCCAGGGTCTTCAAATCGTCGCCATAGAAGACCGCCGTATGCGTGCGCAGATTCTGCGCCTGCGAACGGGCCTGGAACATCGCCGCGTCCACGGCTTGCGCAGCCTGCTGAACCTTGGACGTATCGGCGAAGCGCGAGAACAACGGCACCGAGACGGTCATCAGCAGCGACATCACAAACAGAACCACGAGCAGTTCAATCAGCGTGAAGCCGCGCACGTTCGGATGCGAGTTCTGGTTTGAGACAAAAGCCGAGCGTTCAATTTCGTGCATGGTCGGGCACCTTACTTTCCGAGGATGATGTCGTCGTTGGTTCCATTGTCATCGATCCGATTCGGACCGTACGAATAGATGAACGGCAGGTAAATGGTTTCACTCTTGGCGGCATCCCAGACATCTTTTTGAACTTGAGTCTTCACCACGTACTTCACCGGCGTCCGCCACGCATCCATGACGCTCATCTTGCCGCTCGCGGTCAGGTCCATCAGTTCGGACGGCTGGTAGGTGATGAACGGCCCGGCATTGACGGTCGAAAGAATTTCACCGTTGGCGACGACTGGATTTCGGCGGAAGGCGTTGGTGAGAAAATAAACCAGCGCCTGCGAACCGACATATCCGCTGTAATTGTCCGGCGGATAGTTGCGGAACGCGATGCGGTACTGCTCAATCGCGTTGTACGTGCTCTCAATTAACTTCTTCGTGGCGGCGCGGCGCGCGCGTTCGCGCATCGGACCGGCGTAGGCGAAAAGCAGTCCGGCCAGAAGCACAATAATGCCAACCACGACGATGGTCTCAAGCAGCGTGAAACCCCGCGAATGTGATGATTGCGCACGAGGGCGTCGCGTGTTGAAGATCGGTACAAGCATCTCGCGTTTTCCCCCGGGTACTACACGCCAGAATCAGAGTGCCGCAATGAGTCACAACGGTAAGCATATTGCTGACCATTAAGCATTATGAGCACGGCTTTTAAACAGTATGACGCGTCTGCACAGTGCATCCCCACGCTGCCATTGTGTTCAGATAGGCCGCCACAAGAATAGCAAGAATGATTATAAACATGTGTTTTTTGACGATTCGAACAAGATCATGAGCAGCACGTGTGCGCGGCCATTTTCTGGCAGTTCACTATGTCGTAAAATCCGCTCCACTTACATGAATTGGCACTTTTTGCTGCGGTCAAAAATAACATCTCTTTCATCACTGCGCCTATTCCTAACGAGTGCACTCCCGGTTTATGATGAGTGCCTGTGACCTCTTGCGTACTTTTGAACTGTTCAATTTCCATCAACGCCTTTGGAGCACTACCACAATGATTCGAGTCGGAGTGATCGGAGCTGGACCCAACGGCACAGGCAACGCCGCGGGACTCGCCAAATTCACGGACCGCTGCCGCATCACTGCAGTCGCCGATCCGGTTCCCGCCGCCGCCGAAAAACTCGCCGCCATTTACGGCGCGAAGACCTTCGCCTCGCCCGCGCAACTGGCCGGAGAAGTTGACGCCGTTGTGATCTCGTCACCGAACTTCATGCACCGCGAACACGCCCTGGCGATGGCGGCCGCCGGCAAGCATCTCTTCATTGAAAAGCCGATGGCGTTGAATCTCGCCGATGCCGACGCGATTGTTGCCGCCGTTGAAAAAGCAAAAGTTCATTCGCTGATCGGGTTTTCCGTGCGCTTCGGCGGGCTTCCCGTGCAGATGAAGAAAATGTATCAGGCCGGCGATCTCGGCGACTTCGTCAGCCTCTGGTCGCGGCGCTTGTGTGCGCTCAACGTCCCCGCCGGAAACTGGCGCGCGCAGTATGAAAAATCCGGTGGTGTGATGGCCGAACTGATCACGCACGAAATCGATTTCGCGGTCAACATCGTCGGCATGCCCAGCACCGTCTACTGCCGCAAGCTCAGCACGCTCAACGATCATCCGAAGGCCAACGATCACATCTGGCTGACGATGGGCTACAAAAACGGCGCGACGTGTACGATTGAAGGGAGCCAGATTGCAACCGTCGCCGATTACTACAAAGGCATGACCGGCACCAAAGGCGGACTGCATTCACGAAATTGGCAGAGCGAACTGTACTTCGGCAAAACGCAGAGTGAAGCCGAGCGCGTCACGCTCCCGGCCGACATCGACAAGCACCGTCATTTCCTGGACGTGCTCGCCGGCGAATGCCCCAGCGTCGCCGACGCCAAATATGGCCGCGACATCACGCTGATCTGCGAGAAAGCGCTGGAGAGCGGCGCGACAGGTCTGGCGCAAACGCTGTAGCTTCGCATTGTTCGGTCGACGGAACGCGCGGGGCAAATAAGAATTCAAAATTGTCCGTCGCCACCCAATAAAAATCCCCCGATCACTCGGGGGATTTTTATTGAGACAGTTCAATTCATCGTTCTGAATTTACTTCGCGCCCTTGCCGGTCATCATGTACTTCTCCGACAGCTTGGCCAGCGTGTCGGGACTGACCGCGATCCAGCCATTAAGTTCCTTCGGGATGACGTTGTCGGAGGCGAGCTTGGCCAGACCCACGTCTTTCTTGGTCGAGCTGCTTTCGACTTCCGGCTGCGTGTTGGGCAGCGCGATCCAGTTGCTCATGTCTTCGGGAATGCGCGCGCCGGCGTTGAGAACGTAGAGCTCCGAAGCGTTGTCGGCGGGAGCTTCAACCTTGATGCCGCTCATCTTCGCGAACAGGCCCGGCTTCAACGCCACCCAGCCGCTGATGTCGCTGGAGACGATGTTGTGCGTGGCCAGCACGGCATAGGAGAAGCCGAGGTTCTTGTCTTCGACCACCTTGGGCTGCGCGCCAGGGACGGCCACCCAGCCAACCAGGTTCGACGGCACCTTCTTGCCGCCGCGCAGGTAGACGTGGCCGTACTTCGGATTGTTGTTGTCGGCGTCGCAGCCGGTCAGGACGACAGCCACCAGCGCGACGGCAAAGAACGGAACGACGATCGATCGTTTCATTATTTCTTATCCTCCACGTCCACGTCTTCGAGACGGGTCAAAAGATTTTTGAGATCGGTTTGCCGGGCGGCTTCGGCAGCTTCACGGGCGCGGGCAGCCAGCACGCGCAACTGGAACATTCGGGCGCGTTCGCTCAGGTCGGCCAGGTCTTTCTCGGTCACGTCGGCCTTGCTGCGAACGGCAGTGAGGTCACCCTTCAGGACTTTGTATTCTTCCTTCAAGCCGGCGGTGTCGGTCTTGAGCAACAGCACGTCCTGCGCGACTTCGTCGAGCTTCTTGAGCTTCTCGTCGATGTAGTGGACTTTGTCTTCGACCTTCTTGAGGTTGGTGGAGGTGGTCTGGATGTCCTGGTTCTGACCCTTGTCGAGATCCTTCTGCGTGTCGACGAACTTCGAATAGTCGTTGCGGAAGGTCTTGTAGTTCTCGTCCATCTTGCCGAACTCGGTGACCATCTTCGCGCGTTCTTCGTCGAGCTGCTTGGCCTTGGCCGTCAGCGCCGTGACGTCCTTCTGCAGGTCGTCATGAGCCTTCTTGACTTCACCGATATCCTTGGTGAGTTTGTCGTTCTGCTCTTTCAGCGCCGCGTTGAAATCGGTGCGCGTGTTGCCGTTGATGATGGCCAGAATCGCATACGAGATTCCGATTGAAAGAATGAGCGCTACAACGATGACGGGCAGCGAAAAACTGATCTTCTCGCCGAACGTCTGCGGAAGCCTGGGGCCGCCGCCAGCTAGGTCTGCCATGTTACACTGACCTCCAAAAAACAGGGGCGCGGGTCCGCTCATGCGGACGCCTAGCCCCTCGCTTTGCACTTTAAGATTTCACCAATTGATCCCGATGGACGTCACAGCCCAAAGGTCTAAGTCAGAATTGCCATAATATTAGAGACCCGAAGCCAGTCCACTAAATTTCAATATTTCGGAGAATGGAGGATCTTCCGCTAACACACAAGGCGCAGCAGTTATCTATATGTCGTCGGCTTGAGGACTTTCACGAGTGTCTGGATTTTCACACTTCGCGCAAGAGCTAACTATGCCCTTCCGGAGACTTTTGAAACACCGCCGCGAAGAACCCATCGGTGCCCTGCTGGTGCGGCAACAGCTTTAAGTATTGCCCCGTCGCGTCCGTCACGCGCGCAGCACCTTTCTTGGGCAGCACGGTTTCGAACAGCGTCCGCGCGGAGACCAGCGCAAACTCGCGCGACTGGTTGAGAAACTCCGCGGCCACGGCTTCGTTCTCTGCGCGCAGCACCGTACACGTCGCATAAATCAGGTAGCCGCCGGGCGCGCACAATCGCGCGGCTTGTTTGAGGATGTCCAGCTGCTCGGCCGGCAGCCGCTGCAATGCTTCGGCGGTGATGCGCCAACGCACTTCCGGTTTCCGGCGCAGCGCACCGACGCCGCTGCATGGCGCGTCGACCAGCACGCAAATCGCTTTGCCGCGGACGGAATGGAGTTCGCGTGGCAGCGTGTTCCGCTCAATCAGCACCGGCGTCAGATTTTCCAGACCGGCGCGATCGGCGCGGCGGCGCAGTTCATCGAAGTCGTGATGCTTGAGCGTCAGCGCGAACAAGCGGCCGCGATTGTTCATCGCCGCACCCAGCGGCAGCGTTTTGCCGCCCGCGCCGGCACAGAAATCGACGGCGATGCCGCCGGTCTCTTCGAAACCAAAGCCCGTCTTCGCGCTGGCATGTTTCAGAAACGCGCGCAGCGCGCACGCGGCGAGTTCCGAGACCAGCTGGCTGCCTTCGTCCTGCGGCTCAAACAGTCCCGAGCTGCGGGCGCTGCGCAACATGTCGGCGGACCGATCCTTGGGTTCGGCGTCGAGCGAGAGCGAAAGTCCGTGCGGCGCGAAGCGTGTCGACTTGGTCTCCACGCCGCTGGCCGTCAGCCGCTCGGCCAATTCCGCGCGCGTTACCTTCAGCGTGTTGGCCCGCAAGGTCTGCGTCGCCGCTTCGTTCAACGCGCTGCCAAGCGCTTCGGCCTCGTCGCCGTACTCGTCGAGAAAACGTTCGGCGAGCAGATCGGGCAGCGAGCATTTCAGCGCCAGGCGGAGCACCGGCGAACTCTCGCGCGCGATGGCGGCATCGATCTCCGCGACGGCTTTCCAGTTCACCACCGGCAGCGCTTCGCGCGCTTCCTCGATTGAAATTTCCTGCTTCAACAGCCGGAACGCCACGTACTTCGCGTACACTTCCGTATCGCGCGTGAGCCGCGCGCCGGCCGCTTCCAGCGCGAAGTCGAGCTTTCGCGCCAGATGGATCATGCCGAACAGACGCCGGTTGGCCGTCGCCCGCGCGCGCGGGCCGAGGTCCTCGCGGCGGCGGAAGGCCTGCGCCAGCAGGTCGCTGGCGTAGCCGCCCTCGCGGAGCACGCGCGCATACGCGTCGAGAACCAGATCGCGCACGCGATCGTCTTGAGCGGGACGGCGGGAAATCTGCGGACGACGGTTCTGGTGTTTCGCTTTACGGTGCACGCGGCGGCTGATTACTCCATGTCGGAATTTTGTTACCGGACCGCGTCACAGCGCAAGGTCACGCCGCGCATGATAAGCTCATCCGGCTTTTTAACGATGGGATTTATCGACCGCGCCGCGCGGCCGGCTTTCTCCAGCGTCACCGTCTCGAGTCTTTCGCCGTCGGGATGCGTGTACGCCCATTCGGCACTCAGTTTCACGCCGTCGACTTTGTCGGCCTGCAGGTAGAGCTTGTTCTCGCCAGGAACCAGGCGCGGCAGGATGTTCATGTTGAGCTGGTAGCCAACGGTCATCTGCAACCCGCGCAGGCGCAACGGTGACGCCGACGATTGCGTCGACATATCCACGCGCAGCCAGAATTCCTGCAGGCCGCGGATGCTCGGCCCCTCTTCCAGGCCATGCGTGATCAGCTTCGGCGGTTCGCCGGATTTCCAATAGACCGAGTGCAGCGAGCGGCCGGCGTCGGGCGAGACCGCAAAGCCCACGAGATCGCCGCCGCCGACATCGACGGCCGGGTTCAGACGCAGGTACGTCGCCAGATACGGCAGGCGGATGTGGTACCAGACTTCGCAGTGCTTCTTCGCGCCGGTCGGCCGCAGCGTGCCGTTTTCGAAGACGGCATTGGCGCTGCTCCACGCCGCAGCATCGCCCAGCAGCAACGGCTGCCAACGCAGTGCGCCGCAACCGTGCCAGCGCACCGCCTGCGTGCCATTGATGCCGTGCTGGTCGCCGGTCTCCCAGACGTAATTTTTCCAGTAGGAGTGGTGTTCGGGATAGCGTGGCTTACCTTCTTCATCGTAGAGCGAAATGTCGCAATGCGCCCCGGACGTGGACGAGCCGACTTTCCACGAGAGCTCAGGAATCTCCGGACGCCACAGCTGCGAGTAAACCTGCCCCGCGCGCGGTTCGAAGCGCAGCTCGTACCCTTGCACCGGCTGAACCACATCGAGCAGATCGTGAACCTGGTAGCGGTGCAGATACCCGGAGCGTTCGGGATCGTGCCCCAGCCGCGAGCGCCCGCCAGAACGCGGACGCGTCACGAGATCGGGATTGGCGGCGAGTTCCTCGCACGACGCAACTTCGCCGCCTTCGTTCAGAAAATACCACCCGATGAACGGATCGAACGCGTGCCAGCCTTCCTTGCCGTCGGCACCCGCGTACCAGACCTCGTAAAACGTATGCCCCGACTTGAACGCCACCGCGCGGCGCGCTTTCATGCCGGCGGCCTGGAGCGCTTCTGCAGCCACCCAGCCCCAGCCAGTACATTCGTTGTGCCCCCAGGACGTAAACAGCAGCGTCGGGTCGGCAGAATGGATCCACGACCCCAGCCCGGCGAGTTTCAGGTTCGGGCCGCGGTTCATGCAGCGCAGCAGCCAGGAGTTAAAAGCGAGGGCGCGCTCCTTGTCGGTCTTACACCCTTCGATTCGGAACACATCCCGCGCAAACGCGCCCGGCGATGAACCGCAGGGCCAAGCTTCATTTCCGAACCACACACCGTTGGCGGACGCGCTCATTAATTTTGCCTCACTGTTTACGGGTTGGCAGCAGTAATGCTACTTAATACCCCACGTTTGAGTGGGAAACGAGATTCTTTTGCACATTGCAAAATGCATTGTTTTGCAAAATGCAATCTGCAATTCGGGAAACAAAAAGGCCCGGCAATTTGCGCCGGGCCTTCTTAAGTATATTATATCTCAACTACTTAGGCAAGTATGCCAAGGTCCGGACGCTTCGATCCGCGGGACGTCGGCGGCGGCGGCTGCGGCGGATCTTCGTCTTCGTCGTTCCCGGCTGCTTGGTTGCCATACGCAGCGCTCTGTTCGGCAGCGGCCGCGGCGGCAGCTTCGGCTTCCAGATCTTCGTCGCGCGGCAGGCCTTCGTACGCGTGATGACCGGGCGCGGTGGAACCCAAGCCACTGATGCTGGGAGCAGCTCCGGTGGCGATCGCTTCAAACTTCTTCTCTTTGAAAATCCAGCTTTCCTGGATCGGAATATACGCGTCGGCAGCGCGGATCAGTTCACCGGCCGTCGAGCGTTCGAAGCTCACCACTTCCACGCGACAGCCGTGAAGCTTGAGGCATTCCACGAGCGGAACGTAGTCGCCGTCTCCAGTGACCAATGTGACGGTGTCGAGGCGCGGAGCCATCATCAGAGCGTCGATGGTGAGCCCAATTTCCCAGGAGCCTTTGGCCGTTCCGCCGCCACTGCGTTCACCACGATCACCACCGCGCTCTCCACGGTCGGAATCGGGACGAATCTTCAATTCTTTGATCTTCAGTTCGTAACCAAAGCGGCTCAACGCTTCGTGAAAGCCAGCCTGATTGACATCGGGTTTCTGGACAATGTATGCAATGGCTCGGACGAGATGTCGCGTGCCGGTAATTTCGCGCAACAGCCGGCCGTAATCAACTTTGCTCTGATGAAGGAGTTTGGCTGAATAAAACATATTCTGCACGTCGACGAAAATCCCCAATCGTTGAGGAAAACTTCTCGCGATGAGCGCGGGGGTAGGCGTGGTGGTGCTCGTCATAAATCAGTCCTTTCTGCGCAATCCCTGTTGGAGCGCACATCTTGGCACAACTTTATTCTCACATCAAGTGATAGAACGCTAATTTGCTACGCCTGTTGAACTTCAGGCCTGTCACACGCCGTCCATGGCCTCGATTAATTTCCGTGTTACACTTTCCGGATCCGACGCACTTATGACCGCCGAAGAGACTGCAATTCTGCGCACGCCTGCCGCTTTCAGTTCCGGTATACGCTCCAGCGTAATTCCTCCGATTGCGAAGACCGGAAGGTCGGTTTTCAACGCACTCACCTGCTCTGCTAAGCTTAATCCAGCCATAATCCGCTGGAGTTTGGTGGTGGTGTCGTACATCGACCCAATCGCGATATAGTCGACCTGCTCCTGTTCGATCGCCCGTTTCGCCTGTCCGACTGAATGCGTCGAACGCCCTATCAGCAGTCTCTGACCCATCACGCTGCGGATGTCCGCAGGCGCCATATCGTCCTGCCCCACATGCACACCGACGCATCCGGACGCAGCGGCAACATCGACTCGGTCATTGCAAATTAAAACTGCGTCGTACTCAGAACACAAACGTTGCAAATCCCGGGCCTTAGTAATCAGCGTTGTGCCAGAGTCTTGTTTCTCCCTCAGCTGAAACAACTTGCAACCACCCTTTAATGCCGCCTCAGCCGTAGGCAATAAACCGCGTGCACACAGTGACTCCGTTAAAAGTACATATACAGTGGATGCACCCAGAGTCGTTGCGGCAGCGCTTCCCAGCATCAGCCATTGCTCAGCTTCATAAAGTACATAGCGGTACTGCGAGAGCTGCGTGGAGCTTTGCGCGAACTGTGCTCGGAAGTACTCTTCCAGCACCCGCAGCGCTTCCTGCGCACGCTTTAAACCGCGCCGGGCGACATGCAGCGGCCGCTCAGCGTTGGCGGGAGCCGCCGCATCGTCTCGAATCGGGACCTGTTTTGGTTTTCCGGGATCGCCAGGCACGTTGCGAGTGGCGATCAGGTCCCGCTCCGCGACATGACTATTGATCACCGCAGTTATGCCTGCGCGAATCGCTTTAACTTCCAGCGCCCAGCGCGTGTACCGTACACTGAATCTTATGTAATCTTCGGCCGTGCGAATTCCCTCACGTGCGCGATTCGCGTTGGCGTCGATCAAACTCAGCGTTGCCGCATCAAAGTTGTTCATGATGGTTTGACCATACAGAACTCCCGCAGCGATGGCAACTTAATCCCGGCCGCCAAATGAATGCAAAATGCCATAGGCACTGATCATGACAACTAGACAGGTTCTGGAAGTGCTTATCCCGTCATGACTGCCCACGTGCATTTTTCGATTTTTTCACAACTCCCGTTTGATTCGAAAGCGCGACCGGATATAAGGCTTTGAGAAATTGCCTGCGGGCGGTGTTTCACCTACGAAACACGGGAGCCCGCCTCATAGGAGCCTTAACCCACAATGAAGTACGGAAAAGTAGCCGGCATTGAACAGCCTGTCTCCCGCGCCGTGTTGGGATCGATGGTGTTCGGAATCGAAGGCGCCGCCAAAGAGAACACCTACGCGCTGCTCGACACGTTCTTGAAAGCCGGCGGCAACTGCATCGACACCGCCATCGTTTACGCCGGCGGCAACAGCGAAAAAGCCATCGGCATGTGGCTCCACGACCGCGGCAACCGCGACAAAGTCGTGCTCATGGACAAGGGCTGCATCCCCGACGGCGATAAACAGAAAGTCAATCCGGAAGGCATCCGCTCCGAACTGGCCACCAATTTTTCTCGTTTGAACACGCCCTATCTCGACGTCTGGATGTTCCACCGCGACGACCCCTCATACCCGGTCGGCCCGCTGGTCGAGGAGCTCAACGGCTACAAGGCCAAGGGCAAGATCCGCGCCTTCGGCGCTTCCAACTGGGGCCACACGCGCATCCAGGAATTCAACGAATACGCCTACAAGAAGAACCTCGCCGGCTTCTCGCTCAGCAGCCCGCATCTGAGTCTCGCCGCCGCCAAGGAACCGATGTGGGGCGGCTGCGCGATGCTCGACACCGCCGCGCGCGCTTGGCACACGAAAGAACAGTTCCCGCTCTTCGCCTGGTCGTCGCAGGCACGCGGATTTTTCTCTGGCCGCTTCGGACCGGATAAAATGAGCGGCGATCCCGACGTCATCCGCGTCTACTACAACGCGGAGAATTTCGAGCGCCTCCGCCGCGCCGAAGAACTGGGCAAGAAGAAAGGCGTCTCCGCGATCCAGATCGCTTTCGCCTACGTCATGCAGCAGCCCTTCCCCACGTTCTGCCTGATCGGACCGGCGAACGTCGAAGAATTGCATTCCAGCATCAACGCGCTGGAGCTGACACTGACCCCCGACGAGAGCTTGTGGCTGAATCTGGAGAAGTAGACAGAAAGGGTACACCCCGGCCAACCTGTCACGCTTGCCGTTGACAGGAGCAGCATTGACGGTAATGAAGTTCACCCCGCGACAGCAGCATTGCGCCCGGGACGAGAAGCGCCAGCAGCCAGTCGACAGATCCTTGTCGACGCCTTGAAACGCCTCAACAGCCAGGCCTTTCAAGGATCGAGCGGCAGATTAGACATTTTTCAACCGGCTGCTAGGATAGCGCAACAGGAGGAAGTGGAACGATGAATAAAGTGGGCATTTTGACGGGCGGCGGCGACGCTCCGGGCTTGAACGCGGTGATCCGCGCAACGGTGATCCGCCTCGCAAAGGAAAACAAGAACTACCAGTGTGTCGGCCTGGTGGACGGCTGGGCGGGTTTGCGCGACAACGTGACCGTGCCGCTGGAGCCGCACAAGGTCGATTCGATTCTGCATGAGGGCGGCACGATTCTCGGCACGTCCCGCACGAATCTGTTCAAGAAACCCGAAGACGTCAAAAAAGCCGTCGACGTCTACAACAAGCTCGAGCTCGATGCGCTCGTCGCCATCGGCGGCGACGACACGCTCGAGATCGGTTACTACCTGAATCGCGACTACGGCGTCAACACCGTCGGCGTACCGAAGACCATCGACAACGACGTCATGGGCACCGACTTCACGTTCGGTTTCTGGTCGAGCGTCGAACAGGCCATGCGCGCGATTGACGATCTGCGCGTGACGACCATGAGCCATCATCGTGTCATGGTGATCGAATGCATGGGCCGCCACGCCGGCTGGATCACCGCCTACACCGGCCTGGCCAGCGAAGCCGATTACATCGCCGTGCCGGAAAAGCAGGTCAGCATTCAGGAGATCGCCAAGGAAGTGAAGCACGGCCGCAGCCTGGGCAAGCTCCACAGCATCGTCGTCGTCGCGGAAGGCGCCTCGATCTCCGGCATCGAAGTCAAGCCGCGCATCGTTAAGAACACCACCGACGGCGGCTGGACACTCTCCGAGAAAGTCGAACGCGACAGCTTCGGCAACGTGATCATGAAGCCCGGCGAAGTGGCCGAAGCCGTCGCCACTGAACTGGAAAAGATCACCGGCCTGGAAACTCGCGCCATCGCGCTGGGACATCTGCAGCGCGGCGGTTCGCCGTGCGCTTACGACCGCATCCTCGGCACGCGCTACGGCGTCAAGGCGGCCGAAGCCGTGATCAAAAAGCACTACGGCCACATGGTCGTGCTGCAGGGCTTGAAGGTCGAGACGCTGCCGATGAAGGGCATGGTCCGCGAAACACAGGGCGAGAAGAAGCGCTACAAGTACCTGCCCGACGAATTCCTGGATCTGGCCGAAGTGTTCTATTGATTCAAACCGGATTCACATTAATATCGTAATACATTGCAAGCGCAAAAGGGCGCTCCCGAGTGGGCGCCCTTTTTCTTTTCGTGCCGACTTCACTCAGGAGAACTCGATGCATTCCAAGCGTCTCATCGCCACCGTCCTTTTCACCGCAACCCTGATGTCATCCCGCGCCTTTGCCGCCGTCGCCGTCGCCGTCGATGCTCCCGCCGCCGTGACGCCCGACCAGGCGCTCACCGCGCTGAAGGACGGCAACGCCCGCTTCGTCGACGCCAAGACCAGTGCCCCGCGCCGTGACGCCGCCCGCCGCGCCGAAACCGTGAAGAACGGGCAGCATCCGGTCGCCACGCTGATCGCCTGCTCCGATTCGCGCGAACCGGTGGAGATCATCTTCGATCAGGGCATCGGCGATCTGTTCGTCGTCCGCGTCGCGGGCAACGTTGCCAACACCGATGAAATCGGCTCCGCCGAATACGGCACCTCGCATCTGGGCGCGCCGCTGCTGATCGTTCTCGGCCACACCGAATGCGGCGCCGTCACCGCCGTCGCCACGCACGCCGAAGTACACGGCAGCATCCCCGCACTGGTCGCCCCGATTCAACCCGCCGTCGACAAGGCGCAGAAGGAACACCCCGACCTGAAGGGCAAGGAACTGGTCCCCGCCGCGATCGAAGCCAACGTCTTCCAGTCGATCGAAGACCTGCTCAAGCACAGCGAGATGACGCGCAAACTCGTCGCCGGCAACAAGCTTCGCATCGAAGGCGCCGTCTATGACCTCAGCACCGGCAGCGTGAAGTGGCTCGGCGCCCATCCGCAGCAGAAGGCGCTGCTGGAGACCGTCGAGAAGACGCGCGAACTGGAACCCGCACATCACTAACGCGCGCGATCGCATTACTTTTTCTTGAGTACAGAGAAGGCGCTTTCGAAGCGCCTTTTCCATCTTTTCACACCTGCCGCGGTCCCGTACGATTCACGCCATGGAGAACCCGGCCCCGGAAGTCACACCGCCGCCGACCGCGCAAACCGCTCCCACCGTTGCGCCCGTTGCGCCTGCGACAGAACTCCCGTTGGGAGCGGTGCCCACCGACACGCTTCCCGCGCTGCCGCAGCGCACGCGCCGGCAGACCACCATACTCGGCGGTGAGATTTTCGCCGCCGGCGCGTTGCTCGCCTCGCTCATGTACCTCACCGCCAAAATCCTGATCGACGTCCACACCTTGAACCTCCCGCTCGTGCTGATGGCGTCCTATGTTTCCGCTCCCCTCTCCGGCGCCCTCGGCGCCGTCCTCGCCTTCCGCGTGCACCGTTTCGCGTTGAACAGAAAAGTTCCCGAGATTTCGCCCTGGGTCTGGATCGCGCTGTTTTTCGTCTTCGGCTGGGTCAACCTCGTGTTGTTCTTTACGCATTTCATGCATCAACGCGTGCTGGAACGCGGCGAACGCTGGGTGAAATTCGCGATTCTCTATTTTTTAGCCGCCGTCGGAATCTGCATTTTCGGAGCCACCACGCGGACCGATTGGGTCGCGGCGGTTTCGGTGCTCACCGCCGCGGGTGCGATGTGCTTCTGCTGCAACACACTGCTCATCAACGTCGTTCAAACCCTGGCCAGCAGAAAACAGCTCGCGCCGCTCCCCAGCGAAAATTTTCAATTCTCGCTCGGCTCGCTCTTCATCGTCGTCTTCTGCAGCGCCGCATGGGTCACCGGCCTCGTGGCGATGCTGAAAAGACACTGATCACGCCGTCACTTGCCCGACGCGCGCACCGTCAAATCCTTCCGCGCGAGAAACTCCGGCTTTAGCTTCGTGCCCAGCCCCGGCCCGAACTCCAGCCACGCCTTCCCTTCGCGCAGCGGCACCGGCTCGGTGACGATGTCGCGGTAGTACCCTTCGCAGAACCCGCGCACCGTCTCCATGATCATCGCGTTGGGCATCGCCGCGCAGAGATGCAGACACGCGAACACGTTCACCGGACCCGTGCAATCGTGCGGCGCGAACCCGAGATGATACGCGTCCGCCAGCGTCGCGATCTTCACGCCTTCGGTGATGCCGCCCGTCCAGATCAGATCCGGCATGACGATGTGGGCCGCGCGAGCCTCCAGCACTTCGCGGAACGCATTCTTGGTAAAGAGCCGCTCGCTGACGCACTGCGGCACGCGCGATTCGTTCACCAGCCGCGCCAGGTCCGCGACGCAGTCGGGCTGAATCATGTCCTCCATCCACGCCAGATTGTAGGGCTCAACCGCGCGCGCGATGCGCAGAGCGCAGTTAACGTTCCAGCGCGAATGTCCTTCCAGCGCGATTTCGATTTTGTCGCCGACCGCCTTGCGGATCTCCTCGATCGTCCACAACCCTTTTTTCAATGTCTCCAGCGGCAACTCGTGTCCTGGCGGTCCGTACGCCGACCACCCCGCCGGCCCGACCACCGCGCCGCTGCTCATCTGCGGCGCGAAGCGGTCGAAGGGCCACACTTTCATCTGCCCGATGCCCTGAGCCACCAGCGATTTTGCCAGTTCGCCGGGCCGTTCGCAGAAGCCATCCTGGTCGGCGTACTTCGGCGTGTTGACGCAGGTGTTGTAGATGCGGATCGACTCGCGGCATTTGCCGCCGAGCAAATTGTAGATTGGCTGCTTCAAAAACTGTCCGGCCAGATCCCACAGCGCAATATCCAGTGCCGAAATCGCGCGCATCTCCGCGCCCGCGTAGCCGAAGAAATTCGCGTACGAAAAAAGCTGCAGCCAATGGTTCTCGCGATCGAGCGCCGAACGCCCGATCAGGATCGGCGCCGCGAACTCATGCACAATCGCCTCGATCGCCGCCGGCAGGTAAAACGTCTCCCCCAGCCCGATCAGCCCTTCCTTCGTGTGCACGTGAACCCAAATCGTATTCGGCTGATCCAGCGCGCGCACCGTTTCAATTTTGGTGATGATCAATTCGTTGTTCATTCACAGCCCCCTCTTCAATAGGCATTGGCGTCTTCATACTCACGATAGCGATTCCCCGCCAGCGCGGGAACGGAGTCATTGATCCATTGGCTCTGTTCAGCTACTCCCATTTTCTTGCACTCGACTCCCAGGCAAGGGTGCCACTCGTCTGTCGTTTAGACGAGTGCCGAGATGGACACCGCGATTGCAATTTGGACAATCCCCGTCCTCTTGCAATCAGAACCGTAGGAGTGTGCCACTGGTGGCTTGGGTGATGTTACAAAATGTTACCGAATGTTACATGGATTGCGGTCGGTTTTGAGTGGGTGCGGGATGGACGTTGCGGTTGCAAATTGGATCGTTGAAGACGGTCCGAATTTGCAAACACAGCGTCCATCCTGCACTCGTCTGAGAACAGCTTCAGACGAGTGGCACCCTGGCGTGTGATTGGCGCAAGATGCTAGGCGAGGGCTATTTGGTTTTCAAAGAGCGAGCATTGCACGGACAGGTTTTGTTAATGGCCGGCGCTTCGAAAATCGAGAGCGCTTCGCACGGATGAGCGGACCTTTTCGCTGCGCTCTAAGGTCCGCGCATCCTTGGCACCAAGGCTACCCGGGGCCGTGCGCGGCGGGGGGTGTGGCCTTGGTTTTACTGGTTTGGCTGTGCGTGGGGTTGGGGTTGGGGTTGGGGTTGGGGCTGGGGCTGGCGTTGGTTGTTTGGGCGGTGCTGGTTGTGGGACATCGGGGACTTGAGGTCTTTGTGGGTTGGCAGCGCGTGGTGGTGGCGCTGCGTTTCCAGGGTTTGGGCTTGGGTTTGTAGCTGGCGGGCTGGACGGTGATGCGAGCTTCGGCGGCGGCTTCGGCGCGCTTGACGCATTCGGCGGTCGCTTCTTCGACTTGGGATTTGATGGAGCGTGTCGGGTCGTAGTCTTTGAATTCCGGCAGCGTGTATTCGCGAGGTTCGGGTGCCTTCTTTGGCGTGCCGTCGTCGTTCACGGGGTTGGATTGCCAGTCGTGAACGTAGTCGGGCTGGGAGAGGGCGCAGGAACCGGGTGGGACACCGTCTTCTTCCGTTCCGGGACGCTCGGCGCGATCGCCGGGCTTGCGGTCATTCGGGTGGAAGGAGACTTTTTCGACGGCGTCGGATTCCTGCAGGTCGGGGAGTTTGTCGTTGAGCAGGCTCGCGGGGTTCGGGAGCTTTGCGTTGAAGCCCATCAAATCCCAGAAGCGCGTCGTGTGACGCAGCAGTGTCATGGAACTCAGGCGACGTTCTGTGTCGGTGGTGTTGGCTTTGAGAATCATGTGGCGGAGTTGCTGGCCGGCTTCGAGGCCGCCTTCGACGAAGGTCTGGGCGGTAAGCTGAACTTGAACTCGCATGCCGGCCATGTTTTCGCCGACGGTCTTGTTCAGCGTCTGTTCAAATTCGGGGAGATTCTGCCAGCGGCAGAGGGTCTGGCGGCTGATGTCGAGTTGCTTGGCGATATCGTTTGTGCCGTGTCCGAGTGCGAATAGGGCGACGGCGCGTTGTTGGTTGACGTGCAGGGCCATTGGGTGGCTCCTTTCATATTAGGGTTTTGTTCTACTGCATAATAATTACACCGTAGGATTGGGATGTCAATGGTTATTTTATTAAAAAACCGGGAAAATAATTATTAGGAATTAGAACGAGGTTATTCCGAGGGGGCGTGCGGCTCCCCCCTCACCCCGGTCTCGCTGCGCTCGTATATGACTCTTTCCATCTTGCGGGATAGCGGCGCCGCACGCTGACGTGTGCCAAGACGCTTGCGTCGCGGATCGCGGTGCGCAAACCGGCGATCGGCATATTCTCTGTTTTTGTCAGTGACAATTTTGCTGTGCTTCGACGCAGTCCTGTATTTTAAACATAGTTATCGGAAGGGAGCGAACAGGCTTTCCCGATGCACCTCACACTGGTCTCTTCCAGCAAATGGGCAAATTTTCATCGACTTGATCAAATCGATTGTCAACTTGTTAACTCCGCCTCATGAATAGCATCGAACAGTCAGTTTGGGAAACGATTCCGCCGTGTCATTGCTGTGATTGCGCGCTTTCGGATTTGCCCGGCGACGAGATGCCGCGGAGCAACGTCCAGTCGTAGGAAGGAAGCGTGCGTCCATCCTTAAGGCGGATCCCAATCGAATTGCCTGGTGACGAACCAGGCGCGACGATCGTGGTGCTGTGGACGGCGATGCTTTCGACGTCCGTG
Organism: Planctomycetota bacterium; assembly: GCA_038227875.1. Classification (GTDB taxonomy): domain Bacteria; phylum Planctomycetota; class SZUA-567; order H5-PLA8; family H5-PLA8; genus JBBRPR01. The sequence continues at coordinate 71,947 of JBBRPR010000045.1, forward strand.
TCTTCGATCGGGGTGACTTCTCCGGGGTCGGAGACGCCATTGCCATTGAGGTCTCGCCAAATAGCCAGACCGTGAAGTTCGTTGCCGCTCAACACGCCATCGTGATTGTCATCAAGTGCCTCCAGCGCCTGGTAGCCATCGCGCCAGAATATCCACCACGAGACCGAGCCAAACAATCTTCGCCCGGAATCGATGTGGCCGTCGTGGTGCGGATCCCAGACCAGAATGCACGCCTCGGACGTCAACCAAGGGCATTCTTCAGCCACGCCGTCGCCATCGAGATCAAAGTGAACAGTTTTGCCAGAGAGCAGGCCGGCTAGCCTGCATGTTGCATGAATCGAGGGCGATGCCGCTGATTTTCGTGTAGAAGCGAGAATGTTTGCCCGGGCATCGTTGGGTCGAGTGACGTAATGTCGCGGCCGAGGTGAAAAGTCGTATTGTCGAAGTTGTCCGCCG
>JBBRPR010000046.1:0-72260 GCA_038227875.1 Planctomycetota bacterium
AAATGGTGATGAGCGCAAGAGTGTCTTTCTGCATCAGGGTGTTCCTTTCAGAAGCCGCGGCTGCCATCACCGTCTTCCTACATACCCCGATTCCGCATAGAAGCGATGTTTTGATTTCATAGTGTTTATTTTCGTGCTATTAAATATTGAAAGGTCCTGACTCAGAATTGGCGGAACGAATTTCGTTCTGCGCGTTCTGCGCGTTCTGCGCGTACCGGACTACGTCTTCAAGTCGGCTTTCTTGAGGCCACGGTCCTGCCTTCGCACCACGGTGCCGGAATTCTCCGGACCTGCGGTGGAAACTTCGCTTCCAGCAGCAACAGCGCGGCTTGTCTGCCGAGTTCTCGAAAGTCGACACGGGGGCCGCTAATCTCCGCGTGCGTTCCATCGCGTTCCTGGAAACACACCACGCTCAGATCCCGCGGAATCGCCAGGCCCCTCTGACTTGCGGCTGATAAGACCAGCCTCGCCTTGTCCGAATCCACCGCGAGCACAGCAGTCGGCTGCGCACGGCCGACAAAAAGCGAACGAATGGAGGGGCTGTTGAGATTGTCGGTGCCCAGCGAATTCAATATCAGCTCCGCCCGGACACGAAGACCGGATTCACGTAGCGCGCGTTCGTAGCCTTTCTGGCGCTCAACAGTATCCGGGTCCACGTCGCGCGCATGAATGTGAATCTGGCGGATAAAGGCGATCCGTCTATGACCCAGGGCGATCAAATGCCGGGTCGCGTCAAACGCCGCGTTCTCGTTGTCTACGCAGGCGCTGTGCATTTTCCAATTCGCAGGCGGGCGATCCACAAGCACGATGGGCAGATTCATGCGTTCGTAACGCTGAAGCACGTCCTTCCGAAAGTTTCCCCAAAGCAGCACACCGTCGGCCGGCAGACGGTCAAATCCAGAGGGAACCGCCGCCAGAAATCGAAAGTTATGCGCCAGCAGCAACGCGCGGCCCTGGTTGGTCACTTCCAGCGTCAGGCCTTCCTGGACCATTCGGCCATAGTTTGTGCGCAAGTACGCGTCGAGGTAGCTGCTGACAACTTCAACCGCGAGACGATGGGTGGCCGCGCGCACACCCGAGGGGGCCTGAACCAGCAACTGGCCGCCGCGCGTCTTCTCCAGTCGCCCTTCCATCCGTAACAATTCGAGAGCGCCGCGAATCGTGATGGGTCCCGCACCGAATTCGCGCGCCATTTTTCGCAGGGAGGGAAGAGTAAATCCGCTCCCCCAGACGCCCGCCGACATCCGCTCGCGCATGGTTTCTGCAATTGTGCGGTAGAGCGCATCCTGCAACTGCGGACGGCCGCGTTTTCGTTTGTGCGGTGGGGGGCCGATTGTTTTCGTCATTCGTATGGCGATTCCGACACTCTGCTTTCAAGCGCTCATGTGTTGCTGCTGTCACATTGAGCCATGATCCGTCCTCTACATATCCGCCAACTCATAAAACGGCCGAATCTCTATCTCGCTCGGCACCGGCATGGGATTGGGGCAGCGCTTCACCCACGCGACCGCCTCGTCCATGTCTTTGACTTCCCAGATCCAGAATCCGGCCACCAGCTCGCGGGGGTGAGAGAACGGCCCGTCGATGACCGTGCGACCGGTTCCATTGAACGCGATCCGCTTCCCACGCGACGAGGGCGTAAGCCCATCGGCCATCCGCAGGATTCCGGCCTTGCTCAGTTCGTCATTAAAGCGCCCCATTGCCTCCATCGCCGCCTTCGATTCCGGCGTGGGAGAAAATCCCTTTTCGCTTTCCTCAGTCGCCTTCACCAGCACCATCACCCGCATCGCTTTGTCTCCTTTACACAAACCCACCCGCATCGTAACGACGAACTGCATTTTCGGAAATCAACATCGTCCAAGCCGCGTCCAGAACAGCCCAAAAACGCGTTCCCAGCCGTCTATACGCGCCTCCCCGACCTCGATCCGACCCAAGTGCCAGATTCACGACCGAACGATTCACAGCCCACAGAACACGCGAAAGCAGAGCGCCATCACGTGCACCGCTGCACATCCTGAATTATAAAATCTTTTTCACTAATTTTATAAATAACACTTGACTTTTGCAATCAATCACCGCTTATATAGTATAGAGAAATATGCAATGTTCCATTTCTATGGGTCCCGCAGGTCTATCGTGATTTCCGACACTCCGTATGAATCCCCCTGCTTGGAGGTGGAATTATGCTCCCCACAAATAAGCGTTCTTTGCGGCCTCCGCACGCACAACGGGCACCTGTATAGAAGTCCCCACACTTGTAACATTTGGTAACATTCCGTCACATTCACTTGGAGGACCCAGCCTCATTGATAATTAAAAATTCAAAACTAAAAATTAAAATCGCAACCTTCTCCCACCCTTGACGCCCCTCCCCCGTCCGTTACTGTCGCTCCACAAACCCGGAATGCCCGCGTATGGAATCCAACTTCACCTGCACCTGCGGCACCAGCGTCTCCGCGCCAACCGACGAGGAACTCCCCGTCATCTGCCCGCAATGTCAGGAAATGTTCTTCGTCCCCATCGCCGCCCAGCGCGTCACGCCGATCACGCAGTCGGTCGTCGCCAGGGCCGGAGCCTGGGGCTGCCTGATGCCTACCGGCGTCCTGCTGCTCCTGATCGGCACCCGCAGTCTGCTGATCGGACGAACGCCGCGCACCGCCTGGGTGCTCGCCTTTGCCGCGCTCTTCCTTGCCGGTTTCAGTTGGCTCCTGCGCGTGAATTCAAAATCCTGGCGGAGTTTCTTCCGCCGCGTCGCGCCAGTCTGCGTCGTCGCCTCGGCCGTCTCGGCGTAAATCTGGAAGGAAGTCCGCGCGCAGCAGGAATTGGACGCCCGCTTCGCCGCGGTGCTCAGCGATGCCCTCGCCGTCGCCCGAAAGCCCAAGGGCGACGCGACAGTTCAAAAACTAGCGCCCAAGTATCTGCCCGTCCTACTCACCGAACGCGGCGCACTCCACCCGGCGGAATCGACCCACGTCGACGCCGATCTCTACGCCGAACTCACTCCGGAAGAGCGGCCCACCTCCAGCGACGACGTCCACACCATCGTCGTGATCGACTGGTGCTACGAACAGACCGGCTACTACGCCTCCAGAGACGCCTTCAAAACGCCGGGAGCGCTTGTCTACGCCGGAGCCTGCACTGTCAGCGTGATCGACCGCGACTCGAAGAAGCTCGTCGGCGGCCGGCACTTCGCCGTCCCCACTCAGGCGCCCGCCACGCGGCCCAGCGACGCCGAGACGACCTGGTATGGCCCGCAACCCCTGGAATCGGAGATCGAGGAGTACATCAAAACCCTGCACTTCGCCGCGAAGTAAGCAAAACCTTATCGAAAGACGGTCCCTGTATGTACAAGACCCCATCCAAACGACGCTGGTTTCAGCTCCACCTCTCCACGGCACTGTTGTTGATGCTCGTCGCGGGGACGCTGATGAGCTTCAATCTGCAGCAGCGCACCAGCTTCTTCTCGCTCGACACCACGCTGCTGGGCGACGACGGCCAGACCCGGCCGGTTACCTTCCACGTCCGCGCCGAGACCCACGGCTGGCCGTTCTGGACCGACGCCACGTTCAAGCGCGTCGAAGCCGACGGCAGCGAGTTTCAAGGCTACACCGATTTCGACACCTCCACGGTGCTCTTCCGCACCATCCGCGCGGAGATCGGAAACTTCGATTCACCCTATCCGCATCGCTTCGACAACGGTGGCGTGGCGTTGGCGATCCTCGCGGGCGTGGCGGTGCTCTGCGAACTACTCACCCGCATCCGCCGCCGCGACCGGGAGCGTGCCAAGGCGGAAGCGCTTGCTTCTCCATAAAAATTCGATGAAGAGATTGTTAACATCTTTCAAACTCAATTATTGCCGAATCTACCGCAGGGAGTACACTCGGTGATAGCATCGTGACAGGTAGTGCTGGGAGGGCAGCTCAGTGCCAGATACGTTCGAAGAAATCGACCGCTCCGAAACAGACCTCGTCGTCATGCACGACGTCTTAAGCTGGCGGGAGTTTCACGAATTAGCCCTGCGCCGCGCCGGCTTCGGCGTGATCACGTACCCCGCCCAACCCGATTCGCTCGCCGAACACCTCAACCACGAACAGGACCACCGCGCCGACCTTGTCGTCTACGGCATCCAACCCGGCTCCGAACGTTCGTGGGACAATCTCCGCCAGCTCCGCGAACTCTACAACGGACCCGTACTGGCCACGACCGAAGTTCACAACAACGAAGTCCGCAAGCGCGTCCAGGACATGGGCGTCCACGACTACCTCGCCATCGGCGACTTCGGTGAGGAAGGCCTGGAACTGAAAGTCGAAACCGCGCTCACGGCCTACCGCATCAACGCCATGATTCTGGAAAACGAGCTGCGCATTCAGCGCCTGTTCGTGAACATCCTGACGGTGATGGTCAAAATCCTCGAATCGAAGGATCCGTACACACGCTTCCACAGTCACTCCGTCACCAAGTGGTCGCGCATGATCGGCCGGCGCAAGGGGTTGTGCGAAGAGGATCTCGACCGCCTCGGCCTGGCGGCGCTGCTGCACGACTTTGGCAAGATCGGCGTGCCCGAAGAGATCCTGTGCAAGGCTTCGCGGCTGACCGACGAAGAATTCGCAATTATGAAAAAGCATCCCACGATCGCCCGGGATCTGCTCTCGTCGCTGGAATTGTGTTCCGACCTACTGCCTGCGATCACCCACCATCACGAACGCTGGGACGGCAAAGGCTATCCCGACGGACTCAAAACCGAGCAAACGCCCCTGTGGGCGCGCATTATTTCCCTGGCGGACTCCTATGACACCATGATGAGCCGCAGAACGTATAAGGAACCCTATACGCCCGAGCGTATCCGCGAAGAACTGGACAAAGGTCGTGGAACCCAGTTCGATCCGGAATTGGTCGACCTTTTCAAAGCTATTCTCGACGAACACGTCAACACCGTTTAAATTAAATGACCTCATACTGGACAGTTACTTCTCCGCGGACGCAACGTGCGATTCCATGCGGTGGGCTGCTTGTGTGATGCCGTGTTGCAACGGGCGTTGAGCTGTACCTATCGGGGTTGACTGATGGCGGGCGAGTCCAATCGATTTGGCGACTATTTTGTCGACGCGCTGATTGGCGAAGGCGGCATGGGCAAGGTCTACCGCGCCCGGCAGGTCAAACTCGATCGCTGGGTCGCGCTGAAAGTGCTCCCCCGCGCCCGCGAAAACAAGACCTTCGTCGAACGCTTCTACCGCGAAGCCCGTTCGGCCGCGAAACTAGTCCATCCCAACATCATCCAGATCTATACCGTCGAAGACCTCAACGGTATTCCGTTCTACGCGATGGAATACATCGAGGGCGACGACCTCGAACATATTCTCAAGATGCCCGAAGCCTACACTCACGATGAAACGATGGAGACGATCCGCTCCGTGGCCAAGGCGCTGAGCCTCGCCCACGAGCACGGCATCGTCCACCGCGACATCAAGCCCGCGAACATCATGATCACCAAGTCGGGACTGGTGAAAGTCATGGATTTCGGACTGGCCAAGGGCATTGACAATTCGATGACGCAAGCCGGACTGATCGTCGGCACGCCCTCGTACATGTCGCCGGAACAGGGCGCCGGCAAACCCGTCGATGGCCGCTCTGACATGTACTCCCTGGGCTGCGTGCTCTACGAATGCCTGGCGGGGCAGTCGCCGTACCAGGCCGACAATGTCGCCGCACTGATCTACAAGCACATGTACGAGAACCCGCCGCCGCCGTCGACCTTCCGCCCGACGATCAATCTCGAAATGGAAAAAGTCTGCGCCAAGATGATGGCCAAGAACGTCGCCGACCGCTACCAGTCGCCGCGCGAACTGCTCGACGCCCTGGCGCTGATCCCGGCCAATTCCAGCCTCGCCGAAATGACGCTGGCCAAGCGCGCGGAGAGTATGATCACCCGCCGCAAGGAACACCCCAGCGGGATGAACAAGACCGTCATCACGCCGGAAGGATTCCTGGGTCTGGCACCCAAGTCGGAAGATTCCACGCTCAATCCAACCATGCCGCCGACGTCGAAGCCCGACTTGGCGCCGCCGCCCTTCGGCTCCCTGCCCAGCATGGATGCGGTACAGGAGCCACCACCGGCAGCCCCGCCGCCTGAACCGGCCCCGCCTCCACCCGCGCCGGCTCCGGCTCCCGTTGCGGTGCCAACACAAAAGGCCGACGGCAGCAGTTCGTGGGCGACGGTGCGCACGCAAGTCAAGCCGCCACCATCGGTCAATACCGCCGCCGTGCAGGCCGCGCCTTCACCCACGGTTAATTCGCATCCGGCCTCGTCTCGCCTGAAGGCATTCGCACCGACGCCGCCATCGGTGCCCATCGTCAAAGATCCGGCGTCCGGAATCGCTGCGCGGCCGTCGGCGCTTGTGGCCCGGCCCACAAACACCGACCGCACGCCAATTCCCGGGTCGGTGTTGACACCGCCGGCCGCGACACCCTCGTCGTCACTCTTCTCCTCGACCAGCAGTTCCGCCAGCATGCCCAAGCTGATCAAGCCGGCGGACTCAGCGATCTTCCGAGCCACGCCGCGCATGGACATGTTCCAGCGCCTGCCCGATGGACGCTGGTCGTACAAAATCGAACAGGGCCCCTGCGCCGAAGCCGAAGGCCTCGCCGCGGACCTGCCGCCGGTCAACAACAAGGCCGCCGGCCTGGGCGACTGTCTCCTCTGCAACAATTGGAACAAGCGTTACGGCTGCGCGCTGGCGGCGTGCCTGGACATGGAACGGCAGGGACGTTACCGCGGCTTGAAGCTGCTCTCCGAACAGGCGCTGCTTTGGGCCGGGTCCAACCGTTTCGACCGCGCCATCACGCTGCTGGACAATTATATCAAAGGCTTTCCTGACGATCCGGAAGGCTACCGCGAACTGGCGCGCGTATACGACCGTCCCGACTACCACGGCAAAGACAAGCGCCGCATGATCGTGCTGTATCAGCGCTTCGCCGAGTTGGCAAAGGCCAAGGGCACCTACTCGCAGTTGGAAATTTCACGCGCTGAAGAACGCGCCGTGGCCCTGGCGCTGGTTCCGCCGGATACCCGCAGCGGCATCATGTCGCCCAGCGAAGGCATCGCCTTCCACTGCTTCTACCGCTCGGCGCTGGTCTGCTTCGGTTACGGACTGCTCAATGCCGAAGGCCTGATCTTCGTCCGCGCCGGCGAGATCGATCCCGAAAGCGGCATCAACGCCGCCGACATGGGCGGCGCGATGGGCCGCGCCACCACGATCTTCCGCCGCTTCAAATCCGATCAGGCCAAAAAAGACGAGCTGGCGAACGTCAAGAAAGAGCTGTCGCGGCTCTCCGATCTTTCCACGGAAGCGCTGCAGGCCGATCCCAATCGCGTCGCGCTGCTTCCTTACGATCAGATGAACTCCGTCGATACGTCGACCGACAATGCCATTCACATCCACACCGTCTCAATCAAGACGGCCAGGGAATCGCACCAACTGCTCTTCACCGAAGCCTCGTCCTTCAAGGCCGAGCAGGCCTATGAGCTCGTGCGGCGACAGTTGACCAAGGCCGGTAAGAAAGTCTGAGTAACGTTGCGCTTATCGAATGTCGAAGTGTGTTGGGATATCGAACGGAACTTCAAACTACATCACCGTTTTTGCCGGAAGCGGACGTCGTGGAACGTCCGAAACCTGCGGCACATCGTCCGGCAGAACGGAGGCCAGACGGCGATCCAATTCCCGGCGCTCGTCGGTGAGTTGCGCGTGGGCGTCGGTGACCTGGAGCTGCAAATCGTCGCAGCGCTTTTCAAGTGAAGCGCAGCGCTGTCGGAGCGCTTCCAATTCGACGCTATGATCAACCGACGTACTCTGTCCGTTACGCGCCTTAGCCATCGCCAGCCGGTGCTTCAGGAGCTCGGAAATGACGGCCGAGGATCCGATCACAATCAGGACAATCTCAAAGCCGCTTAACATCTCGCAATTTCTCCTGTCAGCTACTCCCGCAGCCGCTCGCGGTTTTTCCTGCGGGCCGATGGCGCCACAGAGGGCTCGTCGGGAATCGGCGGCATCGGCGCGACGATGCCGGGAAAGGACTCCGCCAGTTTCTTGTCCAGCATGCGCTGTTCGTCGGCCAGCAGCATGTGCGCATCGGTGATCTGTTCCTGCATGGCCGCGCATTTCTTCTCGAGGCGCTCCATGCGTTCCTGCAGGGTTTCGACGTGCTGAGCGTGTGTGCCCTTGAGTTCGGCCATGCGCCTGCGGTGATATAGGTACGAGAGCATAAACGGCAGCGCCAGCAGCGCGAACGCGAGGAGAACCAAGCCGCTGAACACGGCGAAGGCTGCAATAGAGGTAGTGTCCATCGCGCAGCTCCGGGCAATCCGCCAACAGCATACCCGGTTTGCCTCACCGTTCAACCCGTGGGCGGGTCACTAAATTGACTGTTGCTCTTGTACCCAATCAAATACGGTCAATTCTCTCGAAGGATCGTAGGTATGTCACGTGCTCCATGGAGAACTCTGAACACTTCAACGCATCCGTCAGCAAACAGGTAGATCACCAAATAGTTTTCAAAGCCGCGAATTGGAAACTTGCGAATCTGCGCGAGTTTTGGATTTTTAAAGTGGCAAGGATGCCCGATGTTGGGTGCTTCAAGAAGTAGATCCAGAGTGCCCTCAGCCGCGTCCAAAAACCGCAGCGCGGCGTCCAAATTCTGGTGTCGGATGTATTCGTATTGCTCGTTTAGATCAATTCGAGCACGCGGTTTAATGGACAACCGATTCATTTAGAATGACGAGCTAACGCCTCCGACTTCAACTTCTTCCAAAATTCCTTGTCAACTGGAATAGACTCTCCTGAATTCATTCCCTCAAGAACTTTCTGTTCCAGCTCTTCTTCAGCTCGCCGGACCTGATCTTCATGAACCAGATTTTGCAAATACGCTTCAACGTTTTCAAAACGCCCACACGCAATCTGATCATCAATGTGCGACTTCAGCGCTTCTGGAAGATCAATCTTTACGTTGATTGTCATATCAGCGTGCTCCTGAACCAGTACTACTATATAGGATCGATAATCGGGTGTGCAATACGCAACTTTCAGTTTCTGAACGTCCAATCGCCCCCCGACAGACCCAAGCCAAGAGCTAACAGCCAGGAGCCGCCCTCCCTCACTGCAGCCACAGCTTCTCCGAGTCCTCATCGTAAGCGAAGAGGTTGCCGAAGCGCGCCCAGCCGACAAACGTGGTGAACTGCGTTTCGTAGTTTTCCTGAGGCATGTTCAGCACGATGTATTCGCGGACGTGGTCGGCGTCGATTTCCTTGTTGGGCTGGCGGGCGATCATGTCGCGCATGTCGCGGAAGAGCCGCAGTTTCAAAATCAGGTCGCGCCACAAATTCTTGCGGTCGTCGGCGCCAGCCGCGACAAAACGTTTGCCGTCGGCGTTGATCAGAACCATGCGCTTGGGCGTGTCGACCAGGTCGAGCATCTCCAGCGCCTTGACGATCGTGATGACGTGCCCGAACTCCCGGTGCGTGTCGGCGACGACGCGGAAGACGTCTTCCTTGCCGCCGCGCGCATCCAGATACTCCAGCAAGCCGATGATTTCGCTGGGCACCGCGCCCGGCAGCGGTTCGAAGGCCATCGCAGCCGCAGCTGCGGCGGGAGCCACGGCAGCCGGGGCGAGTTCCGGTTCGTCGGGAATTTCATGCCCGGTGATGATTTCGTGGAGCTGGTCGACGAGCTTCAGAAACTCTGGCAGCCGGTAGTCGCGCGGACGAGGAAGCTTGTTCTCGACGATTTTCAGCACGCGGCCGGGATTCGAGGCCAGCACGACGATGCGGTCGCACATGTACACCACTTCTTTGATGTCGTGGCTGACCATAAGGATCGACGACGGATTGCGGTCCTTCGCGGACCAGATGTCGATCACTTCCGCGCGCAGCGATTCGGCCGTCAACGCATCGACGTGGCTGAACGGTTCGTCCATGAACAGCAATTCGGGGCTGACCGAGAGAGCGCGCGCGATGCCGACGCGCTGCTTCATCCCGCCGGACAGTTCGCGCGGATAGGCTTCTTCGAATCCCGCCAGGCCGACCATCTTGATCGCCTGATGGGCGCGGTTCGGAATTTCGTTGCTGGCGATGCCGCGGGCTTCGAGCACGACCATGATGTTTTCGGAGACCGTCAGCCACGGCAGCAGCGCGAAGCTCTGAAAGACAATCGCCACGTCGGGATTCAATCCCACCAGCGGCTTGCCGTGCGAAATCGCCTGGCCCTGCGTGGGTACGATCAGTCCGGCGAGGATGCGCAGCAGCGTCGACTTGCCGCAACCGGAGGGTCCCAGCAGCGCGATGACTTCGCCGGGTTGCACAGCCAGCGTGATGTTCTCGAGCACACGCAGTTTCTTGCCGTTGGGCAGCGAGAAATCATGGCTGACGTTGCGCGCTTCGCACACGCCGACCGCTTTGCTCTCCACTGTCAGAGCCGGAGGAGTTGGAGTTGCAGTGTCTGCCATCACGGGGTGCCTCTGCCTTATTCAGTATCCATGGAATCAACGACTAAGCGAGTACCGAGTTTCAGCCAGATGGTACAGGCGTTTCCAGACCAGACGGTTGAAGAGCACGACCACCATGGACATGACCACGACCGCGGCGGCCAGGCGCGAGAGATTACCTTTTGCGAAGGCGAAGCTGATCTCGCCACCCAGCCCGGACCACGCGCGGTGATTCGTATCAATGAACTCTGCCACGATGCTGGTGTTCCACGCGCCGCCTGCGGCAGTCACCCATCCCGTAACGAGATACGGAAACACGCCGGGAAAGTAGATTTGCCTGAAGCGCTGCCAGCCGGTGATGTTGTAGCTCTCCGCCGCCTCGCGAATGTCGGCGGGAATCGCCATGGCTCCGGCCACCACGTTGAACACGATGTACCACATCGTACCCAGCAGCATCAGCGCGATGCTGGCCCAATCGATATCGATTCCCAGAGTCCCCATCAGCGCCAGCACCATGGGAAACAGCATCGGCGCGGGAAACGAGGCTACAATCTGCACGATCGGTTGCAGCGAGCGGGACAGCTTGGGCGAAAGTCCGATAACCAGACCCAGTGGCAAGGCAATCAGCGTGGCGATGGCCGTGGACGCCAGCACGCGGCCCAGGGTCACAAACGAGACCTGAACCAGATTGCTCCAGGTCATCGCGTCATTCTGGCGGAGCAGATTAAACAATTGAATGCCGCCCCAGCCCAGAATGATCAGAAGCAGGAGGAAGAGGATCGAGGAAAAAATCTTGCTGCTGCGCGTCGCCTTGGGTGCTTCGACCGCGACTGGCTTGACGCGCGCCGGCCTCTCTTTCCGTTTGAAGAAGAGGCCTTCCAGAAACGCCAGGATGCGCGAGCGGCGCAGAAAATCGAGGAACCAGGATTCCATCGCTTCAGCCTGGCCGGCGTCGTCGAGCCGGAATTTCTGCGACCAGACCACCAGCGGGCGCCAGAGCAACTGGTCGAGCGCGATGATCATCAGCATCATCGAAATAATCGCGTAAATCTGCGCGGGGCCGTTCTTCTGCGTCACCGCTTCGCTCATGTAGGAACCCAGACCCGGCAGCGTGTTGTCCTTGAATTGCTCGCTGATCATGATGAAAAACCAGCCGCCGGCCATGCTCATCATGCTGTTCCAGACCAGGCCGATGGTCGAAATCGGAAGCTCGAGCCATTTCAATCGTTCCCACCACGTGAAGTTGTAGAGCGTCGCGGCTTCGTTCAGATTTTCAGGGACCGACCGGAGCGAATGATAGTAGCTGAAGGTCATGTTCCACGCCTGGCCGGTGAAGATGGTGATGATGGCGGCGAGCTCCAAGCCCACGCGGTTGCTCGGAAAAAGCGCGACCATGGCGAGGATCAGACCTGGCATGAAACCGAGAATCGGAATGCTCTGAAGAATGTCGAGCATGGGAACGAGCAGTCGTTCGGCGACGTGGTCCTTCGCGGCCCAGTAACCGTAGACGAGCGTAAAGACAATCGAGAAGACGTATCCGATCAAACCGCGCGTGAGCGTTAGCAGCGTATAATAAGGGAGGAGACTTGGCGAGAGATCGAACTTCTCTTGAATCTGAGCAACTTTCGGCAGCGCCCATTCGTGTGCGACGCCGAAGAGACCGAAGACCACTCCTGCGAATCCGGCGAGCAGAATGAAGTCCACCCAGATGCGTCGCGAAACAGAAAGGTAACCCGAGGCTGCGCCCCAAATCTGTCGAAATTTGATCATGGAACTTCCATCACGCTGAACGTCAAATCGCAAGGGGCCGCGAGCGGAACGTAAGTAAAACTTGAACACGGGGTTTGTAACAGACAGTTAGAAAATTGAGATGAGCCAATCGTAAAGAAAGTGAACTTTTCAAAAGAATAGTTAGGTCGCACGAAATCCCGCGTGATACAGAAAGAGTTCTCAAAAATAAAAAAGGCGGCCCGAAGGCCGCCTTTTTTCTAACGCGGTTGTGCTTCCGATCACTGCGTCGGGACCCAGTTGGTGTCCGGGTTGAACAGTGTCAGCAGGGTCGAGTTGCCCGTGTCCTGCTGGAAAATCGTACCGTTGTTGTTGATGAGGAACTGATCGCGGCCCGTGCTATCCCAGGCGCCCGGGACGGCATTGATGGCGTAGCCGAGGGTCATGAATGAATTGACCACGTAATTGCGCGCTCCACCCGTAGCGGCGGAAGCCTGCGAGGTCATGACGGTGAAGACGTAACCGGCCTTCGGAGTGGCCGACGTCGCTGGACCTTCGGCGCCCGCAAACGTCTTGTCGATCAGGGCGAGTTCACCGCTGATGCCCAGCAGGCTGTTCACGCCCGACAGATGCTGCGAATACTGGAGCACCGCGGACTTGGTGTAGTCCGTGCGATGGTAAATTTCCTGTGCTTCGGCGAACGCCTTGCACGCGGCGGCTGCGGCCGTTTCGTTGGCGGCCATACGCGACCGCAACAAGCTCGGGATCGCGATTGCCGCGATGATGGCGATGATCGCGACGACGATCATCAGCTCGATCAACGTGAATCCTTTGTTACGCATGTTCATCCTCCAGGGTACTACAGCGACACAGCCATGATCTTCGACCACCGTAGCTCTCTGCGTCCGCACGATTTAACATGGTGCAAACGTGAGGCCCTAAATCTAAATCTTTCGTTTAAAATTCAAGGCGTTTGGGTCACGGGTATTACAGGATCGCTAATAGGTGGCGCAAATCCGTCAGCACTAACAATTATTAGCTACAACTCGTGCATGTGACATTTTCAGGCGTGGTCCGGAAAGGCAATTGCCTTCATTTTTACACGATTTCAACCGATCTTTTGAATGTGCAGGGGACTGGTGAGTCTAACTTTGCACAATCTTTGTGGAGGGAGTTACAGATGCAGAAGTTCATGTTGGGTTTGATTCTCAGCGCGGGCGCCATGGGTTCGGTTCTGGCGGGAGATGGCAAGACTGACGCGCCACCCAGGCCCAAACCAGTGACGGTCTACGAGCCCCAACGCTCCGGCGATTCTTCGTGCGGATGCGACAAGGGGTTCTTCCACCCGTTCACGAAGTTCTGGGTCAAGACCGTCGGCGGAAACATGGCCGGCGGCATGAAGTCCGGCGCTTCGCACGTCAAGCACGGCATTGGTGGCGGCGGCGACTGAAGTCCGCGCGCGTTAAGTAACCAGACCCTGGCAGCACCACGCCAGGGTCTTCTTTTTTACTTCGCGTCCGGCAATGTCAGGCGGATGTCAAACGGCGCGTACGTGATCGCATCGTAGACCTGCAGTTCCGTCACGGAAAGCCAGCGCGCGGTGGTCAGCTTGTATTTCACATAACGAGCCTGCACGGCTTCCGGCAACGCCAGCTCAAAATTCCAACCCAGTGCCTTCTCGTTGTCCTGCACCATAAAGTTAATGGGTACGTCCTTCTTATAGATATTCGTATTTACAAATCCACGGCTGGCGAAATCCTTGCCATCTTCGCTGGTCAACACTTCAACCTTGTCCTGAACTTCGCCGCGGAACGCATCTGACCACGGCCAACCGGCGGTGATGAAAATGCGGAACGCGCCGCATTTTTGCGCGGTGCCAAGATCGACTGTGAATTCCGGCGTCTTACCGGCGTCGTACTGCAGGCCCATAGTCGGAGCATTGCCGCCGGCTTCCGGCGGACCGGCCACGCCGTCGGTCAGCACCTTTTCACCCAGCGGGTGTTTCGTTTTCGGATCAACGCTCACGGTCACGGGCTTGCCTTGTGCCAGATTCTTGCCTTCGGTCATCCAACGATGCACGTACTTTTCGCCGCCGGCATCCTTGCCGTCGGAGTACCCGGTCTTGATCTCCTGCGCGTTCAGCGGCATTGCGACAGCCAGCGACTCCATGACCGGATGGTCGGCGCCGCCGACATCAATGGTGTACGTGAACGGCACCGCGTCGATGCGCTGCGTGTGGCTGCGTTGCACGAGCTTGCGGTCGGCCTGCACTTCATTCCACGTGAATGTGACGCTAAAGGGTTTGAACTCCGCGGCCACGGGCTTGTATTCGGCTTCCATGTGGACGTTGTGGATGCTCGAACCGGCCGTCATGAAGTACTTGAACAGAATACTGCGGTGCCCGGCAGGGATCTCGATGGATTCCTGATGCAGCACGTCCCACGGCTGTTCACAGGTCGTCAGCGAGTACGACGGCGTCCACGTCTTGCCGTCATCAAGCGAATGGAACATGTCGATGTGATTCTTCTCGTACCGGTTTGAAAACCGTCCGCCGTATGTCACGCGGGTCATGTCGCGCGGCGTGTCGAGTTTGTAGACGACGTACGCGTCAGCCTTGCGATCGGCGGGATGGACCCAGCCATAGTAATTCCATTCCTTGTCGAATCCGCACTCGATGTTCTTTTCTTCGAAGAGCAGTTCCTTGTACTTGCCCGGCCGGTTGTCCGGCCAGAGGACGATCGAATTGGTCTGCGCGCCCTGGCCGACGTAGATCGTGTTCTTGCCAATGTTCAGCTTCGGATTGGCCTTGGCGTTGATCTCGGTGATGGTCTTGATTTCAACGCTCTTCAGCAGCGCATCTTCAGCCGCGGCTTTGCCGAGCAGCTCGAACTTCAGCAGAATGTCGTACGCGCCGTTAACGTCCGCGCCGATGGCGATCTGCGCGGTCGCCTGTGGAGTGGAACCGTCCGCCGCGGCCCAGACTTCCTTCCAGGAGATACCATTGTTCGTGCTGACGGAAACGCGCAGCGAATCGGCCGGCGTCTTGCGAACGTAATCGAGCACCAGGCTCTCGCTGGTCGTCACGTTGGCGGAGGTGATCTTGTAAACAATCTCGCCGGCTTCACCGGCGCGCTGGCAGTGCAGACCGGCGGCATCGGCGACGACATTTTTGGTGGAGTGCGCGAAATTCTGAAACTGATCGTTCAGCAACGGCTTGAACGTCCAAACACCGTTTCCGCGGATGCCGAACTTCTGTGGGCTCTCCGGATCGAACGACGGCTTCTCCGGATGCTCACCGACGTTGGGAATGAAGAAGTTCGCATCGCCGCCGAGCGCATGGTACGTGCGCGTGTACGTTTCACCTTCGCGCAAGTTCAGTCGGTAGTGGTGGCCACCGTCCCAGTTGTTCCAATAGTAGCGGTATTGATGCCCGACGAACGCGCCGTGCATGGAACCGAGCGTGCGGGCGCCATCCGAACCGGTGATGAATCCATTGGGACTCGTGCAGGTCAGGCAATGGTACTTGGCGATGTGCCCGGCTTCCTTCAGTCCGTTGGACGCGGCGCACGCGCCTTCTTGAGCGACGTCCATCACGGCGGCGATGGTCTTGCCGTCGCAGAGCGTGTACATCGCAGAAAACGCGCTGTCGTAGACGTGCCAACCGTTATCGTAATTGCATTCGGCGACCGTATGATTGGCGATGTCCCAGAATTTGACCTTCATGCCCATGCTGCCCCAGAGCGCACAGTTCATTCCCGAAACCGTGCTGCACATGGCAAAGCCATAGTCGTTGAATTGGCGGATCGGGTCGGTGCACTCAAAGCCGTGAACGATCATCGGCGTCGTCTGGCGGCGTGAGAGATGGACCCAGTAAAACATGGCCCAGACTTTCTCTTTCAGCGTCGGCCATTTCGAGGTGACGCTGTGAAGGAGAGAGGGCATGTCGGAGAAGTCCGGCGATGCGTCGGTGACCACTTTGAGGTTGCAGTCTTCCGCGCGAAGAGTAGCGCCGCAGAGTGCTGCCGCCAGTACCGCTACGAGAATGGCTTTCACGATGTGAGACTCCCCAAGGGTTCAATTGTCACTCGCCACTCCATGGTATGAGCTCGGACGGTTGGCTATGGGCAGGAAATTGGCTAAAATTACATATGTACAGTTGGACAGCTTGGTTACGGACGCTTCTGCGGATCGCTCACGGCTTCTCGCGCTTGATAATTTCCTGCATGATCTCGTTGATCGTATTTACGTACGCCGTGGTGGTGGTCGTCGCGCCTGAAATTCCATCCACCGGCTTGGCGGATTCCTGCGGCGTGCGGCCATTGAACTGTTTGAAAAATTTCTCGACTTCCGGCTTCTCCAGGCGCACGCCGCGCCGTTCCAGCCAGCGCACCGGCCGCATGTCCACGACCGTGAGTCCCGGCGACTTCAGCGCGACCAGGAACTGCGTGTCGATGCAGATCGGGCAGGTAATGTGATGGAATCCGTTGGCCACCCACCCCACGTCCTTCTTGTCGACCTGAATGAGATAATAATCGGTGGCGTCCAGGGCCTGCGCACACGTCACCGTAGTGGCGGTGGGGCCGAAGACCTCTTTAACGTAAGAGGCGATATCGACGGATAACTTGCCCTTCAGTTTCGCTTCGCCCAGCACGCGTTCGCAGACGGCTTCGAATGATTCTTCGACCATGCGCTGGTCGCCCTTGCTGACGAGCACAAATGCCTCGAAGGTGGCCGTGATGTCGCCGTGATCCTTGATCTTGTAGACATCTTCAATCTGCTTCAACGACATACGCCCGGTCGGCGTGTCGTTGGGAACCTTGGTGATTTTTAGTTTCGGATACTTCTTGTTGACCTCGTCGATAATTTTCTCCGCGGCGGGCCAGTTCTTGTCGCCCGGTGTGTAATAGACCACGACCGCGTTTTTGTCGGTCGGCGTATCGCTGGACTGCTCGTTGTTATTCCTCTTATCCTTATCCTTGTCCTTCTCTCGTTCCTTCTCCTTCTCTTTCTCTTTTTTGCGCTTCTTCTCTTCGTCCTTGCGTTTTTCCTCGTCCTTCTTCTGCTCTTCTTCCCGCTTCTTATCTTCTTCTTTTCGCTTCTTGTCGTCGTCCTTCTTCTTGCTCGAATTCCAGTCGCTATCGTTGTCCGGAGCGTCAGAGGCCTGAACCGGCGCCGATACTGCCAGCACGCCGGCGCCCATGCACATGAAAACCAACGCTAGAACGCCGGCCCGAATTGGCCTGGGGAATATCTTCTTCATGGGATGAGGGCACATCATGTTGGCGTCGCTGATCTGCGTGGCTCTGAATTTTGACTTCAACCGCTGCTGCGGCTGATCTTTTCACCTCCTGTTCTTAAGCGTGTTGTGGCGGAAGTCAAACCCGTCTGTCCGTTACGCATTCAATTCCGCGCGCGTTGGAAGGCGGCGGAGATCCTTTTCGCAAATTTGGAAATGCAGCGCCCGTCGCCAACGATGCGGCAGGAATAAATTCAGTATCTCACCGTCGGCGAACATGTCCAAATACGAGCACTGATAATTGAAGAACGCCAGCCGTTCCGTATCCGTCAGCGCGTTGGCGAGCACGAAGCGCGGCTCGCTCCAGGTGCGGCCTTCGTCGGTGGACAGAGAGACCCACAATTCGGATCGATCGCCCATCTGGGCGGCGTTGCCGTTCAGGCCCTGGTAATTTAAATCGTGATGCCGGTTGTGATGGAACGCGGCGAGCGTCTTGCCATCGGCAAGCGGAAAAAGCATCGGCGGTGCGTCGGGGTGGATCAGCGTCGTGGCTTTCGGATCGCTCCAGGTTTTCCCGTCGTCCTCGCTGCGCGAATCCCAGAGATGGCCCTCGGGCGTGCGCAGCTGCATGTAAACTTTACCGCCGCCCAGCGCGATCGGGCGGCCTTCGTCCATGCGGTTGAAGTTGCGGCAGTACCAGCCGCCGTGGCTCGCGTCGGGGAGCAAATCCCACGTCTGGCCCTGATCTTCGGAGCGCAACAAATACTGTCGCGTGAGCAGCGGGCGGTAGCTCCAGTCGCCTTCGTGCGCGCCGAGCAGCCATGTGCCGCGGTCGGTCTCGGTCATGCGCATCACCGACATGCCGCGGAATCCGGGATCGTTGCGCGGGCGGATGATGCGGACTTCCGACCAGTGAAGGCCGTCGTCGTCGGAGTAGCGGTAACCGATCGGCGCATTTTCGCGCAGGCCGTTTTTGTGATGATCTCCCGGCTGCCAAAGATCCCAGACCGGCTGCGTGCCGAACGCATAAAGTCGCTTGCTGCCCCGCGGAATCAGCGGAATAAAACCATGCTGATTGTAATCTATGTCAAACGCGACCGTGGGCCCCGTCCACGTCTTCCCTTTGTCCTTGGATCGGTACGCGACCATCGCGTTGACTTTCTTGTTCTGACCTCCATAGTGCGCGACGCCGACCCATGCGTTGTCTTTGTCGGTCTGGGGCTGCGGCAGGCCGTCGGGAAACATCAGCAGGTAGTCGCCGTTGGGCGTGATTGTGGCGCGTGTTTCAAACAGGCCGCCCCACCGGTTTCGATGCACGACCTTCCCTGTGATTCCGATGCCCGTGACCAGGCCCAGTTCCGTGTTGAGTTTTAAACGGCGAGGCAGGTCCTGGGTATAAAAATCGGAGCCTGCAACGGTGACGTTCGGGCGAATCTCTTCGGCTGGAACGGCGGGAACGTTCGGCATGCGTGGCTGCTCCAAAGTGAGTCAAATTTGCAAATCGGCATCTGCGATTCCTGCAGGAAAGATACGCCGCGAAAACCGCGTCCGATACAGTAATTAAATGTGATTCACGGTAAATTTGTAAGGTTCAATATTAGATAGTCCCAGCTGCAAAACCCAAAAAGCGATCTTAAGGGCGCTTAACTGGCTGCATCAATCTACCTTTGCTGTCGTCGATCAAACGGTTAAACTTCATTGGTCAAGTCATGTGCGAGCCACGACCCGCACAGACCGACCCCGCAGACGGTCCCTGATCCCATCTTTTATGTCGTTTGCCCGCACCGCATAGCCACGAGGTATCTCATGCCCACTATTCTTGTCCTTGAAAGCGACGATCGTGCCTTCCGGTCACTCAGCACGGCGCTTCAGGGCAAGGTCCGAGCCGAATTGGAACTGTGCAAATCGGCTCAGGAAGGTCTTGAGCGGATTACCGAAACCGATTTCGACGCCATCATTGCGGATATCCGCCTCGCGGGCGTGAGCAAGCTCACATTGCTGGAGGAAATTCGCGCCCGCCGCCCCAACACTCCGATTGTCCTCACCTCCGCCGCTGCCACGTCGGCCGACGCTTTGAACGCGCTGCGCACTGGCGCCTTCGATTTCATCACCAAGCCCTACGATCTCGATTACCTTATCAAGTCGCTGAATGCCGCCGTCAGTTTGAGCCGGATCAACAAGACCGTGGTGGAGAAATCCAAGCAGCTTGAATTGCGCGCCGCTGAATTCCAGGCGCTGGCCGAAGCGCGCGCACTGGCTCTCGCACATACGCGCATCCGGCTGGAGCAGGCCGTCGAAGCCGGGCAGACCGGAACGTGGGAATTGGATCTTAAGAACAACCAGTTCTACTGGTCGCCGTTGCTGGAGAAAATCTGCGGTCTGACTGAAGGGCAGTTCAAAGGCTCACTGGACGAACTCTACAAGTTCGTCCATCCCGACGATGCGGCCAATGTCAAAAAGGAAATGGAGATCGCCATCTCGCAGGACACCGACGTCCAGCTGGAGTACCGGATCATACATTCGTCCGGCGCCGTCC
Source organism: Planctomycetota bacterium (assembly GCA_038227875.1). Taxonomy (GTDB): domain Bacteria; phylum Planctomycetota; class SZUA-567; order H5-PLA8; family H5-PLA8; genus JBBRPR01. The sequence goes on from JBBRPR010000046.1 coordinate 19,974, forward strand.
GCTGGTTGCGCGTTCGTGGAAAAAGATTCTTCGATGACAATGGTGCGCCGTCCAAGCTTGCGGGCGTCTGCGTCGACATCACCGACCGGCGCAACGCCACGGATACAATCGAACTGGAGCGCGAAAAATTCCGCATCACGCTCAACAGCATCGGCGACGCGGTGATCGCCACCGATCAAGTGGGCAATCTGTCGTTCATGAATCCCATCGCCGAACGGCTGACCGGCTGGACAACCTCGGCGGCGGTGGGCAAACCAATGGATCAGATCTTCACTATCATCAACGAGAAGACCCGGAAGTTCGAGCCCAACCCCGTCATCTCCGTGCTCCGAGACGGCAAGGCGGTGGCATTGGAAAATCACACCATCGTCATTTCCAAAGCCGGGATTGAAACGCCCATCGAGGACAGTGCCGCTCCCATCATCAATAAGAATGGCGAAATCGCCGGAGTCGTACTGGTCTTCCGCGACGTTTCCAAGGAAAAGAAAATCCAGGCGGAACGCGATGAGCTGATGCGGCTGGAACAGGAAGCGCGCGCCGAGTCCGAACGCGCCAATCTGGCCAAAGACGATTTCTTCGCCACGCTCTCCCACGAACTGCGTTCACCGTTGACGCCGATGCTGGGCTGGAGCCGGCTCTTGAAAAAGGGCGATCTGGACGAAACCGAAAGAAAACAGGGTATCGACGTCATCGAGCGCAACGTGCTGGTGCAGGCCAAGCTGATCGACGACATCCTCGACATGTCTCGAATCATGACCGGCAAGTTGGCGCTGACCGTCGGACTGTTGGATTTCAACCGCGTGATCGCCGCCGCGGTCGACATCGTTCACAACGCCGCCGATGCCAAGCGCATCGATCTGCAGGTCACGTCTGAGACGTCGCCGCTCACGATGATTGGCGATTCCGACCGGCTGCAGCAGGTCGTCTGGAATCTGCTGACCAACGCCGTGAAATTCACACCCAAGAACGGCAAGATCTCGATCAAGACGGAATTGCGCAATTCCAGCGTGATCATGGTCGTCACCGATTCGGGCTCGGGCATTCCCGCGGACTTCATCCCCCATTTGTTCGAACGGTTTTCGCAGGCGAACAATTCCTCCACCCGTGTGCACGGCGGGCTGGGCATTGGGCTATCGCTGGTCAAGCAACTGGTGGAACTGCACGGCGGCACGGTGGTTGCCACCAGCGACGGAGAGGCAAAGGGGTCATCGTTCACGGTGAATCTTCCCATCCGCGCAGTCGGCGAATACGACGATCCCCAGGTTCCGCCGCAAGCGGCCGTCGCGAAAGTTGCCAAGGACATGCTCTCCGGCCTGAAAATTCTGATCGTCGACGACGAACCGGACGCCCGCGAACTGATCGGATTGTCTTTCCGTAAATTTGGCGCCAAGACCATTCTGGCCGATTCCGCCGACGATGGATTTGCGAAGTTCAAGGAAGGCGCGCCCGATTTGCTCGTCTCGGACATCGGCATGCCGGTAAAAGGCGGCCTGGAATTCATCCACATGATCCGGAAGCACGAAAATGGCGACGGCAAGGTCCCCGCCGTCGCGCTCTCTGCCTACGCCAGTGACAAGGACGGCCGCCGCAGCCTGGAGGCCGGATTCCAACTCCACATGGCCAAGCCCGTGGACCCGACGGAGCTGGTGAAGGCGGCGATTATTTTGTTGAAGCGGTAGATCCACCCGAGGATTTGGAACATGGTTTCTGAGCGATTAAAGAACGAGCTCGCGGAACTGCGCGCGAAGATGCTGGATATTCGCGAATTCGATGCATCCTCGTCCGAACACTTACGAGGCCTGTTTGAATCGATCAAGAATCTTCAGGCGGTGATGACGGAGATGGTGCTGAATCAGGCGGAGGCACATATGCCGCTGGCAGTTGCTGCTGTGTCCGTGCCGAGCGGGAATGCCGTACACGCGCCGGGGGCGTTGCCGAAAGTTTGAAGCAGCCCTGCCACGATTGGGTGAGCTTTCCAAACTCACTCTGTCTTGCGGTGAGTCACAAGCCCCAAAACAATCGCGACTGTTCCAGCAATTCCGAATATCGAAGGGCCCTGCTTAAAGTAGAGGGAACTCAAGAACTGAATCGAGATGAGCAAGACGCCCAATCCAATCAACATAGCCCGCCAAAGCGTCACGGGTTTAGTATCAGCCAGGTCGGGCTCGCTACCATCATTGGGTTTGTTACACTTGTCGCAAAAAGACAAGTTGCCGTGAAACCAGTGACCGCAGTAATTGCATTCCGTCCATTTCTTACCGGGTGGCGGTTGCTCGGCCATTAATTCAGTGTGCCGCGGCTATTTATCAATATACAGAAGGTTCCAGTGAAAACAGCCTTGAACCCCAGACCCACTAGCGTCCTGACACCCGGCGTCAGCAGTCTCGACTTTCATTTCATGACCGCGGGACGCAACATTCCGTTGCTTAGATTTTTCAACAATGAAACTTCGGTCGACCCTGCGGCGTTGATAAACATGGCGGCGGCAGATTCGGGCCATGCGGGAACGGGACCGATTGGCGTGGCCCATCCGGGACGATAGGAATAAAACAATGCGCGCCGCGGACCGTTGGAAAAATTGTGCCCACCCGCGTGTGCGGTGAAGCAATGAAAGAGGACTGCATCTCCCGCGCGCGCCAGAACACGGCGCACGTGCGTCGAAAATTCAGCTTCCACGCGCGTTCCCGGAGCGAGGTCCAGGCGGCGATGAGAACCGGGAACGATGTACAGCGGTCCGTTGTCGGACGTCAATGAGTCCAGGTACATGCCCACATTCACCCAAGATGGTGACGTGTTACGGAAATCATCGGCGTGCTCGGTTGTGCCCCAATCAAAGTGCAGCCACTGCCGCGCCATTTCGCTGCGCGGTTCCTGTTTCTTGGCCCAATATACCCCTTTAAAGAAGCGCAGATCTTGACCGTAAATCGCGCGCACTGTCCGCAGCATTTCTGGGTTGGCAATCTGCGCCGCGAACTCGGGAATATCGAAAGGTGTGCCCCGTTCGCCCAGTCCTGCACGCTCAATATCGCCATAGATCTTCTGCAACCGCGCCGCGTTTAAGACGCCAGGCACCAGCACAAAACCGTTTTCGAAAAAGTAGTCCCGCCGCTCGGTCAGGGACATATTCTCAAAGTGCGCCTCCAGCAATGGTACTTCAGCAGACACCTCGGCGGCTGCCATCGGAACCGATTCAGATTGTTGCATGGATTTGTGCTAGCTCCAAAGCCTGCGCGCTCCCGAGCGCGCACGCTTCGAATACACCCGGTTAGAATGGAGCGTCTGAAAAAAGTGTGGTTTTGCTTCGCTTGCAGGATTGATTCACGACTTCGTATCTTCCATTGGGAAAAATATGAAGCCCGGCTCTATGGCTGGCACACTGGACAAGTCGACTTCGTCGATACTTTCAAAGAATACTCGAACAGTGTTACGTGCCGCGAGTTTTGGCAATTGCGCGAGCTTTGGTTCGTTACGCAATCTTTGAAGTGCAATTGACTCCGCATCTGGAATCGTTGAGTGCGTGGTGCTGCGACCGACGCTATCTTCAAGCCAATCCGCTCGAGAACGCTGGTGAGATCGACACGACGCCGGAGGAAACGCGACGCGCGCTCACTGCCGACGAGATCAAGTTGCTACTGTCCAAGTGCAAGCCTGAGAGACGCACTTTGTATAAGCTTTCGATCTGCTCGGGCCTTCGCAAGAACGAGTTGATGTCGCTTACCGTCGTCGACCTCGACGCCGCTAATTGCTGTCTCCGGCTCCGGCCAGAGTGGACGAAGAACAGGAAATCAGGCTGGCAACCGCTCCCTGCAGCGTTGACGGCGACCCTTGCCGCTGACGTGGAGGGGCTTCTCCCGACCGCTCCGTTAATCCACGTACCCAGCGACGCCAGTGCAAGATTCGAGACCGACCGTCGAAGAGCGGATTTGAAGAAAGAAACAGAGGACGGGGTCTGCAACTTCGCGTGCCTGCGCCAGACTTATATCACGATGGTCAACGATACGGGAGCCACAACCAAAGCAACACAAACACTGACTAGGCACAGTACGCCGTCGTTGACATTCAAAACGTATGCGCGTGCGCGGTCGGCTGAACTGGTTGGTGTGGTGGAAAAGCTGGCGCTGCTGGTTGGCTCTTGAATCACTTTGAAGCATCGTCCTCTTTCGGCGTTTCTTTATCCTTGCGAAAGTGCCGGTAGGTCACAAAAAGAATTATGACTAACACAATAAAACCTAGAACAACAATTACTATGCCTTCCAATCCGATTAGGAATAGTCCGGCCAAACCATCAGCAAGGAACAAAGCTTTTCTCCGCTTGAACCACTCAAAAGCGTAGCGAGGGTCTTCTACGGCGCACTACACGAATGGAGCGTTAGGTGGTTTGTAGTTATACGCCCTGAGGGACTTGAACCCCCAATGGAATCTCGACGGGTTTCATACAAACACTAGCGGCATGACTGTTTACAATGTCACCCTCCGCCCCTACTGCAAGTCGTTGGGTTGCCATGGGGGCGGCGGCGGTCTGTTTCAGGGCTTCGGCAACAGATTCGGCCACGGCCCGCATTCGTTGCGCGTCCGGCTTGGCGTACGTGCTCATGGACATAGTGGCGGATGAGTGCCGGGCCAGCGTCATGATCGTTTTCAGGTCAGCCCCCGACTTCACCACGGAATTGATATAGCTCACCCGCAGGCTGTGGAACGTCGCCTTACCCGCGCCTTTGATTTCCTTTGTGATTCCAGCGTTGTCAAAGTCCCGGTCCAAATTCGCGCAACACGTTTCTTGGAGCGGCATCGGCAAAAGCGGTGCGTCCGGCTTCTTGCCGATCGACAGCGCGGCCAGTTCGTCGGCCAGTTCACGGGCAATGGGTTGCCGGGCGTCGCGGCGGTCCTTGCAGAATTCAGCGGCCAGCGGCAACGACGGCCCGAACATGTCCAGATTGCCCACGGTCAGGTTGCGTAGTTCATTTTGCCGGTAGCCCGTTGCCAGGGCCACGCGATAGACCAAAGCCCTGTGCGGCGGCGCGGTGGCCAGCAGCTTTGCAATTTCGTCCGTGCTCAATTCGCGGTGCGGCATCTTCGGCGTGGTGTCGAACGCCACAATCGCGGCCAGCGGATCGGCGGCAAGGTATTGCCGATTCACGCACCAATCGAGGAAAGATGCGATCGCTTCACTGTACCCTTGCACTGTCTTTTCTGTCAGCGGTCCCGACTCGTCTTGACCGTGGGCCAGCAGTTCGCGCAATGCGATTTCCACGTCCGCCAATTCCACGTCTTGAATCGTCTGTAATTTCAGACGGTCGCCCCACCATTTCAACGTCCAGCCCTTTTTTCGGGCGTGGACCTTCGACCAACCAAAGCCGCGGCGGCCTCCACAACTTCGGCCCCATGCCAGATATTCGGACACCGTCGCGGCATAGTCGCGGGCCTTGTCCGATTCCTTCGGCGCGGGGCGGATGCCGTCGCGGATTTCATTTTCAATGATCTGGCGCCGGTTCGCCGTCCGCTCGGTTTCCGCGTAGCTCGTGGTGCCGGTTGCCTTCCGGCGCCGCCCCTTCCAGTCGCGATACTCGAATTTATAGCGCGGGTGGGGTTTGCCGTCCTTGTCGAAGGTTTGAAAGACATGTGGCATTGTCAGCCCTTTCCCTTTCGATGCGGCGCCATTATGAACGCCGATACAGTCAAACCCGCCATTCCCGCTTTTTCTCGCAGGCTTTCGTATTCAACTTCGCTCACGCGGATAACCACGTTGCGGCTTTTGGCGCGTTCTCCAAGTGACGGGCGGCCGGTGCGAAGCGCATCGGCTTCAATCTGTGCTTTCGTGCGTCGTTTTCGTTTCATACTCATACTCTACTTTACGCATAACAATAATTCAAGAAGCTTCGAGTTTTCTTGCGGCCCGTTCGGCGTCGCGGACCTGCCGTTCGGCGCGGGCTTCAATGTGGGCAAGAACTTTGCCGGTAAGCCAAGTGGACTTCCCCGCGAATCGGAACGGCGGCGGAAGTTCATGGCGTGACACCATTCGCCGGACGGTGCGTTTGGAAAGGTTCAACGCGGCCGACAGGGCGCATTCATCCAGCAGCGTCCGTTCCGGCAACGTCGCCAGCGCGGTGATCGTCCGACCCTGCCCGGCAGGCTTGGGTACGTCAATCGGCACAGGTGCCGGCGGCGGGAGCGCGCTTGCATGCGTGTTTTCCGGCGCCGTGGGAACGGTCGCGTCATCGTTGCTTGTCATTCCGGTAATCCCCAAATCTCGAATGGCCAAAGGACAATGAATTTACTTGCCGGCGCGCCCGGCACGTTCTTCGCTCGATACGTGCACTGCAATAACGGTTCTGGCTTCTGTTTAAGTTTGTTGATCAACCACCACCCGCGTTTGGCATCGGCGAGCTGTAGCAAGGGCTTCAACATTCGACCGGAGAATTTAAAGTCACGGCCTTTGCCAGCCCACCTTTGCATTTCGATGGCAATGGCAGCGACCATTTGAAGCTCGGACGACTTGTACACCAGGACACAGCGCGGCAGGGGTCGGGACTGCACGGCCTGCCAGGCGATCTGTATAGGCTTTTCATCAAGTGTCACCCGCGCCGAATTATACCCCCGCTGCAGTTTGTCGCGGTACTCGTCTTCCGATACCCCGGCACGAAAGAATGGTCTGGCATGAGACACCCACTTATTTTCAAGCTGTTCGTATTCACACCGCGTCAGTTCCCGACCCCACCGCTTTTCGAGCGTAATCAGCACACGGCCAAATCGAAAACATGCGGCGTCGTTTGTGTGCACTTTCTTCGGCAGTGACTCTTGCAGAACATACTTTAATTCACTTACGGATATGCCGCAGTGGTTGCTGTGTACTGTTTCGCATGCCGCAGTGGTTGCTGTGTCGTCTGTGTTAGCTGTGAGTGCTGTGTCTTCTGTGTTAGCTGTAGTCGTTAGAGTGTTTATTAAAGTTTCGCACTCTTGACCCAGTCCGGCCGCAAACGGATCTACTTCCCGCACGGCCCCCGGCGGCAGCGGCACCAGCCATTCGTAGATGCAGCCACTTGGATGCAGTGACGGCGGCAGCAAGCAGTACCCGCCTTTCCCGCGCAATTCACCGTCCTTGACCTTGATCGTTCGGATCGTGGTTTTGCTGGTGAAGTAGACGTGTCGGCCACGGGCGGTCACCACGGTCGGCAGCGTGCGAGCGAGTTCCGGAAAATCCGCCGCCCACGATTCATAAGTTTCCAGGGTGTCAAAGTCACGGCAGCACAGCCCGCCAGACACCGGTCCGAACACGACTGCCAGACCCGTGACGCTCGGCTGTTTGAACCATGTGGACAATTCCCCGTCGGTTGCCCGTCGCGACTGAAACGTCTTCCAGCTTTGCAGCGCGGCGCGTTTGTCCTTGCCGATCGGAATGACAGACCAGCCACGGCGGGCGTAGGCACAGGCGTTATCTAACAATGTCATTGGCGGGTGCCTTTCGGGCGTTCAACCAATTGCCAAACCCGCTCCAAGTGGCGTTGCGACTCAGGCGTCACGGCCGGCGCGCAGCCGATGCACTCAATGATGCCAGCACAAAACAGCGCGTTCACAACGTGGCCGATTCGGGGAGTGCCGGGGATTCCGTACTTCTTGCGAGTACGGCTTGCCGTGGTCGGTCCGGTACCCAATTCTGTAAGAAAGCAGCGCCTGAAATCCGGCGCGGGATCCAAAACTGGCGGCTCACCAGCGGCAGAAAACAAGTCATCGCTTGTCATTGCCGCTCCAGTCCGAATGATTCTTGGACTCCAGGAAGGCGAATAGCCGTGCTCGATCGAATCGAATGGACTTGTCGGGCAAGAAGATTGCTGGAAGCAAGCCACGGCGGGCAAGCCTTGCCGCTTTGCCGTTTGGCAGCTTTAACAATTCATCTACTTCGGTGGGTGTGAGAAACTCAGACACGCGCAAACCCTCACTTTCCGAGAGTATTAACGCTTGTCGATAGCGGGATGTGGGCGGTCAGTTTTGCGGGGAGTTGCGGGAAGTCGACAGTTTTCGGTATTCGCGTGCACTTCCAGACCTGTTGTTGTGTTCTAAAAAGTGGGCTTTGGTCATCGCGTTCAACCAATCGGTTCGAGTTGTGCGATCGTACTTGTTTCCGAGCGTTCCGGCCCTGAACCATGTGCCCGTCGTTTTAGCAACAGCTTCTAAAAAGTATTGATGCACGGCCTCCCCAATTCCGCTGGGACAGGTCGGCTGTTTACTCGCCACTTCGCCGCTGAATAGCCGATTTCGAACCAATGCCCGCTCCAAGTCTCTTGCAAGTTGCGTCGGGAAGGACCGTACGCGCTCTAACGTTCGCTCCCAGTGTCCGGCCTCTGCCAGGTCCACAGCGTCTTTCCAATCGTTTTCTAACTGTCGCTGTCTGTCGATGAAATCCGTAAGGACATTGAGCTCTTGTTCGTGAAGGGGGTATTTTTCAGTGACGGCAATTTCTTTGCACACATTGCCGAAAAGCGTCTCTTTCCAGTTGCGATCGCTCAAGTACACGGACATTTGCGAAGGACCAACGGCGCCATGTCCTCTGACTTTCAGGCTGCCTGTTACGCCGTCGAGTCGTTCGGACAGTTCTTGACCGTAACGCGCTCGCTCTGTGTCGATCGCCTTTTGGCCTTCGGTGCGTACTGCATCCCAATTCGGTGCATTCATGGCGCCGCTCCAGCGCTGCTCATTTGGTTATGCCGGGGGCTGTCCAGTTGAGCGACTGGACGGGGAGCTACCCCTGCCCCCAGCTGTGCTCTCAATGCTGCCGATTCAGAGAGCGGTAGATCACAATCCAGACGCCGAGCAGCGTAGGCCAAAAGACTAAATTGGAGAGGGTGCACGTAACGAACAGGTGGAAGATCCCCGCCGACGACATGCCTCCGCCTGACAGCGATACGACATCAACAAACGAGATTACTGCGAAGATGACAGCAACGCACGTGCTCCACACCAGCCACCGATTGCCAGCCTGTTTACTCTCAAGCACCAACGTAACGAGGTTGGTTTCGGTACTGCGATCATTGCTGGCTGGCGCAACGGCCCGCTCGAACTTCGCGCCAGTCCTGCCGGAACTTTGGTCCCATGCAGAGCGAGCGGATGGCGTTTCGCTGCGGGTCCCTTGGTTCCCCCCAGCGCCAACCGCGTTAGCAGCTTTCTGCGCTTCTCTGTGGGTACGGAATATTCCGGGGCTGCAATGCTCGCAGACACTCTTACCCGACGACGAAGTTAACAACTCGGCCGCCTGCCCGCAGTTCTCGCATTGTTCCATAGGCTCCTCACTTCACTTTTTGCCCAAGGTTATTTTCATCCATTGCGTCTGTGATCCGCCGGTTCGGACCGATCGTCACATTCAGGTTGGGAGTCTATCGCGCATGCCCCGCAACGCAGCAATAAAGCGCCGCCAGCTGCTGCATTCTGGGGCGTTTTCATAGGTGGATTTCCCTTGGGGGCTGTGTGGAATTTAAAGACGGGCACGCGCTTTGGGGTGTCATCGGCTAACCAGTGGGGGTGCCGGGCACCTTAGAAAATTAGGCGACTACGCAACTCGAATCGTATCCGATCGGTGCCAACGCTTGCTTTTCAATGCACGCGAATGCCGGGAGCAGTGGTCGGGGTGGTCACACGGGGCGAAATAGAAAGGCCACGTCTTCACCGTGGCCCATTCCCTGCATTTGCGGCGCGTCTGGCGAGCTCTCTACTTCGAACCCGATGTCTTTGACCATCGCGACGATGCCAGCGCGTAGCGCGTCCGGCAGCTTATCCCACGCGGCCACGACGGCGGCAAGATCGGCGGGCAGCGGATTCCGTTGGGTTGCCATTGGGTTGAACGCGTGGCCGGACGCGGTGTCTGTCTGTCGCGGTTGCGTCCGCTCATTGTCGAGCGTCGCTCGTACAACGTCGGGTGTCTTTTGTTGTTCGACGAATTGCGGCGCGGATTGACTCGAAACTGACGCGGTCCCGTCCGCTCTTGTAACGCCTTTAGAGAATACGCCCTGAGGGACTTGAACCCCCAACCTCCTGGTTCGAAGCCAGGCACTCTATCCAGTTGAGCTAAGGGCGCTTAAATTTTCAATGTTGTTCGACGCTCATCTTACGCGGCACTCCGTCGCATTGCAAACGGGCTCCGAATTCAACCCGCGCCGGCGGCCGGATCCGGTGTAGATTGTTTTTGAAATTTGAAAACGCGACAGTGATCGGAGGCGACGGGGATGCGGCTGCTTTCTGCGGCGGACATGCATATCAGCGATGCGGCGTCGTGCCGCGTGGCGCTGGAGTGCTTTGAGTGCGCGCTGCGGCAATTCCGCCCCGACGTCGTGGCCTGTCTGGGCGATCTTTTCGATAACCGCACGTTCCTGGAACAGTTCGGCCCTGAGTTTCACCGCCGATTGCGCGCACTACATCCGGATTGGTTGTTTGTGTTTGGCAATCACGATGGCTCCGGAAATTCGCGAGGGCAGAACGACGATGGCTGGCGGACGTTTTGCGACCTCTTCGGTCCGGCTCAATACACTCGCGAAATCGGCGGCCACCATTTTGTCGTGCTGGCGAATGTACAGTCGGATTCCGGTTGGCAGGAGTTTGCTGATGCGGAAACCCGCGCGGGCTCGGTTGTGCTGGCGCACCGGCCGCTGGACGCGGCCACGATCGAACGTTGCGCTGGCCGGGGCGCGCGGCTGATTCTCGCCGGCGATGCACATTCTTCTAAGATTTCCCGCAGCGCTGATGATTCTTGCGAGCAGCGCGTGCAGCCGCCGTTTCTGTTCGGCGGCCGGCTGGGAGACGCCGCGGGATTCAACGTCATCGATTTTGATGACGATGGGTATTCCTGCCAGTGGGTGACGCAGACGCTGCCTGCGATGCCGGGCAATTCGCGCGTCGTCGAGAATGCGTGGCAACCGCGCTGGCGCACAAAGTCGGAGTCGAATTTTCCCGAACTGGCGGAGTGGTGCGACGTGGAGCCCTGTCGCTCGGACGAGTACCTTTGGTTCGGCGGCGCCGCGCGGCTGCAATGTTATCGTTCCGGCGTGCTGCACTGGGAGACGGACACAGCTTCGGCGACATGTGTCCGCCCGTCCATGTCCATCACGGGGAGCGCAGCTTTCTGATCATCGGCGGAACGTGGGTCCCGGCGCCGTCTGGAACTTTTGCGTCGGTGATCGTGGTCGATCCGTTCACGGGAGACGAATTTTATCGCGTGCCGGTGATCGGCGTGTCTCAATCGCCCACGGTTGTGGACGGTGTGATGTACATCGTCGGGCAGTGGCGGGAGATCATCGCAGTCGACGTTGCGACAGGGAGGGAGTTGTGGCGCCGGCGCAGTCAGGTGGAGACGCCCGCCACGGCCGACCTCTCCTGGCATGATTGCCGTACAGGCGGAGGCTGGTCGGTCTGCGCGCCGGCGGTCGCCAAGCATGTCTGGACCGTGAACGCGCGCGGCGATTTGTTCGGCTATGACCGCCACAGCGGGCACGAGCGGTTTGTGTATCCCATGGCCGTGCCACTCAACGCCGCGCCGACCTGCCCGTTTGCCAATCGGTTGGCTTGCGCACCCAAGGCGTTTCTCATCGCAGAGCAGACGCACGGCGGCGTGGTATTCAGCGTTAATGGGCAACGCATTAACGACAGCACCGGTGAGTTGTTGACGGCATCACGTTGACCGTCGCCTCACTTGCACAAGTAAGTCGCTAAACTGTGCAAGTAAGACACTTAAATTCATTCCTGAAAATGTGTTACGGAAATATTCTGAACGGCAGTCACTTATTTAATGAAAGAAATCTTCGCGCTGAAGGAATATAAAAAGAGCAAAATCACATTGTGCAGGTAAGTGCAATGCGTAAAATGCACCACGAACAAATGGACTGTCTGGCAATCACAACTTGGATGAAACAAGAAAGGAGTTCTTGTGTCAAAACCTCGTAATCACAGAAATTTCTCTCCGCGCATGGCCTTGGCTACCTTAATGGTCATTGGCGGAACGCAGCTGGCGCTGCACGCTGAGGATGCCGCAAAACCGCGTCTGTTCAAACATACACCCCGCTACGTCGGACCCAGTCATCTCGTGAGCGGCCCGGTTGCGCCGCGCGCGGGCGGACTGACCTTTGTTCCAACATTCGACTCGTCGATCACGGGCGACAAGAATGCGACTGCCATCCAGGCGACGATCAATGCCGCCTTGACGGAGCTGGCTGCCAACTATTCCGATCCGGTCACCGTGCTGGTCACGTTTAAGAATGTGAAAACCGGGTTGGGCGCAAGTTCCACGTCGTACACCCAGGTCAGCTACACTGATTTCCTGACGGCGCTGAAAGCCCACGCCAGCACCGCCAACGATGCGACTGCCTTGTCCCACGTTCCCACCCAGGCAAACAATCCCGTCAACAACGATCCGAATATCACGCTGACACTCCCCAACGCCAGCGCGCTGGGCTTCTCCGCGGATCCGGGCACCGCGGACAGCACGGTAGAATTGAACATCAGCTTGATGAACATCACCGCGTCCGACTCCGATCCGCAGAAGTATTCCCTCCGCGAGACGGCGCTGCATGAACTGACCGAAGTGCTCGGCTCGTCGTCGGCGCTGGATTCGGGAACGACCGGCCCGGTCTGTCCGATCGACCTGTTCCGCTACGATGACAAGGGCAACCGCAGCTACACCCAGTCGCCCACCGCGCTGGCCTTTTTCTCCATCGATGTCGCGACCATGCTGGCGCAGTACAATCAGGATAAGAGCGGCGACTTTGGCGACTACTTCAGCGTCAACGGCAACCAAAAGCCCCAGATCCAGGACGCGTTTGGTTCGCCAGGTGTCTCCAATCTGCCATTGGGTGCGGAACTGATCACGCTGGATGTGGTCGGCTACAAGCGCATCGATGGCTCTGCACCCACCACCGGTGGCGTCACGCCTCCGACACCGACCGCCCCGGTGATCGCATCCGCGGCAACCTGTAATCCGAATCCGGCCTACATTGGCGGACTGTGCGCGTTGTCGGTGAGCGCCACCGATCCGAATAACTCGCCCATCACCGTTGGATGGGATTTTGGCGACGGTTCGAAGGGCGCAGGCGCATCCACGTTCCATGCCTACACCACGGGTGGAAAGTACACCGCCACCGCGACGGTGATGGACGGTCTGGGACTTTCCACGACCAGCAGCGTTCTGGTCGATGTCAGTCTGACCATGATCAAGGCCGGCAGTGTGAAGCAGTCCTTCACGCTGAACTTCAAGTTTCCGAACAACGACGGCGGTGCCTCCAGCGGCAAGGACAAATTCGACATCACCCTGCAAAACGATGCCTTCACCACGTCGGCCGACGGCACCGACATTCAATTCATAATCGGCAACAACGTGATCGATCAGGGTACGCTCGATCGCAACAAGGCCTTTGGCGACGTCGGCAAGTTCACGGTGAATGTCCGCACGGGAACCATCCGCTACACGACGACGAAGGCGGCGCTGCAGTTCATGCTGAGCAACTTTGGTGCTGTCAACGACACCGTCAGCACCAGTCTGCAGCTTCCGATTTCATTCTCGTTCAACAATGCCATCTACGGCGACACGTACAATTTCTCGTACTTCAGCACAGCCGGCAGAATGGGTAAAGGCAAATAGTCCGGCTGAATAATCCGAAGCTGTAAAACGGGAGGGGCGATCATCGCCCCTCCCGATTTTTTTGCCGCAGGCGTGTCCCGCGCGACCGGATCAACTTCAGCTATTCCTTTTTCTGCTCCATGACTTCGCGAATTTTGCGCGTCAGGCTGGCCGACGTAAAGGGCTTCTGGATAAACGCCAGACCGGCATCCAGCGTGCCATGGCGCACAATGGCGTGGTCCGTGTATCCCGACGCGAAGAGCACCTTGATGTCCGGGGCTTGTGCCTTGATGCGCACCGCCAGTTCCGGTCCACTCATTCCCGGCATGACCACATCACTTAAGAGCAGATCGACGCCCTTGTTTTCGCTGAACAACTTCAGTGCCTCGTCACCGTTCCCAGCGGCGAGGACCGTGTATCCGCTGTTGCTCAGAATGTCTCGCATTAAGTCCCGGACATATTCTTCGTCTTCCACAACCAGAATCACACCATGTCCGAAGGTTATGCGAGGATCCACGCTGGTTGAGGACCGCGCCAGCTCTTCCTCGGTTCGCGGAAGATAGATCTTGAACGTCGTACCTTTACCGACCTCGCTATAAACCTGAATATGTCCGTTGCTCTGTTTCACCACGCCGAACACCATCGCCAGACCCAGGCCGGTGCCCTGGCCCCGCGGCTTGGTGGTATAGAACGGTTCGAAGATCCGGGTCTTGACCACCGAGTCCATGCCATGACCCGTGTCACTGACGGCCAGCAACACGTGCGGTCCGGGCTTCAGCTCCGGCCGGGTCGCGCAGAATTCTTCACTGAGTTCCACATTGGCGGTTTCCAGCGTGACCTTCCCGCCGTCGGGCATGGCATCGCGCGCGTTAACCATCAGGTTCACAATGACCTGTTCAATTTGTCCGGGATCCACCTTTACGCGCATCAACTTCGGATCGAGTTTGGTCGAAATGTCGATATCTTCGCGGACCATCCGCCGCAGCATCATGTCCATATCCATCACGACGGTATTGAGATCCAGCACCACCGGCTGCAGCACCTGCTGGCGGCTGAAGGCCAGCAGCTGCCGGGTCAGTCCCGCGGCGCGTTCGCCGGTTTTGAAAATGAGCTCCAGGTCACGGCGTGTTTTGTCTTCGGGTTCGAAGCGATCCATGGCGATCTGACTGCGACCGTTGATCACCGTGAGCAGGTTGTTGAAATCGTGCGCCACGCCGCCGGCCAGCTGCCCGACAACTTCCATCTTCTGAGCCTGGCGTAGTTGCGCCTCCAGCTTGACGCGCTCGGAGATGTCACGAATGTTGCATTGGATCACCTTCTTGTTGCCCACTGCGTAACTGTTGCTGACGAACTCCACCGCGATCTGGCGCCCGTCCTTGGTCTTCAGCGGCATGTTTTCAAAACGGATGTATTCCTTGATCTGAAGTTCGATGAACGCGGCCTTGGAGGCCACGATCTTCTCAAACACCCCGATTTCCCACAGCTCCTTCCCCAGCACCTCGTCCAGCGTATAGCCCAGCAAATTCATCAGATACGGATTGCAGTCCGTAATCTTGCCGCTGAAAGCGTTGAGGATCAGGATGCCATCCTTCGCCGCTTCGAAAAGGCGGCGGAACTGTGCTTCCTTTTCCGAGATGGCAAACTCCGCCAGTTTGCGTTCGGAGATTTCCTGTACCGCGCCGTAAAAGTTCAAGGCCTCCCCTGCCGCGTTGCCCGCCACTCTCCCGCGTGCCTGCAACCAACGGAACGTTCCATCCTTCTGCCAGACCCGGTACTCAATGTCGTACGTCCCGCAGGTGTCGATCGCACGCTTCAACGCCGCGCCAACTCCGGGCTGGTCGTTCTCATGAATGGCTTGAAGGTAGGCTTGGGCGGGCAATCCCTTCTCCGCCATTTTCGCATCGAGGGAAAACATGCGCGCCGTGAAGCTGTCCGCGATCAGGTTGTCGTGAACGATATCCCAACTCCACGTCCCAATCGCGCCCGCTGCGAGTGCCGACGAGAGCCGCACTTGCGCGTCAAGCAGTTCCGCTTCGTGCTGCTTGCGCATCGAGATGTCGCGCACCGCCATCACGATATAGTTGCGGTCGAGCGGTACCCACTTCGCGCTGTATTCCACTGGAAACGTCGTACCGTCCTTACGCCGATGGAGTCCTTCGCCACTGATGGATCCGGCCGCGCGCAAGGCGTCGATCTTTTGCGGCCAGTTCACGGCGGTGATAGAGGGATCGACGTCGCTCAAGCGCAGCCTCAGGAATTCAGTACGGGTGTACCCCAGTTCAACGCAACCCTTGTCGTTGACATCCAGAAACCGTCCCGTCTGCGCGTCGATGACTTCAAACGTGTCGTTGGACTGGTCGACCAGTGTGCGGAACAGGCGCAGCGCCGCCTCGCCTTTTTTGCGATCCGTGACGTCGCGCGCCACTTTCGATGCGCCAATCACGTTGCCTTCGGCGTCTTTGAGCGGCGAGGCGGTAACGGAAACGTCAATCCGCGCACCGGATTTGGTCTGACGCTCCGTTTCGAAATGTTCCACGCTTTTACCGGACCTGATCTTCTCCAGAATATGCGTCTCCTCGTCTGCGCGCTCGGGAGGAATCAGACGCATGATGGAAAAACCGACCATTTCGCTTGCCGTATATCCAAATATCTTTTCAGCGCCCCTGTTCCAACTGGTTACAATGCCGTTCAAGTCTTTGCTGATAATGGCGTCTTCGGACGATTCGACGATGCTGGCCATTTGCCTGCGCACGGTTTCCGCCAATTCCCGGCGGACATCCACACGATGAAGGATCACGGCGTTAAACCAGACCAGCGCGCCAAAGATCAGGGTATCTGAGAGAATGAACAGCCACGACGCCGACTCGGCGTCCACCCAGCCGCTGGCGGTGAAACGCGATTCCACCCAGTTCATCAGAAGTGGGCCGAGCAACATGGGCAGCAACAAGCGCCGGGCAATCAAGCCTCCGGAACTGTTGCTCACCAGCAACGCCATCAACCCGCCATCCGTACGCGTACACAGCAACCCCGCCCCCAGCAGCACAAAGCAACTCGCTCCGTGAACAGTCAAGGATTCAAAGGCCGAGAGCGTCGCCGAGCCGAAGAAATAGCGTGAAAGTCCCAGCCAGCCGATCAACAGCGACGTCAACGTGAGAAATTGAAATGTCCTGAAATAACGCCGGCTTGTCGCCAGCAGCAGGGCGCTGCCGAGCAGCAGCCGATTCAGCGCACCAGCCATTCCCAGTCGTGTTGGAGACGCGACAGCGCGAGCATCGTAAAAGCCCAGCAGATCCAAACCCAATTTCCATCCGCCCAGGTGTTCCATCCACTTGAGCACGCCAATCAGAATTACCAAGCTTGCGCAAATTTGAGAAACACGAACTAATTTCGCATTCCCATCGTTGGCCCTTGCCGGCATGCCAATGATATTCCGGCCAGAACGTGTCCCGCCGCTGCGAGCGGCGACATATTCGACCAGATGGGCAAGATGCATTTCAGAAACTGAATTCCGAAGCACCATCCCAACAGCACCGCGAGGCCCACAAGCGTAACAATGTCGCCAGTAGTTCTGGAAATGAGCTGGGGCCAGCGTGGAGGTGTCGAGGTATTCATCAGTACATCGCTTCTATAAATTGCCGGCAACAAAACCGACACGATCACATCCAGTATGGCACAGGTCCTATAACCTACACATTTCTTATAGGGCAGTACCGGACGCGATAAAGCCCTAAACTGTCGAATTGTGGCAGCATTCGCTTGTTTTGGACTTCCACGAAATCACACTGCGCAAATTCTTCCGCGTGAGTTTTCAATTGAGGCCCGAATTTGCTCGACAAAGGTGGCATGCCGCACTACAAAAACTTGGATAGAAGCAGCATAAATTTCAGCGACGGAGAATACCGTGGCCGCCAACCCGAACAGCACGCCCAACACCCCCAATCCCAACGCGCCGGAACAGCGTTCCAAACGCGCCTACAACTCGATGCTCGAGATCCGCAACAGCCTCTACCGCCGCCTCGTCGACTACGTGCTCACCAATGAAAACCGGCTCATGGACGAAGTCTCCGGCGAAGACACCTACAGCTTCACGCTGCAGCAGCTCGACGAACAGTTTCTTAACAAGCTCAACGTGGTCGAACGCGCCGTCGGCGAACTGACGCGCTGCGAAAACCGCGACGGGCAGATGACCACCACCACTTACGAAGCCGTCGAAATCATCGCCAAGCGCCACGAGCTGCCGCAGAAAGTCGCCGACGCGCTGGCCGAGCATGGCGATTCCGATTTCCTCGACCTGTGCGTACTCCGCGCCGACGACAAGCAGGCGGAAGTGCTGCTGGTGATGGCCCGCGAAGACAACGGCCCCGCTCCGAAAAATGCCGCCCGTCCCGAACGCCTCGAACATGGCGAACAGGAACAGGGCGAGCAGGGCGAAGATGGCTCGACGGGCCCGGACACCAACGCGACCTGATCGCGTTGAATCCCCCAGCCCATGGCCTTTCCGCTCCATCGCTCGCGCCGCCTGAGAACTTCTGAAGCCCTCCGCCGTCTCGTGCGCGAGACGCGGTTGTCGGCTGGCGATTTCATCTCCCCGATATTTCTCTGCGACGGCGAAAAAGTCCGGCGCGAAGTCCCGTCGATGCCCGGCGTCTTTAATCTCTCCGTCGACGAAGCGGTACTGGAAGCCGTGCAGCTTCGCGAGCTCGGCATCCCCGCGGTGCTGCTCTTTGGCGTGCCGCCGAAAAATCGCAAGGACGCACACGGCTCCGAAGCATGGGCCGAGACCGGCCTGGTGCAGCGCGGACTGGCGGCGATCAAAAAGCGCGTGCCGGAATTGTGCCTCGTCGCCGATACCTGTTTCTGCGAATACACCGACCACGGCCACTGCGGCGTGCTCAACGAAAAACGCGAAGTCGAAAACGATCCGACACTCGAACACCTCGCCTTGACGGCCGTCTCGCAAGCGCGCGCCGGAGCGGACATCATCGCGCCCTCTGCAATGATGGACGGCATGGTTACCGCGATCCGCAAGGGACTCGACACGAACGGATTCGGCAACACTGCCATTCTCGCCTACAGCGTGAAGTACGCGTCGGCGTTCTACGGCCCGTTCCGGGACGCCGCCGATTCGGCGCCGGCCTTCGGCGACCGTCGGCAGTACCAGATGGATTACCACAACGTCCGCGAAGGCCTGCGCGAAGCACGCTACGACAGCGACGAAGGCGCCGACATCCTGATGGTCAAGCCCGCCTTGTCGTACCTCGACGTCATCCGCCAGGTTCGCGATCAGTGCGACCTGCCGCTCTGCGCGTACAATGTCTCCGGCGAATACAGCATGGTGAAAGCCGCCGCCCAAGCCGGCTGGATCGACGAAAAGCGCATCGTCCTGGAGATGCTGACCTCGATCAAGCGCGCCGGAGCCGACATGATCATCACCTACTGGGCCAAAGACGTCGCACAGTGGTTGAAGGTGTAGTTTTCCTCTCCCCTTTCCTTAAGAGGAGCAACAGAAATGCTCATCGACTCCCACCAGCACACCAACTGGCACGGTAAAGGCTGCGACGCGGTCGTCGCCGACATGGACCAGGCGGGCATCGACGTCTCGTGGCTGCTGTCGTGGGAAGTTCCGGATAACGAATACGATCAGTCGTATCAGCAAGTCTTCGATCCACGCAATGTCGGCATGCCGTTCACCGACATCATTCATGCGTGCGAACGCCATCCGACGCGCTTCATCGCCGGTTACGCACCCGACCCGCGCCGGCCCGACGCGCTGGAACGCCTCGAAGCGGCCGTGAAGATGCATCAGGTCCGCGTCTACGGCGAATTGAAATTACGCGTGCTCTTCGACGACCCCGATTGCATCGCCATGTTCCGCAAGTGCGGCGAATTCAAGCTGCCGATCGTCTTCCATATCGACATCCCGCTGAAAGTGCGCCCGAAGCCGCCGAGCCGCGATTACTGGTACTGCGTCGACATCGACCGTCTGGAAACGGTGCTGAAGCTCTGCCCCGAAACCATTTTCATCGGCCACGCACCCGGCTTCTGGCGCCACATTTCCGGCGACGGCTACACCGCCGAATCCGCGTACCCGAAGAGCGAAGTCACGCCCGGCGGCCGCGTGCAGCAGTTGCTGGTGAAGTATCCGAATCTCTACGCCGACCTGAGCGCCGGCTCAGGTCTCACCGCCATCAGCCGCCCGCCGCAGGGCCACGGCCGCACATTCCTGACGGAGTTCCAGGACAAGCTGCTCTTCGGCCGCGACTGCTTCGACAACCGCCTGATGGATTTTCTAAAAACGCAAGACCTGCCCAAAGAGGCGTGGGATAAGATCACGCATCAGAATGCGCAGAAGATCGTGCGGCCGCTTTAAACAAGCGACTTGGTGAGGTGACGAGTACGAACTATTGAATGGGGCTTCTTACATCAGGAAAAAATATGGAAACTGCAGTCCCGGTCGAAACTAATCCGGTTGAACCTTCTTCGAAAACCTATCGCGACGGCATCGTTGATACCGTCACCGTCGTCTCGATCTGCGCGTTGCTTAACGACGCTTACGACATCTGGTTCGTGATTCCAAAGTTCACTGACGTCTTTAAATCGTTTCGCGTGGAACTTCCTCCGCTCACACGGTTTTTTCTATTTCTATCGCACAGCACATCGCTCGTGTTCATCTTTCTGGGTGCAGGCATTCTTTTGCTGGAGTTCGTCCGAAGAACTCACTCACGTCGCTGGGCGTTCGCCGTAATGATTTTAGTACTCGCGATGGGACCGCTTTCCACCCAATCCGTCTTCCTTCCCATTTATAAAATACAGGATCAACTGCGACAGAAATAAGCAAATGCGCCGATCGCAAACTCGGGCGCACTCCGCCACACACGTTCGCCCACCTCTGACCCTTGGCCCCTGACCCCTCGCGCGTCAGCGCGCTGCGCCGCTAGTTGCCGCCGAGCTGGCTGATCCCGCTGTTGTCCTGAATCCGATGCACCAGATGCTTGGGCGGCGCTTTGCCGTCGGCCGGCTTGTCGGGCGGCAGCACGCCGACGGACGTCCGGATCGCCTCGGCCACGTAGTCGTCAATGAAGGCAGCGCCTTCCAGCCCCGAATACGGATCGCGCATGTGGCGGATCGACTCGCAGCAGCTCGCGTAGAGGTCGACGACGCTACTGGTATGAGCCTGATTGAATTTAAACGCGCCGTCGACGATCACCTTCAGCCACGTCGCTTGGGTCGACGGGCTGCGCATCAGCTGCGCCATCTCCGGCGACATCTTGGGGTACTTCTCGAGCGCCTTCTCGGTGCCGGCCTTGATTTTCTCGCGCGCTTCCCGCTTCGCGTCGTCTAAATCCGTCAGCAGTTTGCGGCGCAATTCGGGCGTGGCGTCCAGCAAGGTCTTGGGACGCGCCGGGTCCGCGCCCTCGCCCGGAGCAGACTTCGCTGCGGCGACCGCGGGTTTTGCGTCCGTCTTTTTTCCGGCGCTGGCTTGAAGTTCCCGCCGCACGCCATCGACGCTGATCGCGCGAATCAGCGCGACATCCAATTTTAATTCCGCGCCGCCACTGTTGAACGTGATGGCATCCGGCGTTTCCGCGACGAGCTTGCCGTTCATTTTGGAACCGTTGAGCATCTCCAGCTCATCGGCCGCCCGTGCGTTCCAAAAGATACCACAGCACGCCAGCAACCCCGCGCCCATCAGCCATTTCATAATCATGCACTCCGCGAGAACCGGTGAATACGACTGCAGTTCTGTCGCACAATCCGGCGGAATGCTGCCTGCAAGTTTAAAGAAATTTCAACGCTACACGCGTTTCGCGTTGGCGGCCTCGCTGATTTTCTTCACGTCCTGGTCGCGGTCCAGGCGGCAGATCAGGATGTCATCGCCGCTCTGCACGACAGCGAGGTTCTCAACGCCAATCAGCGCCACACGCTTTCCCGGCGCGAAAACGAGATTGCCCTTCGCGTCCAGTGGCAGCACGGTCGTCGCGGGCCCGATGGCGTTTCCGCTGCTGGAATCCACGTGCCCCGCCACGGCGCTCCACGAACCGATGTCATCCCAATCGAACTCCGCGACAACCGTGGCGACAACCCTTGCGTGTTCCATGATGCCGAAGTCGATCGACGTTTTCTTCAGCTCGGGAAAATGCTTTTTCGCGGCGGCCTGCCATTCCGCTCCGCCGGTCGCGGCGGGTCCGCCGGGCAGTGCGGCAAGCGCTTCGATCATCGCCGCATGTCCGGGAAGTTGCGCTTTGAATTCACCGAGCAGCGTCGACATCTGCCAGAGAAAGATACCGCCGTTCCAGTAGTACTCCTTGGATGAGACATACTGTTCCGCCGTCGCGCGATCGGGCTTCTCGCGGAATTGTTTGACGTTGTACACGGCCGGTGCGTCCGGCTTGGCGGTCTTCACCGTGACTTTATCGCCGCGCTGAATGTAGCCGTAGGCGGTCGCGGGATTCCGCGCCACGATGCCGAAGGTCATCATCGCGTTCAACTGACACGCGGCCGCGGCGCCGGTCAGCGCGCTCTGCTGAAAACGATCAAGCTGCGAAATCACATGATCGCCGGGCAGCACGAACATGACTTGATCGGCGCCCTTGCTCTCCGACGGACGGCGCGCAATCGCCGCCGCCGCGTACGCCACCGCGCCAGCGGTGTCGCGGGGTTCGGGCTCGATGAGTAGATTGCTCGCTGGCAATTCCGGCAGCGAGGCACGGATCAGCTCCGCCTGCGCACTGCCGGCGACGACGAAGCAATCGTTGGCCGAAGCCACGCCGCGCGCGCGTTCCCACGCGCCTTCCAGCAGACTCTGTGGCTGCCCCGCGCTGGGTCCGGAAGAATTTGTTTTCCCGAACAGCCGCAGATCCCACTTGGGCCGCTCGCGCCCCGACGCCGGCCACAACCGCGACGATGCACCACCCGCCAGAATCACCGGATAGATCGATAGAGCCATTGTGCACTCCTTCTGTTCAGGAAAGTTCGACCACATGATATCCGCGTAAATTTGATTGAACAGCCGAGTTGCAAAATGGGGATTTTTCAAGGTGATCCAGTGACCCGGGCGGCGCAATCAGGTAAATGTAAGCTCATCCGTTTGTTCACCGTCCGCACGGTGGAACTGGGCGCTGGGAAATGGCAATGGAAGATGGAAGTGGTGCGCCCGCCGATCCGCGTGTCCCGTTGGCCGCGTGGTATCTGCAGCCCGGCCTGCGACGCATGATGATGATTCCGTTGATGGAAGCGGTGGCGCTGACAGTCCTGCTGCTCTTGTTGCGACAGTCAGGCGGCGATCCGCGCGCCAATCTGGCGGAGAGCACTGCGGCCTTTATCGCCGCGGCCCCGCCTCCTGTCGCCAAGTCTGAAAACGCGGCTGAACTTTACGCCGCCGCCACGTTGCTGGTCCGTCCGGTTTCGGGTTTCTTAATTACCGCCCACCAAAGTTCCGAAGAAATGCAATCGCCGGCGTGGCTGGAAAACTCGGAGGCACGCGCCTATTACTCCGCCAATTTGCCGGCCATAAACGCGCTGCTACTGGCTACGCAAACTGAGAAGTGCAATTTTGGAGTCAACTACCCGCTGGGAAATTCCGCGCCGCTGCCTCAGCTGAAAAAGTTGCGCGAAGCCGGGCGCTTGCTCGCCCTGGATGCGCGCATGAAAGCCCATGCCGGAGATCACGCCGGCGCCGCCTCTACGCTGGCGGCGATGTATGCCTTGGCGCGCCACATCGGCAGCGATCGCTTTCTGATCTCGCAACTGGTGCAGATAGCGATCGAGTCCCAAGCCGACTCAACTCTCGAAAACATCGTGTGCTGCGATCCGCCCACGAAAACCGCGGAACTGGAAGCCTACCGCAAACAGCTCCGCACCAACCGCGAAGGCACCCAGCGCAGCATCGAGGCGCTCCAGACTGAAAAGAAGATGTGCCTCATGGGCATCGACACGTTTGCCACCAGCGGCTTGACCATGCCCATGGGAAAAAGTTCGGCCGTGGTCAATAACGATTTTTATGCCGCGCTCTTATACCCCTCTGATCGCGCCTGCTGCCAGGAAGTCATGGACGAATTCATGGCGCGGGCCGCTCGCGGCGAGACGATGGACGACACGGAAGTGGATGACTTTCTGTCCGCCCGCCAGATAGGGCCGATGGTAATGACGCGCATGATGTTGCCGGCGATGGGCCGTATCGTCTACCGCTTTCAACGCAACGACGAGTCGGCCCAACTGGCGGATACGGCGTTGGCGTTCCTGTTGTACCGGGCCAAATACGGTCGCGACGTGGCGCGGATTGACGATCTCGTCCCTGAATTTCTGCCAAAAGTTCCCACCGACTTCTTCCATCATCTTCCGCTCAAGCTCGCTTCGAGTCCCATTTCCGAAACGCAACACGGCTGGCAGAAGGAATTCTTCGGCGACCAGAATATCATCCGGATCTACAGCTTCGGCAAGAATGGCATCGACGAAAATGGCCTGGGCAATGAGGGCATGGACCCCGATGACCAGGCCTTCATCCTTCCGCCTCTGGGATTCAAGCCCGCTCCGCCCGTGAAAGCTCCCGCGGGATCAAACACCGGAGCCGACTTCTGATGGACGCCCCCGTTCCCAATCCCTCCGCCTCCATCGCTCCGCGGGGCGGAATTGTGGCGCGGTGGTTGCAGCGGCGTCGCGCGCGGCGAGAGGCTTCGCGCGACTTCGATTCACGCTGGGTCGGCCGCGCGCTGTTGTTGCCGGTTATCGCGTCCCAGTTCGTCTGGTTTCCAGTCGCCAACGCGGTCTCGGCGGCGCTGTTACTGGCCACGGCGCTGTGCGGCGCACTGATTTGCGCTTACTACGCGCATCTGCTTCTGGCGCGGCTGCAGTGTTCGCTGCTGGAATTCCTGGTGCTGATCGCCGGACTGGGCAGTTGGCTGGGAATGCTGCTGGCCAGTCCCGCGCTCTACGCGCTGGGGACGCACTGGGTCGTGATTCTCACACTCTTTGGCGCGGGCTGGGTGCTCCACGGCGCGGTGCTCGGAGTGGCACAAGCGCGACTGCTGGGCGTGGAATCGCCGGCCGCCCGGGCGTGTCATATTCTTCTGGGTTGGATTACGTCCGGGTCGCGCGGTGTGCTGCTGCTGGGTTTGTCGCTGTCGCTGATTCGTCTCGCTGACCGGCGGAGCTTTGCAGAAATGCTCGGCCAGCGCTTGGCCACATGGGGAACCGCGCTCTTCATAGCGGGAATCGCCGGGGCCCTGCTGAGCTTCGTGGTGAATTTCAAAACCCGCCGCGCCGCACAGAAAATCCTGGGCGAAACCGTTCCCCAATCTCGCGCGATCAGTGCGGCTCAACCAGCGCACAATGCCACCTTCCCCGCGTGAATTTCTTCGCGAGGACCGTCAGGTCAATTGGCCTGCTGTGGGCTTTTAACCAGTAAGCCAATTGGGTCGCGGGGTCTGTGTCACTGGTGTGAGCATAAGGAAAATTTTCCTTATGCTCACTTCGCGGGCGTAAACGCCAGCCGCATGCCCAGCTCGTAGCTCCACGCGTTCGGCGAGAGGCTCCGGCGCGCCGTGGAGCGGCAGTCGATCGGGCGGAACAGATACGAGCCGCCGCGCAGCGCGCGCTTGGCGTTGCTGGGTACGTCTGTCGCGTCGGCAATGATCTCCGGCGCGTTGGGCGACTGTGCCTGGGGGTATTCGGAGTATGCGTCCTGGCACCACTGGAAGACGTTGCCCGACATATCCATCGCGCCGCACCAGCTGCGGTTGTCGAACGCCCCCACCGGCGCAGTGAACGCAAAGCCGTCGTCGGCTCCGGAATACGTCCAGCCCCGCGGTCCCAGCGGATGGAGCCGCTGATCGCTGTGGTTGGCGCGGCGGCCGTCCCAGGAATTGCCCCACGGGTAGTTGAAATTCTTCGGACCGCGCGCGGCGTATTCCCATTCGGCTTCCGTCGGCAGGCGCAGCGTTTTGCCGCACTGCTTCGACGCCCATTCCGCAAACGCAGTGCAGTCGCGCCAGTTCAAATTGACCACGGGATGATCTTCGCCTTGCTGGAATCCCGGCTTCATCCACGACGCGCCCGGCGTCAGCGTCCAGGCGTGATCGACGAGCGTGTACGCCTCGCCGCGGCGTTCGGCGGCGGTTCGGTACTGCGTCGCAGAGACAAACGCACGGAACTGCGCGACGGTCACCGGCGTCTTGGCGATGTAGTACGCGCCCACGTCCACTCGGTGAGCTGGAACTTCGTCGGCGTAGTCTTTTTCGTCGGCCTGCGCTTTCCGGCAGAGCTCCGCCAGTGCGGAGCGATCGGTGCCCATCATGTACGTGCCGGCCGGCACGAGCACAAAATCCATCGAGATGCCATTGCCCAGATCGGCCGTGACCTCCTTCGGCAGATCTGCGCTCACCGCCAGTGGCGCCGGCGCGGGCTTGGCTGCTTCGGCGAGCTTCTTGGCTTCGGCCGCTTCCTGATCGGCTTTCGCCTTGCCTTCGGCGAGCTTCGCGGCTTCCTCGGCTTTTGCCTTCGCAGCGGCGGCCGCAATCGCGGCCTGTTTTTCCGGCTCAGTCTTTTTCGCTTCGGCGGCTTCGGCTTCAGCTTTCGCCTTGGCGGCGGCTTCCTGTTCGGCCTTGGCGCGCGCTTCAGCTTCGGCGATCTTCTTCTTTTCGATTTCCTCAGCCTTCAGCTTTTCCGCGGCGGCGACTTTGGCGTCTTCTTCAGCCTTCAGTTTCGCGGCTTCCGCGGCCTGCTTTTCCGCGTCGTCTTTCTTCGCCTTTTCGGCGGCTTCCGCTTCAGCCTTCAGCTTCGCGTCCTGCTCTTCCTTCGCTTTCGCTTCGGCCGCGAGCTTCGCCTTGGCTGCTTCCTCTTCCTTGGCCTTCGCTTCGACAGCAGCGGCCGCGACTTTGTCCTCTTCGGCTTTCTTGTCGGCGGCGAGCTTGTCCGCGTCGGCCTTGGCTTTGGCTTCGGCGTCAGCTTTTTCTTTTGCCTCTCGCTCGGCTCGTTCCTTATCGGGGACCTTGTCCGGCACAACTGCAACGACCGGCGGCTTCTTCTTGCCCAGGAATCCCAACTGCCACGCGCCACCCGCGACGGCGATCAGCAGCAGCGCGGCGGCCATCAGCGGCATCATCATGCTGCGTTTGGGAGCGGCGCCGACTTCCTCCAACTCCGCGCCTTCCTCGATGCTCTGATCGGGAATCGTGATCTCCGCCGTGTCCGGAACTTCTTCGATGGTTCCCGCCGGAGTCGACGCCAGATCCTGCGCCAGCGCTTCGGTCTCAGCGCTCGCGCCACGCCCCGATGCGGGCCCCGCCACCGGGAAGGACAGCTTGCCGCCAATGACTGTGACATCGTCGCCCGGTCCGCCCGAGGCCGCCGATGCGGTGGACTCCGCCGCCATCGGTTCAGCGTTGGAGAGAAAATTCTTGATCGCCGGATCCAGATGCGCGACCGTCGGCAGCAGCGCATCGATGGCTTTCAACGCTTCGGCCTGCGCTTCCACCGTGCCGTTGTAGGCGCTGCGGGCGAGCTTCAAAGCGTTGAGCAGGATCGACCCGTTCTGGAATCGCGCCGACGCGTTCTTCTTTAGGCACGCTTCAACCACGCGGTTGGTCGCGCGCGAAACATCGGGCCGCCACGTCCGCAGGTCGTTGCTGTCGTGTGTCACCGTCGACGAGAGCACCACGCTCAGGCTCGGCCCACCAAACGGCGGCTGGCCGACCAGCAGGCCGTACATCGTCGCACCCACCGAAAAGATATCCGATGCCGCCGTAATGTTCTTCGAGCCGACCGCTTCTTCCGGCGACATGAATCCGGGCGTACCGGTTTCCGCCGGCGAACCTTCGAGCATGCGGGCCGTGGCGTCGTTGTACGCCAGTCCGAGATCGGCGAGCTTGGCCTGCGCGTACAGCGGCGTGTCGTTGTTCTCACCATTCGGGATGATGATGCTCGACGGGCGGATATCGCGGTGGATGAACCCCGCGGCGTGTGCGGCGGCCAGACCCTCGCAGGCGGCGATGCACAGTTCGAGCACCGCGACTTCGTCCATGCCGGGCTTCAGGCGTTCGCGCAGGATCGTCAGCTGATGCTGAGCCGAACGGCCGTTGATGTACTCCATGACCTGGAAGAACACGTCCGCTTCCGTGCCTACTTCATAAACCTTGACCAGCCGCGGTGACTCCACCGATTCCGCCGCGCGCGCATTGGCGAGGAACAGGCCGAAGCGTTCGGTGCGTTCATCCTTCGCATACGGAATAATTTTGACCGCGACTTCGCGATCCAGCGTCGGGTGCACGGCGCGATAGCAGGCGCCGCTTTCGCCTTGTCCAATCTTGGTGAGCAACGGAATGCCGCCAAGCGCGGGCTGTCGAAACGCGCCGACCTGCATGCGGCCGACACTCTGCAGTAAAGTTTCGTGGGTGAGGTCCTGACTGGTAATTTCTGCCATGCGTCCCCGCCGATCCGTGTGAGTCCACGACATGATGCGCAGCGCGCAGTTATGTCATTGTTTTCCGACGACAACACAACGTGCAAAGTTCACCTGAAGCTTAGTGACCGGAAGTGCCGATACAACAAGTTTTGCGGAAAAATCTCCTCTACCTTAATTCACGCAAGCAACCTTCTCTCTGATTCGCCATTTTTTATGGAACTTTCTTCCCGATCACTCGTTCTAAACCTACATGTGTTGATTCGACCACTGAACAGGAGAAGCCATGCGTTACTCATTAACGTTACTTATCGTGATGACCGCTCTCGCTCGAGCGGACGTTTCCCCAAAGCCACCCACGCCGCCGAAACCCGTGCCGCCGATCAAAGTGGACGTGGTGGAAAACGAGAAGCCACAAAATGCCGCGGAGGTCAAAGTCGATCTCGTCGCGCATCTCGGCTCGGCTCCCCTCAAATTGGAAATTCCACGCAAGGTCTTGGAGCAGCTCAACGCCCCGGTGAGCACTCCGGCCAAAAAGGGATCCAGCTTGTCTCCGCGTAAAGCGATCACGACAGGCCTGGCGTTCACTCTGGCCTTGGCGCTGGGTGGACTGTGGTTCTCGGTCCGGCGTCCCGGCCACGCGCGGCATGTGCTCATGCTTGCGGCCATCGCCATGCTCGGCCTCAGCGCCAGCTCCGCTTCGTGGGCCGATAGCCCGCCCGGAGATCGTCCGAAACGCGAGGAAGCCCCCGTAGAATTCCAGGACATGAAGATGGGCAAGGTAACTATTGAAGTGGTGGACGGCCCTGCGGAATCCCTCGTGATCCTAAAGAGCGACGATGCAGACCTGCTGATCAAAGGCAAGAAGGAAGGTGACAAATGAAACCACAGTCAGCATTCCTGAAGTACTTACTGGTGTTGACGTTCGTCCTATTGGCGCTTCCTTTGAGCGCCGATGAAGCGCCAGCGCCGCTCGGAGCTGTTAAACCGCCGCCCGTCTCGGTAAAAATTGACGCGAAGGCGACGGAAACACACATCCAAATCTCCCGTGAGGCTCTGAAACAGTTGCTGAATTTGAAGGAAAATCATGGCGACGGCAGTGTCGGATTCATCTCCAGCCCGGACCGCACTCTCGGAGCGGGGTTGGCAATGTCGTTGGCTCTGGTCCTCGGTGGCCTTTACCTCGCACGCAAGCGCGGAGGCCGCGCGGTTTTAAGTCCCATGGCGATGCTGGCGATCATCGGCGTGCTCTGCGCCGGGTCCGTTGCGCTAGCCGATAAAGCACCAACCGTCCCCCCGGTTTCACCGGCAGTCCCCGCTGATCGCTCCGTGGCCAATCCTGCAAATTCGTCCATCGTTGTGAGTGATCGCGACGCGGCGGAATTCACAATTAACCCCATGATCCTGCGCCTGGTGAAACGGCGCCTGACACCCAAAGGCAACTGATTCGAAGGGATAGGTAATGCATTCAATACTTACAGCAGCAAACGCCTTCCTGGCGGACATTGCTCCGCGCCGCGAGTTGACTCCAATGAAGACCTCCGACTACGCACTTCCGGTCGTCGGAGTTCTCTTTGTGGCGCTGACGGCATTCATAGTGATCCGCTCATTGAAACGGAAACGAGATAAGTAACCGTCATGAACTCCGCGCCCTCGACGCTGACCTCAGGAGTGCCCGCATTCAACGGCAACGTTGAGCCGCGTGCGCTTTCCTCCGCGTGGTATTTTGGCGGAGCTGCGTTGGCTTTGGCGCTGCTGGCCGCGACGCTGGCCGGTTGCGTGCCGCTCGGATTTTCGATCGTCACGGTCTTCCTCTTCGCCGGTCCGCACAATTGGCTGGAGACCCGTTACTTTCTCTCCCGCATGCCGGCGCATTGGGGGCCGCTGCGTTCCTTTTTTCTGCTCGCCATCGGCGGAGCCATCACGCTGACGGCCAGTTTCGCGGCGCTGCCGTGGCTGGCCCGCTCGCTGAATTGGAGCGACGGCGCGTGGTCGACGTCGATCTCTGTTTGGAATACGGCGCTGGTGCTCTGGATCGCCACGCTGATCGATCTGCGTGGGCGCCAGTCGCCGCGGCGCGATTGGTCCTGGTCGTACGCCGCCGGTTTTGCGTTCATCAGCGTCGCGTGGCTGATGCCGCAGGCCTGGGACTTGGGACTCGTCTACCTCCACCCGCTGGTGGCGCTGTTTTTTCTCGACCGTGAGTTGGGACGGAATCGTCCACAGTGGCGCAGCGCCTATCGCCTCGCGTTGCTGAGTGTACCGCTGCTGCTCACGGTGCTCTGGTTGAACTTGAAGAACGCCGCGCCGCTGCCGGGCGATGATGCGCTGAGCGTCCGCATTACGCAGCACGCGGGCGCTGGAATCTTGACCGGCGTCTCGTCGCATTTTCTCGTCGCCGCGCATACGTTTCTGGAAATGCTCCACTACAGCGTCTGGCTTATCGCCATTCCGCTGGTCGGGATGAAGGCTGCGCCATGGTCGTTGAACTCCGTGCCGCTCTACCGGCGTTCACCGCTCTGGCGCAAGGTCGTATGTGGAATCGTGCTCTGCGGCGGAGTGTTGGTCGTCGTATTGTGGAGCGCGTTCCTCGCCGACTACCCGATGACACGCGACATTTACTTCACCGTCGCGATGCTGCATGTGCTGGCGGAAGTACCCTTCTTGCTGAGGACAATTTAGTTGTCGGATACGACCTGGCTTTGGGAATTCCTGCCGCGCGGGTATCTCCAATCGATCGCCATCGAGACGCCCGTGCTGCTGCTGGGCCTCTCGCGCATTCACCCACTGAAGCATAAGCTTATCGCTGGTGTCTGGTTGACCGCGTGTACGTATCCCATCGTCGTGCTGGTGCTGCCATGTTTAATCTCCATGGAGACGCACCGAGTCGCGTACCTGATCGTCGCCGAGACCTTCGCTCCTGCCGCCGAATGCGCGCTCTTCTGGGCCGCGTTCATCCGCAGCAATCCCGAAGCGCAGCCGGGCTTTTGGCGCGATATGATCACGGTGACGCTGGCCAATCTGGCGTCGTTTGGACTCGGTATGCTGTTGCAATAAGGTGTTTTTTTGTGTTGGCGCCGGTACCTTAACAGGCGGTTTTCTACGCGATATCAAGTCGTAGATTGGTCAACCGACGCGAAATGGACGCCCTATGAACTCGTTAAGTGCAAAACAAATTTGTATTGAGATCGCTCATCTACTGACTTCGGAGGTTATACGTCCAGAAGAACGGTCCCGTCTTAACGTTCGAACACTTCGGCGAAGGCGGTCTGGTCCCGCTGCAGGATCGCAGCGTTCAGCAGCGCGTGGTCGTCGCGCGCCTCCATGCTGGAGAGATCCTGTGCCAGGTTCGTGTCCAGAGCACCCGTTGTAAGCCCCGCCCAGCCCGATACGCAGCCATTTCTTCGCTCTCGAATTCCTTCCCTCCACCGACAGGAACTGGCAACCTGATTTTTAAAAATTCGTGAAAAGAAAACCGGGAAACTTCTTTTGAAGTTCCCCGGTTCGGTAATGACCTCTGATTTTTCACACCATCAATGAATCGTCACAAACTCCGCGCAGTTCACCAGCACCCAGAGTAAGTCATCGGCACTACCCTTCAGTTCCACCACGTCCTCCCGCTCCCGCGGAGTTGGTGGGCGGCAGAGCGTGGCGGCGAAAAGCGTCTCAATCGGCCGGCCTCCACCTCCGCCGCGCAACATCCGTTGGATCACCGGCGCGTGCATCATCAACAGGGCCAGCCGCACCGTGCCCTGGAATTCCACTGACGCGACACCCGGCTGGCCTTCGCCTTCGGAATGAAATTGCTGCAGCAGCGTGTAGAATTCCGCGACGTCGGAATTCCCTCGGCGCAGATTGTACGCCTCGGAATGCCGCAGCCCTTCCAGAAACGTCTTGGCCTTCGTCCCGTCGTTGGCCGCTTTCAGCACCGCGCAGAAGACCATCTCCGGCGTCATCGGCCGCACGTCGGCGCGGGCGGCGTAGCGTACCGCTGTCAGGCGTTCTCTACCCGTCGGACCATAGCTGCTGCGCTGATAGGCACGGGTGTTGGCGACGATGGCGATCAAGCGGCGCAGATCGCGGCCGGAGTTTCGGAAGTCTTCCGTTAGAATCTGCAACGCCTCCGGATGGGTCGGCGGATTTTTTTCACGCAGGTCGTCGACAGGTTCGACGAATCCGTGCCCCAGCATCGCCTGCCAAATGCGATTGACCGCGACGCGGTCAAAGTTCTCGTTGCGCTCGCCGGTGATCCATTCCGCCAGTTCCTTGCGGTACTTCTGTCCTTGAGACTCCACCTTGTACTTCGGAACCGATGACGGAAAGCCGGAATAGTTGCGCTGGCCTTGCTGCGGCGCAGGTGGCTTGTCCTTCTTTTCGGGTACGGCGGAGCGCGCCATGCCAGGCAGCGCAGGATCCAGAATCAGCGACGAATCCGGCGGATCGAACGTCCCGGACGTGATGCGGTTGTCATTATCGAGCAGGCTGATTTCGCTGCCGGAGGTATACGAAAAGAACGCCACGACTTTCCAGAAGTCTTCCTGCGTCCACTTATCGAACGGATGATCGTGGCACTGCGCGCAGCCCATGCGCATGCCCAGGAAGGTGCGCGTGACATGGCCGACAGTTTCCGGCAGCCCTTTTGTCTCCAGATGACGGCCGAGATACACGATGGCCGGGGAGTGCGGGAGCTGGGCCGCTTGCGGCGACATGTACGCGTTGCCAAAGTACGGGAGCTCGCCATAGGACGTGAGCAGTTGTTCAACCCAGACGTCGTAAGGCGTGTTGTACCTGATATGTTCGTGAAGCCACTGGCGAAAACGGCTGGAGGAGTCGTTCGAGACAAACTCGCGCTCGCCACCCAGCAGTGTCGCCATCCAGAACGACGCCCAACGTTCGGCGTAGTCGGGCGACTTGACCAAATCGTCAATTTTTCTGCTGCGCCGGAATTCCGGCGGACAGTTCATGAAATACTTGATCTCCTGGACCGAAGGCAGTTGGCCGGTCAGGTCGATCGAAACACGGCGCAGGAACGTGGCGTCGTCGCAGAGTTCCTCTGGAGTGATATGCAGCAAATCGAGGTTGTGCTCGATTGCGCCATCGACATCAGCGGCAACATCGGCGATGGACTTCAGCGGCGACTTCGCATCCTTCGGCGGCAGCCGCGGCGCCACCAGCTTGATCTCGATCGACTCGTCGTCATCGTCTTTGGCGCCCGAGCGCGCCGGCTTGGGAGCAACGGCTCCATCCATCGATGGCGACTTCTCCAAATCCGGATCGGGTCGCGGCCCGATCGTTGCATCGCCCTCCGCATCCGATTCCGCAAACGCGTAACCGCCGGAGACGAGAGCGAGGAGGAGCGCTGCCACGATACGAAGTCGGAGATTCACGGGTGGTTCCCTGGCACGTCCTGCAAGAGTCGTACGTCGCGTCCATTCGACGGAGCAGAGGTGCCAGGTGCAGCATGAAAAGTGGTGAGAAATTAAAGGACGAGAGATCGCCCGCACGAACCCGCTGGTTTTCACAAATATGCCCCAACGGGGCATCGGCTACAAAGCCCAAAGTTGCGCCGGAGGCGCTACCCTGGGTATAGTCGCGCTCCAGGTAGGCAACCCTGTAAGGGTTGTGGCAATACTCGCTCTCAGGAATATTCAAATTGGACCAGCACCTCGCCATTGCAGCAGAATTACAGCGAATGATATCCGACGCATGGCGGAACGTCCCAATGCCCACAGGAAGCGTTGCTGATTCTGGGTGTCCAGAAGACTCGGACATTCAAAAGAAATTCTCAAACAAGTCGATCGACGAGATCGACCTCGACTCTAAGACCTATAATGAAGAAATGCCGCTTATCTATATGACTCCTGAAGCAAAGCTCTACTACATCCAAGCCTACTTTCGCTACGTGCTGGATTCGCAACGCATTCAGAATAATGAAATTCGATTTGCCACACCTAACCTTCACTTGATTGACACGCTGGCTGGAAAGAGCGAGCGGAAAATGACGTGTTATTCCGTCGACCAAATGAAGTGCATCCTTGCCTTCTTGGAATTTGTGCTGCGTTTCCCCGATCTCTTCGGCGAGTCCGATAGAGTTGCACGCATCCAGAAAGGCGTTGCGGCTTGGAAGAAAAAGATTCAGTAGGAAAACAAAACCGGGCATCTCTCTGAGAGAGATGCCCGGCTCTGCAATACCCTTTGACTTCCCTGCGGTGCCCGGTCCCCGACTCCAGACCCCCGGCCCCGGCAGTTTAGTACTCTTCGCCGCCGCCAGCCGGCGCAGCAGCCTTTTCTTTCTTCAGTTCGGAGATCGCGGCATCGGTCGTCAGCAGCAGCGCGGAGACGCTTGCGGCGTTCTGCAGTGCGGACTTGACCACCTTGGCCGGATCGAAGACGCCGTCTTTCACCATGTCGCCGTAGGTTTCGGTCAGGGCGTTGAAGCCGAAGTTCTTGTCCTTCGCTTCCTTCACCTTGCCCACCACCACCGCGCCTTCGTGACCGGCGTTTTCAGCGATCTGCCGGCAGGGAGCTTCCAGCGCCCGGCGGATGATTTCCACGCCGATCTGTTCGTCGCCCTTCAGCTTGAGGCTGTTGAGCGATTCGCTGGCGCGCAGCAGGCCGACACCACCGCCGGGGAGGATGCCCTCTTCGACGGCCGCGCGAGCGGCGTGCAACGCGTCTTCGACGCGCATCTTCCGTTCCTTCATTTCCGTTTCCGTCGCGGCACCGACGCGGATCTGCGCCACTCCGCCAGCCAGCTTGGCCAGGCGTTCCTGGAGCTTTTCCTTGTCGTAGTCGCTGGTGGTCGCGTTGATTTCGTTCTTGATCTGCGTGATGCGGGCCTGGATGTCGCCCGACGATCCCGCGCCTTCGATCAAGGTCGTGTTTTCCTTGTCGATCTCGACTTTCTTCACGCGGCCGAGGTCTTCCATGGTCACCGATTCCAGACCGATGCCCAGGTCTTCGGTGATCGCCTTGCCGCCGGTCAGCACCGCGATGTCCTGCAACATCGCCTTGCGGCGGTCGCCATAACCGGGGGCCTTGACGGCCGCGCACTGCAGCGTGCCGCGGAGCTTGTTGACGACCAACGTGGCCAGCGCTTCGCCTTCAACTTCTTCGGCGACGATCAGCAACGGCTTGCCGGCCTGCGCGATCTTTTCCAGCAACGGCACGATGTCCTTGACCGTGGAGAGCTTCTTTTCGTAGATGAAGACAAAGGCGTTATCGAGCACCGTCTTCATTTCGCCGACATTCGTGACGAAGTGGGGCGAGAGGTAGCCGCGGTCGAAGCTCATGCCTTCCACCAGTGCGACTTCCGTCTTCAACGACTTGCCTTCTTCGACCGTGATGCAGCCGTCCTTGCCGACCTTGTCCATCGCCTGCGCGATCATGTCGCCGATTTCGGAATCGTTGTTGGCGGCAATCGAAGCCACCGCGGCGATTTCCTTGCGGCCCGTGACCGGCGTCGACGCCTTGGTCAGCGCGTTGACGACGCATTCCACGGCCTTGTCGATGCCGCGCTTGATCGCGGTGGCGCTGGCGCCGGCCGTGACGTTCTTCAAGCCTTCATCGAAAATTGCTTCAGCCAGCACGACGCTGGTGGTGGTGCCGTCGCCGGCAACGTCGTTGGTCTTGCTGGCAACTTCCTTCACCAGCTGCGCGCCCATGTTCTCGTATTTGTCTTCCAGCTCGATTTCCTTGGCCACCGTCACGCCGTCGTTGGCGACGGTGGGGGAACCGAAGGACTTCTCCAGGATCACGCAGCGGCCTCGCGGTCCGAGCGTGACTTTGACTGCGCGGGCGAGTTTCTTCACGCCCTGCCGCAGCGCTTCACGCGCTTCCTGATCGAACGCAATCTTCTTTGCAGCCATCGTTCTTTAAACCTCCCAAAAGTTTTAACTCAATCGCTTTGTCGCAGGACACTGCTTAGGACTTGACCACGGCCAGCACGTCTTCTTCGGGCATCAACAGGAATTCTTCGCCGTCGATTTTCACTTCCGTTCCGGCATAGGATGCAAACAGGACGCGGTCGCCCTTCTTGACCTGGAAACCGCCGCGGGAGCCGTCTTCCAAAAGCTTCCCGGAACCCAGCGCAATGATCTTGCCTTCCTTGGGCTTTTCCTTGGCCGTATCCGGCAGGACGATGCCGCCAGCCGTCTTTTCTTCGGCCTGAAGGCGCCGGACCAGAATCTTGTCGCCCAACGGTGTGACGTTCGTGGACATAACGAAAGTTCTCCTTAAAGAACGTGGTTCTGTGAATGACCCCTGACGAAGCGCACAGAAAAGAGCAACCCATGGGCCAGCCCTGTCGATTCAGACTAAGTCATTGTATGGAAGAGTCTTAGATGATCCAGCTCAGCCCTTCCCAGCTACGGATCGAGTCATACTGACCCGCTCATTTCCCATACCTTCCGCCCTGACGGGTCAATATAATGGGGGCGAAATACCTGCGTTATGGGCGTTCAAAGGGTATTCTATGGTTAGAGCAGTCCTCGGGAGGGTCTATAATGGAAATGCCCCATGTAAAGTTGAGTGAAGAAACCATTGGCTTCTGTCATAAACACAAGCGCGAAGACGCACCTTTGTTCGTTCATTTGTACGTCGAACACGACGAGAGCGTCACCGTGGAAGACCCCGAAACGGAGTGGCCCGCGGTCATCGGACTGCGCTTCGCCACGGATACCGCGTCGTGGAGCCAGCAGCTGACGCAGTACCTGGTCAAACACGAAACGCATCAGGAAGAAGAGCTATCGTTGGAAGAGGAAATTGCGCGCGACGCGATCGTCAACTACGAGAAGCACCGTCACCTTGTCGACGATGCCGTCCGCTTTTTGAATAAGTTGGGTCTGGCCGCCGTGCGGGCGCCTTAGCGCGTCGCCACTTCTGCGGGGCGGTCCTTCTTCGCGATCTCCGCCAGACCCGGCCATTCCAGCCACGGATCGAGAATCGCTTCGCGGCGTTCGGCGCCAGTCTCAGGTCCTTTCGGACGGTCGTTGGGCGTGAGGCGGAAGAACACCGCGTAACGGACGTGCGGCGAAAGATTGACCGCGGCCGTATGCGCCAACAGGTAGTGCGCGAAGACCACGTCGCCGGCCTGGCCCGTCACGTGATGAGCTTCGGGCATCTCGATCTTCGGCAGACCGCCGTCGGTCAGCGCTTCGGGACCATGTTCGCGGAGGTACTTCGCGAACGCATGATGCGTTCCCGGCCAGACGGTGAAATTGCCGCAGTACTGTTCCGGCACGTCGCTGAGCAGCACGCAGGCGATCATGGCGAAATTGAGGACGCGGCCTTTCGGCACGCCGTTATGTTCCGACCAGGTGCCGTCGATGTGCGGCGCGAGATTCGGGCGCGCAGTCTTTGCATACGACGGAAAGCGCAGCGCGATTTGCGCGCCACCGGAGCGGTTGATCTTGCCTGCGCCGAGAAGCGATTCAGCCAGCGAAAACGCGGGCGTCGCGTTGAGCAGATCGGTGATCACCGGCAGGCGTTGAATTTCAGGGCAGTACGATTGAGAGCGGACTTTGTGAATGTCTTCCAGCGGAATGCCGTTGCCGATCGAATGGTTCATGGCCTTCAGCGCGTCGTTGACCATGATGCGGGGCACGACGCCGGGAATCTTGACGAATCCCCGTTCGTAAATTTCAGTCTTCTGTGCGACGGATAGTTCCATCATCCGCGTCCTCCAGGGCCTTTAAGGTAACTGCACTCCTTTCAATTAACGACGCCGCACAAAGTGAGTCAACGATTTGGCATTGTTTTCCGAGAGGAAAACTTCCACCCCCTTTGGAACGTAGGATGGAACAGTGCAACTCGCCTGGAAAGCGTCGGAAAACTTCGAATCGAAGGTGAAGAGCGCTGCTGATTCTTGACCTTCCGGAAAATTTTCCGGAAGTTACCTCACCGACTGCCAAACATATGTCCCGCCCTTGGAACAGCGTGCTCGTCCCATCAGCCGCATGAGGAAATAAAAAGGACTCAGGCCACGTGGCCTGAGTCCCCTGGGGCCTGAATGTTGTTCACCACCAGCTATTTCTTCATATCCTGCTTTATCCCATCCAGCAGCGCGCGCATCTTCGCCTTCAATTCATCCTGCGAATTTTTCTGCGCGTCGATCTGCTTGTAGATCGCTTCAATATTCGCCTGCATTTCGAGTGCCTTTTCTTCCTTGGAAATCACCGAGAGCTTGATGTCCTGCGTGCGCGGATACGCCTTGACCATGCCGTCCCGGGTTTCGGCCTTTTCGCGCGGTTCGCCACCTTCGTCGGCGGGGCGATCCTTGACCCAGTCGTTGGCTTCACAATCGTCGTCGGCTTCGAGCCAGATGATCAGCTGGTCGCCAACCTTGAGCGACAGCGAGCCGAGGTTGTCCCAGATGAACTTGGCGTGTTCGATATTCTTCCCCTGCGGGAAATTGGGGATCTCATAGCGCTTGACGTCCCCGCCCTTCTTGCTGTCCTTCTGATCTTCCGCCGAAATGACGCGGTACGCGATCCAGACCGTGCGCACGTTGAAGTCGTCACGCGCACTGAAGACCAGCACCGGCTTGCTCGCGGTTGTGATCGTCATGTCCTTCGACGGCTTTTCAAGATGGATCGACGGCGGGTAATCGGGCTTGGCTTCGATCGGGTACTCCACCGCCGGATCGCTGTTTTTCAAGCCGTCCGTGTCGGTCAGGTTGATGTGAAACGTGCAGCTTTTGTCGATCGCCATCTTCGCGCAGGTCCAGACCAGGCCCTCGGCGTCCTTCTTTTCCAGCGCGACGCTCTTGCCATCGGAGCGGTCCAACGACGCCTGGCGCAGCGCCTTGGTGCTGGTCAGCGTCACATCAGTGGTTGAACCGGTCAGCACCGTGACCGAGCCGAACTTGTCGCCGGGCGGGTCGGGCAGCTTGGTGTACGCGGGTAGATGATGCTGCATCGAGCTTTTATTGACGTCGACTTCCGGCCGCGCGATGACGCGCACGCGCTTGGCGTTTTCCTTGGCATCGCCGAGGAAAACCACCGCGTCCACATCTTCAAGCACCTTCGACAGTGTCGCGGTGTAGGTGGCGCCGCCGGCGGGATTCAGGTCGACGGAGATCGAATTCTTTCCCGGCGGCGTGAACTGAACATGGCCGCTGTCCTTGGGGATTACGCTGTTTTCGTCCAGCGTGACCTGGATGGTGAAATCATCGCCGCGTGCCACGAACGGCGGCGTCTTGATCTCGCGGATGCGCGTGCTCGTCGGGAAGTGCGCATCGGAACTGACCAGCCGCTTGCCCATCGCCGCAACGTAATCGGAATTCTTGTAGGCAAGGGCGGCATTGATCAACACCACCACAACGGCGGCGATGACGATCTTGACCATCAGGTCCTTATTGATGATCTTGAAGAAGTCCATCGGCCGCGACATATCGCCGGTTTCAGTTTCGAGCGCCTGGATGAGTTCCGTCGATCCGACGTACTCGCCGCGCTTGCCCGCGCGCGCCAGCTGCAGCGTGGAAATCAGGCGGCCGCGCAGTTCCGGATTGCGCGCCTCCAGTCGCAGCGCGACCGTGTCGTCGTCCATCTCCTTGCGCATTTCTTTGATCAGAAACCGGTTGACGCAATATCCCACTGCTGAAATTGCCGCCGTCGCAAAGACCAGCCGCGCCGCGTAGGGCAGGTCGCAGATCCAATCCAGCAGGAAGTACGCGACCAGCGCACCGATCAGCACCAGCACGCTGCGGCAAACGCCCACGAAAACGACGACGCTCTTCTCTTTGCGTCGCACAGCGTCGATGCGATAAGTCAAATCTGAGAGTGTTGACATGGCATTGTCCTTCTGACAGTTTTGAGTTTTGAGTTCTCAGTTTTTAGTTACTGCTAAAAACTTTAACTCATTCGCCCAAAACTCACTTCACTTCCACCTGCGCAACTAAAAACTCAAAACTGAAAACTGCTCTTAAAGCAGGTCGCTCCGTTTGCGGCACAGCCACTCCCCACCCATCATCAGCGTGAACAGAATCAATAGCAACGGGGAATCCCAGAGCGTTTTTTCCTTCCGTTCTTCCAGCGGCCGCTGCGACTGCTGGATGTCCTTGAGCAGATCGCCAGTCTGGTCGGCGAAGTACATGTGCGCCTTGGACGTGCTGTCACCGCGCACGCTGGATCGCGCGATGTTGTCCAGCACTTCCTTCTTCATGTCCGGCGAATCCATTTCGACCTGCGGGATCGTGACCACGAAGTCCGCGTGCGCCTGCTGATCGTCGTCTTCGTCTTTCAGCGTCACGCGGAACTTGCCGTCGACTTTGCATGGCGGCGTCGGCGCGCGGAAATTGCCCTTCTGTCCGGGCACCGGCGTCAGGTCGACTTTGTACTGATTGCTTTCGTTGTTCAAATCCGTGACCAGCGCTGTAACGTGATCGGCCGTCGTTTCGTTCAGATCCTTCTTCGTCAACACGCGCGCGTCGATCTTCACCGAATCGCCGATCGCGTATTCTTCCTTGTCGGTGCTGATTTCAATGCGCGCCGTGCGGCCCAGCAACTTATCCAGCCCCAGGTACTGAACGACGTGGCCGTGGAAGCGTTCCAGCGCATCAGGTCCCAGTTCGATCGGATAGCGCATGCGCCAGAGGTCCGCGAACGCCTGGTAGAGCACCTTGCCGCGTCCGTTGCGGGCCAGCACCATCAGCGGCGTCTCTTCGCCGCGCTTGGTCACGACCGGCGCATGTTCGCCGGCAAAGGTCAGCAGCGGAATGGCGCCCAATTTCGCGCGCGTTGCCTTGTGGCACCAGTACATCGGCGGCATCAGTTCCCACAGATTGCGGCTCTGTTCTTCGGTGCTGGCGCCCGTGCCTTCGGCCATCGCACTTTCCAGACGCAAAATCGGATTGGTCTTGCCGTCGGGCGTCAGGATCGCGCGGAAGGAATCGACCAGCGGCGCGCGCTCTTCGTCTTCCACCGTGATTTCCGGATTGCGATCGAATTCGACCGGCAGCAGGCCTTCCAGCTTCGATTCCTTGTACTGGTCGGGGAAGTTGTTCTTGCCGGCGATGAACCAGATGCCGCCGCCTTCTTCGACCACGAACTTGCGGACGTTTTCCAGATCCTTCTCGGTGAAGAATCCGTCGTTGGGCATGTTGCCGAAAATGATCACGTGGAATTTGAAGAGCTCCTCGCGGGTCGGGAATTCCTTGAGGAAGATGGGGCTCTGCTTGGCCAGTTCGGCCATGTCCGGCACGCGCAGCAGAATCTTGCAGTTTACGCGCTTGTCGCGCAGCAGCGAATTCTTGAGGTAGCGGAATTCCCAGCGCGGTTCGGATTCGATCACCAGCACGTTGAACTTCTGGTCGATCACTTCCACTTCGCGCGACTTGCTGTTGTTCGACGGTTCGCTGTCGTGAAGGTCCGGGTTGGCCAGCTTGATCTCCACCTTATAGGTGAAGCGGCCGGGCTTCTTGGCCTTCACGCGCACGATCTCGGTCTGTTCGCCACTCTCGCGCAACGTCACCGGCTGGCGCGCCAGCTCTTCGGTGTCGCTGCTGACGATCAGGTTGGCCTGCTCGCCGTTGAAGCCGTGCTGATGGACGATGACTTCGATGCGCACCGGATCGTCGACGAAGATCTTGCTTTCCATCATCATGTACGTCAGCGCCACGTCCTGCGATTCAGGCACGCCGATGCCGATCGGGAAGATGCGCGCCGGCGAATCCTGCGCGACGACAGTCGGCTCTTCGCCCTTGTTGTTGCCGCCGTCGGTGATCAGCACGATGCCGGAAAGCGGCTGGCCCTTCACACGGTCGATCGTGCGGCGCAGTGCGCCGCCGATTTCCGTGACCATGCCGTCGGGCTTGACGGAGTCGATTGCATTGGCGTCGAGCTTCTTGCCTTCGGAGCCCACAGCCGCCATTTCGTCCGCGCGCGCGAAGTTCCACATCTCCACGTCGTACTGGCTCTGCAGCTTGTCGATCAGCGCGATGTCCTTGCTCTTGAACAAGGATGTCGTCACG
Organism: Planctomycetota bacterium; assembly: GCA_038227875.1. GTDB lineage: Bacteria > Planctomycetota > SZUA-567 > H5-PLA8 > H5-PLA8 > JBBRPR01. The sequence continues at coordinate 61,929 of JBBRPR010000046.1, forward strand.
TCCCAGCGCGTCGACTTCGCCACCGCCGCTTCCGCCGCGGAGCTCAGCGACTTGGCGTCATTGCTGCTCATCGGCACTTCGCCCAGCACGTGCGCGGGAACGAGCCGGTCTTCAGGGCGTGAATACGTATCGGTGCGCGACATCGATTTCGAATTGTCGACCAGGATCACCACTTTGCCTTTGACGTAACTGCGCAGCATGATGTCGAGCACGGGATTGGAAATGATGAACAGCAGAATCCACACGCCCATCAAGCGCAGCCCGGCCATGATCTTGCGCCGGCGGTTGGTGCAGTATTCCGGCTCGCGCTTGTAGAACCACCAGATCCCATACGCCGCCGCGCCGCCAGCCATCACAAACAGCAACTTCTGAAACGGCGTGCTGGCGTTCGCAAAACGGATATGCAAACTGCCAATCTCCGCGTTCTGCGTCGGTCCCATTCCCAATAGTCTAAGCAGCAAATTCAGCATTACTTTTTCCACTAATCCAAGCGAACCACTCTCTACATCCCTGTACTACACTCAGTCCTCAGTCCTACATCTTGGGCGACCACCGGTGCGCCAGCACCGACTCTGCGGCCAGCAGCGCGAAAACCAGGAACATCAGCCACGGCCACAGTTCTGTGCCGTGCCGTTCGCTCTGCATCTTGTTCTGAAAATCTTCGGCCTTCTGAATGTACGTGAACGCGAAGTCCGGGTAATCCGTGTGCAGCGTCTCCTGCGTCACGAACGAGAGATTCGATTCCTGTTCCGTGTTGGCGTTCAAGGCGTAGGTCAGCGTGACTTTGGGTACGCGGTCGAGGACCACGTCGTAGAAGCCCGCCTTGTCGGTCTCGTGGAAGTCGAACGCGGCGCGGCCGTCGGGTGTCATTTCCGGGCGCGTTTCACGGCGCTGGCCAGGCGGCGGCGGAATGATGCGCACGATCGCCGTCTGGTCGGCCATCGGCAGCGTGCCGTGAATCGTCGCGGTCACGGGCAGATTCTTCGGCTGCCGGTTGCCCAGCGTCAGCATGTTCGACGTGCGCAGCATGATGATCGCGAACGCCGGCTGCGTCGGCAGATTGGTCCACGCCGTCGTCGCCGGGAACGCAAAGAGGAAGACGAAGCCCTGGCCGATGCGTTTCTCGATGATCGCCGGCTTGCCGTTGGCCAGAGAGGCCACGACGCGAACGCTATCGTCCTTGGCAACTTCCAGATCGTAGCCCTTGTACACCTTGATATCGTTGAGGAACTGCGCGCCGAAATCCGGGTTGTTGAATTCCGTCATCACCGGGTGCGACAGCTTTTCCGTCGAGAACGGCACCGACGGCGGCAACTTCGCGTCGCCCACGGCCGGCGCTTCGCCCCACGTCGCCTTGATCGTCGCCGGCAGCAGTTTCAATCCCGCGTCGCCGAAGTTCGTGTTGTAATCTTCAACGTCGATCTGATCGCCGAGGAAAATCATCAGGCCCATGCCCGCACGTACCTGCTTTTCGATGCGCTGCACGCCGGCCTTCGGAATCCGCGCCACATTGGAAAGCACCATCGCCTGGTAGTTGAGCAGATTCTTTTCGTTGAGGCGGTAGTGCGGCACCGATTCGGTCGTGATCACGTTCTGCTTGTCCGGATTTTCCGGATCCTTCGGCGAGAGCACATACTTCAGGTAGCCGGTTTCGTTGGAGAGCGGATCTTCCGCGCGCTGGTCCTTGCCGTCCACGAGCAGAATCTGCGCTTCCTGCACCACTTCAATTGAACAGAAGCGGCGGTTGTCGGCCATCAGGCGGTCATCGGCCAGGCGCACTTCGATCTTGTGATCTCCGCCGGTCGAGAATTTCGTTTCGAAATGAACGCTGCTGACTTCGCCCGCCGGCAGGTTCACGGTTTGGCGGTCGAAAGGCTTGTCGTCTTTGCCCGTCGGATCGACGTAAAAATCCACCGGCAGCGCCGAGAGTTCCGTCTGTCCGAAGTTCTTGATCTTGGCCACGAAGCGCGAGGGCATGTCGGTCGCCACCAGCGTGTCTTCGGGCGTCAGTTCGATCACCGCCGCGTTCTCGCCGCCGCCGTCGCCGGCGTTGATCAGGTAAACGGCCGCATTGTCGCTCAGCCGCTTGAGCTGCGCTTTGAAATCGGTGGAGACGAACTTCGGATCCCACGCGCGCGACTGCATGTCAGTGATGATGTACAGTTCGCGCCGCGACGAGACGTATTCGGGATGCGTGTCGAACACCTTCTGCGCGCGCTGCAGCGCCTTTTCCAGGTTTGTGCCGCCGTCGGAAAGCTGCACCGACTGCTGCATCTCCTGTTCGAGATACGCCATGTTGTTCGACGGATCGCCCAGCGGCGCGCGCACGTCGTCATTAAACGTAAAGAGCGCGCACCAGCTTCCGGAATCCAATTGCGCCAGCACGTTGCGGGCAAGCTTCTTGCCCAGTTCGAAGCGTGTTTCCTGGCCGTTGGTGTAGGCCATCGACATGGAATTATCGAGCAGGATGATGGCCGCCGTCCGGCTGCCGCCACCGGGGATGCCCCGCGCACTGATCGCCGGCCGCGCCAGCGCCAGAGCCAGGAAGACCACCGCCAGCGTGCGGATGACCATCATGATGATGTCGCGCAACTGTAGCCGGCGCGCGTTTTTCTGGATCGCTTGGAGCAGGAATTCCATCGCCGCCCACTGAATCGGCGTGAACCGCCGCTTGTTCAGCAGATGGATCAGGATCGGCACAGATCCCAGCGCAGTGCCATAAAGAAGGAGAGTATTTAAAAACATGCGTCCGTTTCAGTCCCTGCCCTAATCTGTCCGTTAGAACCCGATTCTAAATCTCACGCAAAGCCGCAAAGACGCAAAGAACAGCTTTTTTGAGTCTTCACAAAAATGCCGAGCCTCACTCCCACCTCATGCACAATCGATCAACTCCCATCCGTACTTTTCGTTCGTGCCGTTCTTTGCGTCTTTGCGAGAGATAAATTAACGCGAGATCCTGCGCAGCGCGCGGCTGTGCAGGAAGGTTTGCAGTGCGATCTCCAAGGGTTGCGCCGTGTTGATCAGCGCGTAGTCGACGTTGTTGCGTTCGCAGGCCGTCTTGACCGCGAGAATGTGTTTGTTCAGCGCTTCGAGGTACTCCTTGCGCAGCATGCGCGGCTGGCAGAGGATCGGGTCGTAGCCTTCCAGTCCTTCGAATTTCACCTGGCCGTCGAACGGGAAATCCAGTTCGTACGGATCCATGATGTGAAAGACGATGATCTCGTGGCGCGCGAAACGGAGGTGGTTCAGGCCGTCGAGAATCTTTTTGGGCGTGTCGAGCAGATCGCTGACCAGCACCACGATGCCGCGCCGCTTAATGCGGTCGGAAAACTGATGCATGATGTCGGCGACATCGGTTTTCTTCATCGGCTTGACGGCTTCCAGTTCGCGGCAGATGCGATTGATGTGCGCGCGCGACTGCTTGGGCTCGATGAACGTCTGCAGGCCTTCGTTGAACATCGCCACGCCCACGCTGTCGGTCTGGGAGACAATGAGGTACGAAAGCGCCGCCGTGAGGTAATTGGCGTACTCCAGCTTCGGACACGCGGCCTTGGGCGACCCGTAAAGCATCGATTCGCTGGAGTCGTGAAGAATGTGGGCAACGTAGTTGGTTTCAACTTCGTACTGCTTGATGAAGTACTTCCCGGCCTTGGCGTAGATCTTCCAGTCGAGATGGCGCGGGTCGTCGCCGATCGTGTATTCGCGATGCTGCGCGAATTCGACGGAAAACCCGTGGTAGGGCGAGCGATGCTGACCGGCCATGTAGCCTTCGACGACCTGCTGCGCCGCCAGCTCCAGTTTATCGACCCGGTTGAAGACCTTTGGATCGATGTACTTGGACAGCACCGCCGATTTTTTTTCCGACATCAACGCCATGGAAACCTCGTGGATCGAGCGTTCCGATCAACCGTGGTCCGGGCGTCCCGCCCGGTCTTCTTGAAATGGAGGAGCGAACTTCACGCCACACGTCTCTTGCAACTGCTCGCCGAATCCGTCGCTGACCGGGCGGGACGCCCGGACCACGAACTAGTTCGCGGCGGCTGACGACGACAGCTTCTCGGTCTTGGGGATGTGCTGGAGCAGCTTCTCGATCACCTTGTCGGTGGTGATGCCTTCGGCCTGGGCCGTGAAGTTACAGGCAATGCGGTGACGCATCACCGACGGCGCGACCGCGGCGATGTCTTCGCACGAGACATGGAACTGTCCGTTGAGGATCGCGCGCGACTTTCCGGCGAGAATCAAATTCAAGCTCGCGCGCGGACCGGCGCCCCAGCTGATCCAGTTCTTGATGAAGTCCGGCGCTTCGCCGCCGTTAGGGCGCGTCGAGCGCACGATCTTCTTCGCGTACTGGTAGACGTGTTCGGCCACCGGGCAGCGCAGCACGATCTCCTGCAGCTTCATGATCTGCTCGCCGGTGATCACCGGCTTGATCTGCACCTTCGACGGCGTGGTCACGCGCTTCATGATCTCCAGTTCTTCGTCGTCGGTCGGATAGTCGACGAAGATCTTGAAGATAAAGCGGTCCAACTGCGCTTCGGGGAGCGGGTAGGTACCTTCTTGTTCCAGCGGATTCTGCGTGGCGAGCACGAAGAACGGCGGGGTCAGCTTGTGCTGATTGCCGCCAACGGTCACCGATTTTTCCTGCATCGCTTCCAGCAGCGCGGCCTGCGTCTTGGGCGGAGTTCGATTGATTTCGTCGGCCAGACAAATGTTACAGAACAGCGGCCCCTTGATGAAGCGGAAGACGCGTTCGCCGGTGGATTTGTCATCCTGGATCACTTCCGTGCCGGTGATGTCGCTGGGCATCAAGTCGGGCGTGAACTGCACGCGTTTGAAGGACAGGTCCAGACACTTGGCCAGCGACGCGATCAACAGCGTTTTGGCCAGTCCGGGAACACCTTCCAGCAGCACGTGGCCCTTGGCGAAGATCGCGATCAGAATTTCTTCGACGACCTTGTCCTGTCCGACGATCACCAGCGCAATTTCGTTCTTCAGCGCTTCGTAGGCGTCCTTGAGCGCCTTGACCGCTTCCATGTCGCCCATCGGCGCCTCTTCATGCGTCGATCCGGCGTCTTCGGCCGCGCTGCTCGCCTTAGAAGGGGCAGCATCGCCCTTCCCCGGCCCGCGAAGGATCGCGCCGCATTTGCATTTCACTTTGCCGTACTGGGCTTCCTGTAAGTTGAAGCTGCGGCCACATTCTTCGCATTTGATGATCGGCATGGTCACCCTTTCCCATCTTTTCGTAAGCAAATCAACGGTTTGTCATGGACTCGCTTCTGATTACACCATTCGAAGTAAAACAACCAATACATCTTTATCGAAAATACGGAAATTGCAGCGTCCACGCGGTTTAGGTCAGCTCCAACCCACGAAAAACCAATCGCAAGTACCACAGGTGGTACACCCGTCGGTGTCAAAAAGACCACACTGAAACATCTTGACCGATTTGCTCTATTCCTCCACCATAAATGTCATGCCCTACGTCACCTTGCACCGCCCGGCTCGTCAGCCCCGCGAACGGCTGCTCCTGATTGGCGGCTTCCAGCCCGACTTCTACGCCGCACTCCAGCGCACCGATCTGCTTGTGGAAGAAGTCCTCGACGGCAAGGAAGCTCTCGCCTGCGCCGCCCAACGGGAGTACGGCGTCGTCGTCTGCTCGCTGCGCATGGCCGGAGCCTGGGGCTTGGACGTCCTCGACGCGATCGTCAAGGCCGATCCCTCGGCTCCGGTAATCATGTCCACCGCCGAACAGAGCCCCCAGGTCGTCGTCGACGCCATGCAGCGCGGCGCCTTCGACTACATCATCGAACCCTACACCGACCTCCCCGACGTCCTGCGCGTAATCGACCGCGCCGTGCTGCGCCGCCTGACGCTCCGCGAAGGCCGCCGCATCCGCGACACGCTGGCCGGCAGTGACGCGCGATTTTTCGATGAACTCGTCGGCCGCTCCGCGCCCTTGCGGGAACTCTGTGAGTTAATTCGCCAGGCCGCGCCCTCCGATTCCCCCATCTTGATCGAAGGCCCGTCAGGCGCCGGAAAAGAACTCGTCGCCCGCGCCATCCACGGCGCCAGTTCGCGCCGCGCGCAGGCGTTCATCTCCGTCAACTGCGGCGCGATGTCCGAAACGCTGCTGGAAAGCGAATTGTTCGGACACGAAAAAGGCGCGTTCACCGGAGCCGACAGCACGCGCGTGGGCCTGTTTGAAGCCGCGCACGGCGGCACGCTCTTCCTCGACGAAATCGGCCTGCTCTCGCCGGCCTGCCAGCGCAAACTGCTGCGCGTACTGGAAGGCGGCGTGATCCGCCGCGTCGGCGCCACGCGGGAATTCCAGGTCGACGTCCGCGTCGTCGCCGCCGGCAACGAAGCGCTCGAGGGGCTGGTGAAGTCCGGCCGCTTCCGCGAAGACCTCTTCTACCGGCTCAACGTCGTCAGCCTGAATGTCCCCAGCCTCGCCGCGCGCAAGGACGACATCCCGCTGCTCAGCTACCACTTCGCCGCGCGTTTCGCCAAAGCCGCGAAGAAACCGTTCGAAGCCTTCTCGCCGCAAGCGCTCGCCGCGCTCAGCGCCTACAATTTTCCCGGCAACATCCGCGAACTGCGCAATCTCGTTGAGCGCGCCGTCGTCTTCAGCCGCGGTCCGGTGATCACGCTATCCGATCTGCCCGAATCCGTTCGCCGCCTCGCACCACTCGATCCAATGGGACCGGCGACCGACCGCCCCGCCGAACGCAGCGAAAGCACCGCCGCCCGCGACGTTCATTTCCTCACCTCCGGGAATCTGGGCCTCGACGAACGCCTCGAGGGCATCGAAACGGCATTGATCAAGGAAGCGCTGCGCCAATCCAAAGGCAACCGCAGCCACGCCGCCAAGCTCCTGAAAATCAAACGCACGACGCTGCTGCAAAAGTTGACGCGCCTGAAGTTAGCCGACAATACCAGCCGCGTCCGCAAGGCATCCAAGCCCCGACCGCGACGGAAATCGAGCAAGAAATAGTGTCAAATTTTTGACAGTCACTGCACAGCCGCTTCTCTCCACTGTCATTATTCTGACACTTAAAGCCCTGTCCCGGCGCCTCGACCATTCCATAAACATTTCAAGCCAAATGCCTTGCAAGATACGCACACAATTTTCGTCCGTTGGCCAATCCGTTGCCTATAAAGCTCCCGTCGCCCACGGAGATGCCGAAAAATGCCAACGCTCGACGTCGCACCTCAAACCCTTGCCCTCGACGGCGGTCCCAAAGCCAAGTCCACTCCGTATGGCACCGGAAAACGCTTCGGGCAGGAAGAACTGCAGCAGCTGAGCGAAGCGCTCGACCAGCAAACGCTCTTCTTCGCCTCGGGAAAGAAGACCCGCGAATTCCGCGAGCGCTTCGCCGCGCGATACGGCATCAAACACTGCGTCACCTGCACCAGCGGCACCGCCGCGCTCCATATTGCGCTGGCCGCGTGCGGCATCCAGCCCGGCGATCAGGTCATCACCGCCTCAATCACCGACATGGGCACCTGCTCGGCGATCCTGATGTGCGGCGCGATCCCCGTCTTCGCCGATCTCCATCCCACCAACTTCACGCTCGATCCGGCCTCGGTCGAAAAGTGCATTGGCCCGAAAACCGCCGCGATCGTCGCCGTTCATCTCACCGGCGCGCCCTGCGACATGGACGCACTGAAAGCCATCGCCACCAAACACAACCTCTGGCTGGTCGAGGATTGCGCGCAGAGCTACCTGACCGAGTACAAGCGCCAGCTCTGCGGCACGCTCGGCGACATCGGCTGCTTCTCGCTCAACGATTTCAAACACATCTCCGCCGGCGACGCGGGCATGGTGCTTACCCACGACGACGAGCTCGCGCACCGGGCCGAACTCTTCGCCGACAAATGCTACGACCGCGCCCCCGGCGCCGCGCGCAACCCGTTCTTCGTCGCTCCGAACTACCGCATGAACGAACTCCAGGCCGCCGTCGGTCTCGCGCAACTGGCCAAACTCGATTCCATCGTCGCGCGCCGCCGCCACTACGGCGATGCGCTCCACGCCGGCCTCGCTGGATTGCCCGGCCTGATTCCACAAGGCTTCGTCGACGGTGCGCGCCCCAGCTACTGGTTCTACATGTTCCGCATCGATCCGGCCGTACTCGGTCCGCGCGAACGCTTCGTCAGCGCGCTGAACGCCGAAGGTCTCAACGCCAGCGCCGGCTACGTCGACCGCGCCACGTACCTCTACGATGTCTTCACGAAAAAGCAGGGCTTCGGCGGCAGCGCTTTTCCGTTCTCGCTCGCGCCGGAGATCCAGTACACGCCGGGCCTCTGCCCCCGCGCCGAAGAGATCGTCGACCACGTTGTCCGCCTGAGCGTCAATGAATTCTTCACCGATGCCGATCTGCAGCAGACGCTCGCGGGCGTCCGCAAAGTCGTCCACGCTTTCACCCGTTAAGCGAATTTTGGATGGGGAAAATTTTCCCCATGTTGGCTTTTGACCAGCTAGAAAATTCTAAGGAGCCATGCCACCGTGCCGACTTCAGCGCCCGTTGAAAACGCAACCCTCGCCCTCCATGGCGGCACGCCCGCCGTCTCGGGAACACACGAAGCCATGTTCCGCTGGCCGATCATCACCGAAGAGGACGAGATGGCGGTGCTGGAAGTTCTTCGCGCCGGCAAGATGTCGGGCGTCGAAGTCACCAAGAAGTACGAAGCCGAATTCGCCGCGTGGCACGGCGTCAAATTCGCCCTCGCGCACAACAACGGCACCGCCAGCTTGCACGCCGCGCTCTGGGCCTGCGGCGTCGGCGCCGGCGACGAAGTGATCGGGCCGAGCTTCACCTACTGGGCCAGCGTCCTTCCAGCGCTCAATCTCGGCGCGAGCGTCGTCTTCGCCGACATCGATCCGCGCAGCCTCACGCTCGATCCGAATGACATCGAAAAACGCATCACGCCTCGCACCAAGGCGATCGTCGCCGTCCACTACTGCGGCCACCCCTGCGACATGGACCCGATCATGGCCATCGCGCGCCGCCACGGACTCAAGGTCGTCGAAGACAACAGCCACGCGCAAGGCGCGCGCTACAAGGGCCGGCTTACCGGCACGCTCGGTGACGTCGCCGGCATCAGCCTGATGAGCGGCAAGTCACTGGCGTGCGGCGAAGGCGGCATGCTCCTGACCGACGACCCGGTCCTCTACGAACGCGCCGTCGCCTTCGGCCATTACGAACGCACCGGCGGAGCCAGCCGCTACACCGCGCAGTCTTCCACGCTGAACTCCGTCGATCTGCAGAAGTATGCCGGTGTGCCGTTGGGCGGATTCAAGTACCGCATGCATCAGCTCTCATCCGCGCTCGGTCGCGTGCAGTTGAAGCACTACGCCGCGCGCAGCGCCGAAATCCGCAGCGCGATGACCCGTTTCTGGTCGCTGCTGGAAGGCACGCCCGGCATCCGTCCGCACCGCATCGACACGCCCGACAGCCACATGGGCGGCTGGTATAATCCCCTCGCCCATTATGTTCCGGAAGAACTAAACAACACGCCGGTCGAAACTTTCTGCGCCGCGCTCCGCGCCGAAGGCGTGCCCGCGCAACCCGGCGCCAACGCGCCGCTGCACGCGCACCTGGTCTTCCACGAAGCCGACATCTACCACGACGGCCGCGCGACAAACCAGACGCCCACGCGCTTCGGCGATCTCCCCGTGACGTCTGCTGTCTCCCGCCGCTGTTTCAACGTCCCCTGGTTCAAACACGACGACGCTGAAATCATTGCGCAGTACGCACACGCCATAAAAAAGGTGGCGGCCAATTGCAGCGCGCTCAAATCTCTTTCTTGAGTGTTTCAACGGGCTGCTAAGGAAGACAGAACGTGAATTCGTCTTTCGTTAGAAATCCGAGTTTGCCGTCTTGAACAATTCCGGAGACTCGGCCGTGGATGCCGAGTGGACCGTCGCCCTTGGTCACGAGTTTGTGCACCATTTTTCCCGTGGCTACTTCGTAGACTCGCATTTCAAAATTGCGCCCGTCTTCGATCTGTGCGACCAGGTGCTTATCGAACACATGCGGGTACAGGTAGACTTTCGGCTTGGCCTGGAAACCTTCTTCCTTGGCGGGATTGAAAAGCTTTTTCCCCGTTGCGCATTCGTAACCGACCAGCAGAAAACCCTGTCCCGGATGCAAGGCCAATCCGTATAGATTCTTGCCATCCATCACCACTGAGTACGTGGGCAACGGCGCATTGCCATCCTTTGGATTGGTCGTCCAGAGCATCTCGCCGGTTTCCGCGTTCATCATGTGGAACGCCTTGTCCGTGAAATCCTCCTTGAGCACCCCGAAGTATTTTCCCTTCGCGAAGAAG
>JBBRPR010000047.1:0-71507 GCA_038227875.1 Planctomycetota bacterium
ACCCTTGTGCTTCGAAAAAGACTGGCCGACGAATTTCGAACTCTATCTCGTCAGCCGCTGCTCTTGCGATCCTTCATCCAACATACCAAGCTTCCACTGCTCCTTTAGGTAGTCTCTTTAGATGTGCGCGGGTCAATAGTATACCATTTATGAAGAGTGATGGCGAATCGGAGCGAGTGCAAACACCCTACACACTGCATGCGATGGCGATTTTCAGTTCGTCGAGGTCGAAGCCGAGCACCTTCATCAGCTCCGCCATGTCGCTGGCGACCGGCGCGCGCAGGACCAGCGGTTCCTGCGTCGCGGGATGGTTAATCGCGAGCGACTCTGCGTGCAGGCAGCAACGCATCACCAGGCCGTTGTACGCAGCGTGTTCTTTCAATCCGCCATAGAGCGCATCGCCCACAATCGGCAAGCCCAGTGCGGCAACATGGACTCGAATCTGGTGCGTGCGGCCGGTGTGCGGGAAAGCGCGGAGCAGTGTGAATTCGCCGCACGTCGACGTGGCCAGTTTCACGAATCGCGTCTCGGCGGGCTTGGCGCCCAGTCCATCGAGGGCGACTTTATAGCGGTCATTGGGATCCGTGCCGAGCGCGTGGTTCAAGACCGTTTCAGAAAACGAGGCGTTGCCGTGCGAAACGCACAGATACGTTTTGCGCACGATCCGGTTTTCGAATTGCCGCGTGAGCTCGCCATGCGCCTTTGGGCAGAGCGCGTAAATCATGATGCCGCTGGTGTGTTCGTCGAGCCGGTGGATCGTGCCGATGTGAAACGACGGATCGATCGCGCGTTCTTCGCGGAAATGGTGGAGCAGCCCGTTGTACAGCGTCCCGGTTTTGTGTCCGCGCGCCGGATGCACAAGCACGCCCGCCGGCTTGACGACCGCCAGGATCTCCTTGTCCTGGTAGACGATCTCGAACGGAATGTCCTCCGCGACTTTCGCGCCGCCGGGGTAAAGCAACATGGTGATGACTTCGCTTTCCGTCACATGCCAGCTCGACTTCGTCGGTTTGCCGTTCAGCAGCACGCGTTCGTCCTTGATCATCTTCTGGAGAAACGAGCGCGAATACCCGGGGAAGCGTTCCTGCAGATACTTGTCGAGCCGTCGCGGCTTGCCCGGATGGCGCGCGCCGACGGAGAATTCCAACCGGTCGCGTTCGCCTTCTTTCGCGCGCGGAAAGTCGTACTTCGTCTTCATTCCCGGCGGCTGATACCACGACGGCGCGCCGTCTTTGCCGGTGCGGTACCGTTCCGAAGGAGTGAGATGCGAAGAACCCATGAACGGAATTTAGCAGAGCGGGGAGGGAATACCAATCTCGGAGTGGTGGGAAGCGTTTAACGACAGTTTTGAGTTTTGAGTTAGGAGTTTTGAGTTGTGTTCGCCAGACAGAAAAATCCCCCGCACGCGCGGGGGACTGAACTCAAAACTAAAAATTCAAAACTCAAAACTATCCGTTAATGCGGTCCCTTGGCCTGCTCGCCGCACGGTCCGCCGCCGGTGGCTTCGGCGATGGCGATCTCTTCGCTGGTCTTGAAGCGAATGAGCGGGCGGTACCACGCGCTCACCTCGGTGCTCGTCGCCGGGACGTAATGGGAGATGAACGAGCGGCGGAAGCGATTCTTGCTCGTGTTGGGGTAGGAGCCGTGAATGATGCTGCCATTGAAGAAGAGCATGTCGCCGGGTTCCATCTCGACCAGCGTTTCTTTCTTACCTTCCGGAGTCGGCACGTGATCGGTCGACCAGAAGATCTTCAGGTCGGCCTTCTGCGGGCAGGCAATGGGATGATCGTGCGTGCCGGGGACGACGACCAGTGCGCCGTTCTCTGCATCGCAGCGGTCGACAGCCAGCCACGCGGCGTAACACGTGCCGGGATTGACACGCAGATAATAGTTGTCCTGGTGAAGCGACTGGCCGCGCGAACCGGCCGGCTTGAAGTAGTACATCGTCTGCGCGAGCACCTGCTCCTCGTTGGTCAGTTCGTTTAGCATCGCGCCAACCTTCGGCTCAAGACCGAAGCGCAGGGAGAGCGCGCCGATATCCATGGTCGGCTGCTTGTGCGGGTGCATCATGCGGGGGAAATGGTCGAGCGGATCGGCGCTCTGCTTGTTGGGGCTCCAGAGGCCCGGGACTTCGCCGTCCTTCTCACCGGCTTTCTGGAACGTGTCGCGCAGTTCGGCGATCTGTTCCGGCGTGAACAGGCCTTTGACGACGAGGTAACCGTTCAAGTTGAAGAAGTCGATCTGTTCTTCGGTCAGCAGGCGGGTCGACGTGGCGAGCATCATGATCTCCAGAAGTGGTCAGTGGAATCCTGTAACGCGCCTAAACATACCTTCGGTGCGGTAAATTAGGAATAGCGCCGCTTGCTAATAACCTATAATATTCTGCTATGCCTAAGCCTGATCAAATGCCTCCGGCGCAGCGAGAACAGACCCCGCACTTCGACTACGCGGAGATTGTCACAGGGCATTTTCACGAGCGGACCGGCTATAACGCCGTTCGAGATCATGGCACCGACGACTTTCTGCTGATCTATACTGTCAGTGGGCGCGGCCGTTTTGGTTACAAGACGGGAGAACAACTGGCGTATCCCGGCGACATGATGATTCTGCGCCCGAACACCTTTCACGACTATGGCGTTGAGCCGGAACTCCAGCGCTGGGAGTTGCTGTGGACGCACTTCCTGCCGCGCGCGCACTGGCACACGTGGCTCAACTGGCCGGAATTCGCGCCCGGGGCGATGCAGATCAAGATTAACGATCCTGCTGTGCGCCGCCGGATCACCACCCGTTTGAAGGACATGAACCGTCTGGCCACCGGGCCTTCCCGCGCACGCGGCCACTTTGCCATGAACGCGCTGGAGGAAGTGCTGCTGTTGTGCGACACGCAGAATCCGCTCAGCCAGCATTCACGTCTCGACCCGCGCATGCAGGCGGTGATCGACTACATCTGTCAGAACCTCTCGGCGAAGCTTCCGCTGGAAAAGCTCGCCGAGGTCAGCGGTCTGTCCGTCTCGCGGATGGCGCATCTCTTCCGCGCTCAAGTTGGCGCGACGCCGCAGCGCTTTCTGGAGCAGCAACGCCTCGACCGCGCGATGCAGTTGCTGGTCTTCACGCAGCATTCGATCAAGGCGATCGCCTACGACCTGGGCTTCGACAGCCCATTCTACTTTACGCTCCGCTTCAAACGGCACACGGGTTATAGTCCGAGACGGTATCGGCAAGTGCGGTTGGCGAAGAAATAGCGAGGCAAACGTCTCTATTCATGGCCGGCACGCCTCAACTCCGTAACGCATTTATCATGCAGGGACTGACCTGTGCGCTCCTCATTGGCGCAGGAGTGACCTACTACTTTCTGGGAAAGTCCGACGACACCGCGTACACGTTTGTCGGAGTCGGCGGCATCACGGCGCTGGTACTGTGCCTCTGGTCGCTGATCGTATCCATTCGCGCGGCCCGAAGCGGCGCGCGCTGGCGCTGGGCGGCGGTCATCTGGCTACTCGTGGGTATCGAGCTGGTTTCTCCGTCCGCTTACTACTGGTACAAGACAGAAGGAATTGAAGGGGAATCGTTCTACCTTTCCATACTCTTCGCCGTCGCACTGCCGTGGCTGCTCGTGACCGGAATGTACGCGGGGCTGGGTGCGATCCTGATTCGAAAACTTAAACGCGTTAAAATTGCGCTGCTGATAACACTCCTCCTTTATCTGCCGGTGGTGCTGATCATTGTTCCCGCGGCCGTATTCATGATCGCCGCGCTGAGCAGAAATTTCTATCAGCGCGAGAGTCCTGCACAGGCAGTGATCCACGCCACGCCGCTGGTTTTTCGAGACAACCTCGATCGCGCGCTGGCCGTAACTGGATCGGGAAAGTTGTTTGAATTGCATTTGCTCCTTTGCAGAGAGGGACTGTTATCACGAACACGCTCCTTGGAAATTCTGGACAGCCCTGACGCAGATTCCATCTGGCTTGGTTTGGAGGTCTACGAACCCGCGATGGGTCGGTCCATCGCGATGGACCTGGCCCATGGGAAACTTCCGCATACGCAATTCATGAATGCGGTCGATCGACATATGGGCTCTAGCATTGTTCGTGGTGGACGCCGCGATGAAGTAATCGAACTCTTTAAACAATTGCCAACAGTCCCGGCGGGCATGCGACTTTCAATGGTGCAGGGTCTTTATTTTGATTACAGGCTTGCGAATGAAATCGTTTTGCATCGAATCTACACCACTCCGGATATGTTGCGCGCTTTTCATGGCACCATGCTATGGACATTGAAATGGGTGGGTGAGACCTCTCTTGCACCAGAAATTGTATCGAACTGGGCCGCAACAAAGACTCCGGAAGAGATTCAAAAGGACGTTCATTTCAACGCAATCATCAAGACGTGCCGTGAAAGTCAAAATCCAGTCGTGCGCCGCGTTGCGGTCACCGCGCTTGCCGACATCTTGAACCTCGAACTCCACCACGTCCCCTTCGCCGATGCGGGTACGAAAGACGGCAAGCCCGTGCCGGTCTCGCTCGATGAATCCGAAGAGATCGTTTCGGTTTGCAACGCGGCGGAAGCAGCAGCCGCGAAGATTTCCGTGAGCACCAAGCCCTGACGCATGATCATCTCCTGCTGTCACTTTACGCTCCGCTTCAAACGGCACACGGGTTATAGTCCGAGACGGTATCGGCACGTGCGGTTGGCGAAGAAATAGCGAGGCCGTGTTATTGCATGCGTGGAAATCCCAATCTGCGAAACGCCATCATCGCGCAAGGAATTGCGCTGGCCATTGCAGGCGCAGCCGCGATCGCACTTGCGCTTCACGGCGAAAGCAACCTCACCGTTTTCACATTTGTCGCTCTCGGCAGCGTGGTGGCGCTCGTGCTGAACGTCTGGTCTTTCGTATTCTCGATCCGCGCCTTTCGCGCGGGAGCAACGTGGGGCTGGACCGCGGTGGTCTGGGCTCTCGTTGAAATCGAGTTGCTGGCTCCGGCTGACGTGTATTGGCTGCATATGGCGAACACCCGCAGCAATGCTCTCGGCTTTTCGATTTTTATTGCCGTCGGATTGCCGGTCCTGGCGGTCACCGCTTGTTTCGTTCTGGCTGTGGTGCTGGCTCTACGTCGTTGGAAGCGGCCGCGCCTGATCGCGGTGAGCGCGGGACTGCTCTACACAGCCCTGATTCTCACGGTTGCGCCGGCCGCGATCTATGTGACGGCGGTGGCCGTCGACCGGACAAATATGGTGGCGTATGAAAAATCACACGAGAATAGAATTGTTGCCGCGACTCCCGTTTTCTTCCGTGACGGCGTGGACCGTTTTCTGGCCAAAAGCAATCATGGTGTTCTTCACTTGTTTCACCTTATCCTCTGCGAACGGGGCCTGCTTTCACTGGATCGAACTATCGAAAATCTCGGCAAAATTGGTTCAGTCTCGAATGCGACGTGGGACGGACTGGAGCAGTACCGGTTCGAAATGGCATTGCAAATTTCAACGGACATAGCGACGGGAAAGTCTAAAACACCCGGGGCACAATTAATCTATGATTCCATGGGAGCACTGCTTGCTACGGAAGGATCTGACGATCAGGTCAAGGCCGTGTTCCTGCAACTTAAGGATACTCCGAAATCTCTCCGCGGCTCGTTTATCGCCTACATAAAGAACCGTCCTCATGTTGAAGACTTTGAATATCTAGCAGTGCATCGTCAGTGCACGGAATTCGATTTTCTCGCGGTAGTAGCCGATGCTTTGCCGCAAAATCATCTCAGCGCGCTGGGATTGAATTCGCAAATTGTGGCTCCCATTTACAGCGATTGGGCCTACATGAAAAACAACCCCGGTGAACAGCGTGGCAGAATCCTGGGCTCCATGTCGAAAAGCTGCATCGCCGAAACCAAGCCGCAAATCCGGCGGCTCTATGCCACGGCTTTGGCAGACGTATTGAACCTCGAACTCCACCACGTCCCCTTCGCCGATGCGCTGACCAAAGAAGGCAAGCCCGTGCCGGTCACGCTCGATGAATCCGAAGAGATCGTTTCGGTCTGCAATCAAGCGGAAGCCGAGGCCGTAAAAAGTTCTGAGCGTACCAAGCCCTGACGCGAGGTCTGCATGTCCGGTCCGGCTTCGATCAGGAACGCTTACATCGCCCAGGGTGCCGCGCTGGCAGCTTTGGGGGTTGCGTTCGTGCTCGATCACCTCGCGAGCCGCGCGGGCGATCTCTTTTTCTTTCAAGCGCCTGCGGCGGCGGCAGCGATGGTGCTGTGCCTCTGGTCGCTGAAACTTTCGATCACCGCCGCGCTGACCCAGCCGTGGCGGCATCCCATCGTGATCTGGATTCTCGTCGCGCTGGAATTGAACGCTCCGGCGGTGTGGATCTGGAGCATGCTGCTGCATTCCCGTAACTTCGCGCTCGGCGTGTGGGTTCAAAATATTTGTGGCGTCGGGCTGCCGGGATGGGCGCCCGTGTTTACGCTGGCTGGCATTCTCATTGTACTGCTGCTGAAATTCCGCGCGCGCTTGCGGCATCCCAAGTTGCTGGCGGCGGTGGTGCTGGCGCCGCTGATCGGATTCGTGTTGCCGTGCTTGCTGTACCTGTTGAGTGTTTTGACGTGGGACAATTCGACCTCGTTGCCGCAGGAATTGATCGTTAAATACACGTTCGATTGCTACAAAACGTCGGTCGACCGGTTTGCGGCGTTCGCGCAGCCCTCGAACTTCTGCCATGAGCAACTGTGCGCAAACGGCGCGCTGCCGGTGGAACGGCTGGAAGAGGTAATACTCACCGATCCCTTCTATTATCCGGCACTGCAGGCTTGGTGGTATTTGCGGAGTCACGAGCCGCGCGATGCGGCGTCGCTCTGCGTTGATTTCGCGCTGGGGCGCGTCGTTCGGCTTGATAGCAATGCGCCTGCGTCCGAGATGGGAAGATTCCTGGCACTCGAGGGAAATGACGCGGAACTGCGCGTCGTAGTCCGCGAACTGGAACGCTGCACGCCCGTCTTCCGTCAGTATTTCCTGGCTGCAATCGGGACGCGGTCGTCGGCTGTGGCTCTCCTTAAGAATGAGGTGTTCGACCATTCGCGATTCGACCGGGATGTAATCGATGCTCTGGCGGGGCGCGTTCAGCACGACGGCGATTTGCCCTATTCTTACGATCTCGTTTCCGGTGGCTTTGTGGCGTGGGCAGACTTGCTCGACGCCAAGGACGACACCGATCGCGTGCCGCCGCTCTATTCGCTCTACACGGATAGTTCCAGCACAGAGGTGGGGACGCGAAGGTTGGCGCTGTTCGTGCTGGGCGTGACGCAGAAGTTTCCGCGCAGCCATACTCCCTTGCCCAACGATCCCGTGCCGGCAACTCAGGCGGAACTCGACGAAGCCGCGCAGTCGCGCCAGTTGATTCTCAACCGCGTGACCGGGCCGCTGTTGCTCAAGGCCCTGGCCGGCCGGACGGACGTGTCGAACCTCGCGTGGCGCTGGCTGACCGAAAGTTATCCGGAGCATGCTGTCGCGGTGGCGAAGCAGATCGGCGATGGCTCAGTGCGTTTCCGGCCGCAGCTCGATGCGCTGGCCGGCGATTACATGGGCCAGCACGGTCCCGCCGACGAGATCCGCGTGCTGCTGGCGAAATCCAAGAGTCTCACCTTTGCGTACCTGACGAATATGCTGCACGCGATTGGCACGGCGCACCGGCATGAATTGTTGCCGGACCTCGAGACGCTATCGCATACGGCGTCGTACCTCGGCAACGACATCCTGATTCCGCTGTACGGCGTCTACGACACGGAAGAGGCTGGCCAGCACTTTCGCATGCTGTTGAACGGCGACACCGAGCAGAAGTTGCGCTGCGCGCGCGGCTATGTTCACATCGCGGACCCGGCATTGCGGTTGTCATTCGCGCAGCAGCTCAGCGAGCATCCGGATGTTCGCGTGCGGCGCACGGCGTGGGTGAGTCTCGTGAATGTGTTGCATCCGGCCGAACTTTCCAAGCCGCAACCGGTCTTGCCGTGGATCAAGTTCCTGCTGAGTCTACTGTCGAATGGCGACATCGTCGCGCGCCGCTGCGCGGTTCGTGCTCTCGGACGTGTGTTCGAAATCAGACCCGAACACACGCGCGATCCGCGAGCGGCGCACCCGGTCACGTCGCAAGAGGACGTCCTCGTCGGCGACGACCCGCTGCCCGAGCAGCAAGGGGAGCACGACGATCTGGAAGCCGTGCGGCTTGAAGCGCAGCATTGGATTCAGAAAGTTGAACCAGAAGCGCACGCGACGCAACCTTGAATAGCGTTTAGTCCGCCGCGACAGTTTCCTCCTGTCGCGGGTAGAGCGCGTGCAGCACCCGCTGCAACTTCTCGTCGCGCTCGACTTCCAACTCCTGCTGCGTGCGGCCGTTCAGGCTCTCCTTCATCTGGCGGAGGACTTCGTCGCGCGCGGCAGGTGGGATCGTCGTCCACTGCGCCATGTCCTTGAGCCAGTTTTCGATCTGCGGGCCGAAGTGCTCGAAGAATCCGGCGTAGCCGCGCGGGCCACCGTTGAGGTGGTAGATCATGTGCTGCCCCATCGACGACCAGCGCAAACCCGGGCCGGCGTAGAGCGCCTTGTCGACGTCTTCAATGCTGGCCGCGCCGTTGGCGACAATGTCGATCGCTTCGCGCCAGACAGCGACGGCGAGCCGGTTGGCGATGTGGCCGGGGATCTCCTTGCGCAGGACGATCGGGATCTTGCCCATCGCGACGTAGAATTCGTCGGTGGCGCGGAGTACGTTCTCGTCGGTCTTCGAGCCGGGGACGAGTTCGACCAGCGGAATGAGATGTGGCGGGTTGAACGGATGCGCGATCAGGAAGCGTTCGGGATGTTTGAGACCGGCCTGCATTTGATTGGCGAGTAGCCCCGATGAGCTCGACGCAATGATTGCGTCTGATGGTGCGAACGATTCGATCAGCTCGTGTGCGGTGCGCTTGATGGGATAGCGCTCCAACACCGATTCCTGAATGAAGTCGACCCCGGCAAGGCACTCCGCCGGATTCAGTATTGCCTGGATGCGGCCGCGCGCGGTGGCGAGCTCATCGGCACCGGCGTCGCGGGATTCGAGCAGGCGCTCGAGCGTGGTGAGCGCGTTGGCGTGTCCGGCAGCGAGTGCCGCTGGGTTCACGTCGTACATGCGGACATTCAGTCCTCGCGAGGCGAACAGCACGGCCCAACTTGATCCGATCGTGCCGGTGCCGACGATGGCTACAGTTTCAAGTTTGCGTTTCATGCGAGCACAGTCTCCTGTTTTCCCTTGAGTTGAAGCATGGCGCGAACATCCGTTGGTGTGGCGATCTTTAGCGACAGACCTTCCAGCACGTTGCGGATCGCGCGGACTTGTTCGGCGTTGGACACGGCCAACTGACCTTTCTTGATGTAGAGATTGTCTTCCAGACCCACGCGGACGTGGCCGCCGAGCGTCGCGGAGAGCGTGGCGAGATTCATCTGGTGGCGGCCGGCGCCGAGCACGGAGAATTCGAACGTATTGCCCAGCAGCCGGCGCGCGGTCTGGTGGAGGAAGACCAGGTTTTCCGGTTCCGCGCCGATGCCGCCGAGGATCCCCATCACGAATTGGATGAAGAGCGGCGGCTTGACCAGCTTGCGTTCCAGAAAGTGGGCGAGCGTGTAGAGGTGGCCGACGTCGTAGCATTCGAATTCGAAGCGCGCTCCGGCGCCAGCCTCGCCGGGGCCCATTTCTTTGAGGATCGATTCGATGTCCGCGAAGGTGTTGCGAAAGATGAAGTCGCGGCTGCCTTCGAGGTACTCCGGTTCCCAGCGGTGCTGCCATTCTGAATGTTTGCGCAGCATCGGGTAGAGGCCGAAGTTCATCGAGCCCATGTTGAGCGAGCACATTTCCGGCTGAAGCTGGAGCGGCCCGCGCAGCCGGTCGCGCACGGTCATGTTCGGCGCGCCGCCGGTGGTCAGGTTGAGGACGGCGTCGGTCTTCGCGGCGACTTCCGGAAGGTAGCGCAGGTAGTCTTCCGGATCGGGCGAGGGCCGGCCGTTCTCCGGATTGCGCGCGTGAAGGTGGAGGATTGCGGCGCCGGCTTCCGCGGCGGCGATCGCTTCGCGCGCGATCTGTTCAGGCGTGACCGGGAGATACGGCGACATGGTCGGCGTGTGGATCGAGCCGGTGATTGCGCAGGTGATGATGACTTTTCGGTCGGCCATGGTGTCTAGTTCCTCATGGGTTGTTTACACGATAGTTTCTCAATACGACACAAAGTATCGCTCAGAGAAACAAAGTCAATAGGGACTTTCGCATAAAAAGTTTCTTGTGGAGAAACTCCGACTACTTTTGTTTCTCGGGTGGTTCTTCGATAAAGATGGCGAGGTAGCGGACTTCTTTTTTGCCCAGCGCGCGGGCGCTGTGGGGGAACTGCGGGTTGAAATAGAGCGCATCGCCGGGGCTTAAAACCACGGTTTCGTCGCCGACGGTGAATTCCATGCTGCCGGAGAGGATGAACATGAATTCATCGCCGCCATGCTTGAAGGTTGCCGACTTGTCGGACGGCTTGATGGTCATCATGAACGGCTCGGCCTTTTTACCGGGCATGTCGAGCGCCAGCGCTTCGTACGCGTAGCCGAACTGCGAACCATCGCGGACGATCGGCACGCCCTTGCCTTTGCGCGTCAGCACGAAATTCGGCGCGGCCTTCGGTTCGGAGAAAAATTCGGCCAGCGAGACGGACAGCGCCTGGCCGATGCGCAGAACCGTCGAGATCGGGGGCGAGATCTTGCCGGTCTCGATTTTCGAGAGCGTGCTCTTGGTCAGGTTGGCGGCCTGCGCCGTGTCCTCCAGCGTCATGCCTTTCTTCAGGCGCCAGTTGCGAATGTTGTCGCCGATCATTTTCTCATTCATAGGCGACACACTATAGTTTGGTGCCGTTTCATTTTCGACTGATGAAATTTCAGCGCTCTGGACCCACCAGAATGCGGTCCTGGTATTCTTTCTGAAGGCTGGGCGCCATCGTGTCGGTCTTCACTCTGCGAATGTGTTCGGCGAGGCTTCGGGCGCATGTGTCGATCAGGGTGCGTCCGAGTTTCGCGTCGGCGCCGGTGGGATTTCCAGCGAAGTGCTCAGGGAAATCGGCGTACCAGAACATGCCGGTATGGATCGCGCCGAGATGCTTCAAGCGGTCGAGCTTCGTGGCCGGCAGCGTGAAATTCTCAAGCTTCACGGCGTGAGGCTGCACGGCGAGCACTTCGCTGGTCTCCGCCTTTCCGGCGTGGCCGTCGAGCGGCGTGTGGAAGACGTCCTGAATGTGCTGCGCGCGGTCCTTCAGGAACGGCGCGTAATAAAGAGTGTAGTCGCGCTGACGATCGAGCGAGGCGATGGCGAAATGCTGCAGGAAGGCGTTGTTGCCGCCGTGGCCATTGACGATCAGAATCTTGGTGAAGCCGTTGCGGTGGATTTCATCGCAGGTGAAATCGAGCAGCTCCCAGATCAGCCGCGGCGGCGCGGCGACCGTGCCGGGCGCGTGCTTGGCTTCCGCGATCTGCGTGAAGTAGTACGGTGGAAACACGACCACCGGTTCCAGCTCCGCCGCTTTTTCGCAGACGGCGCGGACGACGAACAGATCGGTGCCAAGCGGCAGATGATCGCCGTGCTTTTCCATCACGCCCAGCGGCAGCACACAGACGCCATCGCTGCGTTTCACTTCCGCGGGGAAATCGTGCGCTGTCAAATCTTCC
Organism: Planctomycetota bacterium; assembly: GCA_038227875.1. GTDB lineage: Bacteria > Planctomycetota > SZUA-567 > H5-PLA8 > H5-PLA8 > JBBRPR01. The sequence continues at coordinate 11,710 of JBBRPR010000047.1, forward strand.
CAATTCATCGTGATTCCTTTCCTTATGCGAAGACCGCCGGATATCCCGGAGGGGGAGAGAATCCGAGATCACCGCGCTTGATCACGGCCTCGCGTCCGCCGTTGAGCGCCAGCAGCTTGGCCTGTCGTGATTTCGCTCTCCGATCGACTTCTTCGGGATCGATCAGCGCGTACAAGCGTTCACGGCAGGTGCTGAGCGTGCGGGCGTGCTCGGGTTTCTCGGCGAGGTCGCGAAGCTCTTCGGGATCGGCTTCGAGATCGAACAGTTGCGGGCGGTACGCGGCATAGTGGATGTACTTGAACTTCCCGTGCCGGATCATGAACGCGCCAGTCGTCGATCCCATGCCGTGGTATTCCGAGAGCACCGTGCGCTCGGGCTGCGCGCCATCGGCCAGCGCGAAGAGCGAATGGCCGGGCTGGCCGTCGTACATCTCTGGGCGGTCGGCGCCGACTCCTTGCATGATTGTAGGATAGACGTCGAGCAGACTCGCCGGCGTCGCGATGCGACGTCCGCTCGGCACGTCCGGGCCGCTCATGATCAACGGAATTCCGGCGGTTTCTTCGTACATCGTCGATTTACCCCATAGGCCGCGCGTGCCGAGGTTGTCGCCGTGGTCGCTGGTGTAGATCACGCGTGTTGAGTCGGCTAAGCCGGAGGCGTCGAGCGCGCGGAGCACCTTGCCGACGTTGTCGTCGACAAACGAGCACAGTCCGTAATAGGCCGCGATGGCCCGGCGCAGGCGTTGCGGGTCGAAGAACTTGTCGTAGCAGAAACTCGAGGCGTAATCGCGCAGGTACGGGTGGTCGGGGCGTTCGCCGGGCGCGTAGAGTTTCGGGATGGGCATCTGGTCGACGGGATACTTGTAGTAGAATTCCGGCGGCGCGATCAGCGGGAAGTGCGGACAGACGAACGAGACGAACAGCACCCACGGCTTGTCAGCGTGTTTCTGCGCTTCTTCGCGCAACCAGATCTGGGCGCGCGCGGCGATTTCGCGATCGTAGGCGGTGTACGGCGATTCGCCCGGACCGGCGAGCTTGGCGATCTTCCACGCCATGCCGCGCTCGGGAAGTTCTTCGCGAACGAGGCCCATCAGGTCGCCTTTACCTTCGACGATATGCATGGGAATGATTTCTTCGCTGAAGCCGTGGTCGTCGCCCGGCCGGCCGCGGAAGTGGAGCTTGCCGATCGAGACGACGCGGTGGCCGTCGCCGCGCAGGCGGTGATGCCAGCTCGGCGTGGCTCCTTCGTACGCATCGGCGTTGTCCCAGTAGCCGATCTGGTGGAGATACTTGCCCGTCGCGAACGCCGCGCGAGCCGGCACGCAGACCGGGGAAGGGGTGTAGGCGCTGGTGAACGACGTGCCGCGCGCGGCCAGTGCGTCGAGGTTGGGCGTTTGGACGATGGGGTGGCCGTTGCAGCCGAGGATGCGCGGGTTGTGTTCGTCGGCCATGATCACGATCAGGTTGGCGGGTTTCATTTGGAGGTCCTCACCTTTAAAGGGGCGGCCGTGTCGCGGCCACCGTCGTCGCCCACGACCCATTGGCGCGGGTTGGGCGGAATGTAGAGCTGCTGAAAATAAACGGGCGTGCCGTCCGGCGCGGACGCGGAGATCGATAGCATTGCTCCGGTCGTGTGCGCCGGAAGTTCCAGTGCGAGACTGACGGCACGCGGGAAAAGCAGGACCTGCATGGACTGTGAAAAGCGCAGCGAGGGGATGCGGAATTCGCGCGCGAGGATCCGCTTGAAGTTTGCGCTTTCGAGTTGCTTGAGCGGGCGGAGCATCAGCGCTCCGAAGCGGCCCGCGTCGGCGAAGAACTTGCTGAAGACGGAAAATTCTCCGTTGATCTCGATGCTGCGGTCGATGCGCAGGTAGCCGGAGTCCGGATGGCCGAGGTGTTTGGACCACGGTTTGGATTCCCGTACGCGTTCGCGCCGCAGGATTTTGGGGAAGACGGGCAGTTGCGTTCCGTCGTCGCCGAGGAAGCGGCAATGCCACGGACCTTCGAGCGCCTGGCGCGGCGGCGCGACAAACGTGCCGCTGCGCTGGCGGCGGACGACGAGTCCTTCATCGACGAGCTTGCGCAAGGCGCGCTGGACGGTGCCGAGGCTGAAAGGGAGGGCTTGGGCGAGTGCGGCTTCGGTCGGGAGCCGTTCGCCGGGTCCCCACTCGCCGGTGGCGACGGCGGAGGTCATCGCCGCGGAGAGCAGTTCGTACTTGGGGGCTCCCGGCTGGTGCGGCGCGGCGGCCAGGGTGCGAAGGGCAGGTGGAATGCGGATCTTCATGTTCAATGCTCCAATTTAAATACTATATAGTATTAATAATATAATATGGAGTAAATGCAAGATGTATCTTGAGTCTCGGGCAAGGACGAAAAGAGCGGCGAGTGAGGTTGAGTTCTCCGGGTGGCACTCTGACTTGGGATTGTGAGGGAAATGTGGGGATTTTCCGGGCAGCCTCGCTCCAGGGAGAAGGGAGTGGGATCGCGGACGCGGCTTGATTCTTCTTTTGAAGGCCGTTAGCCTGATGGATTCGTGGCATGACAATTACTCAACTGCGAATCGGGCGACACGGGAGCGCGGCTTAGCGGCTGCTGACGCATGAAAAATCTCTGCATTCTGGGTAGTACCGGGTCCATCGGCGTCAGCACCTTGCGCGTCGTGGCTCAATTTCCGGAGAAGTTCCGGGTGCGGAGTTTGACGGCGGGAAGCAACATCAAGCAGCTGGCCGAGCAGGTTCAGACTTTCAAGCCCGCGCGCGTGGGCATCGCCAACAAAGCGCTGATTCCAGAATTCAAAACGCTGCTCAATGGCAGCTGGAAGGGCGACGTCGTCGGCGGGCCCGACGGTCTGGCGGAACTGGCGGCGGAACGCGAGAGCGATTACGTCGTCTCGGCCATCGTCGGCGCGACGGGATTGCTCCCGACGCTGGCGGCCTTGAAGAAGGGCAAGCAGGTCGGCATCGCCAACAAGGAACCGTTGGTGATGGCTGGACCGCTGATGCTGAAAGCGGCTTTGGATTCCAAGGCCACCATACTGCCGATAGACAGTGAACACTGCGCGGTCTTCCAGTCGGCTCACGCCGGCACCAAGAAAGAGATCCGCCGCGTGATCCTGACAGCGTCCGGCGGGCCGTTCCGGACGTCTTCTCTGGAGACGATGAAGAACGCGACGCGGGAACAGGCATTGAAGCACCCGACGTGGGCGATGGGGGCAAAAATCACCATCGATTCGGCTACGCTAATGAATAAAGCGCTGGAAATTATTGAGGCGCACTTCCTTTTCAACGTCCCTTATAGTGGCATCGAGGTCTGGGTGCATCCGCAGTCGATCGTTCACGCCCTGGTGGAGTTCACCGACCGTTCCATGATCGCTCAGCTGGGCCTTCCCGACATGCGGTTGCCGATCCAGTACGCGTTGACCTACCCGGAACGGCTGGATGGCGCGCTGCCGGAACTGCCGTTGGAGAAGATGGCGTCGCTGACCTTCGAAGCGCCCGATCACACGCGCTTTCCGACCTTGGGCTATGCCTACGACGCGGGCAAACGCGGCGGCACGGCGCCGGCGGTGCTCAACGCGGCCAACGAGGCGGCGGTGGCGTTATTTCTAGAGGGAAAAACACGCTTCTGTGGTATCTTCGACTTGGTCGGCGCGGCACTCGCCGCTCATACGGTTCAGCCGGTCGAAAACCTGGAAACGGTACTGGAAGCGGACCGCTGGGCGCGGGAGTTTGTGAACAGCGCGGCACGCTGACGGGAACACAGGGGAAGTCGAAACGTTGAGTTTTGAAATTGGAATTCGGGAATAGCCAACGGCGTACTGCAGTATGAAGAGGTGGGGCGGGAACGGGCACTTGAGTTAGAGGCTTTGCATGTTTGAGTTTTTAGCGGGATGGGCCGGGCTGATTCTGGGGTTTTCCGGCCTGATCTTTATTCATGAGCTGGGCCATTTCACGCTGGCGAAATGGAATGGCGTGCGGGTGTATGTGTTTTCGCTGGGCATGGGGCCGTATCTCTTTTCGTTCACCCATAACGGCACAGTCTATGCGCTATCCCTGATTCCCATCGGCGGGTACGTGAAGTTAATGGGGCAGGACGACCTGAATCCAGCCGCCGGCGCCACCCCTGATCCGCACGACTACCGCAACAAGCGCGCCGGGCAGAAGGCGGCGATTCTCGCGGCGGGGGCGGGATTCAACATCATCCTGACCATCGCGATTTTCACGGTCTGTTACTTCGTCGGCATGGACATGGATGTCGCGTCGGTCGGCAACATCACGCCGGATTCGGCGCTGGCCGATGCGATTGTGAAGACACCCAACGGCGATCAGCCGGCGGGGTTGACGGAAGGCACGAAGATCCTCGCGGTCAACGGCATTCCGGTGAAGAACCAGTTCGAAGCGATGCTGCAAGTCTCGGGGAAATCGGAAGACAACTACATCATTCTCCACGTCGACCGTGCGCCGCCGATGGACCTGGTTTACGTGAAGCCGAAGAAGGACAAGACGCTCGGCGCGACGGGGATCGGGCTTACACCGTATTCGGCGCGTGAGAATTACTACCTCGGCTTTTCCGCCAAGGAAAACGTCTACGCAGCGGGTTTCGCTGATAACAGCGTGGCTCAGAAGGCGGGACTGAAAACCAACGACATCATCAAACGCATCAATGGCGTCGCGATTTCGCGGAAGGATGAACTGATCAACATCGTCCGCGGTTCCAAGGGTGCCAAGCTGGATTTCGAAGTCGACAGCGGAAACAAGGAAGGCACGACAGTCTCAATCACGCCGGCGGTCAACGAGAAGACCGGCGCATATCAAGTGGGCGTAATGTCGGGTGAAATTTTTCGCGTCACGCAGGTCGACGAGACGTCCATGGCGGCCAAGAAGGGGCTGAAGGTTGGCGACTACTTCATCGGTTTTCAGCCGACGGATTTGCATTGGAACGCGGCGGGCACGCGTCAGGTTTTCACCAAGGGCACGCTGGTCTGGAAGCACAACATTTTCGACGACAAGGAAGTCCGGCAGGAAGCCGAATTGAGCGGACTATCGACAGAACCTTCGGGGCTGTTTGTCGTGCAGGAAAGTTCGCGGCTCTACCCGTACAAAGCTGAAGGCGGATTCTGGGACGCGCTTTCGGTGGCGTGGACGGACACGTACCATTTTGGCAGCAGCGTTTTCACGGTGGTGCGCGGGATGTTCACCGGCGACGTCGGACCCGGCGCAATCTCCGGACCGGGCGGCATCGCCAAGGCTATGTATCACGTGGCGAGCAGCTCGGCGTTCGTGAAATTTCTGTGGTTCCTGGGCTTCATTTCGTTGAACTTGGGTGTAATGCAGTTCATCCCAATTCCGTTATTGGATGGCTGGCATCTGCTCATGGTGGCGGTGGAAAAACTAAAAGGCAGCCCTGTGGCCCCGAAAATCCTTGAGATATCACAGGTTATAGGAATTGTTATTGTCGGTTCACTTCTGCTGTACGCGACGTATAATGACTTCTTAAGGAAGATGTAACGAGCGATCATGCATTGAAGCTCAACAGCTTCTGGTGGGGGCTGGTAAAGGGATTTACAGCGTGGCAGCACCAAATACGTACTCGATTGTTTTGCTGGGACGCTACGCGGGCAAAGACCGCGCGGTGGCGCAATCGCTGGCGCGTCTGTTTGGGCGCGACGACGCGTGGGGTTTGCAGGTCGTCGGCGCCTCACCGATTGTGCTGATGCACAACCTGCTGCCTGAGCAATCGGAAGCGATTCTCGCGGCGATGGGCGAAGCAGAAATGGCCGGCTGCCAGCTGGAAATTCAGCCCGGCGTGGACGAAGGTCTGCCGAAACTCGGCTGGCCCGCGCCGCCGCGGATCCGCGGGAAGTTGATCGCGGAATTCACGACCTCGCCCATTCCTTTCGCGCAGCCGATGCAGGCAGGCCAGAATGTCAACGGTCCGGGCGCTCAGATTATGCAGCCCACCGCCGTGCCCAATCCAGTGCAGACGCAGGGCACGACGGTCAACCTGGTGGTGCCCTGTCCGTACACCGGTCAGAAGATGAAACTGGCGATCACGCTGCACGTCACGCGCGCGGAAGGCGGCGGAACGTCGATGAATGTCAGCGCGTCGGCGACGCAGCATGGCGCGCCGAGCGTCCAGATGACGGCTCCGGCGTACAACGTGCCGCAGCCCAACCCGTCGCGCCCGCCATCGCGGCCGAATGTGCTTCCCGCGGCCTACGGTGGAATCAACACGCCGCTCTCGAACCCGGCCGTGCGCACGCCGGCGCATCCCAATTCGCCCCCGATGCAGCAACCGCAGCCCCATTCGCATCAGACTCATCCGCAGCAGCCTCACATTCAGCAACCGATGCAGCCGATGCGGCAGCCCGCGCCTTCGGCGCCTCGCGCGCCTGTGCCGCCGTCGGTGCAGGACGGATATCCGGTCATGGAAGACATGGAGCAGTTGATTCCGCTGCCGGACGTGCCGGCCGCGCCGCCTGCTCGTCCGCCGCAGCGCCGCTCGCCGGCGTCTCCGCGCCCGATTCCGACGGCAGCTCAGGCCGGTCCGCCAGCGCCGCCCAGCAGCATCATTCCGCTGCCAGACGTGCCGGTGATCCATGGGCCCAACGGCCATTCGCCGGCGGCGCCGCCGAGTTCGTCGAACATGCCGATGGTCGCGCCGATGCCATCCGATCCGATGAGCGCGCCGATGGATCTCGACGCGTTTGAAGCGAAGGTCAGCGCCAGCGGGATCATGCGCGCGGTCAGTCCCGATGCGGAAGTCTTCGACGACCAGAACGGCAATGGCGACGACGGTTCGATCTGCTCGGTCTTCATGGGCAAGACCAACAACGCGCGCGTTCATCAGCTCGTGGCGGAACTGCACGGCATCTCCGTCGCGGAAGCAACGCGCTACTGCCAGAAGCCGATCGTAGCACTGGCGAAGGAAGTGACGTCGGGCGACGCGGCGGATATTCGCCAGCGCTTCGCGGCATTGAACGTCAACGTGCGCATCACGAAAAAGAAGTAAGCACCAAACCAAAACCGAAGTCGCTCGCCTCTCGATCAACGAGTCTTTATGGCCGAACGCAGCGCACTCCGTCAGGCCGGTAATCAACTGATTCGCACGCTGCTCTGGCCGGTGCAGACGCTTTCGCGCGTGACACCGGCCGGCGGTTGGTTCCTGGCGCTGGCGGTGATCTGCGGCCTGACCTCGATGACCACCGACAAGCCCAATGTGCCGCTACTGGTCAGCCTGGTGCTGCTGTCGCTGTGGTTTCTGGCGCTGTGGCACGGCACCCGGGCGCTCAAGCGCATCCAGTTCCGCCGGCATTGCACCGAACGCATTTTCGCCAGCGAACCGCTGCATGTGACGGTGCTGCTGACCAACGCGTCGCGGCTCCCGACGGCGGGGCTGATGATCTCCGAGCAGCTCGAACCGGAACCTGCGCCAGACGATGAAACGCCCTCGGCCGGAACCTCACCGCGGCAGAATGCGCGGCAGCCGCTGGCCATCGCGCGCGCCGGGACGTTCGTGACGATGGTCGCGGGCAAGGAGCAGCAGAGAGCCAGCTACACCGTCTCGATCCGGCGGCGCGGGATTTACCGCTTCAGCGACACCACGCTGGAGACGGTTTTTCCTCTGGGATTTTTTCACACCGCGCTGGTGCGGCGCTCCCCGGGGCGCGTGATTGTTTACCCGCGGCTGGGCGACGTCGATACCTCGTTCTTCAAGGAGCTGGAGCAGTCGCTGCAGTTTATCCGGCGCGCACGTCCGTCGCGGGCTGAGGAGGATTTCCGTTCGCTGCGCGAATACCGCGAAGGCGACAACCCCAAGTGGATCCATTGGCGCAGCACGGCGCGCATGCAGAAAATGCTGGTCAAGGAATACGAAGAGCCGCAGGCCAAGCGCGTGGTGATGCTGATCGATACGAATTTGCAGCGCTTGGGCGCGCAGCGCTTCGCGTCGTTTGAGCTGGCGCTTTCGTTTGCCGGAACGGTGGCGCGGGAGCTGCTGCGTCGCGGGTGCGAAGTGCAGTGCGCGGCGTTGCAGCCAAAAGGCAAGATCGCGCGGACGCTGGTCAGCCGCGAGCGGCGGAACCTCGACGTGCTGCTGGAGATGCTCGCGGGTTTGCGCCGGGACGACACGCGGACGCTTTCCGACATGAAGGAATTCATGCCGCGGGTGCAGTTGCGCAACGCTTACGTGCTGGTGCTGGGCCTGGGTTCGCTGCGCGCCAAGGCAAATTTCACGTGGCTGAATGCCAACGATAACGCGGTGAAAATGTTCGACGCGCGCGGCGATGAATTCCGCCAGATTTTCCGGCGCGGCACGTCCGGTTCTCGCGACGACATTCCTGACGAAGACCTGCTGGGCCTGGGCGACGAAGAGAGCGCCGAGGAAGAATTGGCCAGTCTGGGGACGGCCTGATGGACCTGTATCGCGTACTGCGAATTTCGATCTATCTCCTGGTGGCCTCGGGAGCGTTCGCGATTTGCGTGGCCGAAGGCAGCCCCGCGTTTCTGATCGGCGTGTTCGCTTTCGGCGGGCTGGCCTACCTGACCGTCGACAGCCGGCGGATGAAACCGGTGCGCGTGGAATTCGCGTCGGCGATGGCGCTGGCGCTGCTGATCTACACGCTGCTGCCGCTGCGGGAAGACACGGCCTGGGATCGTTTTCCTGCAGCGTTCGCGCATTTTCTCTGCGCGCTGGAGGTGCTGCTGTTCTTCACGGCATTCCGCGGGCCGATGCTGTTTTTGTTCTGCGGCGCGACGCTGGCGGTGGTGGTGATCTCGGGAATCATGCAGCCGAGCATCACGCTGCTGGGCCGCTTGATCTGCTTCACCACGGTGACTTCCTGGACGCTGTTCATCCATTCGCTCTGGCGTGCGCGCGAGAGTTTCCAAAGGCGCACGACCACGGAATCGACGGAGACGCGCAGTTCCGAGAAGGTACTCTCCGAACGCGCATTCTGGCAGGAACTGGCGCTGACGGGGGCGATGTCGGCGGCGTGCCTGATCATCGGAATCATGCTCTACTTCACTGCGCCACGGTTGGAGCAATTGGGATCGTTCTTCCATCCATCTGGGCCGACGCCGATTCCCAAAGGGCCCGGTCCCAATGGTGACGGAATAGCCGGCCAGGGAGGTCCAGAGCCAACCGTGCCCGTCCACACCGGCGAAGGGCAGGAGATTTCGCTGAAGCTGACCGAGGATATCATCCAGAGCAATGGCACGGCGTTCAGTGTGAAATTTTCAGGAAGGATGGCCGATCTGGCCGATGGGAATGGGCGGCTGCTGTTCAAGACCGGGGCGTTTGGTGAATTCCGCGACGGCTACTGGATTGAAATTCCGACATCGCTGGTCAAGGACACGGAGAAGATTCTCGATCCCAGCCTCAGCGGCGCCATCTACAGGGGCGCGGAGATCAAGGAATCGATCCACAACGAATCGGCGGGTATTCATGTGCTGGGCGTGGCCGGCGCGATCTCGCGCGTGGCCAATGTGACGGCGCAGCCGGGCCCGACGCCCACGCTCATCGACGCCGAAGGGTCGCTCTCGATTGCCAAGAACGAACAGTTGGCTCAAGCTGACGTGTGGGTGACCCTGCCGCCGCGCGAGAGTCAGCTCGACAAAAATTCCGCCGCGATCCACGACAACATCAGCCGCTATGTGCTGAATACCGGCTTGGGCGGCTCCGAGGCGGCACTTCGGAAGGAAGCGATCCGGATCACGGCCAAGTGCGAGCCGGAAAATTACCTCGCGAAGATTCACGCCATTATCGAGTACCTGCGCAGCCCGCGCTTCAGCTACACGATGAAATTGAAAGGCTTGATCCCCAGCGATCAACCGCTGGAGCGATTCCTGCTCAATCCGAATCCCGATCAACGCCGCGGGCATTGCGCCTTGTTCGCAGGGGCGTTCGTGCAGTTGTGCCGCTTGAACAATATCCCCGCGCGCCTGGCAAAGGGTTACGCCAAAGAGCTGCCCAAAAAGGGCAACAATGAGATCTGGTTCAAGTTTTCGGAAGCACACAGTTGGGGCGAGGTTTATTTCAAAGGCGTCGGCTGGGTGGCTTTCGATCCCACACCGCACGATCCGAATGCCGTTCCTCCGCCGGATGAGCCACCGCACGAGCCAATCGTCGGCGGGGCTGGTCCGACTCCGACCAACGGAAGCACCGGCTTCATCGACAGCAACTGGAAGTGGTTCATGGATTTCAACAGCGGTGACCAGCGCAAGGCGATTGAGTGGGTCAGCAGTGAATTCTCCGGCTCCGGTACCGCGCTGGGCAGCTCGATGGGCTGGCTGGAATCGCTGATCGCGTGGTCGATCGTACTGCTGATTCTCGGGGCGATTGTGTACCTCTTTTTGAAGCGCGGTGGCCGGCGCTTACCGATGATTTTCACCGGCCCGCGCAAAGCGCGCGCGGCAGTCGCGTTTTACAATGATCTCTTGCAAGTGCTCTCGCGGCGCGGATACGTGCGGCGACCCGGGCAGACGCCACGGGAGTTCGCGGAATTCGTGGTCAAGCGTGGCGGCGCCAGTTTCCAGCCCGTGATGGTCGTGACCGAAATTTTCGAAAGCGTCCGCTACGGCAACGTCGACGTCAGCCAGGAAGAATTCAACGCGCTGCAGAAATCGCTGGATAACTTGCGGGATTTGACGTTCGGGGCCAAGAGCTGAACGGCTCTTAGTCTCACGCAAAGCCGCAAAGACGCAAAGAACGGCAACGGATTTTTGTATGAGATGTGGCATGCGTATCTCTTCGGTCGTGGCGCTCTCTTTGGTGGTCTGGAGTGGCGCTGGCGCGACTGAAGTGCGCGTGCTTGGGAAAGGTGCGCTGGACGGTGTTGCGGTTGAGCTGACGCAGGTGGCGGAGAAGTTGCAAGTCTCGCTCGCGTCATCGCCGGTTCAGGTCTTCAAGTTGGAGTCGACCGGTTGGACGAACGAGCAGCAAGAGGGGCTGCGTAAGGATCAGCCGCTGGTATGCAGCGTCTTCGAACTTCCCGGCGGCGCGTCGGGATGCTGGATTACGTTTGGCTTGGATGACGGCGTTGGCGGATTGCGTGCGGTGGCGGTGCTGCTGTCGCGGAGTTCGTCGAGGGCGACGTGGGCGGTGGCGCGGGAGTGGGTTGCCGACAGCGTGGCGCTGGGCGACATGGGCTTCAAACGCGAGAAGCAATCATTCGCCACCGATGGCGGGATACTGACGCGGACGCTGCGGAGCCTCAGCGTCGAAGGCGTCGCGCACAAACTTGATTGCGGCTGCACGGCCTGCTCATCGCGGTCCAGCGATACCGAAGAGACGGACGTATACGCCTGGAACGCGGCAGCGGGAAAATTCGAGCCGGCAAAGCACGAGAAATATTACATTGCGCAGAGCGGCGAGAATCTCATGGCCGCCGTCCGCAAAGCACTCGGCGACGCACGCCGCGTCAGCCACGTCGCGAAGCTCAACCCGACGATCGCTGACGGCACGGTGTTTAAGGGCGGGGAGCGGGTGCTTGTGGCGCGGGACGCCACTCCCAAACCCTGAACGGAGTCATCGGTCATCGGGCATTGGTCATCGGTCATTTTCATTTACGAGGAGTGTGGTGATAAGCCGAACGCCTGTCTACTGCCCCCATAAATGACCAATGAAAAATGCCCAATGCCCAATGACTCTGTTTTAGTTATCCGGCGGCGGCGGCGGTGGCGCCGCGTCTTCGGGCGGAGGGGGCGGGGGAGCGGTGGTGTCGGGCAGGGTTCCAATGTGCGGCGGCGCGGCGGGGTCGTGTTTGACGCTGGGGACGTTGACGCTGCCGGGTTTCCAGTCGACTTTCAGAATGCCTTTGCCGCCACTTGTCGGCGTGATTTCCACGAACAGGTTGCCGAGCAGTCCGCAGAGTTTTCGGGCGATGGCGGAATGCAATTCGGCGTCGGGGTATTTGGCGAGAAAGGCCTGGCTGCCGAGGTCCTTCTCGAGATCGGAATCGTGGTTGGAATTGTACGTCTCGATGCTGGGCGCGATGCGCCGGCCGTCGAGTTTCAGAAAGTACGCAGTCGGTGGCGGCGGGAAGGATGCTGCCGGCGGTGGCGGGAGAATCTGCGGTCCGTTACGCATCAGGGCGAAGCTGCCGGCGTCTGAAGTCGCGGAGAAACTTTTCGGCGCGACACACCAGGTCGGTGCGAAGATTTCGCCCGTCGCCAGCACGTAGCAATCGTGATCTGATGCAGCGAAGCGGCGAATGTAGGGCGTGTGGACACCCCTATAGGGTGCACCGTCGAACATATCCCAGAAGGAATGCGTGAGTTCCCCGGCGGCGTGCCGCGCGGTTTCGTTGGCGCCATCGAATTTTGCCGCCAGCCGCAACAAGCCGTAGCCGGTGGGACTCAAGTCCGGCGGCGGGTCGTCCATGCGGAAATGCACGGCTTTTCCCAGCGCCGGCCAGAAATCCGTGTCGAGATCGATGTCGTGATCCTGCAGATAGCCAATCTGTTCGATCGCTTTGCGCTGCGCCTTCGAGAGTCCGCGGGGCTTTTTGACCAGAGTAGGATCCGGTGGCTGCGCGGCGGGATCGACCTCCTTCTCCTGTGGGCGGAGCTGGCTGGCAGTGAACGCCAGGTAACAGGCCTGTGCGTTGACCGGCAACACGCCCTCAAGATAGGGCTTGGTGTTCGGATCGGTGTCGATGCTGATGCGCTGCTCGGTCGACGGATCCGGAATGCCGGTCGGCAGCGCCGGGACGCCACCGTTGATCTCGCCGCGCGCGGCGAGTCCGCCGGGCGTTTCAAAAATATCGATGCGGATGTCGTGTGGCGTTTCGGAGAGGCCGAGCATGTCGGAGACTTTCGGTGGGCGCAGCAGCGATTGCAGAACCGATTCCGTCAGTGCCTGCAGATAGGGCGCCAGCGGTGTCTCCGTGTAGTCGGCATCGTCGCCGAGCTTGCCTTCGAGAATCGGGGGAAAAACCGTGATGCGTGCGAGCGGTTTGCCCAGCATGGAATCGGCGGCGAGTTCCTTTTCAAGCGGCGTCGTCCGTCCGGAACCCGGTGCCGCGCCGTTGAAGCCGATGGCGATGACGTCGCCACCCAGATCGTAGAGATGCGTCTGTGAATTTTTCGAAAAGTGGCTGAGCATGCGCACCAGCATTCCCGGCCCCCCGCTGACGCGCGTGATCAGCAGCGTCTGCGGCGCGGGTTTGCGGTGCGCCTCCACCTGCTCGGGATTGAGTTCCGGAACGAGCTTTGCAAAAATGATTTCCTTCCCGGCGAGAGGAAAGAGGCTTGAGATCTCCGGCGGGAATTTGCGTTTCAGAAATGCGCGCAGCAGCTTCGGCGTGCGTGCCAGCGAGGCTGTGTACTGCCGACTCAGCTGCGCGGAAATCGTCGATGATTTGTCAGGGGATGAGTTGTCCGGAGAGGAGGTTGGGGTTGGATTGGAATGGCCGGACTGCTGTTCACGGATCTTCGCGAACATTTGGCTGAAATCCGGATCCTTGATTAGTTCCAGCAGCGTGGGGCTTGTCGATAGGTCGGTGAGCAGCGTGGCACCGCTGCGGATATGAACCACCACGCCGGCGCGCGCCGGGACGAATTGCGTGAGCTCCGGACCCGGCGAAGGCGTGAACGAGACAACCCAGACGGCCAGCGCGCCGGCCAGGAATGCATAGGAGAGTTTTAGAATCAGGATCAGCGCCGAAACCCACGGACGCCTGCGCGGCAGGACCGGGTTGGGGCTGGCGGCTGGAGGCAGAATTGGAACCGGAACCGCCGTGCTCACTCGGTACTAGCCTCGGTCGTGTAGCCCTGCCGCCCGATCAATTTGACGAAGATGCATTCGTCGCCCTGTCGCACGTTCAGCACGCCCTTGGTTTTCGTGCCGACGGCCATGTGCTGGCCCGTGGGCGGGCCGACAGGAGCGACGAGAATTCCGCCTTCCGCAAGTTGGTCGGACAGCGCGGGTGGAATCTGCGGGCTGGCAGCAGTGACGATGATGCGATCGTAAGGCGCATGCTGCGGCCAGCCGAGCGAGCCGTCGCCAAGAAGGAAACGAATATTCTTAAAGCCCATGTCCAGCAGCCGGTCTTCGGCGGTGGTGGCCAGAAATTCGACACGCTCGACGGTATACACTTCCTTCGCGAGCGTGGCCAGAATGCCCGTTTGAAAACCGGAGCCGGTGCCGATTTCGAGCACGCGTTCGGTGCCGGTCAGTTTCAGCGACTGGGTCATCAGGCCGACGATGTACGGCTGTGAAAGAGTCTGTCCGTGAGTCAGGACCAGCGCGCGGTCATCGTAGGCCCGGGCGCGTTCCATTTGAGGCACGAAGAATTTGCGGTCGACCTTGCGAAAAGCGTCGAGGACACGGGGATCGGAGATGCCGCGTTCCTGCAAATCGTAGGTAATCATGTCGTCGAGTGTTTCAGTCATGGAAGCGATAAACCTTGCCTGTGCATATTATTGAACTATAAGACGTGGATCGTCCCTCGGCTAATCCGTTTGCAATTGGATTACCAATTCTTAATTTCGGCGCCTGAAGGATGGACGCGTGATATTCAAGCGAACTGAAGCGAATTTGGTGCAAAAAAGTCTGCAAACGCAAAATGCCGCTTGACCTAGGCGCAATGTCGATTAATTTCTTCACCTTCTAAGCGGCGTCCCCAGAGCCAGACAGTGGCTTATACGAGAGGCGCGTCGCGGATCCCGGCACACGCTGTCCGCGTGTGCTGTTTTTATGGCACAGGCGGTGAGCTTGCGCTTTGAGTTGTAACAGACGGAGTAACGATGCCGACGATTAATCAACTGTGCCGCCGCGAGCGCGTGCAGCAGAAGAGCAAGTCCAAGAGCCCGGTGTTGGAATCCAACCCGTTCAAGAAGGGCGTCTGCCTGGCGGTCAAGACCATGACCCCCAAGAAGCCCAATTCCGCGCTGCGCAAGATCGCCCGCGTGCGGTTGAGCAACGGCAAGGAAGTCACCGTCTACATCCCCGGTGAAGGCCACAATCTTCAGGAACATTCGATCGTCATGGTCCGCGGCGGCCGCGTGAAGGACTTGCCCGGCGTACGCTACCATATCGTGCGCGGCGTCTATGACTGTCAGGGCGTCACCGACCGCAAGCAGTCGCGCTCCAAGTACGGCGCGAAGCGGGCGAAGTAACCGATTAACCAGACGCGCCGCGGGCTTGTCATAGCCCGCGGGCTTTCTTGGTGATGAGAGCAAAAACGGAGAAGAGACGAAGATGGCGAAGAAAGTGAAGCCGACGCGCAAGACGCGGATGGAGAAGGAAAATCAGGTCCCCGCGCTGCCGACGGCCCCGAAGGTCACCGGTCGTGGCCTGAAGCCGGACGGCAAGTTCAACGACTTGCTGGTCAGCAAATTCATCAACTGCATGATGTGGGAAGGCAAGAAGGCCTGCAGCCAGGCTTGCTTCTACGGTGCGATGAAGATCGTCGGCGAAAAGACCAACGCCAACCCGCTGGAAGTTTTCACCACGGCGATGAACAACGTCAAGCCGGTGGTGGAAGTCAAATCCAAGCGCGTCGGCGGTGCCACCTACCAGGTGCCGGTCGAAGTGAACCGCAAGCGCGCGCAGAGCCTCTCGATCCGCTGGATCCTGGAAGCCGCCCGCGCCAAGAAGGGCCGTCCGATGGCCGAACGTCTCGCCACGGAATTGCTCGACGCCTTCAAGAAGGAAGGCGCAGCGATGACCAAGCGCGAAAACACGCACAAGATGGCCGAAGCCAACAAGGCCTTCGCTCATTACGCCTGGTAGTAGCTCCTTCAGTCTGGGAGTGGCTTAAATAACCGGGGCGCCTTTCTTTGGCGCTCTTTTGTTTTGGATCCGAGCGTGAAAATCCAGCAAGTTAGCGCTGGAAAAATGCACCTGTTCTGCTAATTTAACGCCTTCAATGCGACCGGTTTCTCGCGCATAAGCAGTTTCAGGATTCAAGGGTTAGAGGATTAAGGGGCAATGATTAACTAACGTCAACCTTTAACCTTCCTGCGACGTATCCACACGACACGTTCACACTCAAATCAAATGAGAAGGAAGATAAAGGCCCCAGCTCTTGCGCTGGCGGCGACGTGTTGTTGATAGCGAATCTTGCCAGTGTCGATTTTGAGTTTCCCGGGTCAGTGAGCAACAGATTTTTAGGAGAATGAGTCTATGTCGTCGGCAGAAGCACCTGTTGCGTCCCACAACGCGCGCATCCAGAACACGCGTAACATTGGCGTCACCGCACACATCGACGCCGGCAAGACGACGTTCTCCGAACGCATCCTGTTCTACTCGGGCAAAGAACACAAGATGGGCGAAGTGCATGAAGGCACCGCCACGATGGACTACGATCCGGAAGAGCGCGCCCGCGGCATCACGATCACCGCGGCAGCCACGTCCTGTCACTGGACCTGCGCCCGCCTCAACCGCAAGTTCGACATCAATCTGATCGACACCCCCGGACACGTGGACTTCACCGCCGAAGTGGAACGCTCGCTGCGCGTGCTCGACGGCGCGATCGTGGTGTTCTCCGGCGTGGACGGCGTCGAAGCGCAGTCGGAAACGGTGTGGCGCCAGGCCGACCGTTACGGCGTACCGCGCATCTGCTTCATCAACAAAATGGACCGCGTCGGCGCGGATTTCTGGGAGTGCGTTTCGCAGGTCAAGACGCGCCTGGGCGCCAAGGGCTACCCGATCCAGATGCCCGTCGGCAAGGAAGACGATTTCCTCGGCGTCGTGGACCTGGTCCACATGCGCCAGTACACCTTCGACAAGGCGTCGCAGGGTAAGAAGTGGACCGACACGGAAATCGCGCCGGAACTGCTGGAAGAAGCCAACAAGCACCGCGAAGCGCTGTTCCATCTGGTCGCTGACGCGGACGAAGCCATCGGCGCAATCCTGCTCGAAGGCAAGGAGCCGACGAACGACGAAATGCGCGAAGCGCTGCGTCGCATCACGCTGCTGGGCAATCACTTCCCGATCATGTGTGGCTCGGCCTATCATTACATCGGCGTACAGCCGGTGCTCGACGCCGTCGCCTTCTACCTGCCCTCGCCGCTGGAAAAGAAAACGCCGGTCGGCATCGTTCCGGGCAAGAAGAAGAAGGTGATGGTCAAGAACGAAGAGACCGGCGAAGAAGTCGAAAAGGACGAGGACGTCACGGAAATCCGCAAGCCGCTGGAAAGCGAGCCGTTCTCCGGCCTGGCCTTCAAGACCATCTACGACAAGCACGGCGATTTGACGTTCGTCCGCGTGTACTCCGGCACGATCAAGGGCGGCGACCGCGTCGACAACCCGCGCCGCAGCAAGCGCGAAAAGTGCGGCCAGCTTTACCTGATGCATGCCGATCAGCGCGAGAAGATCGATGTAGCCGGCCCCGGCGACATCGTCGCCATCGGCGGCCTGAAGCACACCTACACCGGCGACACGCTCTGCTCCGAAGAACACCCGATCATCCTCGAAGCGATGAAGTTCCCGGACACGGTCATCAGCATGGCCATCGAGCCGAAGAGCAACGCCGATAAGGACAAGCTCGCCACGGCGCTCTCCAAGCTCTCGAAGGAAGACCCGACGTTCACGCACACCTTCGACAGCGACACGGGCCAGCTGATCATCGCCGGTATGGGCGAACTGCATCTGGAAATCATCAAGAACCGCATGGTCCGCGACCACGGCGTCGATGCCAACGTCGGCTCGCCGCGCGTCTCCTACCGCGAAACGATCACGCAGGAATCGGACGCCGAAGGAAAGTTCATTCAGCAGTCCGGCGGTCACGGTCAGTACGGCGTGGTGAAGATCAAGATGGAACCGTTCCTCAGCGACGAGGAAGACAAGCTCACGTTCGTCTCCGAAATCGTCGGCGGCACGGTGCCGAAGGAATTCATCAAGCCGACAGAAGCCGGTATTCGCAGCACCTGTAAGAACGGCATCCTGGGCTCGGGCTTCCCGCTGATCAACATCAAGGTCACGCTTTACGACGGCAAGTACCACGAAGTCGATTCGTCGGAACTGGCCTTCCAGATGGCCGGCTCGATCGCCTTCAAGGAAGCGGCCCGCAAGGCCGGTCCGGTCCTGCTGGAACCGATCATGTCGCTGGAAGTGGTGACGCCCGAAGAATTCATGGGCAACATCATCGGCGACTTGAATAGCCGCCGCGCCGCGATTCACGACGTCTCCAACCGCGGACATTTGAAGGTGATCCACGCCCGCGTGCCGCTGGCCGAAATGTTCCGCTACGCCACGGACAGCCGCTCGCTGTCGCAGGGCCGCGCGACGTACACGATGGAACCCTACGGTTACGAAGCCGTGCCGCGCCAGAAGTACAAGGACATCCTGGGCGACGCGTACGCTGAAAAGTAAGAAATGGAATTGTGGGGCAGGCGCATCCCGCCTGCCAAAGCTGGAATTGTGATTGCGAAGGCAGGCTGGATCGGTAACACTTTCGCACTTCGAAGAGACAGTTGAGACAAAAAGGGCAGATACTGACATGGCAGAGAAGATTCGAATTCGGATGGAAGCGTACGACCACGAAGTGCTGGATCAGTCGGCGCTGACAATCGTTGAACGTGCCAAGGCGTCCGGCGCCAAGGTTCATGGCCCGATTCCGCTGCCGACGCGCATCGAGCGTTACACGGTGCTGCGCAGCCCGCACGTCGACAAGAAGTCACGCGAACAGTTCGAAATCCGCACGCACAAGCGGGTCATCGACATCCTCGATCCGACCCCGAAGACCGTCGGTTCGCTGGGCAAGCTGAACCTGCCGGTCGGCGTGGACATCAAGATCAAGGCGTACTAAAAAACCGGCTCCTGGCTCTTTGCTCCTGGCTCTTGGATGTGCTTCCCAAACGCACACCCAAGAAGCAAGAGCTAAGAGCCAGGAGCTTCTTTATTTGTGATTCCGCTCATTATCTTTCTCTTCTGGCTCCTCGCCTCACTTTCACTCCTCAGTTGGTTTTACATTCTTCTTCATCCGGCCCGGCCGTGGGATTTTCAGCCTGTCGGCGATGACGGGCCGATTCTCGAACTGCCGGCTGGAAAATCGTTTCCACCCGTCTCCGTGATCGTACCCGCGCGCAACGAAGCCGAGTCGCTGCCGGGTACGCTGCCGGCCCTGCTGGGACAGGACTATCCCGTGCCGTTTCGGGTGATTCTCGTTGACGATCGTTCGGAAGACGGCACGTCCGAGGTTGCGCGGGGCCTCGCGGAAAAATTGAATGCGGCGGAGAAACTGACCGTGCTGCGCGGCCAACCGTTGCCGGAGGGCTGGACGGGCAAGGTCTGGGCGCTCGACCAGGGCGCGAAGGAAGCGGCGAAGACGCAGTCGGAATTTGTGCTGCTGACCGACGCGGACATCTTTCACAAACCATCGTCGCTGCGGCGCCTCGTCGCGGAAAGTATGAACGTCGATCTGGGTATGAATTCGCGCATGGCGCGGCTGCGCTGCGAATCTCCCGCGGAACGGCTGCTGATTCCGGCGTTCGTTTATTTTTTCAATTTGCTCTACCCCATGCGCCGGATCAACGATCCGCGCGACCCGCTTGCTGGCGCAGCGGGCGGCTGCGTGCTGCTCTCGGCGGAAGCCGTGAAGCGCCTCGGCGGCGGTTTCGATGCGATCAAGAATGAAATCATCGACGACGTCAACCTCGCCCGTCAGGTGAAGAAGTCCGGCCTCCCGATCCAACTGGCTCTCAGTCGCGAAGAGGTCGTGAGTCTCCGCGACTATCCGGCGCTCCACGACATCTGGAAAATGGTGCGACGCACGGCATTCACGGAGCTCAAGTATTCCTGGGCGCGGCTGTTCGGCGCGATGCTGGGGCTGGGTTTGATGTTCGTCGTGCCGGTGCTCGCCGTAATTGTCGGCGCGTTGGGATTCGTTCTCGGCCACGAATCCAGCGTGGGCGTCTATTCGCTGCTGGCGATGGGCAAGGGGTTACTCGCGCTAATGGTGATGCGCGGCGTCTATACGCCGGCTGTGCGCTTTTTCAACCTGTCCGCCGGTTACGCGCTGACGCTTCCCGTCGCTGGCGTTCTGTATGGCCTGATGACGGTGGACTCCGCCCTGCGTTACGCGCGAAAAGCGCGCACCGAATGGCGCGAGACCTCAACAGCAACCATTCAAAACTAAAATTAGTAGACCCCAAAAGAAACGCCGCTCATTTGAGCGGCGCTGTTTGTTCGACTTTAAAATCTCGACAATCTCAATAGTCGCCGAGCGTCACCGTCGGGGGCTTCATGAAGAACCACTGCGAGCCGGCGGCACGGAGAACGTGTAGAGTCACCGGCGCGCCTTTACCGAGGTGGCGGATGCCGGTCAGGAAGTTCACGGCTTCCTGCGGGCCGCCGTCGTCGATGGCCATGCCGTTGATTGTGACGATGCGGTCGTTCTTGCGTAGTCCCATGCGTGCGGCGGGGCTGCCGGGTTCGACATCGAATACCACGATGCCGCCGACGCCCTGGCCATCATCGGCCGTGTCGACTTCGCGTGTGGTCTTGATGTACGCGCCGAAGAGCGCTTGTTCGCCATTTTCGGGACGTTCTGCCAGTATCACATACTTGTACAGATCGACGTCATCTTGAATCTGCTTCATGCGCGACGGCTCTTGCGGATTGAGCGTGAAGTCGCTACTGACAAATTGGGCTTCACTGCCGCCGGGCAGGCGGTGCTGCAAGCGAAGCGAGACGGGCATATTCTTGAGCGCGCTCTTGTCGATGTCTTTCATCGGCAGGTGTTTGATATTAGTGGTGGCAACACCGTCGGTCTTGTGGGTCGCGAGGAACTTCAACGATGCGGCAAAGGCCAGCGCGGCAGCGATGCCGGACACGCCGAGCGTCAAAAAGACGGAGCGCTTGTTGCGCGAAAAAACATTGCGAGTGGGAACGCGGAGCGAATTTTCGCGGGCGAGACGTTCGCGGATGATGCGGGGGTAATCGGCGAAGACCTGCGCCGGCGGTTCGCCGACGGAGTATTCGCTAAACGCCAAGCCGACTTCTTCCATGGCCAGCAGTTCGTCGCGGCATTCCATGCAACCGGCCAAATGCAGTTCGACGGCCGACCGCATGCCCGGCTCCGCCAGACGCGTGCCACCAGGGTAAGGAATCTCACCACGGCGCGCATCGATGAGGTCGCTCAACTGCTCGCGCACCTCCAGACACTTCAGCGAATCACCCGGACGATGGATCATTTCCATAATTTCGATTGCCTGCCTCCCCTGACCATTTATTAGACGTCTGATGCGTTCAGCACTTCAATCCCGATTTCGGATCAACCGCTGAAACCCATCCGCTTCAACTTTTCCTGCAGCTTCCGGCGCGCGTAGCTCAGGCGCGACCAGACGGTGCCTTCGGGAACATCCAGAGTCTTCGCGATTTCCGCGTGGCTCAGGCCTTCCACTTCCTTCATCAGGAACGCTTCGCGGTGCTTCTCGTCGAGACACTCCAGCGCCGTAGTCAGCGCGTTACGGAGGGCGTCGCGTTCAATGTTATTGAGGGGTTCGTCGCGGGATTTGCGTTCGACGTTGCGGATCTCTTCCAGCGTCGTCGTCGCGGCGTCCTGGCGGACTGAGCGCCGGTAGTGATCGTGAACGAGATTGAGGACAATGCGGTAGAACCAGGTTTTGAACGCGCCTTCGCCAGCGATTTCGCCGACGTGCTTGTACAAGCGGACCAGCGCTTCCTGGGAGATTTCTTCGGCGACGTTGGAATCGGCGATGGAACGCAACGCCAAGTGGTAGGCCATGCGGCCAGCCAGCGGCGCCAGTTCATCGAACGCGCCATCTTCACCGGCGCGGAAACGGCGGACGAGGTCAACGATGCGCTGATCGAGCGCCTGGCGCTCTTCAGAGTGGGGCTTCGTGCGCGCCATCGGAGCGGCGCTGACGCCGGTGTCGCGCGCTTCGCGTTTCGGAACTTCTCGCAGCGGCGTGGCTCCCGACGGCCGTGGCAAACGGGCAGAACTGGACATTGGACTCGCGCTCCCTGGACCCCCGGAAGAATTAAACCGCAACAGCGACCCAGAGGTCAAGGGGATTCGGGTGGAACTGGTACCGCCTTTTCCCGTCCCCGTGCCCATTGGACCTGACTGCCCTGTTGGTGGTCGACGTTCTATCAAGGTCGGCACTCCAGGAAACACAACACATCGTGTACCACTGCCTACGCCACAGTGAGACGCGACAAGTTCCGCAGCCTTGAATAATTGTCGATCGCATTTGACTTATGCCCTTGATCGTTCTCGCAAATCATTCTTCCTGATACATTTACGAGTATTGATCAAAATCAAACTTTAACGTGACTCGCGTGTTCCTATCTGTGAGTATAGTGCGGTAGGTGGGGTGTGATATTCCAAGGGTATGGACCCTGTCGACCATGATCATCAAGGTCATTTTGACCCGTGTGTGAATTTACACGCAGGTCACGTACTCAAGAATTTGCAATGCGGAAGTCACTGGTTTTTGGTGGTTGCAAATTTGCAACCACGATTTTGCGCACAATGTTAGAATACTTGGGCTTCTTATTGATAGGAGGGTCCTGAGCAATTGCTCAGAACCCCCTCATCTTAGAACTCGTCCTTTGGCTTTGCCGGTTCGGATGCGGGTGGTTTGGGCTTGGCGCCGGGCTTGTGCTTGATATAGACGGCACCCCATTGATAGCTGGCTTCCGCGCCGCAATCGTCGAGCATCGTTTTCAGCGCATCGCGGATGGGCTGGTCCTTGACCGAGAGCGTGACAGCCAATCCGTTGTCGACGAGTCCCCTGTCCAGCACGATGGTGACCTTGACGAGTTGGCTCAGCATTTCGACGGCAGACTCGAAATCGGTGCGGACGAAATCCAAGGTGATCTTCGCGTCCAATTCTTTGACTCCGGTCAAATCGGTGATGTCCGCGGGCTTAATCACCTCCGGCGGTCCGCCAAAGACGATTTCCTTTTCCGAAATCTTGACGCCGCAGTTGGCAAGAAAGGCAATCCAGTGCAAGGCCGTCGATATCCGCATGCCTGACGCATGTAGCGAGATCGGTGTCGCGCGCAGTTTGTCGTCGGCCTCAAACTTGATCGGGATTTTTGTGAGCGTGCCGAGAAAGTTTGCTGAATCTTCCAGCGGCTGGTCCAGGAATTGGAACGTAACTCTGCGCCCAAGCGGGCCAAACGCCTGGTCCCGTGCGGCTTCTGCATCGAAGACCTGCGCGGCCTTGAGTTCGCCGTTTTTGCGCGAGAAAACGTAGATGTCGCCGGCGAAAGCGGTGCGTTTGAGCATTTCGCCTTCTTTTACGTCGAGAGCGTTGAGCTTGGTGGCCAGAGCGAGCGTTTCGGCTTTAACCGCTCTTTCGTAGTTCTCCTGGGCCTTCCGTCGGCGTTCCGTCATGTCGTCGGGAGGTGCCGGCGTTTTCTGAACAACCACGGATTGCGGCTGAGCTGGTGCGACTACCTGAGGCGGAGTTTGTGGAGCTGGTGGCGCGATTTCCTGCGAATGCGTGCGCGCGACCGTGGCCAGCAGCGCCACGCACGCGGCGAGGCCGACTCCCACCGAAATTTTGACCATGATCGAGATTCCTCCCTTTACTGCAATTCCGGATGGAGCCGCGGAGAGCTTCAGCGCGGCCGTCCGGGGACTCGCAAGCAACGATTGCCACTGGGCAACGCGCTGGGCATCCAGCGCTGCGTGCGGGAGGAATGGCAATGCACTCAGCCGTTCTACGTCGACGACCGCCAGTAGCAGACCCAAGCCGGCCAGCCGTTCCCGAAGCTGCTCCAGTCCGCGGTGCACGCGCGTGCGGGCGGTGGCGACCGGACAGCGCAGTTCACGCGCGATTTCCGGGTAGGCCAGGTTGCCGCGGTAGAGCATCACGACCGGCAGACGATGCTCGTCGGAGAGGCCTTCGAGCTCGTGAAGCACGATCCCGGTAAGCTCTGCATCGTTCTGCTTCGAACCGGTGACGCCGGTCAAGGCGTCTGCGGCACGTTGAGCAGTTTGCGCCGTGTACTCCTCGTCACGGCGCTGAGCTCTGCGGCGGGCGCGCAGGATCTGGAGGGCAGCGTTGCAAGCGATTCGCATGATCCACGTCCTGGCCTGAGTCTCGGCATCGGCGTCAGTTCTGGAAGCCACCCGGAATTGCGGCGCGTGGTCGCGTACGAGCAGCAGCGTTTCCTGCACGGCGTCTTCCGCGAGTACTGAATCGCGCAGTACGGATCGCGTCACGGCGAGAATATCCGCGCCGTGCGTCTGCAGCAGTTGCGCCCAGGCTTCCGGATCGCGAGATGCCGCCAGTCTGCGGAGGCAGTCGGCGCTGGATGCTCGGTCGACGGGTTTAACGGTTGTGTGCATGTCCATTCCTCGCCGGTGTAATGCCACCGGGGGGAGGGTCATTTCAGGGAAAGCTGAAAAATGTTGAGAAGCTCAGCGCGACTCCCACAGCCCATCATCAGCGGCAAACTCCAAGAGGAGCTTGGATCTTGATAAGAGAAGTTCACCCAGTTCCTCTCGATTTTCACGCGTACCAACACTGACTGTAGGATGTTCCTTGCCTTGGCGCATCAGTAGTGCCGCTTCCTTCCAGAGCTTAGCGAATGCACATAAAGCCTGTCTTGCATCCCCGGCGTCATGTCCACTTAAGTAGTCAGTCGGGCAATCCCCGGCAATGGCCCAATAACCAACCGCACCATTCCTGATCGACGATTCGATGCGCCAAACAGACAGGTAGGGCGAGAGGTACCAATCGGGCTGCTGGGCAACGTCACCGTGTTTGGCGGACTGCCCAGATAGGTAGTCCAAAACTACTTGCCGCTGTTGGGCAATCCAAACCGTCTCGTCGGGATAGGCCTTTTTTTTCAAATGAGTCCTCGCATTTTCAAATTCAATGCGACAGCGCATACATCACCGCGTTAACCGCAACGCGGTAGGCGTCTTTTCCGGCGATACCCAGGCACGCTGCGCAGGCATGGCCCTGGAGCTCGCAGCCAAAGTTGAACTTGCTGTAGACCACCAGCAGGCGGCCGTCGGGGCCGGTGATGCCTTCAAGCTGCGGTTTGTCTTCCGTGGCGGGGAAGAGCTTTTTGACGGCCGGCTTGTATTGAATTTTGTCGAGCTTGTAGGGCTCGTTGAGAATGATGTGTTCCTGCGGGATCGGCTTGAGCGGGCGGTCGGGATAAAGATCCGCGCACATTTTACGGAAAGCGGCGTCGAATTCTGGACGTCCACAGCAGGATTCGGCGAGCAGGAAGCCGCCACGGTCCAAGTACGCTTTCAGAGCGTCGAGCGAGGATGGCGGATATTGAAAGGCGCGATGTCCAGTGATGTAGAGCAGCGGGAAGTCGCCGAGTTCATCGGTGCCGAGATTGACCTGGCGCTTGCCGACGTCGCCCTGCATGCCGGCCTGTTCTTTTAGCGTCTTGGCGAGATTGGGGATCGAACCGGGATCGGGATTCCATTCGCCGGTGTGATAGAGCTGCCCAATGACCAGCGCGTTGCGTTCGACATGCGTCTCGCGATGCGCGCCGCGCGGAACCGCGACTTCATTTAGAATGGGCTTGAGCGCGTTGAAGCCCAGCGCATAGGCGATCATGTTGACGCCAAGCTTGCGGGCTTCTTCGCCGGCCAGGGGTGCCTTATCGAGACAACCCTTGCAGCCGCCCCACGCACAGCAGATGTCATGCGGCGCGTAGAAGACGGTGGTGCGGCAGCCGGTGTTCAGTCCCAGCAGTGGCATGTTGGCGGGCGCAGCGATCTTATAGCGGACGGTATAGACTTCGTGATTTTCCGGCAGCGGCTCAAACGCCGAGTCGGGAAAGATCTCCTTCATTTCGTGCCGGAAGCTCTGATCGAACCCGCTGAATCCGCCGCAGCACGCCGAGGCGAAGACGAAGCCGCCCTGATCGACAAACGCGCGAATCGCATCGCGCATCTTCGCGGTGAATTCGAAGCGCTGACGCCCTTGGATGTAAAGAATTGGCGCGGCGGCGAGGTCATCGGCGCCGGCGGTCAAATCGATGATGCGGCTGGCCATCGGTGTCTGCAGATCGCGCGCGGCGAGTTCGGTCAATTCCTTCGCGTCGTAGGGATCGGGATTCCAGTCTTCGCCGTAGTCGAGTTTCTGGAGCACGATCGGGGCTTTGCCTTTGCCCAGAAACAGCAGCGCAAATTCCGTGGAGACCGGCGGCTCAGCGTCCCAGAGCCCATTCTCGCGTTGGACGCTGACTAGGTACTCCGCGCCCTCGCGGTACCAATCGTGGCCGCCGATGTACTTCTGGCCCAGCAGCACGCCGATGCGTTCCAAGCCGTAAAGATAGTAATAGTGGTGCGCGCCGTTCTGCCCCGGGTTGTCTACAACACTGAAGTGTGTGCCGAGCCAGTTCAAACCGAGGCGGACGCGCGGATCGTTCATCGACGAACCGCAGATGGTCGTGTTCTTCTGCGTCTGCTCATCGATGATGAACAGGCTGCTGATCCCCGCCGCCGTCATGCTGCCGTAACCGGCCATGCCGGGATGGTAACCCCAGCTGCCGTCCTTATTCTGGCCGCGTTCGATGTACTTCCGCGCGTTGTTGAACATCGCCTGCGGTACGTCCACGCCGAGATCGGCAGCGGCCTTCAATCCCAGCAGCGCAAACTGGGTGCGGCTGTTGTCTCCCCAGCCGCCGTCTTTCATCTGCTGGCGTTCGAGTTTGCGGACCATCTGTTCGGCGACGCGCTTGTACTTGGGGTCTTTGAGCATGCCCAGCATGCTGGCCACCAGGCCGATTTCGTAGGTGCCGATGTAGGGGTCGTTGATGTTCTCCGCGGTCTTCGCGATGTATTCGATGGCGTTGGCGACGATCGGATCATCGGCCGGCGTACCGGCGTTGAGTACCGCCATGGTGCTGAGCGCCGACGGGCCCGGGCCGCGCTTGTAAAGTTCCAGGATGCTCAACAGCGCTTCGCGCCCGTGCTTGAGCGCGTTTTCCACTTCAGCGTTGGTGACGTGCTCCTCGGCGGACACACGGACGGCGACAAGCAGACACAGCGCGCCGAGAATGAACTGGGCGGTTCTGCAATGTCGAAAGGAGTTCGCCGTCGATTTCATCCGAGTCCTCGGAAGCGGTTCATGATAGTAAGTCGGGAATATGCCGGGATTGCTGCAACACTGGCACAAATGCGAACTTCATCTTACACTTCCCGGGCTGAAAATACCAGACTCCCATGGCCATAGTCTTTGGCCTTGAACTTCGAATCAGGACAGGAATTGATCATCGGTGACATCCGTGCCTCCTGAATCCGATCGGGTCACAGCCCACTTCCCCGACACCGGTCACGCACCGCAACGGCATCACACCTCGATCCTGACGCTGGCGATCACGTTTTTCATCGGGCTGGTGGCGATGCCGCTGGTCGTGTTTCCCTTTATACCGCAGTTTGCAACCGCGTCGGCGGAGTACGGAAACCTGCTGCGCAACATGCAGATTCTGTCCGGCATACTCACGCTGCTCTATGTCATCCTGCGGCGGAGCGAAGGCGACTTTCGCTCGCTATTTATGTTGACCGTGGGTTTGTTCGCAGCGACAGAGGGGCTGGCGGGGATGAGCCACTATTTTGGTGTCCACGCGCTGCACCCGCTGGAAATGCTCTTTTCGTTCGCGCTCTTCATGTACAGCTGCCTGACGCTGGCCGCCGCCATCGCCGAAGAGCGCCGCGGCGACTGGTTCCACCACGCGCTGGTGAACACGGTGATCGGCTTCGTGCTCCTTTCGGCGGTGCGCTTCTATTTTGAAAAGAAGGGCCCGCAATACGAAGAGCGGGCTCGCATGTTCATCTTTGTGGTGATGCTGCTGCTGGCGCTGCAACTGGCGGTGCTTCTGGTCTGGGCAGAAATTCGCGCGCGGCGGAAGGGTGCGGACGCGAAGTAGAGCCGGCTCTATTTCAGCAGCGTCTTGAGAAAATAGTACGGAAACGCGAAGTCGGTATTCAGCGCGCGCGCCAGAGTTCGGAACTCCTCGGCCTTGGCGGGAAATTCCTGAGCGAGCACGGCCAGCAGCGTGGCCTCCTGCCTCGGCGAGAGCCCCAGGTCGGCGACAGCTTCCAGCGTTGGTGCGTCCGTGCCGAGAAGTATCGCAGCGATGTTGCCACCGCTTCCGGTCGAGGTCTTGAACAGCGATGCTGCCTTCTGACGCCACAGCTTCGCCTTCGCGTCATCGCCTTTGCTCTTCCATGCCGCGCTGATTGCCAATGCCCAGAAAGGCTCCGTCTGGCCGTTCAGCGGCATCTGCTCGCAGAGTTCCTTGATCTTGCCCAGCTCGAAGAGCGTCTGAAAATAGATCTTTGAACCTTTCGGCGCGGTCTTCTCCAGCTCGGCGAAATTGTTGATCGCGTAGAGCGTGTATTCGAAAAAGCTCTGCCCCAGATTCAAGCCGTCGGCGTTCTGTGCGCCAAGCAGCGCGGCGAAATTTTCGGCCAGGGCCTTGGCATCCGCCGGTTTGTGCTGCGCGACGAAGACATCGCAGAGATGGATGTTCAACTTGATATCGCCGGGATTGATGGTGAGTTCCCGGCCCAGATCCGCTTCCAGCGCGCCGTATTCGCCCAGCGCAAAGCGTGCATCATCGAACTGATCGTTGATGTCCTCGTTGTCCGGCGCGAGCGTGTGCGCGAGTTCCAGCTGCGCTTTCGCCGCTTTCCAATCGCCGCGTGCCACGAAGTACTGCGCCAGTGCCACGCGCGGCCAGATCAATTTCGATGCCTTCTGAATCGCCTGCTCGAAGTACGGCCGAGCGTGCGCGCCGTCCTTGAAAAGCAGTCCGCGCAGGTAGAGCGCCGGAGCGTTCTCCGGCTCGGCTTTCAAAAGCGCATCGTAAACCTCGGCGAGTTCCTCGCGCTCCTGATCGGTGGCGGTCATCTGCAGGAAGATGCGGTGCCACTCCGGTTCCAGAGGCCGGACTTTCAATCGTTCTTTCACAAACGCGTGAGCCTGCACAGCCGCCGGCGTGCCGGCCGTGATCGCCAGGTACAATTCCAGCGTGCGCGTATCTTCGGGATGCAATTTCAATTGCCATTCGGCCAGGCGGACGGCGTCGGCATCCTTTTTGTCGGAAAGCATCCGCACGATGACCTTGGACACCGGCTCCTCAACGAGTCCAATGCGCGAACGCGAGACATTGCCGTCGTGATTGGCGTTGATCGTTTTTGGAAACGGCAGGAAGGCGTAATCGACGTCGGGAAACTGGAGATACGGCTGGCCGAAGAGGAATTCAAATGATCCGCCACCATTGGGCAGCTGTACTTTGGTGTAGACCACGGTCTCGTGTGTCAGCAGGCTGGTGCCGCCGGGGTTGAGAACGAATAGTGGCGTGCTGAAAAATCGATCGAAGAATCCAGAAGAAAGGGTGATGTCCAATTCGTCGGTAAGCCCGCCGCTGATGACAACGTGATGCGGCCCTTCGGCAATGGGCACAGTCGTCGGAAATGGTCCGCTGAGCGTCGTGGTCGCTCCGCCATCGATCGTAACGGTCACCGGCTCTTTCAAGCCGCTGATGAGATGCAGCGTGCGATGGCGCGCGATGTACTGGTTGGCGCCGAATACGCCCAGAACGATGGCGGCAAGCAGCCCGATCAGCGCGACGGGCACTTTGCGTTTGGGTTTGGGCAGGGCGAATGAATTTTGGAGTGGCGCGTCGGCCATGGCGGATTCCAGAACTGAAGTGCTCCCTCTTTCCGCGGGCGCGGAAAGAGGGAGTCTGCGTTCGTGCTATTTGTACTTGGCCTTTACGCCGGTTCCCTTGCGCGCGGAGATGCCGGCATAATCGAGCACCTGAATGACGCGGCGCGCCCATTCCGGCGTGATGATCAGCTTCTTGCCGTGGAAGAGATGGTCGTGCACATTTTTGTAATAGTCCGAATTTCGGTTGGGTTCCATCGGCACGGAGGTCTTGACGCGCGCACCGTTTTCGTCCTTGGTGAAGATATCGCAGCTGCCGTGCGTTGCGACGATTGCGCCCTTGGTCCCGGTGATGCGGATCATGTCCTTGCCGGACATGCAGATGTCAGAGGCCGTGTGCGAAGCGACGGCATTGCCGCCGAAGCGGACGACAGCTTCCATTTCATCTTCGTTGGTGAACTTCTTCCAGACTTCCTTGACCATGTAACCGTTGATCTCTTTCATGTCGTAGTCCATCACCTGCAGCATCCACTCGCAGAAATGCGCGCCCCAGTCGTAGATGATGCCGCCGGAGATGTCCTTGTAGCTGCGCCACCATTCGCGCGGCTCGTTGTAACCGCCGGCGTGCGATTCCCAGCGGAACGGGCGGCCGATCTTCTTCAGGTGCTTCATGATGGTGAGAATGTTCGAATCCCAGTGGCGGTTGTGATAGGTCGAGAGCAGCACCTTCTTGCGTTTCGCGGCGGCGATCATGTCGTCGCATTCCTGGACGGTGATCGCGAAGGGTTTTTCCACCACGACGTGACGGCCGGCGTTGAGACATTGAATCGCGACCTTGGCGTGGACGTTGTGCGGGAGAATGATGACGAGCAATTCCACGTCCGACTTCTTGAGCATCGTCGCGACGTCCGTGTACGTTTGCACGCCGGGGAAATCCTTTTCGGCGATCTTAACGCGTTCCGGATCGAGATCGCAAACCGCCGAAGGGACAAAGCCCTTGTTCTTGATCATGTCATTGATGTGGTGCTTGCCCATGTTGAAAGCACCGCCGTAGCCGATCGTGCCGACCTTGATTTGCTTCACGAACGCAGTCCTCCGAGGGGGAACCAGCGAAAAAGAAAAAGTGGGTTCGCTAAAGAGTAAAATTGTCGCCGGGAAAGTCCATGCGATTTGTACCGCGTACCGCCGGCATCGTGCTGGCGTGTCTTTAAAATCCCCGCAGGCTTGAAGCCTGCGGTGCGACGGCTACACTCTCGCCATGAAGCGCCCGCGGATCCTCCTTCTCAATCCTGCGATTTACGATTTCTCCGCTTACGATTTCTGGCTGAAGCCGTATGGCATGCTGCGCGTCGCTGGATTTCTGCGCGACCAGGCCGATCTGCGCATGTTCGATTACCTCGACCGTCTTCATCCGGAAGTCCCGCAGGACCGGCGTTACCGATTGGACAAATGGGGCCGTGGCGAATTTCATTCCGAGCCGCTGCCGCGCCCGGCGGTGCTCGACGACATTCCACGCCACTACCACCGCTTCGGATTGCCGCGGCGCGTCTTCCATGAATTCTTAAAACGTGAAGCGCCGTTTGATGTCGTGCTGATTCAGACGGTCATGACCTATTGGTATCCGGGCGTGCGCGAGGCGATCGAGGATGTCCGCGCGCTCTGCCCCGGCGCGAAAATCGTGCTCGGCGGCGTCTACGCGACGCTCTGCCCGCAGCACGCGGCGAGTTTGGGCGTGGACCTGATTGTCGACGGCCTGAATCTCGACCCGCTCTGGAAATTCGTGGGCCTTGCGCCTGACGTATCGAAGCTGCCATTCTGGGACGACTACGCGACGCTGAACACCGGCGTGCTGAAACTCGCCGACGGTTGTCCGTTCAAATGCACGTACTGCTCGGTGCCGCAGGTCTATCCGACGTTCCAATCACGCCCGCTCGAACGCTCGCTGGCGGAATTCGATTTTCTCTGCGAACGCGGCGTCGAGAACATTGCCTTCTACGACGATGCGCTGCTCTTTCAGCCCGAACGCATCCTGATTCCGTTCCTCCAGGAAGTGATGAAGCGCGATCGCAAGATCCAGTTCAGTACGCCGAATGCCTTGAACGCGCGTTTCATCAGCAAGGAACTCGTCGAGCTGATGGTCGCGGCCGGTTTCAAAATTTTCTATCTGGGCTTCGAGAGCAACGCATACGAATGGCAGAAGAAGACTGGCGGAAAGGTCTATTCACACGAACTCGAACAGGCGATCACGAATCTCGAGCAGGCCGGTGCGGACATCAACCAGATCAGCGCGTACTTGATTCTCGCGCACCCGCAAGCCGATCAGCAGAACGTCGAAGCCTCGATGCGCTTTGCCAGCAGCCTCGGCATCCGCGTGATGCTCTCTGAATTCTCGCCGATTCCCGGCACGCCCGACGGTGAATTCTGCCGCCAGTGGATCAACCTCGACGAGCCGCTGAACCACAGCAAGACGAGCTTCCCCATCCGGCATCTCGGCCTCGAGGAGGTGAATCGCATGAAATCGTTGTCGAAGGAATTGAATCAGGACGTGCAACAAAAACGCATTGTCGTGGATCCCACAAAAGTGTGAATCAATCACCAGCGGGCTGGAATGCTTGCGCATTCCAGCCCGTGGATGAATGGTTGTGGGGAGTCGGTGTCTCTCGAATTACTTCGCGGACATCGAGCTATCGGTCGTCTTGAAATCTTCAGCAGGCTTGGGCTGTTCGATCTTCGCGACGGATTTCTTGCTCTTCGACGCGCCGTGTTTTGACGTCTTGTGCTTGGTGACGGACTTTGTCGACGCAGGAGCGGCTTTCTTGGTGGCTGCACTCATCGCAGCGACATGCTTCTTCGCACCGCCATGCTTCACCGCGGTTTTTGCCATCGGTTTGACGTCGGACTTCGGCGCGGCAACCGTGGCTGACGCGGCAGCCGGCGTGGTCGCAGCCTTGTGCGTGGCGGCGGCGGCGTGCTTTTTGGCTTTGTGATGCTTCGCTTGCGTGCCCGCCAGCACTCCCGAAGCGGGAGCCAGAACCAACGCGGCACAAATTGACGGAACGGTGATCCACTTGCAAAGTGACAGTAATGTCATCCGATATTCCCCCCAACCTGCCCGACTCATTCGGGCAGTCCCACGTAAATTATCGGCATCGTGGAGGGGTTACTTTAAGCCTTTAGGCCTGGCATTTGGACGTTTCATTTTTCCGAGGATAAACGTGGTCGAACCGTTGTGGTGATGATGCGCTTCCAGCGCCGCCCGCACGTCGATCATGCGAAAGCGGTGTTCCCCGCTGGCGGTAAAGCAGACCACCAGCCGCCGCTTGCTGATCCAGCGGTGGACGACCATCTCCGGAACATCGCAATAATCGGCGACGTCCTGTAGGGTCATGAGGTGATCGTGATCGGACATGCCCGTAACTTACGGGCTGGGCGGAAATGAGTCAATGGGTCGTTATGCCCTGCAGTAAGCTCTGTGTTACGGTTTAAACGTCAACACGGCCGCTTCGTTCATCTTCCATTTCACCTTGAACGAATCGCCGCTACCGAGACTTTTTCCGCTGCGTTCGTCGGTGACGTCGCTGATCGGCTTTTTAAATTTCAGCGTGATTTCGGTGTCGTCGGATTTCAGGCCCGTGGAGTTTCCGCCGCCTTCGTTGCTGCCGACGACTTCCGGGTTGAAGCAGACGAACAGCAGTGTGCGGCCGGCTTTGTTCCAGTAGGTGATCTCGTAACCGAATTCCTTCGCGCCGGCGTTTTCGATTTCGACCCAGCGTTTTACGCCCGCGGACTTCACGTGCTTCATGAAGACCTCGCGCTTTTTGGCCTCTTCGAAGCCCTTCGTGCGGTAGGCGTTGTACCAGAGCGGCGACAGATTCATCAACACCGCGTTGCCCTTGCCGAATGTGTTGGCGTGGTCGACGGCCATCTCACGCACCGCCTTGTCGTAGCCGGAGGCATCCTTGATGCTGCCGTTCTGGTTGGTGAGCAGTTCCTCATAGGTCTTGTAGCTGTAGTTGGCGTCCTGGTTGGTCTCGCACCACAACTTGCCGCCGAAGAGATCCGCCGATTTCCACGCGGGGTTGTGCTTCACGCCGAACATGTCGTCGAGCACGCCGCCGTTGGGCCGGCCCTTGCCGTGCTGATCCCAACAACCGGGCAGGAAGTCGGCGATCACCGTGCCGCCATTGGTGCAGAATTCCTTGATCCTCTTCGCTTCAATGTCCGAGAGGCAGTACGTACCGGGAAGGATCAGCACCTTGTATTCCTTCGGCACGCCGTTCTGAATGACGTCGGCGTAGTTGATGAAGGAATACTGGATGCCTTCATCGCGGAGCATGTTCTCCCACGCGTGCCGGCCCAGGTGCGAACTGCCGAGGTGCGCGTCGTTTTTACGGTTGATCCAGGTCTTGCCGTGGCTTTCCGCATCGAGAACCCAGCACAGCTGAATCGACGGATGGCTGTAGTAGATCGCGACGCCGTCATGGATCCACTCCGACTTCACCTGCAGTTCGCTGATCTTGGTCTCGACTTCCTTGAAGTTCGGCGCGATTTCGTGCGTCCACGGCTTGGGCGTGGTGCCATCGAACCATTTCTCTACCCAGCCGATGAACCCGCGGTTGCCGTGCGAGACGTAGTACCAGAGCTGCCAGATGTCGTCGTCGGTCTTGCTGTGGAAATGGGTGGTTACCGTGGGCATCGCGTTCTTGACGTTGAACGAGCGCACGACCGCCTGCGAACCGCCGATATTGTAGGCCTCCAGCCACTGTACTTTCCGCATCAACTTGGCGTAGTCGTATCCGCCGAACGCATTCGGGCACTGGCCGCCTTCAAAGCCCACCGGAATTCCTGGATCCGCGGTGTTGGTATACTCGACCAGCTCGCCGAGAAAATTGCCCCACATCGAATCGTTGAACGTCAGCTGATCCATGAACTGGCTGGCGTCGAATGTGCCGATGGTCCAGCTGCGGAGCTTCGGCAGAACATCGTTGTACGTAATCCAGCCCGCATGCTTCGGTGCCTTGTCCTTGCCATAAATCTCTTCCAGCCAGGAGTGGTAGGCGCCATCGTCGGCGACCTGCCAGCCGATCGGCTTGATGAACGAGCCCCAGCTGATTTCGTCATCCAGACCGTAGGCGGTGCGGTAAGGCGAGGACTTCACCGCCTCGACGTTCTTTTTGATGATGCCTTCGACTTCCTTAACCAGCGCGTCATTGAGCATCTTGGGGCGCTTCATTCCCGCGGCATCGCCCTTGAATTTGTCCATGTTGCGCAGGTAAAGATAGCCCTTGGAAGCGGTATGGTCCTGGTAGAAGCGCAGCTTGAACTTGTTGATCCACTCCAGGTTTTTCGTATCGCCGTTGTCCAGGAACGCGCCGTTGAAACCGTTGTCGACGGAGAATTTTCCGCCCTCGTCATTAAAACCAATGTCCCAGTGCGCGTACCAGGGCATGTAGATCCAGGATGGCCAGGCCTTGGCCAGCGTTTCGGGATCCTGGTTGACGCGTTTAAAATCCTTGCTCGTTTTAATGTAGTTCTCGTACGGATCGCCGGCGCTGTCTTCAGCACGAACAACGCTCCAGGAAATCCCGACGACGACGGCCAATACCAGCATCAGGCGAACATTCATGGTCGGGTCAATCCTCTGGAGTTTGAGTTACTTTACGCCGTACTCAACGTACACCGTCTCGGCGGCTTTACCGGTGGTCAGGGTCCACGACGCGTCTTCTTCGCCGGGCTTGGTGGTGTAGGTGTGCGATTCGGTCTTGATCTCGCCGCCGGCTTCTCGCCAGCCAAACGTCACGTCCACAGGAGCCGGCGAGGGGACGTCGTACACCAGATGCATTTCCGCGCGGATCACCGGCTTGCCCGCGCTGTTGCTGAACTTCACGCGGACCGGGCCGTCGACGTTTTCCAGCGGCACGTCGCCGTAGCACATGCTCTGGCTCCAGAAATCATCGGGTTCCACGCCGCGCCGCAGGATACGCCAATCCTTCACGACCGGCTTCCACGTCTTGCCTTCGTCGGTGGAGTACTCGATCTGGTACGTGACTTCCTGTTTCGGCGGGTTGCTCGAACCGACGTGCGCCATGGCGAAAAGCTGCACGGCCTTTTCCTTGCGCGGCGTGGCCAGCTGCAACGTCACCGTTGGTGTGTTCAACGCGCCGTCGACAATATGCGGCTCAACCTGCCCGATGTTCGGGCCGGCTGAAACGAACGCGTGTCCGCTGGCGCTGTAGGTGATCTTGTTTGCGCCGTCCTTCAGACGCGGAATGATCGTCTGTCCGCACTGGCAGACGGTGCGGATCGACAATCCGGAATCCGCAAGCGCTGACGCGGACGCTTCGAAGCGCAGCCAGTATTGGAACGTGCCCTTCACGAGGTCGGTCAGGTCGAGCGGCTCTTTGGCGTCGCCGGAAGTTGGCGCATCGAGCCAAGTCTTGCCCTGGTCGATGGAGACTTTGACGGCGCAGTTGAGCTTGCCCTTGATCACGAGGCCGTTCTTGTTGCCGGCATCGTAGTTGCCCCACGGCACGGCCTGGTTCTTTTCGTCGACCATTTTCGGGGGAGTCCCGCCAATAATGTACGGCGAGTAAAATTCAAAAGTCACGTGCTTGTCGTCCTCATCGACGACGCCTTCCTTGTATGTGCTGTTGGCGAAATTCGGCGTGTAGGTGTAGATCGCGTTGCCGTGACGGGCCTGGCCCTGGATCCAGCCGGTGCCATTCTTCGAGCGGTACATTTTTTCGGGCTGATTGACCCACGTGCGGCTGCGTTCCGGGCCGGGGATGCCCTTGGCCATGAAATTCTGGCCCCAGAACACGAACGTCTTGCCGTCTTCCAGTCCGGGCTGAATGTAGCGGCGCAGTGTTTCGCCCGAGCGCAGATTGACCATCGGCGGCGGGCCGTAGTAACCGAATTCGTACGAGACATTTTTGAAATCGTCGTACGCTTGCGGATCCTTGTCGTGCAGCCCGCCAATGCGCCAGCCGTGCTGCTTCTCCGGCTTGAAGGACGGATTGGTGAAGTTGTCGAAGCCCGCCTTGATTTCCTTGATCGAGAGCAACTGCTTGCCGTCTTCGCTGTAAACGACCGTCGAGATGTCGTGATCGAGCAGCACCCACTTGCCTTTTTCGTACGGTCCGCCGGTCAGGAAGACTTCGAAGCTCGTGTGTCCCGGCACGCCGACGGCCCGCGCGCGGCAATGGCCCAATAGCTTTTCCATTTCGCCGCACCACTGTGAATGCGTGGTGAAGCAGAGGCTATAGCCAAAGCCGAACAGGCCGCGCCAGTATTCACGGTTGTTGTCCGACTTCGAAAAACCTTTGGCGAGGTAATCGCATTTGCCGTCGTCGGAATGCGTGTAGTTCAGATTTCGCCAGTACCACGCCGCCAGCGCCTTGTCTTCATCGCTATCAACTCCGCGGCCCGTGGTCTTTTTGTAAAGCGCCGCTTCGGTCTTGAACAGCCGCTCGAATGTCGAGCAGGAAAGTTCGCCGGGATACCATGGGTGATCGGTCATCACCTGCGGATCGCCCGTCGCGCCGAGCGCCAGTTTTGAAATCGAACACAGCAGCAGACACGGCAGCAATGCCGCCCATGCGCCGCGACGCGTGCACGCATTTTTCATGAAAGTCTCCGGGGTTTCTCCGGCGGTTCGATCCGCCACGGAAGTTTGAATGTTTGGGGTGGAAGATTGGGCTGCTCCAGTCGCGCCAGCATGCGCCGGCCGGCGACGCGACCGAGTTCCGTCCAGTCTTCGAGAATCCGCCACGTGGAGCGGCCCTGCTCGCTCAGCGCGTCTGTGCCGTCTGTGACAAAGACCGGAAATTCACCCGGCTCGCGCCCCTGTGAAAGCAGGAATGCAGAAATCTGCTGCATGCAACCGCCGGCCTCGCAGAAGACCGCCGTCGGCGGCAGTGGCCGGGAGAAAATCTGCTGATACATCGCCTCGGGGGAACTCCAGAACGGATGCGGCGGCTGAAAGAATAAATCTTCCGGCGGCGCGATGCCGGCGGTCTGAAATGCGCGGCGCAGACCTGCCAGTCGTTCCAGCGAATTTTGATCGGGACACGCCACTGGATTGATGTTGCGCGTCGCGTGTCCGAAAAACGCGATGCGCCGGTGACCCAGCTCGATCAGCCGGCGCGTGGCATCATAGGCGCTCGCTTCACAATCCTGGACCACGTAGTCCGTCGGCGCTTCGGCTTCGAAGTGGAATTCCAATCCGATCACCGGAATACCGCCCTTCAACAGCCGCACGAAGTATTCCGGGTTCATCACGTTCATCGCGAAGATTCCGTCCACTGGCTTGGACAGCGCTTCTTCCGGCGTCAGCACCCGGCCCGCCTTGGAATTCTTGATGCCGATCACCGTCACGGCATAATCCGCGGCGATCAGCGTCGCCTGGATGCCTCCGAGGATCGAGCCGTAAAACGGATCGGAGAGCGGTTGGTTGGTCTCCTGGCTGCACAGTACGCCGATGCACTGCGTCGCGACGCGTCCACGGCGCTCGGAGATGAACGTGCCTTTGCCCTGATGACGCTCGAGCATGCCTTCGCGGACGAGATCGTTCAACGCGCGCGCGACGGTCACGCGGCTGACCCCGAACTCACGTGCAAGCTCGACTTCGGGAGGAATTGAAGTGCCGGCCGGCTGTGCTCCGTGTCGCTGCAGAATCATGGCGCGGATGAATTCGTGCTTCTTTGCGCCGCCGCCACCACCACTACCAGTGGGGGTGCTGGTCCCTGCAGCCGCTTCCCGTTTCGCGTTCATCATTTCGCTTTCAATGCGCGTTCGAGATAGAGCATTTTCGGCGGTTCATTACCACCGACGTCGAGTGTAAACGTGAACGGCAACGCTGTGACTTCCTTGGTCACCGTTTTTGTTTCACCGTAGGTCACGCCCTGTCCGTTGTACTGGTTGCGCTTGGCCGGTGCGGTTGCTTCCTGGTAGGCGTAGGTCACGGTCATGGTGGAATTCGCCGGCAACTTTGCGTCCTTGGCGCCGACGGTCACAACATTCTTGCCATTGTAGAGGAAGGGCAGCGCGGCCTTGTTGTGTTCAACCGTGCCGTCGATGCTGAATTTGTTGAGCGTGCCGGGGAACTCCACTTTCACCGCCACATCGTAGTGCTGCTTGACCAGCGCCGAGACATCGCCCACCGCGGACGCCTGCCAGGTCTTTCCGCCATCCGTCGAGACGGAAATCTTGCCGTCGCCGCCGTCAAACGCAGCCGTGATCTTCGCCGCCGCGAACGGGTAGGGGAGGGCGACCTTGAACACCGCGCTGCCCGAACCGCTGGCGTTGAGTTTCCCGCTGGCGGCCTTGGCGCTCTTCAGTTCGATGTCTGCGACGTCGCCGTCTTTCGAAAAATCTGGCGCGTACGTGAAGGTGCCGTTGGAGTACATCCGGTTACCGTAGTGTTCGAGCACGGGCCCCAGCAGCGGGTTGTTGCGAATGTCCTTCATGTTGGGGCAGGTGTGTTTGCCGTCGGTGCCTTCGGCGACCATCATGCCGTCCTTGCTCCCCCATTCGAGCCGCAGCGCCGCGCCGGAGCGCAGGGCAAGCAACGTGGAATAGTTGTGATCACGGCCGGTGTAATCGCCGCCGCCCTGTTCGGGACCCGCGACGGCTTCGGCATGCGAATTCTTGCAGCCCTTCACGATTCCCGGCGCGTCGTCGCCGCAGCAGAGATAACTTTCCTTCGGTACGCGCCCGTCCTTCTCGCCGTCGAGAACGATCGACGGATCCTTGATGATATCGTCCTGACCTGCGATGGTCTTCTTGTCCTTGGTGAAGAAGTACGCCTT
Organism: Planctomycetota bacterium; assembly: GCA_038227875.1. GTDB lineage: Bacteria > Planctomycetota > SZUA-567 > H5-PLA8 > H5-PLA8 > JBBRPR01. Next base: position 51,091 of record JBBRPR010000047.1, read on the forward strand.
CAAGAACACGTCGTAGTAATGCCACGCCCCGTCGTAATTGGCTTCGACGGTGGTATGCCCCGGATCGCTCCAGCCGCGGTAGCGCACCTGCCAGCCGGCCGTTTCGAAAACCGATTTCATCACGTCATGTTCACCGCCGCACAATCCCCAGCCGTAGACGTTGATGACTTTCAGCGGCCCGACCGATTGCGGCTGCTTCTCGTGAGCGTAGGCGCGATGAAAGAGCACTTGATTGAGGTAATTGTAGAGGGCGATGCCCTTCTCATCGTTCGTCTTCGCGCCAGAGAGCCGCACGACATCGCTGACGATCGTCTCCAGCGAACTGTTGTCCACCGTGCGGTCGGTGGTGACTTTGAATCCGTCCACCATTCCAAACGCCGAACTCGAAAGCAAGCAGGCCAATCCAAGCAGCAGTACCGACTTGATCGTCATAGCGGTTCTCCATCCCATTGTTTGATTAACTACACCGATTTGATCAAGTTGTTCTAACAATAGGACAATTCTGAAAGTTGAGTCATAAGTTATTGTTATATTAATATATTACGATCATGCTCCCGTGCACCATTTTAAGCATTTAGGGAAAAGACCCTCAACTGAACAGGGTAAGGAGTACTTAGGGACCAGCTGTCCCTAGGCACTATTCATTTCTGTAGCTCAAAATAATTCCCTCCCTTATAGAGCGCAAATCGACGTCAAGCCCGACGCGCATTTCGCCGACACAGTAAGACGGGAGAAGGGGGCTGCTGTGCGATGCCCCCTGATGGGGGAATCTATGTCGCGTGTGAAAAGCGCCGAAAACAAGAAGAAACCACCGCGTGTCGCGGCCGGTCCTGAAGCTCCGGGCTTCGCCCGTTCGATGGGCGAAAATCTTGGCCGCATCGCCCGAGCGGTTTTGCCGCTCATTCTGATTCTGTCGGGCGGCGCCAGCGTCTCCTGGTTGCTCTGGCGTCCATTGCACGCCAACGCGCAGTTGACCGACAGCGAAGGCGGGGCCTCCGTGCGCGGCCGCTTGAACGACCGCACGCTCCAGCTTGCTGTGCTGCAGAAGCCCCGCCCGCAGTGGATCAAAAAAGAAGATTACGACGAGACTGCGAAGCTGACCCTCGTCGCGCAGAATCACTCCGTCTTCGAGCCCAGCCTGAGTCGCACCGTGGCGCAGCGCCTCGCCGCCAGTCCGTGGGTTGAGCGCGTCCGCTCCGTGCGCCTGCGTTACCCGGCTCAGATCGATATCGACATCGACTGGCGCAAACCCGAAGCGCGCATCGACAACAGTTTCATGGTCGTCGACCGTTTTGGTTATGTCTTGAACGTGCTCGCCGACAGCCGTGAAGTCAGCGACGTCCCGAAGATCGCCGGCGTGACGCCGGGGCACACGGAAATCGGCAAGCAAGTCACCGACCCGGACATTCAAGACGCGCTGAAACTGCTCACCTGCGTTCGCGAAACGTTGAACAGCTCCACCGGCCGCCTGAAAGTCGCCCAACTGCAGCGCGATCCCTCGCGGACCTGGCGCGTGATCACCGACCGCGGGCCGGCCATCAATTGGGGCTTCTTCACCGACGATCCGCCGATCGACGAACCGCGCACCAACGAGAAGCTGGCGAAGCTGAAGACCCGACTGTCTGAATCCGGCGACCCGTCGCAGCTCGAATACATCAGCGTGTACACGTTCCAGGCGCCGGTAAAGCCCCGCGATCCGTCCGCACCCGCGCCGGCCACGACACGAGCAATGGCTGCGACCGCGCGGCATCCATAAAAATTTTCAACACGAGGTTTTTCCCATGCGCACCGAACACAACGTCAGCCGGTCTGGGATCACGGGAACGATGGGCCGCGAAGGCGGCGACTTGCTCGTCGCCGTCGACGTCGGCAGCGCGCGCGTCGCCTGCGCCGTCGCCGAAATCGGCCGCGACAAGCCGATGTTGCTGGCCGCCGAATCGGCCACCAGCTACGGCATCCGCGGCGGCGAGATCGTCGACATCACCCGCGCCAGCGAAGCCATCCGCATTGCCATTCTCGCCGCCGCCGACCGCGCCGATGCTGAAGTTCGCACCGTCGTCGTCGGCCTCTCCGGCGACACGCGCCTTTCCACTGCACGCGCATGCATGGAACTCGACCGCGAACGCCGCACAGTGACGCCCTCGGACCTCAAGCGCCTGCGCAAGAGCGTCGTGCCTGAGAATGCCGGCGGACGCCGCAACATTCATCGTTTCGATGGACCCTACAGCGTTGGCGATCTACACGGCGTTGAACACCCCGAAGGACTCAACGGCGATAAGCTGGAGATGCAGGCGACGTTTCTCTCCGCCGCCGGCGACCGGCTCGACAACGTTTTGAAAGCTGTGCGCGCCGCTGGGGTGGAAATCGAAGCCGTCTCGCTGGAACCGTTCTCCGGTTCGATCGGTGCGCTCGCTCGCGATGAACGGGCGCTCGGCGCCGCCGTGATCGACCTCGGTGCCGGCGCATTTCGCGCGGCGCTGTGGGAAGGTGGACGTCTGCGCCAGATTCACAACGTGGGCCGCGAAGGCATTCCCGCGATGTCGCAATCCGGACGCTGCCTGGAAGGCGTCACCGCCTCGATGGGCGGCATGGATGGCATCGTCATGGCACTCGCGCGCCGCTTCCGCATCGCTCCGGCCACCGCCGAACGCCTGCTGCGCACGCATGCCGTGCTCGGCGACGGCGAGCTCGAAGGCATTCCCGACGTCGTGGAAGTCGCGGCCGTCGACGGACTCGGCAGCGTGCGCATCGAAACGCGCGAACTCTCCCGCACGATCGAAGAATTGCTCGCACCCGTGGCGCGGTCGCTGCGTGAAGGACTCTCGGGATTCGCGACCGGCCATGCCGTCGGCGTCGTGCTGATCGGCGGCGGTGCGCGCATCAAGGGCATGACCTCGTGGATGTCCAAGCGCTTTGGCGGCGCGCCCGTGCGGTTGGGCGTGCCGGGTTGGAGCGCCGAAGGCGCCGCGCTTCCGCCAGATCTGGCCGATTGCGGCGGCTGCTCGCTGGCCGGGTTGCTCGCCTTCGGCACCGAAGAGCGCGCACGCATGGGTTACCGCAGCCGCACGTCAATGTTCACGCGCGTCAGTGAAGGCTTACGCAAATTTGTCGCATCACTTTAAGCCGTACAGGGTGGGCCACTCCATGTCCGACCTCTTTGAATTGAATTGCAGCACTACACTTGTCCTCGGTGCCGGGACGCTCGGTGCGGAAGTCGCGGCCGCAGGATCCGTGGAGGACGACGGCAGCGACGGCATGCGCCTGGCTTGCTGGTCGGCCGTGCACACCGACGCCGCCCGCCTGATCGCCAGTGGGCTCGAACACAAACTGCTGCTCGAAACCGGACCCGCCTGCACAGGCCCATTCGCAGAACACAGTCTGCTCCGCAATCTCGTCGCCCGGCAGGATCAACTGAGCGCGCTGATCAATGCGCGCAACGCCGTGATCATCACCGGCTCGCTGCACGAACAATCTGCCGCGCTACTGATTCCTGTTCTCGCTCGTGAAATTGCGCAGCGCGGGTTGCATGTCTCGGTCGTAACGCTCGAATCCCACAGCCAGAAAGGCCAACGCCTGCCGATCCACGCTGACGTGCGCGTGCCGGTCATCGACGATGGCGCTGGCGGCGAGATCGCCGTCGGCACCGGTCGCCGCCGCGTGCAGAAAAAATTACTCGAAGTGATTCTGGAAATGGCGCGGATCCTGGCCGAAGCCCCCGACGCTCAGTTCGCGTCGGAAGCGCTGCAGGACACGTGCGCCGGACGGCTTGCGACCCGCCAGGCCGTCTGGAATCGCGAAGTCGAATCGCTGAACTTCTAACGCTTGATAAAGAACGGTTGCGTCCACGCGTTCTTTTCAGCACCGCCGTAGGCTTCGACCCGGACATACGAGTATCCACAATCCGGCGGCACGTTAAACGTGACTTCGTTGCTGTCGCTGTGGAACAGGCGCTTGCCGAAGTCCGTGACGACGACCATGCGCTCCGCGTTTTCCGCCGAGACATGAACCGTACGCCCGTACGCTTCGATGCGGTTGAGCGTAATACCGGTTGACGCATAGAACGATCCGGAAGCCAGTGCCGCCACGATGGACTCCACCGAGCGATCCTTGGCGCGCACCACATTCCAGCCGAGCTCCACGTCCTGCTCGTCGTGGCTGTCGTCGTTGGCAAAACCCCACACGCGCCGGCCGCTGCCCAGCAACTGGTCCCAGCGATCGGTGGCGAATTCCGAACCGGTGAGTCGCCGGATCACGCCGTTGAAGATTTCGATGCCTGAATAACCCTTCCAGTTCGCCAGTTTCTCCTGCGGACAATGATCGTAATGGTCCTGCCAGTTCGGATGATTGATCACGGAGAAGCTTTTTTCTTCGGCGATCAGGTCGAGGACCTTTTGGCGGTCTTCGAGCGGCGGAATGTGCGTCTTCGCGTTGACGTGGAGCAGGTGCGGCCCCTTCGCGCTGATTTCGTTGCCGGGAATCAGCGTCATGCCGCGGCTCAGCACCGTCGACGGCTGAGTCAGCTTGTCGTGGTCGCTGATCATCAGAAAGTCGTAGCCGCGCGCCGCGTAATCGTCGACCACGTCCTGCGGCGCCCGCCGGCCGTCGCTTTCCGTCGTGTGCGTATGCAGATTGCCCTTCAACCAGAGCGAATTTTCGGAATTGTAGGAACTTTGCAATGAAATGGGCATCGTCGTGGCTGTCTCCAGGAGAGAAATGAACTGCGACCCCTTCATTAAAGATCATAAACACGCCCTGTCCACGACTCGATTGCGCAAAATATTTGTTGTTTTGCGCTGGCGCCGGGTTACGCCTTAACTATGCGCATCGCGTTATTTCTCGCCACGAATCTGAAGTCCAACCGCGACGTGCTGCGCGGCATCAAGAACTACTGCCGCGCCGGCACGCCCTGGTCGTTTTTAATCGCCTGGCCACAGATGACGCCGCTGAGCGTCGTGGCGCGGTGGAAGCCCGACGGCATCATCGCCAAGCTCTACACGCCTCAAATGGTCGCGTCCGCGCGCCGCTTCAATGTGCCGCTGGTGAACACGTCGAACATTGCCGGTGATTCGCCGGTGCCGCGCGCCGCCGTTGACGAACAGGCCGTCGGCAAGATGGCTGCGGAGCATTTTCTCGAACGTGGATTCCGCAACTTCGCCTACATCGGTTACCGCCAGCAGCGCTCCGCCAGTGCGCGCATGAAGTGGTTCCAGGAAACGGTGAGGCGCGCCGGTCATTCCAGCCGCGCGTACACCGAGATCGACCTCTTTGCGTTGCGCCCCGGTGTAACGTGGGGCGTCGGCGACCGCAAACTCGCTGCATGGCTGAAAGCCTTGCCCAAACCCGTCGGCATTTTTCTCTACCACGATGTCCTGGCTTGGGAAATCCTGGAGCTCTGCCACAGCATCGGCTTGCGTGTCCCCGAAGAAGTCGCGCTGCTTGGCGCCGACGACGATGAACTCTTCTGCGACCTCTCGCAGCCGCCACTCTCCAGCATCGCGTACCCCGCCGAACGCATCGGCTTTGCCGCCGCAGAATTGCTCGACCGCATGCTCCGCGGCGGCGGCGCCCCAAAAGCGCCCGTCCTCATTCAGCCTGTCGGCGTGGTGACGCGCCAGTCGACCGACATCGTGGCGATGGACGACCCCGATCTTGCCGCCGCTGTCCGCTATATCCGTCTCAACGCAGCGCAACCCATTGGCGTCAAATCCATCTTGAGCCACGTCCAGATCTCGCGCCGCACGCTCGAACAAAAATTTCGCACCACCCTCGGCCGCTCCCCCCACGACGAAATCACGCGCGTCCGCATCGATCTCGCGCGCCAACTCCTCACCTACACCGACCTGTCCATGCCCGAAGTCGCCGCCCGAGCCGGCTTCGCCAACGCCGAGCGCCTGTCGGTCGTCTTCAAAGAAAAAACCGGCGCATCACCAACCCAATTCCGTCGCCGAGCGCGCTAAAGCGCGAGGGGTCAGGGGTCAGGGGTCAGAATTGAGAGCGATCACGGAGTAAGCGGAAGTTCTCCGCGTTATGGGAGATAGTAGACAGAAAGCAGGCAGGCGCAGTGGCAAGAGAAGTACTTGGTGCCGCGGATGCGCAGACACTTGAGCGAATGCAAAAGTGTCTGTTCATACGTGCGTGCGACTTGCGATCTCGCAACGTGTCTATGCCACGCTCGCGTTCAATCTACCCACGCGCGAAAACTGTAGTTCGCTCCGTGCTCGCGCCAACTTCTGACCCCTGACCCCTGACCCCTGACCCCTGACCCCTGAACCCAGACCCCAGACCCCTGACCCCTCGCGCGTCAGCGCGTTAGCGCGCCACGCGGCGACGATCGACATCCGCGATCAGCCGCTCCACCCACGCCGTGACCAGCGTGTCCGAGCCGACCGCCGGCAGGGAAATGCCCATCATCCGGTACACCTGTTTGCGCGTGACTTTGGTTTTGCGATCGGGGTCGAGCCACATCGCGTTGTCGGCGAGCTGCTTGAGCGTCTCGAGTCCGATCAGGATCGGCCAGAGACACGCCAATCTCAGCCGGCCATACGACGGTGGAATCGTCAACGTGTAGCGCAGCGCTTCGCGGTAATGGTCGAGCGCGAAACCGAGCAGTTCCATCAGCACTGGCCGCGCGCGCGTGCTGTTGGTTGCGCCGAGCAGGTCGCGCGGTTCGAGCCCCGCCGCCGCCAGCGTGTCGCTGGGAAAATAGCAGCGTCCGATGCGCAGATCTTTCGGTACGTCGCGCAACACATTGGTGTACTGCAGCGCTTTTCCGAAGCGGATCCCGCACGCGCAGAGATCCGGAATGTCGCACCCCGAAAACGCCGCCGTGTGCGCCGCCGTCATCCGTGTCCAGAAATCCCCGACGCAACCGGCTACGAAGTACGTATAGTTCTCCAGCTCCGCGTGCGTCTTCAACGCCGCCAGCTGCCCCGATGTTTCATCGGGAAACGTGAGCAGATCCAGCTCCATACCCTTGGTCAGTGTCGTGACCACCGTACGTACTTCCATGCGGTCGAGAGCGTCGAGCTCCGCGAGAATCGCCAACGCCGGCTCGAGTGATTCCAGCAGCGTCCGCTCATGTCGGTTGATTTGTTGCGTTGTCAGCGCGCCGCGACTTTCCGCGAGCTTCGCCGCATCCGCGCCGTGATTCACCTGCTCGCGAAATCCGAGCAGCAATTCCAGCCGCCGCGCTGGCGGGACGAGCTCCGTGTCCGCAATCGTATCCGCCGCCCGCGCGAGCAGGTACCCGAGCCCCACGGGATCGCGCATGCCCTCTGGGAGCACGCGCATCGTCAGATAAAACGACCGCGAGACATTTTTCAGCAGCTCGCCGAGCAGGTATTGTCGATCCGTTTTCACACGCAACGATATAGCACAACTTGCGCGGCGTTTCCTGCGAAGGTGATTTCGATCAGTGTCGCCGCCGCTTGCCCAGATACGCCTCCAAACATAAGCATGCCATCGCCGTCTGCCCTGCGCGGCCGAGGTGTGTCGCCTGTGGACCAACGGCCGGCCAGCTTCCGTTGTCATCGCCGGCCATGCATTGATTCGATAGCAGGGCTTGCACGAGTGGCGCGCGATAGGTTCGATAAAGATCGCCGCCGGCCTTTGCTACTCTCAAGTTTCCATCTAACCATTGCGGTAAATCCACGGAGGCGCCATTTTCATTCCAGCGTGGAAAGCCCTGGGCATTAATGAAGTCACGCGCGAGTGTACAGTAGGTGGAATTTGGGTCGATGTTGTAGAGCCGGTTCAGATCTTGAAGCGTAGATCTAAAGGGGATGCTGTAAACGCCGCCGCAACTAAATATACGCGGAAAAGGGCTTCGTTCAGGGCGATGGAGTAAAGCACCAGGTCGCAACGTTTCCGTGCTTGTAAATGCTCCAAAAATATCCTCCACCGCGTCGGGCTCCACTTTCAGGTGTAGAGACAGAGCGCTCTTGAGGGCGAGGGTAAACCACGGCTCGTTGTTTCGTTCGCCCGCTGGCGACTCGCGATGGAGGTATGCCGAATAGCGAATCGCCTCCTGAGTCGATTCTCGAAGAAATGGCCGATCGTCGAAATACGCAGTTTCACACAGTGCCAACGTCGCGAGATAGTTGGCACGGCGAAAAGAAGTCGCAGTACTTGTATGCGAGGGGTCGCGAAATCCCGCGTCATTGCTTTGATGTTTCAGCAGCCAGGCAACGCCATTGCGGACGTTGTCTTTGTATTGGCCGACGCGATTGTTGTGCCCCCGGTACAAGAAGGCGAGAATCGCGAGCGAGGCATTCTCGACTGAATTTCCGGTGACATCGTCCGGCGCAGCCCAGTGGCCGTCGCTCTCCTGATGGTACGCAAGCCATTTGAGTGCCTCATCAACGCGAGAGTTCTCCGTTCTCGCTTCCAGCGGGGTCCCATAGGCCGTCTCGGCCGTCTCGACATTCTCTTCAAGTCCCAATTTGCCACCAGATCCGCGAAGTTGATTTCCTACCAAATAATTTCCATATCCGCTGATTGCGATAACCCGATCCACATGCGTAAGACTCCAATCATCGCGACCGAATTTGCCGAACGATGAATTATCGTCAGCAATTTCCGGCCTTTGATCGTTGGAAAGCAGCGCATCCGCGGCTGTATTTCGAAGCACCAGATGGGCTGGTTCGTCGATGATCTTTCGGTCAACAATGCTCGCTGCCACTACCATCGGCGGTTTGAGCGCGGGTGATTCCACGCGGGGACTCTCCTCCATCCACACTGTCGGCCCTTCCTCCGCCTGCCGATTCACCGAAAATGCAATGAACGCCGAGCTGCCAACCAACCCAAGATGAATGAGCAGCGAAAGCGTCCAGTACCGATGCGGTCGTTCCGAAACGCGGAGCTGCAAACGCGAAGTCGGTGGGGCGGGGCAGGGGAGCGCGCGCATTTACTTCACCTGCTCATAGCGGTAGTAAACTTCCAGGCACATGCACGCCAGCGCCGTCTGGCCCACGCGGCCCCACTCGTCGGAGTACGGGCCGACGACCGGCCAGCTTCCCGCATCGTCGCCGCTGGAAATCTGGCTGCCATCGAGCGCGCGCACCATTCCTTCGTTCCAGCGCTGCCAGACGTCGCCGCCTATCTGAAACGTGACCAGCGAACCGTAGTACCAATAGTAGAGATCCGTTTTCTGCTCGGACCATTCTGGCACGCCGCCGCGGGCGACAAAGGCTTCGACGCTGGCGCGCTGGGCTTCCTTCGGTGCGCCAAGAAAAATCCGCGCGAGCGTGCCGATCGCCGTCAGCCGGTGAGAACTTTCCGCGTGCTCGTCGTGCTCGCGGTAGATGTAAGAAAACGCGTCGGCATTTGTGCCGTCCTGAACTTCCACGCTGTCCAGAAAATTGCGCGCCCCTTCCAGCGCCGTCGTGGGAACGTGAAGCTTGGCCATTTTGGCCGACTTCAGCGCCATCACGTACCAGCCCGTCACCGACGTATCGCCCGCCTGTCCGGCGGCGTAGCGCCAGCCGAGCTTCTCCGACCCGGTTCCCGACTGATGCGCGGCACAATAGTCGACGGCCCGTTGCGCGGAAGCCTTGGTCTCCGGGATCTCCGCCATGCCGGCCGCTTCCGCCAGCGCGAGCGTCGCCATCGCCATCGGGTAGCCGATGCCGCGGTGATTGCCCGCGTCGGTCGGATCGAAGATCAACCCGTTGGATTGCTGCTGACTCTTCAGCCAACGAACCGCGCGGCGCACATTCCCTTGGTACTCGCCCGCCTTCTCCGAATTCCCCGCGCCAAGCAACGCCAGCAACGCGAGGCTTGTCACCGCCGTATCCGTCTTCCGAAATGCGCCGAACTTCTGCGTGTTCCAGTGGCCATCGCGTTCCTGGTGGAGAGCCAGCCATTCGAGGCCGTAGGTAGTTCGATCGTTTAGATAGCTGACACCGCCGCATCCGGATTTTGCAATTAGGCGATTGCGCAGTCCTCCGCTACGGCTGCCAAATGCGCCCAACCCGTTTCCGGTATCAGAGCCCATGCCAAGACCGTTGCCGCCCCCCCAACCCCAACCCGTGCCGGCGGTCGCCTGGCCACCCAGGCCCACAAGGTTCTCCATCGTCTGGCCATAGTTGCCGCCACCGCCAACTTCCGACTCCGATGTTGTTGTGATGTCGAATAAACTGTGCGCGTCGGGGTCGCCGAATGCGTCGACAATAGAATTGTCAATGCCAGGCACAGACTTGAATTCATCTAACGAATTCAGTTCGTCACTGAGCTTTTCTTCGTAGTCGCATAAATCTGTCACATTGGGCCCGCGACCCATACTGCCGCGTTCGCTGATTGGCATGGACTCTGGAGGTTCCGGACGAGGTAAGAAGCAGTCGCAACACATGACTACCCCATCGTCATTTTGTGGTAGTTCAATCGCCATGGAGACCAATCCCGCCAGCATGATCGCCAGCACATGCAGCGCGACCGACACGCCCCACCACGGAAGTTTGAATAGGGCTGAATGAATTAACGGCCGGGAGCTCTCGGGTGGCAGCTCCGCGGCCGGCGTCGGGTGCGATAGCACGGCCTGCGCAGTGGTTTCCATAATCGTTCCCTTCGGCATAGTTGCGGCGGGATTGCTCGTTGTGTTGTCTGGATAACGAGCGGAGTGCGGAAAGTTTTCAATAAATTCAGCCGTGAAAATAGGAACGAGTGCGTAGCACGAACATACTAGAGAGTGTTACTCGCGCGGTTTGAGAGCGTGGAAGAGTGATCGGAGTCGCTCGCAAACTACTGAGGCAGCCTCTTTGTAAAACGATCTCGCACTGAGTCGCCTTTCGAATCCCATGGAATTGCCTCTCGCATACAGTCCTCCCGAATCCGTGATCGCCTCAAACCCAGCGAGTGGCGGAAAGGGATCGGTCAGAGTCGGTTGTATATAAAAAAAATGGGCTTCACCTCTATTATAGGAATTACGGCTAACGGGCACTTCGGCCCAATCCGGGAAGTCTCGTCTCTCAAGCAAGTAGCGCTCAACGGTTAACTGCATGGGCTCATTATCCTGGGGAAGTAGAGTGTCCACAGGCAACGGATGTGACATGAAGTATGAGTTGTAAAGATCCGTCGTCTCCCGCGCTCCCGGATCTCGAATCATCTCCACATCCTTGGTGTTTTGATCAGGATCTTCCGTCAACGCCGTCGCAATCCCGATCACGGCGATCACGAAGACATGAATCATGATCGACCACAAGCACCACGGCGTCTTGCTGGTCACTGCATGCAGAAACGGCTCCCGCTCATCCGCCACTTCGTCGCGAGGTTCCGTCAACTGCGGCAAGTCGATATCGTCGTCCAGCTCGGTCATTCGCGCCATCCCTCTACAAATAGCGCGGCCGGACTTCCATGAAGCCCGGCCGCGAAATATTTTCTTTCATATGCGTGTGGTCTTGATACGAACCCCAGTCTTCCGCGTGCGTTTATGAATTTTTACTTTTGAATTTTGAATTCGACTCAGTTCTTCATCTGCTCCATCTGCTTGTAGCGGTAGTACACTTCCAGCGAGAGGCAGCCCAACGCCGTCTGGCCCACGCGGCCCCATTCGCCGGAGAACTCGCCGACCACCGGCCAGCTGCCGGCATCGTCGCCCTGCTTGCACTGATTTTCCGTCAGCGCCTTCATCATCCCGACGTTCCAGCGCTTCCACACGTCTCCGCCAACCTGGAACGTGCACAGCGAACCGTAGTACCAGTAGTACATGTCGACCAATTCGCCGTTCGCGCCCCAGGACGGCACGCCGCCCTTGTTCACGAACCATTCGACGCTGCTCTGGACCTGCTCCTTCTGCGCGCCCATGAAGATCTGAATCAGATTGCCGATCGCGGTGAGGCGGTGCGACGAACTCGCGTGCTCGTTTCCGGGCTGATAGCCGTAGTGGACCGCCGGGCCGTAGCTGGTGTCGCCGCCTTCGTTGTTGAACTGAACCGTTTTCAGGAATTTCAATGCCCCTTCGAAGGCACCGATGTCGACGTGCAGGTTGGCGATCTTCGCCGACTTCAGCGCCATCACGAACCAGCCGGTGACGGAGGTGTCGCCAGCCTGCTTGGCGTTGTAGCGCCAGCCGAGTTTGTCGGAGCCTTCGCCGCACTGGTGTTCGACGCAGTAGTCGATCGCCTTCTGAGCGGCGGCACGTGTTTCGGGAAGATTGCCCATGCCGGCGGCTTCAACCAGCGCGAGCGTGGCGATGGCGCCGGGGTAGCCGATGCCGCGGTGCGCGCCGGCGTCGGTCTGATCGAAGATCAAGCCGTTGGCCTGCTGCTTCGATTTCAACCAGCCGACCGCGTTCTTGACGACCTTCGCGTACTGGCCGGAACGTTCGGTGTGGCCCGAGCCAAGGAATGCGAGCAGCGCCATGCCGGTCATCGCGGTGTCGGTTTTCTGGCCGGAGCCGTACTTGATTGTGTCCCAGTGACCGTCCGGTTCCTGGTGATACGCCAGCCAGCGCAGCGCTGCTTCGGAGGAAATGATCGTCGCCTTTGTTCCACAGCCGCGCTTGACGATGAACTCGCGCCCGCCGCCGCCCGGCGTGCCGCGCGAGGCAAAGCCCGGACCTGTATCCGTACCGATGCCCGTGCCGTGTCCGCCGCCGAATCCGCCACCGTCGCCAGGGCTGCCAGCCGCGCCGACGCCGATGGACATGTCTTCCATCGAGGGGCCACCCGTCCCGCCGCCACCGGCTGCGCCATCATGGCCGCGCATGTCGTAGATGATGTGCGCGTCTTCCGAACCGAACGCGCTGTGTGTGTTGGGCTTGTCAAGATTGATGGTTTCGTCGTGGTCGCCGAGCTTCGCCAGCTTTAGCATTTCATCCGTTACTGTACGTTCTGAAGGATCCAGAGACGTCGGATCCGTGCCTTTGAAATCGCGCGGTCCCTCCAGCGCTTTGGTCGTGTCTTCCGGCTGCTTCTCCGGATTTTGAATCTCCGGCGGTTTGGAAATGTTGGTGATGACGATCACGCTGTCATCCTGCGTCGGCAACTGGATCGCCATCGAGACGAGCCCCGCCAGCGCGATCACCAGCACGTGAAACAGCACCGAGACCACCCACCACGGAGTGGAACTGGTTGCGGCGTAAAGAAACGGCTGGCTGTCCGAAACTTCTCCGGTCTCGCCATTCACAAGTGCCGGGTCGACGGCTTCTTCCTGACTGGTCATGGCCTGCTCCTTTGTTTTTTATATGTTTTTGCGACGTCTAAATCGCTCTGAAGGTCTAACGAAGCGCTCTTAGAAAGATTTCGCCAAAAACGAATCAAAATTTGAACGTGTGCGTTTGTTGGGGAGTAGCACGAGTTGGGGCTGAAGTAATACTGTCATGCAAGAGAAAGCGGGATTCGCCGTGTGCGACGAATCCCGCTTTTCTGTTTTCGCCGCGCGCTTACTTCTTAATCTTCGTCCACTTCACGCGGTTGTAGCGTTCATACACTTCATACGAGAGACAACCCAGCGCCGTCTGTCCCACGCGGCCCCATTCGCCGGAGAACTCGCCGACGATCGGCCAGCTTCCTGCGTCGTCGCCCTGCTTGACCTGATTTTCCGTCAGCGCCTTGATCAGCCCGGCGTTCCAGCGCTCCCAGATCGGTCCGTCAATCTGGAACGTGCAGAGCGAACCGTAGTACCAGTAATACATATCCACTTTTTCGCCGTTTGCGCCCCACGTCGGCACGCCGCCCTTGTTGACAAAGTAGTCGACGGTCTGCGTCACTTCCTCTTTCGGTGCGCCCAGGAACGTTTTGATCAACGCGCCGATCGCGGTCAGGCGGTGCGAGGATGCGGTGTGTTCGTCGCCGGGTTGGTAACCGTAGTGGACCGACGGCCCGTAGCTGGTGTCGCCGCCGTCGTTTTTGAACTCCACGCTCTTCAGAAATTTGAGCGCACCGTCGAACGCCGCGCCGTCGACATGCAGGCCGGCGATCTTCGCGGACTTCAGCGCCATCACGTACCATCCGGTCACCGACGTATCGCCCGCCTGCTTCGGTCCGTAGCGCCAGCCGAGCTTATCGGAGCCTTCGCCGCACTGATGCTGCTCGACACAGTAGTTGATTGCCTTCTGCGCCGCGATTTTTGTGCTGTCGATGCGTCCCATGCCCGCGGCTTCCGCCAGCGCCAGCGTCGCAATCGCTCCCGGGTATCCAATGCCACGGTGCGCGCCCGCATCGGTCTGATCGAAGATCAGGCCATTGGCCTGCTGGTGCGCGATCAGCCAACCCACCGCGCGCTTGACGTTATCTTTAAAGTGTCCGACCTTCTCCGAATGTCCCGCGCCCAGGAACGCCAGCAGCGCCATTCCGGTCATGGCCGTGTCGGTCTTCTGGCCCGAACCAAACTTGACCGTGTCCCAGTGGCCGTCGGCTTCCTGGTGATACGCCAGCCAACGCAGTGCGTTTTCCATGCCCAGATCCGTCAATGCATTTCCACCGCCGGGACCTCTGCGGCGCGGATGCCGGCCTGAACCATCTGGATCGCCGCGAGATGCGAACCCATTGCCGTCCGCGTTGCCGATGCCAAAACCATTCATGCCACCCGATCCGCCTCCCGATCCCTGGCGGCCCGGCGCTGCGACACCGATCACGTCTTCCATGCTGGCGCTCGGCCCTTGAGTTCCGCCGCTGCCGACCTTGCCGGTGTGCCCCGTGATGTCGTAGCGCATGTCCGCGTCTTTCTCACCCAGGGCGCTGTGCTTGTCGGGGAGGTTGAGATTGACAGTTTCGTCCGCGTCGCTGAGTTCCGCCTGATTAATGACATCTTCAGTCAGCGCCGGCGCATCCGCGAGTCCTTCGGTCGGACGGAGCAACTTGATGTCTGGAACTTGATCGATGGGATTAAGCACGGGTTCCTTCGGCAGGTCCCGCGGCTTCTCCGGCGCGTTCAATTCGGGCGGCTTCGTAAATTCCGTCATGATCAGGACCGTGTCGTCGGTCTTCGGCAGCGTGATCGCAATCGACATCAGCGCCGCCAGCGCGATCACCAGCCCATGAAACAACACCGACACGACCCACCATGACGTGGATCCCGTCGCCGTATGCAGAAAGCTTTCGTTCGGATTCAGCTCGCCGGTTTCCACTTCCGGTTCGATAGCCTCAACGCTGCTTGTCATTGCTTATTCTCCTTTGGAATAAAATTCACCGCGTTTCATTCCGCCGAAGGAGTAACGTTTTGTTCTTAGAAAGATTTCGAAAATCAAAGCAAATAATTTGAACGAGTGCGTTCTGGATGCGTAGCACGATTAGTGTAAAAAGTAACACTCTGAAAAGGGAGTCGGATTCGGGAATGGGATTCGGGATGCGTTCGTGAATTTGCAAACACGTGCGTAGTACGATTAATGAAAAACGTGCTATGATAATAGTGGATCGAATCTGTGCTCTGCGCGGCGAATCCCGAATCCCGATTCCCGACCTACACATCACACACGCGCTGTTTCAACGTCCGCCACAAGCGCGCTCCCACCTAATCCGCAATCCGCAATCCGAAATCCGCAATACAAAAACACAGCGGCCGGACAGTTTCCTGTCCGGCCGCTGAGATTTCGAACTTTCAGAGCTTCAGCGAACTTACTTGCCGTCGCCCGGCTGGAGCTGCTTATAGCGGTAGTAGACTTCCAGGCACAGGCAGCCCAGAGCGGTCTGGCCGACGCGGCCCCATTCGCCGGAGAACTCACCGACCACCGGCCAGCTGCCCGCATCGTCGCCCGCCTTGACTTGGTTGTCGGTCAGGGCCTTCTTCATGCCTTCGTTCCAGCGCTTCCACAGATCGCCGCCCTGCTGGAAGACGCAGAGGGTGCCGTAGTACCAGTAGTAGAGGTCGACCGTTTCACCGTTGGCGCCCCAGCTCGGCACGCCACCTTCGGTCACGAACGTTTCGACGCTGGACTGCAGGTCTTCCTTCTTCCAGCCCAGGAACTGGCGGGCCAGATTTCCGATCGCGCAGCGCCGGCGATTGGTGTCGCTGCCGGGCTGGTAGGAGTAGCGCGACGCAGGGCCGTAACCGGAGTTGTTGCCGCCCGCGTCTTTCTTTTCAACACTGTCGAGGAACTTGATCGCACCGTCGAACGCGGCGTGATCGACATTCAGCTGCGCAACCTTCGCCGACTTCAGCGCCATGATGCACCAGCCGGACACCGAGATGTCGCCGGCCGACTTGGGCTGATAGCGCCAGCCGAGCTTGTCGGAGCCTTCGCCCTGCTGATGATCGCGGGTCAGGTAGTCGATCGCCTTCTGAGCGGCCGCAACCGTGTCCGGAACGCGCGCCATGCCGGCCGCTTCGGCCATGCCCAGCGTCGCGATCGCCGTCGGGTAACCAATGCCGCGGTGTGCGCCGGCGTCGGTCTGGTCGTAGATCAATCCGCTCGCCTGCTGCTTGCTCTTCAGCCAGCCGATGGCGCGCTTGACGTTGTCCTTGTAGGTACCGACTTTTTCCGTGTGTCCCGCGCCGAGGAACGCCAGCAGCGCCAGGCCGGTCATGGCCGTGTCCGTCTTCTGACCCGAACCGTACTTCATGGTGTCCCAGTGACCGTCAGCTTCCTGATGGTAGGCGAGCCACTTCAACGCCAGTTCCACGCCTTCTTCCGTCGCGCGGGAACCACCGTGACGCTTGACCATCAAGCGGCGTCCGCCACCGTTGCGGTTACCGAAGCTGCCGTGGCCCGAACCGTTGTCGACGCCCGTACCCGTACCGTTGCCGCCGCCCCAGCCGCCGCCCGTTCCGGGGCTGCCCTGGCCGCCGACACCAATCAGGTCTTCCAGTCCCGTACCGTTCATGCCGCCGCCGCCCGCTTCTTCGGCATTGCCGGAGACGCTGTGGAACATATGCGCGTCAGGGTTACCGTAGGCGTCGTGCGTGTCCGGACGATCCGGGTTGATCGTTTCGAAGTGATCGCCCAATTCGGCTTTCGCCAGAATGTCGGGCGGAACGACGATGTCCGAAGCTTCTTTCGAAGTCGGATCCGTCGGCGGCGTGTCGTGGTTCGACGCCAGCACGTTCTGCGATTCGACTTTCGGCTTTTCCTTTTCTCCGGTCAGTTCCGGCTGCCGCGCCAGTTCGGTCACCATCACCACCGCGTCGTCGTTCTTCGGCAGTTCGATGGCCATCGAGACCAGGCTCGCCAGCGCGATTACCAGCACATGCAGGAGGACCGAGACGATCCACCAAGGGGTCTGCCCCGTTACAGAGTATAGAAAAGGTTGATCACCTTGCGGTTCTCCCTCTTCCTCTCCTTCGGCCAATTCGTCTTCGTCGACTTCCGGCGATTCGTTACGTGCCATGTCGTCTTTCCTCCTGTTTCGAACTTTGCGATCCTTTTGAGACGAATTTCAAATCCAATCTCTAGAACCTAAACAGCTTCGTCCGTACTTTTCTTATGCGTTCCTTTGACACTGCAAGTCTTTACTGCTTTTTGACTTGCCTGTCAATATGAACCTTTTCCACTTCCTCAACACACTTCTGCTTCGAACATTCAACGGGCAAGGGGGCTATTTCTGGCATCTATTTTCAAAAAATGTGTCTACCCCGTGACTTTCCCAACGGATTCAGCTCCAAGACTTTATGCGCATTGTGCGCAATCCGCTTTGTGCTTAATAAAATTGCACCAAATGCAGTCACCTTTACAACGAGCCGCACCCTTTGTCGGTAACCATAGTACAGTAATGTGGAAACAGTCCGCTCCAAACGCTGTACCGGACCGGTTTGGACGTTCCATTAATCGGGAAGATCTCGTAAGATACGGCGAACCATGGATGTCGCTTGCCCACGATGCTCAACAAAAGTGAAACTCACGCCCGCTGAGCTGGCGTCGCCGGACCGCCTTAAGTCAATCCTTTGTGGCAGTTGCGGCGACAACTTCGATGCCTCCGTCTTCATAAAATTGGAAGTCAAAGCCACTGCCGCTGCGACGGCGGCCGCCTCGCCACCGAACTCGTTACATTCCTCCGCAGCTCTCGATCCCGAAACCGCCGCCGCTGAACTGGCCAAGGCACTCGCCACAAAGAAGGAAGCCAAACCCAACGGTGCCGCCAATACAGGCCTTGGAGGAGGCGGTACCAAGAGTCCCGAAAAGCCCGATCTGCTCAAAAACACACCACGCCCGCAATCCACTCCAGCGAGCTCGCTTCCGCCGTCGTCCAGCGCCGACACCAAAACCTCGACCAGGGAATCGTCGGACAAGCTCGCCAAGTTCTCCCGCAAGGTGCCGAAAAAAATCGGCAACTACCACGTCCAGTCCGAAGTCAACCGCGGCGGCATGGGCATCGTCTACAAAGCCGTCGACCCGCAGCTCCGCCGCAGCGTCGCGATCAAGGTGCTGCTCGCCGGTGAAGGCGCGACCGACGAAGACGTCAAACGTTTCCAGCGCGAAACGCAGATGGTCGCGCGATTGCATCATCCCAATATTGTCCCCATTCACGCCGTCGGCATGCACGAAGGCAAGCCGTACTTTGTGATGGACTTCGTCGAAGGCAAGACCGCGCGACAGATGAAGGAAGACGGCCAGATGACGCCGCGCCTGGCGCTCTCGATCATCGAAGGCGTCGGCGAAGCGCTCCACCACGCGCATCTCCACGGCGTGATCCATCGCGACGTCAAACCTGCCAACATCATCGTCGATAAAAACGAGCGCGCGCAACTTACCGACTTCGGCCTCGCGCGCCGCGTCGACGAAGATCTCGACATCACGCAATCCGGCACGACCATGGGCACGCCGTCATACATGTCGCCGGAACAGGCCGAAGGAAAGCTGACCGAAGTCGACGCACAGAGCGACGTCTACTCCGCCGGCGCGTGTCTCTACGAATTGCTGACCGGCCAGCCGCCCTTCGACGGCCCGACGGTGATGGCCGTGCTCCGCCAGGTCCTCGACACCAATCCCACGCCGCCGCGCAAGCTCAACCCGCGCATCCACCGCGACGTCGAAACCATCTGCCTCAAGTGCCTCGAGAAGGACAAGGCCAGCCGCTACTCCAGTTGCAAAGCGCTGGCTGAAGACATTCGCCGCTTCAACGCCGGCGAAGCGATCGCTGCCAAACCGCTGAGCTTCCCCGCTCGAATGTGGCGCGGCGTGATGCGCTACAAGGAATACTCGATCGCCGTGCTGATCATGATTCTCTTCGGGCTGGGCGCGCTCTTTTACACAATCAACGAACAGCAGCACAGCCGCGAAATGCTCCTGCAGGCGCAGCGCGAACTTTTCCGCACCGCCATGAGCGAGGGCGCCAAGTCGCTGAGCAAGGCCAAGGAAGCCGTCGACGACGTGCGCAGCAGCCCGCCGATCGAATTCGATTCGCGCCTCCAGGCGGCGCGCAAGCAACTGACCGAAGCGCGTGAAAAATTCCGCAATGCGCAGGCCGCCGATCCGGCCAGCACCGAACCGAAACAATCGGTCAACTCAATCGACAAGCTCGACAACCAGCTGGAAGTGAGCCGCTATATTTTCAAAGCGCGCTCGTTCCTGTATCCGGCGCGTGACCGCCCCGAAGATCCACCGGTGCTGGCCAACTACGCCGGCGCGCAGTTCGCCGCGCAGGAAGCGATCAGCCGCGACAACGACAACGCCGAAGCGCATCAACTGCTCCGGGAAGCCGTCGGCATCCGCGCCATCTCCATCGACGCCGATCTGCCCACCGGAACAACCGCCGAGGTGTTCGCCAAGCGCATTGCCGACGCGATGGACCGGCGGTTGATCACCGAAAATTCCGAACCCGGCACGCCTTTGGGCAAAGTGCCGGTCAAAGGCGTCGATGAAGAACCGGGCCTCTACCTGATCACGTTTGTGCGCGCCGGTTTCCCGCCGCAGCAGGCGACATTGGCCATCGCGCGCGATTCGCACGACGAAGACCTGTTCTTGAAGATCAAGGTGAACTCCAACGAAGAAAACATGGTCCAGATTGCCGCCGGGACCGTGCAGCTTCCGTACGAAGACCCGAAGCAGGTGCCCGCATTCGCGATCGACCGCTATGAATTTCCCAACCGCGCCGGCGAACCGCCCAAGCAGGGCATCGGCACGCTGCTCGAAGCCCGTGACCTCTGCCACAGCAAAGGCAAGGAGCTCTGCACCCCCGCGCAATGGGTCCGCGCCTGCGCCGGCGACGCCAAACGCGCGTTTCCGTATGGCGATAGTTACATCAGCCAGGCTTGTGCCGCCGGCATGGACCGCGAAGCACAGCGCGTACCGCTGCTCAGCGGCGCATACTCGCGCTGCCGCACGCCGGAAGGCGTCTACGACATGTCCGGCAACGATGCGGAATGGACCGACGGCCCGACCGACAAGGAAATTATCTTCGGCGGCGACTGGACCAGCCCCACGCAATACGCCAAGGATTTCTTAAGCTGCCGCGCCCGCTCGCTCCCCCCGCCGCCCAACGGCGACAAGGACCGCCTTGGCGTCCGCTGCTGCAAAGCCGTGAAGTAACCGTGGTCCGGGCGTCCCG
>JBBRPR010000048.1:0-71348 GCA_038227875.1 Planctomycetota bacterium
CCCCTCTTCTCCTTGCGCTGTGCTGTGGAGTCGCGGGCGGGCGACCGCCCCGTACACAGTCTGCACAAGGTCACGAGTTAAGGGTGCTACGTTTTTGGACCGCCGATCGGCCCTCCGCCCTCCGCTCCGGTTTTCGACCGCCGTTTACAAACCGCCGCTGGTAGGGTCGGGAACTGGCGCGCCGGTGTAGATCGACATTTGGGTTCCCTGTTTTCTCGCCCTTTCGGTTGCGAGTGTCCCACTATGACCACACTCAGGAAAAAGATGATCCAGGACATGCAGTTGCGGCGCTTCGCCGTCACCCATTACCATGGATTGAAGTTCTTCTACTTCCGGTGCCTGGCGAACGACTGGGCGCTCTTCAGCCGAAAGCGAATCCGCCTACCGGTTAAGGCTCGCTTGCCAGTGCCACTTATCAGTGGGCTCTGCAGCGATGAAGATCCGCACGGTCGGCGGCAGCATCAGCACTGGGAGTTCTCCAGCACGGAAAGCAACCGCCGCCGCCCGGCCTCATCGAATGATGCGCCCATGCGGATGGTCTGCCCGCCGCGCAGCGCGAGTTCAAAGCCCTCGCTTGCCGGCGACGGGGAAATCTGCACCGGGATAAAGACTCGCTTGGCCTTCTTCGGCTTGGGCGCCTGAGCATTCTCGGTTTTGAGCGCCTGATCCCGCCGCGCTAGCTCGTGCTTCCACCACGAGAGGTCTGCAGGAGCCCACTTCTGCTCGCGGCAGTACTCCGCCTGTGTCTGCCCACTTGCTTTCCAGGCTGCCACGCGATTGCGCCACTGCTGTTCCTTTGACAGATCACCAAGGATACGCCGCACTTTTCCTCCCGCCCAATCCACAAGATTTGACAATACCCCCCCGCCCTGCGCAAACCGTGACTTCGGCTTTGACGACAACGCGCCGCTCCTTGCCCCAGGTCCCCGCTGCATAATAAAACTCGCCATAGCATCGTTCCGACTGGCCGGACTGGTTGGCTCTGTGGCGGGCCTTCTTCAGCAGCGGCTCCGCTCGTGCTTTGAGGATGCTGTTGGCGCCCATGTTAACGAGGTATTTCACGCCTTGGGCCTCGAGGAAATCAAACATCTCCGGCGCGGCAAACCCGCCGTCCAAGCGCACGCGAATGCTGATGTTCGGAAATTCTTCGCGCAGCCTGCGGATGATCCGGCGCAGCAATCCGCGTGCACCGCCCGTCGCCGGACTGTTTCCAGGCCGCAAGACTGCGGCGCAAAGATACTGCTCCGGTTCTTCATTGCCCCATTGGTCGTGAAAGGTCAGCGAGGCCAGCAGCGGCAAGTAACAATAGCCGTCGTAGTAACTGTTAAAGAATGTGAATTCCTGCTGACCGTGTGTCGGGTCGTCAGTGGGATCGACGTCTATCGTGACGATGCGGGGCTTCCGGTTGCCGCGAAGTTTCCGTTGATGCTTGATCTGCCAATCCAGCATCGTTTGGCCGATGCGCCAGAGGTCGCGCCGGGTCAGGGAATTTTCCAGCCGGCAAAGCGTTGAGGCCGAAGCCAGTTCTTGCCCTGCGCTCGCGCACATAAATTTGAAGATGGGGTCAGCGCGAAGTTTGTTCGCATCGTTGAGGTCGTCGTGGCCGCAGGCCCCCATGTAGATGCGCTGCTCTATCATTTCATGAAGCGGGTGATCGATCTTTCCGGGCTGCCGTTTGTCGCAGATTGCGGCAACGATGCGCTTGCACAAGCCCAAGCTGTGATCCAATCCGCCAATCCCACTCCATCAATGCTGGCGTCGCGTCGCTAGCCGCTGCAATCCGACCACAAAGAATTGCGACGAGCAACAACACCCATTCAATCCGGTAACGCATGCAGTCCTCAAGTCGACTTTGGCGCTCCAAAGTCATCAGACGTATGATGTCTTATGTATGTACCCCGCGATCGTGAGTTGTAAAAATGTTTTTTCAAATCTTGTTAAGCAGAAAGATTCAATAGAGACCGGACTTATAAGGTGCAGTCAGTTCTTTTCAACGCGAGGTTCCACCCAGACTGCATGGGCAGCGCTGTCGCTGTCCCCGGTCTGAATCTCCAGTTCAAGCTTAACGACCCCAGAAATATCGACCAGAACATCCTGAGGTACTCTGGATGTATTCATCGGCTTGGAAATCCAGAGGTCTTTTCCATCACCTCGAACTTTGAAAATCACGGGCGATCCTGAAGTTCCCATATCATCGTTCAACGCGACTGCTGAACGGAGCGTACAAAAGGCTTTATTTAAAATGTAAGTCACATGGCATGGAATCTTGGCAGCGGGATGCATAGATAGACCGTGAGTAGACAACTTGCCCAGAACTACAATTCGTCCGTTCAGATATCCCAAATCCCCTTTCTTGCCAAATTTTCCATGACCGACCCTCACTTCCGTCTCCGCCATGTCGCACAAGTAGAGTGATTTCTGATCGCCGATGAAATCCATGCGCGTTTTGAGCGTCTTAAGATTCGCTTCCATGACCGCCAACCCGGCATACTCGCGCTGGATTGTTTCATAGGCACGCTTGGCCGCGTCCCAGGATTTGTTCTCGTACAATTCTTCCGCTTTTTTCCATGCCGCCATGGCGAGAATTTCTCGCTCCGCCAGCTTTTGTACTGCAATTCGATCAAGGTACCTTGTCGCAAGTTCATTTGGACCTGAATCGCGAGACTTGGCAAAGAAATCTTCGGCTTTAGCCGTATCTCCGGCGGCGAGAAAAAGTATTCCGCGCCGTCTTAAATCGTCAGACTTGCCTTTTCCCGTATCAATTGGAACTAAATTGCACACATCTTCTGGATCCAACTGTGATGCGTTAACGGCCAATTCCGGACCGTTTTTGAGTACGATGGAAACGCCATCTTTGGTTGGTATGACAACACCAGCCAGCGTTCCTTTCTTGAGCGAAATGAGTGTTCCCGCCTTCTCCTTTAAAGCGGCAATAGCTTCGCTGTGGAATGCCTGAAGTTCAGCCAGATCGACCTTTTCCCGCTTGAGTTCCGCTTGGATGACGGAATTCGCCGGATTGCGCAATTTGTCGTCGAGCAAACGATCTGCATCGCCGAATTGATTCCGCTTCAGGAACGGTGCGAGCTCTTTTAGTACCTCTAAGAATTGCTTTTGCGCCGTGGCGTTATCGGCGTCGGTATGAATTTTCTCGTCGGGTTGCTTTGCCTTGGGATCCGGTTCGTCGTTAACAACTTCTGGAGTACTTTGGGTTCGTTGAATTTCCGGTGCGACACTTGGCACCGACTCAGGTCCTGACGTAGTGATGGCTAAAGGCACCGCTGGAGCTACGGCCTCTTTGGGCGCGGAGTCGGTAAGGGCTTTCGCGTCGTTGCTTTCCACTTTTGGAGTTGTCGTTGCAGGCGTTACGGAAGGCGCAGGCGCTGTCACACGGGGCGGTGAAACAGGCGGACTGGCCTGGGGCTGAATTTTCTCGACAGTAGGTGACACGGGTGGCATTGGCACACTGCGATCGACCTTGGCCGAATTTTTTGCGGCTGGAGATCCAGCCACGAGTGCCAGTGTTCCGATCACGATCAAGGCTGCCAAAACGGCCAGGGCAATGGCGATCGGGTTGGTTTCGGATTGTGCTGCGGTGCGAGTGAGAACAGTGGCTTTCGAAGAACGCGCTTCTGCTTGTTTGACGCCCGAGCCTGCTTTGATAACTGAGTCTTGCGTCCGTTTCGATTCTGAACTGGCTTCGCGAATCGTTGGAACAGCGTTGCCACCGGACTTGCGACTGGCCTTGCGCAAATCCTCGTCGGAAATGGCGTCGAATTCCATCGTCATCACGCCTACGGCGCAGTCCTTGCAGTACACGCCTTTCAATTTCTTGTCGCGGCCGAGGCCATCCAGTATCTGTTGATCGGTAATGCGCTTGTTGCAGGTTTCGCAGAAGTAGAATTTCGTGACGGGAGCCGACGCCGCGGATGAAATCACGGGTACGAACTGGCCGGTTGGATCATTCGGCCCAAGAACACGTGCGTTCGGAAGATCGGGAGCGGGGATGTTTAAGCGTGCGCATTCGCTGCAATATATTTTGCCGTCCCTGCGCACGTTACCAGGCGAGCCGGGCGTTAAATTCGCGGCACAAATGTCGCAACTTGAGATTTTCAAGATATTACCTTAGCTTAGCTAGTCGCCAATAGTCACAACTTTGCACGTTCACCGTCAAAGATGCAAAAAGCATGCCCCGCTTTTATAACTCAAATTAGTTCCATAGTTGGTAAAAACCGCGCTCTACTTTTAAAACTGCGAGATTCCGCCTCAGGTCGGCGTACTCATAAGACGTCCGATGTCTATCCGGGCTGCGGCGGACTCTTCAGGGAGAGGAATGCGATGCCAAAAAATACTTCATCTGCACTCATGACTCTAATGCTCTTACTAACGTTCACGGCCGCTAACGCCGCCGACGATAAATCCAACGCTGCTGCCGGAACTTTACTGGGATCAGCAGACTTTCTGCCCACGCCCGAACATCCCATCGGCTGGCGCGGTGATGGCACGGGCAAGTACCCCGGTGCGACGCCAACGACCGCGTGGGGAATCACGCTGAACGGCCCGTTCGGCAAAGGTTGGACCCAATCCGCCAAACCCGCCGAAGAGTTGCCGGGACCTGATGCGAGCGCCTTAAATCCGAATTCGCCATTCAATTTTCAATTTCTGATCCTGGGGCCATTTGCGGCTGGCGCGCCCGAAGCGGAAGCCGCGTTGAAGGAAGAGACCGTGCCCAACGAATCCGAGTTGGTCGGTGCGGAAGGCGTGGCTGTGAAAAATTGCCAATGGAAGAACGGTTGGATTACGGATGCAGCTGGAAATCCCAACGGTTTCTGGACGGGGACTAATCAGGTTGCATACGCCCATACGTATCTTTTTTTTGAGGAAGCGGGAAGCATCGATCTATCCGTCGAACATATTGGCGGTCTGAAAGTGTGGTGTAACAGCAAGCAAGCCTACGCTGACCCCAAACCTTACAAATACACGTTGGGAAGAGCCAATTGTCGCTGGTTCACTGTTCCGGTCGTGAAGGGATGGAACCGGGTCCTCTGCAAAATCCTGCAGGGTGACAAGGGCTGGTTTCGCATGATGGGAATGGCGACCACGGTTACCGGATATACCAGCAAAAATATCGAATGGTCCGTGCCCATGCCGGATTTTAGTTTATCAACTCCCATCGTGGTGGGCGACAAGGTGTTTACCACCGCGGAACCGGCGGATTTGCTCTGCCTCCAGAAGACCACGGGCAAACTTTTATGGGCTCGTACGACGCTGGCATGGTATCCCGCCGTCGAGGACGAAAAAAACGACGCGCCAACTCTGCAATTCGTACGATTTAATAGCACGACGCTGACTCTCAATTCCAGCGCGCCACTGGACAAGGCACTGGCAGAATCCCCAAGTTCGTATCAGGTGAGCGAAGCCAAAGTCGTGAAAGCGGAGTTGAGCCCAAACGGGTGCACGGTTCGACTTACTACGGATTCGCCGTGGGGGTGGAAGAACGACGATACCGTGACGATAAAGTTTCCCGGGCTGAAATCGACGAATGGTCTGCCTGCCGCCGGCGATCTGGTCATTCCACTCTTAGTGAAGCGACCCTGCGGTGGTGACTTGCTGCATGAATTTCTCATCGGTGAACTGCATGAAAATATCCATTTCCCTGACGTCGTTCAGCAGGCAATTCTACCCGAAGCCGATTTAAAACCCGACGCAGATGCGAATTGGAAACAAGCGCGAAGCGAAAATGGCACATTTGATTTAAATGCAATCGTTGGCGGAAAACAGAATGCGGCCGTGCACGCCTGTGTCTATCTTTTTTCGGAAACCGATCGCAAAGTTCAATTGCTGGCGGGCAGCGACGACGGCATTCGTGTCGTGGTTAATGGTAAGGTTGTGCATATGAATCCTGCCGCACGTGGATTAACCGTCGATAGCGACCATATTCCCGACGTGGAGCTGAAAAAAGGCTGGAATACAGTCCTGCTGATGATTTCCCAAGCCAGCGGCGGTTGGGGATTCTGTCTCCGCGTTATGGATGAAACTGGAAAAAGTCCCGCCACAGGCGTGAGCTACACCGCCGCATATCCGGGCAAGCTTGGCGAAAAAGTGATCTTTCCAGTCGAGGACGCGAACGCGCCAGTTGCCGATGAAGTTAAAGGCGCGGGCAATTACGGCTCATTGCGCTCCAAGGTCGAACAGTTGGAGAAAATGAACGAGGACTATGCCAAGGGCACGGTCGATCAGAATGCGCGCAAGGCACTGGAAAAAGAACTTTTAAATGCTGTGGGCGCGAGCAAGAAATATAATTACCACTGTCCCGGCTGGGGCGGAGGAAATTCCGCGCCGACACCCTGCACCGATGGCAAAGTGATCTACGTCTGGCACGGCGAGGCGGGAACCCTGGGTTGTTACACTCTGGACGGTGAGCGTAAATGGATTCGGTACATTCATCCGTACGGCAAAGGGGACGGTTCGCATCACGGCGTCAATGGATCGCCTATCATTTGTGGCGATCTCCTGATTATCCCGGGCTGGGGTTGCCTCATTGGCGTGGATCGCCACACCGGAAAGGAACTGTGGAATCGCAACTATTCCGGACGCGCGTACTCCACACCCGTTGTAGACACGATTGAAAATTCGCCGGTGCTCATCCTGCCGACGGGCGGCGTTGTGCGCTTAACCGAAGACAAACCGGCAGCCACAACGAATTTCTCATTCCGCTACGACGGCGAATGCGCCTCCCCCGCGGTGGACCGGGCCGGTCATCATTACGCAGTTCAGAGTTGGGGAGAAGTATCGATCGTTCAAACTCCGGCCAAACTCGATGCCGGCCCGGTAACCGTGACCGGAACAATTCCGGGCGGGAAAATCGGCTATATGGTTGGCTCGCCCCTGATCGATAACGGCTTGGTGTATTACGTCGGAAGCCAGGGGATTTTGCGGGTGGCGGATGTCGTCACGGGAAAATTAGTTTACGAGAAAAATCTACCACTTAGCCCTACTCATGGCAGTTCATTTAGCGCGGGCGTCGCTGCAAGTTTGGTTCAAGCTGGCGAGAATATCTACGTGTTCGATAACAACGGCACCGCCGTCGTTTTTGCGACGGGACGCGAATATAAACAGATTGCAGTGAATCGCATTCAGAACGTAGATAAAGAGAGCCTCAATCAAGAGGTTTTTGAGAGCACACCGGTTTTGGACGGAGGGCGAATATTTCTACGGGGGACACGTAATTTCTACTGCATCAGCGCTCAAGACGGAGCGAAGCGGAAATGAGGAGCAATGAGCTCCACGCTGGGCGTAGAAGCGCCGCGGTGCTTGGAATTTTCTTCGGTGCATTAATCTCGAATGCCTCCATTCTGGTCGCTGAGGAACGTGCTGGCGAATGGCCGCCGGTGGCCGACGGAGGCAATACGTATTCTCAATCCGTCGATGGACGAACAATTGAGCGCTTTACGCACCAAAGTCGCAGTCAATGGGGATATCCCGTCCCTCAACCGAATTACTTTTTTCTCGTTCATCCAAAAAGGGAGAGTAAGAACGCTCCGCTATGCGTGGTATTGCATTCAGCCAACCGCACTGCGCTGGATTTTCTGGGGTACTATTTTCTAAATCGCAAAGTAGACCCAAAAGATATTCCTTCAGATATCGCGATTAATCTTCCAGACGATTTTTATGTACTGTTTTTGGACAGTAACAACGCGGAATGGTGGGGCGCAACTATCGCCTCGGCGGATCCCGTCAAATATGGGAAAGAATCTACGCCAGCCGAAATGCGCGTGCTGGATACCGTCGAATGGGTCGCATCGAAGTACAGTGTGGACCGCAATCGAATTTATCTGTCCGGCCTATCCATGGGCGGCTGCGGCAGCCTTGGCATCGGTCTGCCTCACGGGGACATTTTTGCCGCCGTAACTGCCCGGGTTCCGGCGGGAACGGGATATGTTTCGTGCCGGATGAACTGGACCTCTCCGCCCGCCGCCGATGCATCGCGCGCTGAAAAAGTCGAGTGGCTGACGAGATCCTTAATATCCCAAATCCCCGATCCGCCGGTGGTGATTGATATTTCTGCTCAGAACGACGATTGGTCAAAGGATCAGGCTGTTCTGCTGAATGCGGCACGAGAAGCCCGCTTTCCGCTGATCTTGGGATGGGGCCCGTTTGGACATAGCGGAAATCACTCTGACCTCGCTCGTCATTCAGGCCCTTCTGTGGTCATGACGTTTCCGTGGTTTGAAATTAAGAAAAATGAAGCGTATCCAGTGTTTACGCATGCAACGACTGACCAGCGTGCTCCCTGGATAAACAAGCAAGGTGCGCAGGATGAGACGGGTCAGATCAATGCCTATTTCCGATGGAAAAGCACATCGGATACGCCATTGGCATTCAGAATGCAGCTATGGCTTGACCGCCCTCCTGGAAATGCAGCACCGAGCCCAAAAGAATCAACCGCCGACGTCACACTTCGCCGATTGCAACAGTTCAAAGTCGCTCCAAATGAAAAATACGATTGGATTTTGGCGCGAGATCACCGGACGGTTGCGTCCGGCGCGGTCGCGGCTGACGAGCTAGGGCTGCTCACAATCCCAGGTTTAGTGCTCCCTGCCACTCCGTCAGAACTAAAAGTAACTCCACAGGAAAAATGGACATCATCAGCCAGTATAGAAAAAGCCGAACCCGAAGTGTGGATTATCTCCGGACAGTCGAATGCCTGCGGTGGTGGCGAACTCCCGGGCTGCGCGCCAAATCCAAGAGTGCAAATGTGGTACGAGCATAGATGGGTCCAGGCTCAGGAACCGCTTTTCCTTGGCGGCACTCATTGGGGAGGCATTCAGAAAACGGATCCAAAAGGATTACTCGAAGGCGGCGTGGGTCCATGGATGACCGCCGCCAATGATATTTCCAAGGCGGGGATAGCAGTGCGCCTCTGTGGACATGCACTGGGAGGTCAGCCGATCAGTTATTGGAATGACGATGAGCCCGGTTGGAGGAATTTGAGCAAATGTATTCACGAATGCGGTGAAGGAGCAGGCGTGTTTCTTTGGTATCAGGGAGAAAGCGACGGACTTGCGAACTCAACCTGCGATGCGTACCTGGAAAAACTGAAAGCATTGATTTCGAAAGTTCGAGCAGCCGCAAAATCTCCCAAAATGCTTGTGGTAATTATTCAAGTCGCGAGACAGGGCTTCATCGGCGGCGACTTCTCTCCCATTCGCGAAGCGCAGCGGCTGTATGTAAAGTCCGATCCTGACTCCATTCTCATTACCGCGTTAGGGCGGGCAGGTAGCATTCATCTTTCCACGCCAGGTTATTTCGACTTAGGTCATGAGGTTGCTCGAGCCTTGTTGCGCGTTAAATACAAACATACCGACGTGAACTGGCCCGGACCCGTCATGGACCAGGCAATAATGGGAGACAATTCGACAAAAGTCATCGCCCATTTTGCCGAAGTAAAACGGCTGGGCGGCGCTGCAACGGACGATTTCAGCGCGCAAGACGCGGACGGCGTGGTGAAATGTACTAAAGCAGATGGCAAAAACACGTGTGTCGAATTGACGTTCGAACGAGCACTGAAAACTCAGGCGCGTCTTCGCTATGCCTATGGCAAAGATCCCAAAGGCGAATTGACCGATGAGGCCGGCAACCGAGCGCCGGCCGCGCAACTCGAGATTCAAGTGGGTCCAATTCCCGAGGACAAGGAAACAATGGCTCCTAATGGTGCTGGAGATGCCATTAAGCCCGCTGGAACCAACTGACATGCCAGGAAGGGAACTGCGGATGTACTTCAAACGGTTCATGATCATCATAATTCTTTCGCCATGCATGGCAGGTGCGGCGGCACACGCTGGCGAGGTCCTGACAGCGGGTAGCATTAATTCTACGGCATCAACCCCAACGGCAATCGTAGTAAATGCAACCGCTCCTAGCGGTGGTGTTCCGCCATACAGCTATCATTGGTATCGCTCTACAACGCCGGACTCGGGGCTGGGAACCAACGAATTGATTCCTCTGCTGTCCGATGACCTCTCCGAGGGCAATGGCATTCAAGGTTCCGCGACGTTAGTACTGGTCGATGGGTCCAAATTAATTCCGCATAAATTGTACTATTACACGCTGGTCGCCACAGACATTCGAAATCAGAAAATTGTCTATCGGCCGCAAGGAGCGACGCTAGCGCTTCAGCCCATCATCATTCTCTATATTTCGGATAGCATTCATACGCTAAAGCAATTGGGAAACACTGTTGCTCCCGCAGAAGGCCGGTTTCCCAACTCCAACACGAACGACAGCGTTCCGACGCTCATGGGCTCTTTCCTTGGCGTGATGGGCGGCTTGCGTTCTGTAACTATTGTCAATCAGAGTCGCGGCGGCTCGTCATCGGAAGATTGGCGGCCCGACAATTCGGCCACCCAATATTTTGCAAAAGCTTTGGCCGAATTGAACGCCGCAAAGGCCGCCAATCCCAACGCTAAAGTTTATGCCTGCATCACGCACGGCACCAACGATTGCCATGCAGCACCGCGCGGAGCTCCGTCGCATGCGGCGCTGACCGTGGAGCGCCATGTCGAAAATTTGCAGGCCATGATTAAAGCTCTCACTGCCGCTGGCTGCGATGGCATCTCGATCAATTCCTCACCTTCGTTCACGAATCCTCCGGAGTACTTCTTCGAAGGCAGCAGTAACGCACACATTCCTTTTGGTCCCGCACAGAAAGCGTTGCTGTTCTCCTACCGTGCGGCAGAACGAGCCATGGCCAATGGAGCGACGGTGAAGTACGGCGAGGGTGCGGCATTCGAGGTGTTCGAGCAGCGTCCTGCGCTCCTTTACGACGGTGTCCATTTGACCGATGACGGCATTAAGCTCTATGCCATGTTGGACGCCCTGGCTTTTCACGACAACTGGTTGAAATCCGGGAATTGATCACTCGGCCACAGTAGGCAGAGTGCAGAAAATCGAAATGCCGGAAAAAGTTTAACTCTTGGCGAGTGGTGCGGGGACAATGTTATGGAATGTGGATGCCAGGGGACGGATGTGTGTCGAGCTAAAAGCGTAACGGATCACGAACTGCTTCGGCAGTATGCTTCAACTGGTTCCAGCGAGGCCTTCGACTCTCTTGTCGAGCGCCATTCGGCCTTGGTTTATTCCGTTTGCTACCGTGTGTTGCTGGATCGGCAGTGGGCAGAAGACGCCACCCAGGCTGTGTTTCTGATTCTGATGAAGAAGCCCTGTGTATCGCCGGACTTCAATCTTCCGGGCTGGCTACATGGATGCGCCGTTCGCATCGCCCTTAAAATCAAGCGAGTTCAGTACCGTCGTGCCCTGCGAGAACGAGGACGTATGGCTCCCATTGCAAGTCCATCAGATGAATCGGCGCGTCTGCTCTGGAATGAAATCAAGTCGCACGTTGATTCCGCATTGGCCGCGTTGCCTGCGTTGCAGCGCGACGCCATTGTGCTTCGCTATCTCAATGGACTCACCGAGCTTCAGGCGGCCAAGAGCGTTGGCTGCAGTCAGGCTACGCTGCACAGCCGGGTGCGCCTGGGATTGGCCAGGTTGCGGGAGCGATTGAAGCGTAACGGTCTAACGGCATCGGCGTCGTCATTGCAGTTGGCATTGACTCTCGCGCCCACCGAGCAGGTGTCGGCAACATTGACTGAATCTATTAAATATATTTGTACCGGGAATGGAACACCTTCGTCGGCAGTTTCCGAGCTTGCACGAACCGTAAAAACTTCCATTTCAGCCAAATTTGTATGTGGGAGTTTGTTTCTTTTAGGCGCGTGCGCTTTCACAATACTCGCGTTTCGCAATCCCTCCATTAGTAGGGGTATTGCCGCCAATTCGCCGCAATTGAATGCGGACTATTCAATGTCGAACAAAACAGTTTGGAGTTTTGAAAAGGTACATACTCAAGAGGTCCCCGTAACGCTCCACGGAAAGGCCGCGATCGCGTGTCGCATAACACCAGATCAACTCAATGTGCCAGGCAAAGCCGTTGCCCATTTCGATTCGCTTCCAGCGAACTTCAGACTGGAATACGATTTTCAAATCGAGACAGGGCGTGGAGAAATAATCTGCTTCGCCCAAGGCATGGGCGTCTATGTCAAAGATGCAAAAATTGTCAAACCGGAATACGAAAAGGGGGTCTGGTACCATTGGACAATGGAAATTCAGCACGATTCCAATAGCACGAATTTTCCGGCGCACCAGGTTGTCAGATACACTCTCGACGGAAAATTGATGGTCAAAGGTGAAGTCGAGAAATACGTGAGAACGGTCACGCTGGATTTCGATACAGCTAGTGTCCTGATAGCAAATTTTTCTATTACGGACCTCGGCAAGAGCCCGGATTCCAACAGCGAGCACCGTTAATTCTATTTTCTGCCCTGCCAACGCCTGTCTAAATTATTTTCTCCAATTTCGAATATTTATTAACTCTCGAAGCGCGCTGCGAGAACAACGTATTGTCGTTGTTTAAAAGTGATCAGCTCGGTGAATTTTCGAGTTCACGTTGATTGAAAGTGAACTGACACCCTCACGGAGATCGCGCGATGAACCTTGTTTTCAAGTTTCTATCTGTTGTCAGTGCGGGCAGGTTTGCTTCTTTTCTGATTTTAGTAACGCTGGCGACAGTCAGTGGCAGGGGACACGCGTCGTGCGCAGATGCCGCGGTTCAAGTCAGCGCCACCACGGTGGAGAATCCGCCTTCAATCACTCTGACTTGGCCTAACACAGTCGGAATAACTCAATATTCAATCTACCGTAAATTGCGCACGGATAATACTTTTGGAACGGCTGTCGCTCAGGTGGGCGCCGCTGGAATCTGGACTGATACCAACGTAACGCCAGGCGTGAAGTACGAATATCATATTAGTGGGCTATACATGCAAAGTGGCTTTTCGCGATTGGCGGACGGCTACATCTGCTCAGGAATTCGCATACCCGCCGAAGACCATCACGGAACCGTAATTCTCATCGTGGATACTACGGTCGCCTCGGCGCTCAATGCGGAATTGGAGCAACTCAAGCAGGACTTCATTGGAGATGGCTGGTCGGTGATTCGACATGATGTTCCCCGCCACACCGGTTCCTACCGCGTCCAATTCGGTCCAATTGCAACTACGGATCCCGCCGATGTGGCAATTGTGAAAAACCTGATCAAAACCGACTACGCTGCTGCGCCGGCCGAAGTCCGTTCAGTTCTGCTCTTCGGTCATGTCCCTGTCCCGTATGCAGGATCATTTGCACCTGACGGCCATGGTGACCACGTCGGCGCCTGGCCCGCGGATGTTTATTATGGCGACATGACCGGAACCTGGACCGACACCGGTACATCTACGGGCAATACTCCCGGCGATGGCCGGTTCGACCAAACCATTATTCCTGCGCCAGTAACTTTGGAAGTGGGACGAGTGGATTTATCCAATCTTCCTTCGTTTGCTCCTTCCGAAACAGAATTGCTGCGAAACTATCTAAACAAAGATCATAAGCACCGCCTTGCGGTGAATGTTCTCGCGCGCCGAGCCACTGTGTGGGATCGCTTTTGGGATACCGGTCTCGTGGAGGGCTTCGGGTCGAGTGGTTATCGAGCTTGGGCAGGCATGGTTGGCGCGGCTAATATTACGTACACGGATTTCGGGGTCGCCACCACGAATTCTTATCTGTGCGGCTATCTCGCTGACGCAGGACGAATGGACGGCGCCGGCGGAACGTCCACTGTGTCCATGGCTCAACAGGATTATAAAATCGCATTTTATCTAACCTTTGGAAGTTGGTTTGGGGATTGGAATAGTACCGATAATTTTCTCCGCGCACCGCTGGCCACATCCAGTTATGGATTGATTAATGCCTGGTCGGGCCGCCCCAATTGGTTCGTTCATCCTGTGGCGCTGGGCGCGACGTGGGGTGAGGCTGCAAAATTGACGCAGAATAATAATAATCAGTTCAGTGAGTATACGCCGCAAGGCTTCTACCCCAATTGCGTACAAATTGCCTTAATGGGCGATCCGACATTGCGACTTTTCTCAGTGTTGCCTCCGACCAATCTGACTCTCGCGCGGGCTGGCAATCACCCGGTGTTGACATGGGTCGCGTCGCCTGACGCAACATTGGGATATCATGTTTTCCGCGCCAGCAACGCGGCGGGTCCTTTCACCCGTGTTACGGCCACTCCCATTACCACTACGACATGGATTGACAGCACTGTCTCCGCCGGCTTGGCGTATTATCAGGTTAAGACCATCAAGTTGGAGACAACCAGCAGCGGCACCTACGAAAATCGCAGTCAGGCTCTGAGTGGCAGCATCGACGTGGGCACGGGCAACCAGGCGCCGACGGCCATTGCCCAGTCGGTAATCACGAATGAAGATACGGCCAAGTCCATCACGCTTCGCGGCAGCGACCCGGAGGGCAGTCCCCTAACATTCGCGATCGCCTCCCAACCAGCGCATGGAACCGTGACCCTGAGCGGCGCGGCGGCGACCTACGCACCGTCGGCCAATTACAACGGTGCCGATAGCTTCACCTTCACGGCAAACGACGGCGCGCAGAATTCTGCGCCAGCCACAGTTTCAATCAGTGTGGCAGCGGTCAACGACGCCCCCGTAGCGACAGCACAGAGCGTCACGACTGTGGCAGGGACTGTTAAAGCAATCGTCTTGACGGGCACCGATGTAGAGGGCAGTGCTTTATCCTTCGCCATTACGACTCAGCCTGCTCACGGC
Source organism: Planctomycetota bacterium (assembly GCA_038227875.1). GTDB lineage: Bacteria > Planctomycetota > SZUA-567 > H5-PLA8 > H5-PLA8 > JBBRPR01. Next base: position 14,718 of record JBBRPR010000048.1, read on the forward strand.
ACAGTGACGTTGAGCGGTGCGACAGCGACCTACAATCCGGCCGCCAACTACACGGGCGCTGACAGCTTCACATTCACAGCCAACGACGGAGCGCTGACCTCCGCGGCAGCAACGGTAAGCATCGTCGTCACTGCCAAGCCGAACACTCCTCCGAACATTGTTTCTCCGGCTACGGCGTCACCCAACCCGGCGACAGTGGGTCAGAACGTGGGATTTGTCGTCGCAGCAAACGATGCCGACAACGACGCGCTGACGTATGTCTGGAATTTCGGCGACAGCAGCACCGCCTCGACCGCCAACACGACTCACAGCTATGCCGCGGCTGGCACGTATAATGTGAGTGTGACCGTCAGCGATGGCAAAGCGTCGGTTGTCAGCAGCGTATCCCTCGTCGTGAATATCCCGCAGAACAATCCGCCTGTAGCTCTGTTCACCGCGACGCCGACGACAGGGGTGGCGCCGCTTTCGGTCAATTTCGACGCCAGTGCATCGAGCGATTCGGACGGAACAATCGCAGCGTACGCCTGGCAATTTGGCGATGGAGCGACGGCGGCCGGAAAGACTGCGTTGCACGTGTACGCCAGTGGCACGTTCTCTGTGACGCTCACGGTCACCGATAATCTCGGCTCCAAAACCAGCACGACTAAAAGTATTATCGTGTCCGCTGGCGATGGCCTTGTCGCCTATTGGAAGCTGGATGAAACTACGGGCGCGATCGCCAAGGATTCGTCCGGCAATTCTCGCGACGCCTCAGTGAAAGCCGGCACAAGTTGGACGACCGCAGGTGTGATTAATGGCGCGCTTCAGTTCGGGGGCAGCGGTGGTTATGCGATGGCACCGGAGATGCGCAACGCGTTTCCCGACAAAACTGTGACGATCGCGGCGTGGTTCAAGGCCGATGGTGCCGGCGTCATCATCGACGAATTGAACACCACGGCACCGAACAACAATCAATGGCACGACAGCCAGATCGAGATTCTCTCCGATGGCACCGTGAAAGTGCGCGTTTGGAATCTTACAGCGGAGACCATAGGCAAAGTCGCTTTTGGGCAGTGGCACCACGCAGTGGTTCGGTACAACCAGGCCACGCGAACCCTCGACGGATTCCTGGACGGCATCGTTGCGGCCAGCAGTACCGTCGCTGACCGGACTGCGCCGTGGGATTTGGGCTACGGTCTGTGCTACGGGTTGGGTGCGACTGACAGTACGAATCTCGGCTCCGGTGCGTATTTCAAAGGTTCGATGGATGAAGTTCGGATCTATAACCGCGCGCTGACGGCCGCGGATGTCGCCACCCTGTATTCGTTGCGCGCAACCAATATCCCGCCGGTGGCCCGCCTCACCGCGACGCCGACTACTGGGCCCGCGCCACTCACGGTCAGTTTCGACGGAAGTACGTCGAGTGACTCGGATGGTACAATCGCGACGTACGCGTGGCAATTCGGCGACGGCGCAACGGCGAGTGGCAAAACCGCGACCCATGTCTATTCGCTCGGAACGTTCACTGCGACTTTAACGGTCACCGACAACCTCGGCGCGACCAACAGCATCACGACAACAATCACTAGCACGGCACCAGCGACCGGTTTGCGCGAAGGAGGCTTCGAGACTCCAAATGTGGGCCCCGCTGGCAACTGGTTTTCATTCCAATATGGGCCACTCGGTTCAGCCTGGAGTTTCGTCGGGGGCGGGGGGATCGCGGCTAACGTCAGCGGCTTCACCGTCAGCAATCCCAGCGCGCCTGAAGGCGTGCAGGTTGCCTTTATTCAGGGGCAGGGCTCATTTAAGCAGACTTCGACTCTCAACCCTGGCACCTACCAACTTACCTTCCAGGCAGCGCAGCGGAAGAACGCTCAGGCCAGTGCGCAGACATTCCGAACGCTCGTGGATGGTCAGGAAGTCGGCCGCTTCACACCCGCGAGCGGCAATTATGAAAACTGCACAACTGCGCGCTTCACGCTCACCGCAGGGGCGCACACGGTTATGTTCGAAGGTCTAAATCCGAACGGCGGCGACAACACGGCATTGCTGGACAATGTGATTCTGAAAAATGCCTCTGTCGCGACCGCCACAATCTCCCTGACGGCAGATAACGAATACACCGAATTGTATTTTAACGGCAATTCGATCCCTCCCGGTGCCAATGCCAAGAACTTGTTTGCCGTCGATACCTTTGCGGACGTGGCGGCGTTAAACTGCATCGCGGTGAAAGCTGGCAACTATGAGCCAGGAACAAACTGGGCCGGCTTTTGCGCGAAAGTAATCCTGAGCGGCGGGACGAGCTTAGTCTCGGATGCGACGTGGAAGGTCTATTCCAACGGCACGGGTACACCGCCACCGAACGATGCAAGCGGTCGCAAGTGGAGTGATTCAGGCTACGACGACAGTTCGTGGCAAGTGCCGACGTCAGGCGGAACCTTCGGCGTTGGACCCTGGGGCAATTTCACGTCGAGCCTCAGTGGCGCCCAATGGATCTGGGCCGGCGACATTGCGCGTGGCGTCAGCCCGGTTTACTTCCGCAAAACGCTCGCGCCTGCCGCTGAAACAGCGCGCCCGCTCTCCTCGCTCGCGGAGGCAGCGACGCCGCCCCCCAATTCACTCACGGTTACGAAACTGTCTGGCTCAATACTGCAGAAAAAGCGAAACATGAACGCCTGCGCAGTCGAAGGGCAATTCAGCTCGACGCTTGCCCTGAAGGGACTGACGCTGAATCTGGACGTGGGTGGCGCAATCGAACAGTTTACACTCAATGCCCGCGGCCAGGGAAAGACGGCGCATGGAACAATCCGGCTGACGCCATCGCCAAAAGTGAAAAGTTCCATAATATTCAAGGCGACGCTCAAGCACGGCGACTGGCCGTCACTCTGGGTAAACCAAGTTGATCCCACGACCAAACAGACACTCGCGCCCGTGTACGTCAACTTGGCCATCAGGATTGGCGATGCGCTCTACATCGGTGGTATCGAGAGCCTGTACTCCAATCGGTCTAAATCGACAGGAACCTTTCATTCAATTCAGTGATTTGCCGCGATATGACGACGACGTGATCATGGGGATTTCATTGGGTTTACTTCGGTGAGATCTGCGCTATTGCTGGTGGAACTTCAATCATGCCCGCGCTGCACGCGTACTTTTTGATGTGCGCGAATCCCGTGGTTTCGAAGGTCGCATACAATGACTTGCTGACTGAAATCACCACTACTGAAAGCCGTTATCGCTCTCCGTCTTAGATTTCAAGACGGGCGGAAAACCTTGAATTGCCGAAGCGCTCCCAAAAACGCATGGTCAAGTCGCCCCCAAATTTCGCATTTTTCGCACTTCTGAAATTCGGCAATCCAATTAAATCGCCTCCATGATACTGATGAGAAACTTCATTGTTGGGAAGTGCCTTCAGTCGAATGATCAAGTCAAGGTGTCGGCATCAGCAATGCGCATACGAAGTCGAACAGATAATCTGGAGCAAGTTTAGTGTGGTAAAATTTGATGGTAATATAGATTATTCAACGTATTGATTTGAAACGACTTGCATTAGGACGCTCTCCCTGTGAGGGAAGGTGGAGCCGGCTAGGCGAATCGGATGGGCTGAGGTTGTTTGCGAGGGCGGCACTGGTGGTTAAGGGCCTGCAACAAAGGACCCAACTCTCAAAGTGCCATTCTTAGCGTCTTCGCGGCGGCTCGACTGAGCTCGCCGAAGTCTTTGTGTGAGAATATAAACCCGCAGTTCTTTGCGTCTTTGCGTTTCTGCGTCTTTGCGCGAGACCAGAAACCCCGCGAATGTAATGTGCGAATTGATCTAATCCATGGGTTCTTTGCCGACGCATAGCGCAATTGCACCCGTGAGGTGTAAGAAGGATGCACGATTCTTACGCGAAATGTTCAATTCAGGAGCAAGCCCCATGACCTGCGTCAACGTTCTCAAGTCTGTGTTGCTGGCCTGCGCGATCGTCGTTGCGCCGAACCTCTTCAGCGCCGAATACGTCTGGATCGAAGGCGAAGCGCCGACGGCGTCGAGCGTCAAGGTCGAACCGAGCGCCTGCGAGAACGCGCAGTACCTCTCCGGAGGCAAGTGGCTCTCGTATGCGGTGCCGCCGACGGAATCCGAAGCGAAAGTGCCGAAGGATGGCGCGACGTTCGATTACGAATTTCAAATCGCCACGCCCGGTACGTACCAGGTCTGGGACCGCATCGGTTTCGAATCGATCCGCACCGCGTTTCAGTGGCGCATCGACGAAGCGGCCGCGTGGAACGACATCAAGGGGGATGAACTCACGACGGACCTGATGCGCGGCGGATTCTTCTGCGAGATCTCGTGGCTGAAACTGGGGCAGGCGGAACTCACGGCCGGCAAGCACACGCTGCACTTCAAAGTCTCCGTGACGTACAAGACCGAGAAGGACGTCAAGAAGCCCAATGGCGTCAACTTCACCGCCGATGCGTTCGCGCTGACCCTGGGCGACTTCCATCCGCACAGCAAATTCAAGCCCGACGAAGCGTGGCAGACGGAGAACGACAAGAAGGCCGCCGCGCAGATTTTCAACGTCGCCGCGCCGAAAAATCCCGGTGAGCGCGTCAATCTGTCGCTCAGCGGATTGTGGGAGATCACGCGCTTCGACGAAGGCGCGATCGACGACCGCACCGGACCGATCAAAGCTCCGCCGAAAGCCGAAGACTGCATCTGGATGGGCATCGACGTGCCCTCCGACCGCAACACCGCGCGACCGGACTTGGTGATGTGTCACCGTTACTTCTACCGCTGCAAGCTGAACGTGCCGGCCGAACTGAAAGGCAGCTCCTTCTGCCTGCATCTGCCGCTGACGAGCATGATCACGACGGTCTTCGTCAACGGCGAACTCTGCGGTTCAACCCACGCCGCGCTGGCGTACTGGGAATGCGATATCTCGAAAGCGATCAAGCCCGGCGCTGCGAACGAAATCTGGGTCGGCATCAAGGACACGTACTACGCAAAGATCGAAAACACACGCAGCACGTTTCACGTCCCGACGGAACACTGGGTCGCGCAATGGACGACGGAGCACTTCGACTTCCCCATCGCCGGGCATCTCCAGAACGGCATCCTGCTGGAACCGACGCTCACCGTCAGCGGCGGCGTCTATGCGGCCGATGTCTTCGCGATGTCTTCCGTGAAGAACAAGACGCTGACGCTGGAAACCACGCTGCGCAACACGACCGGCGAAGACGCGGCGTTAACACTCAACTACGAAATCGTGCCACTGGCTGGCGGCGCTCCGGAAAAGACGTTCGCGCCGGTCCAGGCCACGGTGCCAGCAGGCAAGGAACTGGTCATCAAGCCCAACGAGAAATGGGAGAACCCGAAACTCTGGTGGCCCGACGCGCCAAACCAGTACCTCGCCGTGACGAAAGTCTCGCTCAACGGCAAGATCGTCGACACGACGCAGATCAAGTTTGGGTTCCGCGAGTGGGAATGGGAAGGCATCGACTTCAAACTCAACGGCGTCCCCTGGCACGGCCGCGCCGACACCACCGGCGGCTCGATCGCTTCGCTCAAAGCTCACAGCCAGAACATGGTCCGCCTCTGGGGCAGCCCGCTGAACGTGACCGAAAAAGTGCTCGATGAACACGACGCCGAAGGCATGCCCGCGCGCTGGACGGGAACCTTCGACGGCGAGGGCGGTGCGTACGGACAGTTCTACGGCGGTCAGCCGCTCTTCGAACGGTACATCGATCAGACCGCGGCGTGGATCAAGGCGCACCGCAACCACCCGTCCATTTTCATCTGGTCGATCGAGAACGAAATCACCTTCATCAACGCGCGCAACTGGGGCAAGCTGCCGATCTGGGAACCGTGGGCGAAAAAGTGCTGGGAGACCGTGCGCGTGATCGATCCGACGCGGCCGGTCATGGTCGATGGCGGCCGCGCGCTGATGGATAACTCGCTGCCTGTCTACGGCGGCCACTACGAAGAAGGCGACGGCCGCACCTATCCCGATGAGAGCTACACGTTGACGCATCTGATGAACGATCACGGTTGGGCGCAGCCCTGGCCCATCGACCGCAACAAGCCGATTTTCATGGGCGAAAGCTTCTACGTCCGCGGCTATCCGCCGGCGTACTTCGCGATGTTCGGCGGCGAGAAGGCGTTCCTCGGGCGCAGCGAATCGGCCGACGGCGCGGGGCTGATGCTGAAGATGCTCAGCGAAGGCTACCGCTGGAACAACATCACCTACCACTTTTGGGCCGGCGGCAAGGACCTGAGCGACTACTACAATTGCTGGAAGGACGTCGCGATTCTGAGCCGCGAATGGAACTGGTCGTTCGGCAGCGGCACGACCGTGGCGCGCACGCTCAAAGTCTTCAACGACACGCACACCGCCGAACCCATCGACGCCGCGTGGCAATTGAAGGTGAAAGACCAGGTCGTCCAGGACGGCAAGCGCGCCTTCAACACCGCGCCGGGCATGGCCGAACAGTTCGAGATCTCGTTCAAGGTTCCGGAAGTCCAGGAACGCACGCCGGCGGAATTCATTCTCACCTGTTCGCGCGGCGGCAAGGAAGTCTTCCGCGATGTGAAACCCGTCGCGATCATCGCTCAAAACGGCGCGGCCAAGCCCACGATCAAAACCGAGGAACTGCTGGTGCTCGATCCGAACGGCTCAGTCAAAGCGCGCCTGAAAGAACGCGGCGTCGCCTTCACCGACGTGGCGAAGTTCGACGACCTACCCGCCGCCGCCAAAGTTGTGATCATCGGCAAGGATGCGCTCGATGCGCGGCAGTCGACCGATCCGAAGTTTCAGGCGCTCGCGGCTAACGGCGCGCGCGTGCTGATTCTCGATCAGGCCAACCCGCTCCATTATCTGGCCGTGCCCGCGGATCTCGAACCGGCCGGCGTCACGGGGCGCATCGCTTTCATCGAAAACCTGCAGAACCCCTGCTTCGCGGGACTCGACCAGCAGGATTTCTTCACCTGGTCGAAGGACCACGTCGTCTACCGCAACGCCTATCGTAAGGCGCTGCGCGGCGCGACGTCGCTGGTGCAGTGCGATGAGGAGCTCAACTGCACCGCGCTCACGACCTGCGCCGTCAACGACGGCCTGATTGTGCTCTGCCAACTCGTCGTCGGCGAGAAACTCGCCACCGATCCCGTGGCGCAGCGGCTCTTTGACAACATGCTCAACTACGTCGCCGCCTACGCGCCTATCCGCAAACACACCGCTGTGGCGATGGCCGCCGACCGGCCCGAATACAAGATGCTTGTCAACTCCGGCCTGCAATTCGATCCCGCCACCAGCGCGCTCGACGCACTCACCGACGGCAAGCACGAAATCGTCGTCGCTCAAGCGACGCCGGAAACGCTCCACGCTCTCGCCGGCGCGCTCGACAAGGTCAAGACCTTCACCAACGCCGGCGGCACGCTGATGCTCTGGGGACTCGACGAGAAAGGCCTGGCCGACTTCAACACGATTGTCGGCGTACCGCACATGATCCGGCAATTCGAAATGGAACGCGTCACGCTGCCCGCGCAGCGCGATCCGATTCTCTCCGGCCTGACCTCGCGCGACATCGTGATGGACTCCGCGCAGGCGCAGAACCAATGGGCCGGCGACCGCTTCGCCGCCAATGACGTCTACTCGAGCATCGTCGATGTCGAAGACGTCGCGCCGTTCGCCACGATTCCCGGACCCGAGTACTGGGGTTTCCCCGGCGCGACGCCCGGCTTCGATCACTACCCGCGCAACATGTTCAACGGGTTCACGTCCGCCGATTCGTGGAAGTACAGCTTCACGATCGTCACCACCAAAACACCGACCGCGACCAAGTGGCCGCTGACGTTTCCGCAGGAACAGGAGTTCACCGATCTGGAAATCCTCTTCGCGCCGATCTTCTCGCCCGTGGGGAAACTCAACTTGTACTTCGACGCCGACCCCACGCCCGTCACGCTCGAGATCAAGGGCGATTGGAAAGCGCTGCAGCGCCTTCCGCTTCCCGCGCCGCGCAAAGCCAAAGTTCTCACGCTGGAGCTGGCCGATTTCGAAAAGAAACCGCAGGGCGATACGCTGGTGGGCATCGACAATATGCGCCTGTTCGTCAAGCGTCCCGCCGACATCGGCGAACGGGTGCGCCCTTTGCTGAACATCGGCGGACTGGTGAAATACCGCATGGGCCAGGGCTGTATTCTGCTGAACAATCTCCGCGCCACCGACAAAGAAGCCGTGCCGGTCAACGCGCAGAAAAAGCAGAACATCGTGTCGACGCTGCTGCGGAATTTGAACGCGACCTTCGCGGGTTCCAAGACCGTCGTCGCCGGAGCCGGCATGGCGTACACGCCCGTGGCGCTTGACGAGAAGTGCAACATGTTCCTGACCCACGACAAAGGATGGTTCGACGCGCGCGACTTTTCGCTGCTGCCCAAAGGCGAACAGAAGTTCACCGGCGTGACCTACCTGATCCGCGATTTCAAGACGTCGCCGCTGCCGTCGTGCATCATGCTCGCCAGCGAAGGCAACAAGGTCAACCTGCCGAAGGAAGTGAAAGGCATCAAGGTCAACGCGAAAGCCGACGCGCTGTTCTTCCTCCACACCGCCTTCTACCAGCACGAATGGAACAAGCCCAAGCAGGGAGACCAGACGCCGCCGGTGATCTTCAAGTACGTTGTCCACTTCGCCGACGGCAGCGCCGCGGATGTGCCGATCCGCTTCAAGACCGGCGTGGGCCCGTGGGCCGTCGAGAACCCCGCCGGCCTGAAAGAAGCCGCCGTCGCCTGGGCCGCGCCGTTCGCGACCGGAAAAGAGCAGGCCGTGGCGTATCAGTTCCAGTGGGACAACCCGAAACCCGAAGCCGTCATCACGGAAGTCGACATGGTCTACACCGGCCAATACTTCGCCGCGCCGGTACTGCTGGGCCTGACCGCCGGAACCGCGGCGAAGTAAGGAACGAGCCGATGAAAGGAAAGGAAAGGAAAGGAGCCGAAGCGCGGTGTTTACTTGACAAGCGCCGCGCGCTGACGACACTGTTAGAACCTTGCCCGTCCGTGGGGGATTAGCTCAGCTGGGAGAGCGTCAGGCTGGCAGTCTGAAGGTCACCGGTTCGATCCCGGTATCCTCCACCAAAATTTTAAACCACCACTGATTGGACACCGTTCCAATCCTCCCATGCTAAGAATCAGAGTTCGATCCAAGGCCGATTTTCCGGACGCGCTGTATCGTTTTAAAATACTGTGTATTGAAAGCGGATTGTGGAGGGAATGGCGTAAAACGCAATTCTACACAAAGCCCAGCCAAATCCGACGGATGGGCAGATTCTACTGAGCACTGCGAACGCCGCAGTGACATCCTGGTTCGTTCGCATTCACAGTCTTCGGACTGATGAAGGAAAATTCAGCGACCGCTCAGGATTTCACCTGAGTCGGCACCTCAGTAATGTTGGAGTGTACGGCGAGTTTGCGCATCAGGCGCGATTTGAAAATACTGATCTTGCGGTAGCGGCTAAAGAGCCACAGGCTGGGGATGTACACGATACAAAATGCAGCCCACGCGGGCAGCGCGGTTCGTTCGATCCCGTGCGCCGTAACGATCAGCAGCGTGATGACCAGTAGTGAGCGCAGAAGCGGGCGACCTTCCTGTTCTCCGTATTTATTAACTATTCGCGTCAGAAATTTCTTTTCGCGTTCTGAAAATTCCACGGCTGGAGTCTGTGCTGGTTGATCCATTTTGTACCTGCTTTCGTCGGATGCGCACGCTTCGCGCTGAACTATTGATACTTTATCCGACAACCAAACGCCTTCGCAAGCGTTTTGAAAAATCCATCACTGCGTGTCCAAAAAATTAAATCCAACGTGTCTCATCAGAGAGGAGTCAATGGATTTAGCCAAACAAGATGTGCTCAATTCCGACAATTAGTATCGCTTTCCCATTTATGGTTCTGCTCCGCGACTCGTGTTTCTGACGCGACATTCCCAGAACTGCGTTGTCTCACATCAATTCCAACGTCCACGCCAGTCGTCGTATTTCGAATGCGCATTGAGGTTTGTGTGCGCGCATTGAGGTTGCGCTAGCAGGGCATCGGTTTTGCGCTTGGACGGTTGCGGCACCTCGTAGCAGAGCCGAGTAAGGGAGTCTCAACAATGCTTCAGCTTCCGGGCAGACCCAAGCTCTTACTTCCCGTTGTTGTGGTGCTTTCCCTTGGCGTCTTGATCCTGGCGCGATCTGAAGAAGACCAGCCTAAACCCCGCGAATCGCCCCCAGTCGAAACCAAACCCGCAGAACCAAAGCCTGAAGCCAAGGCGCCTGTCAGTGCGCCCAAGGCGCCCGTTGCGGAAACCGCAGCCGCCGAAGAATCACCCGGCGAAACTCTGGCCGTAGCCCCTCCTCCCTTTACTCCCGGCATCTTTCCCTGTTCCGGCTGCCATGAAGAATTGACCCCCAATCCAACGCAGCGGCAACTCAAGAAACGGCACAAGGAAATCGTTCTCAAGCACGACGAAGGAAACCGCTGGTGTCTCGATTGTCACACGCTCGGCAACATCGACAAATTGCATCTGGCCAGCGGCAAGACCGTGGAATTTACGGAGTCGTACAAACTTTGCGGCCAATGCCACGGCCCCACTCTGCGCGATTGGAAAGCGGGAGAGCATGGCAAACGAACCGGCTCCTGGGACGGTCAGAAACAATATTACCTCTGCGCCAGCTGCCACAATCCGCACGCACCCAAATTCGCACCGCTGAAACCGCTACCACCGCCCGTTCGGCCGAGGGACATTCGATGAGCATCCAGGAAGAAAGCGGCCACACCGGCGGCACGTGCGGCGAAGGGTCTTGTCAAAGCGGCTCGTGTCAAAGCGGTTCCTGCCAGAGCGGCCACTGCCCTACCGACGCCCCCAAGGAATTGGGCGTCGAGCAGGAACCCGAATCCCCCGAACGCCGCGCGTGGTTGAAGAGCATGACGGCGGTGGCGGCTGGGCTTCTTGCGGCGTCGACCAGCGGCTGCAACGAGAGCGACATGGAGAAACTGCTCCGCACCAATTTCAAGGAACTCTCCAAGCCTGAATTACAGCAACTCCTCGCGATACTCGAAAAGGAATACAGCGAGCAATACGGCAAGCCGGTTTCTGTGAAGGCCACGCCCGCACGCGAAGGCGTCACTTTTGCGTACGCATTGGATATCTCGCGTTGCATCGGTTGCCGCCGCTGCGTCTATGCCTGCGTTCAGGAGAACAACCAGTCACGCAATCCGCAGATTCACTGGATCACGGTCCTTGAAATGGACAAGGAGAAGGGTGTCAACCTGGAGGAATCGGATGCCTTTTACGATGGGGACACCGTTCCGCGTCCGGGAAAGTTCTACATGCCTGTCGCCTGTCAACAGTGCCGCAACCCGCCCTGCGTCAAAGTCTGTCCGGCTCATGCCACCTGGCAGGATCAGGACGGCATCGTGGTGATTGACTACGATTGGTGCATCGGCTGCCGCTGCTGCATGTCAGCCTGCCCCTATGGTGCACGCCATTTCAACTGGACCGAGCCCAACGTTCCTGCGGACGAACTGAACACGAATACGGAATACCTCGGCAATCGCCCGCGGCCCAAGGGCGTCGTCGAAAAGTGTACGTTCTGCGTCCAGCGCACACGCCAGGGTCTCTACCCCAAATGCGTGGAAGTCTGCCCCGTCGGCGCGCGCAAGTTCGGCAATCTGCTCGATCCCAAGAGCGAGATTCGCTACATCCTGGAACACAAACGCGTCTTCATTCTGAAGGAAGAACTCAAGACCATGCCCAAGTTTTTCTACTACTACGGCCTGTAATGCGGCCCGTTGGAGCAGTCGAAGAACAGCTACTTGATGGAGAACGCGCATGACAGGACCGCTTAAATTTGTCTTCTCAAGCATCCGCACAATTTTGCGCGGCAGCTCGTTCTACTACTGCTGGGTTGCGGTGCTGGTGCTGCTGATTGCACAGGGTTTGTTCGCGTACAACGACCAGTTCCATCGCGGACTGATTGTGACTCACATGCGCGATTCGGTCTCGTGGGGCTTTTACATCGGCAACTTCACCTTCCTGGTGGGAGTTGCCGCGGCAGCCATCATGCTGGTGATTCCCGCGTACATCTACGATTGGAAACCCATCAAGGAAGTGGTGATCTTCGGCGAGCTCCTGGCCATTGCCGCGATCATCATGTGCCTGCTCTTTGTCGCCGTCGACATGGGACATCCGGAGCGCTTCTGGCACATCATGCCGATCATCGGCAGCGTCAACTTTCCTTCATCGCTACTGGCGTGGGACGCGCTGGTACTCAACGCCTATCTCATGCTCAATTTGTTCATCGCCACGTACTTGATTTACTGCGCCTACTGCGGCCGCAAATACAACACGCAGATCGTTGTGCCGCTGGTGCTGTTCTCCATTCCCATGGCCATCAGCATTCACACCGTGACCGCGTTCCTGTACAACGGCATGGCCAGCCGTCCCTACTGGAATTCCGCGATTCTCGCGCCGCGCTTTCTCGCTTCGGCCTTCTGTTCCGGCCCTGCCATTCTGTTGATCCTCTTTCAGGTCGTGCGCAAGGTTACGACGTTTGAAATCAAGGACGAGGTCCTGCACAAAATCGCGGAGCTGATGTCCTACGCCATGGGCATCAATCTGTTCCTGGCCGGAGCTGAGATCTTCAAGGAATACTATTCCAACACGCAGCACCTCGTTCACATCCAGTACCTTTACAGCGGACTGCGCGGGGAGACCAGTCCCATCGCGATCTACGGCTGGAGTTCCCTGATCCTGGGCTTCATGGCGTTCCTGTTGTTCCTTCTGCCGATCACGCGCCGCAATATTGTCACGATGAATGTCGGGTGCGTCATGATCTACGCGTCCGTTTACATTGAGAAGGGCATCGCGCTGATCATCCCCGGTTACACGCCGGACACGCTGGGCCAGGTTTACGAGTACACGCCGAGCATGACGGAGGTGCGAATTTCCGCGGCCATCTTCGGCATCGGATTTCTGATCTTCACGTTCCTGGTCAAAGTCGCGGTAGCCGCGCTCTTCGAACTTCACAAAAAGGACGTGCATGCCGATGAGCCAGCCGTTGTATTGGAAACGCCTGCGACGGTTTCGTAGCTGAAAGGCGTAGTTGGATCTAACCAGTGGGGCAATTGGCCCGTTGATTAGTATTCATCGCTCGTCGCCCATCCGGAGGAAGATCAAACCATCGCCCTCTGGTACAGCGCGGCAACGACTGTGCTACGTCCAGCGAGGCGAGTTAGCCCAACTTCAGTCGGCCTTTGTAGCGTTTCTATTTGATAGTCTCGTCAGTCGGATGTCGAACATGGTTCCTTGAACGCTGAACGAAACTCAACTACAAGTTGCGCTGTGGCGAACCATGCGAAGAGACCAATCGTCGGAGATACCGTCGCTTTTTTCTGGATAGTGGTGGCGCTGTATCTCTCCATCAAGCACATCGGACCATACTTGTTGCTGATATGGCATTACGGTTGGACTAAGGTCAGGGCAGAGAATCTTAGTATCAGAATTATGCCGAAACCTGGGCCTTGGATTGTATCCAATGGTGACCGCCTGGATGCCGGATTTGATTCGTGGCTGTCTACCATGTTGTCTTGGATGATTCTCGTAATTGGCGGTCTATATTTGTTTGGGTTGATATCCAGTTTGCTAACAAAAAAGCGGCGCGAAGTTCAGGACAGAAATGACTCAAATTAGCATGCGCAGTTATCAGCCTGATTCTGCGCGACCCGTCGCAGTCGAAGCCCCCATGCTGGGAAGTCGTAAATAATTATTTCGAAAGAATCTCACTGTTACTGTTCTCATCGAGCGTAAATGCCTAAAGGGTAGTCGTCGAATCAGGGGGATAGCCCGGGCCGCACTCGCCCCGCCCTCACTTACTTCGCCGCACCCACCGTATCCTTGGCGCCCAGCGCTCGCGCTTCGTCGATGGGGTCGGCGTCGGTCAGTTTCATCCCGCGCTCTTGTTTCACCGCCGCTTGATAGTTCACGTAGCGGATCGTCGCCGCTGCGAGGAAGATCAGATCGATGGCGACGGCGCTGAGCACGTAACTCTGGCCACCCGCGCCGAAGCCGTACGAATGCAGCCCGGTGCCGAGAACGAAATTCACGCCGTACCAGGCCATCACCACCGAGTTAAAGCAGAGCACCGCGCCGAAGCTCAGTCCAAAATTGCCCCACAGCCCCGTGAAGCGGCCGTGCAGCACGACCAGGTAGCACAGCAGCGTGATGAAGGCCCATGTCTCCTTCGGATCCCAGCCCCAGAAGCGTCCCCATGAATAGTAGGCCCAGACTCCCCCGAGGATCGTGCCACAGGCGATCAGCAGCACGCCCACCTGCATCGCCCGGTACACGTACTGATGCAGCTCGCGGTGCGTGTCCCGAGCGCCGGGATTGCGCAGATGCTGCCAGAGCGTCACGTGCCCCAACACACAGGTCAGCATGAAGGCCGCGTAGCTGAGCGTGATAGTGAGCACATGAACCGTCAGCCAGAAATTGTTGCGCAGCACCGGCACCAGCGGTTTGATCTCCTGCCCGAATCCCGGGACATCGGAATTGCCCGTGATCACCGGAAGCATGTCCATCAGCACCAGGCAGAGAAATCCGGCGATCGCGCCACAGAGCATGAAGTAGCGCTTGCGGTAGATCAGTTCGAAGATCATGCTGAAGAACACCGCGCCGAATCCGACCCAGACCACCGACTCATACATATTCGAGACCGGCGGCCGGCCGGCAATCAGGCAGCGCAAGACGAAGCCATAGACGTGGTAGGCCAGACCCAGCATGTAGACCGAGAAGATACCGCCATACACGAACTTGTTTTTGACGCGGAAGCACAACGCCCCGGCGATCGTCGCCACCAGATACAGCAGCCATGCCGAACGAAACGGGCGCATTTTGTTGTAGCTGATTTCGCGGTCCAACGCGTCGTGGCTGGGATAAACGGACGGGCTCAGGTTGATGAGCGTACTGCGCAGGCTCTGCGAGGCCGTGTCGAACAATCCGGGATCGCGCATGCGATAGGACTTCAGCAGTTCACTGAATGCCGCTTTGACTTTCTCCGTCTGCTCCTTCGTGTAGTACTTCGGCACGGATGCAGCGTCGGCACTGTCGGCCAGCTTCGCCAGTGAGATCCACGTGCCGGATGCATCGCTGGGATGAGGAATCAGATTCAGCGATTCAAAGCCCGCGTTGATTTCCGACAGGGTTTCCGTCCGCTTCTGGACGATCTCCGCCTCCTGTTCCAACGAGGACAGATCGCGCTCCCGATCCGCATGGCGCTTCTCCATCGCGCTGCGGCAGAGCTTGTCCAGCGCGCCATTTTTCTGAATTTCCGACAGGCTGTATTGCTTCTCACCGCGAGGCAAGCCCAGCGCATCGATCAGCGGACCATAGGCCACCAGGATCACCGGCGTGCGCGACCAGTCGCGGGTGTGAAACCAGATTGAAAGAAACACGTCCATCGCCGGCAGTTTCTGGCCGGTCTCCTTGTCCTTCAGGTATGGCGCCGAAGAAAATAGCGGCAGCCCCACCAGTTGTTCCACGCGCTCGTTGGCATAGGTCTGCAGCGGCTTTTTGCGTCCACCTTCCTGGATCGCCAGCATTTCCAACACGGAGAAATCCAGTTCGCCGGTAAGCTTCACGCTGGGAAGCTCTTCCTCACCCGCTGAGTTCGGGCCGTCCGCAGCAGGCCCAGCCGCCGGATCCACGCCCGCATGCGGATTCACCGGATGCTCGTCCTTCGGGGCATCTGAGGCGCGAGCCGTTCCTACTGCAATTAGCACCATGCCCGCCACAAACATCGCGGCACTCTGTCGAATTCGAATCGTGTACATTCGCGTTAGCCTCAAATGGAACGGTGTGCCTCAACCCTTGGCGTGAACGGTTTCTGATTCCTGCAGATTGGTCTTCACGGTGCTTCTGGCCATTTCAGGCACAACGGCGTGCACGGTTTTCACGCGCCGGGTGAAGTATGGCTTCAGGTAAAACATGGTGAAGATTCCAAAGCAGATCATCAGGCAGCCCACCCACTTGGGCATCCAACCCGGATCGCGGACCACCTGCACGCCGGAGTAATCTGGATCCATGGGCATGCGGTGATCGGCCTGTGAAAACTTGTACGTCGTGCCCAGCCATGGACCCCACCACGTCGCCGGATATGTCGTGGGCGAATTCATGAAAATCTTGTGTGTCTTCTGGCGGTAAGCAGCGATGTCGGACTTCTGGATGGTCAGCGACTTCCGGTTTTCAAATTCCAGCGTCAACTTCGTCGCGTCTTCGCTGATGATCGCGCCGGAAAGTGCGAGGTTATTTCCGTCGTCGAAGAGTTCGTGGAAATCGGTCTTGTCCTTTTCCTGCCCGTTTTTCAGCTCCTGCAGGAGCTTCGCGTCTGGTTTGAGTTTCACGCGATCGATGCGTCCATCGAAACTGAGCGTGCTTTCGAACGATGCGAAACTCATGCTTTCTTCCAAGCCCTCATCGTGCGGCGCCGAGAATTTGAACAGTCCCACCGTGAACGGCAGAATTTGATGCTCATTCGCATAGGCGATGCCGACCGTTTTCCTGCCCACGCTGAAGTTCTTTCGCGGGAGTTCCACGATGGTGTCACCCGTATCGGAATTGGCGTGGATCTGCAGGACGCTCTGCGCCAGCCAGGCTTCCACACTCTCACCGGCCACGGTCACGCGGCATTTCAACCCCGGCGTGCGGCCGTCACGATCAGCAGTCTTCGTGATCGGCTGCCACAGTGCTGTGGACTTGGAATGCGGAAGAAACTGGTCGATCGTGAACGTGGTTCCGGGAACCCAGCGCACGTCCTCCGACTTGCCCTCGGTCAGTTCGCCCGTGAACTCACCCTTCTTTGCCGACTTGATCAAGTAGCGCAATTTGCCATCGTCGCCCAGGTACACCCGTAACGCGTTGCCACCTTGTCCGGACAACTGTTCACCGTTGCCGTGCCCATTTGTGGGATTCTCGAGTTTCGCGTTCACCAGCGGTCCCAGCAGATCAAAAAAGAGCGCCGGGTTTTCGGGTTTGTTGTCCTGGGTCGTGGCCTGCTTGTTGATCATCCGGAAGTTCGGGTAGTAGTTGAAAATGAAAACCTTCCAGCCATCCAGGCCCTCGAGCGGCAGATCTTTTTTCTCGTTACCGTTGATCGCGAGATTGAATTCGCGTCCCAGCAATTTCAGCGACAGCGTGGGCAGGGCCGTTTTCGGGTCGACAACCAGCATGGCCTCCGCCTGGGTCGGCTCGCCGACGCGGAGGGTGATCATCGGGTTGTCTTTCTGTTTGGAAAAGATGTAGTACCGTTCCTGGCGCGGCGTGAGTTTCACCGCGTCCTCTTTTGCGCTGGCATCGACGGGCTTCGTCAGTACCGGCATGCCCTTCTCAAAGGCCAGGGTCGCCGGCCCATCGGACTCGCTGTTGCCGAGGAACAGCCAGCGCTCCTGCCGGCCCATCATCGGACCTTCCAGCCGCAGTCGGATCGCAGGGTCGCCGCTCTCTGCCTTCGAAACTTCCTGGTACGACTCGACGTCGCCGGAATCAATCACCTCCACCTTGACGTCCGGCGTCGGAGATTTCACGGTAAACGCGCGGTCGGCGGACTTGTTATTGAACGAAGTATGGGCCGATTCAGCCACGCCATCCACGCTTACGACCAGTTCCTGCTGGCGCAGTTCCATGACATCCGTCGGCGCGGCGCCACGGTGCAATTGCACGAATCCTTCCACGCCCCAATGCCGGTCGATCATCGAACCGATCAACAGAATGATGATGCCCGCGTGCGTGATCACGAATCCGTACTGATGCGGCTTCCACGGGTAGCGGATGGCCGCGACCGCGAAGAGATTGACGCACAAGAGCGAAAGCCAGAGATCAAACCAGAGGCTCCCATAGACCAGTTTCCTGGCGACTTCCGCACTGATTGACGACTCCCAATACGTCCCCAGAATGGAGGCGATAATGATGACGGCCAGAAGAATCAACGCCAGTTTCAGCGAGCCCAGAAATTGGAAAACTTTACGCATCATCTCGTCTTTCAGCTCAAGGCCGGGAGCCAGAACATCTCCCAAATCACAGCGGAACCTAACGATGGAATGCGAATGGGGTGCCAGTGCCGCCCCAGTGGGGGCAGCGCCGATTTTCCAATACTTGAAAAAGACTGACGCAGAAATGAAAAAGCTCCCTTTTCGCTGAGGCGAATACCGCTGCGGGGACTTATTCGCTGCCCTGACAAAGCGCTGCTGCGCGCTGCGAAATCCCTGCTTGGTCTCACTAAATTCGAAGCACGTTTTCATAGGCAGGCTCCTCCTTCCCAGGCCGTCGGCCTCGGGCACAGCCTTTGCAGCCACAAGCTTCTCGCAGGCCGATTTCGGCTCAACAGGGTGAGCCTGGAAAGGGGTGCTTTACGGGCAAACGTGAATCAGTCGCGAATTCGGGAGGGATTCGTGGCGGGCAGGACGGGACATTTTAATTCGTGTCGACGCGTGCCATCGACACTTCGGCAAGCAGACGCTGGGAGGACCAACGAAGCTCAGGTGGACAACACAGCGTGTCCTGCCTGTAATTCAGGCTCGGTAGTGCAACCCTGAAGTCGCTGAAATAAGTAATTGCTACACCGCGGTAACAATGCACAATTGAAGTGCTTCCTCTGCATTGTATACTGCAGCACCTCAAGAACTAGGAAACGATCAACACGGCGCAATACGAACCGTGGTCACAACGAATCAGGAGGAAGTAGATGAAAACAAAAAATCGCAAACATCTCTGGACCACAGCAAAGGTTTTCGTGCTGTGCGCCCTGATCCTCGTGGGGCATAACTGGCTGACAAGCGGTAGCGTCTCGCTGGCCGATGGTGACGCGATTTATGTCGGCGCAGAGAAGTGCAAGAATTGCCATTCCTCGCCCAAAAAAGGCGATCCGTATGGGATGTGGATGAAAGAGAAGCACAGCAAGGCCTATACTGTTCTAGCCTCTGACGAGGCCAAGAAATTGGGCGCGACCAAAAACATTGCCGAGCCTCAGAAGTCCGACGACTGCTTGAAATGTCATGTTGCTGCAGTCGGCGTTGCGGCGGAGAAGAAGCACAAGAAGTTCGATCCGACACAAGGCGTTCAGTGCGAGTCCTGCCACGGTCCGGGAAGCAAGCACGTGGAAGCCCGCCTGAAAGCCGACGAAGTTGAGGACGACAGCAAGCCCGTCGCGATCGGCAAGGATGAAATTATTGGTAGTCCCACCGCCGAAACCTGCCGCAAGTGCCACAACAAGCAGGATTCTCCCAACTACAAGCCGTTCGCATTCAAGAAATATTTCAAGCAGATCGCCCATCTCGATCCGCGCAAAGGTCGGCCCGCGGATTATATTGACAAGTTGCCGGATGATCCGAAGGACGATCCGGATGCAGCAAAGATTGAGTTCAGCAAGTAAGTCGTATCTGCAGCAGAAGCGAAGCGTGGTGGCGAACTTATCGCCACCACGCTTTTTTGTTGTGCTCCGAATGGTTCCAATTCGTTTATTGCCAGCTGCTTAATTATCGCCAAGCGCCATACGCACGCGGGTCCAAATGCGCTGAAAATGGACGTCGCGTCGTTTGGGCCGGTTTGTTCGTCAGCCCTTGAAAACTTCAGCCGGCTCCAACCGCATCACTTTGATCACCGACAGGATCGAAGCGAGGATGCACACGCCGACGGTGAAGACGCCGAGCACGCAGTAGGTTTTGAAGTTCAGCGACAGGTGGATGCCCACGCCGCCGATGCAGTGTTCGGCGATCAGCAGCAGGCCGCCGGCGATCAGATGCGCCGGCAACGCGCCCATGACGGCTTGCGCCACGATCGCACCGGTGATCTGGCTGTTCGATGCGCCCATCGCCTTGAGCGTGCCGTATTCCTTGAGGTGTTCGAGTGTCGACGTAAAGAGCACCTGCCCGGCGACGACAACGCCGACGATCAGACCCATCAGCGCCGACATGCCCAGCGCAGGGCCGGCGCCGGTGGCGTTGAGCCAATAGTCCTGCGCCTTTTTCGACATCTGGTCCTTGGTGTACACTTCGAAATACTCCGACTCGCCCAGCACGTGCAGATTCCGCACGACTTCCGACCGGTCGACTCCGGGTTCGAGCTTGATCAAGATGTAATGCATGGCGTCCATCGAGAGATGTCCGAACGACCTCGCGTTGTCGAGATCCGTAAAGAGCATCGGGTTGCCCTGGAAGGAGCGAATGCCGTCGGTCACGCCCACCACACGCGCGCTGATCTGGCCGATTTGCGTGTCGGAATCCAATCCGGCGCCGTCAAGTTTCTGGCGCGCGGTGGTGTCGATCGTCACGGCGCCGGGAGCGGAGAGGTCTTCTGGAAATCCGCACATCATCTGCCACGGACGGCCGAGTTCATGGTCGACGTCATAACCGACAATCTGCACGGTCTCCTCGGCTCCGACGCCCAGCTTCCAGTCGCTAAAGACGATCAGCATTGGGTACGCCGCGCTCACGCCGCGCGTGGAGCGGGCAAGTTCCAGCACGTGCGGATTGAGCATCTTGGGAAAGTCGAAGTTCTCGTGAAACTTGGCGCAGATCCACAGGTCAGCTTCGGTGTGATCGACGATGATCGAGGCGTTCTCTTTAAATCCGATGTAGAGGCCCAACTGAATGAACGCCAGCCCCGCGGCCACGGAGATGCCCATCAGCGCCACGAGATAACGCAGCGGTTTGTGCAGGATGATGCGAAAGGCGAGCGCTACCACTCCTGTTTACTCCGTGTGTAACCAACGCGGCTATTCTGGCGCGGAAAACGAAACCACGGCCGGCGCGTTGGTGGCTTTGAGACTGTCCTGATCGGTGGAGCTCTGGCTCTTCCAGCGCGAATCCAGATACAGATTGTAGCCGGCGATGATCAGGGGGATCAAATTCTGCATCACTCCCACCATGTCCTGCTTGGGGCTCAAGATGAAATACGTCAGTGTCGTCACACTACCCACGATGCTCATGATCCAGAACAGTCTCGGCGTAATCGAACGGCCGGCCTTCTGCGAATAGTACGCCTGAACGATCCAGCGGCAGCCAAACATCAGCGCACCGACCATGCCCACAATTTTCCAGGGCGTGACCACGACGTCGTAGCCGAACAAGCCAAATTCAAGAATATGAAAATTCATCACGCCTCCGTGCGCGAATACCGATCCAGTCAATTACCCAGCGCCTTGGAAACCTCGATCTTCGGAATTTCGGGTACATCAGAAGGATCGATAGCGTAGCCGTTAGCTTCAAGAATTTTTGAAGCTGCGGTGTTTGCATACACATTGCGGTGTCCGGTCTGCTTTACGTGGGCGAGCCGGCTGTGGGCGGGCAACTTCGGCGCATCCTCCACCCAATCCGTTCGTTCGAAATCAGTGACATACAACACGGGCTTGCTGGAATTCCAGACGTCGGCGAATTCGGCGTCGTTCAACAAAAATGTGGGGCGCGCGCCGGGATAGCACGGCGGCGGGCGGCGCTTGCTTTCCAGAATCAATACCTGGGCCGGAACGCCTTCCTGGCGGAGGTAGTAGTAAATCCCGCCTGCGGCACCGACTTCTTCCGAAGCCTCCGTCACCCAGACGAAGCGGCTGGCCAGCACCGGCTCGAGATTCTGCACCAAACGTTTGGAGGAATAGAGCGGATCCAACGCTTTGAAGTACGAGACGGCGTGCGCCTCCAGCGAGCACATCAACACGGTCATCGCCACCACGGCGGCGATGGCGTGATTGCGTTTCATCAACACCCCGGCGACCAGCAATACCAGCCCCGCCGCGGCAGCCAGCGCGCACACCACGGTCGTGGAACCCGCGTCGCGAACTTCCGGCGCCATCGCCAGTGCCGAAGATACAAACGGCACGCCGATCAGCAGAAGCACGCCGACCAGCAGCGGAAAGAGAAATTCAGATCGGGCGGCAGACCGGGGATTGGCGAGCCGGTCCTCAATGGCGCCCGCACAGAGCACGGCAAACGGAGGAATGGCCGGCAGCGCGTAGTAGACCAGCCGCGACGGCACCACGGTAAAGAATCCCACCACCAGCGCGAAGCCGATCGCCAGAACCAGGATGCCTTCCGTTTTTATATCAAGCGATGCGGCTTCGCCGGTCGCGGGAGCGCTCCGCTTCCCGGCCCTCAACTGCCGCCACGTGAATGCCACAGCCTCCGGCGCGAACAAACCCCAGGGCATCAGCCAGATGAAGGTGATCATCAGAAAGATTCCGGCGCCGGTCTGCACGACTTCGTAGTCGTGTGGCACGCGCATGTCGAACAGGCGGTTGAAATGTTCGTTGATGATCATGTACGCAATCGCGCCGGGGTTGTTCCGTTCGTAGACGTACGCCCACGGCCCCACGATCGCGGCGAGAATCAGCAGACCCAGAAAAGGCCGCGCCTTGCCGATCAGATCCCACTTTTTTCGAATGAGAATATAGAACACCAGCACGCCGGCCGGGAACGCGATGCCCAGCAGTCCCTTGGCCAGCACCGCCAGTGCCATCGTGGCGTAAAAGAAAATCCAACGGGAAAGCCGGTCGGTGACGATCGCCTTCCAGAGGAAATACAGCGAGGCCAGGAAGAGCGTGCCGAGCAATTCGTCGATCAGCAGTTGGTGCGCGAACAGCCACCAGCCGGCAGAGACGGAGAGCATCACCGCGGCCAGGCGCGCGGCGCGGCGGCCCCATAACTCGTAAGCCCACATGAACGCCACAAAGGAACCGAAGACCGCAATGAGGATCTGCGGAAAGCGCGCGCAGAATTCCGGAGCCGCGATGGTGCTCAGCACCATGTAGCTCAACGCGATGATCCAGTAAAACAACGGCGGCTTGTTCAGCTCCGGCCAGCCGTCGAGAAACGGCGTCGAGAAGTCGTGCCGCAGGATCATCTCCTGCGCGCCGCCGCCGTACTGGGCTTCATGCGGTTCGTAAAGTCCGTACGACCCCACGCCGACGGCCATCACCACCAGAATTGCGATAAATAGTGCGGCATCGGTCCAGGTGAAGCGGGAGCGCAATTTTGAAAACAGTGCTTCAGAATTTGACAAACGTAAACGCTCCACGCGGACGGAATGAATCTCTGGCGCTGCTCAAATTGGCCGGTCACTTCGCGGCCAATTGCGGCACCCGTTCGACGCGCGATGGCGTTTCCTGCTTCAACCATCGTTCGCGCCACTGTTCGAACATGAACAGGGTCCAGAGCGGCTTGCGGTTGTCACTCTTGCCGGACAGATGATCCTGAACCAGCGCGTTGACCTTCTCCGGCCGCAGGATTCCAGCGTCGCGGATGCGGCGTTCGTGAAGTGTATCCAGGAGCATGCCGCGGAACTTGCCTCTGAACCAGTCCCCGACCGGCATCCCGAATCCCTTTTTCGGACGATTAAGGATATCTTGCGGAAGCATGCCCCGCAACGCGCGCCGCATAATATATTTGGAGAGGCCGCCGCGATACTTCAATCGGCTGGGAATTTCGCACACCAGCGACACAAAGTCGTGATCAAGCAGCGGCGAACGCGCTTCCAGCGAACAGGCCATCGTGGCGCGATCGACCTTGGTCAGCACGCCGTCGGCCAGGTACGTCTTGGCAAAGATGTAGCCGTCGCGGTCGATGGCGTCGCGGCCGGCAACGTTGCCGTAGAGTTTCTCCACGCCGTCGTACAGGCCGTTCATGTTCACGCCCGCGAATGCCTCGGGCTCCAGCAGTCCATTGAGTTCCTCGGGCACAAACGAACCCAGCCAGCGCCAGAGCCGTTGCTGCTCCGTCGACTTCAGGCCACGCAGCATCTGGCGGACGCGGAAATCGAATGAGAAATTGCCATAGCTGACCGGCAGCAGCCGCGTGAGAGGCTTGACAATGTGGTGGTGCGCAAACGACGGAATGATGGCGTTGTACGCGCGCGCGTAACTCAGCGCTTTGAATGTGTCGTAACCGGCGAGCAGTTCGTCGCCGCCGTCGCCGGCCAGCGCCACTTTGACGTAGCCGCGGGCGAAACGCGCCAGCAGGAAAGTAGGCAGGATCGACGGATCGGCAAACGGCTCGTCGAGAAACGAGAGCACGTCCGGCAGAATTTCCATCGCTGTGTTGGCGCTGAGCAGCTCTTCGTGATGCACCGTGCCGAGATGGTTGGCCATGCGCCGCGCGTGCTGGCTTTCGTCAAAGCGCTTGTCGTTGAAACCAATCGAGAACGTTTTGACGTTCTTCGGGCCCATGATCTTGGCCATCATCGCCGTCACCGACGAGCTGTCGATGCCGCCGGAAAGAAACGCACCGACCGGCACGTCGGCGATCAAGCGACGGCGCACGGCAGACTCGAGTTCCTCGAGGATGCGCTTTTCCCAATATTCTTCCGGAGCGTTCGCGGGATCGTTCGGCAGGCTCAGGACGGACTCCGGGCGCCGTGCCTTATAGAAGTCCCAATAGGTCTCGACTTTCAGTTCATCCGTGTCCCAGTGGTAGGTCAGGCATTCGCCGCCCGCCAGACGCTTGATGCCTTTGAAAATGGAGTACGGCGACGGCACGAACTCATGCATGAAATAACGGGCGGCCGCTTCCGGATCGATCACCGCGCGAATGTCCGGATGCTGCAGTAGTGATTTGAGTTCACTGCCGAAGGCAAACAGGCCGCGGCGGTGATAATAATAGAATGGCTTCTTTCCGGTGCGATCGCGCGCGCCAAACAGGCAGCGATTGCGCGGATCCTGAACGACAAAACCAAACATGCCGTTGAACTTCTCGAGGCACTTCGGACCCCAGACCTTGTAACTGTTGAGCAACGACTCCGTGTCCGAGCGCGTGCGCGCCATCACGCCGTGTCCGGCAAGCTCGGTGTTCAATTCCCGGAAATTGTAGATTTCGCCGTTGAGGACCACCGCCAGGCCGCTCTCGTTGTCGACCATCGGCTGGATGCCGCCGGCGATGTCGATGATCGACAAGCGGCGATGACCGAGCGCGACTGGACCAGACAGGCGATGCCCATCGGCATCCGGTCCCCGGCGCGACAGTGTTGCAGTCATGCGAGCGAGCACTTCAGCGTCGTCAACGTGAAGCTGCTTGACTCCTGACCGCGCAAATCCGGTTATTCCGCACATCGGGCTGTCCTCAATTTCCTGACACACATCTGAATTTCACACATCACAAAAAACGTTTTTACGACCGGCTCACTTAGCCGTTGATCACGAAATTAGCCTATTTTGTAAATTTAAAGTCAGGGATGCTCCTGCAGTGCGGAGGCATTCGCAACGTTGGCAGAGCGCTTGTCCTTATTATATGAATTATTGAATTGCAGGACGAAATTGATGTCACCTTTTATTACCATAAACAACCGGATTAAAAATAAGTCGACACCCGACGATGCCCTGAATCGAAAATCCATTTGGGAATTTTTCCGAGGGCCGACGAAAATTCCACGCAGTCCCGTCGAACGCAAACGAATCATCGAAAGCAACATTTCAGTGCGAACTTCCTGTGAATTTGGAGGAGTTTCAGAACAGCAGTCTAGCAGCAATCAACACTGCTGCCGAGTCTTAATGGGATCGAAATCAAGAAAATGAAATGTTGCGCTATGTGCGCACGAAAACTGTGATTCAATTTCTAAATGAACGAAATTCACGATATTGCGTCTTCAATGTTACGGAAATGTAATTTTGATTGGTTGGGTGATACTCAATGTAATTTGGAAATTTGGCGCGATTGAATCATTTTGCTCCGAGACACCACAGCGTTTTTCGGGTGCGGCAGGCTGATCTTCAACGCGCGATGCGTGGCGACGGAGTGAACATCGCGATCGTAAACGGCCGTCATGGCCGAGGATGCTTTCGTGCAGGCCGATTCAGCCATGTTTGTGCTCCCATTTTTGAGGCCAGCGCGTTCCAGAGGTCACTACACCGGACCATTGCGGGTATCGAAAGAATTCGTACGTATACGTAATATGAGTATGTTTAAGCGTTTGTGGCTTCGATTCAAGAAAATTATTTGCATATTTGTGCAAATAAGCAAGGAGAGGCGAGCAGACTTCGGATGATGTTCAGTACGCGGATTTGGAAGGCGGGATAAAAGGCTTAGCGCGAACTGGCGACGATGGCATCAAGCTGGAACTGGCAGCACTTCAAGTCCAGCGTGCGGGTGGTGCGGTCGACCAGTACTTCGCACGCCGGCGAGAGTCCATACACGCGGCGCTGGCCGTCCTTCCGGCAAATTAACAACCCCGCCTGCTGCAGCGCGGAGAGCTGCCGGCTGGCGGTGTAGGTCGTGAGTTTGCAGCGCGTGGCAATGCGGCCGGCGGTCAGCTGTGCGGTCAGGAGCAGGTTGAGAATCGCGATGCGCCGCGGGTCGCTGAGCGCCTTCAGCGCCTTGAAGCAGTCCAGACTTTTGGCAGAGGCTTTCGCTTTTACTTTCGCTTTCAACGTCTTCATACT
Source organism: Planctomycetota bacterium (assembly GCA_038227875.1). Taxonomy (GTDB): domain Bacteria; phylum Planctomycetota; class SZUA-567; order H5-PLA8; family H5-PLA8; genus JBBRPR01. The sequence goes on from JBBRPR010000048.1 coordinate 41,117, forward strand.
ACTCCTCGTTGTTGCGCTTGAGACCAGAGAGCATAGCCTGTTCTCAAACTGTCGCCACACGCATACGCACCCGCGAAACGGTCAATCTTTGCAGCCCATCAGCCGATACCCGTACACATGAATTGGAAAGACCGCTGTCCCAATCCACTCTGCATCAAGCCTTCCGATTTCCATTTCGACGACTTCACGCCGCCGGTCGTCGCGCTGATGCGCTGCCAGCACTGCAAGACGGTCTTCAAGCTCAAGGTGAACAAGGACCAGATCGTCCAATTCTCCCTCTACGATCCCGCCAGCGAACCACCTGGGGCGTGTGCGTTGTAGGCTTGCCTCCATGTAACGAACTTCGGTTGCTCGCGAATTCGAATATTCCGTCCAGCTAAAAGTGGTCGGTATTTGTTGCGCAACGCGCCAGTGCTGTACCGACTACTTTTCGCCGGACGGATGTCGAATTCGCAAGCGCGCGACTGCAACGTCGCCAATTTCCATCGGGGCGAGCCCTCTTGGCATGCGCCGTGTATCCATTCTACACGGGGCGCTTCGCTGTCGAAATTCCCCTCAGAAAGATGTGCTATCGGAGAGTATGTATGCGCTTTTTGTCTCGCGTGTCGCGAATTCAAACGCCGTTGATGATGTTGCTGCTCGTGAGTTGCTTGAGTGGGTTGAACTGCCGCGCAGAAGATGTTCACATCACGCCGTGGCGCGATCATGCCGCCCAACTGGATTGGTCGGCGAAGCTCAACCGCATCGCGTACGCGATCAAGAACAAGCAGGGCAGCTACGAGGTCCACACGTCCGATCCCGATGGCAAGAACGACTTCAGCGTCTCCGCGCATTATGCGCCTTTTGACAAGCGACACGTCGGCGCTCCGTTCTGGCATCCGTCGGGGAAATTCCTGGCCGTGACCGTGGAGAAAAAGCAGCACAAAGGCAGCGCGTACGAAGCCACGCCCGGCTTCGGCGGTTGGACGGACATCTGGGCGCTGGCCGCCGACGGCTCGGAAGCGTTTCAGCTCACCGATCTTCCTGACGACGCCGATCATGGCATATTGATTCCACGCTTCTCACCCGACGGAACGCAATTGTGCTGGACGCAACGCGTCGTGCGCCCGAACTTTTTCGATCCCAAGCAGGCTTTCGCGTTCTGGGCCATCAAGCTCGCCGATGTCGTCATCGCCAACGGCAGCGTGAAGCTTGAAAACATCCGCACGTTCGAACCCGGCGGTCGTGCATTTTACGAAACCTACGGCTTCACGCGCGACGGCAAGCGCATCCTCTTCTGCAGCTGCTTCAATCAGCCCTCCGTCTGGCAGCAGCAGATTTTCTCCGTCGACACAGCGACCGGCAAAGACGTGAAGCAACTGACGGAGAAGGATTACAACGAACACGCCGCAACGACGCCGGACGGAAAGTCGATCGTCTGGATGTCCCACGTTGACAGCATCGCCGGGGGCACCGACTGGTGGATGATGGATACCGACGGCAGCAACAAGCGCCGCCTGACCTGGTTCAACCAGCCCGGCCACAAACAGTACGCCGGACACGCGGTGTGGGCGGGCCTGGCGAGCTTCTCCCCGGACGGCACGCGTTTCATCGGCGACATCCAGCAGAATTTGATCACGCAGGAAGCGAACACTGTCATGGTGGATTTCCTCCGAAAATAGTTTGTTGGGCGGAGTGGTTCGTTACGCGAGTTCATCGAACTCGTGAAGTGTGAAGATTCTCGCAGCTCGCCCATTCTCGCTTGTGCGCTTCCCCCGATGTTGTATTTTTCAGGAGCAAAGTCACACGACGACACGGAGCACCTCAATGAGCAAGCGCACCATATTCATCGACGGCGAGGCGGGAACCACGGGGCTGCAGATCCGCGCGCGGCTGAGCGGACGCACGGACCTGGAACTCGTCAGCATCGCGCCGGAGAAGCGCAAGGACGAGCAGGAACGCAAGCGGCTCTTGAATGCCGTCGACCTGGCGATTCTCTGTCTCCCCGACGACGCGGCCAAGGCTTCCGTGGCGCTGATCGACAATCCGTCCGTCCGGGTGCTCGACGCCAGCACCGCGCACCGCGTCAATCCGGAATGGACGTACGGTTTTGCAGAACTCCTTCCTGGCCAGGCTGAGAAAATCCGCGCAGCCAAGCGCGTGGCCAATCCTGGCTGCTATCCGACCGGCGCGGCCGCGCTGCTGCGCCCGCTGGTCGACGCGAAGCTGCTGCCGCCGGATTTTCCCGTCACCATCAACGCCATCTCCGGCTACAGCGGCGGCGGCCGCCAGATGATCGAATCGTTCGAAGGCAAGAACGACAAACCGATCACCGATCCTTACCGCATCTACGCACTGGAACTGAACCACAAGCACGGCGAAGAAATGCGCGTCTTCGGCGGCCTGGCGCACAAGCCGCTGTTCGTGCCGGCCGTCGGCAAATTCGCGCAGGGCATGATCGTCCAGATCCCGCTGCAGCTCCGCACATTGCCGAAGGCTGTTTCCGGCGCGGACCTCCACCGCGCAATCTCCGAGCGCTTTGCAGGCCAGCGCTTCGTTAAAGTACTTCCGTTGGAACCGCGTCCCACGACGCTCCAGCCGACCGCGTTGAACGGCACCAACAATCTGGAACTGTTCGTCTTCGATAATCCGGTTGAGAAGCAAGCACTGCTGGTTGCACGATTGGACAATCTTGGCAAGGGGGCGTCGGGGGCCGCGGCGCAGAATGCAGACTTGATGCTAGGGTTGGACGCGCACAGTTACGATATGCCGTAGATGGGCAGTTTTGAGTTTTGAGTTAATAGTTCTGAGTTACATTTCAGTCGAATCAATCACAACTCAAAACTTTCGGCAATCACGCCTCGGGCGGCTTTTCGCGCATCTCCAGCGCCAGCACTTCGTCGATGCCGAATTCGATGCGGTGGACCTTGGTGGCGACGTCGCTGATCATCGTCACGTCGACGGGTTTGCCGTCGACGCGGGTGCCGTTGGGGCTCAGGTTTTTTACTTCAATCGAACTGAGATTGAACATCGTGACTTGAACGTGCTTGCCGCTCACGGTCTGAGCGGCTTCGTCTTTCTCGCGTTCCGCTTCGCTCAGCAGGCGGTACTTCTGCGTGCGCCGCAGGGAGATGTCCACCATGCGGCTGCGTCCCACGATCATCGCTTTGCCGTATTCCAGCGGGTAAAGCTGCCCTTTGAAGTGCCCTGAAATACCGACCAACGTGGGAACGCGCTGCATGGTTATGAGTGTCTCACGGAGCTGGAGCAAACGGCGTCGCGGTGCTTTCCCGCAACGTTCCCAGACCCATATCCGGCCCGGGGAAATCCTGCACTTTCGGCGTCTCTTTGGCCATGATCGCGCGCGCGATCTTGATCCGGTCGTCATCGGTCAGCGGCGTGCCGTCGGCCGGCAACGTGATGTCGGCGCCGACGCTCGCGGCCATGATCGCCGCATCGATTTTCTCCGCGTCAGCGTTTTCCGGTGAGGGCTTGTCGGTGATGTAGATCGCGTGGTCTTTGACTTCCGCGTAGGTCTCGGTCAGTTGCGTGATCCAGCGAATCGCCGTGCCGGCGTCCATGTCCTTGATGCGCAGCGTGATGGTCGGATTGGCCTGCTGCACTTTCGGATTGATGATGATGTTCAGGCCGGTGATGCTGGAAATCAGCGAGATGGTATCGGTCAGCGAATCGCCCTGCAGGTCCAGCGTCAGCGGCTTGTTCAACTGGCGGTCCATGCGTTCCATCCAGTTCGATGTTTCGGAGAACCGGGCGACTCCGAGCTGCGGCCGGGAGACGCCACCTTCTTCATTGCGAGCATGACGCGGCGTGCCGGGTTCGCGCGAGACTTCGCGTTCGACAATCGCCAACTGCCGGTCACTGGCGAGGCGCCGGTGCGCATCGGCATCACGGACCGCGACGCGGATCGAAGCCTTCTCGGAATCGCTGAGTTCCTTGCGCGATTTGACGATATCGGTGCGGTGAAACGAGAGCGTACCGTAGACGGTGAGCAGCTCCAGATCCTGCGCGTCGGAGCTCCTCTGCACGATGCCTTGGTATTCCAGTCCGTTGAAAAGCGTGATCGCGATCAGGTCGGAATCCGGCGCTGCTACTTCCGGAGCGGCCACTGGGGCGACGGGCTTTTCAGCCGCCGACACGCCGACACCGAAGCCACTCAAGACAAACAGCACCGGAACCACAGCAGCGCGCAGGTGACTCATGGAACCTCTCCTTTCGGCGGCGCCCAACTCGACGCGGCCGAACGCAAGAAAGCCTACCTCTAAACTAAGACGTACAAAGCAGAAAAAATGCGGCATCGGCGACAGGCCGGGCGCGTAGATTGGACTGGTTCGGGGGCCACGCATTACGCGCAAAATGGCCATTTTCCGCGCGGGCGCGCTGACGCGCGAGGGGTCAGGGGCCAGGGGTCAGGGGCCAGAATAGAGGACGCACACGGTAGGTCGTACGAGTACTTTGCCTTTGGACAAAAGAAGCAGTAGCAGTACTGCTTACTTTGACCAAAAGGCAAAAAACACACACGACCATTCCGTGCGCGTCCTCTACTCTAACCCTTGGCCCCTGACCCCTCGCGGCTAAGCCGCGCTGCGCGCTAGCCGGCTCCTGAGATCGGCGGGGCTTTTTCCAGCATGTCGCGGACTTTCGCGATCAGCGATGCGACCTGGAACGGTTTCTGGATAAAGCCGGCCAGTCCCTTTCCGGCGAAGCGATTCGTTGCGTCTTGCTCGTTGTAGCCGCTGGTCAACAGTACCCGGACGTCCGGGCGGAGGCGGCGGAGCTCGCGGAACGTCTCTTCGCCGCTCATGCGCGGCATGGTCATGTCCAGGATCACGCCGCGAATGTCGGCCATGTGTTTCTGAAACGTATCGACGCCGTCGCGGCCATCGACGGCCGTGAGCACCGAAAAACCGAAGCGCGTGAGACTGTGCTGGATCACGTTGCGCAGGATCTCCTCGTCTTCGATGATCAGCATCGTGCCTTCGCCGCGCCAATTGTCGCCATTGCCCGCGGGGAGTGCGCTGGGCATGACCGTCTGCGCAGAACAGGGGAAGAGCAGTTTGAAGGACGTGCCCCTGCTGGGTTCGCTGTAAACTTTAATCGCGCCGCGGTGCGCGCGGACGATGCCCATCACCGCCGCCAGCCCCAGGCCGCGGCCGGTGAACTTCGTCGAGAAGAACGGATCGAAGATTTTCTTGCGCGTCTCGCGGTCCATGCCGCAGCCGGTGTCGGAGACTTCCAGGTATGCGTAGCGCCCCGGAATCAGGCCTTCCTGCAGGAAGATATCGGAGAGGTACTGCGCGTCGGCGTTGACGATGCCGGTGCTGATCGTGACCACGCCGGAGTTTTCAGTCAGGGCTTCCGAGGCGTTGATGATCAGGTTCATGATCACCTGCCGGATCTGCGCGGCGTCGGCGTCGATCAGCGGCGTCTCGTACGAGAGGTCGTACTTCAGCACGGCTTTCTTCGAGAGGGAACTCTGGATCAGGTGACCCATCTCGCGGATGATCTCGTTGACCGCCAGGGTTTCGACGACGAACTTGCCCTTGCCGGCGTAGGCGAGCATCTGCTTGGTCAGTTCCGAGGCGCGGATGCCGGCGACCTTGATGTCGCCGACGCGCGAGTACGCCGCGGAGTTGGGTGAGATTTCCAGCAGCGCCAGGTCGCTGTTGCCGAGGATGCCGACGAGCAGGTTGTTGAAATCGTGAGCGATGCCGCCGGCCAGAACGCCCAGGCTTTCCAGGCGCTGCGAATGCTGGATCTGAGCTTCCAGCTTGCGGTGCTCTTCCTCCGCGCGCTTGCGTTCAGTGATGTCGATGATGCAGACCAGCACGCCGACGATCTCGCCGTGTTCGTTGAGAAACGGGCCGATCTTGCCCATCGACCAGATCACGCCGCCGTCGGGCGCCGGCGAACTGACGTCAGGCCCCGTCGAGATGTGCCCCTGCAGCGCGCGTTGAAAGAGCGCCAGAATTCCCTGTTCGGCGAGAAACGGAAAGAGCTGCATGGGCGTCCTGCCGATCACGTCCTTGGCCGGCACTCCGGAGAGACGCTCCATGAAGGGATTCCAGACGACGTAGCGCAGTTCGGAATCCAAGACGATGATACCTTCCTGGACGGAGTTGATGATCTGATGAGCCAGATGGTTTTGGCTGAATTCGGGGGGGTCAACGGGCATAGCAAACCTCGATTGGCGATAAAACGTGGGGCGTGGCTAACGGTCAATTATAGGAATATTAGTTTTGGCGGACCATTTATACAACGATATAGCGTTCTCCTTATCGTTATTCATTGAATTTCCGTGTCACATAATGTTACGAATTGTTACAAAATGTTACATGGCTTGGGCTCTCCGTCATAGATGCACGTTGTTATGGCATGTGCAGGTGGCCGTGCGCTGTTTGGAGCTCCTATCCGGTGGGATCAAGTGTGGAGGTCAGTTGAGGCCATCCGGCGACAACATACGGTCGTGAAGAAAGCATCGCATAATTTTCTACAGTATTAAGCAACCGTCGAACCCAAAAGTCAAGTGTTATTTCTAACATTTATTAAAAAGATTTTATAATACAGGATGGTTAGTAGTGCACTCGGTGCGTCTTGATCCGTGTCTTGCGTGGGCATAGTCGCGACCTTGTCATTTGCGTTCTGAAGGGCTGTGGATGCGTTGAAGGTCACTTCGGCTTTAAAGTCGGATCGCCGTTGCGGAATCGCTCATAGGCCTCAGGAACGCAATTTTAGCCATGCCTGGAAACGCATGGCGATGCGTGGCGTCGAGCCTTCGTCGGTGGTGTTAAACGACCAACACGTATTTCTCTATAGTATCTAAGCGGTCGAGAAACGCAAAAGTCAAGTGTTTTCTGTGAATTTAGTTAAAAAGATTTTATAATACATGACATGCAGCAGTGCACGGAAAGGGGTAGGTCGGATCGGGAGTCGACGGAGTTTGAGGTCCCATTGAATCGGATTCATGACGGACGCAGAGCCCTGTGGCTGTTCAGGGGCAACGGCTATCGGCCAAGTACCCTTTTTCCAGACGGGTGCGGAGTTGGCAACACAATGACGGACGGCAACGGTTCCGCAATCTTGAAATCTACGCCGCCGTACAACTTCATGGAAACTGCGTCGTCATCAGGAACGATCGCACTGGCTCCGAACCATATTTCGTTCTCTGGGTCATCGGGCAGCCAGGCCTTTGGCAACTCTATTCTAAGCTCATGGCGGTCAACTCGGTGGCTGGGCAGATGATGCGTCAGCAGAAAACCAAAGGTAACAGGCCCGCCCCGTGCAGGTATTTCGAGATCATCATCGTCGTGTGCCCACCAACCACCGAGCCAACGACTGCCAAATCCTCCAACCACGCGCGTTTCATCATCAGAAAATCTTGGGATCTCGATCATATAGCCGGATTCGGCGGAGACTCCCGCCACCCTTGTCAATGGACAGGTTCGAAAGACATCGTAGCCCCATTCCCCCTGCCCAGAGTGTCGTTGAGTAACGAGCCAGGATCCGGAAGGTGAAGCGGCGATTTCGTCGATGGAGCAGCCACAACTGGTGTTAGGGCAGACTATTTCATCGAGGATGGCTCCGCTGCTCCATATACGTCGGCGTACTGTTTGATGTTCGTCATCGACGGTAACGAACTGTTTCTTGCCTTGGCAGACAAACGGATTCGTTGCCCGAAAATAGGGATTGTCTTTTTGGTTCATGTTGTTGGCCAAAGTCCATCGCATCCGGTCAGGATCTGGTGATCGAGACAGACTACAGACTATAAATTCAAGAGCCCAGTTTCAACCTTTGCATTTTTATTGCGATGTGCACGCAAGGTCTGATTTCGCAACCGGGTTCAGTTCCAGAGGCGACGCGCATGTGGCTACTTGGCGCGGCCCTGGTAATGCGGCGGCGATTGGGTTTTTTCCTGAAGGGACAATCGGGCGTAAACGCATCGGCGGCGCGTTTTAAATTGTCCCTTCAGGGCAATTTTGAATTCCGGATGCTTCATTTCCTTCCGCCGAATCTGGGTGGTCCTCAACGCGGCGGCATGATAAACTTCGCAAATGTTGCAGCTTCCATCCGACCTCGCTCAGCAGGTCACAACTGCCCTGGCTGAGGACATCGGCGGCGGTGATATCACCGCTCAACTGGTCCCCGCCGCGCAGCGGGTCACCGGTAAAGTCATCACCCGCGAGGAGGCGACCTTATGCGGCCGCCCTTGGGTGACTGAGGTATTCCGTCAGCTGGATCCCGCTGTCCAATTGACCTGGCATGCCGACGACGGCGACCGCGTTACTGCGAATCAAACTCTGTTTGAGATCGCCGGCCTGGCCCGGCCCGTTCTCACGGGAGAGCGCACTGCGCTCAACTTCCTCCAGCTCCTTTCCGCAACGGCGACCGCCACTCGCCGCTATGTAGATGCGATCGCGGGCACCCGTTGCGCAATTCTGGATACGCGAAAGACGGTCCCAGGACTACGGACGGCGCAGAAATACGCGGTTGTGTGCGGCGGCGGCCAGAACTACCGCATCGGGCTCTTCGACCAGATGCTGATTAAGGAAAACCACATCGCCGCAGCCGGCTCCCTGACGGCCGCAGTGGCAGCAGCCCGCCGCGCAGCCGGTTCACGCAAAGTCAACGTGGATGTGGAAGTGGAAACGATGAAGGAGTTTGAGGAGGCGTTGCGCGCAGGCCCGGACATCATCATGCTCGACGAATTCAGCCTGGCCGACATGAGAACCGCGGTAGCGCTGAACAACTCTCAAGGCCATCGGGTCTCCGTCGAAGCATCGGGCAGCGTAACGCTCGAGACCGTCCGCAGCGTCGCAGAAACCGGCGTTGACTACATCTCAATCGGCAGCATTACCAAACACATCCGCGCTGTGGATCTGTCAATGCGGTTGGCATTCGCCTCTTAGGTCAACTATTCGCCGGCCATGGGGTCGCGGAATCTCGTGTGTTGGATGATCCCGGCGGGAGGTCCGCCATTTCGTGGCGTGGGGACATTTCGCTCTTTCAGAGCTTTTGAAAATCGTGCGGGTCAGTTCCAGGGGCGGTGCCCCTGGCTATCGCATTTCAGCCCGTTGGGCTGGTTCGGGAGGGCTGCGCGCGAAGGCGGGCGTGTGAAAACGGGCAAGACGCGGGTTAAACGGCACGGGAGCTCGACGACAGCGATGGTGCGGATCGCGCGGCTCGTCTAGCACCCCTGCCGGGGTGCGCGCGGGAAGGACGCTCTTTTCCGGCGGTGTCGCTGCGCTCAACCACCGGCTACCGTCTATGAACCCTCCGGTTCACGCCGCGGTTGAGTGTGTTGGGACACGTTGGACACGGTTCTCGTAAATGGCGGCGCGGTTTAAATTGTCCCTTCAGGACAATTTCGAACGCGGGTGCTCCGTTTCCAGGGCGGGATCGCGCGAAGGGGGGCCCTATTTCCAAAAATCGAGTGCCCGATCGAATTGTGCTTCGAGGTCTCGCAGCATTTGCTCTTCGAAGAACTCCTGGCCGCGGAATTGTCGAATGATTTCACGGCGATGCCGTTCCCAGTTGGGATTGCCGAGCGTTTTTATCCCGGCGAGGGCTGCGGCGTAGGCATCCAGTAGATCAGGGTCGATCGGTTGTTTCAAAAAGTCGACTAACAGTTGGATGGATGCCTTGTCGTTTAACAGGGTCAGTGCGAGGCAAACTGGACGCTTAAGAACCGGATAATTCTCCGATACCAGTATTGCTTTCAAGTGCTCTGTTGTTGTCTTGTTGCGGGTAAACAGGACGCAGTGGATTCCGACTAATTTGGGGCGCCAGTCTCCGGCGCACAGCAGCTGTTCCACGTCGGATTCAGATAGCTGGTCGAGCCAATCTTGGAGTTTGGATTTCTTGAAATTCTGTTCGGACTGCAGGTAATTTTCGCGGTGCAACTTGAGGTAGTCGTCTTTAATAATCGTCTGCATGATCTTTTGAATAAGGCCTCGTTTGTCCTGCATCCCAGTTGGACTTTGTAAACCCAATCGATGGAGTCTTCCTTGCCATTCAATTGCCGCAATTGGGAGCGCTGATCCTTGCCGGACATTCGCAGCATCCCGCTCTCACCTCTTTTGCCGATTTTGCATTGAAAGAAAGCTATTTCGTCGCAGTGTTGTTGAATTTGAACAAGCAGATAAAGCGGAGTAATGGTTTGGTCGGCAATCAACCAGCAGAGTCCATAGTACACCATTTCGTATTCGTTGCTTTTACGAACGTAAAATGGAATCAGACCGTCCAGACTATCATGCCATTCCGGATAAATTTCTCTCAGCACTGTCGGAACGTACCACTCAAGACAGCTCAATGCATTTGAACGATGATCGGAAGCTGGAATGTCATCGCCGATCGACAGTGGCGCGAGTGCCAGTCGAAGATTGCTCGCGATCCTTGCGTCGAGGGTGGTCACGGTTTCGCTCGCGTTTGAATAGATGCACGGTTTATAGGAGCGTGATGATACCACGCGACAAATTAGACGTTAACACATGGACAGCGCGTTTTAAATTGTCCCTTCAGGACAATTTTGAATACGGGACGCTTCATTTCCAGGGCGGCGGAGCGTGGACGCATTCGCGTCCGCGCTCCTTCGCCCTTCGCTGACGAAAACGGACCCCGTTGGGGTCGGGGCGGAATGGCGGGCGCAGGGGGCGACGTGCGCCCCGGCAGGGGAGGCATTACGTTGCCATTGCGTGAGCCTTGGGGTCGCGGAATCTCGTGTGTTGTATGAGCCCCGGCGGGAGGTCCACCATTTCGTGGCGTGGGGACATTTCGCTCTTTCAGAGCTTTTGAAAATCGTGCGGGTCAGTTCCAGGGGCGGTGCCCCTGGCTTTCGCATTTCAGCCCGTTGGGCTGGTTCGGAGGTGTTGCGCGAAGGCGGGCGTGTGAAAACGGGCAAGACGCGGGTTATTCAACGGCACGGGAGCTCGACGGCAGCGATGGTGCGGACCGGGCGGATCGTCTAGCACCCCTGACGGGGTGCGCGCGGGAACGACGCTCTTTTCCGGGGGTGTCGCTGCGCTCAACCACCGGCTACCGTCTTTGAACCCTCCGGGTTCACGCCGAAGTTTTTGATGTCAGCTTCGCGCCGGGCATGTAGTCGCGGGGGAGGGCGGCGATCCAGGATTTGATCCTGGCGCTGATTTCGTCGCGGACGCGGCGGAAGACTTCGAGGCGTTCTTCTTCGCTGCCGGTGGCGCGGGCGGGGTCTTCGAAGGGCCAGACCAGGCGTTCGAGTACGCCGGGCCAGACGGCCGGACAGGCCTTGTCGGCGTCGTTGCAGACGATCAAGACGATCTGGGCCGACCAGTGCCCCAGAAATTCGTTGAGGTGCTTGGAACGGGCTTCACTCAGATCGATCCCGATTTCGTTCATGACGCGTACGGTCAGCGGGTTGACGCCCTTGGGATCGGTGCCGGCGCTGCGGACGTCGAAGCGTTCGGATCCAAACTTTTTCAGGAACGCCTCCGCGATCTGACTGCGTGCGGAATTGCCGGTGCAGAGCACCAGAATCTTGTGTTTGCCGACGGTGGCCATGAGCACTCCTTTCGGGTTTCGGAATTCATATTCGCTTGCGCGAATATAGATCGGGGTGAAGGGCAGTCAAATTAAGATGGGGTTAAGGTTGAGGGGGCGGTTTGGAGTGGATGGGTCTGTACGGCTGACCCCGGACCCCCCAGCCCCCCTTTTCAAGGGGGGAGAGGTGGACGGCACGTGCTTGTTCTCGGGACGGGTTTTGGTTTACTTCTGCGCTCCGACGAGGTTCTTGTTCGCCGCGCTCACCCACCCTCGCGGGTTTGGAAATTGCGCTTCGCCGATTGCTAAGTCCTCAGCCCTCAGCCCCATTTGAGTTGACCTTGAATTGCGATCTGCTTCAATGAACTTCATGGTGAAAACGCCGATGGCTTCTCGTCCGAAAAAACGCGCTGCGCCTTCCGTGGATTCTGTGTTTCGTGCGTTCTCGGACGTGACGCGGTTGCGCATTCTGCGGCTGTTGCAACAGGGCGAGGTCTGCGTTTGCGATCTGGTCTCGGCGTTGCAAGTTCCGCAACCCAAGGTGTCGCGGCATTTGTCCCGATTGCGGAAGGCCGGCCTGGTTAAAGTGCGCAAAGACGGGCTGTGGTGTTACTACACGCTGGCGCCGGCCACGAGCGCGTTTCATGGGAAGCTGATCGAATGCATGGCGTGCTGCTTCGATCAGGTTCCGTCTCTGCACGAGGATCAGGTGCGGCTGAAGAAGTGTGCGACGGCGAAGTGTTGTTAGTGAAGTGCCCCACCCTGATTGAAAATTTAGCTTGCGCCGTTCGGCCGTGCTCGTCTTCGATCTTTATTCAGCGTGGCGTGTTCAGCGGTGACGGCGAAGTGGCTGTCGCGGCGACTGGGCGAGGGGAACTCTGCGGCGCCAGCAGCCATCCAAACACCGCGAAGGCCGTAAGCGTGGCCACGATCTGCGCGATGACGAAGGAAGGCACGTCCACCGGACGGATGCCGGAGAAAGTGTCCGTTAGCGATCGGGCGACGGTCACGGCCGGATTGGCCAATGCCGTCGACGCGGTGAACCAGTATCCGGCGGTGACATACGCGGCCACGCAGGCGGCAACCGACGATGGCTGATACCGGACGCCGCAGGCGATCACGCCCAGCAGGCCGAAGGTCGCCACGAATTCGCTGAAGACCTGGCCGAATCCGCTGCGTTCGTGCTGCGAAAAGGCGAACGCGGCGAGGCCAAACATGGTGTGCGCGGTCCAGACGCCGGCGATGGCGCCGCCGAACTGCGCGGCCCAGTAGGCCGGGACTTCGACCCAGGGCAGCTTCCGGTTCATCGCGCCGGTCAGCGTCACCACCGGATTAAAGTGGGCTCCGGAGATGGGCCCCAGCACGGTGATTAGCGCAAACAGCCCGGCGCCGGTGGCGATCGCATTGGCCAGCAAGGCGATGGCGAAATTTCCGCCGGATAGCCGTTCACCCATGATTCCCGATCCGACAATCACGGCCAGCAGGAACGCGGTGCCGAGGAGTTCCGCGACGAAGCGGCGCTGAAGCGTGGGTGGATCCTGATTCATGGCCAAAAGTCCAACGGGATTAGGATGACAACGAACTTCATTCGCTTAGACGAATATAGTGAAAGCGGACCCCGGTCAAGCGGAATCGAGATTTTCCAATGTTTGTGCCCATATTCGTTCCGTTTGGCGGGTAATATGGGTGGCTGATATATCACAGGAGGTGCCATGTCTACGACATCCATTGCGCTCTGTTCGGTCCTTGCACTCTTCGTTACAGCCGCCTCCCCGGGGCTCCTGGCGCAGGAGCCGACCGTCGTGGGCTGGCGCGGGGACGGGTCGGGGCGTTATCCCAACGCCAATCCGCCCACGACCTGGTCGCGGGATGACAGCGGCGCGAAGAAGAACATCCTCTGGGAGACAAAACTTCCCTGCTACAGCTGGGCCACGCCGATCATTGTCGGCGATAAGATCTTTGTGCGATCGGACCCCTACGATCTGATCTGCCTGAATAAAAAGGACGGGAAGATCCTGTGGATCCGATCGCACGGCCCGCAGGTGGCGGTGACCGATGAGGATCGCAAGGCCAACCCGGGCCTGGCGGCCATCGATCCGCTCGTCGCGCAGCTCAAGCAGGTGAACGACGCGTATGTGGAAAAAGGCTCATCGCCAGAGCTGTTGAAGCAGAAGCACGATTTGCAGCACCAGATCGACGACATCTTTTTAAAGAACGATCGAAAGTACAAATTACCGAAGGACATGTGGGTGGAAAGCTGGTCTGAATATACCGGCTCAACGCCCTGCTCGGATGGCACGAATATCTATTTCACATCTGGTGCGGGAGTGACGGGCTGCTTTGATTTGAACGGCAATTTGAAATGGTCCAATTACGAGTCTCTGGCGGCGGGATGGGGGGAGCATGGCGATCCGGATTCGCCGACGCTTTCCGGCGACAAGTTCATCGTGGCCGAAGGACCCAAGGCGCTGGACAAGGCGACGGGCAAGCAAGTCTGGTTCATGGATTCCAAACCCGCCAATGCCTCTGAAAACCGCGAACAGTTCGGCATGGTGACGTTCAAATTCAACGGCACGGATTTCGTGATTGCGCGCGGGAACGTGTTGCGCGTCAGCGACGGAAAATCGTTCCTGAAATTGCCGTGGGTCTTTTCGGCGCCCGTGGTTCATGACGACATGATCAACAACGTCCACGGCGGCGGCGGCTACTCCTTCAAAATGGAAGCGCTGCCCAACGGCGAGATGCAAGGCAAGTCCGTCGTCAACGGCCCCGAATATCCCGGCTTCATCTTCCCGCTCGAGAACCCGGAAAAGAAGGACTCGACGTTTTACACGGCGTCGCCGCTGTACCACGACGGCCTGCTCTATTGCCTGTCTAACACCGGCTGGCTGGTGACCGTCGACACGAAAGCGACGACGCCGAAAGACGCGATCGTCTACGCCAAAAAGCTGCCCTTCGATTTCAAGAATCCACCGCACCGAAAAACCTTTGGCTGCGGCATTGGCGCCAGTCCGGCCTTTGCAGGGAAATACATCTACCTGACCGACAACGCCGGTTGCACGATCGTGATGGAACCGGGCCGGGAGTACAAACAGGTCGCGAAGAACAATCTCGATCACATCATGGACAAGGGCTGGGAGGAGTTTCACTGGAACGATCACTACCACGAAACGACGCTGGCCTCGCCGATTTTCGAAGAGAACCGGATCTACATTCGCGGCGAGCAATACCTGTATTGCATCGGCGAGAAGTAGGGGCTACGTCGGCGGAATAAGAGAGGGTGCCGGATTGCGGTATTCCTGACATGAGCGCCGCGGTAAAATGGCGTGATGGCAGACGCGACTCCCTCACGCCGCTGGTTTCAGTTTCACCTCAGCACGATAGTGGCATTGTCTTTGACCGCGGCGTGGCTGATGTTCTGGAATTTCGTTCCTCGCAACGTCTCCGGAGCGTACGGGTGGCCGTTCAGCCACGCGTGGCACGATGCCAATTTGGATACCGCCAATGGGCTCTCGGCGCTGTTGGTGCTCTATCTTGTTTTCAAACTTTTCAACAGACTGAATTCACCGGCAGGCCAGCAACGACTCAAGGAACTGAAGGCGCGGCTGAGGCGAACACGGCTGGTCACGCGCGTGGCCACTGCGATCTCCACGGCAGCGGTCGGTTATCTGGGTTATGCCAACGGCGTTCGCGAAGGCGCATGGGTGAATTACGGCTGGCCGGCTCACGCCGTGCGGATTTATCAATTGCAGCGCTCGTATTCGTGGGGCTTTATCGCCAATGAGTATGCATACGGGGACCTTGCCTTAGACCTGCTCATCAGCGCGTCGATCGTGAGCTTGACGTTTGTCCTATGCGAGTGGGGCAACGACGAGGCGTGAGTTCATCACACCGCCACGCCATCCCGGATAACAATGATGTCCAGCGCCGGCCAGCGGGTCTGGATGCGCGCGACGAAATCCTGGAGGTACTCGTCCAGCAGGTCGCCGTCGACCAGAACCACCACCGGCCGGGAGCGGCGGGCGAGTTCCAGGGCGATCCGGCGGTCGTCGACGCTCTGAATGACGCACTGAAAGCGGTCGGAGTAGAACTCAACGACCGCGGCCGGTTCGTCCTCGTTGAGCACCGCGAGCCCCACACATCGATTTATGATCGGATTCATACGCGGGGTCCTCCGTTGAAAAAGATTTTGGATTGAGCGCTGATCGAGCCGGCGCCCCACAGCGCTGGCCGAACCTGTATCACGTAAAAGGTGCGCACTTTTTGCGCCACGACGGGCGGGCGGTTCACGAACTTTTTGCACCGAGGACGAATGGCGCAAGTGCGACGGAATGGCAAGAGTGGGAATGCGGGAGTGCGACTGATTTCAGTGCAGAAGTGCGCGGTATTCGGGCGAAAGAGGACGACGACGTGAAGTTCCTTGTTGCGGTGATCGATGCGGGCTTTACGATTTTCGGGTGCTTATGCGGATCGCTTCGATTCTGATTTTTCTCTCGCTGGCGTGTGGGGTGGCGCACGCGGAGGACGCGGAACGCTCGGCGTTGACGGCGCGGCTGGCGCTGGAAGTCGCGGGCGCGGTCAAGGCGGGCGATAAGCCGACGGCGTGGATCACGGTGCTCGGCACGCGCGGGCAGTATCGCATCGATGGCGCGGATGAGCACGCGGTCTCGCTGATCGTCGAAGGCAACGCGTTTCCGGTGAAATGGGAAACGCTCCCGCCGGACGAACTGCTCAACGTCGCCAAAGCGATCGCCGGAAACAATGGCGCGCGGTTGATGCTGGCGGGAGAGATCGCGCTCTCGACCGGCAAGGGCGATCAGGCCACCGACCTCTTCGCCAAAGCCCGCCAGAGCGATCCGGCGCTCGCCGATAAGCTCAACGCGCTCTCGGCGAAGGCTCCGAAAGCGCCGGCTGCAGGAACAGATGCGCCGACCACGCCTGCCACGCCGGATTCGCCGGCGAACGCGCCGCCGGGTCCACCCAATCCCCCCGGCGGAAAGATGATCGACGCAGCGATCGAGGAGGACACCACTTCGCCGCTCCACCTGCCCGACGCGGGATTGCAGACGCGGATGTGGAGCGCTGCGAAGGACAATTACCTGCCGCGCGCCAATATTCTCTACGCGCGCTTCACGTGGAAAGATTGGGGGCTCGACGGGCGCGGCAAGATCGAGCACTACAAAGCGTGGATGGCGAAGAAGCGCTACGTGGCCTTCCGCATGTACTGCAACGACGACAAGGAACTGCCCGATCCGAGTTTGCCGTTTGTCACCGTGGACGGGAAGACGATTCCGAAATACTGGGATCCGAAATTCGTGGAGGCCCACAAGCGCTTCATTCAAGCGGTGGGCAAGGAGATCGCAAACAATCCGTACCTCGCATATGTCGACATCGGCGGGGTAGGCAATTCCGGCGGCGAGTGGCTGGTCTATCCCGACGACCGCTACGAAGCCAAGCCGATGCTGGCGCAGTACGGGTACACGGCCGAGGTGAAAGAGAAGCTCGTCTGGGAACTGATGAAAGCGTACCGCGAGGCGTTTCCGAACGTGCGGCTGTACCTGGCGGGCGCGGGGTACTCATGCGTGAAGGACCGCGCGGCGCTGAACGCGTACATGATCAAGAACAACATTGGCGTGCGCAGCGACGGACTGTGCTGGAAGACCGTCGGCGACGGCGACGAGTGGAGCGCGCGGAAATCGGGCTCGGATAAAATCTGGCGCGACGTGCCGTTTCAATGGGAAGGTTCGTACACCACGATGGAATGGGAGAAGGACGGCTGGAGCACCGAGAAGACGATGGAGAAGGCGATGGACTTCGGGCCCATCTCCTTCTGCTATGCCGACGCCGACAAGGACGCGCTGCGTTTCGAGGGCGATCCGGCGAAAGTCAAAATTCTCGACACGGCGGCGTTGAAGCTCGGTTACCGCATCGCCATCACGCACGCGAAATACTACGACACGCTCCGGTCAGGCGGCACGCTGCAGGTGGAATTGAAACTGACCAACCGCGGCGCATCGAAAATCTACGCCGACCGCGATCTGGAGCTCTCGTTCCTGGGCGCGGACGGCAAGCCGGTGGCGAGCGTGAAAGTCAAGCCGACGCCGGGCACGCGCGACTGGGAGCCGGGCAAGGAGCTGACGGTGACGCTCGCGCCGGTGGTCAAGAGCGTGCCGCTCGGATCGTGGCAACTGGCGATCGGGATGCTCGACGAAGATCCGCGGCGGCCGGATTCGCGACTGGAAATGGCGATGAAGAAGAAGGCCGCGGGGAACCGCTACATTCTCGGGAACATTACGGTGCGCTAAACGGCAGGTGCGGAAGGTCAGACGGCTTCGACGGAAACGAGCTCCGGAAAATCCTTGCGCAACCGCGCTTCGATGCCGTTCTTGAGCGTGCCCAGGGCGCTGGGGCAACTGTGGCACGAACCGCGGAGATGCAACTTCAGGATCCCGTTTTCGTAGCTGTTGAAGACGATGTCTCCGCCGTCCATAGCGACAGCCGGGCGGATTTCCGTTTCCAGCACGCGGATGATTTTCTCGGCGGTTTCGGACATCTTGATGGGCGCATCGGCGGCCGGCACGGCGGCGTTTCCGGCGACATTGAGGACGGCGGGTTGGCCCGACGCGATGTGGAATTCAATGCACTGGCGGACCAGCGGCGGCAGCGCCCAGTTGTTGCTGGTGGCGGTGGTGACGGTGACGAAGTCCGCGCCGATGTAGATGCCGGTGACTTCCGGGAGCAGAAACAGTTCGCGCGCCAACGGCGACTGGACCGCCGCTTCCTTGCTGGGAAAATCCCGGCCCGATCCGGTGAGCAGCGTGCGGTTGACGGCGTAGCGCGTGCAATTGGGATTGGGCGTCAGCTCGGGGCTGACCGTCAGCGGCGGCAATGCGGCGGTGCTCATGCGGTCGGTCTCCGGTCGTGCAGGACTCACTATAGTACATCGGGGTTGGCGTGCCAGCGGCGGCAGCACCCCAATTCAAAATTAAGAATTAAGAATTAAAAATTGCTTCACCCGCCGCCCCACCCCCCTCCCCTTGACGCGCGCCGTCTCAACCACTAATAACACCAGTTCGTCTTTGTCTTTGGCAGCCTCACGTAAAGGGATTCCACGCATGGCCACGTACACCCAGCTCAAGCCGCCCGCGGGCGACAAGATCCAGATTCAAAATGGCAAACTTCACGTGCCCGACGCGCCCGTGATTCCGTTCATCGAAGGCGACGGCACCGGCCCGGATATCTGGCGCGCTTCGCAGAACGTCTTCGACGCGGCCGTCAAGAAGGCCTACGGCGGCAAGAAGAAGATCGTCTGGTTCGAAGTCCTCGCCGGCGAAAAGGCGTTCAACAAGACCGGCAACTGGCTCCCCGACGACACCGTCACCGCCTTCCAGGATTACCTCGTCGGCATCAAGGGACCGCTGACCACGCCGATCGGCGGCGGCATCCGCAGCTTGAACGTCGCGCTGCGCCAGCTCCTGGATCTCTACGTCTGCCTGCGGCCCGTGCGCTACTTCAAGGGCGTGCCCTCGCCGGTCAAGCATCCCGAATACGTCGACATGGTGATCTTCCGCGAGAACTGCGAAGACATCTACGCCGGCGTCGAATGGGCGGCCAAGAGCGATGACGTGAAGAAGGTTTTGGCCTTCCTCAAGAACGAAATGGGCGTGAAGAAGATCCGCTTCCCGGAGACCAGCGGCATCGGCATCAAGCCCGTCTCGATCGAAGGTAGCGAACGCCTGATCAAGGCCGCGATCGAGTACGCGCTGCTGATGAAGCGCCGCAGCGTCAATCTCGTCCACAAGGGCAACATCATGAAGTTCACGGAAGGCGGCTTCCGCGACTGGGGCTACGCTCTGGCCGCGCGCGATTACCGCAACCAGACCGTGAGCGAACGGGAAAGCTGGATCCTCGGCAACAAGGAGAAGAACGCCAGCATCTCCACCGAGCAGAACGCCAAGGAGATCGAACCCGGCTACGACATGATGACTCCCGACCAGAAGAAGAAGCTCCTGGCCGAAGTCGACGGCGTGATCAAAGCGCTCTGGGAAACCCACGGCGGCGGCAAGTGGAAGCAGAAGCTGATGATCAAGGACTCGATCGCCGACATCACGCTGCAGCAGGTGTTGACGCGCGCGAAGGACTTCGACGTGATCGCCACGACCAACCTGAACGGCGATTACCTCTCGGATGCGCTGGCCGCGCAGGTCGGCGGCATCGGCATCGCGCCGGGCGGGAACATCAATTACGTCACCGGACACGCGATCTTCGAAGCCACGCACGGCACCGCTCCGAAGTACGCCAACCAGGACAAGGTGAACCCCGGCTCGGTGATCCTCTCCGGTGAAATGATGTTCCGGCACCTCGGCTGGAACGAAGCGGCAGACCTGATCATCAAGGGCATGGACGCGGCGATCACCGCCAAGACCGTGACCTACGATTTCGAACGTCAGATGGAAGGCGCGAAGCTGGTGAAGTGCAGCGAGTTCGGCAACGAGATCATCAAGCACATGTAATCGCAGAATTTAAGAGCCCGGCAAAAAGAAACCGGCTTGAGGAGCGATCCTCAAGCCGGTTTTGTTTTCACGGAACTTCAGTCCTTAGTTCACGGACTGAGGCGGATTCAGACGCGTCCAGCCCTTGATCACCAGATTCCACTTGGGATCGGCACTGTTCGCAGTGAACTGCACCAAGCGCCGTACACGCTGGTCGTAATTCATGATCAGCGTTTTCGGATGCTTTGCATTGGCGCGACCAGTGACCAGGAGTCCGAGATCCGGAGCAACCAACGCGCCGTTGACCACCATGACGCCTTCGGAGCTGGACGCCATTTCCTTCGCATACTGTTTGAAATCCTTCGCATTCGCACCAGCCGTGGTGGCCGGGTACGCATAGGTCGGATTGGTCGGAGCGAGCTTGGTCGGATAACCCGCCGGAGCAGCGCTACCGTAGGGAACCTGAATCGTTGCCGTCGCCGGCGAGCCAGGAACGGTGCCAGTCTTTTCTGAGGCGATATAGCTGGCCGGCACCGCAGGCGGGGTAGTGCCCTGCATGTAGTTGGCGGTCTTGGTGGTGGTCGTGGCCGAAGTCGTTCCGGTTGGACCATAGCTGCTCGTATCCATGCTGTATCCGCCCGGCATCGCTGGCTGCGAACCGGTGCGATATGTGCCGGATGCGACCTGCTGCACCGATCCTGTCGTCGTGCTAGTCTTGGTGTAGCCGGCGGGCACCGATGGCGGGGCAGCCGTATTGTAGTATGTAGCCGAAACAGTGGTGATATTGGTGGTGGTCGTGCTGGACTTCGTGAAGCCGACGGGCACCGTCGGAGGTGCGGCCAAATTATAGTAAGCGACCGAGGTGCTGGTATTGGTCGTGCTGACCGTGCCGGTCTTGGTAAAGTTCACCGGGACCGCTGGTGCGACCGTCGTGTAGTTGGCTGACTTGCTGGTCACGGTCGTTCCTGTGGTGGTGCTGACCTTGGTCCAGCCCGCGGGAACGGCTGGAGGAGAAGCCAGATTGTAGTAGACGGCCGACGTGCTGGTGACAGTCGTGGTCACCGTGCCCGTCTTCACTGCATTGGCCGGTACGGATGGCGCCGTGGTCGTATAGTTAGCCGACTTGCTGGTCGTCACAGTTCCCGTCGTGGTGCTGACCTTGGTCCAACCCGCCGGCACCGCAGGGCCTGTGCTGGGTGCGTAGTAGACGGCCGAAGTGCTGGTCGTCGTCGTTGTCCCGGTGCTCGTCTTGGTGTAACCAGCCGGCACTGCCGGCGCTGATGTGGTGTAGTTCGCGGACTTCGTGGTCGTCGTCGCGCCTGTCGTGGTGCTGGCAAGCGTATAGCCTGACGGAACCGCGGGATGGGCGGCCGAATTGTAGTATACCGCCGAGACGCTCGTGACCGTCGTGGAGCTGGTGCTCTGCAGCGTATAGGTGGCCGGGACAGCAGGCTGAGCGCCAGCCGCATATTGCGCGGACGCGCTCGTCTGGTTCGCTCCCGTCGCGGTGCCGGTCTTCGTATACGTTGCAGGGACCGCCGGAGGCGCGCCAACCGAGTAATAGGCCGCTGAGGCGGAGGTCTGAACCGTACCCGGCGTGGTGCCTGTCTTGGTAAAGCCTGCGGGTACCGCCGGAGGCGCTGTGGAAACATAGTAAGCCGCAGACACGGAAGTGTTGGACGAGGTGGCCGTGCTGCTGGACGCCTGAGTCACCGGCGCACCACCATATGTTGTAGGCTGACTGATCGTACCTGGAGGAGAGACCTGGACGACAGAGAACGGACCGACGCGGGAATATCCGGTTCCGGTATACACCAGCCACGTTACCGTGCTCACCGCCTGCGTATAGTTGTCGGTGTACGGTGTGCGTGAATAGTTGTCGGTGTAGGGCGTGCGCACATAGACGTCGGTGTACATCAGCTTGGTGAAGTTGTCCGTGTAAGCCGTGCGGGAATAGTTGTCGAAACTCTGAGTCTGGCTGTAGTTGTCCGTCAACGGCGTCACCGAGTACGTGTCGTAGTATTGAGTCTGAGTATAGTTGTCCGTATAGGGCGTCTGTGAGTATGTGTCGTAGGACGCCGGCTGCGTGTAATTGTCGGTGTATTTCGGTTCCGTGTAGTTGTCGGTGTACGGCGTGCGGCGATAGTGGTCGGTGAAGAGCGTCGACGAGTACGTATCGTAGACCACGTTGCCTTGGTAATTGTCGTACTGGTAGGTCACGTCCGGCACAGGTGTCGGCCAAGGACCCGGCTTGCTCGGATCCGGAGCCTGCGGTCCGCTGGTGATCGGGCCACTCTTATCCTGGTAATCCCCGGCAGCCTGGGGCGCCAACGCGCGGTTACGCTGAATGCCGAAGATGGCGTTGTTGGTGTAGAACAATCCATCCAGGCGGAAGGGCTGGCCGTCACGAGCGCTCAAGGCAGGACTTGGATCGCTGCTCGAGGCGTAGACTGCCTGCGACTGCGGCGTATGGAACTTGCGGTCCCATTCCTCATTCAGCAGGATGCTCCACATCGTCTGGGTGGACTTGTCGGGCGTGGCACCCAGCCACTGCGGATTGATCGCGATAACTGCAGCCTTCTGCGTATTCGTGACATCGGAGCTGTCGGTGAGAATGTTCTTTGTTCCTGAAGATGGATACTGCAGCTTCGTTGCAACACCATTGACAATGCTCCCGTTTACGCCTTGGGACGCATCGCCTCCAATTGTCGTAGTGTCGTAAGCTTTCGACTTCTCTCCGCCCTTCCACATCGGCGGTTCCGTCGCCGTGCCGTTGCTCCAGTAACTGCCTTCTGTACCCGAGCGCTTGGAAGCGTCCGTGGCCATCTGCAACGAGTTCGTCACAGGCGCTTGGCTGCCGTACACAAACGCACCCACGGGATCGCCCGGATTCAGCACGTAGTAGCGTGGCATGTAAGGCTTGGTCGAATCATAGGTGCCCTTGACCGGATCAAATTGCCCGTACTGCGCGTTGGGCGCGTCAAACGCTCCGGTGTTACCGTTGGGCAGTAACGGCTGAGTGTGGCCCCATTCGTCGCGGTTAAAAAGTTCCAACTGGGACAGCGTAAAGTTCTTGGCAAACAACGGGGTGGGAGTCACGGTGTACGTGCCGTTGGTGGTGTTCAAGTCGCGGTAGTTGTACGTGAAGGTCGAGTCGGCCTTCTGGTAGGTCGGCACCAGCGGAAAGCTGATGGAATCGCGTACGTTCGTGTCCGGCGGCAGATTCAAAGTGTAATTGCTCTGCATCGGAGCGCTGGACAAAGAGGAGGTCAGGTAGTCGCCGATCACAATCGTGCCGCCGGCGATCATGCCGCCCAGATTTTCACCCGAGCCCATGTTGTTCAGATTGCCGAAGTCTTCCACCGCCATACCCGTCTTGTCCAAAATTGGGTTGCCTGCGGCGTCTTTCATGGCCTGATCGCGGTAGCGCAGGTCGCTGGGCAGGTAGATGTTGCCCGTCGCCCACATTGAACCAACACCCGTGTAGTAACCCTTGATAATCACGTCACCCTTGACCAGCACCTGGCTGGAGAGATTGACGGGATTGTCTTTCGTACCCACCAGAACCAAGTTGCCGTTGACGATTCCACTGGCGCCGCCCACTGCCGCGCTTTCCGAGGGATTCAAGCGGGTTTCAGTGGCGCTGCCGGGATCGGCCAGCTTGGAGTCGTTAACGATCGTCTGGTAGCTGCCCGACACCTTGGGAGCGGAGATGATATTACCGCTGCCGTCCACCACCATCGCGTACCCGCCCTTCATCGTACCCAGGCGGTTGGGATTGGCCGCGTCGGCAATCGCCGCTGGGTCGGTGCGGTTCTTAATCCAGTTGTCGACTTTCGGACCGTCGACGAGACGATTCGTCGTTGCCGCAGCCAGCTGCGCGGCCGTGTAGCCTGGAAGAGTGTCAGGAACATTCGGGTCGAACGGATAGGGGAAGTCGTCGGGCATCACGCCGTCAGTCTGCACCATCGTACCACCCGAAATGGTGTTGACCGTGCTCGAATTCGGGTAGTTCAGGTACATGTTTCCATGGGCAACGGGATTGCCATCCGCGGCGTAGCCGGAATTGACCATGGGCACCGTGTTCATCGCGCCGGTGTTATCCTGATAGATATTGTCCGGCATCGTGGAATCGAACTGGCGAGCCTGCATCGCGGCCACGGGCATCGAGGAAAGCGCGTTATGTTCGTTATCCTGCATGATTCCGCGGGAGTAGAGCGTGCCGTCCAGCAAGCTGTCGGAGGGATAGTAACGGCCGTTCTGGACCGGGTCGGTCGAAAGGTCGCGCACCTGGAAGTTACCCAGCGTACCCAGCTTAATCTTGGGATACTTGCCGTAGTTATTCTTCAGATTGTTAGCGACAGTCGTCGCTGCGGAGTTGGTGTTGTTATTCCCCGGATCGGTGATCTTAGCGATTGCGTCGTTGTTGAAGGCGTTGATCACATCTTGAAATTGGGTATGGCAGAGAGTGCAGGAAACATTACGCGCTAGATTGACGTAATTGAGCACCGTTGAGGAATTCGACTGCTTGAATTGAAACGTCTGCGCGACAATCGCCGGCGGATCGTTCTCATCGTACCAGCCGGGCTTGGCCGGATCGATTCTGTTCTGTGTGGTGGCACGAATGGTAATCGTCCAGATCGTCGTTTTGACTCCGGCCGTGGAGACCAGCACGTCGCGGCGCCAGCGCCCAACCACATCTACAATGTATGCGTTTCCGAATTTGAACCCCGCGTTGGTGTACGCCACAACCGGGTATCCGGCGGGCACGTCCAAGTTGGGCAATGCCACCCAATTGCTTTCCATCACCGATGCACTGGTGGTGTTAATGTCATTGGGATCGCCAATGGAGCATGGCATTTGAAACGAACCGCGGTAGGGACTTGAGGTGTCCGTTCCGGAGGCCAGGTATCCGTAGATTCCCTGGTCGGTGTAAAGTTGCTTGGCGATGGGATTGTACAGTTTTCCCCACACCTGGGAGATCACGCCCTCGGCAGCAAAGTAAGTCGCTTCACGACCGGTGTACTGGTCGTGCTTCACGACATTGTTGGTGCTGGATGCCAGCACCCCCATGAGGATGGCCAGCGCGCCAATCATCATGATCAGGGCCAGGAAAATCGCTGAGCCGCGCGGGTTGAAGAAACGCATAGCACTTACCTCCAAGTTTACTCACCACCAGCACGCTGCAAACCGCTCAATTGCCTTTGTTTTGATTGCGCAAGAACATTGATGTTGATGCAATTTTCATGCGCGTTCCGGAATTTCCCAAGCGTCCATCGTCAGGGGCCACCAGAAAACGCAGGGACAAGCTCATGATTGGGTCCCACTGATTGTTGCCCGTCGTGTCGATCGCATTGTTGGGATACTGCGAGCCCGGTGCTCCCGTCAGATCTCTTACCGGCATCCATTTGCCCGTGGTCGCGGTGACGATGTGACCGCAATTGTCATTCCAGCCGCACGGATCCAAAAGGGGGCTGACACTGTTGCCTTGGTTGTAACTTGTGCTCGACGAGCTACCCGGAAATTCCAGCCATTGGAAGATGGTATTCTTGGGCGAATTGGCTGCGGCATCCCACTCCAACAACACCACGCTGGTATATTCTTTTTCAACAGGATCGGTGATCGATGTGACTGTGGGGGTTGCGGCAGAAAAACCAGGGGAGTAACGCCGTTCGATGTGTCCCACGACCCAAGTCGTGGTGTAGGCGCCGTCTCCGTCCAAATCCTTGTAGATATACTTGGTGCCCGCAACAGCGGCGGGATTGGTGGCTGGGTCCACTTCCTTGATGAATTGCTGTCGCTGATCGCGCTTGAACACTAAGGTGTAGCAGGCTCCGGGTACCGCGACGCTGGCGCCCGGAGGCGTTGCGCCAAAATTCTGCGACGCGGTGCCGATGGGATTGCCGGGCTTGCCAAAATTGACCAGATCGTTCGGATCGTTACCGACGACAGAGAACTGATACCGGAGCAGCAGGAAAGAATTGTTACTGTTGTCAGTATCGTTGGTCAGGATCGGCGCACCCAGATTTACCTGGCCCCACGGGTGGATGTAACAAATCGACGCGCTGTCCATGTCACGGCACAGTTCTTCAGTCAGTTTTCGCGTTTCGGCCTGCATATCGCCTTCGGCCAGCTCTTCGTTGCTGACTTTTGTCGCCGCAGTCATGGCGCCAAGAAATCCCACCATCGCTACCGAGAGCACCGCCAGCGAAACCATCGCTTCTACGGCGGAGAATCCACTTTGTGCCTTCCCGTTACTCATTCGAACCACCTTTTTTAGTTTCCAACTTTAATCGACCACGAATCCTTCAGTCCTTCGCATCGAAGGACTAGTCGTATCGGGTGATCGGCGCAGTTTCCGAGCCGTAGTTTTCCTGGAAGAAATTGAGGACTGTCCACAATTCGTAGCGCTCTTCGCGGCCTGAAGCACCGGCCCACCGAACGATGACGCCAACGGGCAGGCGGCCACGGGGTCCTCCGGCGTTGGTCGGACTGAACGCTAACCAGCGCATGTCCCACGCACCGGAGCCGCCGATGTTTCCATCCATGTCCATGTCGCCAATCGGCGTAAAGGTCGTGCCGTCGGGAATTGAATTCGGAGTGCCAAAGGGCGAAGAGGCCGTAACCGGCCCGCCGGTCAGGTCCCGTCCATAGGCGTACGTATTGTCCGGCCGCAATGTCGTTACGGCTTCGTCAAACATCACAACGATTTCACCAGGCTTATCGCCATTGAGCGTGCCATTTAAGGCCGCGGTCGTGGCTGAGAAAAGACCTGGCAGGCGCTCTTCGTTTGCGACGCCGGCGGTACTGTTGCCCGTTTGAGCTTTTTGGGCATAGAAGACATCAAATGGGCCACCCTTGGTGACATCAGTGGCTGGGGCTGCCGCCGTCTGAAGTCCCTTGATTACTCCTTTGTTTGCCAGAATATCGATGTCGAAGCGTGGATAAACTGTTGCTCGACCCGTAATGCCGTCGGGGGCGTGGGCGTCGCTATTGATGAGGAACTGCTTATTGCCTTGGACCCATTCCAACTTGTCACGCGCGACTCGCATCACGGCGGCACGCTCTTCATTGACTGACGTTACCTTCATCGACGTCACCAGGCCGTCGGCCATGGCCAGAGCCACCACCGCCAGAATCGTCAGCGTGATCAGAACTTCGATCAACGATATGCCGACAGGTTGACCCCGATTGGCGCGAGCGCCCACACCCAGTTTTTCGCGGCATTGGTTCATCGCGTGGCTCCTCTGTTGTCGTTCGCTGGAGCTTTGGGTTGCGGCGTCGATTGGGCCTGCACGTAAAGACTGCGCACGGCGTCGACTGAATTCCTGCTGTTCTGCAGCTCGGAACGCAGTTGCTTGATGGCATTGTCCTGCTGATTGATGACGTTCTGCATAGTGGTGAGCGTGTTTTGCATCTGGCTAACCTTCAGCGCCAGTTCGTTGTTGGAAAGGGTCGTGTCTTCCGCCTTGATCTGCTCGGCCACTTCCTTACGCGCGTTGATCGCGGCGTAGACGACGTTGGCCACAACAATCAAGACCAGCAGCACAACGCCAATCGCAATTGCTTTGCGCGCTCCGCTGCCGGGTTCTGGCGCGGCGCCTTTCTGCGGACCCGGGGCCACCACCACTGGACGGCCGGAGGCCGTGGCGCGCGGGTCTTTCAGCGCGACGCTGGCTCGGGGGTCTTTGCCTGGAAACTGTCCTGTTGCCATGCACTCCACTCCTTTATGAGAAAGCCAATTTGCGTACCTGTAACGACACGTTTATACGCGGCTTTCCCTGACGCACAATGGATGCTCAGGCGTAGACCATACAAAAGGCATGCCGTATCGAACAAGGTGCAGGTTAGGTTCCCGACCGGGAAGTCGATTCTAAATCGGTAACACAATCACAAGTGCTCAACACCAAACGGTAACGCCGTTTTGTTACGGATCGGTACCCGACATCTGTGCTGCACGAGGGCGTAAATCGCAGTTTCTGCCGGGGTTTATGAGTTCAACATCGCGTTCAATTTTTCTCTATTTCTAAATTTTATACCTATTTATCTATCCCTAACGCGCGCGTTCGTTCGTAATTTCAAAAGCGCAGCCGAACACCCTGGAAAATCGCAAAATATCCCTTTACAAACACATTAATCAGGATATTAAGATATCTAGGTCCGTTAGTCGATTAAACTCGCGAGGAGGGTGCTTTCTATGAACTGCAATCAGTGCGAACAAACGTCCCAGGGAATTGCCTGCATGTCCAGTCCCGGCGTCTGCGGCAAGGATGAGGACATCCAGGGACTGCAGGAACTGCTCCTGTACGGCCTCAAGGGCATGGCAGCCTACGCGGCCCATGCGCGACGGATGGGCTTTCATGATGACAGCGTTTCAGCGTTCATCGAGGAAGCACTCTTCTCCACCATGACCAACGTCAATTTCAACTTCGAAGAAACGCTCGCCATGGTCCTGAAGTGCGGTGAAATGAATCTGAAAGTCATGAAACTGCTCAACGATGCTCACGTCGCTAAATTTGGCGTGCCCGAACCGACCACAGTCTTCGAAGGCACGCGCGCCGGCCCGGGCATCCTCGTCACCGGTCACGACATGCAGTACCTAGCCGATCTGCTCGTCCAAACCGAAGGCAAGGGCGTCAACGTGTACACGCACGGCGAAATGCTTCCCGCACACAGCTATCCCGGGCTCAAGAAATATAAGCATCTGGCCGGCCACTTCGGTGACGCCTGGCAGCGCCAGAAAAAAGAATTCGCCAGCTTCTCCGGCGCCATCCTGGGCACCACCAACTGCGTCTTGATTCCGCCGGAAGAATACAAGGACCGCCTCTTCACCGTGGGCGTGGTCGCCGTACCCGGCGCCGCCAGCATCAAGAACAACGATTTCAGCGCGCTGATCAAAAAGGCCCTGAGCCTCCCGCCGCTGAAAGAGGAGCACGTCAAGAGCACCCAGATCGGCTTCCACTACTCCAAAATCATTGGAATGGCTGACACTCTGGTGCCGATGTTCAAATCCGGCGCGATCAAACGGGTCTTCGTCATCGGCGGCTGCGACGGCGCGGAGCCCGGCAGAAATTATTATTCAGACTACGCCGCTCACACCCCGGCCGACACGCTGGTCCTCACGCTCGGCTGCGGCAAGTATCGCATCCGCGGTCACGACTACGGAAACATCAACGGCATCCCGCGCTTCCTGGATCTCGGGCAGTGCAACGACGCCTACGGCGCCATTCAGATCGCCGTGGCTCTGGCCGGAGCCTTCAACTGCTCGGTCAACGATCTGCCGCTGACGCTGGTGATTTCCTGGTTCGAGCAGAAAGCCGTGGCGGTGCTGCTGACGCTGCTCCACCTGGGCATCAAGGGCATCCGCATCGGCCCCAAGCCGCCCGCGTTCATCACACCCAAGCTCCTGCGCATTTTGCAGGAAGGCTACGGACTGACGCTGATCACGGGAAAGAGCGATCCGCTGATCGATCTGGCTGCGGATATGAAGAAGACGGCGTGAAGCTCCGAGCGCGGCGCTGGTCCCTCCAGCGCCGCGCCTGATAACGAAACTTGCCCCACAGCCGCGACCGCGAACTCAGCAGCCGCCGCGCCTGCGCCAGTTGCCGTACCCTTGCTGATGCCGTTGCTGTAGCCGTTGCCGCTGCCGCTGCCGTTGCTGTTGCCGTTGCTGTTGCCGTTGCTGTTGCTGTTGCCGTTGCTGTTGCCGTTGCTGTTGCCGTTCAAGCCGTTGCTTGCCACCAACCTTCAGGTGGTGGTCCGCCCCTGCACTCTCAATTTTCGCAGCCGGCTTCAGCCGGCTTTCCGGCAGTTGCTACGATGCATCGCATTCGCAAAGTTACATTTTACAATCCTGGTTCTTAAGAAGAGCTGTTCAACGGTGAATCCGGTACCTATTCACGGGGCGCCACGCTTTCCGCGGCTTTTTCATCGCGCTTGGTTTGCCTGCGCCGAAGGAAAGCTTCAGTAGCTATCGTGATCGGCAGTACAAAAAATAGGAGTGCAACGCATAAATCACCAACCATCTTGGCGGCGACAAAATCTCTGTTAATGGTCCCGTTTTGCATCTCCTCGCGACAATAGAAATAGGGGGTATTGTCAAATCTTGTGGATTGGACGGGAGGAAAAGTCACGCGACTTTCTCCTTGATGCCGTCCACAAAGCGGACGCCCTGTACGATGTCCGCTAACAATTCGCTGCCTTGCAGTCGGTTCCAGTGCTGGGCGGCG
>JBBRPR010000049.1:0-71230 GCA_038227875.1 Planctomycetota bacterium
AAACGTGTCTCCCGCTGCCTGCGGCCCCATCCTGCCAACCTCTTCCACTATTTCGTCACTTTCCATTTTCATCGCTCCCATACCTTTCTTCATCGGCACGGGACGCTCTTCAATTTTCAACAATCAGTGGGACGCTTCCCGCTTTCCGGCGCTCCGAAAGATGCATGAAACGGAAATGAACGCACGAATTTGCCATGCGTAATTGCCGGGATAAATGCGCGGAGATGCGACATGAAAAACTCCAGAACAGAGCAGGAACTCGATGAACTGATCGACCTGGCGCGCAACTACTGCTCCGAACTTGCCCGTTACCGCGAGACACAAGCGGGAGGCCCGCTGTCCGCCGAAGACGACGAGCAGGCCAAGCGCAAACTCAGCCGCCTGAGCCGCAAACTTGAACTGCTGAAAAGCAACAGTGAACTGGACCGCACACGCGCCAGAGCCACGACCCGGATTATTCCCATGGACCGATTTAAGAGAAAGGCGGCACGATGAACTGCTCACCATCCCTCGAATCTGCGGCCCACGCAGCAGAGACCGCCGCGGAGCGCCCACCCATCGCGTTCTTGCGCGAACTGATCGCGGCGGCCGTTCGCGCACCATCTGGCGACAATATGCAACCTTGGCGTTTCAGTGCCAACGGCGACGAAGGCGTCATTGACGTCTTCCTCGATCGCGAGCGCGATCCGTCGCCCATGAATTCCGGCCAACGCATGTCACTGATCGCCTGTGGGGCGGCCATCGAGAATGCGCTGCTCATCGCGACCGAGCGCGGCTGGTGCACAGACCTGGAACTGCCGGACCCAGGGTTGAATTTGATCCGTTCTCCGTGGATCGCGCGTATTCACATCGGCCCGCGTTGCGC
Organism: Planctomycetota bacterium; assembly: GCA_038227875.1. Taxonomy (GTDB): domain Bacteria; phylum Planctomycetota; class SZUA-567; order H5-PLA8; family H5-PLA8; genus JBBRPR01. The sequence continues at coordinate 866 of JBBRPR010000049.1, forward strand.
GCCGGCGCACTCCGCAAACTCTTTCCATCTGATCATGGAACGGGTGGTCAATCGACGCATCTACGATGCGCGACCGGTTTCTCCGGTCGTCCTCTCCGACTTGGAACACGCGACGCCTCAATTGCACGGCACGTCCACGCATTGGATCGACGACCGCGGCAGCGTCGATGAACTGGCCGGCCTGATCGCCCGGGGCGACGAGATCATGTTCGGCGAGCCGACCATGCGCGCCGCCTTCCTGGCCAACGTGCGCTTCGACCTACCGGCAAGAGCTCAGGTCTGCGAAGGATTGTCCCTGGCGTCGCTGGAAACGCCGCCCCCCCTGGGAGCCGCGCTGCGATTGATGAAACATATTCCTCATGGGATGTTTCAGCTCATGGGCTGCCGGAATATTTTTGCGGCCCATGCCCGCAAACTCGTGCGCAGCGCATCCGGTCTGTGTGTGATTACCATCGATAGCCCCGAGCAGCGCAAGGAGCTTCACGTCGGGCGGGCCCTGCAGCGCGCCTGGCTGGCGCTGACGGGATTGGGTTTCGCCGCGCAACCGATGATGTCCCTGCTGGTCCTCGACAACGCCCTCCGTCACGGTACCCCGGAGTTGGTCGCGCGCTTGAAACAGCAGCGCGCCAAGGCGCTGCTAGAGGAATTAAATGCGGTACTTCTGAATTTGGGGATCGTCGGCCGACCCGCCTTTTTGCTGCGCTTTGGCCATGCGGAGCCTCCCAGCGGCAGAACCGGACGTCGCGACACGGAGAACCGCGCGTGATTTCCATCGGCTGGCGCAATCTCAAGCGGGATCCGACGCGCGGCGCGATCGCCGTCCTGGGCGTCGTCTTTGCCGTTGTGCTGGTCACAGTCGAAGTCGGCATGTTACTGGGGCTGGTGCGCAATGCTTCACTGCTGATCGACAATTCACGCGCCGACCTGTGGATTTCCACCGTGGACGTGAAGACCTTTGATTTCGCTACTCCCGTCGATCAGCGCAAACGGTATCGTATTGAGGCCGTACCGGGAGTGCAGTTGGTCGAAGAATTCAACGTCTCTTACAGCATTTGGAAATTGCCCGGCGGTGGCAATGCCAACTGCCAGGTCATCGCCATGGACGACCGCAACCGTCTCTCGGCGCCGCTGAATCTGGTTGCGGGAAGCGTGGAAGCCTTGCACAACCAGGATGCCATCATCATTGATGAAGGCGAACGTGTGAAGCTCGGCAATCCACACGTGGGCGATACGGTCGAAGTTTTCGGGCATCGCGCGAAAATTGTCGGCTTCACGAGGGACATGCGTTCGTTCACCACAACTCCGTTTGTGTTCTGTTCCCTGCGCCGCGGCGTTAACTACGGCGACCTGCTCCACGACAACAACCGCATTTCGATCTACTTTCTGGCGAAAATTAAACCTGGTTTCGACCGCGAAGCCGTCCGCGCTGCAATTGCCGCGGCTGTACCGAACATCGAGGTTCACACGCGAGAAGGGTTCAGCTGGCGCACGCGCAGCTACTGGTTGATCGAAACGGGCATGGGTCTCGGATTCCTTGCGGCGGCCATTCTGGGACTGATGGTTGGCGGCGTGATCGTCTCACAGACACTTTACGCCATGACCATGGAGAAGCTGCCTGAGTTTGGAGTATTGAAAGCGCTAGGCGCGACGATGGGTGAAATTTCCAGAGTTGTGCTGGAGCAGAGTCTGCTCTGTGGCGCAGTTGGATTGGCGATCGGACTTCTGGCGTCATGCGGGATTGGAGCAGCCGCAGGCGCGGCGGGAACATCGGTGGAACTACCCGCCTGGCTCATTGCTGGCATCGTCCTGCTTACGGCAGTGTTGTGTTCCGGCGCAGCACTGGTGTCGATCCTGCGACTGCGCCGGGTTGAGCCGGGCATGGTATTCCGAACCTGACTCGGAAATATAGAATCTGCGACAACAACGCGGGGAAAGACGTGACTGCGTTACTTTTCGGCGAAGTATGCCCGCTTTTGGAACCCGCTAGTCATATAAAAAACTGAGTACCGCCTGGACCTGGAGCGATCAAATGGTAAATCCAGTAGGACTGGTACCATGAATTGCAAAGGTGCGGGCGGGTATGCATTATTCTTGGTCTGTACTGCTTCTAATGTTAGTCCTTGCGCATCGGACGCATGCAGAAGAGTTCACGGCAGTCGCATCGCCACCCGGAGAAGGAAAGAGCTACGAGTTTCCAACCCAAGAAACCGTATTGTCCTCCGCTCCGCTGCGCGCTGTCGCTACTTTTAATTCAATCGGCCTCTACTGGAAACCGGAGCATGGCTCGGTGGCCAACGAAGGGCTCGTTCGATTTCGCCAATCCGGAACTGCGGGGTGGAGACAGGCCCACTCGCTCTGGTTCGACGATCGCGCGTTGGCGTCAGTTCAAGCGCATAGTCAGGAGTACCGTGGGTCCATCGTCATGCTCAAGCCAAATACGAGCTATGACATCGAAACGTACGTCTCGGGTTCCCCCGAATTTTCCCGCACGACCGTAAGAACGTGGAGTGAACAATTTCCAATCGCGAAAACGGTTATGGTTCCAGCCGCGATCGGCACGACCTGCACAATTACAGAATCTGGAACTCCCAATGGGTATATTTTGTACACAGCAGCGGCGGAAACCGTTCTCGATGCGGACAACAAGGCTGACTGCAATATTCATTTAAGCGCATCGTACGTCATCGTTCGGGGACTCACGCTTAAGAATGCGGCGCATCATGGCATTCTTGTCGATCATGAATGCCACGACGTTGTCATCGAAAACAACGACATCAGCAACTGGGGTGCGATCGCGCCGGACGGATGGGGAATAGATTCGGAGGCGGCAATCTGGGTTGGCGATGGAAACGGCAAAGGTTTCAATCGCTTTGTCATTCAGCGAAACAAACTCCACAACCCGCGGGGAAATTCCAATAACTGGACACAGTCCCGTCCGTTCTACAAGAACGACCCACATCCTTACGGTCCAATTCCAATCTTTCTGTACAATACCGAAGGCAACCACGTCATCCGGTTCAACGAAATCTACGGAGACGCAACCCATTACTTTAATGACGGAATCGGAGGTGCCGACAATTTCAGCTTCGTCGGTTCGCCAGGCATTGACTCCGATATTAACGGAAACTCCATCTCCAATGTCTGGGATGACGGCATCGAAGCCGAAGGGGCGAATATGAATGTGCGAATCTGGGACAATCGACTGGATAAGTGCTACACCATGATTGCGCATTCCTCAACCAGCCTCGGTCCGGTCTATGATTTTCGAAACATTCTTTATCGTACTGAAAAGGCTCCTGGCGATCCGAAAGGAACTCTCTTTAAATTGCAGAGCCGCAAGAACGAAGAGACCAGCGGAGGCCGCGTGTATATTTACCACAACACCGCGTTCAACGACGGCCAAACGCCGCCGAATCTTGGACTAACCGGCTCGGGCCAGGCGTTGATGAATACGGTCACGCGAAACAATATCTTTAATGCCGAGACCGTAATTGACGAGGGCGACAAGAACGCCGACAAACTCAACGATTTTGACTATGACGTTTATCTCGGAATGGTGAATGACGATCCACGACACGAAAGCCACGGAATCAAAGCAGCCTCCATTTACGATTCGAGTCACGCGTCTGGTGCCTATACGTTAAATGCCTCTTCACCTGGCATCGACTATGGCGTAAGGATTCCCAATTTTAACGACTACTATTACGGCAAAGGTCCGGACTGCGGCGCTCAGGAAAGAGGCGCAGAGCCGTTGAAGTTTGGAAATCAATAGCGACTCGCGAAAATGCAGCGTTTGCAAAACGCCATATTGAACACCAGTAGTTCCCAATCGGAAACTGCCACTTGTTGAAGCGTGCGGTCCGCGCATTCGAAATTACGTTTGATCCCGATCACAACACGCGCCGATTTAATCGGTCTGTAACAACATTTGATCACTCTGCACAGCGACGCCACATGTTTGGTGGTCCTCCTTGACTCACGTGAAAGAATTTTAGCCATCAAGTCTGTGGGCATTTCAGAATAGCGAATGCAATGCGCAGGAAATCCGCGACGAGGTGGAAGCGAATCGCGAGTAAACGCCAGGTGTTCATCGAGACCTCCGAAGCCGTCTAATCTTACCCAGCGCGCCGCCGAAACCTGCGCATTTCAACCTGGACCGTAAAAAGTGAGCTCCTCAAAATCTTCAGTTTGAAATGTGGATTGGACGCAAGCCTATGCTGCGCGGTCGTGACCTGGATCACTCCACGGTTGCACCACATGTTGGTGGACCTCCGTGACTCCCGTGATAGAAACTTAACCATCGAATCTACAGGGCAACGCAGATATGGCGAACGGGACCACCGAAAATGTATACGACGCTTCGTTTTACGAGAATTGCTGGAACGAATTATTAAAAGCAAGTCGCGAGTGGCAACATCAGATTGGCGTGGATCAACTGCTCTCAAGTGTGTGTAAAAAGGCGCTGGAACTTCTGTCCGCCAAACGATCGGTCGCATTTCTCCTCGACCGCAATGGCCTTCATCCCCGCGCACAGTGGCCACAATCTCCCGGCGTTCCGATCATGCTGGAAACGGGAGAACTTGAGCTTGCACAAAGCGTTATTCAGGCGGGACGCTCTGCTTTCCTTCATAAAAAGGACGCGTCACAAGCTCACGTGGTGCTGTGCGCTCCGTTTACCGCGAGCCGTGAAATTCTCGGCGCGTTGTACCTGGAGTTTGCTGAACCGCATCGGCCGGTCAAGGCAAAAGACCAGCAGTTTGTGGATATGCTTGCGCAGCAGGCGGCCAGTTGCCTTGAACATGCCGTCCTTTACCAGTCCGCGATTACCGACCCATTAACTGGCTTGTATTGCCACCGCCATTTTCAACAGGAAGTCGAACAGACTGTTCGTCGTGCCATCCGCAACGAACTTCCACTTACGCTGTTGTTGATGGACCTCGATCATTTCAAGGCACTGAATGACAACTGCGGTCATGAGGCGGGCAATCAATGTCTCTTGCGCGTAACCGAGATTTTAAGAAGTACTTTCCGCCGCACAGATGTGGTGGCACGTTTCGGCGGCGATGAATTCGAGATTTTGCTTCCGGACACCAAGGCGGGAGACGCGGAATCTGTCGCTGAGAAGGCACGGGAATCCATCGCCGCCATCCCGCTTCCGCTAGGACGAAAGGTAAGTGCTACGATCGGCATCGCCTCTTATCCGGAGAATGCGCTCGAGGCCCAAGCTCTCTTTCTGCGGGCCGATGAGGCGCTATATGCCGCCAAGGAAGCGGGGCGCAATCGCATTGCCAGGGCGCAGGGGACGACTGTTCACGTTTCGGCCACGGGACGCGACGCAACGCGTGACCGCGCTCGGAAGCCGGCGGATGCGGAATTTGACTCGACGAAAAAAATCGCGCAGCCAATTTCGCACGTGAACGCGCCGGCCGTGCAAATGATCGATGGCCACGTGGTGTTGCGCAAACTCGGCGTCGGAAGCACGGGCGAAATTCTACTCGTCAATCAGCCGGGGCTTGAGCGTGAAGTGGTGCTCAAACGTCCGCTTACGCCACATCTTAGTTTTGTTCAGGCACAGGCCTTTGAGCAGGAAGCCCGAACGACAGCTTCGTTGAACCATCCAGGCGTGGTGCCGATCTTTAACATCGGACGCGATCAGGACAGCCGGCGTTATTACACAATGAAACCGCTGGAAGGTCTTTCGCTTGCGGAGATCCTGGACAGGCGCCGCAAGGGGGACATGGACCTGATCCACATTTTTACGAACAGCCGGTTGCTGGAAATTCTCCAACGCGTGTGCGAGACCATCGCGTACGCGCACAAACGCAACGTCCAGCATTTGGATCTGACGCCTTCGAACATCATCGTTGGTGAATTTGGAGAGGTAACAGTCATAGACTGGGCCGGCAGTTCATCGCCGGGTGCAGACGCTTCCTCGGGTGAGGACAAACAATTAAAGGTGATCGGGTCGCCCGCCTACATTGCGCCCGAAATCCTGCGCGGAGGCCCGTCCAGTGCAAGTCCCGCCAGCGATGTTTTTGCGCTCGGAACGCTCTTCTACCTGCTCCTCACGGACCAGTTACCATTTCAAGGCGCATCGACTTCGGAAACGGTGGAAGCCATTCTGACTGGCAGCGCCGTCCCGCCGGATTTACTGCTACCCACTGCCGGAATCGACGGATTCCTCTCGTCGATCTGCATGCAAGCCCTCGCGCTTGAACCTTCAAAGCGACTGACGGCGCAAGGCCTCTCCGAACGGTTGGGCCGTTACGTGCGCCGCGAGATGGATTGGACTATTTTACGTTTTGGCGCCCAAGATCGACCAGTGGATTCGAGCGAGTGGACGACGCGCGCCGGTAGTTGGAAGCTCCGTGCCGGCGAATGGGTGACATGTGGGCCGGATACCGAATACGTCCTTCTCTGGAATGTTCCCGTGCCGGGATCATTCCGATTTATTTGTGAAGCGTGGATCGAGCCGGGGGCGGAAGCGACCGGTGAGATCTCATTGATTGGTCATCATGGTCGCAGTCGCGACGCGCGAAATAGTTTGTATCACGGCTATTTCTTCCAAGTGGGCGCGGAGCAAAATACCGCTGCCAAACTTGCCCGCCATGTGGCGGACACTGTGGTTGCGCCGGGTTGGACTCTGGTTCCGGGCCGCCGGTACCGCATTGAGCTCGAGTACCAGGACCAGGAAGGATATGTCCACTGCGCGGTCGACGGAAAAAGAATCTTCAGCTACCGCGAACTCTTCCCCTTTGACGGATCGCTGCTGGGTTTTTACGCGGTAACGGCGGGCACGCATTTTCGGCCGCTGGAAGTGCATCGCCAGAATTGGAATCTCCAGATTCCAGCGCTGCGCGCGGCGGACCGGCTTTACAGCCAAGGCCATACCAAGGATGCACTCGAGTGCTACCAGGAGATCGCGGTGCGGCAACCCGATCGAATGGAGAGCACTGAGGCCACTTTAAAAATCGGCCTTTGCCAGGCCGCGTTAGGTCAGATTGACGCTGCGCGTCAGACGCTTCACAGCCTTGCGAACACCCATATGGAGCCGTTCGCGTTGGCCGAAGAAGCCATGATTTGCATGAGCGACACGGAGCTTTGTTTTAATATTTTCTCCACGCTCTTTGAAAAGTTCCCCGACAGTCAGGCGAAGACGCGAGTAATGGATGCCCTCGGGGATCTGCGATCTTTTTTAAATCCTCAGCGTCCGTTGGAGTGGAATATAGCCCGCTGGCTGGGAATTTGCCGGTTGGCCACTGCGGGATTTTCCCTGCCGGCGCACAGTCAAATCTATTCTCAGAGCCGAGCCGCTGTCTATCTTACATGGCTGGGTGAATGGGAAGAAGCACTTCGCACACACTTGGAATTTGGCAAGCGCCTGAACCCGAAGCAGCGTGAGTTAAGCCTCTACTCAGCCCCATTAATCTATCTGGCGCTGGCGACAGGCAGAGACGACCTAATCAAGAAACCTCTTGACGACGAATTTCGTGGAGCAGGCAACGATTGGTTGACTGGAGTGGCGTTTCATACCGATATCCGGAATGGCGATCCCGATAAGGCCCTGAATCGAGTTCACTCGAAGCCCGACGTGGATGCGAACAGGACCTTATTGCTACACCTCGCAAAGAAAGATCTCAAGAGCGCGGCTGAATGGCTCCGCCACAAGATACTTGGCAGCTTCAAATCCTACGATGTGTGGCCATTTTATTTTTCCGGTGGCATCGTAGTGGACACTCTGAACTGCGAATTGATCGACCCGTTTGTAGAACAATTTAAGAATCCGGAGCCTGAAATGGCTTTGATGCTTCGATGGCTGCGCGCCCGTTACGCGATTTCAACTGCGTCCTTTGAAGAGGCCGCGCAGCATCTGGAGGGGATTGAACCGATCTTGGATGTTCATGCGTATTTCAGAAGTTACCCGCTCCTGCAAGTACTCTGTGCGTCATTGGGCACGTTAAAGAATCCATCGCTTGCGGAATTAAATTCCTCGTACGCAACAAGCCTGAGCGGAGTCAACCGCGATCTGGCGGAGATGTTTCTGGGACTGCGAGAGCCAGTTCCCAACAAACGCTGGCCTCATCATGCATGGCGCCCGGAATTGCGTCTATGGCTGGCCTTGTGGTTGGAGGCAAAAGGAAAACCGAAGGAGGCTCACGACGTTGTCGCGCCATCCCGCGATTCACGCTACGGACTTACGCATTGCCAGCCGGCGATTGAACTGCTGCTTGCACGCACTTCCAAGTGATTCAAGAAGCTGCGAGTGGGCCTATTCGCTCAATCCGGCTTCGCGGCTGCGAACGACATATTGCATTGCAGACATTCGCTCCAACCTGCGGAAAACGCGGCAGAAGTAGATGGGAGAGGCAAATCCGGTTTGGTATGCGACTTCCTTCACGGACGGAAACGACTGAGTCATGAGGAGCTCCTTAGCGGCTTCAATTCTGGTGTGCAGCAGAAAATCAACGACGCTTTGCCCAAGATATTGCTGAAAGCAACGGCTTAAATGTGCCGGGCTGAGTCCAATTTCCTCTGCGACCTCTGACAAGGATATCTTCTTATCGTAATTCAGCCGGATGAAGTTGCACGCTCTGCGAACATGAGCCTGTTGCGGCGACGCGTCGCTTGACGACCCTGCTTTCAAGATGCGTTGCATGATCGCGCGATGCAGTATGGAAATCAAATGCCCGCAGATGAGATGTGTGCTGCGGTTCGATGCGCCACATAGTCTCGAACAATCATTGAGCTCAGAACAAAGCTGAATCACACCGTCACGATCCCGCCCCAATTGCATGTGCCTTGGAATGATCCACGACGATTGCTCCGGCGACGATGCGTAAATCGAATCGGCAGTGGCGTCTTGTGTGGCAAGGTAACCGACGTGCGGATTTTCAAAGAAGCTGAAGTGAATCCAGATCAAGCTCGTGCCAGGGGCGCTGGGTGCAATGCTGGCCTGATGCAAACCGGGGCCGATGATATGAATCTCCCCACTTCGCAGGCGAAACGGCTCTGCGCCGCCTGGCAAATAGTCGATCAGCGACAGCTCGCCTTTCAGCACAATGTACGCCACGAAGCAGTTCTTGGCACGCTTTGCCTGTCCGCTTGGAGTTGAAAGATCCATGCGTCCGCTACCCGTGTGGTGGACGAATGACTGGGGGGAAACCTCATAGGCAAATATAGTTTCCGGCATAAGTCCTCGCATCAGCCGCCGGTCAAGTCTTAGCGCTCCAAGAGGATCGCGTCAAAATTGTTTTATCACGCGCAGGGTTCGTTTCAGAGTTGAAGATGTCACCAAGTCTCTAATTCAGGTAGATTTTGGGCATCTACCGCGATTTTGAGAGTCTGTACCTCGGGAAGCGGTTCAGGAATTTGTTGAAAGAAATTTAAAAATCTCAGCCCAAAGGTCCGGTTGCGGACTCACGATGGTGAAGGGCAGGGAATGGTGTGTTGGGTAACTCAGCTTGAGTTTGGAACGCAAATGGATAAATGTGAGACAATAACCCTCCCGGCGACCCTCTCCATGAGCGATCATCGTACAGATGCGGAGTTGCTCCAAGCAATTGCGCAGCACCGGGATAGCGTTGCGTTCAATGAATTGTTCTCCCGGCACCAGGATCGCTGCTATAGCCTGGCCTATCATATCCTCCAGAACGTGACGTTCGCAGAAGAGGCGGTTCAGGACGGCATGCTGGCGCTTTGGCAGTCGCCCAAGTGCAATCGTTCAGATGATGATGTGCAGGCTTGGATTCTGGGGATCGTCGCCGGGAAATGCATGAACGCCCGGCGCGGCAGGAAGCGCCAGTCGCGTCGTGAACAGGCCGTGTGCCGAGATAACATCTCGAACACTCACCAATCCGATCAGGAAGAACGTGGCGAAGCGTTGGAGCAACTCAGGCGGCATATCAAAGAACTGCCTGAACTCGATTCGCAAATTCTAGCGTGCTGCTTTGGCGCGAATTTGACACATCAGAAAATCAGTGAATTGCTTGGCATTCCCCGCCGAACAATTACCGGACGCATACAGCAGGCCCTCGGTGAGTTGCGGGTTCGGCTCACAAATAGCGGCATTACGGCGCTCGCGGTCGTGCCCTTGCTGAGTGCTGAATCCATTTACGAGGCATTCACGACCGGTCATACCTGTCCTCCTCTGAATTTCGTTCCGCCCTCCGCGTCGACTGTCCGTTCGCGCCGCGTCTACCCGCGCGCACGGCCGTCCAGCGCACACTTCGCTCTTGCTGCCGGCGCGTTGGCTGCCGTAATAGCGGTGGCCGCCATGCTGAAAGGCAGTTCACAGCCCAGCGTCTCTCCGTTAAGCCCACCCAAAAATTCTGAGATCGTCCTCAAGGACGCCCTCTTAGTCACTCCCAATACTTCCGCTGCGACGCCCACCATCAACCGTCGTTGGGATTTCAGTACCCGGCCTGAGGCTCTGGACATTCAGTGCATCACGGGCAATTGGGAATGGAACTCAATGCCCCGGGGTATGATGAATTCACGAGATGGTCAGAATGTTGTCGTGGTGCTTCCAGTAGCGATTCAGCATCAGAACGTAAGATTGACGGTCAAATGGGTCGGAACCGAGGAAAAGTGTAATATCTTCACGTCATGGCTCGACGGTGAGAAGATTGTCGATTTTGCGTATTGGCATCAAACCACCAGCATCCGCAGCGGGAACGGGAAGCAGACGCTGACGACGAAGGCTATATTCACTCGCAATGAATGTTTGCAGTGGATGGACGACCGCCTGAATACGCACCGCAAGTATGAAGGCGATTGGCCGGGTGACCATCTGATCCTGCAGTTCACAGACGCAGCAGTGGAATCGATCGCGCTTCAGTCCATTTCTGACGAAGAAGCGGCGCTTGAATTCAAGAATGCGGCGTCGGACCTCCGCATCCTTCACAGCGTTGACAAGCTTCAGTACAAGGCCCAGACGTTGCCGACCGGCGCGCAACACTGAAGTCAACGCATTAACCGTCAACAGAGTCTTTGATGCCGCACCGAGAGGCGCGGATGGTGTCGCATTGTCCCAACGAAAGGAATCAGCATGCTCTCACTCGAGGACGAAGCGAATCTCGGTACCCAGAGACCGGCCACATTGCGACGACCTTCGGCCGTCTCCCAGATCTTGCGCAAGATCAGCGAAAATATGGACCTTGATCCCGCAGGTTGGGACGTTTCTTCTGAGGAGGACAGGTCTCAGAGTTTTCGCCTCAGGATTGCCGCCGATCGCACCTTGCGAGCGCGAGCCTACGCGCTCGCCCACCGCGTCTATCACGCGTCGGGACTTGTCGCCGGTGATTGTCCAATGGTGGTGTCTCCCTACGATGCCGATCCGCAGACATTCACCCTTCTCGTCGAAGACGAACGAGGCGAGGACGCTGCGACCATATCCGTGGTGGTTGATTCACCCGCTGGTCTGCCAGCCGATGAAATCTACCGGTCTGAACTCACCGCGGCGCGCGACAAAGGTCGCCTCATGTGCGAGGTCACCCGTCTGGCCATTGCGCCTGAGCACAAGCACTCCCGTCTTTTGCTCGTGCGACTTTTCAATTTTGTCTACGTCTATGCCCGCCGCATCGTTGGCGCGGATGACTTTATCATTGAGGTCCATCCTCGCCACGCGGCCTACTATCACCGTCTGTTGAAATTCGAACCTATCGGTCCGGAAAAGCCCTGCCCTCGCGTACAAAACTCGCTGAGCGTGCTCCTGGGGTTGAAACTCGCCGAATCGGACCGGCACATCCGTCTTTATGGCAACAGGCATTCCTTGAGCGCAGTCAAGAAGGATCGTTCACTTTATCCCTCCTTCTACCGGTGGCTGGAGGAAGGTGCCGTCGCCGAGTTTATAGCGCGACGCCGGCGTCCGATGTCGGACGACGACGTCAACTTCTTTCAATTATCGCGACGCACGTCCAGCACGTTCCCAAGTGAATAGGAGATACGGATGCCAAGCCCGTCCAGCAATGTAGACATCTCGTCTCTCCGTGATGCGCTCGCGCGACTGCCGATTCTCGAACGCGCCGTGCTGGCGCTGCACTACGGCGGCGGAATGCCAATTGAGGAAATCGCGAAGTCACTCTCGATTCCGCGTCGCGCCATCGCGGATCGCATGCGGCAATCACTGGAGACACTGCGGCGCGAATGCATCGTCGAACCCAGTAATTTCATCGAAGCGGACCAGATCCGGATAGCCATTTCATCGGGTGCCACGGCGCCTCTGGGCCTGCGCAGTCAGGTGGAATCGATCGTATCGGCCTTCCATCCGAAACCACGTCGCTGGCTTCCATGGCTGGCTCGATAAGGAGGCAACCCAGAATGCGTTGTTCAAATTGTCTGCTCCCTGAAGCCGTGCCCGGCGCCGCGATCGACGCTTCCGGAATCTGCGCGGAATGCCGCGCGTATCGCGACTGCGACCCCGCCATTGAAAGTCGCCAGCGCCAGGAATTCGAAAGGGATTTGGAACAGGCCATTCAATCGACCCGCGGTCGCGCACAGTACGACTGTCTCGCCTGTTTCAGTGGAGGCAAAGACAGCATCTACATGCTCCATAAACTGAAGAAGTCATACGGCCTGAAGGTGCTTGCCTTCACCTGCGATCTGGATATTCCGCCCGCCGGTTGGGAAAATATCCGCCGCACGATCCGGGCACTCGATATCGATCATGTGACGTTCCGCCCGCCGATGGAGTTCTACAAAAAATTCTTTCGCTATCTGTTGCGCAACCAGGACGCGCGCGGTGCGGTACGCTCGGTTTGTTATGTATCAGCTCCGCTGACCGAAGGCTACGCGCTGCGTCTGGCGACGGAAAAGAAGATTCCGCTGATCTTCGCGGGCTATTCTCCGGGCCAGCCGGATCCGGAATGGATGCTCTATGAAATGCCGCGCACGAAGATCTGCGATTTTGATTGGACGCCGCGTGTGCTTCGCGAGAGCGGATTGTTTAACGCCACGGAACTCTCGTACTTCTGGAATCCGAACATATTTCCAAAGGGCACACACTTTCCGCGCTATCTCGCACCCTTTCATGCGTGGGAATACAACCAGGCGGACGTTATCCGCGAGGTTTACGAACTGGGTCTTGTCGGAAAGCGACGCAACGCGAACCCGATCTTCAGCAACAGCCCTTTCCAATGGCTGCTTATGCACTCCGATCTGAAGCATCTCGGCTACATGTCCTACGCCCCGGAGTTCTGCAGCCTGATTCGGCGCGGCAAGGCCAGCCGAACACTCTGGAGCTACGGGTTTCCAATTGTGGATTTCATGTTGCGTCACCGGGTCCTGATGGGCAGGCACGTCACGAATACACTGCGTTGGCTCGAGATGGACGAAACAGAACTCGCGATCACTCGTCCGACTCCGCCGGACGACTATCAGCATTTTCTAAACGCACGCGCAATGAAAATTGAGGCAGAAAACTGTTCGCTACAGGAGGTTCTGCGATGATTAATCCAAGCGCCCAGTATGCAGCGATGCTCTTCGATCGAACACAACGCCTGGTCGGCCCGGCGACGGTGCAATCTCTGCGCGATTGCTGCTTCGGCGTTGCGGGATGCGGCGGCGTCGGCGGCGCGGCGGCAATACTGCTCGCGCGAATGGGAGTTGGTCGTTTTGTGCTCGCCGATCCCGGACGATTCGATCCTCCCGATGCCAATCGCCAATGGGCGGCGAATTCCGAGTCGATGGGCCAAAACAAATGTGAACAATACGCCCAAATTCTCGCGCAGATCAATCCCAACATTCACGTGTCCGTCATGCCGGAAGGCGTCAACGCGGCCAACGTCGAGGCGCTGGCATCCGAGGCCGATGTGCTTCTCGACTGTCTCGATGTTTCGGTGAGCATCGACCTTCGGGCAGCTCTTTATAGACATTGTCGCCGGCGCGGAATCTACTGCCTCAGCGCGCCGGTGCTCGGATTCGGCACGTTGCTCGCCGCTTCCGATCCCAACGGCATGCCGATGGATGCGTTTATCGAGGTGCTCAAATCCGTGGGCCGCTGCGGCAAGTTGCCCGCGGCATTACGAGGCATCTTCGCTCCGCTCAGTATGGACGCGATTGAACGCGACCTTCCAACTGGAAGAATTCCATCCTTGGCCATTGGTCCGGCACTCGGCGCAGCCTTCGCCAGCACGGAGGCCTTGATCGCATTGTCCGGCCGCGAATCGCCGCTCTGGCGACCGCCGCTCTGCTTGCCGCGCATGCTCGCCGTCGACGCCTTGAGTATGAAGTACGAATTCGTCGAAATCGCTCAACTCCTGGATGAACAAAAATTGGAGGTCGCCGCATGAGTGTTTCAATCCAAACTGATCCGCTGCGCCTCAATCCAGTCTCACCGCCGGAAGCGCGAGCATCGGCGTTGGCGCACGCTCGGTTTAATACCAATCTCCTGCCACGAGAGGCCGTCGAAATTGACTTGATGACCGATAGCTGGGCGGAACGAGCCTGGGTTGGATCGCCCCCCGGACTGCGGCAGGCACAGCTTGAGCCGTTCATTCGCAATTTATATGGTCATAAGCATCTGATTTCGGTGCTACAGGGGCGGATCGCAGAGGCCATCGTCGCTGCCGCACTTTCACGGCCCGGCGCGCGCATTTTAACAAACTCGATTTTCCCGACAGCGCATTTCCATTTGGCATCACGCGGTTCCAATCTGCTGGACATTTCCGCAGGACCAGCCAGTCGCAGTTTCGATCCGAATTTTCAAGCCAACTTGGATTTGGAAAAACTCGAAGATCAACTCGACCCCACTGTCGCATGCGTGTGGATTGAGGCGTGTTCCAACGCATTGTTCGGAGCGCCGGTCTCACTCGAGAATGTGCGCGCAATCCACATGCTTTGCGCCGTTCGAGGTGTGCCTGTGATCATTGATGCGAGCAGACTGCTCGAAAACGTAATTATGTATTCGGAACACACCGCCAGTCCGAGAAGCCTGGCGCAGACGCTGGGCGATTACTGCGCGCACGCGGACGTACTTGTGATGAGTGGAACCAAAGACTTCTGCGTGGGGCACGGCGGCTATATTGGTACGAACAACAGTGAACTCTTCACGAGACTGGCCGACATCGCATTGGCCTTTGGCGCAACCTTGTCATGCGCAGGCGTAATACCCGGTCTGCTTCCCGACAATCCTTTCGAGCCAGCAAATCAACGCCTTCAGAACGTTCGTGCGCTCCATCGTGAAGTCAAGGATGAAGGGATACTTGCGTGCGAGCACAGCGGCGGGCACGGCGTCTTCATCGACGTTCGCCGCATGCTTCCGAAATTTCCTGAAGACGGAAATGCGGTCCAGGCGTTCTTGAATGCGCTGTACAAGCAGTGTGGTGTGCGAGGCACCGAACACTTTTATTCTATGCAGCAGATTGCCGAACAGAGGCAGATCGTTCGGCTGGCCATTCCCGTTACGCAATTTGATTCGTCCACCCTGCCGTGCATTTCGCGTGCGCTTGTAAACATTCATCGACAAACTGTGACTGTGCTGCCGCTGAAGGTCACATTCGCCGCAGCGGGCATCGCCGGAAAGTTCAGCGCCCGCTATTCAGAGCGCGTGCATTAGTGGGAGTGACTATGAGAAATTCGCCAACGATCGCTTCAAGGTGCGTATCCGCGACAGACCTGCGTGAACTCGCCATGGCCGCTTCACGCGCGCCGTCCGGCGATAATGTTCAGCCCTGGAAATTTATCATCAATGAAGCCGGACGATCATTGGACATTTGTATTGATACCGGTCGCGACAAATCTCCGATGAACGCTGCGCAACGCATGTCGCTGATCGCTTGTGGAGCAGCCGTTGAGAATGCGCTCTTACTTGCCGGCCATCGCGGATGGAGTGCAGAATTGAAACTCAGCGCCGACAGTTGCGGTATCAATCCCAGTCTCGTCGCACAAGTCGTGCTGGAGAGTTGGTCGGCGCCGTCTGATATGCGCGACTATGCGACCGTCATTTCTGCTCGGGTTGCCAATCGTCGCATCTACGATCCGCGACCGGTTTCACCGTTCGTTCTCGAAGACCTTGAACGCTCCACATCCAAAATGTCCGGGGTCTCGACGCATTGGATTGATGATCGCAACTTGATTGACGCGTTGGCAGACGTGATTGCGCGGGGCGATGCCATCCTGTTCGGAGAACCCTCCATGCGAGCGGCGATCCTATCCAATATTCGATTTGATCTGCCGCCCAAAGCAGAATCGAATGAAGGCCTGTCGTTGGGGTCCCTGGAAGGCTCGACATTTACGGGTGTTGCTTTACAAGCACTCAAGCGTCTTCCTCAAAAACTTTTCCAACTCTTGGGGGTCCGTGTGCTCTTCTCCGTGCACACAAGGAAGCTCGTCCGCAGCGCCTCCGGCCTGTGCGTGGGTGTGGTCGATGGAGAAGCATCAAGCGCCGAGCTTTCAACCGGGAGATCCATGCAGCGCGCATGGCTGGCCCTGACAGAATTGGGTTTCGCGTCGCAGCCCATGATGTCACTTGTGGTACTCAATAACGTGCTCCGCCACGGCAACCCAGAATTGATCGCGGCCTTGAGAGTCGCCGGAGCGGAAGCACTTCTGAACAAGCTTTCCTCCTTGCTGAAAACCGCAGGTGTGAGTGGTCACCCGGCGTTTCTGCTGCGTTTTGGACACGCCGCGGCTCCGAGCGGCAGGACAGGCCGACGGCCGCTAGTTGCATGATTCCATCGGCTGACGAATCTAAGCAATGACCAGGTGCGTCCTGATATTGCCGGCGGCGTTCGTCCTTATGAGTGTCGCGGACTGCGGTCTTGCGTCTCATCACCTACACGAAACGACTCGTCGGCAGGGATTTCGACGGAAAACACGAGCCTTTGTTAAAGATGGAAATATAAGGCTATTTCGAAAGGCTGAATCAAAATTGTTTCATTCTGAATTGCTATTGTTTCATGGTTCACGGACTCGATGGAGCTTCTCAAGTGTAAAGTAGACCAAGCCGTCCTAAGCCATTTTATGGAGGAGACCAACATGAAATTTCCGACGTCCGGCGCCCTCACGCTTCTCGCGTGTATGGCCATTGGAATGGCCTCGGCTGAAGACTCGTCGAGAGACTGGCCGCAGTGGCGCGGTCCCAATCGCAACGGTGTCGCGAACGACAGTACGAAGCTGCTGGACTCCTGGCCCAAGGAAGGTCCCAAGCTGTTGTGGAAGAGCGATCCTATTCCATCGACCTTTGGCGAAGGCGGAAAACTTGCCGACGACGGCGGCAGCGGGAGCCCGATAGTCCATGACGGGAAAGTGTTTGTCTATGTTCATTGGAAGAGACAGGTCGGCACGCTGCTCATCACCACGCAAATGCTGAAAGATCTGGGATGGGAAGAAGGCGTCCCCGATGAGCTGGCGCAAAAGATCGAGGAAGCGCGTCTTGATAAGAAGCGCAAGGATCTCGCGGGACCAGCTCTCGATGCATACATCAACGATTTCATGGCCACGGTCGCCCCGGACTTGGCCGCAAAGTTCCGCGCGCACGTCAAACAACGTCTGACTCAGGGCCCCAATGCTCTTTCGTGGACGCAGGACTTTGCCCATCTCGTCAAAGCGCGCGACAAGGAATTCAAAACCTACGACGAGTTGTACAATGCAGTTGATCATTGCTTCAAGCCTGGCACGCACGGTGCTCCAGGAACCGAGAATATCTTCCCCTGTTTCCTTGATCCGTTTATGTCCAAGGTCTTTTCCTTTACGGACACCGTCGTCTGCCTGGATGGGAAAACGGGTAAAGAAGTATGGAAGAAGGAATTCCCTGGCGATATTCCGGAACGTGAGCTGCACTGGGGTGCTTCCGCCACGCCAGCGATCTGGAAGGATCGAATTTTCGCTGCTGGAAGCGCGGGGCTTTACTGTTTGTCCGTCAAAGACGGCTCGGTTGTCTGGCAGGTTAAAGCAGATCTTGGCAACTCTTCCCCGCTGGTCGTCGACGGCCGACTCTACATTTATGAGAGCGGCGTGATCAAGGAAGCTAGGTACAAGTGGCGTGCAGCCAAATCGCTCACTGCGTTCAACGCCGAAACAGGAGAGGTCCTCTGGAGGCAGCCGCAGGTTGGATATACCAATGGCTCCGTGGCGATGTGGACCCATGAAGGAAAGAAATATCTCATCAGCGGCGCCCCCGGTGGTCCGTGGTGCGTCGATCCCGACACCGGCACGGTATTGTGGGGTTGCCCCACAGGTGCCCCCTCAGTGACGAATATCTGGACGTGTGATGCCACACCTGCAATCAGCGGCGATGTGCTCGTACTCTATGCCGAGCCGAAGATGGCCTTCAATCTCACACCGCAAAAGGCGGAGTTCCTCTGGAAGTCTCCCGGCGGCACCCGCGGCGCCAGCGCCCTGATCTATCAGGACCATGCTTACTTTTTCGGTGGTCAGGGTGAGGCCACCTGCCTGGAGTTGAAGACTGGTAAATCAAAATGGAGCAAACGCGGAATTACGGGTGAGAGTTCATCGCCGATTGTGGCCGACGGCAAAGTCTTCTACGCGCCCTGCCGCTACGGCGATTCAAGCACTGTCGGAATGTTCAGGGCTTCTCCTGAGAATTTTGAATCCCTGGGAAATACCGTTGTGGCGCCCAACTTGCCGGTCCCCAGCGGCGCGGCCTCCCCCGCCATCGCGGACGGAAAACTGTATCTACGCATGAATGACTGCGTGGCGTGTTATGACGTGAAGGAATATGGCCCCTATCTTAGCAAGACGACCGTCACCAAGGACAACGTTGGATTTGAACTTAAACAGGCCGATGGCCTTGCAGCGAAAGACTCGCCGGACGGCACTATTAATGGCCTGACGATCAAAGACGCGTCGGGAGTATCACGGACGGCCAAGGTCCGCATCGACGGCACCACTGTTATCGTGGATATCAATGTCGCTTCGTTTCCATTTACCATCACTTATTCGGGAAGCGGTAACCTCGCGGCCAGAGGTGTTGCGTCGGCTCCCTTTGAATGGAGGTCGCCGCGACTGCAATTTCAGAAATGTAATGAAAACACAATCGTCCTCAAACTGGATCGATCGGTTGAACAGGACCTCTGGAAATCAGAGAAAACATACACCGTCTCAGGAGCGAAGATCTCAAAAGTCGAAGTCATCAAGGCCGACAATTCAGTGCTGCTGACGACCGACAGGATCTGGAAGATCGGCGATACCGCAGTGGTCCAATACCCGGCCACCCCGGAACTCCCCGGGGTACTGGCAAACGTGCCGTTCACCGTCCTCCCGGGAAGATTCGTTGAAGATGGGCCATTGCAGGAATTTCTTGTCGGCGCACTGCAGGAAAGCATCGATTTGGGAAAAGTGTTTGATCAGGACACGTTTGACAAAATGACGAAACCTGCCACGGGAGAGAAATGGAAGGTCTGCAAAGACTCCATGGGTGTCTTCGATCTCACCACGCTTGTTGGCGGACAGAGCAATGCGCTCGCCCATGCCTGCGTCTACCTTTACTCCGATTCGGCGTGCAAGACTCAATTCTGGGTCGGAAGTGATGACGGCATTCAAGTTGTCGTTAACGGAAAAGCAGTGTTTACGAATCCAACTGCGCGCCCCTTCGAACTAGATCAAGACAAGATCAAGGACGTGGAATTGAATAAAGGCTGGAACACCGTGCTGCTGGGAGTATCCCAGGGCGGCGGTGGCTGGGCATTTGACCTGCGCATTCGCAACGAGACAGGTGACGCTGCGCCCACTGGCGTGACCTACTCGGCGGAACTCCCCGCAGAAAAATGACCCTGTCTTCGGATAGATTTTTTAACACACGCAACGTGTGCTACTACAGTTTGCAGGGTGGCTGTTAGTCGTTCGCCACCCAGGGGTCAGTCAGGCGCAGCGCGGGGTGCGCCGCGTTCCGCGGCGTACCTGCGCTGGCCGACTGACCCCGTGTTGCATGTTGATGCCCTCTCAAATGAATTTTCAGCATTGAATGCGAACGTTAGTAACCTTCGTTATGCGGCCGCTCTTTTCACATCAACTATTTTGTCCCCACGTGCCATATTTTGAGCCAATACCACTAAACGCCGTGCGTTTATTAGTATCTCAATTGCTTCGAACTTTCCAATCAGGCGCCCTGATTGCCTCGACCAGACACGAACCGTGTCCTCAAGTAACGCCGGCGAGATCCACGAAGCATCGCCCGACACTTTTTTCGTGCTCGTATTCTTTCCATACACGTCCCCCTGACCCGACCACCATACGCCCCCCATTCAAGCGCATGTCGGAGGTGCTTCCCCCGACCCCCCCTCTCAATCGCGAACAGATTCCGCACGCGATTTTAAGGAACAACGGGCCATCTCCAACCGCCGAAGCGGTTTTCAATCTTACCCAGCGTGCCGCTGAAACGTGGCGTATTTCAAACTGGACCGTAAAACGCGAGCTCCTCGAAATCTTCAGTTTGAAATGCGAGCCTAAGCCTTCATTGGAATAAGCCGTTTGATCATCTCGCGAATTGTGGCGAAGGTCAGTCAACTGTGCTGAGATGAAATTGAAAGCGTTTGCGACGCGGGCGTGGAGGCGAGGGCGGGGGACTTGGTGAACGCTCGCTCACGAGCCGTTGGATCCGAGCCAGAGGCCGGTGACCCAGTTGAGCATCAACATCGCCGCGACGCCCCAGGACAGGTAGTGCTGCAGCGCGAGCGCCAGCGGCGCGTGGATCGTTTCCGGGCGCGCGAGAATGCGGACGCGCAGGGCCAGTTGGAACAGAAAGTACAGGAAGAGCGGGATGCCGACGCGGTTCCAGCGAATGGAATCGCGCAGGTGGCCGTGCGTTAACTGGACGAACGAATGCGTCAGGCCGCAGCCGGGGCACTGCGTGTGAAAAAAGCGCTGGCTGGGGCAGGTGGACGGCAGTTGTACGCCGGCAACCGCGATGGCACTTTGTCTTTCGGAAGGAATCGTCAGAAAGAACGGGGCGATGACCATCACGGCGACGATGAACAGATACGCTTTGTGCGTGCCGGGATCCGCCGGAATCCGGCGACCGAACTCGCCGAACATGCCGAGAAATCGTTTGAGAAAGCTCATCGACTCAACCCGCATCCAAGCCTGCTTCGATCTCGGCCGTAAAAAGGTCTTACGCGAAGTTGGCGGACTTATCGAGCAGCCCTTCGAGGGAGCCATCGACAATGAACCATTTGCCGTCGCGTTCGACCAGAAGTTTCCGAACCGTCCGTGTTTCGGTCACCCGCGTCGCCAGCATCACAATCAGCATCGCAAGAAGATTGATGAGGACCAGGGCGATGATCCACGACGCATAGTTGTTCACGGTCAGCGTCGCTTCGACCAGGACCAGGCCATTGGGTCCGCTGCGCAGCTTGCGCACGCTTTTAATCGTTACGGTGCGGGTCTGGCCGGACGGGCCGGTGAAAATGGTGGACCAGTACACCTTGAAGCTGGCGGGATCGTTGATCGCGTAGCGTCCGACGTAACTGGGAATTTTGTTGCTGGGAAATTTGATGGTTTCGACCGGTCCGGCAACGCGCGCGGACGGAATCAGACTGACGTAGGCCTTCCGCGAGCGGCCGGTCTTCACCGCGGTGAGGAAATTGCGCAACGCAATGTCCGGGGAATCGGCGTCTTGAATGTGATTGGCCTTGCGATCGTTTATCATGGTGACGATGACTGGAATGAAGAAGATGACCAGCGTAACGATGCCCAATCCGAGACAGGTTTCGCCGTTGGAGCTCATGTTGCTACCCATGATCGTCATCACCAGCCCCAGAACGAAGAAGGCCAGGATCACGATTGATTTGATCGACAGCGCTCCGCCCTTCAACCGGAGGTCTTCTTCCGCGGACTCCGAATTGGACAGATGCCGGTCGATTTCGGCCAGGCGTTCGGTGATGACGGCTTGGAATTCGTCCGGGGTGAGAGTTGGGAAAAGGCTTTGGTTGCACTGTGGACAGATGCGGGACTGTGCCGGAATGACCGCGGCGCAAGTCGGGCAGGCGATTGAGCCATCCGGAATTGCGAGCGGGGGAGGCGCCTTCACCGGCTTACCGGTATCGGCGGGCGTCACTGTTAGTTCCCGGTGGCAGAGTGGGCATGCGAAGGTCGTGCCCACGGCGTCATCGATTAACTGAAAAACTTTTCCACACATACAGGTAAGCGTGATCATTGACCGCTCCTGATCGTTTGTGAAGCCGTTAGAGGTGATAAGTCGACGGCTCAACATTAGTTCCTCGACGCGCTTTTTACAATGAGCATATTGTTTCTTCTTGCTTGTAACGCATTGCTGCCGTACAACTTACGAAATAACGCAGCAGCTATGGGAGGTGCGGTATGGGTCAGACGACGATCATGCGCTCCGTGCGGTCGGTGGTGGATTCCAAACGCATTCTCGACGTGCTGCTGCGAAATCTCACGACCAAACGCGCAATCACTCCGGAGGACATGGAGACGATCCTCGGCATCACCATCCGCAAAATTGCCGACACGATTTTCGCTCAGGCCATCACCGTCTTCTCACTCGACAAGGCGACGCAGCGCATCAAATTTCAGAACGTGTATTACTCGCCGAGCCTGTATGGCACGGACATGACCAAGAAAAAGATTTTCGAGATGAAGGCCGACGAACTCGAGGCGCTGTCGTTGCCCGTGGGCCAGGGCATCGTCGGACAGGTGATCAAGACCGGGGAACTGGCGTTCGTCGCGGACGTCAAAAAGGATCCGCGCTTTTTTCACCAGGTCGACCAGGACACGGGCTTCTCCACGCGCACGATGATCGCGGTACCGATGAAAGTGGGCGACGAAGTGATCGGCTGCATCCAGGTGCTGAATAAGTGCTCGGACAACAAGACCGTCACCCAGTTTTCGCAGGAGGACGTGTACCTGCTTCAGGACGTGGCCGCGTATTCGGCGAAGGTGATCCAGCGCGCCAAAGATCCGGCGGTTCCGTTCACCGACCGCGAGTTGGCCAGTTACGTGGCGCGTCTGGCCAAGGTCGATTTTGTCGAACTCGATGCGAAGTCGGAATTCGACAAGGAACTGCTGCTGGCTCTCGGTGAAGATGTGCTGCGGCGCTACCACATTCTGCCGCTCAAGAAGCTGACCGACACCACGCTGCGCGCGGCGGTGCACAATCCGATCGACTTTCAGACCATGGGCGATTTTGAAATCGTGACGGGTCTGAAAGTCGCCGAGAAGGTCGTTGCGTGCAGCAAGGATATTGAGGAGGTGCTCAATACCGTCTTCCCGAAGGCGTCGGAAGTCAGCGAAGTCGCCGCGGCCGTCGAAGAACAGTATGGCACTCCTGAAGGCGTGGTGGAGGGCGCTGATGAGTACGAAGACGACGAAAATTCAGGCGCGATCGTGAAGCTGGGCAACCGCATTATTGAAGACGCTTACGTCAAGGGCGCCAGCGACATTCACATCGAACCGTTCGAGCAGAAAGTGCGCGTGCGCTACCGCATCGACGGTGTCCTGAAAGAGCAGATGGACATTCCGAAGCAGGCGCATCGCGCGCTGATCAGCCGCATCAAGATCATGAGCGACCTGAACATCTCGGAGCGCCGTCTCCCGCAGGACGGGCGCATTGTCTTCAAGAAATTCAATTCCAAGTACGACCTCGACCTGCGCGTCTCCACCGCGCCGATGAATCACGGCGAGAAGGTCTGCGCCCGTATTCTCGACAAAACCAAGTCGACCCTGCCGCTCGATAAGCTCGGCTTCAGCGACTACAACATCAAAATCTATCGCGATCTGATCCAGGTGCCTTATGGCATGATCCTGCACTGCGGTCCGACGGGATCGGGAAAGTCGATGACGCTTTACGCGGCGCTGAACGAAATTAACACGCCGGAGTGGAACATCTCGACGGCCGAAGACCCGATCGAATACACGCTGCCGGGCCTCAACCAGATGCAGATGAAGAAGGACATCGGGCTGACCTTCGCCGCGGCGCTGCGCTGTTATCTGCGCCAGGACCCGGACATGATCCTCGTCGGCGAAATCCGCGACACGGAGACGGCGGAAATCGCGATCGAAGCGGCGCTGACCGGACACGTGCTGTTCTCGACACTGCACACCAACGACGCGCCTTCGACGATCACGCGCTTCGATGAAATGGGCATCGAGCCGTTCATGATTTCAACCTGCCTGGTGACGATCTGCGCGCAGCGTCTGTTGCGGCGGCTGTGTTCGTGCAAACAGCCGGACAACCCCACCGACGACGAACGCGCGCTGCTCGAACGGGCTCTGGATGACAAACCTGTCGATAAGCTGATGCGTCCGGTCGGCTGCGAGAAGTGCGGGAACTCCGGATATAAGGGGCGATTGGGCACGCACGAGTTGCTGAAGAATTCCGACGACCTGCGCGGCATGATCAACCGTAAGGCCACGGTGGAACAACTTAAACAAGCCGCCCGGGAAGCGGGAATGCGCACACTCTTTGAAGACTTAATGGAGAAGGTGAAGATGGGTCTAACGTCGCTGCCGGAAGCCATCGGTACGGCGCGTCCCGACGATTCGCCCAACCCGCAGCGGGCGAAAATGGCCGGGCAGGCTCCCAAGCCCGTGGTCGAAGCCGCCAAGCCGGCGTTCCTGAAGGCCGCGCCTGCTCAGGCGAAGGAATCTGGAAGTGCATTGGCGGCGATGCTGGGGCTGAATGAGCCGGAGAAGTGACGCTTGCTGTCTGCTCTTGTGCAAAGAATCTGTCATAAAGAGGCACACCGTGAGTTGCCGTTTTTCACGAAATCAGTAGCGTACTTGAACCTTTTAACCTTCCACTTTCGGGGGTCGCATGATCGCAGTCAAAAACGCCATTCGCTGTTCCGCGCTGGTCGCGGCTTTAGTCCTGACGTCCAACGTACTTGCCGCCACGCCGGTGATCGATAGCCCGACCGAGGATTTCACCACAACGGTCGATTTCTACGACTACTTCATCACCGCCAGCGACAGCCCATATATATTTGGCGCAACGGGGTTGCCCACGAGCCTCAGTCTGAATCCCATGACCGGCGAAATTTCGGGGACGGTCACCACGGCCGGCACGTATACCATCTCACTGTCCGCGACCAGTTCCAATGGCACGGGCACCGCGACGCTGACGCTGACGGTGGTTCCGCCGCCGCCGGTGATCACCAGCGCGACAACAGTGACGGGTGCGGCCGGCACGCCCTTCACTTATCAAATCACCACCACGCAGGGAACTCCCGATGGCTTCTACATCAGCGACTACGTTCCGGGCCTGGATTTTGATTCCGACAAGGGACTGATCTTCGGCACGCCCACTGTGGGCGGAAATTATGTGATCGGCATTGACGCGTACAATGATGGTGGCGACTGCTTCGTGCTGCTGACGATTAACATCACCGGACCTAAGATCGCGATTACCAGCGATTTGACCGCGCAAGGCAAAGTCGGAGACTCGTTTGAGTACGATGTTTTTACAGACGGTGAAGACTACGCTGATTTCACGATCACAGGACTGCCCAGCGGCCTGATCGCCGACGGCGCCGTGATCTCCGGCACGCCCACGACGGAAGGCACTTTCAACGTCTCCATCACCGCGACCAGCGTCAACGGCAACACCGATACCAAGACCCTGGTGCTCACAATCAGCCCGAAGAACGGCAACCTGGGACCGGATATGTCCCCGATCACCGCCGATCCGCAGTCGGCATTTGTCGGCGATACGATCGTCTTCGACGTCGACGCGTTTGATGCCGAAGGCAATGACGTCAGCGTCTCCTGGGACTTTGGCGATGGCAGCCCCGCCGGCAGTGGTTACGAAGTCCAGCATGCGTACGCGGCGGCCGGTACTTTTACCGTCACGGCCAAAGCCAGCGATGGGACGCAAACGTCGACCCAGACGTTGAATGTGACCATCACGGTCGGCGACGTCAATGCGCCGACGATCAGCGGCATCACGATTACACCCAACCCAGCGGCTATCGGGCAGGCCGTTGCCTTTACGTCGCAGGCGGTGGATCCGAAGAATGTGTCGCTGAAGTACACCTGGAATTTTGGCGACGGCACGCCGTCGGCCAGCGGTTCCGCGCCGAGCCACACCTACGTCAAGCAGGGCGCGTTTAATGTGACGCTGACCGTGCGCAACGCCACGGGAATCGCAAGCCGTCCGTTCACCTCCACGGTCTATGTCTTCAACACCACGGGACTGGATAACATTTTTGAAGGCGATGACACCACCAATCCGTTGAACGGGCTTTCTCAGACGGTCACCGGCAGTGACGGCGGTATCTTCGATCTGTCAGTCAATCTCGACGCGCTGAACCGCGCCGCATTTGAAGTCTCGACGGACTTCGACGGCATGACGCGCAACGCTGTGAAGGGTATGCTGCCGGTTGCCAAGGCCAAGCGACCGGGAATTTTCATCGCCACCACGGAAGCGCGAGATATGGCCACCCGCGTAACCATGGGCCGCGCCCGCAAGACGCTCCCGGTTTCGCGCAAGGAACTGGGCCTGCCGCCGCTGGTCACCGCCGAACCGTCCGACCACCGCTTGAAGATCAAGCAGATCAAGGGTTCGTTCGCGCTGCCTCCGACGACCAACATCGGCGGACGCATCGTGGCTGTCCCGGCGCTCCGCGCGGCCGGCAAGAAGTCCAAGCCGGATAGCGTCAATGCCTCGGGTTCGATCGAATTGCCGGTGGGCATGGATTTCACCCAGCCGCAATCGATCACCATCTCCGTCGGCAACCTGGTCGACAAGCTGGTGCTCGATTCCAAGGGACACGGCAAGGGCGCGTTCACGGAAATGACGCTAAAGACAAAGATCAACAAGAAGGCGCCGTTGACCGTGGCCGGGCAGTCGGCGACGTTCGTGGTGAAACTCAGCACCGCCCAGATGGTCCAGCGCGGCTTTGACACCGAAGGCGTGGGCGCCGGTGCGACGACCAAAGCGTTGAAGATCCAGAGCGCCATGATCATCGGCGGCGTGGTCTACGCGCTGGAACAACCGGCGACGCTGAAGGTTAGCGGCGACACGGCGACAATCGGCGGCCGGTCGGGTTTCTAACGAATGCAGGATGAAAAGCAATAAATGTTGAATAGTGGAGTGCGCTGAGCGCTGAATGACAGTTCATTCAGCGCTCAGTTTTTTATTTCGACTCCAGCACCTCTCGCAACTTCCGGGAGATGGAGTCGGGGGTCCACGGTTTCTCCAAGTAAGCACGCTGACCATCCACGATGCCTTGTTGCAGGAGCATGTTGCTGGGGTATCCGGACGTGAAGAGCACTTTCATGTCGGGCCGTGCCTTCGCCAGAATATTGGCCAGCTCCTGGCCGTTCATTCCGGGCATGACGACATCGGTAATCATGGCGTGGATGCGGACTTGCGTTTCGTTACTGATGCGAATGGCCTCAGTGGCGTCGGCAGCGGTAAGCACCGTATATCCCCGGTCGACGAGAATGCCGTGGAGCAGTTGGCGGATGCCAGCTTCATCCTCCACCAGCAGGATCGTTTCGTTGCCGCGGGTTGAGGTCCGACATTCTCCAACCGGTTGCGCAACCGTTTCCGTCGACTCCGGAAAGTAAATTTTGAAGGTCGAGCCTCGGCCGACTTCGCTGTAGAGAAAAATATGTCCGCCGGCCTGTTTGACGATACCGAAGACGGTGGCCAGACCAAGACCGGTGCCCTTGCCCAATTCCTTGGTGGTGAAAAAGGGCTCGAAGATGTGCGCCTGCGTCGCTGCATCCATGCCCTCGCCAGTGTCCGTGACTGAAACCATCACATGGCTGCCGGGCTGCGCGTCCGAATGCGTAAGGCAGTATTCTGCATCAAAGTGTTTATTGCAGGTCTCCAGGATAATGTGTCCGCCTCGCGGCATGGCGTCGCGGGCATTGATCATCAAATTCATAATCACTTGCTGCACCTGGCTGGGATCGACTTTGATTTTTCCCAGCCGGGCCTCCAGGCGCAGTGAAATCTCGATATTTTCACCGATCAGGCGTCGCAGCATCTGGCTGGTATTGGCGATGAGAACATTCAGGTCGACGACCTTGGGCTGGATGACTCCGCGCCGGCTGAATTGCAGCAACTGCCGCGTCAATTCCGTGGCGCGTTGCGCGGCGTCGTTGATGTATTGGAGATGGACGAGATCCGAGGCCGTCAGTGAGCTATGTTGCAGTAACAATTCCGCGCGCCCGAGCACGATGGTGAGGATGTTGTTAAAGTCGTGCGCGATCCCTCCGGCCAGTCTGCCTACCGCTTCAAGTTTCTGTGCCTGGAGCAACTCGTGCTCCAGTTTCTTTCTCTCGGTAATGTCGCGAATGCACGCCAACACCAGAGTTCCCTCTGGAGCATGCAATGGACTGAGGCTGATCTCCACATCGATCAGCGTCCCGTTTTTGCGACGTCCCTTCAGGAAGAGCCCTGAGCCCATGGGCCGCTGAACCGGCCGTTTGAAATAGCCGTCTCGTTTGGCTGGATGCCCACCCCGAAATTTCTCAGGAACGAGAAGTTCCACTTTCTGACCGACCATTTCGGCCCGCTCATAGCCAAACAGCGCTACTGCCTGCACGTTGGCGTCGAGGATCTCGCCGGCAGGATTGATAACGATTACGCCGTCGGGAATGGCGTCGAAGATAGCGCGGAAGCGAGCCATGGTGCCCTCACACATCCTTTTACGAGGGATTGCTGCATAAAATGGGCCATTGCTGGAAGGTCATAAGACGATGATTTGAAACATGTTTTGGAATTGCCGACGCTCGGGATTTCGCTAATCCGCGAAGAAATGTTCAAATCTGTGAATGGCGAAGTGTTTCGAAAAATTGCGGGCGTGAAAATCTGGCACCGCGCGAGATTCGGTGAGCTCGACGATGCCGAAGGAGCCAGGCGGCGTTACAGATTATCGAGCGGCACGCACTCAATCACGAGGTTGCGCTTGAAGGCCTTCTGCAGCAGGCGGCCTTTCTTTTCAGCGCGTTCGTAGAGGACGCGGTGATGTTTGTTTTCGCCGCGCAGCACGCACCAGACAATGATGCGCCGGTTCGTGATTTCGCACCAGAGTTGCCGGACCAGCGTGCGGTGCGTGCGATCGAGCGCGTCGGCCAGGCGCAGGATCGACGCAAGCAGCACAACCTTGCGCTGTTGCTCGTCGGTCAGGCGTTCGAAGTGGCCGTGTTTTTTGCTTGGGTCGGCCTTCGTGTGGTAGCGGGCGATGGATCCAATGATGCGCCGCGTGGCCTTGTCGAACGGCAGCACGGGCGTGTCCATCACGATCTTCTGAGCGATCTTGTGATGGCCCTTGTTCTGGATGGCGCGGCCGATGTCGTGAAGCAGCGCGGCACAGTGCAGGTGGAAGCGCTCTTCGCGGCCGAATTTGTGCAGATCCTTGAGCTCGTCGAACAGCTTCATCGCCAGGCGCGTGACCTGGTGCGTGTGCACGCGCTCATAGGAATAGCTCTCCGCCAGCCGCAGCACCGAGCGCAGATGGTCGACGTACTCGCCGCGCGTCGCAAATTCCGGCGCGGGCGTGGCTGAATGAGTTCCAATCGGGTATGGCACGTTCCGGTTCTCGTTCTCCGTCCCCATGGTTCCGACGCTCTCACTGGTAGCAGCCCAAACGCGTGGTCTCCCACGCGCCCCAGCCGCTTTACCTCCCCCCCAGCGATACCTCCGGTGTCACCGTCACAGGCGTTGCACTTTCAGTTCCGTCCGTCACCGTCACGCTTAAGAGCGATCCGCTGCCGTCGGCCTTTTGTGCAGGCTGATGCAGAGCGGCGTGGAGTTTCTCCCACGTTCCCGCCACGCGGCTCTGTTTCCAGAACTCGACGAATTCCGCGTAGTGCCGGGCCCGTTCGCGAATCTTCTGTGTGCGCATGTATTCGATGCCGGTGGCCAGGCGCGTGAAATGGCGCGCGTGTCCGAAGTAGGCAATGGTCCGGTCGCGTTCCGCGTCCAGGAATGCCGGGAGCATCTGGATCCACACATCGCAGTCGTGAATTTCGCCGAGAATCTTCTGCGCTTCCTTCGTCTGCGACAAGCCGCCCGCCATTTCGGCGCTGAAGAGGGGCAGAAATACTTCGATCGTGTAGCGCAGCTTCTTGGCAGCAATGCGCATCTCGTGGAGTTCCTCCACGCGCGCCGGTTGTTCGACGTAGGTCTCGTGGCTGAGCAGGCCTTCAAGTTCCGTGGCGATGGCGACGACCGCGCGCCGGCGCAGGGAAGGGGAGTCGCGCTTGACCCCGCGCAGCGTCGCGCGGACGGCGATTTCGCGCAGCGGACGCTGCATGGATTCCCAAACGGTGCTGGCCTGCAGCCGGTCGATGGCTTCGACTACACGGCTTTGCAATTGAGCGCGTTCCTGCCGAAAACGGAGCGCGAGGCGTTCGATGCCCGGACGGTGATCGGCGTGGGTGTCTGATTTCGAGAATGCTTCAAGCGATTCGAGCTGGACGTCGAGATCGCGCGCCGCGCCCAGTTCGCGGGTGATGCGGCGGATCGGTTTTTTAAATCCGCTCAACCCGCCGGACTCCAGGCAATCGTTGAAGATGGCAATCGCGCTGCGCAGACGGCGCGAAGCCACGCGCATGCGATGGACAAATTCCAGGTCTTCGCCTTTGCGGACGCCGTCGGTCTCCTGGGACATCGCATCGAGGCGCTGCAACAGCGCGTCGGCCGCGAAGGCCCAATAACCGTCGTCGAATTGCTGAGTTTCCATCATCATTCCTGTCCGCAAATGTCCGGCAAAACAGCGCGTGTGTTTCGCCAATGGTATACATCAGGAGGTAAATCGGGGGAAGGGGGACTTACATAATCTTCATTTAAATTTAAAGGGGTCAAAATCCAGTTATGGATCCTGACCCCTTTTTCGAAATCACTGCGATTTTACGTTAGCGGAACTTCGACGGACGACCGCGCTTGCGGCCCGGCCGGGAGAGGATTTCTTCCTTCATGTCGACGGCCACGCCGCTGGAGACGTTGCTGCCCGGAGGCGGCGGCGCGTTGGCCGACGATACCGGCAGCGTGAACGACGGCAGTACCGCTCCGCCCTTGACGCGCTTTTCGGTCAGCTTCACGGTGCGGATCCAGCCGTCCACCAGCTGCGAGACGATGTCGATGACCGACGGTTCAACGTCCGGGCAGAGCGTGTAGAGGCGGACGACGGTCTTGCGGAGCCGGGCAAGCTGAACTTCAATGTCGCGCGGCAGATTCTCTTCGGTGTCTTCCAGACCGAGAATCTGCGTGACCGGAACGTTGAGCGCGCGGCAGACCTTGACCAGGTCGATCGCGCGAATCGCCGACTTGCCGCTTTCCCAGTAGCCGTAGCTGGAATCGTCGACACCGGCCATCGCCGAAATGTCCTTCTGGTTGCGTTCCGCGCGCGCCGCGCGCAGCCGCCGGCCGATTTCGAAATTGTCCATCGTGCGTTGATCGTGTGGGTCGATCGCCATAGTGCCTCCTTCAAAAAGATGTTTCAGGGGGTGATCCCAAAATCCATGTGTTTGAGCCGTATGCTCTGATTTAATGAGTTTATAAAACAAAAACATTTTCCTGTCAAAAATTAAACCTAAAAATTATCGGTGAAGAGTAAGATAGCATGCTGTCTGAAAACAGGCGCCGTTGTTGGCCGAGATTGGTGTTCTCTTACGCTTGCACGTGTACTTGAACCTTGCTGGAGAAATTATTGCATTTTACGCTGTCGTGGCCTGAATATTGTGTGTCTAATAAGAGTGAGTTGCGACGTGCACTTAGGAGGTGATGATCATGGCACAATGCCCTGTCTGTCAGACCCCCGGAGCCTACGTCGGCTTTAGCAGCGTCGAATGCCGCAATCCTAAGTGCGAGCATTTTGTGTTGGTTGAGGAATATCTCTGCCCCTGCTGTGGCAAGTCCGATCATACACCCGACGAAGGCTGGGACGGAATCCCACGACGTGATCAAAATGGGACACCCCTGCTGGATTCCGTAGATCCAAATGACCCGTCGCATCTTGCTGACCCGCTGGCCCTGTCCTGACGGGCGGCACTTTTTCGGCTGATTCTCTCCGACATAGCGGTGCTTCAGCATGTCTTGGTAATTTAAGCCGCATATTCCCAACACCCGATCCCCGATCTCATGTGTTCACTCCCCATTTGCCGTTGACCGTTCTTTGAGATAGAATCTCCGCAACGTAATGAAACGCAGCTTTGGAGCCACAGTGAGTACCGACGATAAAAGTACTGCCGTAACCGCCCCACCTTCTCCCGCTTCTTATGTCGTTGATCCGGTGGTACGCGAGGAGGCTCGCAAGCGGCGCACGTTCGCGATCATCTCGCATCCCGACGCCGGCAAGACCACGCTGACGGAAAAGCTGCTGCTCTACGCCGGCTGCCTGAACGTCGCCGGGTCGGTTCGCGCGCGTAAGAATCAGCGCGCCGTGACCTCCGACTGGATGGCCATGGAACGCGAGCGCGGCATCTCGATCACGTCCACGGTGCTCAACATCAACTTCCGCGGCTTCCAAATCAATCTGCTCGATACGCCGGGACATCAGGACTTCAGTGAAGACACCTACCGTACGCTCACCGCCGCCGACTGCGCCGTGATGGTGATCGACGCGGCGAAGGGCATCGAAGCGCAGACGATGAAGCTCTTTAAAGTCTGCGCGCTGCGCAAGCTGCCGATCATTACCTTCATCAACAAGATGGACCGCCCGGGCCGCGAGCCGCTCGAACTGCTTTCGGAACTCGAACACGTTCTAGGCATCGGTGCCTCGCCCCTCAACTGGCCGATCGGCACCGGTCATGAATTCTGCGGCGTCTACGACCGCACGGAAAAGAAAGTGATGGTCTTCCGCTCCGTCGCTCACGGCTCGCAGATGGTGCCGACGGATATCGCCTCGCTGGAAGACGCTGATAAACCCGTGGAAGGGGCAACGGAGCCCCTGCTCAATCCCGAACTGCTCGCTCGCCTGCGTGGCGAGATCGAACTGCTCGATGGCGCTGGCGAGCCCTTCGATCTGGAACGTTTTCACCGCGGCGAAGTCTCGCCGGTCTTCTTCGGCAGCGCGCTGACGAATTTCGGCATCGAGCCGTTCCTGAGCGCGTTTTTGAAGCTCTGTCCGTCGCCGACACCGCGCATCGCCGAAGCCGGACCCGTGCCCGTGGACCGTGGCGAGTTCGGTGGATTCATTTTCAAGATCCAAGCCAACATGGATCCGCGCCACCGCGACCGCATTTGTTTTGTGCGCGTCTGTTCAGGCCGCTTCGCGCGCGACATGACCGTGCTTCATCCGCGCAGCGGCGACGAGATTCGCATCTCCCGTTCGCACCGCCTGTTCGCGCAGAACCGCGAGAGCGTCGACGAGTCGTATCCCGGCGACATCATCGGGCTGGTCAATCCCGGTAATTTCCATCTCGGCGATACCATCTGTGAAGGCAAGCCGATCACCTATCAGGGCATGCCGCAATTTTCACCCGAGCATTTCGCGATTCTCTCCTGCCATGAAACGCTGCGCCGCAAGCAGTTCGACAAGGGCCTGGCGCAATTGGTGGAAGAAGGCGCGATTCAGATTTTGAACGACCCCAATGCGTTGCGCCGCGAACCGATTCTGGCCGCTGTTGGTCAGCTCCAGTTCGACGTGGTTCAATACCGCCTGGAATCCGAATACGGCGCGAAGACCAACATTCAGCGCCTGCCCTACCGCATCGCGCGCTGGGTGGAAGGAAGCGACGCCGACATCGAAGCCATGGAACTTCCCACGAACGCCGTGAAGACCATCGACCACTTCGGTCACGTGGTCGTGCTCTTCGGCGCGGAGTGGGACATGGAATACTGCAAGAAACAAAACACGAAGGTGCAGCTGAAAGCGGTCCGGTAAGTCGAAGCTTACTTTCGACTCTTTTTGGAACTCCGCTTGGCGGACTTCTGCTCGTCTTCCAGGAACAACGACGGCTTCTCGTCGGTCAGACCGGCGGCGTCGACGAGTTCCTGTAACAGCGCGGCGAGAGACTGGCGTTGTTTGGCGTTCATCTTTTCCAACGCGGCGATCAGTTTTTCCTGCGGAGTGTGCGGGCCTTTTTTCAGGCTCGAATGTCCGGCGGCGGTCAGGGTGACATCCTGGCGGCGGCCGTCTTCCGCGGATTGTTTCCGTTCGACCAGGCCCTTGTCGACCAGTCGCTGCACGACTTCCGAGACGGAACTTTGATGCGTGAACGTCCGCTCGGCGATCGCGTTGACCGAGAGCGGCTTTGCGCCGTCCAGTTGCTGCAGAATGAACACCTGCGCGCCGCTGAGTCCCACGGTTTTCTCCGCGGCGCGTGATGCCACGCGCAGAGCGCGGACGATGCGGCGGATCGAATCGAGCACGGCGCGGATGTCGTTATGAACGGTTGGCTGCTTGGCTTGCTTCATGATTTGGCAATCCTGTTGAACGGATGAATGCGATCCCGTGAGCATACAATTTTGCCGGCTTCGCATGCAGTGTAAATTCATGCACCGACTTGCAGGCTGGTAGCCTGCGGTACACTTCCTGCATGACATTCACCGCATCCGGCACATATACCGAACCGTTTTGCGCGCTCTGTGGCGCAGCCGGTGGAGCGGTGAAGTTTGAATACAGCGATATCAAAATCATCTGTTGTAGCAAATGCGGTCTATGGCGGACATGCCCGCGACTTT
This sequence comes from Planctomycetota bacterium, assembly GCA_038227875.1. Classification (GTDB taxonomy): domain Bacteria; phylum Planctomycetota; class SZUA-567; order H5-PLA8; family H5-PLA8; genus JBBRPR01. Next base: position 35,424 of record JBBRPR010000049.1, read on the forward strand.
CGCCAGACAAGCTCACGGCCTACTACGAGAAGCATTATTACTCGGAAGGCATTCATCAAAGCGGACAGTACGAACAGTGGCGCGACATGTACCGCGACGTCTGGGCCATCAACGCGCGCGTCGTCAAAAAGGAAGCGGTGCGGCGCGGTCTCGGAACGAACGGAAGTTTTTCGCTGCTCGATGTCGGCAGCGGACACGGCTTTTTTCTCGAGCAGTGTGTGGCGCTGGGCGTTGCGGCCAAGGGCCTCGAGACCAGTCCGCACGCGGTGGAGTACGCGCGCGAGAAATTGAAACTCGACGTGCGGGCGATTCCATTGGATGAACTACCCGCGGCGGAAAAATTTGACGTGATCACGCTCTGGGGCGTGCTCGAACACGTTCCTGATCCACTGCTGACCATGCGGCAAGTTCACGCGCATCTCAATCCCGGTGGAATGACATGGGTGATGACGCCGAACACGAACGCGGTCGAACGCTTCGTAAAAGGCGCGAACTATTTCAATTTTCTCAACAAGAGTCATCTGACGCACTTCCACCGCGCCACGTTGCGGGCACTGCTGGAGAAAGCCGGCTTTCAAAATGTGCGGCGCTACCTGCATTGGGGCGGCGGTGCGCGAAGTGGAATCGGCGCGGCGGCGCAGTACGCCGCGCGCGTGTTCTGTCTGGGAACGGAATTGCGCTTCATTGGTGAAAAAGGCGCGGAGCCTCACGCATGAGCCTGCCGGAAGTGCTCTTCGTCCTCCCCGTGCTCGAACCCGCCGGCGCGGAGCGCATCGTCGCGGACCTCGCGCGGCGGTTGCCGTCGCGCGGATTTTCGGCGGCGGTGCTCTGCCTGGAAGACGAACGCGCGCCCGTCGGCGCGGAACTCGCGGCGGCCGGCGTGCCCGTCGAAGGCCTGCGCCTCTCGCGCCGCCGCACGCTGGCCTGTGCCAGGTCGCTTGCGGCGCGGATCGCGGTGCGCAAACCGGCCATCGTTCACGCGCATCTTTTTCATGCCAACATCGCGGCGCGGTTGGCAGTGGGGCGCTTGAACTCCGAGCAGCGCGCCGCCACGGCGCTGCTCAGCACCATCCACGTCGCCGAGCGGCGCTTCCGGCCGTGGCAATTTCTGTTCGATCGCGCCACGGCGGCGAAAGCACGCTATGAAATCTGCGTCTCGCGCGCGGTCGCCACCTTTCAACAGGAACGAACCGGACTGCCCGCGTCGTTCTTTCGCGTGATTGAAAATGGCATCGACCTCAGCCGCTTCACCGCGCCAACCCGGCCGGAGCGAAAGCCAGGAACCGGCCACGTGGTCGCCGTAGGGCGGCTCGATCCGCAAAAGGATTTCCCGACGCTGCTGCAAGCGTGGCATCGCGTTGAGTCGCAGCTCCCGCATGCGCGGTTGTCAATCGCGGGCGCAGGATCGGAGGAACCGCACCTCCGCGCTCAAATTGCCGCACTGAAATTGGAGCGCGCTCAACTGCTCGGCTTTGTTACGGATGTCCCGAAGCTGCTCTGTGTAGCCGATCTCTACACGCAGCCCTCGGCGTGGGAGGGCTTCGGCCTGGCTGTGGCTGAAGCGATGGCCTGCGCGCTTCCCGCGGTCGTCTCCGACGCCGACAGTCTGCCGGAAATCGTTGCACACGGACGAACCGGCCTGGTTGTACCGAAGGGAAATGCAGCGGCGCTCGCCGACGCGTTGATTAAGCTGCTCAACGATCCAGGCTACGCCAGTGGGCTCGGCCGCGCCGCTCAAGCGGACGCGACCGCGCGCTTCTCCGTCGAGCGCATGGTCGACGAGTACGCGGCGTTATATCGGGAACTTGTTCGCGGATAGTGTTGAGTTGCGAGGTGTGCGTTCGTGCGATTTGTTACCCTGACGTTGCATCCGGCCATCGATCGCATTCTCCGCGTGGCCACGCTGGTTCCCGGCGACACATTTGATGCGCAGGTAGAGCTGACCGTGCCGTCGGGAAAGGGCGTGAACACCGCGCGTTCGCTGCGGCACGTCACCGGTCCGCGCAGCGCGATTCACGCAGTTGCATGGATCGGGGCGGGCGAGTCGGCGTGGTTTGCGCGGGAGTTATCGCGGCTGAGCAAAGTCTGCGCGGTCCTTTGTCAGCGCGACTGTCCCACGCGCCTGGCCAACACGATTCTCGAAACATCCGCGCGCGAAACGCACATCAAAGAATCGATGGCAACGCCCAGCCCGCGTGAAGCGAGCGCGCTGCTCCGCTGCTGGTCGGCAGCGATTCGGCCCGGCGATATCGTTGCCGTCTGCGGCTCCGCGCCGCGCGGCACAAAGGCCGAGACGCTGCGTCGCGTATTCAATCTTGCGCGCGAACGAAAGGCTGCCGCGGTCATTGCGGACACCAACGGTGCGGCGCTGGAGATCGCCGGCGCGGCGGGAATCGATGGCATCAAAGGCAATGCGGCGGAGATCGGCGCGTGGCTGGGCCTTTCCGCGGCACTCGATCCGGAAAATCAAAACCACCGTCGCGCAGTTCAAGCGGCGTTCGAAAGGCGCGGCGCGCCCAAATCGATCGTGGTGACCATGGGCCCGCGCGGTGCGATGTACCTCACGCGTGACACACTTCTGCTCGCGGAACCTCCGCGCGTGGCGAAAAATTACATCGTCACGACCACCGGTTGCGGCGACGCGGCGACGGCTGGTTGGATGTGGGCGTTGCGTGATCGCAGCGATGACGCGGAGTTACTCCGCCGCGTCGTGGCCTGCGGCACCGCGAAGTTGAACTCCGCCGATCCCGGAAGTCTCCAAGCACATGATGTGCACGCATTCCTCAAACGAATCTCGCCCAAAAAGCCTTCCTGAAAGCAGTACCGCAGGTGAGATGCTCGTCCCTATAATTGTATGCAAGTTATTGCTCACGCACTCGTTCATTGAGGAGTGGGCAGCGTGGCGATGGTTCACTCCTTCGATGAAATGACAAACGTGACCTGTAAACTTTCCCCTATACAACTTGTCAATTTCTCAGATTCAGCTTTAACTCCAACTTTTCATCATCTCAGACATTGCGACACCACTCAACGTGCGTGCGAATGCGGTGAGACTTTTTTAGACAAGGGCTGGCGATCTTTGCGCCAAATTCCGGCTGAATTTTTCGACGTAAAGGCAGCTTCGGAAGGCTATTACAATTTGTTCTCCGGGTGTATTCAAATTAATGCTAGATTTTTATTCACATTAGCTTGGGGTTTGCACAATGGGCTAGTAGAGTTTGCATCCTGCAACAAATTCCGTGCACGTGGTGTTGAAAACGTCGAGTAAGCGTGCAGTCAAGTCGGGCTGCATCGGGAGTGCTTCTGTGGCTGAAAGCAAGGTGATTGCGGGTTTCGAGATCATCACCAAGGTGGGCCAGGGCGGCATGGGTGCCGTTTTCAAGGCCAAGCAGATCAGCATGCAGCGTGAAGTCGCGCTGAAGATTCTGCGTCCGAACCTGGCGACGAACGAAGCCTTCAAACTGCGCTTCCTGCGCGAAGCGCGCCTCTGCGCCAAGCTCAACCATCCCAACATCATCAACGGCATCGACTGCGGCGAAGAAGGCAAGTACGCGTATTTCGCGATGGAATTCGTGGACGGCGAAACCGTCCGTATGGTCCTGAAAAAGCGCGGCCGCATCAATCTCAAAGAGTCGACCTCGATCATCCGGCAGATTGCCGAAGCGCTGGCGTACATCCACAAAAACAACATGGTCCACCGCGACGTCAAGCCGGACAACATCATGCTGGATTCCTCCGGCGCGGCGAAACTCTGCGACCTGGGCCTGGCCAAATTGTCGCAGGGTTCGGAAGACAACGAAGAAGGCGCCGAAGGCAGCGAAGACGATCCGATGCTGACCCGCGCGGGACAGGCGGTCGGCACGCCGTTTTACATGGCCCCGGAAGTCGCGCGTGGCAGCCCGAACGTGGACATCCGCGCGGACATTTACTGCCTGGGCGCGACGTTCTATCACATTGTCACCGGCTGGCCGGCGTTCGATGGCAAGGTCGGCAAGATCGTGATGAAGCGCCACATCAACGACGAAGCGCCGAGCATCTGCGAACGCAGCCGCGAAGTGACTGAAGCGTGGGGCTGGATCTGTGCGAAGATGATGGCCAAGTCCCCCGACGACCGCTACCGCGATCCGAAGGAACTACTGGCTGATATCGACGCCGCTCTGGAGGGCAAACCCGTCAAGGCGATGGGCTTCAAGGCGAAGTCCTCCTGCCTGCCGCCGGGCAAGTCCGCCAAGAAAACCATGGGCGAATCGAAGCCGTCGATGGCCAAGGTGACGGCGGCGACCTCCGAGCGTTCCGATACGAAAAAGGTCTCTCCCGTTTCCAGCCGCACGGTGGCACCGGGCTCCGCGCGCGGCATCCGCGCGGAACGCTCGGACAAATCAGACCGCCTGGAGCGTTCAGATAAATCAGACCGCCTGGAAAGCGCCGACGGCGAGTACCGGCCGCGCGCGGCCCGGACGGCCGGAAAGAAAAACGACGCCGGCACGATGATTGGTCTGGCTGTCGGCGGCGTGGCGCTGCTGATTGCATTGATCGTGCTGGGCAGTGGCGGCGGCTCGAGCACGCCGGTGCGCCTGCCGGAGCCGAAGAAGTCGGCCACGGAATTTGATCCGTTGCCGCAACTCACCCCCGCGGCAAATACGCGGCCTTCCACTCCCGCCACACCAAAGCTGGCGCCGGCCACGGCGAACAAAGAAGGCCCCGTCGCGGTTTCGCCGGCGATGGCCGACGCTCCGGCGCACGGCAATGCCGGCGGAGCGCTGGACAAGGCGCAGGACCTGGAAAAGAAGAATCCGATGAACTTCATCGAGATTCTTCCCGCGTATGCCGAAGCCAGCATGCTCAATGAAAAGAGCGCGCAGTTGCCGGCGATTGAAGCGGCTCAAAAAGTGGCGCTGGAACGCTGGAAGTCGGCCTTCGACGCGGCAGTGAAACCGATGCAGGAAAAGTCAACCGCTCTCGCGGCGAAAAACGACTTCACCGCGGCCGCCGCCGCCTTCAACAACGACAACATTCCCGAAAACCTGCGCGCGGCAGATTGGGCCGATCGCATGGAAAAACTGCGCAGCGCCGTGACGGACGCTTCAGAAGGCCTTGGCGCGAAGTTGCTCAAGGACGCTGAAGAGAAGGCTGCCAAGGGCGACTCGAAAAGCATGGCTGAGGCGGTGGAACTGGCCGAAAAAGCCGAGGCCAGCGCAGCAGGCTCGCGTTCGGCCTCAAAGGCTGCAGCGCTGAAAAAAGAGTGGGCGCCGAAGCTCGCCGTGATCCGCGCGCAGGAAAGCGCTGCGCGCAACGAAAAGCTGATCGCGCTGATACCGCTGGTTCCGGCCTTGCGCTCGCGTATCGCGCCGACATTGAAGCGCAACGATTATGCCGCCACGCTGGATCTGCTTAACCGCGCCGCCAGCGACAAGGAATTCGCCGACGCGGCGGTCCTGATTCAAAAAGAGAAAGACGACGTCGCGGCGCTGCAGGCGCTTCGCAAGAGCGCCATCGAACACCTGCGCGCACAGGCCGGCAAGCCGGTGAAGCTGATCCGCGGCGCGGCCACCGTCGGCGGCGATCTGAGCGACGCGCCACAAGTTCAGGGCGTTGCGCTCAAGGTTGACGGCGCCAACATGACCTTCACGCCCGAACAGTTGGACCCGCGCGACGTGGAGGCCAACACGCCCGTGGATTCCGGTGCCAGGGCCGCCGAGGATCTGCGCCGTCACGCGCTGCTGTTCATGGCCGCGGGAATTCCGGCCAAGGCGCGTGAGTTCTTCGGCAAGGCGCAGCAGGCCGGCTTGAGCGAGCCGCTCGACGGGTACTTAAAATATTTGGACTTGAGCGAGTTCGGCGAAAAGGAATTGGCCGCGCGCGATGCCTGGGCCGCCGCCGAGAAGTTGTACGCCGAAAAGAAACTCCCCGAATTGAAGACCGCATACCAGGCGTTCCAGAAGCAGTTTGCCGGCACGAAAACCCTCGCCGAGCAGACGGCGCTGATCCGCACGCGCCTGGCCGAAGTGGACGCTGCAAGCGCGCCTGCCACACCGCCGACACCAGCCGGCGAAGCAACGAAGCCCGCCGTTGCCGACACGAAAGCCGATGGCCCGGTGCTGCCGGATACGCTCTTCCTGTCGGATCTGCACGAACTCGAAGCCCGCGTGGGACTCAAGGACTTCGGGAAAAAAGGCCAGATGATGATGACCTCGCCGGCGTCGAAGATTTCCGTCGGCGGCGAAGAATCGCCCAACGGCTTGTTCACGCATCCCCCGAGCAACGGCAAGGCATACGTGCTCTACAAACTGCCCAAGCAGCAAGGCTACAAGACTTTCAAGGGTTCCGTGGGCATCGACGATTCAAGCCTGGGCCTGAAGAACAATCAGACCTCGACGCAGTTCAAAAAGAACGCGCTGATCTTTAAGATCTACGGCGATGACAAGCTGCTCTGGGACTCGACAGTTTCGGAAGTGGGTAAGTCGGAGCAGTTCGACGTCGATATTTCCAGCGTCGATAAATTGGAACTGCGCGTCGACTGCAAATTCAGCAACAGCGGCGCACTCGCCTGCTGGCTGGAACCGCGATTGGTGAAGTAGTAGTGGCTCTTGGCTCTTGGGATCCTGTCGGGGCAAGTTGGTGCCCCAGGCACGGACGCCTCAGAGCGTAGCGAAAATCCGTCCGTGCCAGTGGCACCACTTATCCCAACAGGCCTCCCAAGGGCCAAGAGCCGCCGTTTCTACGGCTCCCGGACTCTCGCGAGCAGCAGCTTCTTTCCGTCCTCTGATAATCCCAGGCTGTCGATCTCTTTCTTCAAGTTGCTGAGCGCACCGTAGCCGGAGAGGTACGAATTCACCCGCGCGGCGGCGGTGGAATTCACGAGGTCGGCATCGTTGGGATAGATCGCCTGGTATTCGGCAAGCACGGAGTCGAAGTTGCGGAGCGCGTGCTTCTGGTGATAGTCCTCCGCCAGAGTGAATTTCTCCGCGGGAACGATGTCGGTGAGCACCTTGCCGCTCGTCGCCGCGAGTCGGTCACGGCTGTCGAGGGCCAGGCGTTTCTGCTCGTCGCCGTGGTAAAAAATGGCAGACTTGTACTGCACGCTGTACGCGGCGCGGCAGGGATTGTGCATGCCCCAGAAGTAATCGAGCATCTTCGCGTACGAGATTACGCTGGGATCGAAATCGATTTCGATCGTCTCCGAGTGATCGCCGAGATCGTGGTAAGTGGGATCGGATTTCTTGCCGCCCGCATAACCCACGCGGGTGCGGACGACGCCGGGGATACTCCCAAACTGGGAGTCTGGGGTCCAGAATCACCCCATGGCGAACGTGGCGGTTTCGATTTTCTTTGGCGCGGCGAGATCGATTGGCGGGATCGCGTGCGCCAGCTTGGCGGGAGTGGGCATGCCGGGCTTCTCCTGTGGTGTGGGTGATGGTTCATCTTGTTGTGTGGCGACGTTGCGTTGATGTTGCGGGCGGTCCGCGAGCACAACCGCCGCTCCGATCAAGACGACGGCGGCGGCTCCGGCAACACTGCGCAGTGGGAATCGGGCCATGGGCGGTCTCTCTCCTGGATCCACCTTTATATGTCAGAATCGGAATCCAGTATTCCGGGTTCCGCAGCCTCGCAATGTGCTGAAGTGCATTGTACTCACGTCGTATCTGCGTACAGTCACGGATTCTGTTTTTGGCACGTCGTCGGTTCCAGATTTTCCGGCCCCGGACGCAGTTGAATGAGCGATACCCTTTCGGACGCACGCGATCCGGCGATGAAGACGGGTGCTTTCGGTGCGTGGAGCCAGCTGCCGCTATTCGTGCGGATTCTCATCGGCATGGTGCTGGGCATCGCCGCCGGATTCATCTTTGGCGAAAAAGCCGCGTACCTGAAAATTCCCAGCACCGTCATCCTGCGCGTGCTCGGCGCGCTGGCCCCGCCGCTGATTTTTGTCGCGGTGATCAACGTCCTGTTGCACACGGAGCTCAAAGGGCGCGTGGCCTGGCGACTGGGCGGCTTACTGATCTTGAATACGATGGTCGCGATCAGCATCGGACTGGTCGTGGCGAACGTCGTCCGCCCCGGCGAACGCACGCACATGCCGCCTCCATCGGACAAGAGCCCCGTCGATCCCGATCCGCAGGCGCAGTCGATTTTAAACATTCTCAAGAGTCACGGCTTCAAACCGGAGGATTCGAAAAAATCGGATCCTCTCAACCAGGTGCTGGATAACGTCCCGAAAAGCATTCTCGGCCCGCTTGGCGACGACGGCAGCGTCATCGGCGTGATCTTCCTGGCGATGGCCTTTGGCATTGCGCTGCGCACGGTCCGCGAGCGGCACATCCACAAAGTCGGCGACCTGATTGAGGTGTTTTATCAATCGCTGCTGGTCGTGCTCAACTGGGTGATCGCCTTTGTGCCGCTGGGCGTGTTTGGCATTGTCGCCAGCATCGTTGGCGGCAAGCGCGGCTTTGAGTTGTTCATGGGATTGGCATCGTTCATTGTCGCAGTGATTCTCGGGCTGTCGTTGCAGGGGATGTACTATCTCGTCCGCGTGAAGTTGGGGTCGTGGGTGCGGCCGCTGGATCTCATGCGCGGCTGCCGCGACGCGCTGGTGATGGCGTTTTCAACCGGCAGCTCGACGGCGACGATGCCGGTGACATATTCGAATCTGCGCGAGCGCGTCGGCTTGCGCGAGGAGTCGGCGAGCCTCGGCGCTCTGGTCGGCACGAATTTCAACAACGATGGTACGGCCTTGTACGAAGCGATGTCGGCGCTCTTCATCTCGCAGATGCTCATTTCGCAGGGCCTGATGGCGCCGCTCTCAATGACCCAGCAGCTCATCGTGGTGCTGACCTCGATTGTCGCCTCGGTCGGCGCGGCCGGAATTCCGGAGGCGGGGCTGGTGACGATGACGCTGGTCTTCAAGGCCGTCGGCCTGCCCACGGAGTACATCGCGCTGCTCCTGACCGTCGACTGGTTTTTGGACCGCTGCCGCACGATGATCAACGTGATGGGCGATATGAATGTGAGCTGCATGCTCGACGGCCGCGTCCGCGAAGTGCGGACGCCGGCCACGCCAATTTCGTCCACACCTCAAGCAGCGCTTCAGTAGCCTTTCTGGTTGTAGTCATCCACGGGCTTCGGCGGCTTGGGCGATTCCACGTTGCCGTTTTTGGCGAGTTCGCAATACCACGGAAGCGGCGGTACTGCGATCTTCCCGGACTTGGCGGCCTCGTCGATCACAGCCATGGCGCGCCGCGCGGTGACCGGGTCGTTGACCGAAAGCCAGCGTCCGCGAATGACGACTGGCGCAAGTCCCACACCTTGTTTGGCGACGTCGGCAAGCGCGGCGACCAGTTCGGCCTCGCTGGTGCCGGCCTTCAGGGCTGGGCGCAGGTCGAGAAGCGTGGGATGCAGCACTGAAAAAGTCATGGTCGACTTGGTGATCAGGATGCCTTCGTCCAAGTCCAGGGAGAGCTTGGCCGCATTGCAGAGGGCGATCAGCGCGTCCTTTCCGGTCGCCGCATTGCCGGGCCAGCCGTCCGGTGCGGGAATGCGAGCGTAATCCATTGCGGCCACCTTGGGATCCACCATCAATTTCACAGAGGCCGCTTTGTTCAGCAGTTCGATCCCTTCAAGAATGGTAGGTCGTTTTGCGGGCGGTGTGAGCTGCAATGGCTCCTCGAGTTTTGCTAGAGCCGTCTGTATAGGGAGTGGCAGCATCGCACGCGAGGGAATCTCGGCAAAGCCATTCAGGAATTCCGCGCAGCCACCGGTCTCAACGCCGATGACGTCAATTTTCCCCGGGCCCAGCACAGTGCATGGCGTTTCGTTGAGCGCCTTGAATCCGTTCAGGTGGTCGGCCTTCATCGGGAGCGTGGTGTCAAGCGACCATGTCCTGATTGTAGAGGCGATGGCTTCGGTCTCTGCCTGCGTCCACGGACATTCGTTGGGCTCGGCAGGCAATTCAATTTTGCGAGTCTCGGGGCGGGTGAGCTGATGGACCCGCTTGGGATCCATCACCACGAGTGTCCGGCCGATCGTTATTTTCTCCAGGTTGGACAACCGCAGAATCCAATCTAGCGCCAGATCGCAGCTCATTTCCGATACGCGAAGATTGATGTTGACGAGTGAGGGGCTGTTGGAATCGACGAGGACTGGGTCGATGATGATGACTGTCTCACTGTGATCGGCGATCTGGGTAATGGCCTGTGCAATTGGCACGTCAACAAATTCAAAGGAGATCTTACGGTTCGTAAGTACCGCCTTGATTTCAGGATCGGCGGAAGGCACTGCCGACGCATCATGGTCCGCACGCTCCATCGCGATGAGCGTGTCCTTTGCTTCTTCGGCCAGGGACTTCTGTCCGGGCGGCTCGTCGGCCAGTGCATTCCAGCCGTTGACGCTGACATGCGGGAGCAGTTTGCGCAGTTCTTCGCGCTTCTGCAATTTTTCCTGGGAGTTGCCCAGCGAGAGCGTCTTCACGTTTTTGGGCAGGAGCTGCGGATTGGCAAGAATGTCGGAGGCGCTGACCTCGGATTCGCGGATGTCGATCCGCTCCAGTGCCGGCAGTTGGGCCAGTTGCGCCAGAGTCTCCCTGCTGATCCGGCCGCTGAAGGATTTCAGTTTCGTCAGTTTCATCAGTGGCATTGCGGCGGCGGTGGAAATATTTCCCGGGAGAGCCAGGTCTGTCAGTTCGGGAAGGCTGGCGGCCGCGGCAATCAATTCATCCGTCGATTTTCCGGAGTGGATTTTCAGGCGTTCAAGTCCGTGAAGTTTTTTGAGCGCAGCGATCTTCTCTGAAGCGCTGGGGGCCTCATACAGGGTTAGTGACTTCAACTGGGAAATCGACGCGAGATCCGAAAAAATCGTCGGTGTCAGCGTGGCATCGTCAAGAGAGGACAAGTCCACCCCGGGGATCTCGGCCGCACGAACTTCAGCCAGCACCTGCTCAATAGCGGGTGGATTGGGATAGTTGGCTGAAATCTCCCAGATACCATCGTCGGGCAAACGGATTCCCGACTCGGTCCACCACGGCGTCCGGCCGAGTTCCTTGCGCACGCCGTCGACATCAGTTGAGACGCTGAGGGACAATGCCGAATTGAAGTACCGCGCCTTGCGGGAAGGCGCGGCGGCATTTCCGGCGGCAGGAATCACCGGCGAAACGGGAACCACCGGAGTGGCCATCGGCGCGGGCGCTGCGGGCGCGCGCTGGATTTGCGTCGCAGTGAAAACCAGGGCCGCGGTAATCAGCACGCCTCCAGCCAGCAGCGTTTTTCCAGTGAGCAGCGTGGCCCCGCCCTTTGTGGCGGCGGCGGTTGCCGTCGCGGCTCCCGCGATGGACTTGGCGGCGAGCGCGGATTTCAGCGCGGTTAGCAGCTCCGGACGGGCGGCTGCGCTGGCGGCCCATTTCTGAAGTTCCAACGCGAGCAGCGCCGGGGCGATGGTGTGGCCGTCGCCGGCGAGACTCTGTCGCAGCAGGTCCAGGCCGCGCGTGATCAACGAGGCGGCGGTGCCTTCCGGTTTCTGCAATACCGCGGCGACTTCGCGGTAGGTGAGTCCCTGTTCGTAATGCAGGGAAAGGGCGGTGCGGTATTTTTCCTCCAGACCCTTGAAATGCTGTCTCAGCGCGACGACGGAATCGTCGGGTTGCGTTGCGGGTGTTGACGATAGAGCGGATTTCTCGGCGGCCATGGTTTTCTCCAAACGGCGGTGCGTGCTGCGATCCCGGAGCCAGTTCCGGGCGAGATTGGCCGCGATGGAGTAAAGCCACGTGCGGGGATTGTCGAGACGGTCCTTGTCCAGGCGCTGCAGCGCGCGGATGTAGGCGTCCTGAACGATGTCCTCCGCCGCGTGCGCGTCGTCGGTGATGCGCAGTGAAAGAAGGTAAACGCCCTGCCAATGCGCAAGCAGTTGTTCGCTGGGATTGGTGGCGGGCGCGTTGGCTGTCATCGGTTCATCCACGACGTTCACGTTGGGCTTGGAGCTTAATGACAATTCCATGCGGTTGCTCCCTAAAAAAGGTCCGCCCAAGAGACCCGCAGGAGATTGGGTTGCATGCAGAATTTCACATTTTGGACCTTCGGGCCACGTGACCCGAAGGTCTGAATACGTCGGCATAAATTTATGCCGACGTCCGTGTGTTGAACATTCAGGCCCCCGGCCTGAATGTTGAGCATTGCTACAAAATGGACCCGCATCCAAAGTCGAAATTTATTGATTAAGATCATACTGGTTAATGACTTGCAATATTTTAATTGGATCTCTTGAGAATTCATGGGCGAAACTTCGTTTGGTTCGATTGAATTGTGTGGGAAGCGATGGATACCACCCGGTAAATTTACCGGGTGGTTAAAATCAGACATCTTTTCGCCGAATTCAACTTTAATGTGGCGGTTCCGAATTCATGGTACGATTTGAAACCCTCACGGCGTCTCCGAGAACAGGCTCCATGACTGACGCGGACCTCCTGCACGAGATTGCGACGCAGCGGAGCCAACCTGCGTTCACCGAGCTTTATCAGCGCTACGAAACCGCGGCGTACAATCTGGCCTATTCGCTGACCCACAATCGCGCCGTGTCGGAAGAAGCGTTGCAGAACGCGCTGCTCCGGATCTGGCAGTCCGCATCCACCTTTCAACCCGGAAACGCTCGAGGCTGGATTCTGCGCATTGTCGCGCGCGAAGGTCTGAAACTGATCAAGGGCCAGCGGCTGGAGCAAAAGAGAAAAATGGAAAGTGAAACCCTCACCGATCGGGTGAAACCGTCCGCGCCAGCAGAAGGCATGGAGCAGAGCGAAGTTCTCGCAGCACTTCAGGACGCGCTGCACCGGCTGCCGGAACTCGAGCGCCAATATGTCACGCTCCATTTTGTCGGCGGACTTTCGCACGACGAGATCGCTCAGGAACTGTCGACGCCCCGGCAGACGGTCTCGCGCCATATCCAGAATACCTTGCGAAGTCTGCGCGGAGATTTGACCACGGCGGGATTCGCGGCGGCATTGCCGATCATCGGCGCGGAAACGCTGAGCCAGATCTGCTGCTCCGGCCAGGCGGCACCGCCGGGCCTGCGCGAAAAAGTCTTGAGTGGAATGGCGCGTCCGTCGTTGAAGTCGCAACGGGTTTCGCGTGGGGTCAAAGCCGCGGGACCGAAATCGGCTGCGCTGCTGGTTGTCGGCGTGACCATTGCGGCTGCCGCGGGAGCGGCCTTGTGGATGGTGTCTTCAGCGCCGAAAGCGCCTCAGCCTTCCCCTCCGTTGACCACGCTTCAAGCGGTGGCGCCGGTTCGCGAGACGACTCCGCAGTGGCAACCGGTGACGGACGATTTTCATACCGTCGCAGGTCAAGCCGCGGGCGTGTGGAAAGCGGTGAAGGCGCCGAATGGCCTGACGCTCCAGTTTACGCCGGCAGCGGGTGATGGGCAGAAACGATCGTGGTGCTATGTCGGGCACAATATTTCGGCCTCTCAGGAATTGCGTGGGACACTGGAATACCTGGGCAGCGAGGAGACGGGATATGTGGAACTGGGTCTTTGCATGCCCAACCGTTTCAATTGCACCACGGAGGCGGTTCCGTTCCAAAAATCCCTGGGACCGCTGAAAATCCGCATTCAGATTCGCGTTGAAAGCAGAGGCTGCCGCCTGGCCATTTCGGTTCAGGACGCTGCGGGACGCGAACACGCTGTCGTTTCCCAAGTGCCTGACTGGACTCCGCCACCGTGGACGCATTCTCAGTCTGCTCAGAAGAGCACGTCGACGCCCATGACCGCGGACAACGTGATTCTGTACGACCAGTGCGCTTTCGAGCAGATGAAAGAGTGTGGGTTTGGATTTGCCACGCGGGACGCGATCCGGATCTCCGAACTGCAGGTCCGGCCGCTGGTCGACCGTGAATGGGTTCCGGATCGCACTGCTGGAAATTCCGGACAGTCAGAGAAGTAAAACAACACCCATAGGAATTCAATCATGCGCTCAGCCATGGCTGTATCTGGCGTGCCCCGTCACGTCTTCACAGTTCTGCAAGTGCTCGGAACCGTGGCCATTCTCGTGTGTGTGCCCTCGAACGCAGCCAAAGCGGCCGCGCTTCCGTGCTGGTGGTTGCTGACGTTTCAGAAACTGCAGCGCTCCGAGCTTTTTTTCTACGCGGTCGCCTGCGCGTTCTTCACGGTGATGGATGTCTTGAGCGTCGGCCACGGCATCTTTGCGTTTGAACATCCAGATGTGCTCGGTCTGCCATTTTATGAACCGCTGCTCTGGGGCTTTTACATTGTTCACACCCTGCGCGCAGTGCGCGGGCCGGAGCCGCGTCGCTCGTACCTGCATGCCGGCGTGATTGCCGTCCTATTCTCGGCGGCGTTCAGTGTCATCTCCGACGCGCAGGTGCTGCTCGGCGTCACGAGCGGACTGTTGCTGGCGGGCCTGATCCTCTTTCACGATCGCGAAGACATCGCGTATGTCGCGTACATGATTTTCCTGGGCGCGGTGTTTGAGTACTCCGGCGTCTGGAGCCGCCAGTGGAGCTACACCAATCCACCGCTCGGGGGCGTGCCGCCGTGGTTCATCACGCTATGGGGCGGCGTCGGGTTACTGGTGCGCAGACTCGCCCTGCCGGCCATGGCCGATCTGATCCGGTGGCAACAGCGCAAGCAGGCGGAGCCGGTCGTTGCCGCGTCGCGATGAATTCTCCCCAAATTCAAAGAAACAATGGGCGAACGAAGGCCGGGCGAGATTAGTTCCGTGGAAGCCCAGGACATCCCCAAGTCGATAGGGAGAATTCGAACATGCTGACGCAAAACGACGAAACCGGAGTGGTCACGACGCCGCGGGCACGCCGGTCGACGGCGGTCTCTCAGACGCTCCGCGCGATCGAACGCGATGTGTGGTCGGGCCGCTCCGGCCGCGAGGGCTGGCCGATCGCGGAAAAGGGTGACGCGTCGCGCTACCGCATTCTCGTCGCATCCGATCGTGCGACCCGCGAGCGGGCGTACCGGCTGGCGCACCGCGTCTACCAGCGCGCCGGTTTCGCTTCGCACGAGGAGCGCTGGTGCGTGGCGCCCTATGACGCGCGCATGCAGACGATGACGTTGTTGATCGAAGATGAGAATGGGAAAGAGTGCGCGACAATCTCACTGGTGTTCGACTCGAGCGCCGGCTTGCCGTGCGACGAAATCTACCATGAGGAGGCCGCGACCTTGCGCGCGCAGGAATGCCGGCTGGCCGAGGTCACGCGCCTGGCCATCGACGAGTCCTGCGCTGGAATGCGCGACCTGCTGCTGCATATGTTCAACCAATGCTACATCTTCGCGCGTCTGGTACGGGGCCAGAGCGATCTGTTGATCGAAGTTAATCCGCGCCATCTCGGTTACTACCAGCGCCTGCTGCGCTTTCAGCAGGTCGGGCCGGAACGCGCGTGCTCCCGGGTTCAAGGTGCGCCGGCGGTGCTGCTGCGATTGAATTTCGCGGAAGTGGAAGCAGCCGTGAAAGGAACGGGCTGCACCGGCGGTCGCGACCTGAACGGGCGGCGCCTGCACGCCTACCCTTACTCTCAAGCCGAAGAGATCGCCGTCGCCAGTTTCCTCGCGCGCAACCACAAGCCCATGGCCAACGAAGAGGCCCGCTACTTCGGCATCGATGTCGCGTAGTCACGTGTTCGCACACCACACCGCCTTGAGGTTCAGATTGACCACGAGCACGTTGATTTCCACCGAACGCCGCGTGTCGTCCAATGTTGAAGCCGCCGTCGATGAATGGCGTGCTGTACTTGGCGAGGACCGGGTGATTGACAGCGCCGATTCCGCAAGAATCTACGGCACGAACACCGCCGGAGTTTCCCGCTCGATTCCCCTCGCGCTGACGCCGCGAAACACCGCCGACGTAGTCGCGCTGATGAAAATTGCGGCGAAGCATAAAGTTCCGCTCTATCCGATCAGCACCGGCCGCAATTGGGGCTACGGCTGCGCCAATCCCGTGACCGACGACTGCGCGATCGTCGATCTTTCGCGCCTGAACGCCATCGTCGCGATGGACGCCGACGCCGGCTTGGTCACCGTGCAACCGGGTGTGACGCAGCGCATGCTTGCCGAGTACCTCGACGCGCACGCACTTGCGTTCATGGTGCCGGTGACGGGAGCCGGCCCCGACGCCAGCCTGCTGGGCAACGCCATGGAACGCGGCTACGGATTGACGCCGACGGCCGATCATTTCGCGGCGGTGATGGCGCTGGAAGCGGTGTTGCCGGACGGGCAGATTTATCGCTCGGCGCTGACGGAAGCCGGCGGCGCGCAGATCGATGGCGCGTTCAAGTGGGGCGTCGGTCCGTATCTCGACGGCCTTTTCGCACAGGGAAACTTCGGGATTGTGACGCAGGTCACACTCGCGCTGGCGCCGGTACCGGAACGCATCGAGACGTTCTTCTTCTCGGTTAAGGACGATGCGCAGCTGGAACAGGCCGTGGACGCCGTGCGCGGTATTTTGAATGCGGTCGGCGGCGTCTCCGGCTCGGTGAATCTGATGAACGCGCGGCGCATGCTCTCGATGGCAGAGCCCTATCCGGCGAACCGTGTCGCGCCGGGGCAAGTGATGCCGCAGGCGGTCGCCGACGAACTGGCTGCCCGCAACCTGATCCCTGCGTGGACCGGCGTGGGCGCTTTGTATGGAACGGCGCAAGTTGTGCGCGCGGCGCGTGCGGCGATACGAAATGTGCTGCGCCCGTTCGCGCGGCGCCTGGTCTTTCTGACGCTCAACGAGGTCCGCCTCGCGCAGAAGTTGACGGCGTGGATTCCGCCGCTGCGCCACTCGCGACTTTCCGGCGTGCTCGAACGCATCGAAGCGCTGCTGCTGAACTTGTCCGGCCGGCCCAGCGACATCGCCTTGCCGCTGGCCTATTGGAAATCCGGTCGCCGGCCCGCGGCGGGGCAGCCCATGAATCCCGCACGCGATGGCTGCGGGTTGCTCTGGTACGCGCCGCTGGTTCCGATGAAATCCGAGCGCGTGCGCAGTTACGTCGCCATGGTTGAGCGCATTTGCGTTGAGCATGGTATGGAACCGTTGATCACACTGACGAGCCTATCCAGCCGCTGCTTCGACAGCACCGTTCCGCTGCTCTTCGACAAGGAGAACCCGGAAGAGTCCGCGCGCGCCCACGCCTGCTTCGACGCGCTCTTCAAGGCCGGGCAGCGCGAAGGCTTCCTGCCGTATCGGCTGGGGGTGAATGCGATGCAACACCTCATCGATCCGTCGAAGCCATTCTGGCAACTGGGCGCCGCCATCAAGCACGCAGTCGATCCGGACGATCTGATTGCGCCGGGCCGGTACGCGCTGCAACTCTGCCGAGCATAAAATCTCAGAGTGGCAAAGTGAGCACTCACTGGTGAATTGCGAGCAGAATGCCCGTTGCGCGGGAGTTCCGGCAGAATTTTCGGCGCTGATATATTCTTGTTACTCCATACGTAAACTATGCTTAGGAGTTCTCGGCGGGATGGCCCAGAGTTTGAGATTGCTGGGTGCATGAATCACCGCACGTACTTTTTTTCCGTACTGTTAATTTCTCTGACAGCCGCGTGGAGTCTGAATGCTCATGCGGCGCTGGATGAAGCGCGCGTTCAAAAATGTATCGTCGAAATTGAGAACGCCCGGCACAGCGCATCGGGGATTGTCATTTCCGCGAATGGCCTGGTGTTGACCTCGCAGATCATCGTACCGGAGTCATCCGGCACGGTGGCGGTGCGGTTCTGCAACGGGTTTCAGACTCGGGCCAAAATTGTGGCCACAGACGCGTCGACGGAATCTTGCCTGCTTCAACTTCCGGAGCGGGCCACGCCCTACGCATGCCTGGAACTGGCGGACGCGTCCCGCGTAGCAGTGGGGCAGACCGCCTACACGGCGGCCAATTCATTCGATGCCGTGAAAGACGGGCAGATGGCGCTGAGCGCCGGCGTGGTCTCCGGCACTTACGCGGTGGAAAATGTCTGTGACGAGAGCTGCTACTGCGGCGCGGTGCTTGAAACCGACGCGGCGGTCAATCCCGGTTCGGCCGGCGGCGCGCTGTTGGATGGAGAGGGTCGCGTGCTGGGCATGCTCAGCATGAGTCTCGATCGCACGCGGCGTCTGGGCACGGCCATTCCCATTCAGTCCATCCAGGCAAAGCTGCTGGCAATGGCGGAAATACCACTTCACGACGCCGCGGCCAATACTTGTTGCGTGCGCATGGGCGATGCGGGCAGAGCGTTGATCCGTGTCCGCCGATCGGAATCCGGTCGAGCTGCAACGGCCGGCGTGCTGATCGATAACTCCGGTCTGGCGCTGACGTGCGCCGGCTGTCCGGGGCAGGCGTTAAGCAAAGGATCGCAGGTTGACGTGGAGTGTTGCTGCGGACACGTCTGCCGCGCAACGGCCCTGGCCGTCGATGTCAACTCCGATGTGGCATTGTTGCGCCTCGAAATGCCTTCCAAGCCCAACGCGTGTGGTTGCACGCCACTGGCGTTGTGCGGTGACTCTGAAATTCGAATTGGAAGCGCCGTGAGTGCGCTTGGGTTGAACGCGTCGGCGTTCAGCGCCACTTATGATCACGGCATCGTGAGCGCGCGTGGCCGTCTGGGCGGCGCGCTGCAGACGGATGTAAAGATCAACGCGGGCAACTATGGCGGCCCGGTGCTGGATGCCAGCGGCCGTTTGATCGGCATCGTCACGCACTTCAATCCGAGCGAAGACTGGGGCCAGCCCAACTCCGGAATCGGTTTTATTGCCACCGGTAATGCGATTTCAGCCCAGCTTGGCATCCCGGTAACCGTACGACCTCCGGCTCGTGCTCCGGCAGTGCAGGGGAAGCAGGCGGTCGAGCAACTCATCGAACGGCTGCAGGGCTGCGTGGCGTTGATCGGCGATGGCAGCGGCGTAATCGTCAGCGCGGACGGTTGTCTGCTGACGTGCGCGCACATCGCCGATAGCCAGTCGAGCTGGCGCGTCAAGGTTGGCGGCCACGATTATATGGCCGACGTGTTGGAGATCGACGCGCGCTCGGACTTGGCGCTGCTGAAGCTGCGCCATGCCAGCGGCCTGACTTTCGCGCGGCTGGCGTGCTCTGAGGTGGCGGTGGGCACGAGGGTGCTGGCGGCGGGCGACCCGTTCAAGCTCGGTGAATGCGACAGCTCGCCGGCGTTCAGCCTCGGCATCGTCAGTGCGCTGCATCGCTATCAGGGACCGTGCCAGAATGTGATTCAGACCGACGCGGCAATCAATCCGGGAAACTCTGGTGGGCCGCTGTTCAATCTGGATGGTAATTTGGTTGGGTTAAACGGCCAAATCCGCTATCGCTTTCAAGCGGTGGCGAACACAGGTATTGGTTTTTCAACGCCCTGCGAAAAACTCAGCGCGCTGTTGAAGCGGCACGGCGTGAACGTCGCGCAGGGCGATGTTGAAGTAGTCGCTAAATAGTGCAAGGCGCGTCCCTGCTGGGACGCGCCCCTCCTGATTTGTTGCGACATCTGCGCCAATTAGCAGGCCGCTGAAAGATCTTGGGCCTGCGCTTTTAGCGCTGAGCTTCTCGATCCAAGCGATACTGTACTGAAGGCTTGTTTCCCGAGTCCGCCGCTGGCTGAGCCTCGTATTGATAAGCCTGATGAGCTGCCGAAGCATGATGATAGCCCACGTTGGCCACCGGATGTTCCTCGCGTGAAGCATTTACGGTCACGGCTCTTTCAGGCACGTATGTTTCGGTGGCGTCCACGTTGCGCGCGAGTCTGAACGCGACTGCGGGGTTGCCGTTGACGGTGGGTGCTACTGCGCCGTTTGCGTATCCGTCGGCCGACCACGTGGTCTGGCCTGAAGCCTGACCTTCCATTTTCAGACGCGCTTCAACTGAGGGCTTGTCTGATGCCATCGCACCTGTCATGAGAATGAACAGTGCGGTAAGGATCGCGCTTCGTGCTAGCATAACTCACCTTTTCTTTCGCCTTCAGGCTCTAAGTTTCCCGCGGCACCCGAGCGCCGCCTCTTCTCCACTTCTGCATAAGATGTGTGCAAGCAGTGGACCGTTGTTGCCAAAAAAATAAGTGCCGAGTCACAAGCGGTTTGCGATATTAACAACACATTGAAATTCGTATTCTTGCGAAGCCGCTCGTCACTCTCCGGAATTATTGTGGTCGCGGAACAAATGGCGTGACGTAAGACCAAATAGGTAGAAGTGTAATCGTCTACCCGCCAACTGAATCTCGATGTACTACTTGCTCCTAAGCGGCCGCATATAATGCCCGACGTGCATGTTCTTAATTGTATGTCATGACAATTTAGGATGGCTTGCTCAAGTTTTGTATGGACTACTCTTGTAATTGTTACAATATAGGTGCTATCAACCAAGGCTACAGCACCGTCGAAATTTCAACGCATTTTCAGCCCTGACTTAAGCGATGGACGAGGACTGTTTTATGATATCGAAATTCCTGGCGCTGCTGGTGTTGCTCGGCGCAGCCCAGAGCGCGTGGGCGTTGCAAATCAGCGGTACGATTTACCACGATGCCAACAGCAACGGCGCTCGAGATGGTGGCGAAGTGGCGGTGGCCGGCTGCGTGGTCTATCTCGATTTGAACGAAAACGGTGTTCGCGATACCGGAGAACCGACGACAACCACCGACGCCAGCGGCAACTTTTCTTTCAGCGCCGGCCTGAGCCCGATTCAATACCGCGTCGCAGTGGAACCGCCGGCGGGGTGGGGCGTGGTGAACGCGGCCCATCCGCTTAAGCAACTCGGACGCTTCAGCACCAACACGTATCAGTACGGCGACATCTGGGGCGAAGGCAACGTCGGCGTGATCGGCGGCTATCAATCCGGCGCGCCGATCCAACTCGTGAACATCACCGATCCATCCAACCCCACGCCGCTCTCCACGTGGGGCGATCCACCGCCGCCAGGCTTTACGCTTCCCGATCCGCATAACTGTGTGAACGGTTGTCCGACCACCTGCGCGGGGGGCTGCGGCTGCGGGTGTTCGCCGCTGGCGTGGTATTCCAGCGCGGGTTCCGGCTACCAATATGAGTACGTCATCCTCCGCAACAAGATCGCCTACTTCGGCAGCAACGCGGGACTGGGCACAAGCATCGTCGACTGCACCGATCCGGCGAATCCGGTCACGATCAAACGGTTCGGCGCTGCATACGGCGCTTCGGATTTCGTGCACACGCTGTTTCTCGACGGCAAGTATCTCTACATCGCCGACAACCGGACCACGACGATCTGGGTCTACGATGTGTCCACGCCGGCGACGCCACGGCTGGTCCGCACGATTGTTGCCCACGCCGATCCGACGGGCATCCGCGTCCATCAGATCAACGTGAAGAATGGGCGATTGTTCATCGCGGTCAATCCGCTGAAAGTCGAAGAAGCCGCCTCGCCGTCCACAGTGTTCAAGGAATCGGAAGTGTGGGATGTCTCCGACATCGAGAATTCCGCGACGTGGCTGGGATCGTGGGGCTCGGGCTACTGCACGCACACGGTCAACGTGACCGACGATGGCATGTACGGCATATCCGCGCGCGAACCGTATCCGTGGGAAGGCGCGGTCGGGGACGTCACGATCTGGGACATCCACAACCCGCAGAACGCCGTGAAAGTCGCTACGCTCAACGCCAACGCGCTGGGCTTCGGCGATTGCTGCTGCCACATTCCGGTGGTCCATGGAAACCTGCTGTACGTGTCGTGGTACTGGGCCGGCCTGAAAGTGTTCGACATTACCGACCCCACGCATCCGGCGCTGGTCGGGCATTACCACACCTCGAATCAGTCGACGGAGTTCACCGGCAATTGGGGCGTCTACCCGATGCCCAATTCAAATCTGGTGCTGGCCAGCGACATGGAGAACGGGCTGGTGACGCTTCAGACCGCGCTGCCTGGCGGCCACTACGTCGACCTGACGATCACACCGACGATCGCGCTGGATTTCGCGCTCCGTCCGCCGCCGGCGATTTCCTCCGCCGTCGCCGTGCCGTCCACGCAAGCCGTCGGTTCGCCGGTGATCTTCAACGCCGCGGCGACGACGGAAGATCCGCTCGCGCTGACGTACTCCTGGGATTTCGGCGACCTCTCCACCGGCAGCGGCAGCAGCACCTCCCACCTCTATACCGCGACGGGCATCTACACGGTGACGTTGACGGTGAACGATTCCAAAGGCGGAAAGTCGACGACGACGTTTCAAGTCACCATAATTCCGAATCCGGTGCCGGCTGTCACCAGTATTGCGCCCACGACCGTTCAAGCGGGTGCCGCGGGCTTTACGCTGACGATCAACGGCACGGGCTTCGTGGCGAACTCGGTGGTGCAGTGGAATGGCTCCGCGCGGACGACGGCGTTCGTTTCGAGCACGGCTCTGACGGCGCTGATCAGCACGGCCGATGTCGCCGCCGCAGGCAGCGCGTCGGTAATTGTGGTGAACCTGGCGCCAGGCGGGGGAACATCCGCGGCGAGCGCTTTTACGATTACGCCGGCCGATAGCACGGGTGGTACCGGGGGTACAGGAGGAACCGGAGGCACGGGAGGAACAGGGGGAACAGGTGGAACAGGAGGCGGCGGCGATCCGATTCCGCAGCCGATGACCGTGCAGAAACTTTCCGGCGCAATGAAGTACAGCAGCGGTAGCGCGGACTCCATTGCATTCTCGGGCGTGATCAATAATCTGGCCTCGCCGTTGACGCCGACTGGTAAGAGCGTGGTGTTGAACGTGAGCGGCGCGATGGCGACATTTACGCTCAACGCACGCGGTTCAGGTACCGGCCCGTCCGGCAACTTCGCGCTGACGCTCAAGCCTTACAAACTGAATGGTAAAACCGTGAAGGGCAAATTCGCTGGCGGAGATGTCGCCTTCAAAACGAAACTGCAGAAGGGCACGTGGTCGGGCCTGTGGGCCGCGGCCGGCGTCGATCCCACTATCGCACAGACAGGCGCGCCGCTGCAGTTCGCCATCACGATCACGCTGGACGGTGTATCCTACGGCTGCACGGCCAGCGCCAGGCTGACGTCGAAGGCGAAGATCGGCGGCAAGTTCAAGTAACTGCACTTTTTCGAGCGGTATTGACGTTCGAAAAAATTCTGAAAAACATTCAACCAAATGGTTGACTCCGGAAAGGGCCGGAGTAGTATTCAACCATATGGTTAAACGATTCAGAACTGAAGAGGCGCGGCTGGACACAGTCTTTCATGCGCTTTCCGATTCCACCCGGCGCTCCATCCTGCGGGATGTTTGCGCGGAGGAGAAGACCGTTACCGCGATCGCTGAGCCTTACAACGTG
The DNA here is from genome assembly GCA_038227875.1 of Planctomycetota bacterium. Taxonomy (GTDB): domain Bacteria; phylum Planctomycetota; class SZUA-567; order H5-PLA8; family H5-PLA8; genus JBBRPR01. The sequence goes on from JBBRPR010000049.1 coordinate 58,675, forward strand.
TCGCTGGCGGCCGTCTCCAAGCACCTCAAAGTGCTCGAACGCGCGGGACTCGTCCGCCGCGAAAAGCGCGGCAGCTTTCAATACGTCAGGACCAACGCCATGCCCATGAAGGAAGCCGAACGCTGGCTGGCGTACTACGAGAAATTCTGGAACCAGCGCCTGGATGCGCTGGAACAACTGCTCGACGACGAAGACGCGCAGCAGTCTCAAAAATCATCGCCCAAACAATCACTGTAAGGCACACGAACCAGAGTCTCTTTGAAGACTCGAAAGGGGAGGAGAATCATGAAAAACGCAGCGCCCACCACAGTCACCGTCACGGTGCACCGCACTTTCAAAGCGTCGCAGGAACGCGTCTTCAACGCGTGGCTGGACCCGGAGAAGGCGCGGAAATTCCTGTTCAACCATCACGAAGGCGCACACGGCGGGCAGCATGTCGTCCGCGCCGAAATCGATCCGCGCGTCGGCGGCAAATTCCTGTTCGTGGCGCACCGCGCTGGCAAGGACGGAAAGGAATCCCGGGAGAGCGATCACTACGGCGAGTACCTCGAAATCAACCGGTATAGCCGTCTGGCGTTCACGCTGATGTGCCCATGCGGTTGGTCGGAAACCACGAAGGTGACGATCGATTTCACCGCGCTGAGCACCGGCGGCTGCGAATTGACGCTGACGCACGAAGGCCTGCCGACCCATCTGGAAGGACCGATTTTCGAAGGCTGGACGGAGTTCATGGTGGCGTTGGAGAAGTTGCAGGGCTAAGGCGATGGCGGTACACGTAAGTGATCCGGAAAGTATGGCGCTTCCGATGGACCGTTTCCACGGTCCATCGGAAGTGCGCAAGCTACTCCGCCGCAGCCGGCCGGAAGCGCTCCGCAATGCGTTCAACTTTTCCGCGCGGGCCATCGACCGGCTTGTAGCTCGTGGCTTCGGCATCCCAGGCCGTCTTTGTCGGATACGGATAGATGGGGATATCCATCTCCGTCTTGCCTTCGATGATGCGTCGGCCTTGAATCTGCCCGGGAGCAACACCGTGCTCGCGCCACTTGACGACCAGGTCGAGCGTGCCGGGAAGATTATTGATTCCGGGTCCCGGCCCGTGGCTCATGCCGGGGATGACGTAAAATTTCATGAACGACTGAACCTTCGCGAGACTTCCGAAGTGTTCGATCACGCGTTCGTAATAATCCAGCGTGGCGTGATAAGGCACGCACGAATCGGCGGAGCCGGAAATCATGACCAGTTTTCCGCCGCGCTTTTCGAAGGCGGTTAAGTCCGGATTTTCTGCGTTGAGGTACGGGCCGAGCTCGGCGGTATACGTGTCGATGTCTTTTCCAAAATCGATCTCGCCCAGATTCTTATGCTCGCCAAATACCCAGTGGAAAAGATACAGATTGCCGCGGGCAATTCCGAATGTGCTGCCAAACGGCATTCCGCAGAAAATGTGTTCGCCGGTGATGGCATGTTTCGGGCCGCCGAAAAGTTTGCGGAGCGCGTCCGCGTGCGCGGGAGTCAGCGTCGGATCTTTCTTCAACGCAAGCGCGATGACCCCTTCGATGTCCTTGCTGTCGCAGCGCGGATCGGAGACGAGTTTTCCCGCTGTCGCCGGAACCTCACGATCGGCCATGTACGCATTGCCGGCGGCGATGACGGCGTTCTGCTGCGATTCGGTGAACGGGCATTTATTGAGGATCTGATCGTTCCACAGAAAATAAGCGTGAAGCGGTGTGCGGCAGTGCGCCGGCACGCCGGCAGCGATGCCGTCGTAATCCTCGGGATAGCGTTGCGCTTCCTGCAGCGCCTGCTGGCCACCTGTGGATGAACCATCGAAATACGAAAGAACCGGATCCTTGCCGTAGTACGCCTTGACGACTTGCTTCGCGGCTACGGTCATCAGGTGGGTGGCGCGAAATCCAAAATCCTTCCAGACTTCCTTGTTTCCGCAGCCGGAATTGGCATTCGGCGCGGTGCCGAGGTCTGTCGTCGCAACCGCGTAGCCCGCCCCATGCGGTCCCGCCAGTCCCATGGAATTGATGTGTCCGGCGGCGCCCCCATTACCCAAGCCGAGGAATTTTGAATTCCATTTGCCTGCGTCCGGCAGCCAGATTTCCACGTTGATGTTGGAACCCTTGGCCGGATTGAGCACGATCTTGACGATCGTCCGCGGCTGCAAGTTGGTGTGCGTGCGTCCATCTGGCGTCGTTACGGATGTGGAGGTTTCGTGCTCCACCTGGGTGATCGTACCGGCATCGATTTTTAAATCTTTAATGGCTGCAACCCCCTCCGGTGAAGCCGCGAACGTCAGCGTCGCAGTCACAGCTTTTACAATACAGATACAAAGAATCCACGCATGAATGTTCGAGATGGCCGGTTCCTTTTCGTGGTTTCTGATTCTGCAAAATCGTCGATGGTCTGCCAGTGTACTCCGAAAATTAAAACGATGCCGCAAAAGGTTCGCGGTATTCACTGGGCGCAATAGCCAAGGGTTCGGAGAAAGGCGGTTCGCAGGCTCCTCGTCTCCGAAGCCGCATTGGCGGGCAATCCTACGTGCGGTTGCTCTGTAATCTATTTCAGAGCCTGTTTCCGGACGAAATGGTCGATCGCGACTCGCTCTTTGTCCGCATTTCGGAGTTCTACTGAGTGATCGCTCTTGTCATTCATTTCTTTTTAGGTGCCAGCGCGTTGCGATATTCGGTGTGGCAGTTGTAACACGACTGCTGCACGCGCAGCAGCGAAGTGTTGAGCTGCTGCAATTCCGCGGCGGTGGTGTGGCCGCTTCGCCAGCCTTTTAGCAACTGCGCGACATTGGTCTGAGCGTCGGCGATCAGGTCCGCCGATTTCGGCGCCTGCTTCATCTGCTCCCACGTATCGGCTTCGAGAAATCGGTCGATGACGTGATTGAGGTGGCGTTCCAGGTCCTCGGACTTGCCGTCGACGGGAAGTTTCCAGCCGTTGCGTTGAACTTCTTCGACTCCGCGCCAGACCTTGTCGATGTCGCTCATGGCCAGGGTCATCGGTGAGGTGCTGGCGAAGGCGGTGAGTTCAACGGTGACGGCGTCGAGCGCAGCGGAAGTCTGCTTGGATTCATTCTCGGCGGAGGCGTAGAGCCCGGTGTAGTCGGTGGATGCGCCGGCGACCCACATCGCGGCGACGGCCTGTTGCGGTGTCATCTCGCCGAGAATCACTTCCACCACGCCCGCCGCGCTGGGCGAGCGGTGCTTGCCGCAACTGCAGTGAATGTAGATCGGCCCCGGCTGATCGCGGATGATCCTGGCCAGTTGCATCGCCTTGTCGTGAGGAATTCCTGCGTACGACACCGGGACGTGAAGATAGCGCATACCCAGCTTGTCGGCGCGCTCCGTCGGCGGCGGTTCGCCGTCGACGCGAATGATGGTCTTCACGCCCAAGTCGTGGAGCGCCTGGAATGCGGCGTCATCGGACGGGAAACCGCCGGTGATCATTTTCGTCCCAAAGCGGTATGCGTTGGGCAGGCGGGCGTCCAGCACCGGTGAAATGGCGCCGGCGGCTTTGCGGCGCGCGTCCTGCGTCTTCTTCCACTCGGCGAGATCGTCGGCGTTGCGCGACGTCTGCAGCCACGCGGCCATCTTGCGGTCGAATTCGCTGTTCAAAAACTCCACGACCTTGATCGCGTTACAATCGTTGCCGGTAAACGTCGCCAGCCGCTGGCCGTCGGGAGCGCAGACGATCAGCATCGGCGACGTCGCATCGTACTTCTTGAAGACCGCGGCGTTCTCCTTGATTTCAGGAACCTTGAGCAGCAGTTCGATGCCGGCGAGCGTGAATTGGTTTTGCGTCAGCGAGTATTCGAACAGCGTGATCGGTGGCGGCACGCCGGAGTTGGCCTTCTTGAATTCTTCAATCGCCTTGGCGCCTTCGCCGGCCAGCCGCGCCGTGTGCTCGTCGCAGAAAAATTCAGCGTACGACTGTTTGCGCTGCAGCGCCAGTTTGCACACTTCTTCATCGGAGTACTGCCACTTCACGTCCGTCGGCGCCAACCCGCCGCAGGTGCAGCTGTTGGTGTCGGCAGTGGCCTGATAGGCGTATGAAGAGCTACTGGTATTCAGCGCGCCCGGTGTAACCGTTTTCACCGCGCCATTCGACTGGCTGGCGGTAGTGTATGGTCCGGTGGGCGTGCTGCGCGCAACATTCTGTGCGACGGGGACGCCAACGTTGGTTAAGACCGGCGTGGGCGGCAGCCCGTTGCCGCAGGCAAATGCAGCGGGAAGAGTCAGCGCGAGGACGCCAAGCAGCGCCGCCCGCAGTGAAGTTGTCAGCATGGTTTTTAAGCTCCTGGAGAAATGTGTCTATTCGTCGCCCTTGAAATCCTTGAAGCGCAGCCGTTCGGAAAGTTCGCCGTAGAGATTCTGGCGGCGAATCTTGATCTTGATCAATTCCTGGTTGAGGTCCCGGGTGGAGCGAATCATCAGGCCGGGATCGGCTTTGAGGGACAGGCGGTAGAAGCCTTCGGCGCGCCAGAGACGGATGATGTCGGACTTCGCGCGATCCGCGGAGTCACGCAACCAGACCTGTTTGATGGTACCGTCCATGTTCGTTTCGGTCCGGTCGTTGCCGCCGATCGTGGTGGGCATGCCCTCCCGCGCGGTGTCTCCGTAATTGGTCTCGCTGCTGCCGAGCGCTTCAGCCGCCATCTTCGTGAAATAGGCCGTGTACGCGTCGCGTTCGTACCCGGAAGGCTCGGTGAATCCGATGCCCGTGCCCATGCAGTGCATGCAGACATCGAATCCATTGCCGTGGCATTTCTGGCAGAGCGCAACGCGGGCGCGCGAGGACGATCCGGTCTGAACGTTCTTAGCTCCCGCGACGCTCGCCGAAGGCGCAGGCGCGTTCATGTTCTTTAAAAGGTAGCCGGTGCCATTGCAGTCGGTGCATTGCAGTACGCCGTCGCCGTTACAATCAGGACATTTGACAGTGGCGTAACACATCACCAGTACGTCAGCCAGCGGCCGGCTGAATTTCTGTCGGGCTTGCGCTTCGGCTTTGTTCATTTCGTCGCTGTTGCCGGAATTGATCGACGCGCGGAAGAACTGCGCGGCGGCTTTGTAGTCTCCGGCTTCGATCTGTGCGAACCCACGTTCCCATTGTTTCTCCGGCGCAGTGCGATCGCCGGTCTTGGGTGTGGCGGCGGGCGCGGGCGGTGGCTGGTCCTTGTTCTGAAGTGCAGGGCCATTCGGTCCGTTCTTCAAAGCGTTACGTAGTTTCTCATTCGCCGACTCGCCGTCCTTCTTTTCAATTTTCGGCGCGGGCTTTTTGACGGGCGCATCGGGTATGTCGTCGACGGCAGCTTGTTTGGCAGCTTTGTCGATGCGCAAGTCGTCATCGCCGTCCGCTTTGCCGGGCACAAGACCAGGTTTGATGCTGTGGATATTTTTGCGTTCCACATTTTTTTCGCCGTCGCGGGTTCGCAGCACCAATTTCTGGTCGCTGCTGTCGATGAGAATTCCGCTGAGCAGCGTTTTGTCATTGAGTTCCACCGTGACGGGGCCGCTGGCGTCGGGGTTATCGGCCGCGTGCACGGAGACCTGCAGCAGCGCGAACAGAAGACTGAGAATCAGCGTAGAAAAATTTCGCACGCGCATATTTGTTTCCTCTCCGGGTTGAAGTTCGGTGCTTGCGTTACGGCTGTGAGGAGTCGCGGGAAGCCCGGCTTTGCTGCAACGTTGAGCGCGGAAGCAGTCGGAAATTCAAAAAAAATGATCGCAGAAGACGTTTGAAAGAAATTTGAATGGAAAAACATTTTGGCGGGAAAAATGACGGACGGTCAGGTGTCCAGTCTTTGGAGCAATGCAATCTTCGCCGTTAAAGCGCCACGGGCGGAATTATTTTTGCGACGCCTGTTCGCGAAATTCTGAGGGCGTCTGCCCCGTATAGTGTTTGAAGACTCGCGCAAATCGTACGTATTTCCCATAGCCGCTGGCGCGGGAGATGTCGGCGATTTTCAAAGTCGATTCGCACAGCAGCGCTTTCGCCTTCTCCAGCCGCGTGCGCAGGATCTCGGCACGCGGCGTCCGGCCGAGTTCGCGCATGAAGCGTCGCTCCAAGGAACGTCTGGATTCACAGGCGTGAGCAACGACATCGTGGACGGTGATCCCATCGCAAGCCTTTGAATGAATATAACGAATCGTTGCCGCGAGATCCGGGTCGGCCACGCCGAGCGTGTCGGTCGACTGGCGCGTGGCCACGAGAGAAGGCTTGATCATTTCAGGAACAATGGGCGCGGGAGAACCAGCGAGCAGACCGTCCATCAGCAGCGCGGCCCGGTAGCCAATCTGCCGGAACGGAACGACGACTCCCGACAACGGCGGCGTACACATATTGCATTCAATCTCATCGTTGTCGCCCGCCAGGACCGCCAGATCGTCCGGGACGCGCAGGCGCAATATGCGGCAGGCATCGATCAGGTCGCGTCCGTCGTAGACATCGTGGCACAACAGCCCGATCGGCCTCGGCAGCGCCTTCAGCCACGCGGTGATTGAGCGATCTTTGCAGGTCTCCTTCTTGCCCACAAAGAGCGTCTGGCAGGCGAACCCGGCGCGGGCCAGTTCGGCGACAAAGCCGCGGCTGCGCTCGCCGGCATGATAAAATTCTTTGCGCCCGAAGAATGCGAAATTTCGCAGGCCCCGGCCGATGAAATACTGAGCGGCCATGCGGCCCACGTTGTCGTTGTCGATGCGCACCGACGGCAGCGCGGTCGTGATGGAATTGCTGATGCTGACGGCCGGTATTTTCAGTCGCGCAATCATCCGCATCAAATCGCGGTGCAGAATTTGCCCGAGGATGCCGTCGGCCTTCCATTCCCGGAGGATGCGGCGAATGCGCGCGCGGCTCTCCGGATGGTTGCTGGCTCCGTCGAACTGGATCTCCCAGTTGCCGTGTTCCCGCACGTAGTCCCAGACGCCCATGGCCGCCTCGCGGCCGTAGGCTCCGCTGTTCATCACACAGACGAAAATTCGCCGGACGGGTTTCATGGCAGCTCACTGGGCACTATTTTTGTGTTGACGCAAAAGTACCCTGTCTTGTACGCATTTTGGCCATGCGAATCAATGTAATTCGGGTGTAAACCCAAGTAGGATGTGAAGCACTTCCAGACTTAACGACTTGGAGATGAAAAAAATGCGCAATCCCACGTGGAAGACCACCTTGTTGTGCCTTTGCCTGATCGGCCTTGCGGTGCTGGGGCCTGCGTGCAGCGCGAGCGAACAGCCTGAAATCGTGCCCGAGCGACTGGTCTACATCTCAAACAATTTCGCGAACCCGAAAGTGGTCGAGAGCACGATGGCGCTGCTCGACCAACTCGCGAAAGCAAAGTACACCGGCATCTTTCTGACGGACTGCAAATTCTATCGGTGGAAGGAAGTCGATCAGGTTGCCTATGCGGCGAACCTCAAGAAAATCCGTGAGCGTTGCCGGGAACTGAAACTCAAAGTCCTGATCACGGTCATGGCGTTTGGCACCGACATGTTGAGCAACGATACCAATCTGGCCGAAGGTATGCCGGTGGTGGACGCGCCCTTTGTGGCCCGCGGCGGAAAGCTGATTCCGATTGATGACGACTGCAAAGTGGTCAACGGGAACTTTGAAGAGACGGGCCGTCCCAACCATCCGGCGGGCTGGAACGCGCCGTTTCTTTACGAGCGCTATTTTCTCGATACCGACGTGAAGTCCGAAGGCAAGCAGTCGGTGCGCATCGAAGGGCACAACTCGATGCGCCAGCACATCAAGGTCAAGCCCTTTCGTTACTACCATCTGACCATGAAAGTGAAGACTCAGGATCTCAAGCCGACCTCAAACTACTTTGTAAGCATCAGCAGCGTCGACAATACGCGGCAGCTCTTCTCAGACGACAACCACGTACAGGAAACACAGGATTGGACGCCGCTGAGCATCGTGTTCAACACCATGGACCTCAACGAAATTGCCATCAGCTTTGGAAATTATGGACCATCCGGCGGCAAGCTCTGGTTCGACGACCTGAAGATTGAACCGGCTGGATTCATGAACCTGATTCGCCGCCCGGGAGCGCCGCTGAAAATCACCAGCGTCGACGGCAAGACTGTGTTCGAGGAAAACAAGGACTTCGCCAACGCCGTCGATCCACAGCTTGGCAATGTAGACATCTCCGGAATCTACCGGCCCTGGCACAAAGTTCCGGAGATTACGATTCCGGCCGGCAGCAGAATTGCCGAAGGTCAGACGGTCCGCGCCAGCTACTGCCATTCGATTACTACGTTTGGCGCCGGAAGCATTCCCTGTTTCAACGAGCCCAAGATCTGGGATCTCGCGCAGGAAAATCTGCAGAAGATGCACACGCTGTTGGAGCCGGATGGGTACGTGATCCCGCATGATGAAATCCGCCACATGGGCTGGGACGATTCGTGCTGCAAGGCCAATCTTCCGATGTCGAAATTACTCGCGGAGAATATCAAGCGCTGCATCGCCGCCGTGCGCAAGGAAGCGCCGGGCAAGCCAATTTATGTCTGGTCAGATATGTTCGATCCTTTTCACAACGCGCCCAAAAAGGGAACGTACTTTTTCGTCAAGGGCGACGGTCCGTGGTACGGAAGTTGGGAAGGCTTGGACAAGGACGTGATCATCCTGAACTGGCACGGCTCAGACTTCACGCAGCCCGGCGACCGCTTAAGCGCCTTGAAATTCTTCGCCGATCGGGGCCACAAGCAGATTCTGTGCGGCTTCTACGACGCGCCGGTTGAAAATGTGGTTCCATGGGTGAAAGAAGCCGCGTCGGTGAAGGGCGTGACCGGATTGATGTACACCACCTGGAGCAACGATTTCAGCCAGCTGGAGAACTTCGCCAAAACGGTCGAGAACATCAAGCCCGAGCCCGTGAAGTAACCGCGACGCGCGAACTCGTCGAACAGATTGACTTGAAGTTCGAGTGCGGATTTGGGGTAGGAGGCGACTTGCGCCTCTTCATTCGAAACGAGTTGACTTCGCTATTTACCGGCCGGCTTGCCGGATTTCATCGGTAGGTCGACTTCAATTTCGTTGGTGACGGCCATGCCGCGCCAGACACTGTCGCCCAGCGGCATGATCGAGACAATGGAATCCAGCGTGGAGGCGGGATCGAAGAAGGCGCGAACGCGGTAGTGCCCCGGCGGCAAGGCGTTGATGACTTCGGATGCCTTGTCGACTTTTTTGGTGAGTGTCCATTTGCCTTTCAAGGGACCGGCGTTCCATGGAGTCAGGACCTCGATTTTGAATGCGCGCGTTCCTTTCGGTTCGATGTGAACGGCTTCAAGCGAGGCGCGAAGGTTATTCGCGAACGGTTTGGACGTATGGGCGAGAGCCGCAGCCGGGGTTTTATCGTCCGGGCGTTCGTAGTCGGCGACCGCGCGATAGACCGTCTTGTCGTCGCCGACGGGGCGGAATTCCAGGCTGAAGCCGGTCATTGCCTGCATCATAACTTCAAAAGTGACGTTGGCGAAATTGCGCAGCGAAACATTGAACGCGAGCGGACCGGTGGGCTTGTCAGGCACGCTGAGTTTTCCGCCAAGGCCCGCAGAGATATGTGGAAATTCGCGGTGCGGAGCATCCGTGCCGGAGCCTTCGGCTTCGAGCTTGAATTCCTTCCAGTTGGAGTACACATTTTTCATCTGCGTCTCGCCCTCCACGGCCTGCAGACACAATAATCGGACGCGGTACGTTCCCGGAGGTATTTCGTAGAATGGCAGCGGCTCACCCTCGGTGGTTTGAATGGAGACGCGAAAGGTCTTACTCTCGCCTGGCGCGAGGTACACATACTTGGCGTTCATCGGTGATGGGCGCGACGAGAGCCTGCCAGAGAATTTTTTGGGATTGCTGCTGCCGGTTTCTTCAACCTCCCAGCTCCAGCCTTGCGGCCTGTCGGCGAGCATCATATTTCGATTCTTCTTGGTGTCGGAATTCTTCGAGGTGATATCGAACACCCAACGGCCTTCATCCGCGCGATCTGGCAACGCGAGACTTAGCGAGACGTGATTTACTTCCTCGCCGAATTCCGCCGTCTTCGACGGGGCTTCTTGCGCGGCGAGAACAAGCGAAAACAGCACGCAATTGATTATTGTAATTAGTCGTACCATACGTCGTATCCTCGTGCAGCGACCTGCAAAAATCGTTAATGCTTGTAGGAATTCGAATTTAAATGCTGCAGGATTCCAAATCGATTGAACAGAATTTTTGCGCCTATTTATGTCGAGTGGACGATTGTCTTGAAATGACATCCGTCAATTCAACGCGCCACTCATTCGCTGAAAGGATTGAATTCATGATGCGACGTGGAATTTCGATTTTCATTCGGAGAGCCGGCTATGCGCGCCGGGGAGCTACTCTATCAATAACAGCCTCGCTTTGGATCGTTCCGGAACGGTTACTCGCTAGCCAGTCTTTAGATTCGCGTCGCCCGATAAGTTGCTGGAGGTAGTCCAGTCACGCGCTTAAACAGGCGCGTGAAATGATGCACGTTGGCATAGCCAAGATTCTCCGCGATCGCTTTGATCGGAATGCCTTCTGAAAGGTAATGTTTGGCCTGCTCGATCCGCAAGCGACTGAAGTATTTCATCGGCGGGATGTCGTAATACTGCCGAAAGAGTCGTGAAAAGTGCGGGCGGCTCATCCGGGAGCAGCGCGCGAGGTCATCCAGGCCAATCGGGTCGGCCAGATGATCCATCAGGTATTTCATTGCGGCATCCAGTTGGCGAACCTGGTGCTCCGAAGATGGAGTACGCGCGGCAAATTTCTGTGCATGATACAGACTCGCCAATAAAGTGAGCATCGCTGCCTTGGCCCGCAGCCGGCTGGGCAGGCCTTCAAGGGTGGCCCACTTTGCAACCTCAAAGAATTTCTGTTCATAGTCCGCGCGAACAAAATCGATGATGCGTTCGGGTAAATCAAACGGAGACGTATGCGTTGGGTCCGGGCGAAATTTGGACGGATGCGCCAGCGTTTCCCGCGGTCCTCCACTGCAGAAACGGGTCTCCGCACTGTCCTCTTGTTCGACGAAATCGAAGTGAATATTGAGCATGACCATGCGGATGCCACGCTCGGGCTTCTGCCAATGCAACACGCGGGGACGAATTAGAAACAGTGTCCCGGGTTCCTGGCGGTAACGCTTCTTTCCTATGCCGATCCAGCCATGGCCCTGTTTTGTGTAGAGCAGCAGGTGATCGAAGATGATGCGTGGATTGAGCTGCCAGTCGGGCTCCGGACTGAATACGTGCGCAATCCGCAAATACGGCGAAGTTCGGCGCATCAGCGCTGCAGCTTGCTCCTCGGACATTCGCGACACCTTTTTTGAACCTCTTTCGTCCGTGTAACGACAAGATTCGCTGGCGATTATACCCGATCCATGGACTTTTAATGATCAAAATGGATAAATCAATGATTGCCTCAGCCAAAGACACGCGACACTTGTTTTGGGTAAGTTCAGTACATTCATATTCGCATGGGGAGGATAACGCGATGAATGCCGCAACGGAGTCAGAGGTGCAGTCTCAAATCCCGTCGGATTCAACACGACAGTCATTACCGTCGATGAACGAACGGCTGGAGACGTACCGTCGCGACGGATATACAGTGTTCAAGTCGATCCATTCGCGCGAGCGCCTGGACGAATGGGTTGCGGCGTTTCCCGTACTCAGCAATCGTGCACGGATTCTTGGAAATGATCCCGGCGATATAACGAATCTACTGGAGCAGGCACCAGAACTCTTTCTACCCGCCATCGCCGACGCGACGCTGCTCGATTTCGCAGAATTGGTCATGGGGCCCCGGGTGCAGCTGGATAGTATCCACTTTCGTCAAGACGCATCCCGGGCGTTGGAGCGGCGCTTGCTTCCCGTGTACTGGCATCGCGACATGAACGCCATTTTTCCGCCTGCGGAAGGCGTTTATCTTCATCCATTTGCAGTCAACTGCATCACCTACCCGCATGGATTGAACGACGACTATGGCCCCTTTCGCGTCATTCCCGGTTCCCATCTGCGGCGAATGGAGATTCCTCACGAGAAGCGAGCCCATCCGCATCCGGAAGAGATTCTCGTGCGTCCAGAGCCTGGTGATGTCATCTTCACCCACAACGGCGTATGGCATTCCGGGACGCAGAACGTGAGCGGCCGGCCCCGCTGGTTCGTTAGTGTTTACTATCATGTCAACTGGCTGCCGACCCGGGATAATCATCATGGACCTAACGTTTCGCAATTGCGAAGCCAGGCGAGGGCGCGCGGCGATCGGCGCACGTTACGGCTTTTTGGAGAGGACGACCGCCGCGTGCAACGGGAACACGCGACGGGCATGGAGCCGGAAGAACAGTCATGGGCGCGCTGGATTGAGCAGGATAGAAACGGCTGATGGTGCACGCCATCAGCGTTTTCGATCAGATAGCTACCAATTTGGCAAGCTCCGCTAAACGTGCAGGGGTGGAGCGCAATTTAGACCTTCAGAAATATCGGGGCGACAGGATTCGAACCTGCGACCTCCTGGTCCCAAACCAGGCGCTCTAGCCAAGCTGAGCTACGCCCCGTAA
>JBBRPR010000050.1:0-70840 GCA_038227875.1 Planctomycetota bacterium
TACAATCTGATTCTATTCCGGCTGCGGCACCGTCACGCGATTCATAACGCCATATATTTTGAGAATCAATCCGCGCCGTTCACACTTTCCCGCGCCGATTTATCTGAGACTCACAGCGCTGAAGTACGTGATTCCCGACAATCTGCGCCCGGTTTTTGCCCATCGTTAAATTCGATCCGACTACCTGTTCTGCAATTTCACACCCTTGCGGTACACCACTACGCTGGAGACGGCGTCCAGTGATACCGAAGTGCCATCTGGACTGGAGAACGTCAATAGCACCGGCAACTTGTGCGGCTCTCCTGAAAGCAGCGAATCCTCATTGAAGATGCGGAACGCATCAACCGTATTTGTCGTGATCAGGATCGTGCCCTTCCTGTTGTCGATCGTCAACGTTCGGAGCGGAACGGTTGCGTCTGTATTGGTGAAGGTCAGGATATTACCCTTGGTCTCCAAGCTTGACGCGGGGAACGAACCAATGCAGCTATTCTTCGTGCCGCCCACAACAATCGAAACCACATCGGTGGCAACAGGGGATAGCGGCTTGCCACCCGGCAGACGCAGGAAACCCGACAGCTGCATCGTGATGACATCGAAGTCACCGCTGCCCTTAACTTCCGTGCCCGTCACTTTCGTAATCAGGAACTGACCACCGGGGTTGGAAATGTCGCGCTTGTTGGTGGTACCACTTCCAACGGTCGATGAGCGCCGATAGTCGAACTGTACCAACGAAACCTTGTCGTATGTAACTAAAGCGACACCTGTCGTTACCCCTGTGCCGGTCGAGGTTCCAGTAATGGAATTCCCCGCCGTTCCGGTAGCCGCGCCCAAAACAACTTCCACAGGGATGACGTTCCTGAAATTGCGGAAATCACCGCCCAGCCCTTTAATCAGGCTGACACCCGTAAAGGTGAAGTTCAAGATGCCCGTTTTTGGATCCAGCGCAATTTTGTAGGTTGGCTGATTCTTGGCCCGCGGCAAAGTCCCGCCTTGCGTGAGAGGCAGAGGAAAGGACACCGTGCCTTTCGCATCGAAAATATTTAGTGGCGTGGTCGTGGATGTGGACGTCGAAGTCGACGTCGACGTATCAGTGCTGGTGGCTGTGTTCGTATCCGTACTCGTAAACAATTGAACGCCCGGAGGCAGAACCACGCCGCCGATCAGAATTCCAACGGGAATACCTTTCAGGTCCGCTTTCGTGCGAATGTTCTTTGCGCCCAAATCGTCCTTGTTAAGAATCAGGCTCATTTTGATCGTATCGTGAGTGCCATCGCGACCGAAGGAGAACTTGAATCGTCCCGTTGAGGCAATGACATCCGTGGAAATCGAGCCTTGCACCACGGGTAGCGTGAACGTCTTTTGGGCAGAGTTACCCACTAAGTCCGTGGCGATGATCGTAAACGAAGAGGCATTCGCCGGCGCAAACACCGGTGCGCCGAAAATCTGTCCATCCTCACGCAAGGCCAATCCTGCGGGAAGCGCGTCGTGCGAGGCATCGTCTGCAAAGGTATACGTGTATGGCGAAATTCCGCCGTTTGCCTGAATCGTGTAACCGTAGCTCGCCCCCGTTACGCCGGTGGGCAAAATCGGTCCGTTTACGATACTGAGAGGCGTCGGAGCCGTCGTGGCGTCGAGCGCAGTAATGAAGAATCCCCGGGTGATTTGTGGAATCGGTTTTTCAGTGCTCGAGTCCTGCACTGTTACTGAGAAATCGAAACGGCCAGACTTCGACGGAGTCCCAACCACCGCACCATCTGAGGTCAACGTAACCGGAATCTTCTGAGCCTGCGGATCGGTGTTCAACAGAAACGTATGCGGTCCAATGCCAAACCGCACCAGGATCTGGCGGCGATAATTGGTCGCCACAACCACAAATCCAAGATCCGACGCCGTCACAAATTGCGTCGGGGGCCGGGGACAGGTCGTCCCGATCGCGCGCGAAGATGCATTGTAGGTGAGGGTGTTCGCCCCCCCGGACGTGGCAAGGGCATACGTAAACCCGAGTCCCGCGAAAAACAGTCCCATCGTTCCGGACCGGTACCGCTGGGCAACGTGAAGAATCTTCATGTTAGCGCAATTCCTCCTCGCACGTGGTCACGCTGGCCGAAAGGCAGCACCGCATTCCACGGGACGATACACCTCTGATTGCACGAGACGCTATAAAGGTAGCCGTCTCCACCAAGTATGTCAAGTGGGGCATGAACATGGTGCGAGGCTAATTCTCACCGAAATCCATCATCAGCCTCGGCAACATCTTCATCCAGCGTGTTATCGGACATTCCTTTAACTAAGTGCACAATAATTGATTTTAGTTTCATACTATTTTAGTGTATCGGCAGCTGGGGGGCGAATTTCGTCCCCGGCTGAGACGGGCGAGTCCCTGCCTCCACCTTGCCAGCCTAGTGAAACCTGTTATGCATACATCCATGCTGGCCAAAAGACTGATCCCCTGCCTGGACGTCAAGAACGGGCGCGTTGTCAAAGGTGTGAATTTCGAAGGACTTCGGGACGCCGGCGATCCTGTCGAAGTAGCTTCCCGCTACAACGCGCAGGGTGCCGACGAGCTCTGCTTTCTGGACATTACTGCAAGCCACGAAGGCCGTGGTACCTTGCTCGACATCGTCCAGCGCACCGCCGAACAATGTTTCTGTCCGCTGACCGTCGGTGGCGGCGTACGCGCCGTTGAAGACATCCGCACCTTGTTGCGCGCTGGCGCCGACAAAGTTTCAATCAACTCCGCCGCGATCAAAGATCCCGATCTGCTCACTCGCGGCGCGCAGTCGTTTGGCGCGCAGTGCATCGTCCTGGCCATCGATGCCAAACGCGCCGGCCCCGGCAAGTGGCACGTTTACATTCATGGAGGTCGCATCGACACCGGACGCGACGCCGTGGAATGGGCGCGCGAAGGCGTCGCGCGCGGCGTCGGCGAAATTCTGCTCACCAGCATGGATGCCGACGGCACGAAAGAAGGATACGATCTGGAACTGACGCGCAGCATCTCCGAGAGTGTCAACGTCCCG
Source organism: Planctomycetota bacterium (assembly GCA_038227875.1). Classification (GTDB taxonomy): domain Bacteria; phylum Planctomycetota; class SZUA-567; order H5-PLA8; family H5-PLA8; genus JBBRPR01. The sequence goes on from JBBRPR010000050.1 coordinate 3,021, forward strand.
ATCATCGCCTCCGGCGGCGCGGGAAATCTCGAGCACATGCATCAAGCGCTGACCACCGGCAAGGCCGACGCCGCGCTGGCCGCCAGCATTTTTCACTACGGCACGTACACGCTGAGCCAGGCCAAAACGTTTCTGCACGAAAAAGGAGTTCCTGTCCGCATCGTCTAGCAGCCCGTTGAAAAGCGCTGAAGAAGTACACGCAGGAGAAGCCAGTTCATGAGCGAAACGCAAGCGGTTCAGTCCAGTGCCACCGCCACGCCCAAGGAAGTCGACAAGTACCTCACCGCCGCGTGGAAAAACAACGCCAGCGACGTCCACATCAAAGTTGGCGAACCCCCGCTCTTCCGCATCCGAGGCGCCGTCGTGCGCGCCAAAATGCCGCCGCTGCTCTACGAACAAGTCCGGGCGATGTTCGACGAAGTCATGAGCCCCCAGCAGCAGAAGGAACTCGAAGCGCTCGGCGGCACTGACTTCGCCTACAGCATCAAGGGCGTGGGCCGTTTCCGTCTGAATATTTTCAAGCAGCGCGGCTCGCTTTCCATGGCCGCGCGCACGGTGAAGACGGAAGTCCCGACCATTGAGCAGTTGAATCTGCCCCCGAGCGTCAAAGTCATCGCCAACTACGAAAGCGGGCTGGTGCTGGTCGCGGGCGTGACCGGAGCTGGAAAATCGACGTCGTTGGCGGCGGTGATCGAAATCATCAATCAGAATCTTCCCGTCCACATTGTCACGATCGAGAACCCGATCGAATATCTCTACCACGACAAGAAGGCGTTCATCAACCAACGCGAAATCGGCATCGACGTCCCGGATTTCCACAACGGTCTGCGTCACGTGCTTCGCCAGGATCCCGATGTGATTCTCGTCGGCGAAATGCGCGACGCGGAAACCATCGAAGCGGCGCTGCTCGCCGCCGAAACCGGGCACTTGGTCTTCGGCACCATCCATTGCGGATCGGCGTCGCAGTCCATCGGCCGCGTGCTCGACTATTTTCCGCCCAACCGCCACCATCAGATCCGCCAGATGCTCTATTTCAATCTGAAGGCGGTGCTCGTCCAGAAACTGCTGAAGGGCTTGAAACCCGAAGCCCCGCGCATTCCCGCCGTGGAATTGATGCTGGTCAATCCCGCGATCAAGAAAATGATCTTCGACAACGAAGACAAAAAAATTCCCGACGCCATCCGCGCCGGCCGCCAGGAAGGCATGCAGGATTTCAACCAGTCGCTCTGCGACTTGGTGAAGCGCGGCTACGTCAGTGAAGCCGACGCCATGGAAAACTCCCCGAATCCGGAACAGCTCTCGATGAACCTGAAAGGCATCACTCTCGGTTCAGACCGCGGCAGCATCACGGGTTGAGTGCTTGGGGAAAATAGGCGAACACGGATTGCGCAGCCGTCGAAGATCTACGCGCGCCCGCCTTCTGGAAAAGTTGCGTGGCAGGGAGCATATGGACAATTGTCCATATGCCGGAATTTGACCACCCTCCTTGCCCTCACCCACTTCTGACCCTTCAGCCCGCTGAAAGTTCTATTCCGCCAAATTTCTCCGTGAAACGCCTGGCAGTAGAGGCGTTTCACGGCGCAGCTCAGAGATTTTTCAACGGGCTGCTGGCCCCTGACCCCTGACCCCTAGGGCCTCCGGCCCAACTTCCTCCGCGTACCGGATCTGCGTCGCGTCAGTCTTGTACGGCAGCCGACTCGCATCCGGAATCAGCCACGCATGCGTTCGCTGCGTGCTCACCCGATCAGGCGGCATTCCGGTGATCAGCAGAATCGGCGCATCGCCGGGAAAATCGCGCGCATCATCCAACACCTGCACCGCCGGTTGCAAGAGCGGCGTCGACCGCGGCAGAGACACGCGGTGCTGCAGCATCTCGTCGGCGGCGATCGGGCCCAGATCGCGCAGTTCCCCGCCGGTGTAGACCATCCGCACGCGCTGAACGTTGCGCGAGACGGCATACGTGCTGATCGCGCCGAGCACCTGCGTCAGCATCGAAGCCGGGAGCGCGCCGCTGGCGTCGATCACAAGACCCAGCGTACTGCGCTGCGCGATTTCCTCGTCGGGCCAGACGTAGCGCGGACGCGCGATCTCCGGCGTGGAACTCTGCCGCCGCGACGGCCGTCCGTACGTACGCATCCGTTCGACCGGCGGCACATGCTCGTCAAACCAGCGCGCCAGCACCACGTCCCACGGCAGCGGCGGCTTTTCCAGCGAACGGATTTCGTCGAGCAGCGTATGCGGCAGTGGGCCTTTTCCAGACTCCGCATGAATCTGGTAGCCGCGCAGCAGTGCGTCGAGCAGAAATCGATCGCTCACGGAGGGCGGCAGATCCATCCCCAGAATATCCGGCAGAGCTTCGCCGGCGAACGTGCTCAACTTGCGCGTCAGTTTCGGATTCTGGATCAGCTCGTCGTAAATCTCTTCCGGCGGCTTGCCTTCGTAAAGCGGCGAAAGCAGCAGCCCTTCCTTCGGCGCAATGCACGACCGGCGCAGCAGATCGATCTTCGCCAGCCACCCGTTGATGCAGTAATCGCACGCGACGCTCCAGACGAACGAATCGCGGTCCTTGCGCCGCGCCGCGTGCATCAGCCCAGCATGGAGCGACGCGTGTGCGACGACGTAGCGCATCTCGGCATCTTCCATCGCCCAGCCCGGATTTAAAATCAGCTCCCGCCGCCGCGGATTGACCGCCGCGACGCGAATTTCCATGCGTTCGCAGATCTTCGCGTCTTCCACGATTTTCAGATGCTGAGCCACCGCGCCCAGCAGCGGATAATTCTTGATAAACCACGACCGCGCCTGATGCGCCGGCCCCATCTCCGCGCCTTCGCCGGCTGCCGCCGCAAGCGACTCCTTGGCCGCGCGCCGGATCGCCCGCGCGAAGATGTCGTGCCAGTTCGCTTTCGCCGGTCCGGTGGAAACCATATCCACCGCCGTGCCGTTGGTCGTGTTGCCTTTGGGTGGACTGCCGTTGCGCGACCAGATCGCGAACAGTTTGTCTTCGTCGTTGGGCATGCCCGTCGGCAGCTTCACCAATCCTTCCGGCTGCTGACCGATGCGCATGCGATGGAGAAATTCATTGACGATGCAATCGCACGCGATGTTCCAGACGATCCCCTTGCTCGCAAACTTCACGTGCCCAAACGCGAGATGCAGCAGCGAATGCGCCAACGCGAACGTCCATTCCTCCTGCGTCGTTTTGATGCTGAACGAGTTGGCGAAGACTTCACCGACCGACGAAACCGTGGTCAGCATCGCCGCGACCTGCGGCTGGTAGTCAACGATCTTCAACCGGGCCCGTTGCACCAGCGGCCCAATCAACACATGCTTGCGCAGCTCCTGCCAAGCCCGGTCAATGCGCTCGCGTGAAAATTTGAGCGCCTTTTCATCCGGTGGCTGAAGTTGCTTCGACATGGTTGCGGCTCTTGGCTTTTGGGAGTCCTGTCGGGCTAAATGGTGCCATTTGGAAAACGTCGGCCACTGGGAAGTTCTGGTGCAACTGGCACGGACGAAGCAGAGCGTAGCGTAGTTTCGGTCTTGCCAGTGCGATCGCAGTGGAAAATCAATTCGCCCCGACTCGCACCCATCCGCTCCGCTTATATTCAAGAGCCCAACAGCTAAGAGCCACGAGCCGCCCTACTCTTTCTGCGCCGCCAACCGCGGCAGATCGCGCACGATCTCCAGCATGAACCAGTCCGGCAATTTCCGGCCGCCGACATCGTCTTCACCGATCAACACCTGAGCAAACTCCAGATTGATCTCCGCCAATTCCTTGATCAGCCGCTTGGCGTGATGGACCAACTCCGCTTCGCGCGCGCGCCCGGCCGCATCTTCCGGTAGCCGCCGCAACAACTGCGCGCGGACCAGCTGCACCAGCATGTACAACATGCCCGTGTCGCCGTCGTTCGCTCGCGGCCACGTCTTCTCGCCGCGCAGTAGTTCCTCAACATTGAAACGCTCGCGCCGCATCTGCACGAACGTTTTGAACTGCGCCGCGTGCGAGGGACTCAAGACGCCCTGCGCCAGCACCCACGCTTTTTCAGTGTCGATCGCGTCGCCGTAGCTTTTCAGACAATCGCTGAGCAGATGCCAGCTGCGCGGCGTCGAGAACGGTTCCTGCGTCTTCGGCGGCGCGGTGAACAGTTGCTCTGGACGCAGCTTGATGAATTCGATGATATCCGGATGGATCTCGTTTTTCGCCGCCCACTCCAGCCAGTCTTTGGGATTCGGCTGCAATTCGACATGAACCATGCGGTTGATCAGCGCACTGGACATCTGCCGCGTGATGGCCTGATCGAACGCCCGGTTGCCCGCGCCGATCACGACCGAATTCTTATGCAGCTTGTAATTCCCCAGCCGTCGATCGTGAATCAAACTGTAGAAGGCCTTCTGCACTTCCGTCGACGACGCATTCAGTTCATCAAGAAAGAGCAGATACGGCTCGTCGCGCGCGATTTGTTCCGGCGGACAGAAGCGGCTCTTGCCGTCTTTGATCTGCGGCACGCCAATCAAATCTTCCGGCGCCAACTGTGTTCCCAGCAGCGTCACCACTTCCAGCCCGACCTCGAGCGCAAACTGCTCGACAAGACTGGACTTCCCAATCCCCGGCGGCCCCCAGATAAACACCGGCCGCACGCTGGCCACGTGGAGCAGAAAATCGATCAGATCGTTGGGTCGAATGGCTTTCATGCGCCCATCGTAGCGAAATTCACGCTCCTTTGCAGGAGGAGATTGGAGGCCTGACTTATTGCGGATTTCGGATTGCGGATTGCGGATTAGAATGGCGTGCGTGCAGCGAGAACTATACACCACTCATTTGCACGCACTACGGATAGAGCGATCGTATGAATGCATTCCGTACTCGTCGATGGTTTCAATTGCACCTCAGCACTCTGGTATTCTTGTCGCTGACGTGGGCAGCATTTGTGGCATCAGAAATCTTACCGATTAGAACAAACATTGTTCATATGTCGCGGGACGGCGATACGTTAACCCAGAATTATGGATGGCCAAGCGTCTACGCCATTGGATGGCCCAATAACAATCCGCCCGCGATTTTGTACCGTGACTTTGGCACTCATTTTATTGGCTCTAAAGAAGCCCTGTCCCGTTGGCCATCTATCCGCTCGGTACTCATTGATTTTGGAGCGGGCGTGGGGCTGCAAATTTGCATTATTGCTCTTCTCAAATGGCTGATCCGCCGCCGCCAGACCCAAACAGTAAAACCAACATCCTAAAAATATCATTTTCAAGTCCTCGCCCCCCACCTAATCCGCAATCCGAAATCCGCAATCCGCAATAAAAATCCCCTCCAGCCCATCCCACACCCTGCCGATATCAATCCCGGGGAAAATTACACACTCTAGGAGCCTGCCATGTCCATCGAGACAGTCGTTGCGAAAGATATGACTGAAGCGGTCCGCGCGGAGTCCACTCCCGTCAGCGCACCGGCCGTGAAGAGCGTGCCCAACAAGCGCGTCTTCAATGCTGCCTCCAACTCGGCCGAATTCTTCGATCATCTCCGCGCGCATTTCAGAGAGACGCGCCGCACCCGCGTCGATATCGCCTGCGATCTGCAGTTGGTGCTCGGCGACGGCAGCCTCTTCGACTCCGGTACCGCGACGGTTCGTGATTTCTCACCCTCGGGCGCATTGCTCGGCAACATGAAGCTTCCCAAGGCCTGCTACCCGGCCGTGCCGTTCAAGGTCCTGGTGACGTTGAAGGGCGGCGATTACGCCGGCATCTGCTTCGAAGCCACGCCCGTCCGCATCGCCACCGACATGCCCGGCCTCGGGGTGCGATTTGACGAGATCGTCTGCCGCGTTTAATTTTGTTCCTCGTGCGGCGGAACTGCGTGTCATGGCGGACGCCGCACGCTGATGCGCGTACTCATCCTCTCTGATCTGCATCTGGGTAATAAGGCATCGAAGGCTCCCAGCCTCCTCGAAGGCCTCGCCAAACTTGCACACCTTCACGATCGCGTCATCCTCAATGGCGATACGCTCGACCGCTACGAATCGGTCGAGCGACTTCCGTACGTCGTCAGCCATCTCGAGACCATTAAAAGCGCCTGCGTCAGCCGTTCAGGCCCCGCGGAAATCATAACCGGTAATCACGACCCCGCGATTTCTGACCTACACTGGCTCTACCTCAAAGAATCCAGAACGCTCGTCTTTCACGGCGACTGCATCGCTGACGTGACGCATCCCAGCGACAAGAACGAGGGCCTGCTCGCTGCTTACGTTCGGAAGCATTGGGCCAGCATCGGCGGTCGTCCCAACACATTCAGCGAGTTGGCCGACACCTACCGGCGCCTGCAGGGCGAACACCTCCGCAATTTTCCGCGCATCGAACCCGGTTCCAGCTTTCGCTACCTGACACGCCTGCTCTACCCGCCGCGCCGGCCGTTCGATGTGCTCCGCTACGTCTTCAACGCGCCGCGCCTCGCCGCGGAACTCGCCCCGACGCACCACGAACCCGTCGAGCACATTGTCGTCGGCCATACGCACCGCCCGGGAACCTGGAAGATCAACGGCCGCACCGTGATGAACACCGGCAGCTTCATGCCGCTCTCGCAGCCCTCCGCCGTCGTGATCGAGAAGGGCGCGGAGCCCGTGCGCATCCCGCTGGTGAAGCTCATCCGCACATATACCACGACCGTCGTGCTGCCGATGCGGGATTCGACCGCAGGGAGTTAGTCTGAGTTTGCCGCTGCCTCCATTTAGAGTAAAATCAGTGCGACAGTCAGGATTGCTCAGGAGAGAAGACGGAAATGCCCACATACGAGTACACGTGCGCCGCGTGCGGCCACGAATTTGAGCGCTTTGAAAGCATCACAGCGAAACCCAACAAGCTCTGCCCCAAATGCGGTAAGAAAAAAGGTGAGCGGCGGATCTCTGCCGGTGGCGGATTCCTGTTCAAAGGCAGCGGCTTCTACATCACCGACTACAAGAAGACCGGCTCCAAGCCCGCCGATGGCAAACCAGCCGAAGGCAAGCCTGCGGAAACGAAAGCCGGTACCGAACCCGCCAAATCCGGTGACAGCAAATCCACCGACAGCAAACCCGCCAGCACCGAAAGCAAACCCTCCGGCGACAGCGGTGGAGGCAGCAGCGGCGGTGGCGGCGACAAGAAGGGTTCCAAAGGCGGCTCCAAACCCAAAGTCGCCTGATCACCAATTCAATGGGTCCTGCAAACAAAAACTCCCCGCTAATGCGGGGAGTTTTTGTTCGTCGGTCCTCAGTCCCTTCAGCGGCAGCCGAGAATGCTCGCGCAATTCGTCAGCAGAATCCGCTCCGCCAGCGCCAGCGCGCTGGTCACATCCATCGGTTCCAGCGTCGTCGTGCCGCCGATCTGGCCTTCTTCGATCCGTTCGGCCAGTTCCATCGCCAACTGCAGGCGGTAGGTGTTGAACTTCGGCAACGTGAATTCCAGCGAGTACCCGTCGGAATGGAAGCCGATGAACTTCGTCCGCGGCAGCACGTCCAGCCGGCGGCGCAGTTCGCGGCGGATGTCCACGGGATTGTTCGCGTACCACCAATGGCTCATCGGATAAACGTTGTGGCGAATCCAGCCCATTGCCGCTAATTCCAAGCCCGCGGTGTCGCTGACCACCATGAACGGAAAGCGCACATCAGAGTACGTATTCAAAAGCTTGTCGTAGCCGCGCAGATGGGCGTCGCAACGGAACAGATCCTGCCCAGCCGGAACGCCCTGCGGATATACGCCGCGGTCGGCACCGGCCATCAAACAGTACGGCGTCTTGACGCGGCGGCACTGCTTGGTGATCTCTTCGACGGCGAAGCTGGCCCACGTGCGCTTGGACTGATCGTCAAGCATCTGACCATCGGCAAGTTTCTTCAGCAAGGCCGGAGCCTGTGCTTCCGCGTTTTCGACAAAAGTAAAGCTCGGCGGCAAGCCCACCGCTGCGTAGCCCATCTTCCAGTCGCGGAAATTGGAGAAGATCGTCGTCAGCGCCGCGCGCCAGGCCCCAATGCTCGCTCCGGTTTTCGTGCCGGTCATCTTGTCGAGGCGTTCGACCATCTTGTTCACGTCGGCGTTGAAGACCAGGTCGTCGGTGCGCAGACACGGCACCAGGCGGCTGTCTTTCAGGCCCGAAAGATCTTCATCGAACTGATTGGTCAGGTACACCTGCTTGATGTTCGAGCGCTCCCACACCTTCTGAGCGTACGACTTGTCGCGGATCACGGCCTGCGCGCGCTTGACGATGTCGGCCTTCGTTTTCGAGAACCAATCGCCGCGCGGAATGTCGAGGAAAACCTCGCTGATGCCCATCATCCAATCCAGCTGCACCGTGCCGCGCAGGTCGACGAGATGCGGCCAGACATAATCGATACGTTCATCCGGATCGTCGGGCAGCGGCACCGGCGTCCCGCGCGAACTGTTGCTCAGCTCCGTGTAGTAATGGTAGCCCAGCAGATCGCCGAAATGGGCGGCCACCGGCTGATGCGCGCGGACGTGCGTATGCGGATCGATGATCGGCATCTTGCGGAGTTCTTCGAGCAGCGTTTTGACCAGCGCGGTGTTCATCGTCGATTTCTCCAAACGAAGCGTTGTCGCAAAAGATTCCACGCACCCAGCAACGCCGCAACGACCTATTTGGAGTGACTCGGGCCATCTGGCCCGAGTCACTCCAATGCGCGGCGTCCCATCAGGTTAATGCGATGTCAGCAGACATGCAACGGCCCGCTGGTTTGCGGTGAGCAATCCAGCGGGCCGTCGAAAATTCAAATGTTTACTTCGTGGCGGCGGCTTTTTCGGCTTCGACTTCCGCGACCGGAATCACGTGTACGCGCTTGGCGGACGTGCGATCGAAGCGAACGACGCCTTCAGCCAAAGCGAAGAGCGTGTAATCGCGGCCGAGACCGACGTTGCGGCCCGCCCGGAAGACCGTTCCGCGCTGGCGCAGAATGATGTTGCCCGGAATGACCACTTCACCACCGTAATGCTTCACGCCAAGATACTTCGGCTTGCTGTCGCGACCGTTCTTGGATGAGCCCTGACCCTGTTTATGTGCCATGAGTGACGTCCTTTAAAACAAAAAAGCGAACCCAAACGTTCGCCGAATCGAAGCAGAAAATCTAACGCAGGCTTCCGGCATTAGCAAGCTGATTTTAGGGATATACGCTCCAATAAGGGAGTGAGATTTTTTTGAATATCAAAATCCCGCTCTACCAGCTGCCGCGCGGCGGCCACCTTCCGGGGCACAATATTGCGATGGGCAGCAGCCATGGCCTCGGCCAGCAACCGGAAATTCCGCTCCGGAACAACGGTCCCGGTCTCCGGCGTGAGAATTTCAGGAAGGCTGCCCGCGCCGGTGCCGATCACCGGTAATCCAGCCGCGAAGGCTTCGAGAATCACATTTGGAATGCCGTCGGCGTCCCCGTCCCCGGCCGTTTCGTATGGCGCCACCAGCGCGGTCGCGGTCTGAAAAACCGTCAATAATTCCAGCGATCCCATCGGGGGCGTGAAGCGGATGCGGGATTCGAGATTCATTTTCCGAACCAGTTTCTCCAGCGACTTCTGCTCCGGCCCGTCGCCGATCAATTCCAGCTCAGCACCGGATCCGGACATGCGCGGGTCACTCATGGCCTCAATCACGTACTGCAGGCCTTTCTTCTCGACGAACCGGCAGACGGCAATGAACTTTGGCTTGCTCCGTTCCGATTCTCCATGATCGGTGAAGGGAAATCGATCCAGCGGCAAGCCATGATGCATGCACGTGACCCGGGTCGCCCCGCGGGCTTTCAGAAATTCCAACGCGCGGCAGTGGCAGGTAAAGATGTGGGATGCGTCGGCAATCTTCGCGTCGAGTTCCCGCGCCTCCACAAACAGGTCGCGCGCGTGCACCGAAATCGAATACGGCACGTTCGCGCCCATGGCCGCAAAGCGGCCCACGCTCGACGGCACATTCGCGAAGTGACTGTGAATGTGTTCAAAGCCTTCGTTCAGGACGATGCGTTCCAGTTCTCCCGCCGCCTTGGTCGTGGAATTCACATCGCGATTGATGATTGGGATCGTGCCGTAGCTCAGCGGCAACAACCGGCTGCGATTTAACAGCCCCTCCCACTCCGAATCGTCGCCGAACGGCAGCGTGCCCTGCTTGAAATGAAACACCGTGAAGTCGACGCCGCGCCGCTTCAATTCCTGCAATTCGCGCGCAATGAACCGCTCGCTCCATTTCGGAAACGTGTCGACGACGACGGCGAGTTTGCGGTACTTGGCTTTCATCTACTCTCGCGGATCAAACTTCGATACTTTCGCAAGCGCTTCCCACGCCTCGCGCTCCGCCTTGGTCAGCGTCTTCGGCATGGCGATGCGGATGTGCGCGAACAGATCGCCATCCTCGCCGCGCGGATTGGGAATCCCCTTCCCTTTCAGGCGCAGCTTCTGCCCGCCGCTGGTGCCGGCCGGAATCGAGATCGACAATTCGCCCGTCAGCGTCTGCAACGGAATCTTGGCGCCGAGCGCCGCTTCCCACGGGGTCACGGCCAGGTCCACATTCAAGTCGCGGCCTTCCACGCGGAAACGGTCGTGGGGCGAAATCTCGACGGTGAGGTAAAGATCTCCCGGCGGCGCTTTGCCGGAACCCGGAGCGCCCTGGCCGCTCAGCCGGATTTTCTGCCCCGTGATGATGCCCTTGGGAATCTTGACATCGAAGTTGCGGCGTTTCGATTGGACGCGCCCGTCAGCGGTGACTTCCTGAACTTCCATTCCGATTGTCCGTTCCGCACCGCGCATCGCGTCTTCCAGCGGAATATGGATGCGGTAGTCCTGATCCTCTCCGGGGATGTCGCGCGGCACGCGCCGGCCGGAACCGGCCCGCGAACGCGGCCCGCCGAACCCGCCGGCGCCGGCAAAATTTCCGCCGAAGAGAGATTCGAAAAAGTCGCTGAAGTCCGACGCGTTCACCCCGCCGCCCATCCCGCCCGCTCCGGTGGAGTACGACCAGCCGTTCGGCGGCGTGAATTCCTCGCCCTGCTGCCAGGCCGAGCCAAGCCGGTCGTATTTCGCGCGTTTCTCGGGATCGCTCAGGACTTCGTTGGCTTCGTTGAGCTCTTTGAATTTGTCCTCCGCGCCGGCCGCTTTGTTCACGTCCGGATGGTACTTGCGCGCCGCTTTGCGAAACGCCGTGCGGATCTCATCCTGCGTCGCCGTCCGCGCGACCCCCAGGATCTCGTAGTAGTCTTTGAATTTCACTGCCATGGTCAGGTTCTCGTTTCAGGTGGAGCCATCGGTTCGTCATCTATCTTCATTCTAACGCGCCTCGCGGGGATTCAACACACAGAATGCCCCGTCACGGCGCGAATGCCGCGTCCTTCAACATCTCCTGCGCCTTCTTGAAGACCTCCGACTCGCTGGTGATCGCCTGAAGATCGTTCCGGGCGCCGGCGAGCAGTTTGGCTTTCGTCTCCGCATCGGTCGTCGCGCTCCGGGCCCAGGCCAGCGCCGCCATGGCGCGGATCAGCAGCGACTTGTCTTGGGCGTCGCCGACTTTCAACGCTTCCTGCGCCAGCTTGAACGCATTCGCCGGCGTGCCCGCGCGCAAATGGAGCGTCGCCAAGTCGCGCAGCGCTGCCGATTGTGTCTCCGCCGAGCACCGAACACCCGGTGCAGGAAACGCGCTCAGTTTGAAAAACCCCTCGGCCTTCTGCAGGTCACTGTGTTCATACGCGAATTCCCCGGCCTGCAGCGCCACAACCGTGAAGACCGTATGCCGCGTCGCGTCCGGAGATTTCAGAAACCGTTCGCGTTCGCGCTGCACTTTTTCCAGCATCCCTGGATCCTTCGTCTCCACCCAGGCCTGAGCGTACGCCTGCGAAAGCGGATAGTGCGACCACGCCGCGTCCGGCTGCTTGATGGCCGCGTCTTCAAACAAGGTCTGCGTGCTTTGAAACGCCGCACTGCGTGCCACCGCGATGGCACTGAAGGCGACGATGCTCAGCGCCCCGGCCAGGCGCAGCAATTGCGGCGTGAGCGCCGTGACGCGGTCCGACAGGCCCAGCAGCGCTTCTGTCAGCGCCAGAAAAAATCCCGGCAGTGACAGGTACACGTAGCGGTCCTGCATCGGGTAGAAAATCGAAATGATGTTCAAACACGGCACCAGCGCGATGAAAAACCAGAGCCAGCCGAACACCGCACGCCGGCGGCTGCGCGCCAGCCAGACCGTTCCGCCCACCACCGTCGCCAGCAGCAGCGTGTAGGCCAGAAGCCGTACGCTTGCCAGCGAGACGATCGGTTCCACCGAATACGCGATGCTCAAGCTGACCGGCGCAATCATCGCGCCGATGTAGCGGGCGAGAATTTCCGTATCGGTGAGCAGCGCCGTGAACACCGAGCCGCCCGGCGGGGCGATGATCGTCGCTTCGTGGCCAATCAAATTCATGCGCAGATCAAACAACGCTGCGGCAACGAGTGGAATCAAGGTCAAGCCCGCTCGCGTCCACGCCGGACTGGGCCGCAAATTCAAACTGCGCTCGCCGCGCAATCCCGCCGCGCCGCCGCAGAGTTCCAGAATCGGAAACAGCGGCAGCAACCCCAGCGCGCTGGGCTTGCTGAAGAGCGCCAAAGCGTATAGCACGCTGGTCAGCGACACCCGCAGCCACGCCTTCTCCACGCGCAAGAACGTGAACAGCGACGCGAACCCGAAGAGTGCAGCCAGCGCGTTCTTGCGCTCGGAAACCCAGCAGACGGTCTCACACGCCATCGGATGGCCGGCAAAAACGAGCGCGATAAACAGCGCCTGCCCCGTCGAAGCGCCAATCAGCAGCAGCAACCGCCACAGTACGATCGCCGCGCAGACGTGATAGAGACACGTCATCAGCCGCACGACCGGCGCCCAGTTTTCCGTCCCCGTCGGCGCAAGATGCTGACCGAACAGCACGTAATCGATGCGGTAACTGATAAACGTAATCGGACGATACGTATCCGACGGCGTGTTGAACAACTCGAGCAGCGGGGCTTTGCCGAAAATCTGCGGGACCTCAAAAATGTGCGCCGTGTCGTCGTAACTCAGGAAGCGCACGTTCCAGCATTGCGTCAGCAGCAGCAACCCGGCCAGTGCCATCAGCACCGGTTGCCAGAGCTGCGAAGGCGAGCGGCTCGCTGAAAGTGGTGCGGCGTTCGTCTCCATCCATCGCACCTTTTAGTGAACGGGCCCGGTTTGCTTAAGCAACTCTTGCGCGGACGCATAGACCTCGGACGAGGCCGACACCTGTTCCAGATCCGTGCGCGCCGACTTCATCAGTTCCTGCGCTGCGCCAGCATCTCCTGATTTCTGCTTCGACAGCGCCACTTCGATGCGTGCGCGAACGTACCGCGAGTAATCGCGGTCCGCATCCACGTCCAGCGCCGCGGTCGCAAAGGAGAGTGCCTCGACCAGATTTTGCTGCTGCAGTTTCAGCATCGCCATTCCGCGCAGCGCCGAAGCGCGAACCTTCGGCGTCGCGATGATTCCGGGCTCCGGATGCGCGGCCACCAGGTAAAGAGTCTCCGCCGTGCCCGCGGTGTTGCCGCTCTTGATCTGCGCCTGCGCTTCCTCCACGGACATGCGCGCGTAATCGAAATGGCGCTTCACGTCCGGACACCTTAAGAAGACGCGCCGTTCCTCGTCAGCCTTCTGGCGAAATTCCTGGGCCTTCTGCTTCAGTTCCTCGCCGATCGGTTCTGGCTGATGACTCAGTCGCTCGGAACTATGAATAAAGCCGAACATCAAACCGTAATGCGCATTGGAGGCCAGCGGTTGCTTCTGCGTCGCATCGAAGAAGAGCGTAAGCGAATCGACATAGTCGCCACCACGCACGAGACTGACCACCGCCAGCGCCGCAACAAACGTGACCGCCGCGATCCGCAGCGCGCCGGGTTGAACCTTCCAGCGTTGCGCCACTCCGGCATAGGCCTCCACGATGGCCAGAAAAACACCGGGCAAACTTAAATAAAGGTAGCGATCCTGCATCGGGTGCGAAATCGCAACGAAATTCAAGCACGGTCCCAGTGCGCCGACCGCCCAGATCCATCCAAAGATCGCACGTCGCCGGTTCGGCGCCAGCCAGATCGTCAGCGCCGCGAAGGCCCCCAACGCCGCGCCATATCCCCAAAGCCGCGGGCTGAGCACCGACATGATCGGCTCAACGTAATAGACGAAACTCAAGCCCAGCGGCACGAGCAACGAACGAACATAGCGCGCGAGGATTTCGACGTCCGTCAGCGCCGCCGTGAAAATCGATCCGCCTGGCGGCGGCACGCGTGTCGCCGCGGTTCCGGCCATATTCATGTAGAGCACGAAAATGGAGATCACCACGAACGGCACTGCGCGCGCGGCTAGGCCCAGCCACTTTGCGCTGGGTTTCCACGACGTCTCGCCTTCTCCACGCAACCCTGCACGCCCGCCAAACAGATCGATCAGGACCAGCACCGGCAGAATGCCCAGCGCGCTGGGCTTGCTCAACGTCGCGAGCAAGTAAAGCAGTGCCGCAACCGGAACCCGCCAGCTTTTTGTTTCGTGCGCGATGTAAATCCAGAGCGCCGCGAAGCCAAACGTTCCAGCCAGAATGTTCTTACGCTCCGACGCCCAGCACACCGATTCGCAGGCCGTTGGATGCACCGCGAACACAAACGCGACGAACAACGCCGCGCCGCGAGACACCCCGATCTCCTGCAGAAAACGGAGCAGCATGTACGCCGCCGCCGCGTGATAGACGCAGTTCATCAGCCGAATCGCGAACGACCAGTCGGGAACGACGCTGCTGTTTTCCATCCACTGCCCCAGCAGCAGATAATCCGCACGGTAACTTAAAATCGTGACTGGCAGGTATTCAAATTCGACCGGCGGCTTGAACAATTCCAGAATAGATCCGCGACCAAAGATCTGCGGGATGAGGTGGATGTGCGCGACATCGTCGTAGCCGAGAAATTCCGCGTTCCAGCAATTCCAAATCAGCACCGACGACGCGACGAAGAGAAGAAGTCCGATGCCGAGGTCGCGACGCATGTTCCCGATTGTACGTCTTTTCTATTTTGGTGCCACGGATGCGCGGGTTTTCGAGATGTGCCATGGATGTGCGAATTTCTGAGCGCAGCGAAGAAATGCGCTCATCCGTGCGCGGCGCGCCGCCGATTCCGTGCGCAACGCACGGATGAGCGGCTGCTTTCGCTGCGCTCAAGCAGCCACACATCCATGGCACACTTCAACCCCAGGGATGAAGCAGAGCCGCGAGCAGGATCAGCACAATCAACACCACCGCGCCAACCACATATAAGGTAGGCAGCCGCCGCGGAATGGGCTGGCCGCGGTCACCGGTGTAGCTCTTACAGTACGGACACTCCACCACGCCGGTCGGCAGTTCCCGCCCGCATTTTGCGCAGGGAAAATCCTCGCCAGACGGATCCTTGAAGCAGTACGGACATTCAAAGACGCCGGCGAAAACCGTCTTGCCGCAGTGCGCGCACGCGGCGTAGGTCTCGCTGTCTTCGTCGGTGTCGTAGCTCATACCGCCGCGAGTTTATGATACTCGCCGTAAACTTTCCGGCAGACGTCGGCCATTTCGCTCAGCGTCACATTGGCTCGCGCACAGTCAACCAGCGCAGCCATCACGTTATGTTCGGCCGACGGAGCGTGCTGGCAGGCGTCTTCGAGCGCGCGTAATGTCGCATCCACTTTCAGAGCATCGCGCTCGGCCCGCATCCGCGCCAGGCCCTGCTTCTGCCGCTCTTCGAGTTGTGGATCGACATAGAGCGTCGGCGGTTCCGGCTCGGCGTCGTTGACATACGCATTGACGCCGATGATCAATCGCTTCTTCGTCTGCACTTCCTGCTGGTAGATGAAGCTCGACTTGGCAATCTCGCGCCGGAAGAATCCCGAATCGATCGCCGCAAACATGCCGCCCTGTTCTTCGATGCGCTTGAAGTAGGCTTCTGCTTCGTTCTCGAGCCGCGTCGTCAGTTCTTCGATGTAGTAGCTGCCGCCGAGAGGATCGATGACGTTGGCAACGCCGGATTCGTGCGCCACGATCTGTTGTGTGCGCAGCGCGATCTGCACGGCCTTTTCCGTCGGGAGTGCCAGCGCCTCGTCGAAGCTGTTCGTGTGCAGGCTCTGCGTTCCACCCAGCACCGCGGCCAGTGCTTCGATGGCGGTGCGGACGATGTTGTTTTCCGGCTGCTGCGCGGTGAGCGACACGCCAGCCGTCTGCGCGTGCGTGCGCAGCATCATCGACTTGGGATTTTTCGCGCCGCGCTTTTTCATCTCGCGCGCCCAGATACGCCGCGCCGCGCGAAACTTCGCGATCTCTTCAAAGAACTCAATGTGCACGTCGAAAAAGAACGACAACCGCGGCGCGAAGTCGTCGATGTCCAGCCCCGCGCGCACGCCTTCATCAACATAGAAGAGGCCATCGGCGAGCGTGAACGCGAGTTCCTGTCCGGCGGTGCTACCGGCTTCGCGGATGTGGTAGCCGCTGATCGAGATCGTGTTCCACTGCGGCACATGTTTGGACGCGTACTTGAAAATGTCAGTGATGATGCGGACCGACGGCTCCGGCGGCACGAGCCACGAATTCTGTGCGTGGTATTCTTTCAAAATGTCGTTCTGAATTGTGCCGCGCAGTTTATCCAGCGGCACTTTCTGGCGTTCAGCGGCCGCGATGTAAAACGCAAAGAGCATCGCCGCGGGTCCGTTGATGGTCATTGACGTCGAGACGTCGCCCATCGGAATGTCTTTGAACAGGCGCTCCATGTCGTTGGTACAGGAGATCGCGACGCCGCAGCGCCCGACCTCGCCGCGGCTGCGGTTGTGATCGCTGTCGTAACCCATCAGTGTCGGGAAATCGAACGCGACGCTCAGCCCCGTCTGCCCTTGAGAGAGCAAATAGCGGAAGCGCTCGTTGGTCTCTTCGGCCGTCCCAAATCCCGCGAACTGCCGCATGGTCCAGAGCCGCCCGCGGTACATCGTGCCGTGAACGCCGCGCGTGTACGGAAACTCACCCGGAAATCCGAGATCGCGATCGTACTCCGTCCCCGCGATCTCTCGCGGCGTATAGAGCGGCTTGTTGGCCGTGCCCGACATGGTCGTGAAACCGGCCGTGCCGTCGGTGCGCTCCGCCGATTTGGCGATCGCTTTTTCGTACGCGGCCTGGGCGTCGGATTTGCTGGGTGTGGTCATGGGTGTCGGCTCGCCTTGAGTTGTTCGGAACCCGGAACGGTTCTGAAATCACTTAATCTCTTTAATCACATTCGCCGCAATGACCAGCCGCTGGATCTCGCTCGTGCCCTCGTACAACCGGCAGATGCGGACGTCACGGTAGTGGCGCTCGGCATCATACTCCTTGATGTACCCGTAGCCGCCGTGCATCTGCAATCCTTTGTCCGCCGCGCGGAAGGCCGCCTCGCTGGCGAAGAGCTTCGCCATCGCCGCTTCCTTCGTGTAGCGACGATCGCCCAGGTCCTTCAGCTTCGCCGCGCGCAGCATCAGCAGTTCGGCCGCTTCCAGCTCCGTTGCGGAGTCGGCGATCATCCACTGGATCGCCTGCAGCTTGGAGAGCGGCGCGCCAAACTGTTCTCGCGTATTGGTGTGGCGGACGGCCGCTTCCAGCGCCGCCTTGCCGATGCCCAAAGCCTGTGACGCGATGCCGATGCGCCCGCCGTCGAGCGTTTCGAGCGCGATGCTGAAGCCCTTGCCGATTGGCCCAAGCAGATTTTCCTTCGGCACGATGCACTGCGTCAGCACGATTTCCGTGGTGCTCGACGCATTGATACCCAGCTTGTGTTCGGTCTTGCCGCGCGCGAAGCCTTTGAACGACGGCTCGACAATGAACGCGCTGATCCCCTTGTGGCCGGCGCCCTTGTCGATCGTCGCATACACGATGCAGACGTTGCAGTAGCCGCCGTTGGTGACGAACAGCTTCGTGCCGTTGAGTTCGTAATGATCGCCGCAATCTTTGAAGACGGTGCTCAAATTCGCCGCGTCGCTGCCGGAGCCCGGTTCGGTCAGGGCATAGGCGCCGAGGTACTGCCCCGTGGCCAGCGGCTTGAGGTACTTCTCTTTCTGAGCCGGCGTGCCGTGTTTCAGAATCGGATCGGAACAGAGGCTCGTGTGCGCGCTTAAAATCACGCCGGTGCTCGCGCACGCCTTCGAAATTTCCATGATCGCGAGGTTGTAGGCCACGGCCGTGCAGCCCGCGCCACCGAACTCCTCGGGAATGTAGATGCCCATCAGGCCGAGTTCGCCCATCTCTTTCACGAGTTCTTCGGGGAAACGGCAGGTCTCGTCGAGTTCCCGCGCGATCGGTTTGACTTTCTTGGTTGCAAATTCGCGTGCGGTTTCCAGGACGGCCTGTTCCATCTCACTCAAGGAAAAATCCATCGTCTGCCCTCAATGTTGTGCGAAAACCATCGCGACCCGGAAATGCGCCTTCTCAGCGGCGTTACGCTTGCTATTGTATTCTATGGTAACGGAGGTGAACCGACAATGGCGGACATCGTACCGATCGTCGATAGTGAGGCTTGGGCAGCCCTGTGGAACGCTGAAAAAGCGGAGGGTAGCGGGGCTCTATTAGTTTTCAAACGCAGCCCAATCTGTCCCACAAGTCACTTTGTTGAAGGCATCTTCAACCGATATGTCGCGAAACTACCGGCTGCAAAAGATTTGAAAATAATTTCAGTCGATGTCATCGGCGCGCGCTCCACCTCGCAGCGCATCGCCGCCGACACCCAGATTCGCCACGAATCCCCCCAGGCGCTCCTGATTGGCCCCGGCCAGAAAATCCTCTGGAATGCGAGCCACGGCGACATTGACGACGAATCATTGACCAAGGCGCTGGCCCTCGCAAAGTAGGACTGACCGCACGCGCTTAGGCCATGATCACGCGCGCATCTGCAATCGCATATAGAAGGTAGGGCTTTTCTGATGACTCCCGACACACCCGGCGCCCCACCTCTCAATCCTCAGTCCTCAGCCCTCAGTCCTGTTCGTCCCGCTTTCCACGTCATGACCAAGCCGATCGGCGCGATCTGCAACATCGATTGCAAATACTGCTATTACCTCGAGAAAGAACAGCTCTACCCCGACACGCGCAACTTCCGCATGACCGACGCCGCGCTGGAAAATTACGTCAAGCAGTACATCGAAGCGCAGTCGGTGCCGGAGATCGCGTTCGCCTGGCAGGGCGGCGAGCCCACGTTGCTCGGCGTCGACTTTTTCCGGCGCGCGGTGGAGCTTCAGAAAAAGTACTGCCCGCCCGGCAAGCGCATCACCAATGCGCTCCAGACCAACGGCACATTGCTCAATGCCGAGTGGTGCGATTTCTTCCGCGAAAACGGTTTCCTGATCGGCCTGAGCATTGATGGCCCGCGCGATCTGCACGATTACTACCGCGTCGACAAGGGCGGCAAGCCAACCTTCGACAAGGTGATGAAGGGCCTCGAACTGCTCAAAACGCACGGCGTCGAATTCAACACACTTACCGTCGTCAACCGGCAGAACTCCCGGCGCCCGCTGGACGTTTACAATTTCCTGAAACAGCACGGCAGCGGCTTTATTCAATTCATTCCGCTCGTGGAACGCGTCGGCGAAGGCCAATCGTTCGCCGCGCCGCCCGATCCCGATCCAGAGCACGCCGAGGAGAAGAACTCGCCAATCACGCCGTGGAGCGTCGAGTCGAAACAGTACGGCGAATTCCTTTGCACGATTTTCGACGAGTGGGTCCACAACGATGTGGGCAACATTTTCATCCAGCTGTTTGAAGTGCAGTTGGCCATCTGGATGGGCAATCCCGCGGCACTCTGCGTCTTCGCCGAGACCTGCGGCGGCGCGATGGCCATGGAACACAACGGCGATCTGTATTCGTGCGACCACTATGTCTACGACAAGTTCAAACTCGGCAACATCAACCAGACGCCGATCACCGAGCTGGTGAATTCCGCCTTCCAGCAGAAGTTCGGGCTCGACAAGCGCGACGCGCTGCCCAAGTACTGCCGCGAATGCGACGTGCGCTTTGCCTGCAACGGCGAATGCCCGAAGCACCGCTTCATCAAAACACCCGACGGCGAGGACGGACTCAACTACCTCTGCGCCGGGTATTTAAAATTCTTTCATCACATCGATCCGTACATGAAACAGATGGGCGAATTGCTTAAGAATAGAAAGCCCGCCAGCCTGATCATGACCCAACTGGCGCGGCAGAAGCGGAAGAAATAGAACGTCGGGCCGGGAGCCTGCATCAACTCGAGGAAAAGTGAACATGTCCGAGTACTGGAAGGGCAAGACCGTCATCGTCACCGGCGGCGCCGGTTTCCTGGGATCGTTTGTGTGTGAGCGGCTGCGAGCACGCGGCGTCAAAGAGATCATCACGCCGCGCCGCAAAGAATGCGACCTGACCGACGCAACAGTGGTGCGGAATCTTTACGCGAACGCCAAGCCGGACGTTGTACTCCATCTTGCGGCGGAAGTCGGCGGCATCGGCGCCAACCAGGCCAATCCCGGCCGCTACTTTTTCGCCAACATGGCGATGGGTCTGAATCTCGTCGAAGAAGGACGCAAGTACGGCAAGCTCCAGAAATTCGTGCAAGTGGGAACCGTCTGCGCGTACCCGAAGTTCGCACCGGTCCCGTTCAAGGAAGAGGACATCTGGAACGGCTACCCCGAAGAAACCAACGCGCCGTATGGCGTCGCCAAAAAATCCCTGCTGGTGATGCTCGACGCCTACCGCCGGCAGTACGGCTTCAACGGCCTGTTCCTGATTCCCGTAAACCTCTACGGCCCGCGCGACAACTTCGACCTCAACACCAGCCACGTCATCCCCGCGCTCATTCGCAAATGCGTCGAAGCCACCGACCACAGCGACGGCAAGATCGTCTGCTGGGGCACCGGCTCCGCGTCGCGTGAATTCCTTTACGTCGAAGATTGCGCCGATGGCATCGTCGCCGGCGCGGAACTTTACAACGCCAGCGATCCCGTGAACCTCGGTACCGGCAGCGAAATCAGCATCAAAAATCTCGTCGAACTCATCGCCCGGCTCACCGGCTTCAAAGGCCGGATCGAATGGGACGCCACCCGCCCCGACGGTCAGCCCCGCCGCTGCCTCGACGTCTCCAAAGCGCAAAACCTCTTCGGCTTCAACGCCAAAGTCTCCTTCGAAGACGGCCTGGCCAAAACCATCGCTTGGTTTCGAGCGCAAAAGCGCGGCTAAGTCGCGAGGGGTTAGGGCTCAGAGTAGCGCGCGATTTACGGCTGAAGAATGTCTTCCGCCCTCCGGCAGGAAACCTTGCGCAATCGCGTAAGGAAATTCGACATTCAAACTACGCCCAACCCCCGAGGGCCAAGTTTTCGCCACACCACCGTCCTCTATTCTGACCCCTGGCCCCTGACCACTGACCCCTCGCGGCTTGCCGCGAAGTCCATTGCCATCGACATCACCCACACCGTCATCCACGGCACAAACCAACGCGCGATGCCGCCGCGCGGTTTGCAGACCGGGTCGTGCGGGTGCTGAATGTAGTTGGTCTGATTGTACTGCTCCGTCTGCTCGCCGGGCTCGTCCATGCCCCACAGTTTCCCGGGACGCGCAATCGTCTCGATGATCGGCACGAGCATGCGCCGCGCTTGCTCGCGGTACAGTCCGGCGTAAGCGCCAGGATCGGATTCCAGAAGCGTGGCGTACTGCGCGATTTCTGCGGCAGCAGAAAAGACGTGCAGATGCCGATTCTGCACCGACACGTCGCTTAATCCGTTCGTCCGAAATCCCGCGTCGCCCAGCAGCGTGCCCGGAAGTAGCGGCACGTTCCACGTGTATGCCCAGGTCAGCACCCAGTCCGCCGCGTGGCCTGCCCAACCGAGCAATTGTGCGAGATCGTTCGAGTCGGCGTGGCGCGCCGCTTGAACGCGGTAGAGCGTGCGCGCCGCGATCAGCAAAAACAATCCGGATTCCATGTCCTCACAACCGGAATCCAGCGCCGAACCGCACGGATGCGTGCCGCCACTGTCGAGAAACCCGGCAGCATACGCGCGCATCAGTTCCTGCGCCGTTGCGATGTACCGCTCACCGCCCGGCAGCGCGCTCGCTTCCGCCAGCGCTGCGACGCTCAGCGCGCCGGCGGTGACCGCTGCGCCCGGAAGGACTTCGCCCGTCGCCGACCACGCGAGCGGAAACAACCCGTCTCTGCGGCGGCGTTGGGGCTCGAGATACCAATCGAGCAATTCGAAGAAACTCTGCTCGCGCAACTCATTGGCGAGACCCGCTCGCCGCTGCGTCGCAAGCAACAAGGACAACTCGTAGAGCGTCTCCCACGTCGCGCGCGCGTAGCCTTCGCTGGAACCCATCACATCGCCCCAGCGTTTCTGCTTGATCACATACCGCGTCGGCGCCGGCGCATTCCGCCGGACCGCGAGCAGCGCGGCGCTCAGCCAGCGAACGGCAATGCGGTCCCCCCGCCCCATCAAGTCCGCGTTGTTCGTGCGTTTTCCCCAACGCCAGAGCGACAAGCCCAGGCGCATGTTCTGTCCGACCCAGCCGTACTCCACCGACTGCTCCACGCCCGCGTACTCCGGGCGGTTGGGATACCAGAGCATCCCGCACGCGTTCTCGTCCTCAAACCAGCGGCTCAGTGCGTAGGAAACTTTCAGTCCGATGGCTTCTTCCAGCGCCGGAATTTCAACCCACGCGAGTTCCTCCGGAGTAAGCGCGGGCTGTTCGGACAAGCAACGCGTCAGCGGCCCGCGCCACGACTGCCAGGGCGTGGCCGCCGCGATCTGAAGTCGATAGTGCTTATCGTAAATCTGCCCCGGCCGCGCTTCCGTCCACGCGTCGAGATAATCGGCTGCGTGGTTCTGAGCGTCGTAGATCGTCTCGTTCTCGCCGTTCAGCGCGAGGCGTCCGGAGACCGACAGCAACCGCGCGCGCCCGGTTTTCGGAACCGCAATTCCCAGCGACCACCATTGATCGGGAAGATGTCCGTGCAGCACCGGCATCGGCGTGGTGTGCAGCGTGACGCCAAAAAGTTCGAGATTGACTTCCGTCTCGACGTGAACGAACGGCGACGGAAACTTGTGTTCCTCGAAGAGATTTTCCGCGTCCGCCGAAAGCCGCGGCACCAATCGAGAGGGCACTGCGCCCGGATTGCCGTCGTATAGTATTCCGGGAAGCAAATGTGAATGCAGCGTGCCGCAGACGTCGACGTGCGCCGAAAATTCCAACTGAGAAATGGGCTCCGCGCGTTCATGCCACCACGCGCGCCGCCAGTCCAGCACCCCCGGCCCCGTCCACGTAAACGTGTCGCGCAGCGAGATGAAAACATCCGCACCCGCCCGTACCGCACACTGCCGCGTCCATTCGAGGCTCGACCCGTTCACCGCAACGCTGCTGGACTGAATCTCGCCGTGTTCACCACCGCGATACGCGCAAACCCCACCCATCGGAATCAGCGCGATACGGTTGTCACGAAACGAAACCGCCACCGCCGCTTCATCCGGAAGCGTCTCCAGTCGCCAGGGATGCAACTCGAGCGTCGAAATACCGCCTCCGGTAACAGAGTCATTGGCAAATTGGACATTTACGGGAGCGGATGACAAACCGAAACCGCTTGCCACAACGCCCTTCCGTAAATGAAAAACGACCGATGACCAATGCCCAATGACCAATGACCAATGCCTCCGTTCAAGACTCAATTGATGTCCAACAGCTCATACGTCCCATACCCTTCGTATTTCAGCTTCCCCATCTTGACCAGCTCTTCCCAGATCTCCTTGGGGAACTGCGAGGGCGGCGTGATCGCCTGGATCGCCGACGATCTGCCGGAGCTCAACGGTCCGGTGATCTTTCCGGATTCGCTGTCGAGCTTCATGGCTTTCAAACGCTTCTTGAACGCCTTGAGCGCCCCTTTCAGTTCGCCGTGCGAAAACGTGCCGGGCGCGCCGGGTGCCGGCGTGGCTGCGGGAGGTGTAGCTTCGTCGGACATAGCGGAGCTCCTTGTAGTTTGTGTCTCGAAAGCATAAACGCTTAGTGTGATCCGGTACACTACATTGACGATCGAGAGTCGCGCCACTTACTCCACACCAACCCCAGCCCCACCGCCACCGCCAGCCAGAATTCCGGCAGCCACGCGAAGCCAAGCGCCCCGATCGGCCTGTGCTTGAGCCAGACTCGCACCGTGCCGTCCTTGTCGAGCGTGGCAATGCGGGAATCGTCGGGCGCGATGGCGGTGGCGCTGGTAGCTTTATGGTCCACACCAAGGGCCTGAATGAACGACCCGTGCATCGCCGCCATGTCCAATGTCGAGTAGATGCTAAAGTCCCGCGAGAAAAGTTCGATTTCACGTCCGCGAATTCGATTTCTCGCTTTGGGCATGCAATGTCTGAATTTCGGTGCAAGGCGATACTGGAGTAGCGCATCATTCTCCATCGCGTCTGGCGAGATGAGCTTTCCATTGTCGTCTACATACGAAACTTCGTCGTTTATTGGGACCGACTTTGCCAATCGCGTGGAACCTAATTCCCAAGTATCGTGCACATAATCCTTCGGTGCGCCGTAGACCACTGCCAGCAGTCCATTGTTGGACGAGAAATTCAGCGGAATCGCTGCTTCGTTCATTTCATTAAGCACGCAAAGTTCAGTACCTGTGGCGGGGTTGAAGACATGAATCTTCCCTTTCCAACCTACTGCCGCCAATTTGTCATCGTCGGAGATTGTTACTCGATCCAAGAGCAGCTCAGCAGAGATAGGATTGTCGATAGGCGAATTCGATATGCTCGTAGCATCCGCAACAAGAGATTTCGGCATCTCCATGCGTTTGCCTGTTTCAATATTCAGAAATGCGACAGCCCATCTACCGCCGCCGCAATTGAAACTCGGCATCAAATCATCCGCCCCCGCAACTGTTCGACCGACACAGACCCATTTGCCGCCGGGCGAAAGAACGCAATCCGATCTATCTCCAGTCTCTTTCTCACGATGAGACCAGATTAATCTGCCCGTTGAAGCATCCCACATCGTTACTTTCGGCGGCGACGCACCGCTCGGATAACCGCAGAAACCCGGGGAAAAATGGATTTCCATTTCCATTCTACATGTGACGAGTCGCTTACCGTCCGGAGTGAAAAACAGTTGTTGAGTTGGAGGCTCAAACGCCGTGGAACTTTCCGCACAGTTCCACGCCCGCTCCAACCGCCACGGAAACCTGTTTAACCAAAGCAGCGTCGCACTCGCCATCAACACCGTGAACAGCAGTAACGTACGCAACGAAAATCGCAGCCAGCGCCGGCGCGCAGGTCGAGTGGAGGCAACCGGTGGTGTGGAAACCTCGATCATAGTTTCAGCACACTCTCCAGTGAGATAAATCGCAGCGGTCGGCCACAGTCACATAGGTGTCTAAGGTTCGGAGCGCGGCCGTTCACCGACAACTTTTAGCAGGACTGATCCGAACAAGCGACAAGTATCGCCCGTACAAGAGACTATAAAATATCGCGGCAAGCCCAAATCACTTGTGCAAAAAGCACCCGTAAATACCCGCAAAGTACCCAATTGAAAACCATGCAGAATGCCTTAAAGTACACATCGTGCTCGTTGCTTTGCCAAGGATGGCGCCCATGTTGTTGTACAACGTTAACACCGCGGAATGCCACGCCTTCTCGCGCCAGAATGCGAGTCAGAAGTACATCACGCAAGTCCGCACGGTGCTCGAAAAAGGTGAAGCGCCGATTCCTCATCACGATGACTTCAGCACGCGCCTCCACCGCCGCGCCAGAAACGCCGTCTTCACCATCAACCGCTTCAACGTCACGCCCATCGCCGCTGGTGCTTTTGTCGCCGATGAATTCGACGAGCCGCAGATCTGGTCCGGCATCATCAAGCTCGTCCCGCCCGGCTCCGGTTTCCACCGGCTCGATCCGCTGATGCCCGAAGTCCGACCGTGGCTGGCCGTCGCGCTGCTCCCCGGGCACATCTTCGTCCGCGAAGGTGTGGAATGGCTCTCCGAATATTGCATGACCGTCGCCTGCGCCATGGACGAATGCGCCGTGTCGTAAGCAGTTCCCATCAACATCTGTTCTTTTGCAGTTTCTTTGCGTCTTAGCGGCTTTGCGTGAGATTCAACCCCGCATTCCCAACTCAAGAATCATAAAACTCAAAACTATCCTGTTGACATTCGCACCTTTGATGGTGTACATTCCACACACCTGCGAACGTCCGTCCTTATCGCTGATACGCGGTCCGGCGCTCGCCAACTTTCATCACCCACACAACCAGAGTCACCACCAAAGCCGCAGCGCTTGCCGTGAGCTTGTCGAACGGCCCGGTGCCTCCGTGGGTAGAAAGTGATCGTTATGAATACGCTCGAACCGCTCCACGAAAAAGCCATCGACCTCTTCGTCTCCGGTAAAAAACAGCATGAAGTCGCGAAGGAGCTAGACGTCAACCCGCGCACCGTCCGCCGCTGGGCCGAAGAAGAACTGTTCGTCTCCGAACTCAACAAGCACCACGCCCTGGCCCGCAAGCTCCAGCAGGACGAAGCCGCTGAAATCGCGCGCGAAAACCGGGAGCTCCGCAAGCTCGGCCGCAACCGCATCCGCGCGATCCTGGAAGACCCCAAGTCCTCCGATTATCTCGTGATCCAGTCGCTGAAATTGCTCCAGCAGGAAGAGCGTGCCGAACGCCGCGCCGAGGAAGCGCAAGCCTGGCGCGAATTCGTCTACAACGACAAGAAGGCCGAGCGCCAGGAGCAGGCCAACCGCGACCGCGACGAACACGTGAAACTCGTCAATGCCATGCAGCGGCCCTCGCCGGCCGACGTCATGCTCAAGATGATGAAATCCCAGGAAGAGGAAGCCGTCGCCAAAATCCGAGCCGACATCGCCGCCGAGAAGGCGGAGCTGGCCGCCAAACGAGCGGACAAAAGCGGACAAAACCGGACAGCCCCGAGCGTCCAGCCGCCGGTAGTCCAGCCCGTGAAGCCCTTCCGCTACCCGCCGGTCGAAAAAGCAGACAAAAGCGGACAGGTGTAGCCCAGACTGTTACGTAAGCAGGTCTGGTGCTCAACGGAGTCATTGGGCATTGGGCATTGGTCATTGGTCATTTTTCATGGGTCATTTACGGAGAGCGGATGACATGGCGCTCGACTCGCCGCAACGCTCTCGTAAATGAAAAATGACCAATGCCCAATGCCCAATGACCAATGACTCCGTTCTACTTCACCTCACACGTCGCTTCTGCCGCATAGAGAAGCTTCGCGCGCAGCAGGCGCCGGTTGCCGCTGTCGCCCATGTAGATGAACTTGTCCGTCGCGCCGACGCCCAGCAGCCAGGAGAAGGCAATCTCCGGATCGGCGAAGGGGCTCTTCAGGTCCGCCGCGTCGCCGGTGGCGCGCGCGCGGACGCGGTGTGTCTTCGGATCGACCACGGGGCTGTCCGGTCCGGAACTGTCGCCGTTGCCGTAGCCGCCGAATGTGGTGATCACATTGCCGCCGGTGTCCAGCACGCAGACGCGGTAGCGGCCGAGGTCCGGGTACCAGACGCGCCCGAACGGATCGACGTCGAAGCGCGCGTTCTCGCAGTTGCAGTAGAGCCGGTCGACGTGGCTCATGCCGAAATGAATCCACTGCGCGCCGGTGACTTTCAGCGTGTCCATCGAGCGCCAGTCCTTGCCGCCGAAGCAGAACGCACCGTCGACGGTTTTCAGTGAGGGGTCCAGATGCGGCGAGCCTTCATAGGGCAGCGGCTTGGCGCCATTGTAGGCGATCATGCCGCCCTTGGGCGAGAACTTGATGATGCTGCCGTAGATCGTCCCGATTTCGGCCTTGGGGTTCTGCGTCGTCCATTGCGATTTCACCGTCAGCGGCCCGGTCACGCTGGTGAATTCCGGCGGCACGAGTTGATCGAGCGGGCGGACGATGTCGGCGATGTAGATGTTCCCCTCCTGGTCGAAGCGCGGCCCGACCACGGAATCCGACGCTTCCCAGATCAGCGGATTGCCGCCCGCGCGCTTGCCGGACGGCAGAATCTCCACCAGCGACTTGGGTCCGCGCTCCAGCTTCGGCGATTCGAAGACAAACAGATGCCCGTCCGGCCGGATGCCCAGCGTGTGCGGCATGTAATTCATGCAGACGTGATCGTAGACCGCATTTTCGCCCGGCAGTTTGGCCCCGTAGGGCGTGATGCCTTCAGGATACGTAAACGGTTCCGTCCATTTCAGCGCCTTGCCCGTGCGGTCGCATTTGAAGAGATAAAACGGCCAGCGCTGGATGAACAGATTCCCATCGGGCCCGACTTCCAGTCCCGCGCCCGACGAGTTGTACAGCTCCACCGCGTCGACCTTGTCGGTGCTGCCGGTCTTCTCGTTGAAGCGCACCCAGCCGCCGTTGGCCGACTTGCGGATGTAGACTTCCGGCTCGGCGTGGTAGTGATCGACCGTCAGGCTGACAAAGTCGCGGATGTCTTCATGGCCGATGACTTTGGGCTCGGAGAAACTGCTGCCCTGATCTTCCAGCCGCAGCAGCTGCACTTCATTGCCGACCCAGATCACCGCCGGCGTGGCGCTGGTGTCGGCGGAGAAACGCCACGACGTCCAGCTGCGCGGCGAGGGGATGTGAATGCTCGCCAGCGTTTTTGGATCCTTCCAGCCGCTGAGCTTGATCAGGTCGGCGCCTTTGGTCGTCTTGAGGATGTAGACGGCGCCGCTGTGCGCGTCGACAGCGATGAACTCGGGGCTCTCCGCCGGAAACGAGGCGACGAACTTCCCGTCCTTTTCGGAGACCACCAGCACGCGGTTGTTCCCCGCGTCGCAGATCAGCAGATTTCCCTTGCCGTCCACCGCCATGCCCTGCGCGGAACCGGCCAGATGCGCCGTGTCTTTGCCAGTCTCGTCGGGCTTGCCGAAGAAAACTTCAGCGCCCGTCCGTTCCGGCAGCTTGACCCGGTACACGGCGCTCCACTGCCGCGGTTGGTCGGTGGAGACTTGCCGACGCTCCGCCATGCCGCTGACGTACGCGTATTTGCCGTCGCCGGAGACCGCAAGGTAGGAGCGCTGGCTGGAATTGAATCCCGCTTTCGGCGCGCTGGGCAGCAGGGGCTGACCCAGCAAAGGTGGAGGAGCCTTCTCGCCGGTCAGATCCACCAGTCCAATCCGCGGCGCGCCGTAAGCGGTGAATTCGTCAAAGTGCTGGAAGAGCAGCTGCCCGCCGGGCGTCACGACCGCGTCACCCACGGATCGGAATGCAGTGGTCTGGCGCGTCTGAATGTTGGTCACGACCGGCACCGTCCGCCCGCTCACTTCCACTGGCACGCAACCGAGCGCTTCGAGCTGCTCGCGGGTGGCGTTGGACGGCGGCGGAATCAGCGTCCGCTGGTACGAGCCATCGCGATTCAGCGCGACCAGGCGTTGCGTGTCGAAATTGGCGATCTTCGGCCCGCCCACGACGGCGTAGAGCGTCCCGTCCGGACCGGCCGCCATGTTCTGCAGATCGCCCAGGATCATCGGGTCGGAAATGACCGGCTTGTCGTACTTCGCGCCGAGACCCAGAGCGACGCGGACCTTGAACGGCCCGTTGCCCGCCGGCTTGCCCCAATCGGCCTTGCCGTCCCACTCAAGGCTCTGCGCGAGCGCGTTGGGCGTCAGTGGCGCGGGCGCGTTCTTGCCGAGCACCCCGGCGGCCAGATGCCGCACCACTTTTCCCTGGGTGTCTTCGACGAACACAGCCACGTCCGTCGGCGCGGAAACCGCGAAGGAGATCTTGACCATCGCGCCAGTGCGGGTTGCCGCCGGCTGTTGTGTGAAGGCCGGCACCGCCGCGGCAGCCGTGAACATCTGGAATCCAACCGCGCAGAACAGCACGGCCATCATTCGCTGATTCATCTCATTCTCCCGAATACAGTCTGCGGCACGTCCATTCACCGGTAGTTGATACCCAGCGGGCGTACTCGAGAGTATCTTTTTCCATGGCGAATGTTAAACTGTGTACATAGTGTGTCTTTAATGGGTGAAGGGATGCCTGGATGGGACAACTCAAACGCGGTCGTCCCCGCGGCAAGTCCACGCGCTACATCGCGATCGCCGCGGAGATTGGCGAAAAAATGGCGGCGGGTGAATGGCCCGTCGGCCACCCGCTGCCGTCCCTGCGCGAACTGGCGCGCAGGCATCGCGTCAGCTTCAAAACCATCCACCGCGCCTTCGCGCTCCTGAAATCCCGCGGCCAGCTGCATGTCCGCCCCCACCGCGTGGCCCTCGCCGCGCTCGGCGCGCCGCTGGAAGGCGTATTGCGGGACGCTATCGCCGTGGTCCTGCCGCAGTCCCTCACCGGCAGCTGGCAGGGCCAGTTCTGGAACGGCATCGCGCACGGCGCGAAGAAGCTCGGCGCCACACTCGTGGTCCTGCAGGACGACGAACGCTGGAAGACTGAATTTCCCGCCGGCCTCCGCGACGCGCCCTTGCGCGGCGTGCTGCTGGTGGGCCCGTTCCGCCCCGGCTTGCTGCGCCAATACGAATCGCTGGGCCTGCCCGTGGTCCTGCTCGATCAGCCCGGGGAGGACTACCAATTCCATTCGGTGAGCGTCGCCAACTACGACGCCGCCTACGATGCGACCGCGCGGCTGATCGCCATGGGTCACCGCCGCATTGCCTTCATCGGCTACATCCTGCCGTCGCTATTAACCGTCGAACCCGACGCCAGGCAGCGCCAGCTCGGCTTCGCCGCCGCGTGCAAAGCGAAAGGATTGAAAGATGGCGACTACCGCAGCTTTCTCGCCGGCACCAGTCACGCCACGCAGGCGATCCAGGCGCTGCACGCCGCCAACCCGCCATTTACCGCCGTCATCACCTCAAAACCGATGCACGCCGAACAAGTCTTTGCCGCCGCGAAGGCCCGCGGCCAGCGCATTCCACGCGACCTGAGCCTCGTGACGTTTCACGTCAAAACATCGGACCCCATGCAACCGGATTGGTCCGGTCCCCGCCTCGATCTCGATCAATTCGGAATACAAGGCGTCGAACTTCTCGTCCGCAACCCCCGCACGCCCCAGCACGTCCTGCTCACCCCGGTCTGGCACGACGGAAAAACCACCGCCCCCAAACCCAAACGAAAATAAATCCCAGTCCCTTCCGTCCGTTCCTTTCTTTGCGCCTTTGCGAGAGATCAAAAATTCCTTGCGCGACCCACGACACACGCAGCACAATGCCCCCATGAAAGCACTCCACATCACCGCGCCCAACACGCTGCTCCTGAAAGACATTCTGCCACCCCCGCTGCCACCGAATGGGGGCGAATGCCGCGTCGCCGTGCGCCTGGCCGGAATCTGCCGGACGGATCTGGAGCTGGCGAAGGGCTACATGAACTTCACCGGCATCCCCGGCCACGAATTCGTCGGCACGGTCGTCGAAGGCCCGGAGCGCCTCCAGGGGCGGCGTGTCGTCGGTGAGATCAACGCCGCCTGCGGCCGCTGCGCGCTCTGCCAGCGCGGCCTCGCGCGCCATTGCGCAAATCGCACGGTGCTCGGAATTTTTCAGCGCCCCGGCGCCTTCGCCGAATCGCTCACGCTCCCCGCGGAAAATCTGATCCCGGTCCCGGACAACGTCAGCGACGAAGACGCCGTCTTCACCGAACCCCTCGCCGCCGCGCTGGAAATTTTCGAGCAGCTCCACGTCGCGCCCGGCTCGCGTATGTTGGTGATCGGCGACGGCAAGCTCGGCCTCCTGATCGCGCAGGTCTGCTCCCACATGGGCGCGCGGGTCACGCTTCAGGGACGCCACGAGAAAAAACTGGCGCTCGCGCGCCGCTGGAATGTCGACGCGATTCAGGCCAGGGCCCGGGGCGACGCCGAGAAATTCCCCTACGTCGTCGAATGCACCGGCACGCCCGGCGCGCTGGCCACCGCGCTCGAATGGACCGCCCCGCGCGGCGTGCTGATTTTAAAAAGCACGTACGCCCCGGCCACGCCCCCGCAGCTGGACTGGGCCAAAATCGTCGTCGACGAAATCACCGTCCTCGGCAGCCGCTGCGGCCTCTTCGCGCCCGCGCTGAGACTACTCGCCCAGCAGAAGCTCGACGTCCGCTCCCTGATCGACCACCGCTGCAAATTCGAAAACGTCGTCGACGCCTTCGCCCTCGCCGAACGCAAAGGCACACTCAAAGTCCTCGTCACCATCGGTTCCTGAACACCCCGCGCGTCACCGACAGGCCCCAAGAGCCAAGAGCGCCCAAAACAAAACAGCCCGCGCAATCGCGCGAGCCGTTTCCAACACCTTAATTCCGAGTTTCCGTACTCCTACTTGCTGAGCTTCACGAACAGAATCGCGACCACCACCAGCAGCACGATGACCACTGCCGCCAGCGCGATCATGTAGGTCTTCATCGCGGCGACTTCGCCGGTCGGTGCGGCGCCCGCCGTCGGGTCGAGGGCCTTCGCGTAATCCTTGGCCGTGGCTCCAGCGCCCGGCGCGGCCGGCGTCGTGCCCGATCCGCTTGCGCCAGCACCCTGGCGCATCTTCGCCAGCTGTTCCTGAATCTTCGCGCCGTCCATCACGTACGTGTTCAACGTATCGGGAACGTTGGCGGCGGTGCCGGCGGCCGGAGCGGCTGCCGGAGCAGCCTGCTGTTCGTTCTTGAATTTCAGGGAGTACTTGCCGATCACCACTTCGTCATCGTTGTTCAGGAAGTGCTCGGTGATCTTCTTGCCGTTCACGAATGTGCCGTTGGACGACCCCAGATCCTGAACGATGAACGCCTCGCCGCGCAGCGCGAACTGGCAATGCTGACGGGAAATGCCCAGGTTATCGATGGGAATTTCACACGTCGGCTCGCGGCCCACAATCAGCTTGGGTTTGTCGAGCTGATAGACTTTCTGTTCCTGCCCGCCGAAAACAACCGTGACCGTGGCCATTCCACCATCCTCAAAGTCCGTGAAAATCCATAATGTACATGAGTCTCGCCGAGCGTGGCTTTTCTGTCAAGCTCGCACTCCTACTTGCTTTCCGTTTATTCGTGGGGTTCAGTGAAGAAGGTACCGCAAGCCGCGGGTATTGCCATCGCGATCCGCTTTAATTCGCGGCAGGAAGCTCCGGCGCAGGCGTCGGGACGTGACAATATTGTAATTAAGGGAGTGCATTAGTCATGAGTTGGGCAACATTTGCCATCGCCGGCCTGCGGGCCGGTCAGGAAGTTCAAATCCGGCCGCGAGGTCACTCCATGAAGGGAAAAGTCAACGACGGCAATCTGGTGACGCTCCAGCCCGTCGCCGCCGACACGTTGAAGGTCGAGGACATCGTGCTGGTCCGCGTCAAAGGCAACGACTACCTTCACCTGATCAAAGCCATCGACGGCGACCGCCTCCAGATCGGCAACAACCGCGGTGGCATCAACGGCTGGGTCGGCAAGTCCGCCGTGTACGGCAAGGCGATCCGCGTGGAGGCGTAACGATCGTACTCGCGCTGCATTGGCGCGATTCCTGAATTTGAAGATGATGCCACCACCATGCTGCGCATCCTCAGCTACAACCTGCTCGTTGGTTTTCAGACTCACCCCGAGCGCAAGTCCGCCGCGCTGGCGTGGATCGCCGCGCAAAAGCCGGACATCCTCGCGCTGCAGGAGATGAACGGCTACACGCCTGATCAGCTCGCCCGCGAATCTGTGCAATGGGACCACGCCCACAGCGTGCTGGCCAAGATCGAAGGCTACGCGCCCGCGCTGACCTCCCGCGCGCCCTTCGACTCCGTCGAACGCATTCACGATGGACTGCGCATGGGCCTGATCGTTGCCCGCACCGCGAACCTCGACGTCTACGCGCTCCACCTGAACGCCTGCAGTTGGGCCGAACGCCACCGCGAGGCCACGCGCATCCTGGCGCGCGCACAGGAATCGATTCGCGCCGGCCGCCACACCGTCGTGCTGGGCGACTTCAACGCTCTCTCGACGTTCGACGCCGATTACGATTCCAATCACCCCACCATCCGCGAGTACCTGCGGCAGTACGACCGCGAATACGGCTGGTCGAACATTCACGACGGCGAACTCGATTTCAGTGTCATGGAGTTGTTTGCCGCCGCCGGCCTGGTGGACGTCATTGCGCAGCGAACGCCGGAGAGCGCCGCTCGGATGAGCTATCCCACGCCGATGCTCGAAGCCGACCCCACGTCCGGAGACCATCTGCCGCGCAGCATGCGCCTGGACTACGTCCTCGCCACACCGGAACTGGCCGAACGCTGCCGCCGCGCCGGCGTGGTCCGCGACGAAGCCACGTCGATGCAATCAGACCACTACCCGGTTTTCGCCGACTTCGAACTCTGAAGGCTCAAACGAATCCCGAATCCCCATTCCCGAATCCCGTAATGGCGATATCCTGCATGACATGGTCGAACGACTTCCCGATCAAGTGCAGGAGTTCATGCGCACGGCGATGCCGGACGTGGGCGATCCCGCGCGCGTTGCGCTGTACTGCTGCGATCGCCTGCCGTTTTTTATCGGGACGCGCTATTCCGGATTCACGCTCTATGGGCGAATCTACCTGCGGCGCAGTTACTTTCCGCTCGACCTGACGGAATTCGGAACGCTCGACCTGCTCTTCCATGAGCTGACCCACGTCGCTCAATTTCGAAAACGCCCGCTACTCTTCCCGCTCTCGTACCTGCTGCACTTGGCCCGTTACGGCTACTGGGATATTCCGGCGGAAATTGAAGCGCGCGAGCGCGGACACGTGCTGGCGCAACAGTATTTGAACCGACAGGCCGGATGAACTCCGCGGTGTCGCTTTAGCTCCACTGAAAATGGCAGCCCATCGTGCTGGCGCGGTCGTGGAGCAGCTTCTGATAGGCGTTCTGGCATTCAGACGGTTTGAAGACATGCGTGTTCAGATCGGAGACGCGCATGCGGCCGTGCTTGAGGTACTGAAAAAAGAGCGCGATCATGTTGGCGCGCGTCCAGTGCGCGTAGACGCTGTCGGTCGCCGGCGTGTTCATGGCGTGCGAGGCGACGATGCGGAGGCTGCGGCTGATCACTTCGCCGGTGAGGTGCTGCCTGGCCGGCGAACCGGTGTCGCCGATCAACACCAGCGAGCCCAGCTTGCGGAGCAGCTTCTGCGCCGAGGCGAAGACTTTGTCGTTGCCGGTCATGTCGTAGACGGCATCGGCGAGGCGGCCGTGCGTGAGCTTCTCGACATGGGGCAGAATCTCGTCGACATTCAGCGCCAGGCCCTGTGTGGCGCCGTGCGCTTTGGCCAGATCCAGCCGGAACTGCACCGGATCGACGGCGATGATCTCGCGCGCGCCGAGCAGATTCAGGAACTGCACGGCCAGTTGTCCCAGCGGCCCGAGCCCGACCACGACGTAATCTTCACCCAGTTCATGCTCGCCGCGGCGGACGCCGTTCTGGACGATGTAGGAAAGCGTAAACCACGCCGCATCGGCATCGCTGACGCCGTCGGGAATGGGAAAGAACGCGTCGGCCTTGCCAACCACGAACTGCTGATGCGCGAAGGTGCTGGCCGCGCGGTCGCCGGGCTTCCACGCGGTCACGCCGTCGCCGACGGCTTCGACCACGCCGACCTGGCTGTAGCCGGCGGGGAAGGGGTACTTGACCCAGTTGTCCCAATGCGTGCCCGGCTGAAACCGCCGCCCGTAGCAGATGGTCTCGGTGCCGGTGGAGATGAGTGTCCACGTCGTGCGAACCAGAATCTCGCCGGCGCCCGGCGCAGCGATGGGCAGCGCGCGCAGTTCGGCTTTTTCCTTGTCGGTGAAGATGATGTTCTGCGACGTGGCCGGAAGCATGGTGGACCTCCTGAAATAGTAAGAGTCAACCTTGTAAGGTTAGTTCTTTTCAACTGCAAACGTAAAAAAGTAAGGCTGACGATTGCGGGTTCCGAGATTTAATTGATAGTTTGTTTCATCTTGATTTATGCTGTGGCGCGGAACTGGAATGCAACGAATCTATGAAACTGCGCAGACGCTTTCGCATCTCTCTCCTCACTCTACTGTTGCTCACGCTGCTGATTGGCGCGATCGGTGCGCTGCGGCTGAAGTGGAATCCATGGGTGCTGCAGCGAACGTTTGCCAGCAGCCAGTATAGATTCGAGTGCGCATCGCCGGACGGCCGACTAGTACTACTGACGGAAATCCACGGGTCTGCCGGTATTGAAGAAATTGAGATGCTAGGACTGCGAATTATCAATCTTGAAACGGGAACCGAGCGCATATTGGCAGATAACACCGCGAGATTCTCCCCCGATAGCAGAAGTCTCGTCTCCATCCTTGACGACGGCACCGTGCGCATCAGGGACACTAAAACCCTGGCTTGCCGAGCCACGTTGAGTACCGCTCCGCAAAGAATAACGAACGTAGACTTTTCGCCGGATTGCAGCGTGCTGGTGACCACTTCGGTGTATGGCGGTCGCGCCAGCATGTGTCTATGGGATGCGCGCACCGGCACGCGACGCTCGGACCTCACGGGAACAAACCTCGGAGGGTTCTCGCCCGATGGATGTCTGCTGACAACGCTGGATGACTTCGTGTCTGTCGTTTGGGATGTGGAGCGCGGAACGGCCCTCTATACCATCCGTCCACGGGAACCTGAATTGCCGACGTGCGTTCTGTTTTCAGACGACAACAGATATCTGGCGGTTGGAGAATCAAACGCAATAAAAATTTATGGTTCAAGGTCTGGAGAAGTTGTGCGCTCCTGGAAATTCGAACGCCCGAGGCTCCGGGCGTTTTCTCCGGATTCACAATGGCTTGTTGTCTCCAACGATGAGATGTCGTGGATTTACCCGATGGAAACAGGTTCCGCCACTTGCCTCAAAACGCTGCGCACCGACGGGAATGTCTTTCTGAACGCCAATCGCTATGTTCAACGATTGAGGTACTCAATCAATGAATATGTCGACCCACGTGCCAACGGATATGTTTACGATCTGGATCGTAATTCCTATAACGAACTGTCGCGAGACCTGCCATTACAAGCGGGTGAATCCCTGATCGAGTTACGGAATCGAATCGAATTAACGGCATCGACGATGGGAAAAGACCTGTCGCTCTGGGATCTTGATTCCGGTTCCCGTAGCGTCACGTTCAAAAACTTTGCAGAGTATTGCAGAACAGAGTTTCTATTTTCCAGGGATTCCAAAGGGTTGCTTGCAATCGGTCAAAAGCCCGATGAACTATGGCTCTGGGATATCTCCAGCGGGAATGGATGTCTGATAGCGATCTGGCAGGATAATTACAGGCCTGTGTCCAGCTTCTCAACTGATGACAAATACCTAACGCTGGCCAGTCCTCATCACGATACCTGCATCTATTACCAATGTCGGGGATATGGATGGATGGGGTTTGTAATGCTACCGGAATTCTGGATTGCAACGCTGCTGGCGGCTGGATTAATCTGGCGGCTCGTGCGCGCGTTTTATCCCCGACCTGCGGCGTGAATCAGGATCCGGCTTGCCGATTTTCCGCACTCGGCGTGGGCAGCGGCTTTTTTACGGAAGGGAGCGTGAACGACTGCGCCTCCCGCTGGCCGATGCGGATGTGCGCGTCGCCAACCAGGTACGACACGCCGGCGATCGCCCAGCAGATGCCGAAGCCCAGCCAGATCAATCCGTCCGGCACTTCCACCCCGGTGGGCGTGATCAGACCATCGCGGGTCTGCGCGATCAGGTACATCGCGCCGACGGCGTGCAGGATCGCCACCAATTTCATGTAAGTGCCGAGCACCCAGCGCAGCGACCACGTTCCCACGCCGTCGAACATCTGCATCGCCACATAAAACAAGTACCCGTTGATCACCGCCAACAGCGCGCTGAATCCGTTCGGGAGGTTGACGATGGAAGAGCCGCCGCGCTGGTCCATCCACCCCAGCACCACCACCGCCGGAGCGATCGTCGCGGTGAGGCCGCTGACCCACTGGAACCAGGTCCATTCCAAAATCACCATCGGGCCGCGGGTGCCGGTCAGCGGATGGTTTCGTTCTGCGAGTGCCATTCCGACACGCTCCAATGAGTCTGCTGGGCCTGCTGGGCACCCGCCGCCGGGGCGGCATCCTTTGTCAGCGTCCAGCGCACCCGCACCGCCGGGTGCGGAAGTTTGCTGCCCGGCTTCGTCCATTTATCTTCCAGCGGAACCAGCGTATCCAATGCCACGCCATCGCCGTTACCGGTGTTGGCGCAGGCCACGGTCACGCCGGAAATGTTCACGGTCGTTCCCGGCGTCAGCGTGCCGCGGCTCAAGTCCGCGCGCGCCTGTTCCAGCGCCGACTCGGCACTGGCCAGCGCCGCATCGCGCTGCGTTTCCACGCGCTTGGCCTGCAAGCGCGTGGTCGCCGCGCGCGCCAGCAGCAGCACCGCGCCCATGATGACCGTCAGCAGCACCATTCCCACCAGCAGTATGTATCCGCGCGGACGCATCAGGGTTTCTCCAGTTCCGCAGCCTGCGGCTCAAGGCGCTCAAGACGGGTGGTTGCGCCGACGCTGAAGGTGGCCGGCGTCTTGCCGGGAAGCGCCAGCTGCAGTGTCGCCAGCACAAAGACGTGCGCCTGGCGCGCGTCGATTTCCGCACCCATCTTGAGCGGTTCGAGCTGCCAGATGCCGCCGCCGACACTCTGTGGCGCACGTTCCAGTTTGTTCAACTCGTACGCATTCCAGCGGCGGGAGCTCTTCTGAACGCCATGCAGCAGCACCGTCCGCGTCAACGCGGGCTGTTCTTCGATCGTTTGCGTCACCATCACGCGCTCGGGATTCTGAAGGACAGGCGCCATGCGCCGGCCGTTGGCTGGCTTCGGTGCCGCGGGGACCTCGGTTTCGAACGAGACGTCGTACGTCTTGCGTACGAACGCGTACTCAACCACGACCTCGCCGGGCTGCGTCAGCCGCAGCACCGATCCCACGCCCTTGTTCTTTAGCGCTTTCGCGTCCAGCCATTCGATCTGGCGCGACATGCGCAGGTCGTCGCGGAGGAGATCGGCGACTTCGTCGCGCTCCACCGCCTGTTTCTCGCGGCTGGTGCTGTCGCTCAAGGAATGCGAGATCAGCGAAAGCGAGCCGATCATCGTGCCGAACAGAAGCATCACGATGGCCACGTACACGAGCATTTCAAGCAGGAAAACGCCGCGTGGACGCAGCATGCGTGGACGATTGGAGCTCATTTCTTCACCGCCTCTCTCGCGTCGTCCAGATGAAGCACCATCTCTCCGCCTTCAGCTTTGGGCAGGCTGGGCGCGGCGAGCTCGACCTGCGCGCGCACCAGTCCAGGCGCGGGGCCGTCCGAAACTTTCAACACGCAGGTGGCACCGGGCAGAGCGGATTTCAAGTGCGGCGGCACGCCCAGGTCCAGGGATTCGCCGGGCTTTGGAAAGGACGCCGAGTCGAGGGCGCGAAGACGCTCGAGGTTCAGCGCCACCGCTTCGCGCGCCGCATTCTGATGTTCGCGTGCGCGGCGGTTCACCGTGGCCTGATTGAACGCCACCATGCCGACGGTTAGCGCCGTCATCAGCACCAGGATGGCGACGAAGACTTCGATGAACGCGAATCCGCGTGTTGACCGCTTCTCTGTACTCATCCCAGCATCTCCCGCGCGACCGCGTACAGTCCGCTGAACACCGCGTAAGCCAGCAGGCCCACGCCCGCCGCCGTGATCATCGTCGCCACCGGCATGCAGAAATTGTGGATGCGCTCCAGCCGCCGCCGCGCCTTGTCTTCCAGCACCATCGCGACTTCTTCCAGGCACGGCCCCGGCGGCACGCCGTGCGCCACCGACTCCATGCCCCACAGGAATTCCGGCCGCCACGCCGCGGCGCCGAAGGCCTCCGCCGCCGTTTCGCCGCGCTGCAGCGCTTCATGGATCTGGAACATTTCACTGCGGAAGGGTCCGGCCACCTCGGCCGCGGTGATGGCGCCGAGCGCTTCTTCCAGCGTCGCGCCGCTGCCGAGTACCAGGCTCAGGTTCCGCGCGAACTCCGCCTGCTCAGCGAGCCGGAAATGGGTCCTGAACCACGGCACGTAGCGCCAGAAACACCGCCCGCAGATCGCGGTCTGCAGCGTCACCGCAAGCGTGCCCCAGATCACCATGGCGTAGAGCAGTACCATGCTCAGGCTGGTGGCTTCACTAAAGAGGGGCACGGTCATGCCCATTTCTTTGAACATCTGCTCGAACTTGGGGAAGATGAACAGGTATAGAAAGTTTGAGCTGATAATAAGCGCCGCGCCGATCACCAGCGGATACACCAGTGACATTTCCGAGACAGACACGCGCCGTTCCAGGCGGGTCGCCTGGTCGGCCATGCGTTCCATCAGCCGGTCGGCCACGCCGTGCTTGACCGCGACATTCAGCACCGCCGCCTGCTGCGGCGTGACGACATTCGACATCGCCAGCGCCAGCGGCAGGTCCGCGCCGCGCGTCATGTTGACGACGACGCGCCGGATCAGGCGCTCTTCGCTGGCCGCCGAACGGATGCGGCTGAGCGCCGCGAGTGTCGACTCCAGCGGCATCTGCCGGTTCAGGATCACCGAGAGCATGCGCAGCACCTGGCCGCGCCGCATGCGCACCATCGCCCAGCCCGTGAACAGGAGCAGGCTGCAGAGCGCAAAGAAGAGTCCGGTTAAAATCACGTGTTGCGTCCCCGTCCGGTTAACGTCCCATCAGTTCCATGATGCGCAGCAAGGGATTGAGGAAGCCGAAGAGCATTACGGAAATGACCAGGCCCACGCCGACCAGGAAGACCGGCGGCGCCAGCACCGTGACAATGCGGCCGCGGCCTTCGGCTTCGATCTGGTAAAGCTCCGACAACTGCGCGAAGGCCTTCGGCAGATCGCCACGGACTTCCGCCGACTCCAGCACATACCGCAGCGACGCGGGGAACAAGCGCGCGTTGGCCCAGGCTTCCGCATGCGTGGCACCGGCGCGGAGTTTCTCCGCGGCCTGAGCCGAGGCTTCCGCGTAGGGCGCAAAGCCGGTCAATGGTCCGGCGGCGGCCACGGCCTCGTGATATGGCCGACCGGCTTTCAACAGAATCGCCACGCACCCGCAGAAGCGCGAGAGCGCCAGCGGCCGGCAGACAGAACTGACCACTGGCAGCCGCACCATGATGTTCTCGCGCCAGCGTCGCACGGTTCCGCTGAGGTGCCCCAGCGCGCTGGTCACTGGAACGATCAGGCACGAGGCCAGCACCAGGCCGATGAACACTTCCGCGGCAGCGGGCGAAAAATACGGAAAGAGAAACTGCTTCGGGCCAGCCTCTGAACCAAAGCCCCAGTCCGATCCGAACTGGCCACCCGGCTCATAAATATTGAAGACCCGTGCGACACTGAAAAAAGCCAGGCCCAACACGCACGCCAGCACCAGCACGGAAAATGGATACATCAGCGCGTCGGTGATCTTGCGCTGGATGCGATCCTGGTTGAGCGTCCACGCGGAGAGTTCGGCCAGCAGCGTCGGCAGTTCGCCCGTCGCGGCGCTGGCTCCGGTGACGCGGCCGAGCACGCCGCCGAGCTCCGACTCTTCGGCGCGGAAGGCTTCTTCCGGCGTAATGCCGCGGTCGATGGCGGCCGCCGCGCGTTCCAGCGCCGCGCGGAATTTTCCGCTGCTGGCTTCATTGGAAAGCGTGCGCAGCGCGTTGGGAAGGGGCATGCCGGACTTCAGCAGTCCGGACAATTGGCCGTAAAAGACGCCGACGATTTCCCCGGGCAGCACCACCGACCGGGCCGGATTGGAAACCGGAGTCGTGGCTGCCGCAGCCTGAGGCTTGGGCGTCAGCGGAGCAGAGTCAGCGGCGAAGGCGTCATTCATGCTTTTATTCAACCGATTTTGGTGACAAGGTCACCGAGGATTTACGAAAATCAAAAAAATCGTGCGGTCATTTTATCTATTTGGGTTTTATGCACTTACGTGGGGCGTCCCGAAGTACAGACACGCCAGGGAGGGAATTTTTCCTGCAATTATTCAGTACGAATAAGTACGCGCCGCAGTTCGGTCGTGGTGGTCAATCCCGCGGCAACTTTTTCCAAACCGCGAACCCACAGTCCTTGCCATGCCTGTTTCGCGGCGGCGGTCATCAGGCCTTTTGCATCCGTGCGCGCCAGCACCGCCGCGCGCAATAGTTCATCCATAAAGAGGAGTTCGGCGATCAACAGCCGTCCGCTGAAGCCGGTCTGCACACAGGCGTCGCACCCGGCCGCGGCCATCGGTTCAGCCGCGTCCCCGGTCGCTTTTTTGCATGCGCAGAGTTTCCGGACCAGCCGCTGTTCCAAGACGGCGCTGACGACGCTGGCGACGAGGTACGGTTCGACGCCGAGATGCAGCAAACGCAGCAGCACTTCCGGACCTGAGGGCGCGTGAACGGTGCTCAAGATCAGATGGCCAGTCAGCGCCGCCTGCACGGCCACCTGCGCCGTCTCGCCGTCGCGGATTTCGCCGATCATCATCACTTCCGGATCCTGGCGCAGCAGCGACTTCAGCGCCGCGGGGTAATCCAATCCGGCCACCGGTTTCAATTCCGTGTGCGTGACGCCGTCGAGAATTCGTTCGACCGGATCTTCGATCGTCACGATCTGCCGCTGACTACGCGAGCGTTCCACAATCCAGCGCAGCGCCGCGTAGAGCGTCGTGGTCTTGCCGCTGCCGGCCGGTCCGGTCAGCAGGAGCATGCCTTGCGGCCGCGACAGAATCGTTTCGAGACGCTCAATGCTGGCCGCATTCAAGCCCAGCGAGGTCAGTTCCCATTCGAGGCCCACCTTTTTCGTGGCGGCGTTGCTGGCCTGCTTGTGGAAGAAGCGGACGACGATTTTCTCGCCCAGTACCGCCGGATAAACCGAGACGCGCATGTCGGAGATCGAACTGCCTTCCGCGCCGGCGATGCGGCCGTCCTGGGGAATATCGGTGCGGTACGTGAGCAACCCCGCGAGCACTTTCACGCGTTGAATCAGATTGTTCCGCAGCGGACCGCGCACCGAAGCCGCGTCGGCCAGGCAGCCGTCGACGCGCCAGCGCAGCAGGAGTTCGTCGCTGCGCGGTTCGAGATGCAGATCGCTGGCGCCAGCCCGGGCGCTCTGCTGCAAGACCCAGTCGGCCAGCGCCGGAATGCCTTCCGCGCCGGACGCGAGACGCTTGTCGAGTTCTTGTTGCAGCATGAGAGCACTCAGAGGTAGTTTTGAGTTTTAAGTTTTGAGTTACGTCTGCCGAGGCCAGACCCAACTCAAAACTCAAAACTCACA
Organism: Planctomycetota bacterium; assembly: GCA_038227875.1. Lineage (GTDB taxonomy): Bacteria > Planctomycetota > SZUA-567 > H5-PLA8 > H5-PLA8 > JBBRPR01. The sequence goes on from JBBRPR010000050.1 coordinate 46,192, forward strand.
ACTCAAAACTGTCAGGAAGCATCGAATTTCCACATCACTCTTTCTTCACCGGCGCCGCCTTCGCCTCTTCTTCTTTCCGCTTCTTGTACGCGGCCAGTTCCTTCTCGGGATTTTCGTTGAACGACGTCTTGCAGCCGCCGCAGCAGACGTAATACGTCTGCCCCTTATATTGGACCGCGATGGTGCCGAGACCGCCGGTGATCACGCATTCGTGTTCGTTGGTCTCTTTCCCGAAGCCGCTGCCCTGCCGTGTGAAACCGACTTCGGCGATGGGTGAGTAGCGTTCGCCGACCTTCTTCTGGTAGTACATGACCATGCGCTTGCCCTTGGCGATCAGTTCGATCGAGAGGCGCGCGGGGCGGCCGTCTGCGGCGTTGGCCGAATCGAGGACCAGTTCGGTCTTGGCGATTTCGCCGGTGAAATCCTGGTGTGTTTTGCCGTCCGGCAGCGTGCCATCGAAATGGAACGCGCCGGGCTTCTCTCCGGCTTCCAGTTTTCCAGCGGAGAAATACTTCCCCTTCGGCGCTGAGAAAACCAGCGCCGCGTGGCCGCCCTTGAATTCCCACGACCAGTCGGATTCCTCGACCCAGCCGTCGGCGGGATTGGCGCTGCCTTTCGAGCCGCCCTTCCACTGGCCGACGTACGACTTCATCGGCTCGAGCGCCTTCTTGTCGGCTTCCGTCTTATCGGCGTCTTCAGCGCGCACGAACGCGGCGCAGAGCGCAAGCATCGGGAGCACGCACAGCAACGGGTAGTTCTTCATGGAAATTCTCCGGCGGGCGAAACAGGACTCCCAGCCTAACTCATTTTTCCCCGGGCGGAAGAGGCCAGTGCAAACCGCGCTGGCCGCTCAGGTAGCGGTTGGGGTAGTCCTGGTACGGCATGTCCGGCCGCCCAACCAGTGAACCGTTCTGAATCCACTCGAGGTCACCGCCGTTCAATTCGTGAAGCAGAATTTTCGTGAGCTCCGCACGTATTGCGGCATGCGCAGCCGACGCGCCGAGGTCGTGAAGTTCGCGCGGGTCCTCCTGCAGATCGAACAACTGCGTGCGGCTGCCGACGGGATAGTAGATCAGCTTGAAACGTCCGTTATGAACCATGCGGGCGGCATGATCATATTCGTCCCATTCGCCGTAGAGATGCTCGCGCGGCGTGGCGCTGAGCATGGAGCGGCCTTCCACCGAGGTGGGAATGGGCAGGCCGGCCAGTTCCAGCAGCGTGGGCATGACGTCCTGCAGACCGACCAGCCGCTGGTCCACGCGGTGATGTTCGACGCGTTCATCGCCGTCGACACCCAGCAGGATCAGCGGAATGTGCGCGGAGTTCTCGTAGAACTTGGTCTTGTGCGAGAGGCCGTGGTTGAACAGCATGTCGCCGTGATCGGCCGTGAACAGGATGATCGTGTTGTCGAGCAGCTTCTCTTCGCGCAGTGTGCCGATGACGATTCGCAATTGGTGATCGATGTGGGTGCAGAGCGCATAGAACGCGCGGCGCGCGGCGCGGACGTAATCGTCGGAGCGCCCGGTGTTTGTCACCCATTCGTTGCGCAGCGCGTAGGGCAGCGCATCGCGATCGCGCGCCCACTCGCCACAAAACGGCGCGTCGATGGCGATGTCGCGGTACTGATCGAGATAACACTGCAGCGGCACGAGCGGCGGATGGGGATGGCGGTAACCCAGATACCAGAACCCGGGCCGGCCGGGATCGCGGCGTTTGATCTGCCGCACCATCGTGTTCGTTGCCCAGTTGGTCGGGTGCAGGTCTTCGGCCAGATGCCACGGCCGCGTGGCGTAATCGTTGTTGCCCATGCCGTGCGCAAACTGCCGTCCGGCAAAGCCGCGGTCGCCGAGGAACAGATCGTAATCGTCGACGCAGCCGAACTGCACGCGGCCTTCTTCGTCGAGCTGGACGTCGTCGAAGCCGATGCGCGAACGCTGCGGGTAGACATGCAGTTTTCCCACCGCGTGCGCCTGGTAACCGTGATCGCGAAACGTCTGCGCCAGCGTTGGCACGGCCGGCATCGGCAACCGTTCTTTGTAGCAGCGGTCGCCATGCGTGCGCGCGGATGTGCCGGTCATCAGTGTGCGGCGCGCCGGGATGCAGACCGGGCATTCCGAATACGCGCGCGAAAAGCGTGTGCCGCTGCTGGCGAGCTGATCAAGCGTCGGCGTCTGAATCGCCGGATGGCCCGCCACGCCCAGCAGCGCGCCGGGCCAATGGTCGGTGGTGATCAGCAGGACGTTGGGAGGAGTCTTGGGCATAAGTTCCGCCGAAACACGAAGCGATTTTGAAAATCAAACGTGGATATCCTGTGACGAATTCGTCGCAGGGTTGTGCTTTTTGTAGTCCGGGCGTCTCGCCCGGTCAAATCTCGGAAAATGCCAGCGGGTCAATTCGTTCGATTGACTTGCTGAATTGCGAAGCAAAGCCACTAGACCTTTGTGCCTTTGGGCACAAAGGTCAAAATGACCCAGTCGCACATTCAAGTATGCGAATTGGCGATGATCACCGTGTTGGCCAGCAATTCCGTCGTGGCGCACAGACGTTTGCAAACGGTGCGGCCGATGTTCAAGCTGATGCGCAGCGCGGTCAGGTTGTTCTCCGCGAGCTTGTTGGTGAAGAGTTTGCCCGGCAGGTAACCGACCATGACATTGGTGACCGCGCGGATCCCGGCGGTGCGGGCCTGGTTGTTGAGCAGCCCGATCTCGCCGAAGAAACTGGGCGCGGTGATTTCCGTCAGCTTCACGTTGCGGATGCTCGACGTTTTCACCACGGAGACCGTGCCGCCGGTGAGCACGTACATGCCGCACGCCAGGCGGCCTTCGCGGATGATCTCCGCGCCCGCGAGGTAATCGCGGCGTTCCAGCCATGTGTAGAGTTCGTTGAGCTGTGACTGCTCAAGATCCTGAAAGATCTCGATTTTCTCGACGACTTTTTCCAGCATGGGTGTCCCTGCCATTTTTTTCTCCGCCATATAAACTCTATCCTCACCCATCGCATTTGACAGACGGAACGTTCCCGGAATCCATTTATAATAAGCAGCGCGAAAAAAATCCTGAAATGAACATGTGCAACTCTTTCGCTTTCGAGATTTTTTCGGCGGGATATGCTGACTTTCCGCACGCTGCGAAAATTTCCCACAAAGAGGACTCGTCATGAAGGGCATCATTCTCGCCGGCGGCTCGGGCACGCGTCTTTACCCCATCACCCGCGTCGTCAGCAAACAACTGCTCCCGGTTTTCGACAAGCCGATGATCTACTATCCGCTCTCCACATTGATGCTCAGCGGCATCCGTGAAATCCTGGTCATCTCCACGCCGGAAGATCTGCCGCGCTTCGAACAATTGCTCGGCGATGGCGCGCAGTGGGGCTTGAAATTTCACTACAAAGTTCAGCACACGCCCAACGGCCTGGCGCAGGCGTTCGTGATCGGTCGCGACTTTGTCGGCAGCGACAGTGTCGCGCTGGTTCTTGGTGACAACATTTTTTATGGCCACGGCTTGAGCCGCCTGCTTCAGAATGCCGCGCAGCAAAAAGATGGCGGAACGGTCTTCGGTTACTGGGTGAAAGATCCCGAGCGCTACGGCGTGGCGGAAGTGAGCAAAGAGGGAAAGGTCCTGAGCCTCGAGGAAAAGCCTGCGAAGCCCAAGTCGCATTACGCGGTCACCGGACTTTACTACTACGACCACCAGGTGCTCGACATCGCGCAGGCGCTGAAGCCTTCCGCGCGCGGCGAGTACGAAATCACCGACGTCAACAAGGAGTACCTCCGCCGCGGCCAGCTCCGCTTGGAATTCCTCGGCCGCGGCATGGCGTGGCTGGATACCGGCACGCACGAATCGCTTCACGAAGCGTCGAGCTTCATCGAGACGATCGAGAAGCGCCAGGGCCTGAAAGTCGCGTGTCCCGAAGAGATCGCCTACCGCATGAAGTACATCGATGCCGCCCAGGTTCTCAAGCTGGCCGAACCGCTGAAGAAGAATTCGTACGGGCAGTATTTGTTTCAGGTGCTGGAAGACAGGATGTAAGGGCAATTTTGAATTCTTATTTTGAATTTTGAATTACTGCCGCGCGAAGTAATTCAAAATTAAAAATTGCCTGGGATGCATCATCCGCCCTCGTGGGTTCTACTTGGGCAGCAGTTTCACAATCCACGGTTCGCCGGCGCAGTCGCGTTTCATGCGTTCGAGATCTTCCGGTGATTTCAATGGCTGCATCAGCGGCCCAAAGCGCGTCCACCAGGCTTCGACGGCTTCCGCCTCGGTCTGATGATGCGACTCCGGAAGATAAACATCCGCGGCAAGCTGACTGAACGCGAGCTCACGCACGTCCTTTGCCTGGCGGTCGAGCGGATGACTCTGCTCGAACAAGACGTGCATTTTTTCGATGGGGCGGAGCAGCGCAAGCTTCGCCATTAGTTCCTCTTTCTGTACGAAAAATGGCGGTACATCATTGGCGCCCGAGCCGGTGAACAGTGGACAGGCTTCGCTTAATTTCGAGAAGTCATGTTTGACGCAATGGTAGTGAAACAACTCTTCAACGCGCGATGACTTTGTGAATGAAACCTGGCAGACCCAGAAGTGGTACGTCGTCCGCGGCGCGCCGCAGTGTTTGCAGAGGTTCTCGCTTTTGCCTTCGAGAAAATAGCCAGTCAACGCCGACATTCCCATCAGCGCCAGCGCGCCAGGCAGCGCGACCCACGCCGGTGCGAGAACTTTGGGCTTGAGGCCGTGATAGATCCAGAGGCTCAAGACGCCGCCGCCGAACGAGGCGATCGCCGCGCGGATCAATTCCAGCGGCGTGGGCTCGCCGCCCGTCGCGCCGGTGATCGCGCTGGGAATTCCGGAGAGGATGACCAGGATCAACGCGTGCCGCAGCGAGAATTTCATGGCGGTATGTTAACGGGGAAGGCCATGCCGGACCTTCAATAATCGCGAATGTGTTTCAACAAACGCCAGAGCTGCCGGACATCGGCGCGGGCGACGGTGCGTTCGGGGTAGACGGCGTTGAGCGGGACCAGGCGGAGCTGTTCGGCGTCCACAAAAATGACGCGGCGGAAGACGTTCGAATCTTTCAGCGCGACGAGCACGAAGTCGCCGGACTTCGGTGGCGTAGCGCCGAAGATCGCCAGTTCGCCGGGGCGGAAATCGTCCGCGCCGCCGGGCTTGTGCATCGCGTCGTCGTCGATGCGGATGGCGAAAGGATGAGCATCGTGGAGCGCGGCGTCGGGCGCCAACTGCAACATCACTTCCCGCCGCGTGTCGAGGATGTTGCCGGACGAATCGAGTTGCACGGGCTGCGCGGCGCTGATGTCCAGCACGGGAACCGGCACCAGTTTTCCCGTCAGCAGCAGCGCGGCGTGCTTGGGGCCCATGGACGCGGCCCACTTGCGTTCGACTTCCTGAACTTTCGATTCGCTGTAAAAGGTCTGCACTTCAACGCCGAGCGCCTTGGCGATTTTCTCCAACGTGTTGCGGCGGGGCGAGACGAGCCCGTTTTCGATGCGCGAAAGATTCGGCTGCTTCAAGCCGGTGAGCAGCGCCAATTCGGACTGGCGCATGCCCTTCTCGCGGCGCATTAAATGGATGATTCGGCCAATATAACGGTGAATCGCTGGCAGGGACATGGGCGTCTCCAGAAACTATATTATCCCATGCCTTACGTTCTGGCAATGTTTTGGTGGATCTTACGTCTATTTATTCGAATTCCCTTCGAACGTGATGGGCACTTCTTCCGAGACCAGCGTGCCCGTCCAGACCGGCGTGCCGATGTCCAGGCCGCTGCCGTCGAAGGAACTGCTGTAGATCGCGCTGACGAAATATTCGCCGTTGAATGCGCCGAGTCCCTTGATTTCCTTGGCGTCGAAAAAGAGTTCCTTGGTGATGCTGCTTTCGCGCGCCACGGTGGTGAAGTCCAGCGCATCGGTGATCGACAGAACCGAGCTGTCGGCAACGGCGACGGGGATGTGCAGCACCACGGTCGCGCCGCCGGCCTTCGGACGCATGCGCACGGCGTACGGTGCGGCCGCGCCGTCGTACACGGCCTGATCCTTGGCGTGCGTGTTTTCGATCTTCGCGGTGATCGAGAAGCTGTTGTCGTGGCGCATCGACACCTGCGGGCGCAGCGCCCAGAGGCGCAGGCCCATCACGGTTTCGCCGCCCTTTTGCGTTTCAATCGCCTTGTCGGCTTCGCGCTGGCGGGCGCGCTGAGCCATCTGGTGGTCCCACTCGCGCAGGTAGCGGCCGTCGGCGACGGAGCGCGGCCGGTTGGCGCCGAGTTTCACCTGCGGCAGCAGGTCCGCGTCGTACACTGACTGCGGGTGGCTGACGCGGTACGCGGCGTCGCCGGGCGCGGTGTGTTCCCAGAGAAAGAAAATCGCCTGCGTGCCTTCCGGCGGGATGGGCACGGTTTTTTCTGCGACGATGGGGATGAATTCCTGCGGTGCCGTGGCCGGGGGAGCCGGCGGCGGCAGATCGACCTTGTCGTTGGCCAACCGCGCGGCGGCGCGCTTCACGGCTTCGGGATCCACCTTCTTAGGCGCGACCCACGGCAGCGCTTTCAGCGACTGCTGTACTTTCAGAACCGTGTTGCCATCCTTGTCCTTCGCGACTTCGGCGACGACGATCCGTTCGGAACGGTTCAGCAATTCAAAGAAGGTGTAGTAACTGATCGGCTTGGCTTCGGGCTTCTGCGGCGCGGGGGGAGAGGCATCGGCGACCGTCTTTCCCTCGGGAACAGCCTCCGCGAAAACCGCCGGCGAAAGTCCGCACATGACGATGGAAGAAGTGAGGAAACAACGCCACGCTGAACTGATCACGTTCATGAAATGAAGCTCCAAAACTCCCCCGCCGGTTCTGCCCGTTGTCTGCGAAATTCACGTTGAAAGCAAGACCAATATGAGCAAAGCCCATCGTTTTCGGACTACATAATGTGCAGAGCGCAAAGTCTTTATAGTCTTCCGCCGAGGCTGTCCTGCGCCTCGGACTTCCCCGACGCCGAGGGCGCGCCGGTGATTTCCAGGTAGCCGAAGCCGCTGACCGACTTTCCTGAAACCGATCCGCTGACATGCACGGCGCCCTCGTAGTAGCTGATGCCCGCCGACTTCGCCGAGCGGACTTCCTGATCGTCTTGCGCGGCGCGCACGTCCAGCGCGATCTGAGCGCCGGAGATCTCGACGTGCCAATCGAGCGCGTACTTGCGCTCCGTTTTCGGGCTGACCCACGCGCGGCTCGACGTGGTCTTGAATGCGCTCGCGGGAAGATGCGTCGACTTGCCTTGCGCGTCGGTCCACGTGCCGGAGGACGCGGGCTCCAGCGAGCCGTCGCGATTGCGAAGCTGGTAGAGCATCAGCGCGCTGCCGTCGGTGAGTTCGATCGCGAACCACTCCCAGCCGGCCTGATCTTTCGAAAGTTGATTGGAGCCGAATTCGTGGTCCATCCACGATTTTCCGGTGACGGCGTACGCTTTCGATTTGAGGCTGAGCGAGCCGGTGGTCGTGAGCTGCGGCACGGAATAATAATAGGACGCCTGACCGGGCTTGGCGCCCTTGTGGCTCAGGCCTTCCTCGCCCGGCCGGCCGTGAAGCACCGGTTGCAGCGTTTCGGTGAGCGACAGATCGAGCGCGATGTCGCCTTGCGCGGCTTTCAAGGTCCAGCCGTTGGCGGTGCGGATCATGCTCCATTCGCGCAGCCAGACTTTGATGGGATCGGGATTCTTATCCTGCGGACCGGCTTCCGTCGCGCCGGCCAGATCGGCGGCGCCACGCATCAGATCTTCTTCGAAAGAGAATTGCTTTCCGCTGATGTCACTGATGGCGAGATGCCCGAGGTAAAAATCGGTCGGCGCCCAGACGCTGGTACGGCCGCGTTCTTGAGCGGACTTCACGTCGGCGGCGCGGCGGAAGATCGTGAACTGGTAGCCGAATTCATGGCCAGCGCCGTCGTTGAGGTTGCCCGTGACGTACCACCATTCGGTCTCGAAGCCGGCGTGGCTGCCGTGATCGTTGGGGAAGTTGAGCGTACGCGGCTCGATCGCCTGCTTGAATCCGGCGGGTTCATCCGCTGCATGCGTGAGCACAGATGCGGCGAGCAGTATTAAAATCGCGGCGCGTTTGATCATCGTCATTCCTCCCGCAAGGCCTGCGAGATGTTCGTCCGCTGCGCGCGCAGGGCGGGGTAGACGCCGGCGAGCGCGGACATCAGCAGCGTCAGGATGCCGACGCGGATGAACACGTCCGAATGGATCGCGAAAAGAATCGTCCAGCCGAAGGCTCGAACGTTGATCACTTGAATCAGGACCACCGCTAGCGCCGGGCCCAGCGCGCACGCGACGAGAAACGCGACACAGCCCAGCAGCATCCCTTCAAAGACGATCAAGCCCCCGAGGCCTCGACCGGTCAAGCCAAGCGCACGGATCAGCGCGAATTCCGAGGCGCGTTCGCGCAGCAGCGCCAGCAGCGCGCTGACGATGCCGCAAAGTCCCACCGCGAGGCTCAGGTTTTCCAGCTGGCCGGTGATCGCAAACGTGCGGTCGAAAACGCGAAACGCTTCGGCGCGCAGCGTGGTGTTGGAGAAGAGATACAGACCGTGCGGCGCGCCGATTTCGTCGCGGAGTTTCAGGCGCATCGCTTCCACGTCGGCGCCGGGCTTCAGGTACACGGTGGCGCTGTTGGGGCGGGCGTCGTGGAACAGTTTTTCATAGGTGCTTTTGTCCATGCTCGCCACGCCGCGGTCGGTGGCGTACTCGTAGTAAATCCCGGAGATGGGCAGCGACGCGGTGCCGCCGGCGGTGGGGATCACCAGCTGGCCGCCCAGCGCCAGGTGCCGCTTGCGCGAGAGCGATTCGGAGATCAGCACGCCGCCGTGCTGCAGACCCTGGAAGGCGGTATCGGGGTCGCCGGCCATGAACGGAAAGCGCGAGCGCCCGCGGCCGAAGGTCACTTTCGTGTCGGTGCCGATGACGAGAATCGGCGAGCCGTCATCCAGCAGCAGATCGCGGCCGCGGTAACTGTCGACGTCGGCGACTTCCGGCCGCGCGCGCAAGGCTTCGAGCACGTCGTCGGACATGAACGTGCGCAAACGCATGGCGCTGGGGCCCGCCGGGCGGATGTAGAGGTCCGCGTGGAGCGACTGGTCCATCCAGCGATCGAGCGTGCCGCGGAAGCTCGAGACCATCAGCGCGACGCCGATGGTCATGCTCAGGGAGAGCGAGAGCGCGCCGACGGCCAGCCCGGTGCGGCTGAGGTGCGCCGACAAGCCGCGGAAGGCCAGTTCGCCCAGCGCGCGCGTTGCGCCTGAAGAATTGCTGCCGCGATGGCCGAGCAATCGGGTCATCAGCACCGAAAAGCCCTTGGTGATCGCCGGCGAACAGAACGCGCCGCCCAGCGCGAGGGCGAACGCCGCGCCCAGTCCGGGAATCGGGCTGCTGCCGGGCACAAGCGCCAGCCCGATCGTCGCCGCGAAGGAAATCAAACCCAGCACGCCCAGAATTTTCCAGGAATGCTGCGAGCGCTGTTCCAGCCGCGAACGACGCAGGATCTGCACCGGCTGCGTCGCCGCCGCTTCGCGCGACGGAAACCACGCGCCGATCAGCGAGGCGAGCACGCCCAGCACGAGGCCTTTAATGAATGGCGACGGCTCGTAGAAAATCGAAAACGCACCGACGTGAACGTAGAGATCGGAAACGATGCCGCCGACGCGTTCCAAAAATAATCCCGCCAGGGCCGTGCCCGCGAGCAATCCGGCCAGCGAGCCGATCAGTCCAAGCAGCGCCGCCTCCAGCAGCACGGCGCGGCGGATCTCCGAGGCGCTGCTGCCCAGGCAGCGCAGCGTGCCGATCAGCGGCAGGCGCTGCAGCACTGCGACGGTGAGCGTGTTGTGAATCAGGAAAATGCCGACGACCAGCGCCAGCAGCGAGAGCGCGCGCAGGTTCAGTTCGAACGCATCGAGCAGCGCTTCAGTCTTGCCGCCGCGATCGGACGGGCGCTGAATCATCAGCTCCGGCGGGAGTTCTTTCTGGATGCGAGCGACGACGCGGTCGCCTTCCGCGCCGATGGGCAGCATCAGGTCGATCGAGCTGATAAAACCCGGCCGGCCAAAACGTCCCTGTGCGGCGGCGATGTCCATCAGCATCAGGTCGTCGCTGCCGCGCGAAAATCCGGTCGACGCGTCGTACGTGCCGATCAGCTTCAGCGTGTTGCGTTTGCCGGAGTAGAGCAGCGTGACGTCGCCGCCGAGCTTGAGATGCATGCGTTCGGCCACCGACTGCGGCAGCACGCAGGCGTCGTCGCGGACGACCCAATCGTGAAGCGCGCTGGAGCCGAGCGTGACGGACGAATTGGTTTTCGTTTCGGACTTCACGTCCGATGAACGGAACGGCGCGTCGAGCATCGGGTCGATGCCGAGGATGCGCACGACTGTCGCCGTCTCGCTGGCCGAGTGCGGCAGATCGCCAAGTTCGGCGTTGGCGCTGGGCAGGATGATGCCGTTGGATTCGAGCACGGGCGCGGCGGCGATGACGCCGGGAATTTTCAATGCGCGCGCGAACATCGCGTCGGGCACGCCGCTATAAAAGCCGTCGGCGGCGACAATCTGGTGCGTGGCCTTACCGTTGACCGCGCCGATGGATTCGCGAAAGCTGTTCAGCGCGCTGGCGTTGGCGATGTCCATCGCCGTGACCACGGCCACGCCCAGCGCCACGCCCAGAATTGCAATTCCCAGCTGGAGCAGATGCCTGCGCCAGTATGTGAGGAGAGTCCGAAACGCCTGTTTCACGCGACGAAGTGTGCCACAACGCGGAGCAGACACAAGCTACCGCGATGAGGCAGAAGTCCGTGACAGACGAGGTCTACAGTTTCTTTTCTTCCTCGTGGAAGAGGATGATGCGCGCGTTCAGCAGAATCAGGAGATTGCGGCGGACGCGTTCGCGATGATTGCTGGAGAAGAAGCGGCCGATGATCGGCAGATCGGAGAGCAGCGGGATGCCGGTCTTCGTATCGATCTTGCTGTCGTTGATCAGACCGGAGAAGAGCATCGTGCCGTTGTCGGGGATGGTCACGGTGGTGCTGATCGAGCGCAGTTCGAGATTGGGCAATTCCAGCGGCAGGTTGATCGAGCCGGACGGGTTGTTGATGTCGCCGCCATTGGTGATGTAGATGATCTGCGGCGGCGTGATTTCGGTCGCGGTTCCGGGACGAATGTCCATCGTGATGTAGCGGCGGTCGTGCGAGACGGTCGGGCGCACTTCCAGGACGACGCCGGTCAGGAAGCTGCTGATCACCGGATCGTAGACCGCGCCAGCCACGTCGTAATCGCGGATGTAAGAACGTTGCTGCGCGACCATGATGTGTGAGCGCTGATTGTTGAATTGCATCAGCTTGGGCGCGAGCAACTGGTCCTGCGTCTGATCCTTGCGCAGCGCCTGGAGAATCGCGTTCTGCTGGATGTTCTGGAGGAAGCGGAACTGGAACAGCGCGCCCTGCTGCGGAGCGTTGAGCAGCGACTGGCCGAGATTCTGCGCGACGTTGGCCAGCGGATTGAAGCGCAACAAGCCCTGCGTCAAACCCTGGAAGAGCACAGGCGATCCCAAAGCCGAGGATTGCGTCTGGTAGCGCACGCCAGCCGGAGCGCCGGCGATCAGATTGTTCGTGGCCTGTTCGATGCCGAATGCATTGTTGTCCAGGCGCGGACGGAGGATCGGAACGTTGTTGGGCGCGACGTTGTTCGAGGCCGGCCCGAAGGTCTGGCGGTATGGCGGATTGGGGCTGAAGTTGGAGAACTGAAACGCCGGCGACGGGGCGATGTCGGAGAAATTCGTGCCGCCCGGAAGGCCCGCTCCACCACCCAATGGGAACAGACCGAACTTGGACGGCTGCTGGAGCGGGTCGACTTTCACGTTCGGCAGCGCGTTTTCGCCGGGCGCCGCGTCCAGGCCCGTGAAGCTGACGCCGATGCGTTCGAGGAACGAATCGGTGGTGTCGATGAAGCGGCACTGCGTCAGCACCTGCAGCGTCTGCGTTTCGCGGATGCTGCGCAGCAACTGTCGGATCTTCTCGTGAATTTCCGGACGCTGCATCACGACCAGCTGGCCGTTGTTTTCGGCGATGGATGTGGCCGGATCAGCGAACTCCGCGGGCAAGAGGCGATCGTGAATCAGCGTGACCAGATCCGGCGCCTTGAGCTGCGCGACAACCGGCTGGCTGGCGAACGGATCGACGATCGTACCCTGCGTGGTGCCCAGGTCGATACGCGGGCCGGGGAAGTCGGTGATCTGCGTCGTCAAGTCGCGAACGTCGTAGATTTCCAGTTCGACGTTGGCGGTCAGATTGGCCTTCTTGGTGATGAAGACGGCCTGGTTGCGCAGATCGTAATCGAGGTCGGCGAGCTTCAGGATCCACTTCAGCGCCAGGTCGAGCTCCATTTCGGAAACGCGCAGCGTGATCGGCGTCTTGTTGGCGCCATCGGCCGCGATGCGCGGGTCGATGATGATGTTGACCTTGGTCAGCGAATTCAAAAAGTTGATCGCGTCTTCGAGCGTCTGGTCGACGAATTCAAACGTGACGCGGCGCTGAAGCTTGCGGCGAATGTCCTGCTTCCAGGCTTCTTCCGGCCGTGCGCGAGCTTCCTGGCCGGTGCGCTGCGCGATTTCGTGCCAGTTCTTCGGATAGATCAGGTAGTCGCGATGGGGGATGTTGAAACGCTCCGCGCGTTCGCGATTAAGATCAAAGTTTTCGCGGTATTCCTCGTCGAGAAACTTGCGATTGGTGGCGTGTTCCCTCCCGCGCGCGACACTGATGATTGAATGCGCTTCGGGGTTGGTCGGATCGACTTCGAGAATCTTGTTGGCCAGGCCGATCGCTTCGTCGTAGCGGGCGGTTTCGTAGAGCGCCGTGGCCTGATCGACCATCTTATTGACTTTCTGGTCGAAGAACTTCTTCTCGTTGGCGGTCTGTTCGGTGGCAAGCTTCGCGGATTCTTCCTTGTCCGCATCGCTGACGCGCAGTTCGGCGGCCTTGATCGATTTGCCAATTTCGGAGAGCAGCCGGTTGACTTCGTTCTGCTGTTCTTCGACGTTGACTTCGACGGGCATGTACTTCACCAGTTCGCGGGCCCGTTCGAGCGCCAGTTGCGCCTGCTGGTAGCGACGGACCTTGTCGGAGAGCGAAAGTTCCGGATCGGACGACGCCTGCGAAATGTAACGCTTGCCCCAATCGATGCGGTTATCGAGCTCAACGAGTTTTTCCTGCACGGCGACCTTGTGCTCGCCGTAGAGATCGGCGACGGCCGATTTAATGCGGTCGCGGCGCACGCCGAGAATGTCGTTCACGCGCTGCAGCAGGTTGCGGGTTTCGACGTTGGTGCGGTCCAGCTGCAGCGCTTCTTCCAGTTCCTTGCGCGCTTCTTCGTAGTTGAAGGCGCTGAAGAGCCGTTTGCCGGCTTCGATATGCGCGGAGACCTGAGCCGCGATCTCTTCACGCAGCTTCTTGTCGTTGACGGCTTGATCGTCGAGCAGCTTCTGCGCCAGCGCTTCGCCGGACGGTTTCTCTGTCGTAGCTGCGGGCGCCGGAGTGGGCGTGGGTACGGGTGCGTCCTCGGCACGAATTCCCAGCGCGCAGACGGCGAGCGCCAGAATCGCCATAACAAAACGCCATCGCCCAATCGCACTTCGCGCTTTTCGCATGCGTGATACCTAACGGGTTCATATTCAATCGTGGGAATCTCGTAGGAGTACGTGCAGTGCTGCACGTTCTTAGAAGAAATGGATGGATTGGCGGCGTGATACTGAAAGTTTGAGTGAATTCTATCGTGTGACTAAATTCTATTCTCGTGTCACGAATTGTTTGCACTGCCGGCTTGCGCTGGCTGGCTGCCGCGCGGTAGACTCAACAGCACTGAATCATATGTATTCTGAGGAGGTATTTTGAAAACGTTCATCGTCCTGATCGGATTCCTGACGTTCACGCTGGCGGCTTACACTCCGCCGGCCGCGGCTTCTGACGTTCAAGATACGTGCGCGGGTTTCGCCGACCCGCTGCGCGGTGACTTCGAGAAAATCAACTCCCGCGCGATGATCGCGACGGGCAAGACGATCGAGAAGCTGACGTTCTGGGACATCGCCGAACAGGTCTGCGACCGCAAGCATCTGGTCGAAAATTACTGCTCGACCAATCATCTCGCCGTGGCCAATCTCAGCGCCGCCGACTGCGAACAGCTCGGGAAGAAATGCGTGCTGGCCGTCGTCGCGCTGGCCAACGCGCGCCACGAGCGCATCAGCAGGCTCGATCGTGAGGACGTAAACAAGGCCTGCGCCGACGCCCTGGCCGGACGGTAGTTCAGTTCTGCTTGTGCGGGAAGGCGCGCTCGTAAGCCATGATGAGCCTGTCCCACTTCGCATTGGCCTCTTCGTCGATGGTCCGTCGTGCGGGGTCGGCGTCGAGCCATGCCAGCGCGCGGCGCACGCCTTCCGACCACGGCACCGTCGCCACGAATCCCGGAACGAAACGCTTGATCTTGGAATTGTCGAAGACCACGCTCACGGCTTTGTCGCCGATCAGACCGCCGGTGTTTTCGGGCAGATGCGCGGCGATCAGGTCGCTGGCGATGTGCTCCAGGCGCGGTTCAGCTCCGGCGGCGTGCGCGGCGATGGTGAAGAGCTGATCCCACGTCAGCGTTTCATCGGACGTGATGTGAAAGGCGTGGCCGAGCGCTTCTTCGCGGCCGAGCAGTCCGACGAAGCCTTTGGCGAAATCGCCGTTCCACGTGCAGGTCCACAGTGACGAGCCGTCGCCGGGGACGATCACTTTCTTTCCGCGGCGCATGCGGTCGATCACGGTGTACGGATGCGCCCAGCTGCCGACCGCGAAGGGAATCTGCGACGGACCGTACGTCAGCGACGGCCGTACGATCGTGACGGGAAATTTGTTTTCGCGGTATTCCTGGAGCACGCGCGATTCGCAGGCGATCTTGTCGCGCGAATACTGCCAGTACGGATTCACCAGCGGCGTGTCTTCGGTGATCTTGTAATGCGTCGACGGTTTCTGATACGCGCTGGCTGAACTGATAAAGATGTACTGCCGCGTGCGCCCGGCGAAGAGCTTGATGTCGCGTTCGACATCCGGCGTTCTAAAGGCGATCCAGTTGACGACTGCGTCGAAGGAATACTTCGCGAGCGTGTTGCTCAGTTCCGTGACGTCGCCGTTGATGTCGCCGGTGATCGTCTGCGCGCCGCGCGGCACGGCGTACTTCGTGGATTTTCCGCGCGTCAGCAGAAATAGCTCCATGCCGCGCTCGATGGCTGCTTCCGCGCAGGCCGAGCTGATCAATCCTGTTCCGCCGATGAATAGGACTTTCATGCGCTGAGGTCCTCCGTGAGCCGATGGCCCAAGGGGCCAGTGGACAGTCGTCAGGGGGTAAAAGGTGGCGAAATCAAGGTAACGGAGAGCGTACTGAACGCGAGCAAAATCAGCCCGTGAGCATCTAGGCAGACCTTTGTGCCCCGGGGCACAAAGGTCTGCCCATTTTTTAATAGAGGGAGGGGAGGGCAGGGCTCGATTTTTTACAAATTGTTCAACAGTCCAATTTCTGTGGTGTAGTACTATCACAGCACACGTGTGCCGTAACACGATTGCTAGCCGGAGAGTCAGGCCATGGCCGTCACCATTCGCGATATCGCCAAACGGCTAAACCTTTCACACAGCACTGTTTCTAGAATTATAAACAACCGCGACAGCTCCTTTATTTCGACCGAAACACGCGCCCGCGTCCGCCAGACGGCCGAGGAGCTTGGTTATCGCCCCAATTACCACGCCCGCTCGCTGCAGACGGGCAAGGCCTGCGTGCTGGGTCTGGTGCTCGAAAAGCCAGAGCCGAATTCTGAAGACCGCTTCTGGCAGAGCATGCTCAACGGCATCAGTACCGGCGCCCGGTCGCGCGGCTACGACCTGCTGATCATCGGCCCGGCGCGCGAGCAATCGGAAATCGAACGCGGACTTGAATACGTCACCGAACACCGCGTCGATGCGTTGGTGATCCCCGGCTACCTGGGTTCGCTGGATCAGTTGAGTTCTCAGTCGAGCGACGCGCCGATCGTCCTGGCCGGAAACTCGGCGTCGAACGCGCGCCATCCGGTGGTGGACCTGGACGCGGCGCCGGGAATCGAAGCGGCCGTCGATCATCTCGCGGAGCTCGGCCACCGCAGGCTGCTCTGGTTTGATGTGGAACGAGAGGGCAACGGTTCCGTGGACTACCGGCGCGCCGCGTTTCGCAAGGCCATCACCCGTCGCGCGCTGAAAGGCGTTGAAGCGTCGATGAATCTGGAATCGCGCCTGAATGAAGAGCGTACGGTGGAACTCTCGCGACGGCATTTTCCGGAAGCGCTGGCGCGGTTGCCGGATGCCACCGGCGTGATCTGCTACAACGAGCCGACGGCCTTCGGCGTCTACGCGGCGGCGGCCGACCGGGGATTGCGGGTGCCGCGCGATCTGTCGGTGATCGGCTTCGACGATATCCACGCCGCCGTGGCCGCGCCGTCGATGACCGTCGTCAGCCACATGCTCTACGCCATCGGAATGAAGGCCGCCGAACTGGCGATTGCGCTCTCTGAAACTCCGGCGACTTCGGTCAAGAAATCTAAGTCAGTAGCGACGGCACCGATTCGCGAATTGATTCCGGCTGAGTTAATTGTCCGGCAGAGCACCGCTGCGCCGCAGCGCACTGCCGGGCCCATTGTTTGAAGCGTGAAGCACGTTTTAAGAAAAGGGGGCGTCACCATGAACCATCGAATATTCCGCAGCAGCCTGGTTTTCGGCGTGATCTCGCTGCTGCTGGCCTGCTGGGCCGGCGTGCACGGCGCTGAGTTGGTCTGGGTCGAAGGCGAGTCAGCGACAGTGAAGGAAGTAACGCGCCATCCATGGTGGTACGAGAAGGTCAAGCACGACGAGCTTTCCGGCGGCGAGATGATCGCGCACTGGAACGACAAGCAGGCCGGTGAAGTGGCGTACGACGTCACGATTCCGGTCGCAAAAGATTACCATTTCTGGGTGCGCGCCAATCACGTGCAGAGCACGCTTTCGTACAAGCTCGACAGCGGCGAATGGGTGGCAATCGACACGGCCAAGAATCCGCAGGACATCCGGAACATCGCCGAAGACGACAAGCCAGACTTGCGCTTCATTTCATGGATCGAAGTGGGCACGCTCAAGCTGACGCAGGGCGCGCACAACGTCCGCTTCAAGTTCAGCAGCGCCAACAACAATCATGGCATGCTCGACTGCTTTGTGTTCAGCGCCGATGCGTTTGTGCCCAACGGCAAACTTAAACCGGGTGAGAAGGAGAAGATCACCGCCGTCTCCGTGGAAGGCCGCTGGCCCTTCACGCCGGCGAAGGATGAATTCTCCGCCGATGCGGCGCTGGACCTGCGCTACCTGAACGAAAAAATCGCCGGCGAGAGCGGATTCGTCACGCGCGGTCCGGACGGCATGAGCTTTGTGCTGGGCAACGGCAAGCCGGTGCGTTTCTGGGCGCTGGATGACGATGCGACGCGCGGCCATCCCTCGCACGGTACTCCCGACATGGCGCGCAACGCGCGGTTCATCGCCAAGCGCGGCGCCAATCTCACGCGCTGCTTTGCCGACATCACTTCCGACAAGGGACTCAACCTGATCGACACCGGCGAGCGCGACCGCCTGTGGAAGCACGTCGCCGCGATGAAGAAGGTAGGTATCTACACGCTCTTCACGCCGATCTGGATTGGGCAATGCAAATTGAAACCTTCGATGGGCTATGTCGACGACGGCGGCAACCACAACTGGGGTTTGCTGTTCATCGATAAGAAACTGCAGGAAGCGTACAAGGGCTGGATGAAGCAGACGCTGACCGAGAAAAATCCGTACACCGGCATTCCGCTCGCCGAAGACCCCGCGCTGGCGTTTATTCAGCTGCAGAACGAAGACTCGCTGCTGTTCTACACGTCGCAGGGAATCAAGGGCGAGGCACACCACGAACTGCGCCGCCTGTTCGCCGCGTTTGCGAAGACCAAGTACGGCTCGTTCGACAAAGTGAAGGAAGCCTGGGGCACGGCGATGCCGACGGCCGATCAGGACACGCCCGACGATTTCGACAAAGGCGAACTGGCTATCGCGATCACCTGGGAAATGACGCAGCACCGCTTCGGCCCGCAGTTCGAGAAGCGCATCAGCGACCAGATGGAATTTTACTGCAAGCTGATGCACGACTTCAATCAAACCATGGGCGACTACCTGAAGAACGAGCTCCACTGCAAGATGCTGGTCAACGCCGGCAACTGGCGCACCGCCGACAACGTCACGCAGCTCGATGGCGAACGCTGGGCGCAGTCGGCCAACGACGTCATGGCCGTTAACCGCTACTACGGCGGCATTCATCAGGGCCCCAATGCCGGTTGGGCGATCTGCGTCGGCGATAAATTCACCGACGACTGTGTGATGCTCCGCCCGCGCGCGCTACCGGTCACGCTCAAGCAGGTCGCCGGTTATCCGATCATGATCACCGAAAGCAGCTGGGTGCCGCCGCAGGGCTATCAGTCCGAAGGGCCGTTCATGATCGCCGCGTACAGTTCGCTCGGCGGCATCGGGCCCTACTTCTGGTTCGCGATGGGCGAGGAAACCTGGGCCGACTGGACGATCAATTCCGCCAACGGTTACATGCCGTCGCAGGGAAAGTGGATCTGCAACACGCCGATGCTGATGGGCCAGTGGCCGGCTGCCGCGCTGCTGTACCGCCAGGGCTACGTGAAGAAGGGCGAGCCGGCCGTGGTCGAGCAGCGCGCGCTGGACGATATCTTCGGCCGCAAGATGCCGATCATCGCCGAAGACGAAGGCTACGATCCCAACCGCGACAAGGGTCTGATTGCGAAGGAATCGAACGTGAAGGACGGCGTCGATCCGCTGGCGTACCTGGTCGGGCCTGTGATCGCCAAGTACGGCGGCGACCCGACCAAGAGCACCGTGATGGACCTGACCAAATTCATCAATCCCACGGCGAAGACGGTGCGTTCGAATACCGGCGAGCTCGATCTCAACTACGGCACCGGTCTGTGCAAGCTCGACGCGCCGAAGGCGCAGGGCGCGACGGGATTCTTGAAAAAAGCCGGCAAGATTGCGCTCAGTTCAGTTGAAATCGAAGCCACCAACGACTACGCCACGGTGCTCTGCGTCTCGATGGACGACCAGCCGCTGGCGACTTCGGAAAAAGTGCTGCTGCAGGTCGGCACCACCGAACGGAGCACCGGCTGGGCGACCAAGCCGGTGAAGATCGAAGGGCGCGATGGCGAGGAAATCGTGAGCTTCGGCAAGGCGCCGTGGCAGATCGTCAACGCGGACCTGACGGTGAGTTTGAAGAACACGAAAGTGAAGAAGGCCTATGTGCTCGACGCCAACGGCATGATCGCGAAGGACGTCGAACTGAAAACCAGCGGCGACGGCGTCTCCTTAAAGTTCCCCGCCGACGCGCTGTACGTCATGCTGCAGACGAAGTGATATAGACAGAACCACGATGGGTGTCAGTGGGCGAGCATTCATCTGCTTGCCCGCTGACACCCATCTCCATTAGACTCTCCGGACTTCCTCATCCCACTTACCGGAGAATTCAACTATGTCTGCGATCCCCGACGTTCCGATTCTCAAAGACCTGACTTCCTTCAAGTGGCCCAATGGCATTCGCGCGGCGCTCTCCATTACCTTCGACGACGCGCGTCTGACTCAAGCAGATAACGGCTTCGCGATTCTCGACAGCCATGGCATTCATGCCACGTTTTACGTCACGCCCTCTGCCGTGGAGAAACGCCTGGATGCGTGGAAGAGCGCCGTGAAAAAAGGCCACGAGATCGGCAACCACACGATCACGCATCCATGTGGCGGTTCCGCCGCGTGGTCGCGCCACAACGCGCTGGAGGATTACACGCTCGAACGGATGATCGGCGAAATCGACGGCGCAACCGAGCAGATCAAGTCGATGCTCGGCGTGACGCCCACCACGTTCGCGTATCCGTGCGGACAGACGTGGGTCGGGCGCGGCCGCGGTCATCGCAGCTACATTCCGGAGATCGCCTCACGCTTCCTGGTGGGCCGCGGCGGCCACGGACACGTGATCCCCGGCTATGTCGACATGGCGCTGCTCCCGACGCTGGGCTCCGACCGCATGAGCTTCGAGACGTTCCGTTCCGAAATGACGCGCGCGGCCGCGGAAGGCAACTGGATCACGACGACCGGCCATGAAATCGCCGCCGACGCGAGCAAAGACAGTCTGACCACGTTCACCACGGTGCTCAACGAAATCTGCAAATACGCGAAGGACCCGGCGAATGGGATCTGGGTGGATACGGCGGAGAATATTGGGAAGTATGTGATCGCGCAGCGGGTGAAGTAGTTATTCATCTCACGCAAAGCCGCGAAGCCGCTAAGAACGGCGGGAATTGGGATTCGGGAATGGGGATTCGGGGCTGAGGAGCCTGCGGCGATTTGTAATTATTTAATCCGAGGAACAGACGCTCCACGCTCGGTAAGGACACGCTCCACGTCGCGCGTTAGCGCAACATCAAGGTGATAGGTTGCGCGCCGAGTAAAATCGGGTACCGACCAAAGTCCCACGAATGGTGCGGCGGCATCAGCGTCTCCGAAAATATCTAATTTAAATTCCGCACCATTCCGCATAAAGCGAAACTGCTTCTCGGGGTAGATTTTCTCCACTGCGGAAACTTCCTCAACGACAGCGCCGCAGGCTGTGGCGACGTCCGCGATCGAATCGTAAATCGCCCGGGGGCAGCGAAGGGCGATGCCCAACGAAATTCTTTTACAGTCCCCGGCACGAGTTCCCGCGAGCCAGCACGCATACCTCCCATCAACATTGCCGCACTCGAGCCATACGGGAACTGAATCAGTCAGTACAATAGCAATTTCTGAGTCCCGCGTGCTATCGAATTTCACACCCGTACTCACCAACTTCTCTGCGAGTTCTTCTGCTTCGCGTGTACTCATAAATCCCACTCGAAGTATATGTTCGTCCTCAAGATAGTTAGGTATGTCCTGCCTGACAAAGGCATCCAGCCCACCAGGGAAACAGCGTTCAATCGCGCTCTTCCGGACGATTACATTCACGAACTCGATTTCAATCGCCATAATACTTTTCCAGCGTGTTCACATGTGACCCTCAAAGCACAGTTGCCCGGGGCCGAGGTGAGAGCATGAAACCAACTTCCGTTCTTAGCGTCTTTGCGGCTTTGCGTGAGAAAAAAACCGCGCTGACCTGTATACCACCGGCCTGCTCGTCCGTTTCGTATAACAGGAGCATCGGCTGACCCGGAAATCTCGTCCGGTTGATGAAATAAACCCGCTCCTTCAAGCGATTACAAAGGTGGATGGTTGACGCAATGTGCATAAGATTGTAACATATCTTCACGGAAGCGATTGTGACCATCCCGGAGCGTGTCACCCATGACTAAATTCATGATTTCGATCTCAGGCAACGCGGCCGTGCAACTGCGGGACCGGGCAAAGTTCCTCGGCTGCAAGACCGACGAGCTGGCGACGCGCGTGATCGAACAGTACCTCAAGGACAATGCCGACGAGACGATCGAAGCCAATGATGACCGGTTCGTTAAAGCGGCCGCGGTGATCCTGCGGCGCAACTCCAAACTCTATAAACGACTGGCGTAAATCATGATCTACTTCAGCGCATCCGCGATCAAAGAACTCCACGCGCGCACCATCAAACATTCCGGCGGCGACGCCGGCATCCGCGACGAATCGAAAATCGACCTGGCGCTCGAGCAGCCGCGCAAGACGCTCGCGGGATTGCAGGTCTACGCGTCGCTCTACGAAAAAGCCACGGCGCTGGGCGTTTCCATCCTGCAGAACCGGCCGTTCATCGACGGCAACAAACGCGTTGCGCATTTTGCGCTGGCGACGTTTCTGCGGATGAACGGGTTCGACATCATCGCCACGGTCGACGAGCAGGAAAAAGTGATGCTCGCGCTGGCCAACAACCGCATGGACCCGAAGCATTTCGTGGCGTGGCTGCGGCAGAACAGCGTCTCGATGTCGGGATCGGGGAAGTAATTCAGCACCGCACTCGTATTGAATTTGAATCGGTCTCTCCAATTTTCCATCTGACATTTTTTCCGCCAGTTTTCCGCCTCGGTCCCGTTTCATATCTGTATATGGCCGCGACTTGGGGGAACTTATGCGTCTTGCCGTTGGAATTCTTGCCGGTTTCCTGATCTGTGCTGCCGCGTTTGTGCCGGCGTGCGCCTGTTTGTGGGACACGGATACGTTGTCGATGGAAACGCAGCGATTCCCAGGCGTCCTGGAATTAATCTCTGGAAAGTTCCTGCGTCATTCGCGAGATTTTTATCTTTGGCGCATCGAAGATCGGAAGAAAAAACTGGAGGCCGATCCAAATCATCTGCAGTACTACGACGATCTGGCGGTGGCTTACGAAAAAGTCGGCGACCATAACATGGCACTGGAGACCATTCAGCTCAAAGATCGGAAGAAGCCGGATCAGTACGAAACCCTGGCGAATCTCGGCACGTTTTACAACCTTCACGCCGACGAAATCGAAAAGGGACTGCCCTACATCAAGCGCGCGATTGCCATCAATCCAAACGCTCATTTCGGCCGGGAGCGGTACCAGATTCACGTCGTGGAATACGTGATCGCGAACATGAAGAATGGCAAAGTAGTATTTCCGATCAACGGCTCCAATCGAGCGCGTGGATCGAGTGGATTCGCTGAATACCTGGACAAAGCGACACCCTTGCCGGGGGACGGCGATGCGAGCGGCGATGCGCCGGTCACTGGTATTCTGGGCATGATGCGCTTCGCCAACCACGACAATCCAATTCTGCTGGAGGCACTTGGCGATCTGATTCAAGTCGGGCGGCGCAGTCATGGCCTCGGCGGCGGGCGGCTATTGGCGGCACGAGCCTACCTGCAAGCCTCTTACGTAATGACCGACGCAACTGCCAGGGAAGCGTATCGCACGATGGCCGAGCAGGTTCTTTCCACGGTGGTCAAGGAGCGTCATGAAAAGGTGACTCTGGCGGAAGTCGAGAGCCAATTCAAGGCGGAACTCAGCGAGGCCAGCGACTGGAGCGCTGCCATCAAGAACGACGAAGTGCAATGGATCAAGGATGGAAAGGACGCCGACGCTGAATTTGCGAAAAAGTACTACAACGAACCGCGCATGAATTCGGAAATAGCCGAATCAGCCGTGTCCACCGAAGCTGCTCCCGGCTCAGTCACCCCGGCCATTGCCGCGCCGCCGCAACCAGCATCAGCATCAGCATCAGCATCAGCATCTCAAACTTCTCTTGCCGGACGTCAATCCTCATTGTGGATGGTGATTGCAATTGGGTCGGTCAGTTTGATGTCGGTCTCGACGCTGTTGTATTTCTTTGCGCCCAAACGCAAGCCCAGCCGGCAAATGCGCAGAAAGCGAGCAGCTTAAGTCAATCTAATGCCAGTAATTGCTTCGCCGCCGCGAGCAGCTTCCTGCAATCAAACGGTTTCTCGAAGGTCTTCGCCGCACCCAGCAGACGGGCGAGTTCCAAAAACGATGAAGGGCCGAGGTTTGCGCCGCCGCCGGACATCGCGATAATCTTTTCGTTGCTCTTGCGTTTGCGCAGCATGCGCAGGAATTCCAGGCCGTCGAATTGCGGCATGAAAATGTCCGTGACGATCAGATCATACCCAGTGACGTCCATCATCCGCAACGCCGCCTGGCCTTCGCCGGCGATATCGGCGTTGAAGCCTGCGGCTTCAAAGTTGAGCTTCAGCAATTCGGCAATCGCAGGATCATCGTCGACTATCAGTACGTGCTTGGACATGGGCATTTCCACGCTCAGATGCGAGCGATTTCGTCGGCCAGTTCGAGAGAAGTAAACGGTTTGTGCAGAATGAAATTCACGCCCAGCTTCATCAACCGCTCCTGGACCGGAGCGGTGATAATCGCCGAGATCACGCCCAGGTTGAGATTCGGTGAAATCGCCCGCAGCCGTTCACACACGACCGCACCGTCCATCTCCGGCATTTCGAAATCGGTTAACGCCAGATCATATGCAGCCACACGGGTGGCGGCCAATTCAACAGCCAGCTTCGGATCCGAGAACGCATCGACCTGAAAATCCATGCGCTCGAGCATGCTTTTCGTCAGCTTCAGGACAGGCATTTCATCGTCGATCAGCAACACCCTGCCGGAACTGCGGGGTTTCACCGGCGTTTCAGCGGGGGCTCCTTCGAGGAACTCTGCGCGGGCGGGCAGATAGACGGAGAATTCCGTCCCCGTGCCCAGCTGTGAATCTACGGTGATCAAGCCGCCATGCTGGGCAATGATGCCGTGAACCACGGACAGTCCCAATCCCGTCCCACCCATGCCCTTGGTCGTAAAGAACGGTTCGAAAATGCGCGGCAGCACGGCCGGGTCGATTCCTGTTCCGGAATCCTTCACGGTGATGCGGTGGTAGTCCGTATTGGGTAGGGGGGGTATCCATTTCGAGCAAGTAATCCTACTTTGCCATAGCTGTCGCCTCCGTTCCGCCGAGGAGATTCCGGTAGTATGTCGAGGGCGTAGACGCCGCCTGCTGCATAAGCCGGTAGAAGAGCAGCCCGCGGGTGGCA
>JBBRPR010000051.1:0-66006 GCA_038227875.1 Planctomycetota bacterium
CTGAGCCGCAGTTTCGTGAAGGGGTTGCATGGCAACCTACTCCTTATAAAATAGGTCCTCCGGTTGAGAACCTGATACTAAGAGTATACGCCATGAATAGACCGAAGTTCAAGACAAAACCGAATATATTCCTAATATGGGCTTAGGGTGCGGTCATTAATTAATGATATTGAATGTGTTATGAACGGCAAAGAGTTGGGATTATTTTATTAGAATTGGATCTTGGAGCGCTTTCAGGCGATTCGCGTATTCTCTGATAGATAAGTCCGATGCATTCCATTCTGTATCGCATGCCGTAGTTGTAGTGCAAAGTGGGCGTGAAGGATTTCCCAATCAGCTGGCTCGCGACCGCGCGTCTTCAGTTGCTCCTCTATTCGATCGCACCAAAAAGAAGCACGCGCAGTATTGTCAACATACGCGTTGAGTGCCGCCAAGCCGGAAGAGTTATTGATGTTGTCTATCTGTTTGACCTTTATCTCCTCTTCTCCAAGTCTCAAGACATCAATCACATTCAACTGACTTCGGATTGCTGGCTGAAACTGCTTTTCCATGGCCGTGACGACTCGAGGCCACTTCTCAGCGTGTTCACGCCGATCAATTTGTTGGTGCTTGATGTCGAGCCAGTTGCCCAATATGCGTGTGGATGGTGGCGCGCACAAAATTTCTATACTGCAGGATGGTCTGTACGCGCCCGATTTGAGCGCCTGAAAACAAATCGATTGTTTGACAGGGCCATTTGCACGAGCCAGTGTAACGTCGTGCTTTACCTGCCAGTCTGGAAACGCACTTCGATAATTTGCGAAAAACTCACGCAGTTCCATTTTGGTTAGTGGTTTGATGTTGATGGACGACATTGTCGACTTGTCTCGCACGCCGGTGACGGTCACTCAAATTAAGGTGCTTTGAAAAATACAAATAATTGCCCCGCAGCCCATAAACTATGGACACGTTTCGTCTAGCACCCCGCTGGGGTGCTGGCGCGTTGGGGATTTCCGGTGGTGTCGCTACGCTCAACCACCGGCTAATTTCTATGAACCCTCCGGGTTCAACTGCTACCGCTCCCGGATTCATCAATCATCGTTCTGATTTTCTACCGACCGCGCGCAAACCAAAACTCTCGCCCTTGCGCGCGCCCATCTCTGACCCCTGACCCCTGACCCCTCGCGCGTCAGCGCGTGAGCGCTTACGCGCGCTGGCGTAGCGGCCCTTGAAGCGCTCGGCCATGTATAAGCAGACGTCCCAGAGATCGGCGACGGGCTGGCGGGTGTGGGGGAGCGTGGGCATGTAGTTGGGCGGGCCGAATTCTGGCGTGAAGGTGAATTGCGCGGCGCCGGACTTTTTGCGCTGGGCGATGATCGCGTCCCACCAGCCTTCGTGAGCGGCGACGTGCGGGGCCCATTCGGGGGCGCGCGGGTCGTTGACTTGCGGGCCTTCCTCGTGGCCGACGCGGCCGTGGACGTGGCGCGTGCGGGCGACGCAGAGGGCGATGTTCTCCGCCTGATCGTGGAGCAGCGATTCGCAGACGCAGCAGAAGTGGGAGAAGTCGGCGGCGATGTGGAGCTCCGGGAATTCCTTCAGCAGCGCGGCGGTGCCCCAGGGCGTGTACATCGCGCGGCCGCGGTGGGTTTCGTGGTTTAGGATCACGCCGCTTTTCTTTTCGACGTCCAGCGCCTGCGCGAAGTAGGACTTCTGCTGCTCGAAGGACCAGCCGTCGCGGGCGCTGTGGACGGTCATCTGCAGCGGCGCGAAGGTTTTGGCGTACTCGACCTGCTGCTTAAGCGACGCGACATGATCGTCGCCGCCGGTGAAGGCCATGGCGATGAACTGAAGTTTGTGATCCTTGAGCAGCTTCTTGAACTTTTCGGCGTCGTCCTTGCCAGGCGCGCCGGTTTCGACGCCGGCGTATCCAGCGTCGGCGATGCGTTTGATCTGTTCGTCCAGCGTCCCGTTCATGCCCCACAGCGCTTTGAACACAGCCAGTTTCATCGCTTCAATCCCCCTTGGATATTGCCACCCGATTACCACCCGATCAGACGCCAGAACACCGGGGTTGAATCGTGATGGTTCTTGGAGTTTCGTGCAACTTCCAAACAACCCCCTACCGCATTTATGACGCGGGCGCGGCGCCAGGATAGTAGGGGTAAAAAATGATATGGGCTCGAAATTTCGAGCATGCCAATTGCATATCACAGAAGCATTGACGCCAGTGGGCTCCGAGTTTCAGAGGGATTAGACATGGAAACGCGTGCGGAAACCGTGTTGATTGTTGAAGACAATGCCGACATCGCGCAGTTGACGCGGATTGCGTTGCGTATTCAAGGGTACGACGCCTTCGTGGCCTCCTCGCGCAACGCGGCGGTGAAATTCATTGCCGATGATGGCATGCCCGACGTGATCATCATGGATTGGCACATGGCGGGGATGAGCATCGAGAAGTTCATGACGGAGATGACGTCGATGTGCCGGGGCCGGCCATTGCCACGCATTATTCTGTCGACGGCGGGGCAGGATGCCGATCTGGTGGCCAAGAGTCTGAATATTCCGGAAGTACTGCGCAAGCCATTCGATCCGATCAACCCGCTCAAGCAAGTGGACGGCTGGCGCGCAACCTAAAATCGGTCGGCGCTGCCGACCGTTTTTCGGAGGGTTGGGTAGATTGACTTCAGCCCTTCTTCGGACTTGATCCGTTGCAATCGCGGACATCACCGCCAGTTGCATCCCGCGGAAAAGACGGACATCCACAGTGACCAGTGCTCCCAGCTTTCCTCCCTCCGAATCGTTGGAATCCCTGCACAATCAACTCCGTGAAAGCGAAGCGCGGTTCCATCATACGTTCGAGCAGGCGGCCGTCGGCATGGCGCACGTCGCTCCGGACGGGCATTGGCTGCGCGTCAATCCACACCTCTGTGAAATGCTGGGCTACACGCCCGACGAACTAAAGAAGCTGACCTTCCAGCACATCACTCATCCCGAGGACGTCGACGAGGACGTGGAGAACCTGCACCGGCTGCTGACGGGTAAGAGCGACGCCTACTCCCGTGAGAAACGGTACATCCGCAAGGATGGCAGTATCGTCTGGGCGAAGCTGACGGTGTCGCTGGCGCGGGAGGAGGGCAACGTCCCGGTCTACTTTGTCGGCGTGGTCGAAAACATCACCCGGCGCAAATGCGCGGAAGACGCGCTGGCGAAGATCAACGAGAAGCTGACGCAGAAGGCAAAGGACAGCTCCGAACTTCTGGTGAAAACCGAAGAGCGGCTGGATCTGCTGGTCGACAGTGTCGAAGACTACGCGATCTTCATGCTCGATCCGAACGGGAAAATCCAGACCTGGAATCGCGGGGCCGCGCGCATTAAAGGCTACGACCACGACGAAATCGTGGGCCAGCATGCCTCGGTGTTTTACACCCCCGAGGACCGTGCCGCGCACCGGCCGGATCGCATCCTGGCGGAAGCACGCGCCAAGGGGCGCGTGGAAGACGAAGGCTGGCGCGTGCGCAAAGACGGCTCGAAATTCTGGGCCAACGTGGTGATCACGGCGCTTTACGATCACTCCGGAAAACTGCGTGGCTTCTGCAAAGTGACGCGTGACCTGACCGAGCGGCGCGCAGCCGAGGAGGCGCGGCTCAAGCTGGAGCAGGAGCAGATCGCGCGCGCCGAAGCCGATCGCATCAACCGCATCAAGGACGAGTTCCTCGCGGTGGTCTCCCACGAACTGCGCACGCCGCTGACGCCGATCCTGGGCTGGTCGCGCATGCTGCTGGGGAATGAGTTCAGTGCCGAAGACCGGGGGCGCGCGCTGAAGGTGATCGAGCGCAACGCCGAGGCGCAGTTGAAGCTGATCGAGGAACTGCTCGACATCGGCCGCATCGTGGCGGGAAAGCTCCATCTGGATTCGCGGGCGGTGCTGCTGGCGCCGACGGTGGAGGCAGCCGCCGACGCCATCCGCCCGGCAGCGGTGGCCAAGGAAGTGGCGCTGCTGGTAACGATCGAGGATACGATCCCGCCCATCTTTGGCGATGCCCAGCGGCTGCAGCAGATACTCTGGAATCTGCTGACCAACGCGGTGAAATTCACGCCGCGGAAAGGGCGCATCGAGATTCACGTGCGCCGCAGGGGCAATTTCGCGCAGGTCGAGATTCAGGATACCGGGGAAGGCATTTCGGCGGATTACCTGCCTCACGTGTTCGAACGCTTTTCGCAGTACGAATCTGGCTCCGCGCGCCGGCACGGCGGCCTGGGGATTGGCCTTTACGTGGTCCGCCAGTTGACCGAACTGCACGGAGGCAGCGTCCGTGTCCACAGCGACGGCGCGGGCAAAGGCACCACGTTTACGGTCGATCTGCCGATTCCTGCAGAGTCGTCGGGCGCAGCTTCAAGCGGCCGCATTCCGGTTCCCCCCGTCGCGGAGCTTAACGGCCTGACGGTGATGGTGGTGGACGACGAGCGCGATGCACGCGAATTCTTTGCGTTTGCGCTACGGAAAAACGGCGCGGATGTGGTCGTCTGCTCATCGGCGTTCGAAGCGCTGGAAAGACTCAGCGAAACGAAGGCTGACGTGCTGATCTCCGATATCGGCATGCCAGGCAAGGACGGTTTCGAACTGATTCGCAACGTCCGCAAGCAGGGCTACACGCTGCCGGCGGTGGCCGTGAGCGCCTATGTGCGCAGCGAAGATTCCGTGCGGGCGCTGACGGAGGGATTTCAGTGCCACCTGGGCAAACCGGTTAATCCGGAAGAGCTCTGCGCGACGGTGAAGCGCCTGTGTGACGCATCGAAAGCCGCGAAGACGTGAGCGTGCGGTTGGCCGCTCAATTATGATTTGCCGCCCCGCCGTAAAATCGCTACCGTAATTGACAATCAATTTGCAGCATCGCACTGTGGAGACCGCTATGAAAAAGCTCCCACGCGTTCGCGTTCGCACGTCCACGAAAAAATCGAAACGGGCCGACTACCAGCCGCTGGATTTATCCCGCTTCTGCAATGCCAACGCAGGAATCCTCGGCAAGGGTGGGTCGATTCCGACCGGCCGCTTGACGTGGCATGGTCTGCCGTTCCAGGTGGGCCCGCTTTCCAGGGGCAAGCCTTCGAAAGCGAAATGCGTGATCGCCTTCGGCGATTCCGTGCGCATGGAAACGCTGACGATTCCGATTGAGGAGCGTGCGCGCCACCTGATCTTCGCGCACCGGCTGCTGGATTCGAAAATTCCTGAAGGCGGCCACGTCGGAGCTCCGTGCGCAGAGTACGTCGTGAAATTCGCCGACGGCGGTGAGATTGCATTTTCGATCGGCGACCGGCTGGAGATCGGCGCGATTCCGCACGATTGGGGGCAGTGGCCGATTCTCGCCTACCCCGATGTCAAAGATTCGCTGATGCCGCGTTACGAGGGGGAATTTGGCGCGATGGGTTTCCGCCAGGCGGAGGCCGTGCAGGCAATTGCGCGCGACTTTTTCCTCTGGGCGTGGCCGAATCCTGAACCGGAGCGCCGGATTGCGTCGGTGACGGTGGTGCCGAAAGGTCCGCGCTTTTACCTGGGCGCGATCACGCTCGGCCACCGCGACGAAGCACCGTTCAATCGCGCCGCCAGCCGCTCGGTGAAGATCGTGCTGACCAAACCCGCCGATGCAAAGCGGACGACGTATGATCTCGACGTCGCGGTCGATCGCGGCGTGGCGACGCGGCCGTACCCGCTGCCCGCGACGACGGCCGCCGAATTTCTCGCGGATAAGTTCGCCGGGTTTGGCGAAGAACAGAACGCGCAGTCCAGCCCCTCGTACGTTGAGATTGCGGCGACACCGTCGGCGACGGTGACCGTCTCGCAGAATGGCAGGGAACTGGGCTCCGTCAACTGGGGAGAGCTGGAAGAAAAGAAATCCGTCAAGCCAACGCCACGCCTGGAACTGATCCTGGTCGATCCCGGACGCAACTGGGTGAAGACCACGGTGATCGACGATGAAACGGGCAAGCCGGTGCCCTGCCGCGTCCACTTTCGATCCACCGACGGGATTCCGTATCAGCCGCACGGACATCATCAGCATGTGAATTCCAATCTGGGCACATGGCACAGCGACATCGGCGGCGACCTGCGGCTGGGGCAGATCACGTATGCGTACATCAACGGAAAATGCGAAGGCTGGCTGCCGCGCGGCGAGGTGATCGTCGACATCGCGCGCGGCTACGAGTACGAGCCGATCCGGCAGAAAGTGTCCGTCGCGCCCGGCCAGCAGGAGCTGACCTTTCGTTTGAAACGCCTGCGCAACATGGCCCGCGAAGGCTATTACAGCGGCGACACGCATGTTCACTTTCTCTCCACGCAGGGCTCGCACACCGAGGCGGCCGGCGAAGGTCTGAACGTGGTCAACCTGCTGCTGTCGCAATGGGGTCATCTGTTCACGAACACGGAGGAGTTCACCGGCGCGCCGAACGTCGCACCCAATGGTGAAACGATCGTGTACGCGACGCAGGAAAACCGGCAGCACATCCTCGGGCACCTCACGCTGCTGGGCCTGAAGGAGCCGGTGTATCCGTGGTGCACGGACGGGCCGAGCGAAGCGGAGCTGGGCGGGAATCTCGAGACCACACTTTCGCGCTGGGCCGACGCCTGCCACGAACAGGGCGGCACCGTGGTGATCCCGCACATTCCCAATCCGAATTGCGAACCGGCGGCGCTGATCGCCACGGGCCGCGCGGATGCCGCGGAGTGGCTGATCCAGAGTTCGTACATGCATCTGGAGTATTACCGCTACCTGAATTGCGGCTACAAGCTGCCCATCGTCGGCGGCACCGACAAGATGTCGTCGGATGTCCCCGTGGGGCTTTATCGCACCTACGTTCACATCCCCGACGGCGAGCCGTTTACCTATGACAATTGGTGCCGCCACATGCGCGGCGGCAACACGTTTCACAGCGGCGGTCCGCTGATGCGCTTCACCGTCGAAGGCCAGCCGATGGGCGCGACGATCAACCTGCCCGGCAACGGCGGCAGCGTGGAGGTCGTGGCCTCCGCCGACAGCGTGCTGCCGTTCAACGCGCTGGAAATTGTGATGAACGGCAACGTCGTCGCTCGCACGGAATCGGCGGCGGGCGCGAAACATCTGTCCTTGCGCGAACGCATTCCCGTCGAAAAGCATGCGTGGCTGGCGGCGCGTTGCGCGGGGAAGAATTACTTCGAACAGAATTCACACTTCGACTGCTGGCGGCGCGGCGTGATGGCGCATACCTCGCCAGTCTACCTGGCCGTGGGCGGCGAATGGTGGATGTTCGACGCAGGCACCGCGAACTATCTGCTGACGCTGCTGAAGGGCGGAATCGATTACATCCATCAACGCAGCGCGCAATGGAAACCCGGGACGGTCTCACACCACCATCACCGCGACGATCATTTGAAATACCTGGAGGAACCGTTTCAGCAGGCGATCCAGGCGATTCACCTGCGCATGCATCAGCTGGGAATTCCGCACTGACGCATGTCGGAGAACGGCGGCTTAGCGGATCTTCCATACTTTCGCGTTGGCATTCTTACGCGTGATGAAGATGTACCGACCGCCGTCGAGATGTTCGTCCTTCAGATCCATCTGCAGCGAGAGATTCAGGTCGACGTTGATCACGTCCTTGCCGGAGAGCGGCAGGTTGCTGCCGCCCAGGCCCGTGGCCGGAACCTTGAGCAACTGCAGGTTGAAGATGCCGGTGTTGAAGTCGATCGAGAACTTCTTCAATCCGGAGATGCCGGCGCGGCCGACGTATTTCAAATTGTTGTCGATGCCGCGGAATTGTCCCGACGGCACGCTGACGGTGTAGGTGCCGATCTTGAATGTGAACTGCCCCGTTTCTGACGGCAGGAAGAAGCCGCCGTTGGGCCGGGAGATCTGGCCCTTGATCGAATAGCTGTGCACGGCCAGACCGTTCTTGCCCTGGATGGCCTGCTTCGCGCTGAACTTATTGATGAGGAACGAGCCGGAAACTTCCTTGCCCGCGCCGAGGAACGCGTAGGTTCCCTGCCCTGCCTTGTCCTGCGTGGCGCGGTAGGACATGCCCTGCGTACACGTGGCGCTGAACGGTCCGATGGTCACCGTGATGGGGACGTTGACGATCACGGCCGGCTTGACGGTCTGGTTTTTTGCGCCGAGGTTATCGAAGTTGGCGCGCAGATCGTCCTTGTTGGATTGGAACACAAACTGTCCGCTGCCGTTGCTGACGCTGAATTGGACCAGCGGCGTCAATCCGGCATCGGACTTGAAATTGCCCTTGGCGTCGAGCGTGAACGGGTGGCTGACGGAGCCCACTTGAACACTGCCGGCCAGACCCGTGAGGCTGGCGGTGACCGCGGAGAGATCGACGAAGCCGCCGACGCGCACGGCATCGTTGTTGGTGTTGGTGAAGTCCAGGTCGGCGATGATCGAATTGATAAAGAGGCTTGGCACCAGGTTGGGCGAATTTTCGACCGGCGTGCCCACCTGGCTGGAGGTGCCCGTGCCCACCCCGCCTGCGCCACCGCCGACGACGATCAGCACCGTCTGCAGGACGCTGTACGCTCCCTTGGTCAGTTTCAGCTGCGCGGTGAACGTGCCGTTGATCTTGTAGGTATGCGAGACCACGGACGTCGTCGCGGTCGTGCCGTCGCCGAAATCCCATTGCAGACTGTCGGAACTTCCCGTCGAGGCGCTGGCGTCGAACGAGACGGTCAGCGGTGCGACGCCGGAGGTCGGCGACGCGGAAATCACGGGGACCAGCGCCGGTCCGGCCGAGCCGGCGACGGTGACGTCCACCAACGCCGCGCCGACATCGTGAGCATCGCCGGGCTGCGTGGGCGCGAGACGCCCGTCGAGCCACGCGACGAGAAACAGATTGTTGGTTTGCGCGGCGACGGCGCTGCGCAGGATGCCTTGCGTGCTGGTGTCGATCTGGAATGGAATCGGATCCTGATCGACGCCGTCAAAGCTCACGCGCTTGCCGAGGATATGGTAGACCTTGCTGTTGACGCGTTCGTTGCGCAGGAAGAGCCAGCCGCTGGGCCCGGAGGTGACGGGCGGGAATTGATCGGCGCCGGTTCCGGTCGGTCCCTGCCCGACGATGGCGAAAACGCCCGAGGGCGGCGTGACGACGCCGGCCGTCGATTCCTGATGCCGGTAGATCGAACTGTTCACGGTCTGATCGTAGGAGGAGAGAATCTGCCACGCGCCGTTGGCGAAGGTGACGCCGATGGCGCGTCCGAATCCGCCGTCGACCTGCCGATCGGTAAACAAACTCGTGCCAAAGGGATCGCGGATCGTGCCGTCCTGGCCAATGCGCACGGAGCGCGTGAGCACCGGCGACTCGGTCTGCTCGCGGTAAATCAGCAGCGTGTCGCCGCTGGGCTTCTGCGAGGAGATGAACAGCAGCACCTGATTGGGCGTCTGCGAATTGGAGGGCAGCGCCTGCTGCGGCGTGACCACGCCCTGGGTCGTGCAGCGGGCGT
Organism: Planctomycetota bacterium; assembly: GCA_038227875.1. GTDB lineage: Bacteria > Planctomycetota > SZUA-567 > H5-PLA8 > H5-PLA8 > JBBRPR01. Next base: position 9,452 of record JBBRPR010000051.1, read on the forward strand.
AGAAGATCTGGCTGCCGCTGGTCTGGTTGACGGGCGAGTCCTGCCAGCTGACGAGGAAGTCGGTGCCGTTGAAATCGACGAGGGGAAATTCGGGGACCTTCGCGGTCGTCGGTGCGATCAGGAAATCGCTGCCGCCGAGCAGCGTGCCGGTGGTGCTGATGATCGCGCCGCGGATGCCGGGTCCCACCTGGCGGTAGTCGGAGAAGACGACCAGCCAGTTGGCCGAGCCGTCGTAGGCGACTTCGACGCGCTGAAACTGGTAGGGCTGGGGAAAACCGGTGACGGCGGAGATCGCGAACGGCGCGGAGACGATGCCCGAGGACGAAACGATCGCGCCCAGCAGTTGCGGCGCGGCGGGATTGGTGATGTCGTCCCAGACGACGAGGTAGTTGTTGTTGCCTGGCGCAACCGTCGGGCCGCCCACGGAACTGGTGGCGCCGCTGGTGGTGATCAGGAAATCCGCGCCGACGAGCGGGTCGACATCGATCGGGTAGAGCGCCGATTCCAGGAACGATTCGGGAATGGCGAAGCGGACGCTGCGGCCGTCGGCCAGGAGCGTCGGTTCGATGCTGATACCGTGCTGAGCCGAATCGCGGACAACGATCTGGCCGTAGCGCGCACCGAATGCGCCTTCGGCATCGAGAAACGAAACGCCACCAGCGCGGTTGGGGCGCGGAGGCCGGGCGCTGAGATTGCGGGCGGAGAGATCGCAGATGAATTCCATCGCGCCGGATCCGGCGACCGCGTTGTCGAAGGAGAAATTCTGCTCCACGCCATCGCCGCGGGGCTTGTAGCGTTCTTCAAATCCCGGCGCGCGCCAGAAACTGATTGCGCCGTTGCCGTCGTCGACGGCGTCTTCCGTCGCGGCTTCCGTATCGGTTGCGCGGTCGAAGACCACGTTCGCGCCGCGCTTGACGCTGCGCAGCCGGACCTGCACTTCGGCGCTCTTGCCGGACTTCATGATTGGGTGGTACTGCAGGCCTTCGGCGGCCGTCAGCCGCGCCTGGTAATGGGAGGTTTTGACGTCGTAAACGCCGTCGCGGACTTCCACGAATGCCGGCGATTCCATCGGACCGACGGGCGTCTTCAACGTCGAGAGCGTAGCCGGCGCGGCTTTCAACACGCGCCCCTTGTCGAGAATTTTCGGCTTGGCAGGCGCAGGGTCTTTTTGTGTGACCGTCCGGACAGCCGGTTCCGCAGGCAGGATGGATGGAGCGTGAAGAGGCCGGGGTTGCAGCAGCGCCGCTGCCGTACCTACGACCACTGCCAGGATGCAGACGAGGAGTTGAACCCGACGCGAAACCGATCGCTTCAAAACGCCAACCTCCATTACAGCTGATTTAAGGCGAGAAACAGTGACACACTCACCGATGCGGACCGTGACTAGTGGTCAGTGACTATAAGACAGAAAATGGTTTCTACAACTTCACGGAATGTCGAATGTGTAATCAAGTTATGTCAATAAAGCGGCGGAAAAGCGGCGGCATTTCGTCACACGGGATGAAATTCTGCGCATCTATCATCCTTGTCGATTGAAAGACTATTTATAATTGATTTTCCATCGACCTCCCCGCGCGGTTGAATAAAGACAGAGCGCACGGGGTGGAGATTCTCAATTATGACGAGCATCGATCGGCGTCCGCGAATCCTAATTGTGACACGCGGCGACTACATTACGCGCACGGTGCTGTTGGAACTCTTTCGAGCGCGCGACCGTTTCGACCTCTCCGTGGTGATCGTGAAATGCGACGACCAAGGGCGGACCGGCGCGGAACAGTTGCGCGCCCTGCTGCGGTCAGGCGCGCGACGCTATTGCGCGTACGAAGTCGCGCAGAATTCCGTCTTCGCGGCGGCGGCAAAAGTGCAGCGGCATTCGGGATTGACCGTCCGTTCGCTGGCGCGCCGTTTTGGCGTGCCGGTGCGCGTTACACAGGACGTTCACGCGCCGGAGGTGCTGGAGTTCGCTCGCGCATTCGCGCCAGACCTGCTGCTTTCGGTCAAGTGTCCGCAATTGATCGGCGCTCAACTGCGCAGCGTCGCGCGGCGGGGGAGCATCAATGTTCACGCGTCGCTGCTGCCACGCTACGCCGGACGCGCGCCACATTTCTGGGCGCTGGCGGGCGCTGAAACAGTCACGGGCAGCACGGTCCATTACATGAACGGCCGTTTCGATGCCGGCGACGTGCTGGTGCAGTCGCCCGTCTGCATTGGCGCGCGCGACAGCGCGTTTTCGCTGCTCTGCAGGCTTGCGCAGGCCGGCGGCGACGCGGTCGTCATGGCCGTCGACCTGGCGCTGCGCGGCGATGCGGGAATTCCGCAGGATCCGGCACGGCGTCATTATTGTTCGCACCCGACTGTAGACGCGTGCCGCACTTTTAAACGTTCGGGCCGCCGGTTGATGCGCAAGCGCGAGGTGTTCGCGGCGCTGCGGCGGAGCCGCCAGGAAATGGTCTCTCTCGAAAGGAGTGAATGATGAATGAAGCCGCAGCACCGGAAGCACCCGTTACATTCGCGCCACCCGTGGAAATCCTGGGGCGCATGATTGGCGCGTTCGCGTTGTCCCAGGCAATTTACGTGGCGGCGAAACTTTCCATCGCCGATCGCCTGCGCGCGGGACCTAAAAACGCGTCGCAGCTGGCTCGAGAGAGCGGGACGCATCCCCGGGCGCTCTACCGCGTACTGCGGGCGCTGGGCAGCGCGGGGGTGTTTCGCGAGCTTGACGGCGAGCACTTCGCGCTGACCCCGGTGAGCGAAATGTTGCGCGCCGATGTTCCGGGATCGCTGCGTCCATGGGCAATCATCTCCGGCGAAGAATGGGTGCGGCGACCGTGGAGCGGCGTGATGGAGAGCGTCGCGCACAACACGCCGGCGTTCGAGGACGCGCTGGGCGTGCGTCCGTTCGAGTACATGGCCGCGCATCCGGACGCGGCGGCGCTCTTCGACGCGGCGATGACGAGCGGCACACAGCAGGCGCTGGGGGCGCTTATGGCGGCGTGTGATTTCTCGCGCTTTGAGTGCGTTGTCGATATTGGCGGCGGAACGGGAACGTTCTTGAAAGGCGTGTTGAAGGCTCATCCTCACGTGAACGGAATCTTGTTTGAACTGCCGACCGTCATCCCGCGCGCAGAGGATGCGCTGGAAGCGGAACTGATCCTGGGGCGATGCGTGCTGGCGACAGGAAACTTTTTCGAGTCCGTCCCGCGCGCGGTGGCCGCGGGCGCCAGTGCGTTTGTGCTGAAATGGATTCTCCACAATTGGGATGACGTGCAAGCGCTGCGCATTCTGCGCAATTGCCGCGACGCGATGTGCGACGACAGCCGATTGCTGATTGTCGAACGGCTGGTCGGCGCGCCGCAGGAGGCATCCGAGGCGAAGCTGCTGGATTTGAACATGCTGGTGATCCACGGCGGCGGCGAGCGGACGGAGGCGGAGTACCGCGCGCTGCTGGGCCGGGCTGGGTTGGTCATCGAACGGATCGCGACGGTATGCGCCGGCCTTGCGGTAATTGAGGCGGCGCGCCGATGATGATCCTGCTGATCGCGATCGGCCTGGGCTTCGTTGCCGTCGAGCGGTACTGGCCGGCCACCGCGCTGCCGAAAGTTCGCGCGTGGTGGGCGCGCGTGATCTGCGTCAACGCACTGAATGTCGCGCTGGTCACGGGGATGGGGCGCGCGTGGCAGCACTGGCTGCGGCGCTTTTCGCTGTTTCATCTCTCGCGGCATCTGAATGATCTGGCGGCGGGAGTGATCGCCTACCTGGTCGCCTGTGTTGCGTACTATTGGTGGCATCGCTTCCGGCACGAGTCGCCGACGTTCTGGCGCGTGTGTCATCAGCTGCATCATTCGCCGCGGCGGATCGAAGTGGTGATGGCGTTCTACAAACATCCGGTCGAGATTTTCTGCAACGCGGTGATCAGCTCGGGACTTTCTTACGCCCTGCTGGGCTGCTCGGTGAAAGCGGCGGCAGTCTGCACCGTGCTGGCGTGCCTGGCGGAATTTTTCTACCACTGGAATATCCACACGCCGGTGTGGCTGGGCTATCTGATCCAACGGCCGGAGTCGCATCGTATTCATCACGAACGCGGGCGGCACACCAGCAACTACGGCGACCTGCCGATCCTCGACATTCTGTTCAGGACATTCCGCAACAGCCGGAAAGGCGAGCACGTCGAATGCGGTTTCGACGCGCCCGCGGAAGACCGCCTCGACGACATGCTGGTCGGTCGTGACGTCACGGCCGCTCCGGGGGAAAGTCTGCCGCCGCTGCATTTCCTGCCCACCTGCATCGGTTGCCACAAACGCTGGGCGTGCCAGGAAGCGCGGCAGACGCAGGCGGAAAACGGGTCGCCGGCATGAGCTTCCTTGCCACAGACAAACGCGTGCGGCGCTGCAACGCCGCGGCCCTGGCGTTGCTGATGCTGGGCAGCATTCAAATGGCCGGCTACGTGCTGCACTCGCCGGCGCTGCGGGGCATTGGCGCGGCGACCGGCGCAGCGCCTCTGCCGAAAGTGTTCTCCGCGGTGAAAGGCTATGAGACGTTCGCGACGCAATTTGACCTGGCCTATGAGCTTGACGGCCGGACGCAACGGGTAGCGATCACGCCCGAATTTTATGCGCACCTGCGTGGTCCGTACAACCGGCGCAACGTTTACGGCGCGGCGCTTTCGTACGGCCCGCGTCTGCCGCGGCAGGTGTGGCTGGCGGTGTTGACGTACGGATTGAAAGCGGGCGGACCGTTTCGCGCAGAAATGGGCGTGCCGCCCGCCGCGCAAAGGCCGCGTGTGGAAATCCGGTCGCTTACCCGGGGAAGCAGCGAAACATGGACACTGGATCCGACATGCGTGGAGTAAAAGCGATCTCGCGACGCCAGTTCGCGCTCTTCCGGATTGTGTTCGGCGCGTATCTTGCCGTCCACTTTGCGCAGCTGATTCCGTATGCGGCGGAATTGTTCAGCCGGGGCGGCGTGCTGCCGGATGCGGGCGCGAATTTCACATACTGGCTGTTCCCGAGCCCGTTCTGGCTGAACGATTGGCTGTTCTTCACGACGTGTTTTGTGGCGGCGTGCGCGGCGCTGGCGCTCTGCTTCATGCTGGGATTGCAGCGGCGCACGGCGGCGGTGCTGCTCTGGTATGGCTCAACGTGCTTGTTCAACCGCAACAACCTGATTTCCAATCCGGCGCTGCCGTACCTGGGGATGCTGCTGCTGATGTGCGCCGTGATTCCCCATGGCGAAGGGTGGAGCGTGACTCCGTCGCGTCGAGATCAGCCGTGGTTTTTTCCCGCGTGGATTTTTCGCGTGGCGTGGATCCTGATGGCCACCGGATACACCTGCAGCGGCATCGACAAGTTACTCTACAGCCCAAGCTGGACGGACGGCTCGGCGCTCAGCCACATTCTGAATCTGCCGCTGGCGCGGCCGGGAATCGTGCGCGATTTGCTGCTGTCATGGCCGGCCTGGGTGCTGAGCGCGGGAACGTACGTCATGCTCGCGCTGGAAGTTTTGTTTCTGCCGCTGGCGCTCGTCCCCCGCGTGCGCCCGTGGCTGTGGTTGAGCCTGGTGCTGATGCACACCGGCGCGATTCTGCTGATCAACTTCGCCGATCTATCGCTGGGAATGGTGCTGCTGCATCTGTTTACGTTCGATCCAGACTGGCTGCGGGGGCCGTCGTCGACATTCGACATTCAATTTTCGGCAGTCCCATCAGCCCGCTTCAAACTGGCCCATCAATTTAAACAGGCTCACCACGGCCAGGAATACGCCGGCGGCCAGGGCGCTACTGGTCTGAGTGACGGGGACGACCATCACGAACATCAGGAATGCGCCGATGAGCACGTTGATCAGGTTGAGCGACGAGAGCATCTTGGGCGTGCCGCGCGTGAAGATCACGCCGAGCAGCGCGACAATGATCACACCGGCCATGCCCAGCGTCGCGGCGCGCGCGGATTCGCTTAAGATGTCGGAGAGCGCTGCGCCGGGACCGCCTTCCAGGTGGACCAGCGAACGGCCGGTGGACGTGAGCAGCAAGAAGAGCATGCCGACGCCGACGAGAATGTTGAGCAGGTTGACGAAGAGCAGCGTGCGTTGGGAAATTTTCGTGGCGAGCAGAAAGCCGATCAGGCCGATTACGACCACCAGCGCCAAACTCGAGAGCACCAGCCGCCGCGACGCGCTCCACGAGGCGATGCCTTCGTCTGATGGGGCAAGGGCCCCTTCGTCGAGTTCCATGGTATTGGGCACGAGGATCGGTTCGGGTCCGCGCAGTGGCATCGTGGCGAGTGTGGCAGCGTCGACGACTTCCGCTCTGCCGAGCAGCAGCGTGACGATCGGTTCGGTCGTGCCTTTTTTGCGCGGCACCCTGACCAGTCCGTCGACGACATCCATGCCCTTTTCGACTTTGCCGAAGGCCGTGTACTGGCGGTCGAGATGCGGCGCGTCACCGAGCAGAATCGAGAACGAGGTTTCGGCGCTGTTCACGTCGCCGTCACTACGCGCCATGCTTAAGATGCCGCGCGTGTGCTTGATGTCGCTGAACTCCGCCTTGATTTTATGGATCGCGCTTTTTTGTTCGTCGGTCATCCTGACGAGACGGAAGTCAGGCGTCGAGAGTTGCAGCACGAAATTGGGCTCGCAGCGGTGGAAGTACGTGGTGTCGTAGACGCCCAATTTCACAAGCTTCAGCAGCTGGGTGCAGGTCTCCGGGGCAACGTCGGGATAGAGCGCCAGGACGACGTCTCCGCCGATGGTGTGGAGGATGATGTGCTCGTCGGCGATCCGCGGTTCGGCGGAGCTGGCGAAGCGAGCGGCGCACGCCGCAGCAAAAATCAGCGCGAGTGCGAAGCGGGGCGGCTTCATGCTTTGCGCTCCAGCACCGGCATGCTTCCCACACCCACACCTGCGCCGGCGCCGGACAGCGCCGGGACCGGCATGCCGCCAGACCCGAAGTCGGACGTGGGATGGATCAAGTCGTCGATGTTGACCATCAGCGGCGAGGAGACGGTCTTGCGCTTGAGCTTCCAGATCACGCCGTCGACGAAGAAGTGATGGATCTGCACGGCCGCGGCGGTGACGCCGAGCGCGAGGAACGGTTTGACGCCAAAGAATTTCGTCAGCGCCATTGGGAAGATAAAGAAGAGGATGGCGCCGAAGAGAATGTTCATCTCAAACCAGCGCAGCGTTTCGAAAATGACGTATTGTTTGGACGGCCGGATTTTCTGCCGATTGAGACTCACGCTGGCCCACGCGTACAGACCAAAGACAAGCGCCGTGGCCAGACCGCGCATGGGCGCGCTGAAGCTCTCTGGCATGGGCAGCAGGTCATAGGCAAACCACGCACAGACCGCCAGCGACCCAGCCCACACCGCCCACGCGAAAGGAGTGCGCACCGGCTGCGGTTGATTTTGGGCCAGGTCCAACTTTTCTTTAAGCTGCATCGACCAGGCGATCAGCAGGTACTGCATGCTGTGGAAGAACGGCACGAATTCATTGAACGTCGGCCAGTCGCGGGCGCTGACGAACCAGCAGTACTGCGCAACGGACGGGAGGAGCACGATCAGCGGCAGCACGCGGCGATTCTGGATGCACCAGCGGACCACGCACAGCAGCAGGACGATGCCGGCGAAGTACATGACCGTCTCCGACGCCACCCACAGCCAGACCGGCAGCCCCAATGCCGGAACCGCGATGCCCCAGTAGGAAGGCAGGGTGTTGCCTTTGGCGTGCACGAACATGGCCGTGAACAGGTATGTCCCGAAGACGAAGGTGGAGAGCGCCAGGCGTTCGACTTTGCCCACGTTGAACCCGGCGCGCCGGGCGTAGATCAGCGAGACGCCGACGGTCTGTCCGCTGAAGTGGTATGGCGACCAGAGCATGAACGTGAGAATGAACATCGGCGCGATGGTGTCGGGATAGAGCACCGAAGCGAAGACGCCCGCCAGCACCAGCCAGGGAATGACCAGCGCCGTCAGCGGGTACTGCTTGATGTTGTCGCGCGAATGGTAGAGACGGTAGCTGGTTGCGGCGAAGTGCGGCCAGTTGCAGATCCACAACAGGCGCTGAGCGGCCACCACGACCGGGTCGGTGGCCGTGCGGACGCCGGGATCCAGGCGTGGATCATGCGTGCCGTAAAGGATGTGAATCAGAAAATAGATCGCGATCGACAATCCGCCAACGAGCGCAAAATCAACCGGACCGTTGATGAAGTACAGCGGCTGCTTTCGAGGCGCTTCGGCTTTCGCATCCATCCAAGCGTGGTTCCTGGCCTGAGTTCAGTACCCCTCGCAAAGCGGATACATACTAACAGGTGCGTCGGCGCTTGGCTATCCGGACAAAAAAGATCAGAGGACCGATCCACCAATAATAGGTGGCCGACTGGGCTCTCATTCGGAAGAAAATGTTTAGAACTTGAGAATTGCGGCGGCTATTTACGCGCTGCCAACTCCCGCAGATGCATGACTTTAAACGCTGGCACCTGCCGAAAGGCCAGCCAGCGCAGAATGCGCCCTGCGAAACTCTTTGTCAAAAATGGACGGCGCTTGAGCGGATACATCCTGCCGCGGTAGGGATCATAGTAGAGGCCGGAGGGCACGGAGGTGCATTGTCCCCGGTTGCAGACGAGCTTCAGCACTTCCGTCGCGGCGACGGCGGCGCAGAGGAAACAGGCGGAGGCGAGCGCCGGGCCTTTCTCACCTTCCATGTTGATCGAGGCGGGATCGATGTCGCTCTTCAGGCGCGGCGCCAGGCCCAGCGCCAGCGCGAGCAGTTGTTCGGCGTGGGTCATGTCGTCGGTGAGGCCGAAATGTTCTTCGAACGACGGGCCGTCCGGCATGAAGACCAGCACCGCCGCGCCGTAGCCAATCGGTCCGGCATTGACGACGGGGATGCCGCGCTCGCGGCAGGCGGCGTAGAGCATGCGCCGGGTTTTCATGCGGAAGAATTCGATGCCGTCGATGACCACGTCCACGCCGGCGAGGAAGGCGTCGATATTCTGCGGCGAGATGCCGTCGGGATACTGCATGATTTTCGCTTCCGGATTGATCGCCAGGATTGATTCGGCGGAGACGGCGGTCTTGGAGCGACCGACGGTGTCCATTGTCGCGCCGAACTGGCGGTTGAAGTTCACGACGTCGAAGGTGTCGGGATCGGCGAGCTTGAACGCGCCGATGCCCAGTCGCGCCAGCGCGTGAATGTGCGCGCCGCCGACGCCGCCGAGTCCCGGCACGGCCACGCAGGTTTGTTTGAGCTTCCGCTGCTCATCGCGATTCACCAGGCCGATGTTGCGTCCGAAGGCCTGATCGTAGTTGAACACACCCATTGCTGCCGCCGTTGCTTCCATGATGAAGGTCTCCGCTGCTGCGAGGTGGGAAAGCTCAAGCCTGCGCCAGAACATAGAGGCAATTGCCCTTCACGCGGGAACCGGCGATTTTGAATCCGGCGGCGGTGAAGTGCGCCAGGGCGTCGGCTTCGGTGAACGGCGTGTGGAGAATGCCCTTCTTCATGCCCCACGCGTTGATCGCGTTGGCGATGCGGCGCGCGAGCGAGAAGCCGGTGGGGTAGAGTAGAATGTTGACCGCCAGCGTGCCGCCGGGAGCCATGACGCGCTTGACTTCCCGCAATGCGCCGGCGACGTCGCTGAAGCAGTGGAGCGCGTTGGCGATGTTGACGGAATCGAACGAGCCATCCTTGTACGGCATCTCACAGACGGTGCCTTGCAACAGCGTCACATTCGGATCCTTGCGGAAGCGGCGCTTGGCGCCGTCGAGCATTTCTTCGGAGTAATCCAAGCCGACGATCTGCTGCGGCAGCGTTCCGGCGCGTCGGCGTTTTTTCAGAACCATCTGGAAGAGGGTGCCCGTGCCGACCGCGACTTCCAAGTGAGCGGTGCGCAGGTTGCCTTCGAAGAAGCGGATCTGCCGCCAAAGCGTGTCCTGGTAGGCGAAGGTGAGGATGCCAAACCCGCGCACGTCATACCACCAGGTGTGTGAGGTGTAGGCGTTCTTGTCGGCTGGGGCGGACACCGGAGCACCGGTTTTGCTTGTGTCAAGGCGTGCGGCAGCCGCTTGTGCTGTGGTCATGTTCAATCCTTTCTGAAGTTGCCTGTGCGTCAGTTCGCAATGCGGAAGGCCAGCCCCGCGTTCTTTCCGGGAATCTCCGGCACTCCCATCTGGCGGATCGCGGCTTCGGGATCACGCAGTAAGGCCGGGATATCCGAAGGTTCGACACGGCGGATGTCGATTGATTCAACCGTCATGTTCTGAATGACCAGGCATAGTCCGTCTGCCTGAGCAACGAGAGCGTCGTCGAAGAGGTACATTTCCGAGAGCGTTTCGCCCTGCAATGTGTAGATGTAGCGGCCGATGATGTACGAATTCGTTGGGGACGAACCATCCGGGATGGCCGCCGGCTTCAGGTGCTCGCGGTACGGGAGAAAAGCATCGCCCTTGAACCATTGGGTGTTGATGCACGCGGCACCTCTCCGGCCCTTGCCGTTGCGCATCACACTGACGCGTATGGGGCCGTTGCCCAGTTCACTTTTGGAAATAGGCAGCGGCAGGATTACGGCTTTATCCACGGGCGCTTCCATCACGCCGCTATCGCCCTGCTTTTTCCACTGCCATGTCACCTGGGACGTCGGCAGGTCCGTGGCCGGGCCGGTCTCAAACGACCAGTGTCGTGAGAAACCGGTACTCTTTTTTTCAATCACCGGCGCGGGCTGCGGGGCCACGGGCGCAAGCTGCGGGACAACGGCGGCGGGCTTCGACATCGCCGCCCACGCCGCCAAGCTCACGGCCAGCACCACCGCGCCGCCCCCCAGCAACGCCATGGATCCGGACTTCTTCGTCCTCACGACGCGACGCGACAGACGTCGCGAGGGAACATCGGCGGATTTCGCATTCAGCGCATTCAGGACGTTGTTCGTCAGCGAGACCGGCGCGCGGTGACCGGAGAGCAGCGCCTGGTTCAGTCCTTCCAGCGCAACAAAGGGCACCGCGGCGGCAAATCCTGCGGCGGCCAGGTTGGTGCGCAGCCGGCCCAGCGCGTCGTGAAGTTTCCGCGAGACGCTGGTCTGCGAGAGCGCCATCATCTTGGCGATTTCGGTTTCAGGCAGCTCCGCGCCGAAGTAAAGCGCGAGCATTTCCTGCTCGGCCGCCGGCAGCTTGCCCATATGGGAGCGCAGGGTCTGGAGCAGTTCTTCGCGCTCGTGTTTCGTGTCTGGAGCAGTCTGGGTCTGGTCAAAAGTCATACCGGATTTCCTCTCCTCCCGCCTGCTGGCCCGCTTGCGGGTGCGCATCACCTGGAGGCTTTTGTGAGCCACGATTCCCAAAATCCATTTGCGGGTGCCGCTGGGGGGAACTTTTTTCAATTGCCACACTCCCAGCATCGCATCCTGGACGGCATCTTCAGCCAGCGCGGCGTTGTGGGTCAGGTGCAGCGCCAGACAGTACGCTTCGTGCTTGTACCGATCAAACAGTGCCGCGAAGGCAGCCTGATCCTGCTGCTTGATCGCGCGGGCTAAAAGTTGAGTATCGGTTTCGGCTGACATGCAGTTACGTTACCCTGTTTTCCCCGGCCTCCATAGACTGATTCCCACCCTCGAAGAAACTAACCGCACTTTCTGAAAATAAATTCACGTCAGGCGCGCTTCTGCAGCCGCATGCTCACGATCGGCGCGCGGAAGAGGGTGCCCGGATTGATGCCCACGCGGAAGCGCTCGGGCACCGTCTCGCAATCGCAGCGCATCAGCACCGACGGCGCGTTGGTCAGGCCGCGCGCGTTGCCGCTGCGGGCGACGGTACGCATGTTCAGCAGCCGCTGATAGATGCGTTCGTGACGCGGATTAAAGGTGAACAGGCAGGTCTGCGTTCCCGAATCCAGCAGCATCCCCGTCGTCGCCTTGATCAGCGCCATGACCACGTCGTTCTGGCTGCGAAAGGAATTCTTCGTCGCCAGCCGCCAGCTGGCCGCCAGCGAACGGCGTTCGGAGCGGATTTCCTCGCAGGCGAGCTTGAAATCGTGGTCGACGTTCAATCCCGACGGACCATCGAGCGTGAAGGAGGTGGTCCCGACGACTTCGCCGTCGATCACCGCGATCAGGACGGTCGTTTCCGGAATGCAGTCGAGCTCCGGATAGTGAATCAAACGCCCGTCAGGACGGGGTCGGCAGTAGCCGCGTTCGAGAAAGCAATCGTGCGTCAGGCGGTAGACGGCATCCAGTTCGGCGGAGGTTCGAATCGGGCGTACGTCCAGGTTGCTCAGCTCCGGTTCAAGCTCCTCGCAGCTGATCACTTTCAGCGCCTGGGAGATCGAGGAAGGCCGGCTCTCCTCGGTGATGACGGTTGGCTGTGCTTCAGGACTGAACATGATTGTATCCCCCAAGGTGGTGTGCGCCGCACTGACACAGGCCAATCGCCACCGCGGTTCGGACTATGCGTGGTATTTTCTACTATTTCCAAAATGGCGCGATTAAATCTTCAAGTATAACCAGTGCAATGGTTTGCAATTTTGAAATAACACCACAGGTAGTTGGGGAGATCAGGGAATTTCGCTTCGTTTGAGCTTTATGGCGCGCCTTTTAAAAGCAGATGCCTGAGCCTGCTTCCATTTTGTTTAGGAGTAACTCAATCTTGGAAATCATCTCCATCGAAACCGCTTGCCTATCAGTGCAGGGATTGTAAACTAAAGTCTTGAGAAACTTGGAATTCGCTGCACACTCACACAATTCATTTAACGGAGACTCAAAAAATGCCTTACCCGGAAGAACTCGTCAAACCCATGCGCGCTGAACTTTCGTCGATTGGCGTCAAGGAATTGAAGTCCGGCGCCGAGGTGGATGCGTTCATGGCGCAGAAGACCGGCACGGCGATGGTCATTGTTAATTCGGTCTGCGGATGCGCCGCGGGCGGAGCTCGTCCGGGCGTCAAGCTTGCGCTGAACGCGACGAACAAGCCCGAACGCGTCGCCACCGTTTTCGCCGGACAGGATCTGGAAGCCGTGGCCAAGGCGCGCAGCTACTTCGCTGATGTCCCGCCGAGCAGCCCGTCGATCGCGCTCTTCAAAGATGGCGAACTGGTCCACTTCGTTCCCCGCCACATGATCGAAGGCCGCGACCCGAAAACGATCGCCGCGGATCTGAGCAAAGCGTTCGACAGCTACTGCGTCGGCGCAAAAGCCTAAACCCAATGGCGAATGTTATTCGCTCTTCGTTTTCGACATTCGACATTCGGCATTCGGTGAGGTTTGAAGCATGGGTACATTTCATAACGATAAAAGCGCGCTGCACGGCATCACCGTCGTTGTCGACACCAACGGCCCGAAAGTGTACGTGGGCCGCTGCGACGACGAAGATACGGAGAAGGTAATTCTTCTCGACGCCGACGTTCACGAAGCCGGCCAGAACGGCAAGACCAAGGCCGACTACGTTAACCGCGCAGCAAAGTTTGGCGTGTGGAAGAAGTTTGACCACATCGTCATTCCGCGCAACGAAGTCGCGTCGATCAAACGACTGGGCGAAGTCGAACCGGTCGCCGAAGCCAAGCCGACTCCGGCGCCGAAAGTCGAAGCGCCGGTCGGCGTGCCTCCGCCGGGCAATGCGAATGCGGTCGTGACACTCACGGCCGCGGCGCGCGAAGAAGTGAAGCGCCTGATCCAGGTCGAAGGAAAGCCGGGTTTGGGTCTGCGCCTGGGCGTGAAGGGCGGCGGCTGCTCGGGCTTCACCTACAAGCTCGAATTCGACACGAAGAAGGAAGGCGACATGGTCATCGACTACGGTGACTGCAACGTTTTCCTCGATCGCAAGAGCACCATCTACCTGCGCGGTATCACCCTCGATCACCAGAAGGGTCTGGCCGGTAAAGGTTTCGTTTTCCACAATCCCAACGCCACGAACACCTGCGGCTGCGGCGAAAGCTTCGCCGTCTAAAAAGAATTCATGGAAACCGCAACGCTCGAACACAGCTGTGAGCTCGCGCGAAAGGCCCGCAAGACGGGCCTTTTTGCTGAGCTCGTCGAACTCGGCGCGATCAGCGTATCGGGCGCCGACGCGCGTTCGTTTCTCCACAGCCAGTTGACCAACGAAGTCAAAGCACTGAAGAGCGGCGAAGGCAACATGTCCGCGCGCGTCACGCGCACCGGCGCGCTGGTGCGATACTTCTCGCTGCACGCGCTGCCGCCGCATCCGGACCTGGAAATCGCCGGCGATCATTTCCTGCTGCTGCTCGAACGCGACGGCATTCCGTCGCTGATGGCCGATCTCGGTAAGTACGCCGTGGTCGAAGACGTGCTGCTGGAAGATGCCTCGAATCGCTACGACCTGTTCGCGCTGCAGGGTCCCGCCGCGCCGGCCGCGATGCTGGATCTCTGCGGCAAACCGACTGGCGGCGAAATCTGGAACGATCTCTCCGAGAACGCCGCACGCGCGGTACGCTGCGGATCGCGCTCGGGCTACGCCTTCGTGCGTTCGCTGACCGGCGATACGGGATTCGTGATCGCGCTGACAAAGTCAGCGGGCGCTGCGTCGCCGATCACCGCTGGGATCCTTGCGAAGCACAACCTGATCACGCTTGCCGGAAGCGAACTTTCCGCGGTGCTCGACATTCTACGCATCGAAGCGGGCGCCGTACGCATCGGACCCGACGCGCCGGAGAGCAAATTCGTGCTCCCCGAAACGGGCCTCGAACAACAGGTCGTGAGCTATTCGAAAGGCTGTTACCTCGGGCAGGAAGTGATCGCGCGCATCCGCACGTACGGTTCGGTCTCGCACGCGCTGCGCGGGCTGGTGCTCGAAGGTTCCGCAAGCAACACGCCGGCCGGCTGGGCCGAGCGTCTCGAAAAACTTCCGCCGGTGGGAGCAGATCTGATTCTGGAGGACGGCACGAAAATCGGGACGCTCGCCTCGCGCTCGGTTTCGCCGGTGCTGGAGGCGCCGATTGCGTTCGCGTACCTCGACCGCAACCACCGCACGCCGGGCACGACGCTGAAGATCAAAGGCGCCGACGGAGCTGTCCTCGCCGCGCGCATCCAGTTGCTGCCATTTTACAAAGCGTCCGATACTGCGTCGCGCGTCGCGTTTCTTCACGATCGGGCGATCCGCATGTTCGCCGATCAGCAGGATGAGAAGGCCGTCGAGCTGCTCACCGAAGCGCTGCGCCTTGATCCGTCGTTCTCCGACGGCTATGAAGCGCTCGGCGTGATCCTGGGCCGTACCGGCAAATATCATGAAGCCATCGACATCTTCAAGCGCTTGGAGGAAGTCGCGCCCAACGAACCGATGGTCCACACCAATCTTTCGCTGTACTACATGAAGCTGGGTGACAAACAGGCCGCCGAAGACGAGAAAGCGAAAGCGACCGTCAAAAACTTCAGCCGCTTCGGCGAGCTGCGCCAGCAGGAACAGCGCGCCGCAGAAGCCACCGCGCAAGCCCGCGCCGACGCGCAGCGGCGCAAACTGATGTTCGAAGAAGTTCTCGAGATCGACCCTGAAGACCCCATCGCGCTCTTTGGACTCGGCAACGCGTACGCCGTCCTCTGCGAATGGGAGAACGCCGAGCGCGCGCTGAGCCGCGCCAGCGCCGCGCAGAAAGACAATTCCGCCATCTACGCCGCGCACGGCAAAGCGCTGGAGATGCTCAACCGCGAAGCCGACGCCGTGGCTGTGTACCGCGCCGGCATGGCCGTGGCCTCGCGCAAGGGCGACCTGATGCCGCTGAAGGAAATGGAGCGGCGTGTCCTGCTGCTGGCCGGTACCGCTGCGAAAAACTGAATCCCGCACGTCCGAACTGGTTCCCCCACTTAACCCGATCGTATTCCTGAACAGCCAGATAGTGCATGCTTGCAGCTGAAGCGCGGGTGTATTGAACCGTGCGGAGAGCGCCTGATCCTCCGCGCCTCTTCAAGGAGCTCGCTGATGAAAACCATGCGCCGAATTTTGCCTGTGTTGGCTGCGACGATTCTGCATTTTATGGGGAGTGCCGCCGCCACGGATGCGCCGGCATCGACGGCGGCCGACTGGCCCTGCTGGCGCGGCATTGCTCACACCGGCATCTCCACGGATAAAGAGTGGTCGGCCGAATGGCCCAAAGACGGGCCGAAGGTGCTCTGGAAAGTGAAGGTCGGTCCGGGATGCGCCTCGGTCTCGGTCAGCGGAAATCGCGCCTATACATCTGGCAGCGTGCAGGTCGGTGAGAAGGAAGTCGAAGTCACCGAGAAGAAAAAGGAGAAGGGCCCCGACGGCAAGGAAATCGAGACGCCGGTGAAGGTGATGAAGAAGGTGGCGCTCTGCGAAGACACCGTCTTCTGCCTCAACACGGTGACCGGTGACGTGCTCTGGAAGAAAGGATGGTCGATGCCGCTGGGCGCATCGGGCTTTGAAGGCGGCCCGTGCTCCACACCCTGTATCGACGGCAAGCATCTCTACGTTCTCGGCAAGACCGGACGAGTCACGTGCCTCAACGCGGAATCCGGTGCGGAAATCTGGGACTACATGCCGGACAAGCCCGCCAACGACATCTGGGGCGGACTCGCTTCATCGCCTTTGATCGATGGCGGGCTGCTGATTACCTCTAGCCGCGCGTTCGACAAGGCGTCGGGAAAGATCGCATGGACGGCCAAACACGGCTGCCTCTGGAGCAGCCCGGTTGCCTTTACGCACAAAGACAAACACTTTATCGCTTTCTTCGGCAACCAGGGACTCGCGGCGGTCGACGCCGCCACTGGAGAAGAGGCTTGGTATTTCCCTTGGGGTTCGGATCAGAACGCGGCGGATCCGATTTTCTTCGATGACAAGGTTTTCGTCTCGTCGCGGCGCAACGGCGCCAAAGCCGAACAGTGCGCGCTGCTGCAGCTCGACGAAAACGATCACGTGCCCACCGTGGTCTGGAAGAACAGCAATCTAATGTCGTACTTCCACGTCCGCGTGCTTTTCAACGGCTACATCTATGGCGCCGATGAGGAGAAATTCAAATGCCTCGATCCCAAAACCGGCGAGATCAAGTGGGCTATCGTTGGCGGACGCAGCCAGGTCACCATCGCGGGAGATAAGTTGTTGATCGCCAGCACGAACGGACTCAGCATCCTGGAAGCCAACCCCGGGGAGGCAAAGCCGCTCGCCTCCGCCAAAGTTAACGCCAGCGTCCCCGCCGTGCTGGCCAACGGATGTATCTACTGCCGCGGCGGCGGTGAAGTAACCTGCTTGGATGTGCGCAAAGCGCCGTGAGCGGATCAGTGGAAAGCTTAGAAACAACGAAAATATTAGTAGTCTAGTAGCCTAGTTATTGCCGAATCGATGAATCTAATTAGGGCAAAATGAGGGAAGCACAATCAATTCATGCGTTCTTTGGCAGAGTGCTGCCGTGAAGCAAACCACTCCGCCGCCAGCCACGCGCTCATGATCAGCAGTAGCGCTGTCACCTGATTTACGCGCGCGGCTATGCCGCCGAGGTCCGTTTCAGCGCCGGGTTTCATGCTCACGTGGACCGTTTGCGTCGCAGCGTCGATTCCGACGGAAGATTCAGGCTTGGCGCCCAACTCGCGCTCGATTAAATCCCGCTGATCGCGGTGAATGTTCAGCCATTCGCTCACCGGTCCCACGTATTCGAAAGCAATGTCGCGGCGTGTCACGAGCGGCCAGCCGTAGAGCTTTCCAGTCACCGGCGTCTGCGGCGGACGGGGATAGAAATTCAGGAAGCAGACGATGAGTGTCGCGAGCGCCGCGCTGAACAGGCTGATCACATGGCTTTTCCAACCGCGCCCACGCCTTGCTCGCCGCCACATCAAGACTTCCCAGAGTACGCCGGCATTCACCACGATCAGCAGGTTGGAAACGATGTCGAACCACAACGGCCAGCCGGAACGCAATGTGGCGGGAAGTTCGCCGAGGTAATTGAGCACGGGAATTGGCCAGCCGTATGAACGTTCTTCCGGATGAATCATCGGCACGCAGTTTAACCCGATTAGCGTACCGGTAACCAGCATCAGCACAATGGCTGTGCTGAGGTGAAGCTGCCACGCGCGCGGCTTGGGCTGGTCAGGCAAGAGTGGACCGGTCTGCGCCATAAAGCTCCGCCAACGAAAACGGGCCGCTCATGCGCGGCCCGCTTTCATTACGTCCTGAAACTTGCTGCGCTTACTTGCTGGGGGGCGCTGCTGCGCCGGCCGGCGTGACGCTGACGAGTTCCACTTCGAACACGAGCACCGCGTTCGGCGGAATCGGGCTGCCCGGGGGCGGGTTCTCGCCGTAGGCCAGGGCCGACGGAATGAAGAACTGGAACTTGGCGCCGGGGGACATCAACTGCAGTCCTTCCGTCCAGCCCGGAATCACGCGGTTGATCGGGAACGAGACCGGCTTGCCGCCATGCTTGTACGAGCTGTCGAATTCCGTGCCGTCAATCAGCGCGCCCTTGTACTGAACCACGGCCGTGTCGGTGGCCTTCGGCTTGTCGCCGGCGCCTTCAGCGATCACCTTGTACTGCAGTCCGCTGGCGGTGACCTTGACGCCATCCTTCTTCTTGTTCTCGGTCAGGAATTCCTCGCCCTTCTTCTTGCCCTTCTCCATCTGCGAATCCATCATGCGCTTCTGGAAGTTCTGGACCGTCGACTGCACTTCCGCGGGCGTCATCGACTGCTTGTCGGAGAACGCTTCCTTCAGACCCTTGATCACCATCTCAAGATCCAGGTCTTCGGCCGTTTCCTTCAAATTGCCACCAATGAACAGACCGACAGCCAGACTGTCCTTGGCCTTGTCGGGCTTCGCACCTTCGGCAGGCTTCGGCGAGTCGGGAGGCTTGGGACCGTCTTCCGCGCGGGCGCAACTTACAGCCAGGCACGCAGACAGCGCGGCCATAACAATCAGTGCTTTCATGGGTTTCTCCTGAGTCATCCGTAGATTAAATCGATTAACCACCGCTTCTTACAGTGGATTGGAAGCCAAAAAACGTAACCGATTGACGGATTGTTGCCAGAAACTATTCATAAATGATGACCGCAGAATGAGGAACGATTCGTGTCAAATGCAGACCCTCATCGTCCTGGCGCGAGGCTAGACCCGGAAGTTCGTCTTCGCCGTCATCGCGCTCCGCGACATTCCTCTGGAGCGCCCCTTCTGGCGCGTCACGACGCGCGGTGAGCCGTCGACGTTGCGGATCTCCACGACCTGGCCGGACTCGATCGACTGCTCCGCGCTGATGGAGATCGCCGCGCATTCCCGGCCGGCCGAGAAATCCGTCAGCGGCGCGCGCTTCTCGCGGATCGCGTTGACGAATTCCCGCATCATTGCGCGGTCGCCGCCGCCGTGGCCGCCGGGACTGGCTTCGATGGTTTCATGCATGAGTTTCCGGGGGCGGTGCCGGAAGCTCAGGAAAATCTCCTGCGGCCCGTTGTGCGGCGCGGCGACTTCGATCCGGCCCTTCGTCCCCACAAAGGAAAATTCGCGCACGTAATCCGGCGAGAAGTGCACTTCCGTGTACGAGAGCTTCGCGCCGCTCTCATACAGCACGTTCACCACCGAGTTGTCGCAGACATCGATCTCACGGCTGAAGGCGCAGGCGTCCGGCACTTTCACGGGATTCTTCATGTAGTCGTAGCTGGCCACCGCTTCCATGCGTTCGGTGCAGTCCTTGAACTCATCGCAGCTTGAGCAGACTTTTTCCGGCGGTTCTTCGCCGCCGTAGTAATCCAGGCCGCCAAACGCGTGCACCTTTACCGGGCGCGAGTTGAGGATCCATGAAATGAAATCGAGCGAATGGCAGCCCTTCTGTAACAGCAGCCCGACGACATGCTTCTTGCGGCTCATCCAGCGGTGAAAATAGTAGTCGCCGCCGACCGAGACGTAATCCACGCAATGCGCAGTGAGCATTTCGCCTATCGTGCCGGCAGCAACCAGTTCGTGCACGCGCATCATCAGGTTGGTGTAGCGCATGCACAGGCCGACCATCTGTACCGTCTGCGTTTCGCCCGCATAGCCGTTCACCAGGCGGTCGCAATCAGCGACGGAAATCGCCAGCGGCTTCTCCACGAGTAGGTGCTTTTTGTAGGGGCGCATCGCCAGGGCGTTGTCGACGTGCTTGTCGTCCGGCGAGGCAATGAGCACGGCATCGACGTCGGCGCGCTTGCCGAGCGCATCGACATCCGTGGTGGCCGCGGCGTTCGGAAAGGTCTGCAGGCCTTTTTTCAGGCTGTTTTCGCTGACGTCGCAAAGCGCCGTGACGTGTCCAAAACCGCACTCCTGGAACTCCTGGGCCACGCCGATGCCTCGGCCGCCGCAGCCCAGCACCGCTAATCTCAAGCTATTGGATGAGTTAGACACGGGTGAATCTCCGAGTGAGGAATTGACGGAAATGAGCAGATCCGAACAGTATCAAATAAGGCTAGTGTAGTACATAGGAAATCACTTGAAAATATATCGATTGAGGTTGCAAACCTTGAAAGCGGCTTATATTGCAAAAGTGATTCGGGCGGAATTTTTCTAGTTACAGGCGAAAGATTTCGTCGTCCTTAGTACAGCCCACACACGTGCGGCACCCGTGCAATAGGCGTTCAAATCCAGGCTCGTTTTTGATTCGGGGGAATTGAAACAATGCCAGCAGCCGACCTCAAACGCATGATCAAGTCGTTGAACGATGGCCGCGAGGGTGTGCGCCGCTTCGCCGTGCGCCGCCTGACGGAAATTGGAGTGGAAGCGATCCCCGAATTACTTCTCGCCTTGGAACAGAAGCACGGCTTCTCGCACGACGGAGCGGTCGCGGCGCTGACGGCGATCGGCGCGCCGGCGATCCCGCTCCTGATCGAAGCGATGAACCACGAAAACCGCGAAGTCCGCTGGGGCGCGGCAGCCGTTCTCGGCGCGCTGCGTGAAGACGGCGCAAGAGCGGCGGTGGATGCGGCGGTGGCTGGAAGCGAAGCCTGAGTTAAGGCAATTTTGAGTTTTGAATTTTTAGTTTTGAGTTGAACGGGGCCCGTACGCCTGTGCGCACGGGCTTTTTATTTTTTTACGGTACCCTGGTACAAATTTGTACCGAGGTCAAAAAGCACCACTGCACTGCCTTCTTAGCTCGTCCATCTGCAACGCAACTCAAAACTACCGATCACTTCACCACTTCCAACTCCACCGTCAGATTCCTCGCCCGCCAGACGAAGGCGAAATGTTTCTCCCACAGGTTCGGCAACAGCGCATACTGCAACTGGCCCATCTTATCCCACAGGCCGCTGCCGAAGCTCAAGTCCACCTGGATCGTTTTCATGCGCAGATTCGTGTAGCAGTGTTTGCTCTCGGTGTCGAAAAAGCTGAAGCTGCGGCGCGCGAAGTGGCGGGTGTGCGTGGGGTCTTCCCAGGAATTCAAACTGGAGAAATGCGGCGTGATGATCTTCACCCGCGCGCCGTTGCGGCTGACGCGGTGCATCTCGTTCATGACGCCGACGAGATCCAGCAGATGTTCGAGGACGTGCGAGCAGACGATATTGTCGAAGCGGTTGGCTTCCAGCGGCCACGGCAGCTTGTTCAGATCGTGGACGATGTCCACGCCGGGCGCCGGAAGAATATCAATGCCGATCGAACCAGGCGTTTTGCTCTGGCCGCAGCCAATGTCCAGGGTTTCGCTCATTGCGGGGAGGATAATAGCGCGTCGAGGCGGAACGTCGAGCGGAAGGAGCGGGCGCGGCCACAATCCGCGGCCGCCGGTTTTGGATTTCTCATTTATCTTTTCCCGCACTGCTTCATAATCCCCACTTCCATCTTCAACAGATAACGAGGACTCATGAAAACCGACGCGATCAAAAAGCCGAAGAAACCCCGCACCACGCGCCGCTCGACAGCCGCGTTTCAACAGGCCAGCAAACTTTTTCCGGGCGGCGTGAATTCGCCCGTGCGGTCGTGGAAGAGCGTCGGGGGCGAACCGTTTTTCGTGATGGAAGCCAAAGGCGCGGAGCTGATCGATCTCGACGGCAATCATTACGTCGACTTCATCGGCTCATGGGGCCCGATGATCCTGGGACACTGCCCGTCGAAAGTCGTCGCGGCGGTGCGCAAGCAGGCGCTCAAGGGCAGCAGCTTCGGTGCGCCGACGGAACTGGAATCGCGGCTGGCGCTGAAAGTGCAGTCGTTCTTTCCGTCGATGGAGAAGATGCGCTTCGTCTCGTCGGGCACGGAAGCGTGCATGCATGTCCTGCGCGTCGCTCGCGGCTTCACCGGCCGTGAGAAGATTCTCAAATTCGATGGCTGCTACCACGGCGCATCCGATCCGGTGCTGGTGAAGGCCGGCTCCGGCGTCGCGACGCTGGGGCTGCCCGATTCCGCCGGCGTCCCCGCGGCGTCGGCGTCCAATACGCTTACGGCGGAATTTAACAACCTCGAGCAGGCTCGCGCGATTCTTTCGAGCAACGAAATCGCCGCGGTGATTCTAGAACCGGTCGTCGGCAACGCCGGCGCCATCGCGCCGAAGCCCGGCTTTCTCGAAGGCCTCGCCGCCGCCGCGAAAGCCGCGGGCGCGCTGCTGATATTCGACGAAGTGATGACCGGCTTCCGCCTGTCGCGCGGAGGAGCTCAGGAAAAATACGGCATCAAGCCCGACCTCACGACGCTGGGCAAAATTCTTGGCGGCGGGTTGCCCTGCGCCGCGTACGGCGGGCGCGCGGAGATCATGGACAAGATCGCACCGCTGGGGCCCGTCTACCAGGCCGGCACGCTCTCCGGTAATCCGCTGGCGATGGCCGCCGGTCTGGCCACGCTCGAAGCGCTGAACGAAAAAGGATTTTACGCGTCGCTCGAGAAAATTTCGGCCGAGATCGAAGCCCTCATCCGCGCCGAAGCGAAATCCGCAGGCTGGGCCGACCGCATCTGCCTCAACCGCACGGGCAGCATGTTCACGCTCTTTTTCTGCGCCGGTCCGGTGAACAGCTACACCGATGCGAAGCTGGCTGATGCGAAAATTTACGCGCGCTTTTTCCGCGCGCTGCTGGAAGGTGGCGTCTACTTTCCACCCAGCCAGTACGAAGCGGCGTTCATCAACGTGAAGATGGACCGCAAGATCATCAAGCGTGTCCGTCAAGCTGTGGCGGCGGCCTTCGCCACGCTGAATGCGGAGTAATTCGATGTCGGCCGTGCGCAAAATCCAGGTTCAGACGAAGAACCACGCGGAGTTCCGCGAGATCACCGCCGACGTCGAAGCCTGCGTCGCGGCCTCGGGTGTGAAGTCGGGCGTGGTCACGGTCTTCGTGCCGCACACGACGGCGGGGCTGACGATCAACGAGAACGCCGATCCCGATGTGAAGGCCGACATGCTCGAATCGCTGGAGAAAATGGTGCCGTGGAAGCAGCCCCACTTTCAGCACGGGGAAGGCAACTCCGCGGCGCACATTAAGGCGAGTATGATGGGCTTTTCGACCACGATTCTGATCGACGACGGCAAACTCGCGCTCGGTACGTGGCAGGGCATTTACCTCTGCGAATTCGACGGCCCGCGCACGCGGCAGGTGTGGGTGCGCGTCACCGAGTAGCCTAAAATTTGCCGCTTCTAACTCCTCACTGACAACGGGATTCGGCAAAATCGTCCTGATCTCGGGAATTATGTGTATCCGTGGCCACCTAGAGAAATTACGAATATTCGGCGTCGCTTTTCTCGCGCCGCCACTAAAGGAGGTTCCATGTTTACGCACAGACGCACCCCGCTGGGAAGCTCAGCAGCACTGGTGATTGCGATATGTATGGGGCTGTGCAGTGCGGCTGCGCACGCGGCAACGCCGGAAATTTCAAGCGTGTCAACGCGGCGTTCTCGTACACCATCACCGGGACGAACTCGCCGACCAGTTTCAACGCTTCGAATTTTCCCACCGGCACTCTCTGGGGTGTGAACACCTCCACGGGCGTCATCAGCGGCACACCCAACGCGGTGGGCAATTATAATATCGCGATCAGCGCGACCAACGGCAGCGGCACCACGAACGCGACGCTGGTGCTCACGGTTTACGATCCCAACGTCGGCGGCGCGCCGGTGATCAGCAGCGACACGGCGTTCAGCATGGTCGTGAACACAGCGGCCGCGAATGTCTACGCGATTACGGCGACGAATACGCCGACGAGTTTCGGCGCGACGGGATTGCCCGCGGGACTTTCGGTCAACGCAAGCACCGGCGTGATCTCCGCCGCGGCAAGCACCGCGGCCGCCGGCCAGTACACGATCACGGTGACGGCCAGCAACGCGTCGGGAACGGGCAGCCAATCGGTGGTCGTGGTGATCAATCCCAGCGCCGGCGCGCCGGTGATTTCATCGCAAGCGTTTGATCAGGAAAATGCAAATGCGTCTCCGCCGCTGGCACCCATCGTCGCTTCAGGCTCGCCGGTAAGTTACAACGCCACGGGTTTGCCGACGGGGGTGACGCTGAACACGTCGACCGGCGTTTTCTCGGGTTCAAATCCAGGAACAATCTGGGCTCTGGCAACATATTTCGCCACGGACGCGCTAGGCCGCACGGGCGTGAAGACCGTGCTGATTCAAATTTTCCCCGTGCAGCCTCCAGCGAATGTCACCAGCGCTCAGCCGCCGGTGGGCACCGTGGGCAAGCCGTACAGCTATCAGATGACTGTCGATGCCACCGGCACGACATTCAACGCTGTGGGTCTGCTCAGCGGACTGACGATGAATTCCGCGACGGGGTTGATCTCCGGCACGCCCACGGCGTCCGGTCAGTTCACGGTGACCTTAAGCTCAACGCTCGCGTTTGGCCGATCGGGCCAGACCGGTGCGCTGCCAAAAACGATCGTGATCAATCCCGCGCCGCCGGACATCACCAGCACCACCGCGGTCTCGGGAACGGTGGGCACGCCGCTGACCTACCAGATCATCGCGACGGGAAGCCCGTCGGGCTTCGGCGCTACGGGACTGCCGCCGGGTTTGACCGTCGACGCCACCGGCCTGATCAGCGGCACGCCGACGGCCGCCGGCACATTCCCGGTGACGGTCAGTGCGTCGAAGGCCGGACAGACCGGCACCACGACGGTGACGTTCACCATCGCACTGCCAAACACGCCGATCATCACCAGCGCGTTCACCGCGGCGGCGTCCAAGGGTTCCGCCTTCACATATCAACTGACGGCGACTGGCGTCGGCCCGATCACGCTGGCCGTCTCAAACTTGCCTGCGGGATTGACCTTCAGCGGCAGCACTATCTCCGGCACGCCGACGGTGGCCGGCCAGGTCTTCGTCTTACTGATGGCCACGAATCTCGGCGGCACCACGACCATCCCGCTGCAACTGAACATCGCGGGACCTCCCGGCGACACGGCACCGGTTTTCGTTTCACCGCCGTCGGCCACGCCTAATCCTGTCATCGCTGGAAACGCGGTGACGCTCTCGGCTTCCGCCAGCGATCCGGAAGGAGATCTGGTCGGCTTCTCGTGGGATTTTGGCGATGGCCTCTCCGGCATCGGCAGCAGCGTCACGCATGTCTACACGGCCGCGGGACTCTACACGGCCAAGGTGACGATCAGCGACGGCACGCTGACCGATTCGCGCACGATCAGTATCGGCGTCAACGATCCGGCCGCGCCGATGGAGACATTCACAGTGTCGAAGACGTCGATCCACTTCAATTTCAAGAAGCAGAATCAGGATACGCTGATGCTTTCCGGAACCGTGACGCTGCCGGCCGGCTTTACGCTGTCGACCAAGAAAGTCATCGTCGGCATTGGCGGCCTGCAGAAGAGTTTCGTGCTCAGCTCTCACGGCAAGAGCGGCGACGCCAGCTCGTCGTTCACGCTGACGCTCAGCAAGAAAGGCGCGTCGAAATACAGCATGAACTTGAAGAAGCAGGCGCTCTTCGCGTCGCTTCAGGGACTGGGTTTTACCAACGCCGACCTCAAGCGCCCGGGAACGCAGTTGAGTTTCCCGGTGGCGGTGAGCATCGATGGCGTCACCAATACCGCGACGGTAAAGGTGACATACACCGCATCCAAGGGCAAGTCCGGCGCGGCGAAGTAGCCTAATTTTTAAACGTGCCACTGCCTTTGGCGGGTTTGAACGAGACGTTCACGGTGCCGCTGCTGTACGCGACGCCGTTCAGGGTGATCGAAACGATCAGCGGCACATTGGAAGCTGGCGTGGTCGCGGACATACCCCACGCTGACGCGTAGCTTCCTTTCTTGAAGCTCGCCGTAAACGGAATGTTGCCGCCCTGGTACGTCGGGGCGGTTTTCGTTTTTGATTTGGGCGCTTTGATCGCGGTCAATTTCAACGCGATCGAGCCCTGTGCTGCCACGCCTCTTCCTTTGTCGCTGAGCGTAAAGTCGATCACCGCGCCGGAGAGGTTGAGCGTGAGCTTTTGACCCGCCGGGGAAAATGGCGTCGGTAAGCCAGTGAGCGTCCCGGAGATTTTCGCGAGATCCGTGCCGGAGTGATTGGTGCTGAAATGCACGGTTCCGGCCAGTGTAGTAATGGTGATGGGCTGAGGCGGAGTGGCTGGGCCGGTTCCTGTTCCGGTGCCGGTTCCTGTTCCCGTGGCGGTCCCCGTGCCGGTCCCCGTTCCCGTGCCGGTCCCCGTTCCCGTGCCGGTTCCCGTTCCCGCGCCGGTTCCCGTTCCTGTGCCGGTCCCTGTTCCCGTGCCAGATCCCGTTCCCGTGCTGGTGCCCGTTCCTGTGCCGGTCCCCGTTCCTGTGCCGGTCCCCGTTCCGGTGCTGGTCCCTGTTCCCGTGCCGGTCCCCGTTCCCGTGCTGGTTCCTGTTCCCGTGCCGGTCCCCGTTCCCGTGCTGGTTCCTGTTCCCGTGCCGGTCCCCGTTCCCGTGCTGGTTCCTGTTCCCGTGCCGGTCCCGGTTCCCGTTCCAGTGCCGGTTCCTGTTCCTGTGCCGGTCCCCGTTCCCGTGCTCGTTCCAGTTCCCGTACTGGTGCCTGTGCCAGTTCCGGTATTTGGATTCGTGACTTGGACCGAAACCGTGTCGGATGCGGTGAGGAGAATCGCGTTGGTGACCGTCAGCGTCACTGTCTTTGTGCCGCTGGTCGCAAATCCATGCTGCGGCGAGGCCAGCGCCGACGTCGTGCCGTCTCCAAAATCCCACAGATACGTCAGCCCGCCTCCGCCTGGATTGCTGGCGCTGGTCTGGAACGTGACCGGTACGCCCGTGGTAACCGCATTGGGTGTGGCGACGACCGAATTGATCACTGGCGGAATGCCCGACGCCGTAAAGAGCGGCGCGGCGGCATCGGCAGCGGCGATGGCCACGACCGCATTCGCAGGGCTGAACGAATAGCCTGACAGCGCCGGCGTCAGCGTGTAACTGGCGCTCGGTAGGCCGCTGAAACTGTATGCGCCATTCGCAGCGGGGTGCACGGTCTGCGTGGAATTGTCCGGCAGCTTTAGCGTCACGGTCACGAGCGTCGGATCGGGAGCGCCAGCGACGCTGCCGGTGAGATTGAACACGTCCGGCGCAAAATTGGCGGTGATCGTCTTGTCGACTTCGTCGCCGGTGATCGTCGGCGCGTCGATGGGATTGATCGCGCTGGTGATAAAATTGTTCGTCCCGGTCCAGTTGACGAAGTGGTAGCCGGCATCCGGATTGGCGGTGACCGGCATGCAATCGCCGTTGGAGCCCACAATCTGCGGCGTGATCCCGAAAACCGACCCGTGCGCTTTAGCCACGATCGACACGGTGAATCCTTGCAGCCCGATGCGGAAATTCGCGGTGATCGTCCGGCCTTCCAGCGCGCCATTGACCACCAGCGTGGCGTTGGTGCCGAGAACATTGGACGGAACCTGGTTGTCCGTCCAGTTCACGAAGTCAAAGCTGGGATTGGGCGTGGCCGTGACGGAGATCGTCGCGCCGGTCGACGCCGACTGAGCTCCTGAAGGCGAAACCGCGCCGTTGGATCCCGCCGCCAGCACAACCGAGTAGCTTCCATTGGCGGCGAAGTTTGCGGTGAGGGTCTTGCCAGCCTGGGCGCTCGTTACCGCCAGCGTCGCCGAGGTGCCCACGACCGCGCTGGGCGTGCCGTTGTCGGTCCAGTTGACGAAGTGAAAGCCGCCGCCGCTTGGCGTTGCGTGAACCGTGATCGTTCCGCCGATGGCCGCAGACTGCACGCCCGGCAGATCCACCGAACCGTTCGCGCCCGACGCCAGCGTGACGGAATAACCCGACGCTGCGAAATTCTGAGTGACATTCGAGCCGCTGAGCGTCACCGGCGCGCTGGCCGGCGAAAACGTGTAGCCAGCCTGGGCCGGCGTAACGGTGTAGCTGCCATTGGCCAGTCCCGCGAGACTGTATGCGCCGTTAGTGCCGCTGACGGTGCTGCCCGTGGCCGTACCGCTGAGCGTCAAGGTCGCGCCCGGCGCCGATCCGCTGACGACACCGGAGATGGCGTTCGGCGCGAATTCGTACGCGCCGATATCCAGCGCGCCGGAGACCGGCCGCGCTTCACTGCTGAGCGGGTGAACGTACTGCAGCGTCGGCGTAAGCGCGTAGTTCGACTGTCCCACTCCCGGCGCGGTGCCCGCGTTGATCGCGGGCGCGGCGGGCGCGAGGTGATAGTTGTATCCCGCACGGTCGACGAAAATGCTGGCGTCTGAAGTCGCGAGGTTGGTCGTCAGCGTCGCAGGCCCTGTGGCCGGCGTGGCCGTTCCGAAGAAAATGTTGTTGGTGATCTGCGCCGTCGTCGAACTCTGATTCCAGACAAAGATGCCCCAGCCCAGTTCGTCGACGAGCGTGTTGTTGATCACGTACAGGTGCTGGTCGGGATTGTTCGCGCCTTCCTCCTTGTAGGCAATCATCTTTTCGTTCTGTGCGTGCGGCCCCTTTTGGATCAGGTTGCCGATGATGTACGCGGTGCCGCCCTGGGGCAGGTCGATGTTGTAGCTGGCCGCGCCGTCTTCATCGGTGATGCGGTTGTAGAGAATCTTGTTGAGCTGCGCGCGGGTTTTCAGATCGTGGCCAACGTGGCAGCCGTGGCTGTAGTTGTACTGAAACGTAAAGTCGGTGCAGCCTGCGCTGATGTAAAGGTTGTGGGTGTAACCCACGTCGCCGTAGCCGTTGTCGTAGAACTCGCAGTGTTCAATCAAGATCGTGCCGCTGCCATTGAGAATGCCATCCTGGCATTGGTGAAAATAACAATTGCGCACCGTCAAGCCGGACCCTTGAGCCCGGATGCCGGCGCCGTTGCCGGAAGCGCAGACCGCATTCGCGAATTCGATGTTCTCGACGGTCAAATTTGAGCCGCCGCTTTCCTGGTCGAAGATGCCCTTGCCGTTCATGTCGACACCAAACGCATCCAGCTTCGCTCGCCCGCCCACGCCGCGAATCGTCAGATTGCTGGTATTGATGAACGTCACCACGGAATTGCCCGTGTACGTGCCGGCGTCGATTTCAATCGTGTCGCCGCTGTGCGACGCAGCGACGGCTGAATTGATGGAGGTGTACGTGCGAGAAGGTCCTACTTGCAACGTCGCCGCGTGCGAATTCGAAGCCGCGAGCGCCGCCGCCAGAATCACGAACGCGAGAGCTTGGATTTTGATTTGTTGCATGCGCATGATTCGAAGTCCCAAATTCGCACGGCTTGGCCGTGTGATTCGACGTTATTTGCGAATGAAATCTGGATGTCAATCAAGCTGAATATGGCGAAGATCCAAAGGGCAAATCTAAGGCGTGTTGTACTTTTTACTACTCTTATTAAGACGAAAAAATAAAGCGTACCAGCAGAGCTGGCACGCCCTTTTTGATCTCCACCAATCTATCTACATTACAAATCGAGCGGCCCCGCCACGTCGTCGGCGTCGAGCCGATAGATGCTCATCACTTCGCCGTTTTCCATCTGTTCGCCGACCTGGAGCGTGCCGAAAATCGTGACGGGCTGGTCGCCGATGAACTTGGTGGTCTTGTCGCCGACCATTTTCACGCTCACCCATTCGTTCATGCGCGGCGTGCGGCCGAAACAGCAGACGGAGCGGTCTTTCACGATCAGAAATGTTTTGGCGGCGCCCTTGTCGAGCTTGATGGGAATCATGAATCCCTGGATCGACGCCTTCTTGCCATTGAGCGCGCGCACGGGCGCGGGGATCTGATCCTTGGGGCGCTTGGCGCCGTCCGAATTGGCGTCGGCGGCGGCTTCGGGCTTCTTGGGATCGACCGCGTCGGGTATTTCGTAGTAGTAGCCGCTGAGCGTATCGAACGTGACGGGGAGGTAATCGCCGTCGCCCGGCGGCTTGGCCGCTGGTGTCGACGTTGCCGTAGCCGGAGCCGTCGTGGTGGGACCGCCGGCCGCCGGCTGCGATGGTCCGACGATCGGCGCGCCGCGCGGGACATCCTGCGTGGCTGTCTGCGTGCCGGCTTCGGGCGCGCGATTGCCGGAGAGCATAAACGTCACCGACGCGCCGAGCGCCAGGCAGCCGATCACACCCAGTGCGATCCAGATGTCCGATTTGCCGGATCCGGTTCCCGTGCTTCCAGGGGTTGAATTAGCATCTGTCATGATTGGCACCTTTCAGAGATCACCTGTTAGTGTATGTCGCCAGGGTCGAGAAATCATCATCCACTTACTTCTTTGGTTCGTCTTTCTTGGACGTCGGCGCTTCTTCGTTGCCCTTCGGAAAATTGAATTTCACGTCTTTGAAGTTCGTGCCACGCGTGATGATGTCCTTGATTGCGCCGTCAAATTGCGTGACGCCTTTCAAGCTGTCTGACTGTGCTGAGAACTCCGACGTATCGCCGGGCGCTTCACCGGAAAGCGGGCTGCCCTGCGCCTTCAGCGTAAGCGTCTCCAGACCCTTGACGCCCGTGATCGTGATGACGATCTCCAATTGTTTCAGGCGTACGGCCTTCTCGGCTTCGCCATCGAGCGCATAGGCCGACAGCTTTCCTGTCGCGCCGTCGAGCACCAGTTCGAAATGGGCGAACTCTTCGCCGAATTCGACGAGTGTACCTTTGTGAGGCGCATGATGTTCGTGAGCGGCGACGCTGGTTGCCGCGATGAGACAGGCAATGAGGAACGACAGCTTTTGATTCATGTTAAATTCCCTTTCCAATTTGAAATGACCTAGCTCACTGGCGCGAGATTCGTCGCGACATCCGTCCCGTAGGCTTTAAACGCCGGCACAAGACCGGCCAGCGTGCCCATCGCGATCATGCCGGCGGGACCATAAATCAACACGGGATGGAGCTGAAACGGGTCGAGCACCACGCCGGTTTGCGCGCGGACGATTACGGCGGCGGTGTAGAGGATCACGCCGTAGACGACAAATCCCAGCGCGCTGCCCAGCGCCGAGATGCTCGCGGCTTCCAACACGATTGCGGAGAAGACCGTCGTGCGCCGCGCGCCCAGCGCGCGCAGAATCGCAAACTCGCGGCGGCGTTCGTTCATCGTGTTGTAGATGCTCGCGAGAATCGATCCCGCCGCGACCACGACGACCAGGTACGCAACCATCTCCAGCACCTTGTCCATCCAGCCGATCTTGTCGAAGAGATCGGCGATCGACTGCGCAATCGGCCAGGCCAGCGTGTACTTTCCGCCGCGGTTGACCGTCTGCTTGAAATTCATGCCCGCCTGCGGATTGGTGAACTTCAACATCACCGCGCTGATTTCGCGATCGTCATCCGGAATCAGCTGATCGGCTTTTGGCGCGTAGCGTTCACCCGTGGCCGCGTTGGTCGCGTAGTGTCCGGGCATCTGCCAGATCCCGGCGATGGGAATCCAGACCACGCGGTCGGAGGGGCTATTGGTTGGTTCCATGATGCCAACGACCGTGTATTCGACGTTGTGCTTATCATCCGGATTGAAGGCGAAGCCATGGTACGGATTGAATTTGCTGCCGATCACCAGCCCGGTTTTCTGCGCCGCGAAACTCCCAATGATTGCTTCGCGCGAATCGTTGTAGAAGACGCGCCCCTGCTGCAGCGCGAACTTCTTACCGTCCTGGTATTCGAACTTCGTGAACATCTCGTCGGTGGTGCCGACGATGCGGTAGCCGAGGTAATTGTCGCCCACCGCGTACGGTACCGCCAGCTTCACAGAAGGCTGCGCTTTCATGTACGTAAACATCGAATACGGAATATTTCCCGGCGACGTCTCAAGATGGAAGACCGTGTTCAACACGAGCTGCAGATCGCTGCCGCGCGCACCGAGGACGGCGTCGAAACCAATCGGCCCCCCTGTGAACGCGTCGTGCGTCTGCGTCTTGACGGAGAACACCCCCATCACCAGCCCGCACGCCAGCGCCGCGGAAACAACGGTCACGGCGGTGGAGAGCGCGTGCTGCTTGAGACTGCGTGAGACGATCATGACTATGCCGGACATGGACGACTCCGAATTCAAAATAAAAATTAATAAACGCACGCGACTACTGGTGCCACGGATGCGTGAATTTCTGAGCGTAGCGAAGAAGTTCACTCATCCGTGCGTTGCGCCTTCCCATTTCCTTGTCTCCCGCACGGATGAACGGACGCTTTCGCTACGCTCAAGCGCCCGCGCATCCGTGGCACCAATCGACTTGCCTAATTCCTCGCCGCCGCATTTATTTTCACCAGATCCGCCACGTTCTCGAACTGCGCCAGGACCTCACGATCATGACTCACGAGCAGCAACGCCGAGCCCGTGTCCTTGCAGACTTCACGGATCAGCGTCAGCGCCTCGGCGGCGTTGCGGTGATCAAGGTTGCCGGTGGGCTCGTCGGCGAGCACAAGCTTGGGCGTGTTCGCCAGAGCGCGCGCCACGGCTACGCGTTGCTGCTGGCCGACGGACATCTGGCGTGGCCGGTGATTCATGCGATCCTTCAGGCCGACGCGTTCGAGCAACTCTTTGGCGCGCGTGCGGTCAGGGCCCGGGCCGAACATCATGCCCAGCAGCACATTTTCGAGCGCGGTGTAGCCCTGCAGCAGATTGAACGTCTGAAAGACGTAGCCCATCGAATTCGCGCGCACCTGGTCGCGCTGCGATTCGGAGAGCGCCGAAAGATTCTGCCCGGCGATGCGCACTTCTCCGGCGTCGGCTTGCAGGATGCCGGCGATCAGATTCAGGAACGTCGTCTTGCCCGAACCGCTTGACCCTTGCAGCGCCATCTGCTGGCCTTCAAGAAGTTCAAAACGCGGCACGTCGACAACCTGCGTCCGTTCGCCATCGGGAGAGATGAAGCTCTTCTTCAAATCGATCACTTCAAGCACAGGCATGCGCTTTAATTCCTTTGGATTGAGTCGCCGGTCGCGCGACATCGTGTCGCGCAACGCTGAATCGGAATTCAGTCTGCAGGCGCGAACGAAATATCACGGTCTTCGGACAATTTAGAATGTGGGTCGAACGGAGTGTGACTTAAGCGACGGGCGGAGCGCGGCTGGGCGGAAGAACGGCGGATGTGGCGGAGACTTCATTGCTGAAGCGCGCAAAACCGCGCAGAGGCGGCAACGGCAGAATGGCGACAACATGAAACGTCGACGGAACATCCGGCGCGACGATGCCCAGCTCACACACGGGGCAGGCGTGAGCCGACGAAACGAGCACATTGGAAAGTCGAGTCACGTGCTTGGTAGCGGGACGCCAGGTGCATGAACAGGGCGCTGGTGCGTTAACGCTTTGGACCGGAGCGGCGCTGAATTGCGTGCTCGCATGCCAGCCCGCACCCATCCACACGCCGTGAGCCAGCGCCCAGAGCAGGACAAGCGGAAGACTGATTCGGCGGGAACGCATCATGCGGCAGACACCTATACGGGACTACCTTCTATACGAATCAAACCCGAGAACGGTTCGGAGGTCAACACGTAAAGTATAAATCGGCCACGATTGCCGTCACACCTGCAGCACGCCCGTCTTGAAGTCTTCGATTTCGTGATTCTGCGCGGCCATTTCCAAACCGACGCTCAGCCATTCGCGCGTGTCGGACGGTTCGATCAGGCCGTCGACCCATAGCCGCGCCGCCGCGTAACGGGGATCGGTCTGCTCGGTGTACGATTCGCGGATGCGTTTGAGCAGTTCGGCTTCGTCGGCGGGCGTGATCGCCTTGCCAGATTTCTTGAGCTGCGCGATTTTCAGATCCAGCAGCGTGCGCGCGGCCTGCTCGCCGCCCATCACGGCGTAACGGGCCGTCGGCCACGCGAGAATCATGCGCGGATCGAAGGCTTTTCCGCAGAGCGCGTAGTGCCCCGCGCCATAAGAGCCGCCGACGATGATGCTGAATTTCGGTACCACCGAATTGCTCACCGCGTTCACCAGTTTCGCGCCGGAACGGATGATGCCGTCGATCTCCGCCTGGCGGCCGACCATGAAGCCGTTGACATCGTGGATGAAAATCAGCGGCGTGCGGTTCTGGTTGCAGTCCATCACGAATCGCGCGGCTTTGTCGGCGCTCTCGGGATAGATCACGCCGCCCATTTCGAATTGCTTCCCGGGCTCGCGGACGTGCTTTTTCTGATTGGCCACAATGCCTACCGACCAGCCGTCGATGCGCGCAAACGCGCAGACCAGCGTCTGGCCGTACTCGGCCTTGTATTCGTCGAGACTGCCGGCGTCGACGATGCATTCCAGCAGGCTGCGGATGTCGTACTCTGTTCCCGGTTTCAGCGGCATGCGCGACTGAAGTTCCGACGCAGCCACCGCCGGTTCGGCCGACTTTGCGCGGCGGAAAATCGGCGCGGGAACTGGCGGCCAGTGTTCGGCCAGGCGCCGCACGCGCTCGATCGCCGCGACGTCGTTCTTCTCGTGGAAATCGATCGTGCCGCTCAACGCGGCATGTAAGGTGGCGCCGCCGATCTGATCGCTAGTGAGGTCCTGCCCGATCGCCGCTTTCACCAGCGACGGACCGGCGATGTAAAGACCCGAGCCTTCGGTCATCACGATCTTGTCGCACATCACCGGCAGGTATGCGCCGCCGGCCACGCACGAACCCATGATCGCCGCGAGCTGTGGGACGCCAGCGGCGCTGATGCGCGCGTTGTTGCGGAAGATGCGGCCGAAGTCGTCTTCGTCGGGAAAAACTTCATCCTGCAACGGCAGGAACACGCCGGCGGAATCGACGAGGTAGATCAGCGGCAGGCGGTTGTCCATGGCGATGCGCTGGGCGCGCAGCGTCTTCTTTGCCGTCATCGGAAAAAACGCGCCGGCTTTCACCGTCGCGTCATTGGCGATAATCATGCACAGGCGGCCGGCCACGCGGCCGACGCCGGTGATCACGCCGGCCGACGGCGCGCCGCCCCATTCTTCGTACATATTCCAGGCGGCGAACAAACTCAGTTCGTGAAACGGCGCATCGCGGTCGAGCAGCGCCGCGATCCGTTCGCGCGCGGTCATGCGGCCGCGTTTGTGCTGCTTGTCGATGTTCTCCGGCCCGCCGCCCAATCGCGCGAAAGCCGCGTCGCGCCGCAGATCGGAGAGCAGGTCCCGCCACGGATCCACATCGGGCGCCGAAATTTTCACCAGGCGCCCGGAGGCCGTGGTTTGAATTTCCGGCTCGCGCTGCAATTTGATGGCGGGCATGTTACTGCGGCTGATGCGTTTATTTTCACCGGTGGCCACGCGGGTCTCCTGAATGGATGCGGACACCCACAGCATAGCAGCCCGAGGCCAAAGGTCTAATCTGTCATCGGGATCCACCGCGCATTTCCGCATCGATTGCCGTCAGCGCGGCCAGCGCGCCCATCGGCAAGGCGAGATGCGGTTCCGGCGTTTCGAGATCGCGGAGGTTGATGCGGATCAGTTTACCCTCACGTTGACGGGCCACGTTTTCGCCGAACATGCGCACGGTCGGCACCGTGATGCCCGCACCGAGCTCCACGATCACCACTTTCCGCGGTTCGAGTTCCCGCAGCCAGCGGTTCATGTGGTTGGCGCTTTCGCGAGAGCGCTCGTACTCCCAATCCGCATCCCGAAACATGAGGATATTCGGTCGCGCCAGCGCGCCGCAGGCCGGGCACTTCGGTAACGGCGGGCGCGCACGCATCGTGGCGAGATCGACGACCGGTCGCAGTTTCTCGGCTGAGAAAATGCCGATGCCGCATTTCTTTATGCACTGCATCCACAGCAGACTGCCGTGAACTTCAGTCACAAGCTCCTGCGGAAATTGCGCGGATTGAAACGCGCCATCGACATTGGAAGTAAACACGTAGCCGCCCAGCGGCATGGACTTCGTCCATTTCCACAGAATGCCGAAGCCTTCGTGTGGGATTGTGGCGCGGTAGAGATTCAGGCGGTGGCCGTAAAATCCCCACGCGAATTCCGGATCGCTTTCGAGCCACTCCGGATCAGCCAGATCGTTGAATTTCAGTCCCAGCTTTTCATAGGGCGGATACGCCTTCCAGAAGCCCTCCGCGCCGCGGAAATCGGGCAGGCCGGAATCCACGCCCATCCCGGCTCCGGCGGTGATTAGAATCGCCTGAGCATTGCTGATAATGTCGGCGGCCTGGCGGATGAGAGTAGTAGACATAGTTGCCTCGTTGCAAAATTGTGATGGAGCGATTTCCATTCGCCCAGTTTGAACTACGACGCGTGAGCGGCGGTTTTGGACCTGGGCGCGTCTTTTATTTCCGCATCAATCGCCTGCAGCGCGGCCAGCGCGCCCATCGGGATCGCAAGATGCGGCTTCGGCGTTTCGAGATCGCGCACGTTGATGCGGATCAGTTTGCCGTCACACATATGTGCCATCTGTTCGCTGAATACGCGAATCGTGGGGATCGCCACGCCGGCTCCCAATTCAACGATGACCAGTTGGTTGGGTTTGAGCGTCTGCAGCCATTCATTCATTTTCGCC
The DNA here is from genome assembly GCA_038227875.1 of Planctomycetota bacterium. Classification (GTDB taxonomy): domain Bacteria; phylum Planctomycetota; class SZUA-567; order H5-PLA8; family H5-PLA8; genus JBBRPR01. Next base: position 46,136 of record JBBRPR010000051.1, read on the forward strand.
GCGCTACTATGGGAGCGGCGATTGTCCCAATTTTGGTCGCCGAACATCAGGATATTCGGCCGCGCCAGCGCTCCACACGCCGGGCACTTTGGCAGTGGCTGACGCGCACGCATTGTGGTTTCGTCGATGACCGGGCGGATTTTGTCGCTCGAGAAAATTCCGATGCCGCACTTCTTAATGCATTGCATCCACAGCAAACTGCCGTGAACCTCCGAGACCGTCTCCGGCGGAAATTGAGCGGCCTGAAACGCGCCATCGACATTGGATGTGAACACGTATCCGCCCCGCGGCTTTGATTTTGTCCAATTGAGCAGAATCCCGAAGCCGTCGTGAGGCACAGTGGCGCGGTACAGATTCAAGCGGTGTCCGTAGAAGCCCCACGCGAATTCCGGATCGCTTTCGAGCCACTCCGGATTGGCCAGATCGGCGAAGCTCAGGCCGAGTTTTGCGTACGGCGGGTACGCTTTCCAGAAACCCTCGGTGCCGCGGAAATCGGGCAGGCCGGAATCCACGCCCATCCCTGCACCGGCGGTGATTAATAGTGCCTGAGCGTTGCTGATGATGTCGGCAGCCTGTCGGATCGATTCGGATGACATAAAAAGCGCTTCGCAGTCATAGTGTCAAGGTTACACTATAAATTTGACGTCCGCAACTTTTCGAGCGTTATTTCGAACGAAAATTCGATTTGTTCTCCGCTGCACGCGTGGACTCGGAAGCTTTTTCAACTTTTCACTCTCACGTTTCGACTCATCACGTCTCCAACATTCTGTCGCATTTCCACCCGCTTGGCCTATGATTCACGCTTCAACTGTGCGGCCCAGACCAAGGAGTTCTTGTGAAATCCAGCAGTTCCGTTCTCGCAGGCAAGCCCCTGAAAAAGAAAAACAAATTGATCGCAAAGGCTCCGGCCGCGAAGCGCGCCGTAAAGTCCCCTGCCCTGCCCCCGCCTCCGCCATTGTGCGATGCCGGCGACATGGTCGTCGCGGCGCAAGTGCTGCAGAAATTGAAAGGCGCGAAGAGCATCCTGATCACCGGGCACGAACGTCCCGACGGCGACTGCATCGGCAGCGCGGTGGGCTTATGTTCGGCGCTGCGCGCGGCGGGCTACAACGCGCGGATCCTCAACGCCGATCCCGTGCCCGATCGCTATGCGTACATGAACACGGAGAACATGGTCACGCAGTCCAAGCCGGGCGAGAAATTCGAAGCCGACGTGCTGTTCGTGATCGATTCGACCGACCTCTCGCGCCTGGGAAAATTGAAGCGCGAACAGTTCACCGTCAAAACCGTGATCGACATTGACCACCACCTCGGCAATCCGCATTTCGGCGACGTTAACTGGATCCTCACCGAAGCGTCCTCGACCGGCGAGCTGATCTGGCGGCTGGTCACCTGTTGCGGCTGGAAAATTCCGCAGGTCGGACTCGAATCGCTTTACACGGCGATCGTCACCGACACTGGCCAATTCGCTTATGCCAACACCTCGGCGCGGGTGCTCCACATTGCCGCGAAGCTGATCGAAGCGGGTGTCAATCCCGAAAGCCTCTGGCGGCGCATCTACCTGAACAAATCGCTCAACGAACTGGAATTGGAATCGCGCGCGCGGGCGAGCCTGGAATGCGCGGCCAACGGGCAGATCTGCTGCATTTCGCTGAAGTACTCCGATTTTGTCGAAACCCACACTGGCTCGCAGCACACCGAGGAACTCGCCAGCATTCCCCGCTCGCTCAATGGCGTGCGGCTGGCACTGTTCATGTACGGAATCGACGAGGGGCGGCACACGAAAGTCAGCGTGCGCACGATGCCGGGCGTCGATGCGACGCTGCTGGCGAAAAAGTTCGGCGGCGGCGGACACCGCCAGGCGGCCGGCTGCACACTGCCCTTGAAACTCGCCGACGCCAAGAAGAAAGTCATCGCTGAAGCCGAGAAGTTGCTCGCCGAATCCAAAAGCTGAAGTTTCACTTTCTCAAAGCAGCACGAGCCGGAGCGCGACCATGACTCCCGTCGAAATGCCGAAGGCCAACGAGAACCTGACCGAAGCGACGCTCGACCGCTGGTTGGTGAAGGAAGGCGATCGCGTCGAAAAAGACGGCTCGCTCTGCGAGATCATTACCGATAAAGCAACATTCCCGATGCCCTCGCCCTGTGCGGGCGTGGTGGTGAAGTTGCTCGCGCCCGAACGCGCGGTATTGCCGGTGGGCTACGCGATGTGCCTGGTCGGCGATCCCGGCGAAGCTCTTCCGACGGGCATCGACGCGAAAAACACGGCGCTGCTGGCCGCGCATCGCGCTGCCGCGACGGCAGTCGCGCCACCGTCCGCAACTGGAACATCGACTTCAGCTGCCGCGCCGGTTTCCGGAGCGGGCGTGCGCGCCACGCCGGCGGCTCGACGGCTGGCGAAGGAAGCGGGCATCAATCTCGCCGACGTCGTCGCCAAATTGAAGCTCAGCGGACCCGTGAACGAAGCAGACATCAAGAAATTCCTGGAAGCGAAGTAATGATCGTCGGCATCGGCATCGACTTGGTCGAAGTCTCCCGCATCCGCTCGGTCTACGAGCGCCACCGCGAGCGCTTCGTCAACCGGATCCTCACGCCGGCCGAACGCGCTTACGTGTTGCGCCATCGCGATCCGAGCGAGCGGCTGGCCGGCCGCTGGGCGGCGAAGGAAGCGGCGTTGAAGGCACTGGGCACGGGGCTGTCGGCAGGTATCCGCTGGCAGGACGCTGAAATTCTCCCGGACGAGCGCGGCAAACCGATCCTGCAATTCCATGGCAACGCCGCGACGCTCGCCGCGCAACTCGGCGCGAACGTCCTTCATGTCACGATCACTCACGGTGGCGAAATCGCCTTCGCGCAGGTGATTCTCGAGAAAGTCTGAAGCTTCAACCGCGCTACTTATCAAAGTCGGGATTGTTGTCCGGCGTCACTTGAGCTGCCGCGGGATGATTCGTCCATTCGGCGATCACGTATTCCTTAACGTCAAAGCGACGGCCACCGAAACCGCCCGGTCCACCGGGCCCGCCGGGACCACCCCAGCCGCCTGGACCACCGGGGCCGGGCGGTGGAAATCCGCCGCCACCGCCCGGAGGAGGCGGAGGCATGCCGCCAGGTCCGCCGGGGCCGGGAGGTCCCCCGCCCCAGTTGCCGCGGTTGCGCGGGCCGCCACCGCCGCGATTACGGCGCCCGCCCAACATGCCGCCCATTCCGCCCATCCCATTGAGAGGTTCTTCGGGCGGATCGGGAAGCGCGATGCGCTGGACGATTTTGAATTCACTTTTCGAAAATCCGTGCGCGCCGAGGCCGTCGAGTTCCGTTTCGGCGCCGACGAAGTAGACCTTGCTCTCGCCAGCCCACGCCTTCAACGCGGCGACGAGCGCCACTTCTTTTTCGCTCGCCGGCATCTCGCCGTACTTCGCTTCGAAGAGTTGCGACTTCTTTGACTGCTGAGGCGACGGTTCATTGGGATCGCGGTCGGAATTGTTGAAGCGGCCAAAGCCGCGCATGCGCGATTGCAGCAGTTCGGCATCGGCCAGCTTCCAGTGATGAATGTAGTCGAGATGCTGCTGAATCTGCTGATCGGCGATGAGCACCGCGCCGTGTTCGACGGTGGCTTCGAGTTTCTCGGTGGTCAGCGCGAGCACTTTCTTCTCGTGAGCCGTCCGCTCGTACTCGGGCATGGAATTCCACGCGCCCCAGAAAATCTGAAACGCAAACAACGTCCCCAGCGCCGCGACGCGAATCGACGTGGTCTGACTGGCGAGCACCGTTTTCAAAAACCACAATCCGGCGATGACGTAACAGGCGAACGTGGGCAGCAGGTAGCGCATGTTCATGCCGTTACCATTGTTCAGCCCCATGCCCCAGTAGTAGGCCATGTAGAGGAGCGGAGATGGCACGGCGATCAACGTCAGCAGCACGCCGGTGCGGCGGTACTGCGGGTGCAGGCACATTGCGGCCATGCCCACCACGCCGAAGGGAAAGAGCAGGCCCAGCCCATCGGCGTGCAGGCTGCGGATGTAGCCGGTGAAGTGCTCCTTGAAGTAATTCCAGCCGAAGCCGGATTGTTCGTGCGTCAGAACGTACGCCGTTTTGTAGAACGCACCGAAGGCGCTCTGGTTGCGAATCAGCAGCGGGAGCAGCGGAATCGCGGCTCCGGCGACGGCCGCGAGCACCTGCAGCCAGCGTCGCTCCTTCGTGCGCAATTCCCAGAGGGCGAAGGCCGCAATGCCGAGCGCGAACGTCGCTTCCGGGTAGCGGACGGTGGGGATGCAGCCGAGCAGCAGTCCGGCCGCGAAGATCTCGCGCGCGTGTCCGTTCGCTGCCCAGCGCGCGAGGAAGAAGAGCCCCCAGATCAGCAGGCAGAGCACCGGCATGTGCGCATAGTTGTATTGTGCGTGGAGATTAAAGACGGGATTGATCGCGAGCAGAAACACACCGGCCAGCGCGTACCACTCTCCGAGAAAACGTTTCAGCAGAAAGAACAGCCCGATCAGCGCGAGCGTCGCAAAGGCCGGATCGACCCACGCGCACGAATTGGCGCCGAACGTTTTGTAAAGAATAGCGATCAGCACCGACAGGCCCGGCGGGTAGCGGCTGAAGTACTTCCCGTCCTCCGTGACCAGCCAGTGCATGCCCACGAACTGGACGTCGCTCTCCTGCTGAAACCAAGTCTGGCCCGTTTGCGCCAACAATGCGCCTTGAGCGTAATACCCATTGGCATCGGGGCTGGTGATGGCCGGTTGATCGTAACGCAGCACGAAAGCCAGCTGACCCGCCAGCACCAGCGTCAGCAGCACCCATACCCAGCGCTCGGTGTTGCGCACCGGTTCGGGCAGCGGGGCCGAAACGGCCAGCGGCACGGACTGCTCAAGTGGTGCAGAGGGCAGATCCATTCACGTTTCCTTTTCCTGCGAACAAAGAGCGACTCCGCGTTCGCTTTACTGCACAGTAAGCCACTCGCGATATATTTGTTCCCCCGTCGTACCTCCATATTTCAGCAGAATGTGCTGAGCTTCTGGAAATATCGTGAGAGGGCTTTGCAACTATAAACGTACGAATCGCGATTAGTTCACTGAATACAGCGAGGAAACTGGCGATGAGTGACTCTTCCGCGGCGGACACGCTGCAATCCGGACGCAATTGGGCTCGGCGCGGGTCATGGCGCAATGCGTTGATTTGCTTCGAGCACGCGTTGAATTTAATGGTCCGCGACGACGCGACCGCGCGTGAAATACTGAACACCGAGCTGCTTTTGTCGCGCGCGCACTACGAGCTGAAACAGTTCTCGGCCGCCGAAGTCCATGTGCGCAATGCCATCGGCATGGAATTGGAGCTCTGCGGTCCGGATTCCTGCGACGGCAACGAATTCCGCACGTTTTTGGTGCTCGTCCTGCTGGGCCAACAACGGACGGTGGACGCCGAACGCGAAGCCAAGCGCGCGCACCGCACCGCGATGCGTCTGCGCCCTCTTAACCGCGAGCACGTCGACCGCTGCTACGCGACGCTGCGCGTTGCGCGCTCGGCCTTGCGTGGCGAAGTGGTGCTGTGATGCGAGTCGCGCTGACCCTGTCACGGAATCGTGACAGGGTCATTTAGCATAAGGAAAATTTACCTTATGTTGGCTTTTGACCAGCGGCCAAATTTGACACAGGGTCTCACGCCGGAACAGCGTGGGGAGATTGGGCGGACGGAGTGGAACTCGCCGCGGGTTCTTTTTTGCGGCTGCGAAGGCGGTCCATATAGATGTAGACCACCGGTGTCGTGAAGAGCGTCAGCGCCTGGCTCATTACCAATCCACCCACGATCGCAATGCCCAGCGGCTGGCGCAGTTCGGCGCCGGCGCCATGGCCGATCGCCAGCGGGAGCGCGCCGAGCAGCGCGGCCATCGTGGTCATGATGATCGGCCGGAAGCGCAGCAGGCAGGCTTCGCGGATCGCGGCCGCGGCATCGACATCCTTGTCACGCTCGGCTTCGAGCGCGAAGTCGATCATCATGATCGCGTTCTTTTTCACGATGCCGATGAGCAGGATGATGCCGATCATGCCCATGACATCCAGCGGGAAACCAAAGGCGATCAGCGCCAGCAGTGCACCGATACCGGCCGAGGGAATGGTGGAGAGAATCGTGATCGGGTGGATCAGGCTTTCGTACAGCACGCCGAGAATAATGTAGATGGCGACCACCGACATCAGGACCAGCCAGAGGCTCGACCCGATGGAATCCTGGAACGCGGCGGCGCTGCCGGCAAAGTTGGCGCGGATGCCGGGTGACGGATTCAAATCCCGGAATGCCTTTTCAATCTTGTCGGAGGCTACACCCAACGCGATACCGGGATTCAGTCCAAAGGAGATGGTGACCGATGGAAACTGCCCCTGGTGGTTGATGGATAACGGCTGCGAACGGCGTTCAAGTTTCGCGACATTGCGCAGTGGAATCTGCTTGCCATTGGGGCCGCGCACGTAGATGTGTTCCAGCGCCGAAGGATCCTTCTGCAGCAGCGGATTGACCTCAAGCACGACGCGGAGCTGGTCCAGCGGCCGGTACATGATCGCCACCTGCCGCTGCCCGAACGCGTCGTAAAGCGCGGCATCGATATCCGTCGCGGTAACGCCCAGCTGCGACGCGGCATCACGGTCGATGGTCAAAAACGCCTCCAGCCCGCCCTGTTCCTGGTCGGTGGTGACGCCTTGTAGTTCTTTCATCGATTTCATCTTGTCGATCAGCCTGGGCGTAAACGCGCTCAGTTCGTTCACGTCAATGTCTGAAAGTGTGTACTGATATTGAGACTTGCTCGCGCGGCCACCGACGCTCAGGTCCTGCACGGGATTTAAGAACAAGTTGATGCCACGCACCGATTTTGCTGATTCCAGCAGCGCGTTTTTCACTTCATCGACGGTGTGCTTGCGTTCGGGAAGGGGTTTCAGGTCGATAAAGAGTTTGCCATTGTTGGAGAGCGCGTTGAAGCCCGAGGCGCCGACTGACGAACTGAAATTCGCGACGTCAGGATTCTGCAGCAGAACCTCGGCCAGCTTGCGCTGGCGCACGGCCATCTGTTGAAAGGAGATGTCCGCGGGTGATTGGGTCGTGCCCTGCATACGACCGGTGTCTTGCTGCGGAAACAGACCCTTCGGAACAATGATGTAGAGGTAGACCGTCAGGCCCAGCGTCCCCAGCGTTACCAACAGCGTGATAAACTTGAAGCGGAGGACGATGTCGAGGAGATACCCGTACAGATTGGTGATGCCATTGAGCGCACCTTCGGTAATCCGTTCAAACCAGTTCAGGCGCTCCGGTTCACCTTTCGGATGCGCGCGCGCGAGGTACGCGCAGATCATCGGCGTTCCCGTCAGCGAGACGACGGCAGAGACGGCGATGGCGATGCTCAGCGTCACCGCGAATTCGTGGAACAGCCGCCCGATGATCCCGCCCATGAACAGCAGCGGAATAAAGACGGCGATGAGCGAAATACTGATCGAGACGACGGTAAAGCCGATCTGCCGCGCTCCGGTGATCGCCGCCTGCATCGGCGTGTCGCCGGCTTCGTGGCGGCGCGTCACGTTTTCGATCATCACGATCGCATCGTCGACGACGAAACCGACGGCCACCGTCAGGGCCATCAGCGAGAGATTGTCGATGGTGTAATCGCAGAGGTACATACCGGCGAAAGTGCCGGCCAGCGAGAGCGGCACCGTCGACGCGGCGGCAAAGGTGCTCCACCCGCGGCGCAGAAATAGAAATACAATTCCGATCACCAGCGCAATGGTGAGGAGCATGGTGAACTGAACATCGTCCACCGACGCGCGGATCGTCGAGGTGCGGTCGCTCAAGACGGAGAGCTTGATCGCACTGGGCATCCACTTTTCGAGCTGTGGCTGGAGCGCTTTGACCGCGTCGACCGTATCGATCACGTTGGCGTTGGGCTGCTTGAAAATAATCACGAGCACGGCTTTGTCATTGTTGAACCACGCAATCTGTCGCGCGTCAACGGCGCCATCGATGACGTTGGCGATGGAATCCAGGCGCACCACTGCGCCGTTTTTGGAGCGGACAATGATCGGGCGGTACTGCTCCGCGGAGTAGAGCTGGTCGTTGGTTTCAATCATGTACGCGGAATCTGCACCATCGACCAGTCCTTCGGGGCCGCGCGCATCGGCGCTGGTGATCGACGTCCGCACGTCTTCCATGGACAGGCCCATCGAGGCCAGCTGAGTGGGATTGACCTGCACTCGCACGGCCGGTTTCTGCGCGCCGCTGATAAACACCTGCGCAATGCCGGGAATCTGGGAGATGCGCTGTGCCAGGATGGTCGACGCCGCTTCGTAGATGTCAGCCGGCGCGAGTGTCGGAGACGTCAGCGCAAGAATCAGGATCGGCGCCTGGGAAGGATTTGATTTGCGGTACGTCGGCGGGTTGGGCAGATTCGCGGGCAGTTCGCCGCGCGCGGCGGTGATCGCGGCCTGAATATCGCGCGCGGCCAGATCGACATTACGGTCGAGTGCGAACTGGATAGTCACGCTGCAAGAGCCCAGTCCGCTGACGCTGGTCAGTTCGGAGACCCCGGCGATCTGGCCGAAGCGGCGTTCCAGCGGCGCGGCGACGGACGAGGCCATCGTCTGCGGATCGGCGCCGGGCAGTGTGGCGGTGACGGAGATTGTCGGGAAATCAATGCGCGGCAGCGCCGAGACGGGAAGAATAAAGTACGCCACGCCGCCGACAAGCATGATCGCCACCATCAGCAGCGAAGTGCCGGCCGGTCGCCGGATGAACGGCTCTGAGATGCCGCCGGTCGCTTGCGCCGCCTTGTTCATTTGTGCACCGGTTGCAGCTCCGGCCGTGCCGCCGGCGTGTGCGATCCCGATGTCGGTATCGGAGATTGCGCCGCCGCCGGTGGGGGGGACGGAGGTGCGGGAGGAGCGTCTGGCGGCCGCGGCGGTTCGTGCGCTTCACCGCGTCCCAGCAGCGCCTTCACACGCGTGCTGATCGAGTCCATCATCAGGTAGATCACGGGAGTCGTATAGAGTGTCAGCACCTGGCTCAGGACCAGGCCGCCGATGATCGCAATGCCCAGCGGGCGGCGCAGTTCAGAGCCCGGGCCGGTGCCCACCGCCAGCGGCACGGCGCCCAGCAGCGCGGCCATGGTGGTCATCATGATCGGCCGGAAGCGCAGCAGACAGGCCTTGTAAATCGATTCTTCAGGCGGTTGATGTTCTTCGCGTTCGGCTTCGAGCGCGAAGTCGATCATCATGATCGCGTTCTTCTTGACGATGCCGATCAACAGCACGATGGCGATAATGCCGATGATTGAGAGATCATAGCCGCACATCCGCAGCGCCAGCAGCGCGCCGATGCCCGCCGAGGGCAGCGTGGAAAGAATGGTGATCGGATGGATCAGACTTTCATACAGGACACCGAGAACGATGTAGACGGCGATGATCGCGGCGAGAATCAAATACGGTTCGCCCGCCAGCGAGGTCTGGAATTCCGCCGCTTCGCCGGCAAACGAACCTTCGACGGTATCGGGCATGCCGATCGAGGCTTCGGCCTCCTTCATCGCCTTGACCGCGTCGCTGAGCGATTCGCCGGGGCGCAGATTGAACGAGACGGTCACGGCTGAAAATTGCGCCTGATGATTGATCGCCAGCGGCGCGGTGCGGCGCTCAAGTTTCGCGATCGAGGAGAGGCGCACTTGCTGGCCGGTGGTCGACGGTACGAACAGATTCTCAAGGCTGCTGGGGTCGAGCTGGAAATCCGGCGACGCTTCCAGCACGACGTGGTACTGGTTCAACTGCGAATACAGCGTCGAGACCTGGCGCTGGCCGAAGGCGTCGTAGAGCGTGTCGTCGATCGTTTGCGGCAGCACGTTCAAGCGTGAAGCCTGATCGCGGTCGATGGTCAGGTGCGCCAGCAGGCCACCGGTGACCTGATCGCTGGTCACGCCCTGCAGGATCGGGACGGTCTTGAGCTTCGCCACCAGCTCCGGGGCCCACTGTGCGAGCTCCTCCTGGTTGGCGTCGACGAGTGTGTACTGGTACTGCGTGCGGCTGGCGCGCGCGCCGATCTGAATGTCCTGGACGAGCTGATAACTGGTGGCGATGCCTTCGATCGGACGCGTGATTTCGCGCATCCGGGTGATGATCTCCATGGCGGAGCTTTTCCGCTCGTCGTGGGGCTTGAGTACGATGGTGATGTGCCCGGAGTTGGGCGTGGTGTTGATCGTGCCCGCTCCGATGAAACTGTCGACTCCGGCGACGTCCGGATCTTTCTGCAGCAGATCGGCTACCTGGTTCTGGAGCTTGGTCATCGCCGCAAACGAGATGCTCTGATCGGCGTCGGTCGTGGCAATAATCAAGCCTGTGTCCTGCTGTGGCAGGAAGCCTTTCGGCACGACGATATAAAGGTAGGCCGTGAGCACGAACGTTCCCAACGCAACCAGCAGCGTCAGATTCTGGTGACGCAGCACGATCTTCAACGACCAGTCGTAGAGATTGAGCACCCACTGAAAAATCGATTCGGTGAAGCGATAAAACGCGCCGCCGGATTTTTCGCCGTGCTTTTCTGCTTTCAGCAGCTTGCTGCACATCATCGGTGTCAGCGTCAGCGAGACGATGGCCGAGACGATGATCGCGTAGGTCAGCGTCATCGCAAATTCACGGAACAGGCGGCCGATAATGCCGCTCATGAACAGCAACGGAATGAACACCGCGATCAGCGAGACGGTCAGCGAAACGACCGTGAAGCCGATCTGCTTCGCCCCTTTGTACGCGGCTTCGAGCGGCGGTTCGCCCAGTTCGATGAAGCGGACGATGTTTTCGATCATCACGATCGCGTCGTCGACCACAAAGCCCGCGGCGATGGTCAGAGCCATCATCGATAGATTGTCGAGGCTGTAGCCGGTCAATGCCATGACGCCGAACGTGCCGATGATCGAGAGCGGCAGCGCCACGCCGGGGATCACTGTCGCCCAGAGTTTGCCGAGGAAGACGAAGATCACGAGCACCACGAGGATGACGGTGAGCACCAGCGTAAATTCCACGTCGGCGACCGAGGCGCGGATGGTTTCCGTGCGGTCGGCCAGCACGCCGAGTTTCACGCCGCTGGGAATCGAGCGTTGCAGGCTGGGCAACAGGCCTTTAATACGGTCGACGGTGTCGATGATGTTCGCGCCGGGCTGGCGTTGGATGTCGACAATCACCGCCGGCTTGCCGTCAAACCACGCGGCGGTCTTCATGTCTTCGACACCGTTGATCGCGGTGCCGACATCGGAGAGGCGCACCGGGCTGCCGTTGCGGTAGGCGAAGATCACCGACTTGTACGCCTCGGCCGACGGCAGCTGATCGTTGGCGTTGATCACATACGATTGCGCCGGTCCATCGAAACTTCCTTTGGGCTGATTGACGCTGGTTTTGCCCAGCGCCGCGCGCACGTCTTCGAAGCCCAACTGATACGACGCCAGGCGCTTGGGATCGATCTGGATGCGCACGGCCGGCTTCTGACCGCCCTGGATGGTGACCAGGCCGACGCCGAGCACTTCCGAGAGACGCTGCTTTAAAATCGTATCGGCCGCGTCATCGACCTTGGTGATCGGCAGCGTGTCGGAGGTGAGCACCAGGGTGATGATCGGCTGGTCGGCGGGATTGACCTTCGCGTACACGGGCGGGTACGGGAGGTCCTTGGGCAGCACGCCGCCGGCGGCATTGATCGCGGCTTGAACGTCTTCGGCGGCCGCGTCGATGTCGCGCTGCAAATCAAACTGCAACGTAATCTGGCTGATGCCGAAGGAACTCGTCGACGTCATCGACGTCAATCCCGAGATCTGGCCGAACTGCTGTTCCAGCGGTGTGGTGATCAGCGAGGCGGTGGTGTCGGGCGACGCGCCGGGCAATTGCGTGGTGATGCGCAGCGTGGGGAAATCGACTTCCGGCAAGGCGGCTTTGGGCAGCGAGGTGTAGCCGAGGATGCCCGTCAGCAGGACGGCAATGGAGAGCAGGGAAGTCGCGACGGGCCGTGAGATGAATGGCGCGGAAACATTCATTTCGCGTCTCCGCTCTTTTCAGCGGGCGCATCCTTATGCTGTTTCTCGGACTTCTCGGCTTTTTCGGACTTCTCTGCTTTATCTTTCTTCTCCGTTTCCTTCTCGCCCTTTTTCTTCGACGCTTGGACATTTACCTTCGAGCCGGATTTCAAACGGTCCTGGCCGGTCAGCACCACAGAATCGCCGGGGTTAAGGCCGCTTTCGATGAGGGCTTCGCCATCCTGGATCAGTGCGACCTTGACGGGCTGCGGCTCGACCGCGTCGTCCTTGATCAGGAAGACATAGTTGCCATCCGGTCCCTGCTGCACGGCAGGTGCGGCGATGACCACGGACTTGGTCCGCGTCTCCAGCAGCAGCCGCACGTTTACGAATCCGCCCGGCCAGAGCTTGAGCGCGGGGTTGGGAAAGGTGGCTTTAAGTTTAATCGTGCCGGTGGTCGGATCGATCTGATTGTCGACGAGCAACAATTCGCCTGTGTCCAGCAGTGCCGAACCGTTGGGATCGACGGCCAGCGCCGAAAGTTTGCTGGTTAACATGCGCGCATTGATTTTCTGCAGATCCTGCTGCGGCAGCGCGAAGATCACGGAGATCGGCTGCAACTGCGAGACGACGACCAGTCCATTCACATCATTGGTGTGGACGACGTTGCCTTCATCGACCAGGCGGATGCCGACGCGCCCATCGAGCGGCGAGGTGATATTGGTGTAGGCCAACTGGGTCTGCGCGAATTTGATGTTGGCCTCATCGGCGAGAACCGTGGCTTCGTCGGCCTGGATCGCAGCCTCATCGGCTTGCACAGCGGCTTCGTCCGCGAGAATCGAGGCCTGGTCGCCTTCGATCGTGGCCGTCAGCGTCGCCACGAGCGTCCGCGCGTCGTCGACGCTCTGCTTGGTCACCGCGTTGGCGGCGAGCGTGTCGGAGTAGCGCTGGAACGTCACTTTGGCGTTGGACAGGCTGGCTTCGTCCTGCACTTGCTTGGCCTGATCCTGCTTGACCTTGGCCTGATCCTGGCGGACTTTGGCATGGTCCTGAACGACCTTCGCTTCATCCTGTTTCTTGCGCGCTTGCGTCTGTTCAAGTTGAGCCTGCAACGGCTGCGGATCGATCTGCGCGAGCAAGTCGCCTTTCTTCACGGCCTGTCCTTCCGTGAAGGCAATCTTCATGATCTGGCCGTCGACCTGCGTACGCACCGTCACGGAAGCAAAGGCCTGCACGTTTCCAAGCGCATCAAGATAGATCGGGATGTCCTTCTGCATCACCGGGGTGGCCGAAACCGGCACCGGCGCGCCTGGACCCTTGCCGCCCGCGGCACCCGGCTTGTCCGCTTGTCCTTGCGTGGTCGCCGCTTTTGCGCGCCCCCAGGCGTACAGGCCGCCGGCACCCGCGCAGGTCAGCAGAAAAAGTACAATGATGATTCGACGCATTCGTTCCCCGTTGCATGTTTTCAAACCGCATCGCGGTTCGTCAGTCAGCTCACAATTATCCAGCCAATATTGAGATCGCATGTCGTGCGGCCACGTCGCGGCCACGACACTGTAATAGTGCCCAACGTGAGGTTTCCTATTCCCGAGATTATCGATAAAGCTGAAGCTTGTAAATCATTCAGCTGAAATAACTTAGATGATCATGATAATGCTTTATGCTAGCCCCGCTTCATCAGTCCGCGGACGGAGGTCACCAGCGCCGCTGGATCGATGGGTTTGGGCATGTGTGCATGAAATCCGGCCGCCAGCGCCGTCGCTTTATCTTCGTCCCGGGCGTAGGCAGTCAACGCCAGCGCCGGCAGCGTCGCGTAGGTCCCGTCCTGCGCGCGAATGCGCTTGATCAGGTTGTAGCCATCGAGCCCGGCCATTCCGATGTCGCTGACGACGAGATCGGGCTTGCAGCGATCAAGGCGTTCCATGGCTTCATGCGCCGACGCGGCTTCGAAGACTTGCGCGCCCTGTTGTTCGAAGATTTTCGAAAGCAAATCGCGCGTATCGGGTTCGTCGTCGACGACCAGAATCTGCAGGCCTTCCAGACAGCGCGCGGGCGTATCGGACGGTTTGCGGATGCTGATGCTCGAATCGCGGTGCACCAGTTTGCGCGATTTCAAGGCCGGGAGCGTCACTGCGAACGTCGCGCCCTTTCCTTCTCCGGCACTTTCGGCGTTCACCGTTCCGCCGTGCAGTTCGACGAGGTGGCGCACGATTGCCAACCCGATGCCCAATCCGCCAAACGCGCGCGTGGTGGAACTGTCGGCCTGGCGGAAGCGGTCGAACACAAACGGGAGAAATTTGGGGCTGATGCCGCGGCCGGAATCCTGGATTTCAATGCAGATGCTATTCTGAACCATGGAAGCGCGGACTTGGATCGATCCGGATTGTGGCGTGAACTTGATCGCGTTGGAGAGCAGATTCCAGATTACCTGCTGCATGCGCTCACTGTCGGCGTTGAGCACGATCGGCTCAAGGTTGAACGACTTTTCGATGGTGAGACTTTTGGCTTCGGCGGCGGGTCGCAGCGCATCGATGCTGTTTTCCAGCAGGGAATTGAGGTCGACGGGGCGGATATTCAACCGCAGCTTGCCGGTGATGATGCGCGACACGTCGAGGAGATCTTCGATCAGCTTCGCCTGCGCGCGGGCGTTGCGTTCGATGATTTCCAGCGCGTGGGACATCGATTCCTTGTCAAAGGTGTCGTTGCGCAGCATACGCGTCCAGCCCAGGATTGGGGTGAGCGGCGTACGCAATTCGTGGGAGACGACGGCGAGGAAATCGTCCTTCATGCGGTTGGCCTGCTGCGCTTCGTTGTAGAGGCGCGCGTTGTCGATGGCGATGGCGGCGCGGCGGCCCAGGTCCTCGGCCAGGGTCAGGTCCTTCTGCGTCAGCCGCCTCCCCGAATCACCGGTGACGAACGTCAGCGCACCCAGGGTGCGTTCGCGCGCGCGCAGGGGCACAATCATGTACGATTTCAAGCCCAGTTGGCGGACGATCTCGCGAGCGTCGGGCTGCACCATGGCGGAGTTCAGCAGCTCGTCGGTAATCTCCGAAACGAGCACGGATGTTCCCGTGCGAATCACTGTCGGCAATGGATCGTTGGACGAAGGCCGATAACTGTTGCAGGCATTTCGCGCAATCTCGGTTTTAGCCGGATCTTTATGCGCCACGGCCAGGCACTGCAGCTCGCCATCATCCTTGACTATGGTGACGGCGCAAAAATCGCTGACTTCCGGCACGGTCAGCTGCGCCACGCGTTGCAGCGTGGCTTCGTATTCCAGGGACGAGGTGAGCAGGCGGCTGGCTTCCGCCAGAAATGCCGCGCGGCGTTCGCCTTCCTCGGCTGCGTGGCGCGCGGCTTCGGCGGCCACGCGGGCCATCTGTTCCTGCATCAGCTGCACGCGCTCTTCGGCGCGCTGCCGGACTTCCTCGGTCTTCTTGTACAGTTCGACAAAGACGGAGACTTTCGCCTTGAGCACTTCCGGCACCACCGGCGCCATGATGTAGTCAACGGCACCCAGCGTATAGGCGCGGGCCTTGTGCACGTCGGCGTCATAAAACGACGTGATGAAAATGATCGGCGTGTGCTGCGAGGTTTCCCGCTTCCGGACCAGTTCCGCCGTTTCGAAGCCGTCCATCACCGGCATGTTGACGTCGAGCAGGATCAGCGCGAAGGATTGATTCATCAGACAGCGCAACGCGTCCTTGCCCGAATGGGCGGTAATGACTTCGCCCAGGTCCGCGACGATGGAGCCGATCGCCATCGCCTTGTCGGGCTTGTCGTCGACCACGAGGATTCGAACGTTTTCCTGGCTCTGCATGACTACTCGCTCTCTGTGCGTGTGCGGTATCCCGGCTGCGTCACTTGTACATCACGACTCTCAGCAACGAGAGCAACTGTTCCGTGTCCACGGGCTTGGCAAGGTAGTCGGTCGCGCCGGCTTCGATGCACTTTTCGCGATCGCCCTTCATCGCTTTGGCCGTCACGGCGATGATCGGCAATTGCTTGAATTTATCCCGCTTGCGGATCTCGCGGATCGTGTCGTAGCCGTCCATCGCCGGCATCATGATATCCATCAGCACCGCGTCAATGTTCGGTTCCTTCTCGATCAGCTTGATTGCGTCGGCGCCGTTTTCAGCGGAGAGCACATTGACCTTCTGCCGTTCCAGCACGCTCATCAGCGCGAAGATGTTGCGGATGTCGTCGTCGACAACCAGCACCTTTTTGCCGGCCAGCACCGAGTTGGTCTGCTGCAGCTTGTTGAAGATCTGCCTCATCGGGTCGGGAAGCTTGGAGATCTGGCGGTGCAGGAAGAGCGCCGAATCGAGCAGGATCCAGTCGGTTGACCGCGCCACCTTGATCGGGTTGGTGTTCATCAGGTGCCGCAGGGATTCGTCTTCCATTTCGTCGAGCGGACGAATGGCGTTGAAGATGATCGGAATTTCGCGCAGCCGCGGTTCGCGGTTGATCGAGGCA
Organism: Planctomycetota bacterium; assembly: GCA_038227875.1. Classification (GTDB taxonomy): domain Bacteria; phylum Planctomycetota; class SZUA-567; order H5-PLA8; family H5-PLA8; genus JBBRPR01. Next base: position 62,622 of record JBBRPR010000051.1, read on the forward strand.
AGCAGATTCACGCCGCTCATGTCCGGCAGGTCCTGGCTGATCGAGACGCAGTCGAAGTGACGGTCCATCATCGCCGTGAGCGCGCCCTTGGCCGTGCCTTCACCCTGCGCCTGCACGTCACTGGAGGCGATCAGTTCGACCAGCGTGCTGCGGAGCTTGTCGTCGCGCTCGACGATCAGCATGTTCTTGACCGGCCGCTGCGAGAACTGCTTGAGATGCGCGATCACATGTTCGAGCGGTTCGCGCGTCTTGATCGGCTTGTTGAGGTAACCCAGCGCGCCCTGCGCCAGTCCGCGCGCGCGTTCGTCGGCAGCAGAGATGATGAACACAGGAATATGCCGCGTATCGATGTCGTTCTTCAAGCGGTCGAGCACGCGCCAGCCGTCGATGTCGGGCAGGCGGATATCGAGCGTCACCGCCGATGGCTTGTATTCCCGCGCCAGCGCCACGGCCACTGCGCCGTGCGACGTGGCGATGACCTTGAAGCCGTTCTCGCGGGCCAGGTCGACCATGATCCGCGCGAAACCCAGATCGTTGTCGACGATCAGGATCACCGGGTCGCCGTCGCGGATCGCGCCGCGATCGTCGCCGAGTTCATTGGTGAAAACCGATGGCGACGGAACTTCCGCGACCGCCGGGATATCGTACGCGGCCTTGGCTTTCAGGTCCTCTTCGATCGCCGAGGCCGAGACGCTGGTCGAGGTCGTGTTCTGCTTTTTGGCCGCCTTCGGCACGACGTAGTTCTTGGGCAGGTAGAGCGTGAACGTACTGCCGTGGCCGGGACTGCTGTTGAGCTTGATTTCGCCGCCGAGCATGCGCGAAATTTCGCGGCTGATCGCCAGGCCTAGTCCCGTGCCGCCGTATTTGCGGCTGGTGGATCCGTCGGCCTGCTGGAACGCTTCGAAGATGATCTGCTGCTTGTCCGGATGAATGCCGATGCCCGTGTCGGTCACCGCGAAGGAGATCACCGACTTGGCGCGGTTGAGCGCTTCGTTTTCGTGACTCCAGCCTGACGTCACTGTTGAGATGTTCAGCGCCACCGTACCTTCTTCGGTGAATTTGAAGGCGTTGGAGAGCAAATTCTTCAAGACTTGCTGCAAACGCTTGGCGTCGGTGTGCATCGTGCCCGGTACGCCGTGGGTCAGATCCAGAGCGAAATTGAGCCCCTTGTTTTCCGCGACGTGACGGAAGGCACGGTCGAGATAGTCCTGCAGGTCGGTCAGCGCCAGGTCGCTGGGCTCGACGGTCACCGTACCGGATTCGATCTTCGAAAGGTCGAGGATGTCGTTGATCAGCGCCAGCAAATCGTTTCCGGAAGCGTGAATCGTCTTCGCGAAGTCGACCTGCTTGGGCGTCAGATTTCCGTCCTGATTGCGGTAGAGCTGATCGGAGAGGATCAAGAGGCTGTTCAGCGGCGTGCGCAGTTCGTGCGACATGTTGGCGAGGAATTCCGACTTGTACTTCGACGTCAGCGCCAGCTGCTTGGCTTTTTCTTCCAGCGCGCTGCGGGCCTGTTCCACTTCCTTGTTCTTGCGTTCCACTTCCTGATTCTGGTCGGCCAGCAACCGCGCTTTGATTTCCAGTTCCTGATTGGTCTTCTGCAATTCTTCCTGGCGGCTCTGGAGCTGCTTGGCCAGCGACTGCGACTGTTCGAGCAAATCTTCCGTACGCATGTTGGCTTCGATCGTATTGAGCACGATGCCGATCGATTCCATCAACTGATCGAGGAAGACCTGATGTGTCGGGCTGAAGCGTTCCAGCGAGGCCAGTTCGAGCACGCCCTTGACCTGCCCTTCGAAGAGGACGGGGAGGATCAGGATGTTTTCCGGCGCGGTCTTGCCCAGGCTGGAGGAGATGTTGACGTAATTGTCCGGCACGTGACCGAGGACGATCTTCTGCTTGTCCTTGGCGCACTGGCCGACGAGCCCCTGACCGAGCGCGAGCGTTTCCACGGAGCTGTTGTCGTCGTACGCGTAGCTGGCCAGCAGTTTCAGATACGGCGGCTGGACGGTGGGTTCGTCCTTGCTGGGGTGTTCCATGGTGTAAAGCATGCCGTGCTGGGCGCTGACGACCGGCGCCAGTTCGCCGAGAATCAAATTGCCGACCGCGACGCGGTCCTTCTGGCCCTGCAACATGCGTGAGAACTTCGCGAGATTGGTCTTCAACCAGTCCTGCTCTTTATTGGTGAGCGTCGTTTCCTTCAGGTTGCGGATCATTTCATTGATGTTGTCTTTCAGCGCCGCGACTTCACCCTGTGCTTCGACCTGAATCGAACGCGCCAAGTCGCCCTTGGTCACGGCAGTGGCGACGTCGGCGATGGCGCGCACCTGCGTGGTCAAATTTCCGGCGAGCTGATTGACGTTGTCGGTCAAATCCTTCCACGTACCTGAAGCGCCGGGCACGGAGGCCTGGCCGCCCAGCTTTCCTTCGACACCGACTTCGCGCGCCACGGTGGTCACCTGGTCGGCGAAGGTCGCCAGCGTTTCGGTCATGCCGTTGATTGTGTCGGCCAGTTCGGCGATTTCGCCCTTCGCTTCCACGGTCAGCTTCTGCTTCAAGTCACCGCGCGCCACGGCCGTCACGACCTTGGCGATACCGCGCACCTGGCCGGTCAAATTTCCGGCCATGAAATTCACGTTGTCGGTCAAGTCCTTCCAAGTACCGGCCACGCCTTTCACTTCGGCCTGGCCGCCCAGTTTTCCTTCGGTGCCGACTTCGCGGGCCACACGTGTCACTTCCGAAGCGAACGAATTCAATTGGTCCACCATGGTGTTGATGGTGACTTTCAGTTCAAGGATTTCGCCTTTCACGTCGACGGTGATCTTCTTGGACAAGTCGCCGTTGGCCACGGCCTTGGTCACGTCGGCGATGTTACGCACCTGGCTGGTCAAATTTCCGGCCATTGAATTCACCGAGTCTGTCAATTCTTTCCACGTTCCGGCGACGCCTTGCACGGTCGCTTGTCCACCCAACTTTCCTTCAGTACCGACTTCGCGAGCCACGCGCGTCACTTCGGATGCGAATGATCTCAACTGATCCACCATGGTGTTAATAGTGTCCTTCAACTGCAGGATTTCGCCCTTCACGTCGACGGTAATCTTTTTGGACAAATCTCCGGAGGCCACGGCCTTGGTCACGTCGGCGATGTTACGCACCTGAGACGTCAAATTGCCGGCCATGAAGTTCACGTTGTCGGTCAAATCCTTCCACGTACCGGCAACGCCTTTCACTTCGGCTTGCCCTCCCAGCTTGCCTTCGGTACCCACTTCGCGGGCCACGCGCGTCACTTCGGCGGCGAAGGATGAAAGTTGATCGACCATGGTGTTAATGGTGTTTTTCAACTCGAGGATTTCGCCCTTCACGTCGACGGTGATTTTCTTGGACA
>JBBRPR010000052.1:0-63268 GCA_038227875.1 Planctomycetota bacterium
CGCCGCCCAGCACTGGAACCGACTGCAAGGCAGCGAATTGTTAGCGGACATCGTACAGGGCGTCCGCTTTGTGGACGGCATCAAGGAGAAAGTCGCGTGACTTTTCCTCCCGTCCAATCCACAAGATTTGACAATACCCCGTAGCCGATGGTAATAAGTAAGGTCGTTAACCAACTTCCTGTTCTTCAAATGTCGCAGTACTTCAGTAGCAGTTTTTATTTCTAGTCCAAGAGAAAATGAAATAACCTCTAGAGTACAAGAATTATTGCATTCTATAAAAGCCAAAACAGCCTTTTCTTCCATACTTAAATCTTTTCTTTGGAACACGTCACTGGAAAGAGTTGTTTTCATGATTAATTTCCTAAAAAGAGAGAAATGGTATATACGAATTGAGTAAAATTGAAAAGTCTTATTGGTAGTCCCTCATTATGTACTCACTGAAGTATTTGTTTTCAGCCTGTTTATTTTTCCATCGCTTGGTAGTTTTCTTTATTGCTGGAACATGTTCGCCGATGCATTCCCTGATAAACTCGCTCCTACTCATGTTGTGACTCTTGGCTTCAGCGTCAAGAGCCTGTAGGAACTTATCGTCAACTTTCATCGTTAATAGTTTTTTCATTTTATCTCCCTTACACAGCAAATGATTATAAGAAAATTATGAAACTGCTTATTTAGGGTTAAAATCCTTTTGGGTGTAATATTGATAAGGTTCAGCCGTTAAAATCCTTTTTGGTGTAATATTGATAAGGTTCAGCCAATTTTTTATAAATATTCCAAAGCTCTTCCAGCAGAGCCTCAGCAGCGGCCGGGTCAGCGAATGCAATGGGTTCTTCTGCATCACCATTGAACGTATGCTGGTAAGCATCTATTCCATAACCGAATCCTTCTATCCACTCCTCAGAATCCTCATCAATTAGGTCCAAGTGATCGTAAAATGTGGTTGAATACGTGTTTTCGCTTATATGCCACGATTTGCCATAGATATAGGTAAACTCTACATCAGGAAAGGTAGCTTTAATTAGTGTAACATCTTTTTCGTCGTTAAGGTTCATCTGCATTTCTCCTTGGTTTGAGTTAGTCGTTAAAATACGGGTCTTTCCCATTGTACATCTCAACTTCGTCTGCTGTAGGCGAATAACAGTTCTTACCAACCTCTAAATCCGTTTTAACTTTACGAACTGCTTTATCCTGTGTTAGGCCCCGCAGCATCCATCTACCACAGGAATTTGCTGATTTAATGTCACCCTCGAACTCTGTCAGCAGCTGATTGTAAACGTCTGCTCCAAGAGACATTTTAATAGCATCGCCTTGGAACCTGCTGTATTGATCTTTACCACCAACTTTAAGCATCGTGAAATCTTTAAACTTTAGCTGCGCATGCGTCTTAGAGTTAATAATATTGATGCTCATTGTCCTAGTGCTCCATCATAGTTTCAAAATAGAGCCTGATTAGTTCAGACTCTTGATAAAGTATAGTTTGTTTGCTTTTTAAATGCTGTATTCCAGCACCATAGCAAGCTTAGCGTCTGCATAGCTCAAGTTGTTAGTCTTCGCAAAATCTCGTATTTCCTTAATCTTGACGTGACTCTGTTTTGCCCTTGCGGATTTAATTGGGTCAACAATCTTTTTAGGTGGAATTGGATGAGCTTCGAAAAATAGAGCGTGTTCTAATGCGTAATCATCACCCATATAGTAAGTGCTATCATAATCACAGCACTTAACGGATAATTGACCCTGTTCCAATATTTCAACATCACTATCAAAAAGCTTGCCCTTAATTGGTCCTCCTGCACAGGCAGCATCATAAAAGGCTTGAACCTCATCGTCATCAGGTACAGTAATGTGAACCGTAGGAGCACCATCTTCTTCTAACTTTTGACCCGGTAAGAATACATATTCGTAATGCTTATAATTAGAAATTAGTCTTTTCCACCCTTCACGCTCTAGATAAGGGTAGGAACCCGTATTTAACCGGAAGACGTTTTCGCCGCATTTGTTCGACCGACTCCAATATTCTAATTTCATTGTTAGGTGTATCATGTTCCTTACTCCCTTTTCTTTTCCTGCCCTTGGGAAACAGTCCTATAATGGTATCAGCCACTATCAGAGAATGTTTCCGTTTACATCCACGCTAATATTTAATATGCCTGAAGGAGGTTTAGGAGTGTTATCGATTTCCCTTTTCCAATAATTAGGTCCAGATGGATGTACCTCTTTATATAGAGCGTGTTCTAGTGCGTATTCATCGCCATTAAAATAATGTTTGCTGTAATCGGAGCAAAATACATGCATATTGCCTTCTTCATGAATGAGGGCACAACAATCACCTAGCTCACCTCTGTTTGGTCCTCCAGCACAGGCAGCATTATAAAAGGCTTTAGCTTCATCGTCATCAGGTACAGTAATGTGAACCGTAGGAGCGTCGCCCTTAGCTAACTTTTGACCCGGTAGATAAATATTACAATAGTCATTTCCGGGATTAGTAGCAGCAACCCAACCTTTCCTGTTAGCGAATGGAACTGAAACGCTAGAAATCTTGAAACAATTCTCATTGTTAATGTTCGACCGTCCATAGTGGCTCAATTTCATTGTTATCTTTTTCACTTTGTTTCTCCCTTTTTGTTGCCCTAGGTTTTTGTCTCAAGAGGTAAAATCCCCCAGCAGACTAGACCTATTGATTCTTATTAATTTGGCGGTTAACTTTACTCGTAATTCTTAAAAATCTTGTAAACCGTATGCGGTATTGTCTTTAGTTGTGTTTTGGCTTAATAGGGTCTGTTCGCATATCCGTTTAGCCGCTAACTTTTCACACAATTCTTAAACAATTTTTAACTCCTTTCTCTTACAGCCTTTAGCTTATTCGGTGGCTTAATCACTCTTCCCATAAGTATTATCGTGAAAAACCTAAAAAATTCTAGAGCAATCCAAATCAATTAAAAGTTTTTTGGCTGTTTATTTAACTTCCTTCATTGCAACAACTTATATTTCGTGAACAATTTTACTTTCATTATTTAAATGCCTATACTGCTATTTCACCCATTTAATTAGGAGAACAGACATGGCAAAGAAAAAAGCAGCAACAGCAGTAGCGCCAGATGCAGCAACGGAAACTCAGTCAGTACATAAGTTTAAGAGAGGCAGGATATCAGAGGTAGAGTTAACGCAGATGAAATCGGAATTAGCTGCCGGAAAAAATTACGAGCAACTGGAGACCGAATTTAACCGCCCGAAAACCACGATACAAGCTGCCTTGTCAGGTACGCCAAAGCAGAAGAAGGCAGCAGCACCAGCAGTATCAGGAACAGGAACAGGAACAGGAACAGGAACAGGTCTAGAGGCAGGTCTACGGCAGATGGTTCGTGAGGAAGTCAGGAACCAGCTAAAGCTGATTTTTAGCAATCTTTAGAGTAAGATTGCGTATTGCCCCATATCTTCTTAGCAGGGGAGAAACAGCTTTGTACTTTCGGCTAGTGGCGAATGCTACAGAGGGGTGTTTGTTGATGTTTGGCTAAGCGTTCCTTGGCTATGAGACGACTAAAAAATTCAATTTCTCCTTCTGGTCTACATATCATGGATGCGTCAGCGAGAAATTTTCAAAAATTCAGTTTTTGGATTGGCAGGGATTCGAACCCTAGAGAGCGTTGGGGGCTTGAAAAAATGAGACGGTAGCGGTATCGTCATCCGGGTTGGGGGCTTCGACATTTGGAAAATCGACCAGCCTATCAGATTACCCTATCAGATTAGGGTTGTGGGCGGTCGAGAAGTAAAGAGTTGGTGTTTTTATAAGTCAAACAACTGAATAGATTTAAGCGAGACGGAGAGGTGCCAGAGTGGTCGATTGGGCTTGTCTCGAAAACAAGTAGGCCAGCAATGGTCTCCAGGGTTCGAATCCCTGCCTCTCCGCCAGTTTCGTTCTATGAATGTCCAAGCACCGCTTGTGATCTTTAGATTACTTCTGCCGACGCTCGACTAAGCATTGCATTCATCACCGCCCCATCCGCCGAATCGTGCTTCTTGCGACGATCGTCATGAAATGAAATGCCGCGCCGACGATACAACCGAGGAGCACCTCGCTGCCGCGATAGAATGCGACCATGTAAATCGTTTCGTTCGCCGTTCCTGTCAGCAAGACAATGAGCGAGGTCCACATGCATACTCGCAGCGACGGAAATCTGAACGCGATCGCCGCGCAGATCGCCACGGCCAGGGCGATTGCCGGCACCGGGCTGGCAGTGATGGGGGTAACGGCCAGATGTACCACCACCGCCGCTACTACTCCGCAGATCGTGCCGAGGATGCGCCCGCCGACTGAGGCGCGCGTTTCAAACATGCTGCCCTGAGACACAATGACCGATGTGACCGTAGCCCAGACCGGACGTGGCAAGCTCAGCGATGACGCCACGAGATACGAGAATGTCGCTGCTCCCGAACAACGCACGACGAAGCCAACTTGGCGGAGGACTATTTTCCGAGTCAAGGTGGGTTGCTTATTGGAATGAGTGATTCGAAACCAACGGCGAAGGCTCGGCATATACGTCATCTTTCCAATGAAGTAATTGACATTATCCTGCCTGGACTCGCATAAGATTCGAACCTTTCTTCAGCCATTCTTCTTTCATTCCTATTTCGCTTCGCCAACAAATTGCGACAGCAGCAGGATGTACTTCGCCTGATAATAAATCGCCGGCTCGGTGAACGACCAGCTGTTTTCATTCTCCTTGTGTTCCGCGTTCCAACCGATGTTCCAATCCTTGAACGCTTTCTCCGGCGGTTGTTGGGCGGGCGGGACGAGCCATTGCGGCGCGTCGTGGGAATTCGGACCACCGACAAGATATCCGGGCGCGGGGCCGAGCGAATCGGGACCGTCCCAGGGACTCTTTTGGATGAACCAGGTGTGGAACGGCGACATGCAGCTCTTGCCCACACCCAGTTTGGCGCCTTTGGCGCCCATGTTGGTCAGGTACATCAGGCAGAGCGGATTGCGGCCGTGAAAGTAGTGCAGGTATTCTTCAGCAGCGGCGTAGTAGGCGCCATCGCTCGATTTGTCGACGCCAAGTTTCGCGGCGAAGATCGCGCGGTAACCGAGCTCAGCTTTGCTCTGGTTGCAGCCCCACCAGTACCCGGATAGCCACGCGCGATACGCGTCGGTTTGGGACTTCATCTGACTGACGCGTTCGTCGGCGGATTTCTTGACGGCGGCGCGGATTTCTCCCGCGAAGGCCGGATCGGCTTTCGGCGAGAGCGCGTACTCAACCAGGCTCGGCGCGAGCTTCTCCTTGTGAAATTTCTTGAAGACGTCGGCGTACTTCGGTTGCGGATCGAGCAGCCACAATTGCAGCGCGGCCATCAGGCGGCGTTCGAAGTCGCCGTCTTTGCCGTTGTCGCACTGCGCGTCGGCGGCCTCGCTGGGGCGGCCATGGTCTTTGCCGTCGCCGGGGAGCATCTCCGGATGTTGTTCGAGCCACGCCCACGCTTTTTCGGCGGCCGTGCGGCATTTGCGCGCGTACTCAGCCTGGCTGGGAAACTTTGCGATCACGCGCGAAAAGCAGGCGAGATCGGCGGCCAGTGTCGCCGTCGCCCAGGTGGTCGGCTGGGTGTAGTAGCGCGGGTGCTTGTTATCCTGGTCGGGAGAAACGCCGGCCTTGCTGGTGGTTTCCGTGACGCGATTACAGGCGGAGCCGTCCGGTAATTGCATGCGCAGCAGCCAGTCGCATTCCCATTTCACCTCGTCGAGAAGATCCGGAATGCCGTTGCCCGATTCGGGAATGTTCCAGTCATCGGTGAAGACAGTAGGATTGAATTCGTAGGCCATCAGCAGCGGAATAATGACGTCCATGGTGAAGGGCACGTACTTGTTGTAATCGCCGGCGTCGTGCCATCCGCCATGAACATCGCGCGGCTGTCCCTTGGCCTGTCCGTCGACATACAATTGTGCGGCCTTGTCCTGCCCCTCCGCGCAGTGGCACGCGGGATGGTTCCAGGTGCCGGCGTTCTTTTCGGGAACATCTCCGCCGCAGCGTTGATAAAAATACATGCGCACGGCGGCTTTCAGCACGGGCAGATAGACATCCTTGTCGATGCGGAAGCTGTACGAGCGCACGCGATTTTCCGCGTCGTAAAGATAATACGTTCCTGCATCGTGGAGTGCCGAGATGTCGGCATACCAGACTTTGTCGCCGGAGACGTCTTCGGTTTTGCCTTCATTCCACGCTTTCAAATCCACGATCAGCACATCGGCATTGTTGTCGGCGCGGCGGACGGTCGTCTTCGCAGGCGGGGAGTACTTGGTGCCGGCATTCTGGCCGGCTTGAGGACTGGCGAAAATCGCGACTTTGAGACTCGCAGGCCGGAAGCCGATTTGATCGACCATGATCTGTTCGCTGATTGGGATGGCGTCCTGCGCGTGAATCGCAGGAAGGCGCAGGGCGGCTACAAGCAGCGCGGCGGCGAATCCGATGGATTTCATGGCAATCTCCGCACACTATTGAATTAAGTTGAGCTGCGTTACTTAAAGCTGCGCATCATCGCTATTCCGGACACTGCGACTTCCTTCGGGTCGCCTTTCCCGGAGCAGTGCTCGATTGAAATGTAACCGGCGAAGCCATCGCGTTTGAGCGCGGTGAGTAGCTGCTGCTGCTCGCCATGCTCTTTGGCGTCTGTGGGCAGCACGTGCGCGTGCATGTGCACGATCCAGGGCTTCAGTGCTTCGTATACGGCCACGCCGCTGGGCAGTTTTGAATTTTCGGCCAACGTATCGAGTTGGAAATTCACACGCAGACGACCGTCTGCCTCGTCGATTAAACGCTTCATGCCGGCCACGCTGTCGGCCAGCGTCATGGAGTGCGTTTCGATCGCCAGCGTGCGGCCGTGATTGGCGGCGATCGTCGCCATTTCGCGAAATCCTTTCAGGTTGTACTGCCAGTACTCTTCACTCGCCGTCAGGCTGCTGCATTCGCAGGTCCATCCGGCGAAGGCGCGCAGCAACGGCGCACCCAGTTTCTCCGCCACGGGCGCCGAGGCGCGGGTACGCGCGATCATTTCGTCGTGGTTGGTCATCGGGAGATTGAAGTTGCCGAGATAGGGCGAGAGCATCGGCACCGCGAGCTTCGCCTCATCAAGCGCGGATTTGATCTCGCGCAGTTCCGCGTCGCTTTTGGATTCCACGTGCGGCCACCAGAGTTCCAGGCCGTCGTAACCCGCGGCCTTCAGGTCGCCGATCATGCCCGGAATTCCGGCTCCGGCAAGATTGCGGTACGCGATGGAGCAGAAAGACGTTTTCAACGCGGCCTCCACATGAATTCAGGATCCGAATTTAAACAGCGGCGCGATGTCGTCGCAGGTGCCGTTCAACATGCGCTCATAGACGGCGGGCGCCTCTTCGATCGGGTAACGCGATCAATGAGCGGCGCGACGTCGATGCGTTTTCGGCGCAGCAACTCGAGGTAGACTTCCATGTTCCGCCCCTCGGTGAAGCGGACATATTCGATCGGATAATCCTTGCCTTCCTGCTCGTACTCCGGAATGCCGCGACCGGGGCCTCCTGCGCGCGAAGTGAGGACGTTCTGCTCGACGCCCGACGTATTGGCGGAACTCAGGCCGATGTCCCCGCCGCCCAGCACAATGGAGCCTCGGTTCCGCACGTTCCGGCTGATCTCTGTACCGAGTTCCTGCGCGCCGGTGACGAAGACCACGGCGCAGTCGAGCTTGCTGGCGCCGAATTCCGCGCGGACGGCGTCGGTGATCGACATCTCCAGCGTGGAGAAAATGCGCGCGCCCGGGACCAGCTTGCGTGCGATCTCGATGCGCCGTCGCGCGTCGCGGTCGCAGGCAATCAGGAAGCCGCCGGAATTTTGAACGTACTGGCTGGCCAGAATTCCGAGCACGCCCAATCCGACGATCAGCACGCGCGAACCGAGCTCGACCTCAGCGCGGCGGACGGCGTGCATGGCGATGACGCCCAACCCGACCGACGAGGCCAGTTCAAGGCTGACGCCTTCGGGAACTTTGTGGCAGAGCAATTTGGGTACAACGCAGTACTCGCCTTCGAACGTGTAGGGGGAGCCATAAATCGCAACACGATCGCCGACCGCCACGTTCGTGACGCCACGCCCGATTTCGCGCACGATTCCGGCGCCGGTGTAACCGAGCGTGTAGCTGAGTCCGGACGGATCGGCCTTCGCGCGCAGATTCCTGAGAATCGTGCAGTGCGTGCCGGGCGACATCGTGGAGAACTTGTTTTCCACGAGCACAAACTGGTCGCGGCATTCCAGCATCGGGCGTTCTTTGACGATGACTTGGCCATCGCAGGTATGCATGACACTTCGAAACGTCGCAGCCATCGAGGTTCCTTTATCGAATGAAATGTCGAGGAACTGTTCACGATAGTTTGCGTCGAAAAATTTACTACATCGAAAATGGCCGAAGCAGGCAACCCTGTCGTAAATTTACGACAGGGTCTGTCGGTTGTATTGTCTTGTTGGATTCTCCCTATGGCAAATTTGCCATAGAGTCCCAAAAAAACTCGCCGCTTTCAGCGGCGAGTGCATTCTCAGCCAGACCTCAGTCCTTCTGTTTAAAACCGGAGCGGTTCGAGCACCTGCCGGCAGAGGCGCTGAATCGGTTCGAAGTAGAAGAAGAGCATCACCAGCGCGCCGCATTTGCACAGCGCCAGCGCGTGGTACGAGAAGGGCGTCGATTCGGTGGTCGTGATTACTTCTTCGTCAGGCTTGTCGATCACGACAGTCTTCGCCAGCTTCATGTAATAGTAGAGGCTGACGACGGAGTTGATGCCGATGAACATGATCATGCCGTAGTGCTTCTGATCGGCGAGTTTCCACATGATCAGGTACTTGCCCATGAATCCACCAAACGGCGGCAGGCCGGTGAGGCTGAAGAGGAACGCGCAGAGCGCGGCGCAGAGCACCGGTTCGCGTTGCGCGGCGCCTTTGAGCTGGCGCAGATCCGTGCCGCCGAAGATGTTCTCCAGCGCGACGAGCACCACGAACGCGCCCAGATTCATGAAGAGGTAGACGACGAGATAGAAGAGCACCGAGGACGGCCCGTCGGCGGCGCCTTTGCCAACTTCGAGCACGGAAAGTCCGGCCAGCATGTAACCGGCGTGGGCAATGGACGAATACGCCAGCATGCGCTTGGCATTGGTCTGACCGAGCGCGGCGAGATTGCCGATGGTCATCGTGGCGATGGCGATCACGCCGATTACCTGTTCGACGGCGCTGGTCGTCAGCCAGTGGCTCTGGCTGGTGCCGACGGGGAAGAACGCGCAGACGGCGCGGATCAGCACGGCAAAGCCGGCGGCTTTCGGTACGACGCTGAAGAAACCCGTCGCAGTGGTCGGCGCGCCTTCGTAGACATCCGGCGACCAGTAGTGAAACGGAACGGCCGCAATCTTGTAGAGGAACCCGGCGAAGACCATGGCCAGCACCGCGACCAGGCCGCCGCGGGAACCGTGTTCGAGCGTCTGCTGGAATCCGCCGAGTTGCGCGGCGATGCCGTTCTCGCCGTACATATTGAGCGTGCCGGTCATGCCGTAGAGATACGACATGCCGAAGATCATGATGCCCGAAGCCATCGCGCCGTAGATCACGTACTTGATGCCCGCTTCGGCCGATTTGCGGTCGCGGCGCAGGAAGCCGGCCATCGCGTAGCTGACAATCGAGAGCGACTCCAGCGAGAGGTAAATCATCAACAGGTTCGTCGAGGAAGCCAGGAACATGCCGCCGACGCAGACGGCGACGAGCAGCAGGTAGAACTCGCCGTGGTTTTTGCCGAAGAGTTCGCGCGCGTGAATCGAGAGCAGTAGCGAAGCGATGGTGCCGAGGATAACGATGAATTTGAAGAACGTGCCGAAGTGATCGTAGACCACCATGCCCTGGAAAATCGACAGTTGCTGCATCGAATGTAATGCGCTTTCGCCGGTCTTGTCCTTGAGCAGGTCGACGAAATGCTGGTTCTGCTGCACGTTCAGCCAGAGCGCCATGATCAAGCCAACGATGCAGATGTACGCGGTGCTGCGGCGGCGGTGGTGCGGCACGGCAAAGTCAAAAATCAGCGCCAGGATGAACGTGGCGATCACCATCATCTCCGGGAGGATGTATTGAAACTGCTGGAGATTCTGGTTCAGTATGCTTTCAAAACCTGCGGGCATTTTCGTTCACCTTGGAGTTCGTAAATCCGCCGTCAGCGCGTTCCTGTTCCGGACCATTCAACGCGTTGCGGTTTCCTCGATCTTTGCCGGCGCGTCGGCGTGGACTGCTGCCGCAGTCACCGCTGCGGCGGGTACGGGCGAAACCTTCACGGCGGCCGACTTCGTCGCCGTGCGTTCGGCATCGTCGATGCCGACGCTGGCCAGCACGTGCTGCTGTGTGGATTCCACGGACTTCTGCGTCATGTTGATCAGCGGCTTGGGGTACACGCCCAGCGCGATCACCACGATCACCAGCGGGATCAAGGTGAACAGTTCGCGCGAGTTGACGTCGGCGTAGCCCTTGTACTTTTCGTTCAGCGGTCCGAAGAAAACGCGCTGCATCATCCACAGCAGGTAACCGGCCGTGAGCACCACGCCGAAGGCGGAGATGATCGTCATCGACTGAAAGGACATTGCGATCATCGACTTGCCCATGCCGCCGATGTTGGAATTGAACGCGCCGAGGAAGACCAGGATTTCGCTGATGAAACCCGACAGCCCCGGCAGTCCCATCGACGCGAAGAGCGCGACGGTCATCAGCGCGGTGTAGACGGGCAACTGCGCCGCGAGTCCGCCGAACTTGTTGACGTCGCGATGATGCGCGCGGTCGTAAATCACGCCGACCAGCAAGAACATCATGCTCGTCGAGGTGCCGTGGTTGAACATCTGCAGGATCGAACCGGTCATGCCCTGATCGGTCAGCGAGGCCAGCCCCAGCATGCAGTAACCCATGTGCGAGACGGAGGAGTAGGCGACGATCTTCTTCAAGTCTGTCTGCGCCATCGCGCAACAGGCGCCGTAGATGATGTTGAGCACGCCCAGCATGGCAATCGGTACAGCGAAGTAAACGGCCGCGGTGGGGAAGATCGGGTACGCGATGCGGAAGAAACCGTAGACACCCATCTTCAGCAGGATGCCGGCCAGGATCACGGAGATCGCGGTAGGGGCTTCCACGTGCGCCCAAGGCAACCACGTATGGAAGGGGAAGACCGGCACCTTGATCGCAAAGGCGATGTAGAGGAAAACGAACATCAGCCCCGCGAATCCGAATTCGCGGCCAAAGAGCGTGAACTTGCCGAGGTAGAGCGGGTAGCGCGCCCTTAGTTGCATCAGGTCGAACGTGCGGTCGAGCGGCAGCGCGGCAACCGCGTCGTCGATATTCTGACCGGCATCTTTGAGCTTCTTGACGTCCGAGAATTTCTGAATGTACGCGCGCAACGACTTGATCTGCGCCTCCTGGAACGTCGGCGAGTCAAAATTAGGCAAATCGACACTGTGGCTCAGCAGTGACGCTTCGATTTCCGCTTCCGAAGCGTTGGGCTTGGCCTTCAATTCTTCCAGCACGCCGACGTGCTGTTCGTAAACAGCCAGTTTCGCCTGAGCGACGTGTTCGGGCATGTCGCCGGAGTAGCGGCCGTCCGACCAGTACCATCCCGCTAGCAGCGCGACGAGCATCAGCACCGAGCCGGCCATTGTGTAGAGGAAGAACTTGATCGCCGCGTAGACGCGCTTGGGTCCGCCCCACACGCCGATCAGGAAGTACATCGGCAGCAGCATCACTTCCCAGAAGACGTAGAAGAGGAAGAAGTCAAGCGCGCAGAAGACGCCGTTCATGCCGGCCAGCAGCATCAGGATCAGTGCGAAGTAGCCCTTGATCTGTTTTTCGATGCCCCAGCTGGCCACGACTGAGATGAAGCCGACCAACCCGGAGAGCACCACCATCGGAGCCGAGATGCCGTCCATGCCCAGCTTGTAATACACGTTCAGGCTGCGGATCCAGACATGGTTTTCGTAGTAGTGAATCTTGCCGTCATCGTTGAACGTGAAGAACATGTAGATGCCGATGAACAGCGGCACCGCCGCGGCGGCCGACGCGATGGTCTTGATGATGTCGGCGCGCTTGGACGGCACGCAGAGGATCGCGAACATCCCCAGCACCGGCGCGAACACAAACAGAGAGAGCAACGGCATGCTACTTACCTGATCCACGATTTTACTCCAGTTGAGTGACTGACCGACCTCAAACCTTTTTGAGCTGAACGTCTACTTTAAGGGAACGCGAGCATGATTCCGATCAACAACAGTGCAGCCACGCCAAACGTGACGCAGACGTAAAACTGAATCCGGCCCACTTGCAGCGAACGGGCGATGGCGCCAAAGATCCACGTCACCCATCCGAACGCGTCCACCATCTTGTCGACGACCCAATTATCCACCGTCGCCGCGCCGCGCGACCAGATCTTGACCACCGTCGCCGTGCTGTCGACCGTCGCGTCGACGACTTTGGAGTCAAACCACGAGCAGGCGTTATTGAAAACCTTGAACGCCGGCACGATGCCATCTTGATAGAGCCGGTCGAAGAACCAGAGCTGGCTGAAAAGGCTATACGCCAGCGAGAGCGGCGCGATCTTCAAGAGATTGTCGGGATTCACCGCGCGCTTGATGTACATCAGGAACGCCGTGCCCAATCCGAGCAGCACCATCAACAGCGACAGACCCGTGGCCATCAAATGAGCTTTGTGGTGGCGGTGATGTTCTTCTTCCAGTTCCGCGGCTTCTGGCGGATGCGCAGTACCTTCCGCCGTGCGCGGCAGCACGGTTGAGGGCGAAATCATGTACGCGTCGAGCCAGCCTTTTTTCACATCGGCGACTTCGACTTCTTCGCCCTTGGCTTCGAACTGAGTCGTCGTCACGGAAACGCCCGGCATCGGGACGATGTCGCCGCCGATCAAGTGACCGCTCCACCAGAACCCGAGGCACAGCGTCGCCAGCACCATCAGCGGCACCGTGGCGAGGGCGGGGGACTCGTGCGCGTGGTCGTAGATTTCCTTGTCGCGCGGTTCGCCGTAGAAGGTCATGAAAATCAGGCGGAACATATAGAAGGTGGTCAGTCCGGCCGTCACCACGCCGAGGACGAACGGAATCCAGTGCAGTCCGCCCATCTCCATCGCGCGCGCCAGCGAGCCGGCCAGAATCGCGTCCTTGGAATAGAACCCGCTGAAGAACGGCACGCCGGAAATCGCCAGCGTTCCCACCAGCATCGCCAGATGCGTGATTGGCATCTTCTTGCGCAGTCCGCCGAAGCGGTTCATGTCCTGCAGATGATGGCAGGCGTGAATCACGGAGCCGGCGCAGAGGAAGAGCATGCATTTGAAAATCGCGTGTGTGTAAAGATGGGCGATGCCAGCCGTGTAAGCTCCGGCGCCCAGCGCGATCATCATGTAGCCGAGCTGCGAAATCGTCGAGTAGGCGAGGACGGCCTTGATGTCCCATTGCACCAGCGCCATCGTCGCCGCCAGGAACGCGGTGATGCCGCCGATGATCGCGACGAAGAAGAGCGAACCGTTGGTCAGCAGCGGGGAGATGCGCGCGGTCATGTACACACCGGCGGCCACCATCGTTGCGGCATGGATGATCGAAGAACCCGTCGTCGGACCCTGCATGGCGTCGGGCAGCCACGTGTGGAGCGGGAACTGCGCCGACTTACCCATCGCGCCCATAAAGGTGAACATGCCCGCCAGCGTCAGCAGCGTCGTGCCGCTCATGCCCAGCAGCGTCACCTGGTCGAACACGTGATGCACGCGGACAGCGTCGTAGAGCGTGGTGAAATTCAGCGGACCGTGCGTCCAATCATACTTCTGGTTGCCCGGCATCTTGGCGGCCGTCAGCATCACGGTGAAGAAGATGCCGATGCCGATCGCGAATCCGAAGTCGCCGATGCGGTTCATCACGAACGCTTTTTTCTGCGCGTGAGCCGGGGAAAGCATCCGTTCGTCGATGCCCGTTGCGTACGAGGCTTTCAGTTCCTGGTAATGATGGTCCTTGGCGACCGGCGGCTTGTAGAACCAGAAGCCGATCAGGAAGTAGCTGCCCAGTCCGACCAGTTCCCAGAAGACGTACGTCATCAGCAGATTGTTGGAAAGCACAATGCCGAGCATGGCGAAGCAGAAGAAACACATGAAGCCGAAGTAGCGGCGGTACATCGTGTCGCCGTCCATGTAAAACATGGAGTAGATGAGCACCAGCGACGCCAGCCCGGTTACGACCATGCACATGAACGACGAAAGACTGTCGATCAGGAATCCCATCTGCAGATCGACGGAGCCCAGTGTAATCCACGAGAACGAGTAGACGATCGGATCGGATGCCGCGGTCACGCCTTTGACGCTGACGCTCATGGTGAAGAGCGCAATCGACAGACAGAACGAGACGAACATCGCCATCGTCGCGATCTTGTCGGCCTTCTTGTCGAGGTGCTTGCCGAAGAACAGGATCACGGCAAAGGCGGCCAGCGGGATCAGCAGAATCCCCGTGGCAAGCGCGGTACAGATATGCACAGTTTCAATCGATGTCGGCACGTTTCTTCAGGCTCTCGGTTTCTACGCGTCACACACGAACAAATCGGTCAACTACATCTGCATTTCGTCGACTTCATCCAGCGAAATCGTGCGATGGGTCTGGAACACCGCCAGCACCAGCGCCAGCGCCACCGCGGCTTCCGCCGCGGCGAGCACAATGATAAACAGTGTGAAAATCTGGCCGTCCAACTGGTTGCCGCCGACCTTGTCGTGGCCGAAACGGGCGAAGGCCACGAAGTTGATGCCCGCCGCGTTTAAAATCAGTTCCACGCCCATCAGGATGCCGACCGCGTTGCGGCGGCTGATCATCGCGAAAATCCCGCAGGCAAACAGCAGCGCAGCGAGAATCAAGTAGTTGGACAGGCCATCGGGGCCCTTGGCAAACTCAAACATCGCGTGAAACGCCTCCGACCTTCTTTAGTTCAACTCTTTACGCACGATCACCACCGCGCCGATCAACGCCGCGAGCAGCAGGACCGACACGACTTCAAACGGAAGTAAGTACTGCCCCATCAAGTAATGGCCCAGCCCGTACGCGGTGCCGTCGATGGTGAAAGCAAACGGGGTGAGCGCATTGACGTTGGCCGTTGCCAGCGGGCCGGTGAAGACGCCGTCCAATTTCGGTCCCGTCAGCCGCACGCCGATCAACACAATCGCGCCGAAAATCGCCAGTGCTGCGCCGCCTCCGGCGGCCATTGCCAGCTTGCTGCGTCCCTTTTCGGCCGTGTCTTCCACCACATTGGATGAAAACATCACCGCGAACATGATCAGAACGAGGATGCCGCCGACGTAAACGATCAACTGAACCGCCGCTACAAAGTCTGCGTGCAACAAGACGTAGATGCCCGCGACGCCTAGAAACGTCAGGCACAATCCGAAGGCTGCGTGCAGGATGTTGCGCGACGTGACCACGAAGATCGAACTACCCGCCGTCAACAGCGCAACCGCCCAGAAAACGATGTTGGCAATCATAGGAAACCTGAACCCAAAACAACTCCAGCGCCCGGCTGATTTTGAAAGCCTCAGCGCGAGACTCCTGCTCGTGGCGAACACGCGAAGGTGGCTACTATACCGACACGTGTGCGTCTGGCAAGGAAGGGTGCGAAATTCCGGGCACTTTGGACATTCCCGTTCGACGAATCCCACAGCGATACTCAGAATTTGGGCGCAGACCCCGTTGCCTGAACGCCTTTCAATTCAAGGCCAGAACGCTCGATCCCTGCATAAACAAGGTGCAGCGTGGCTCCAAACTTGCACCACACCTATCGGACCGGTCATACGAGATCGCGCGCCGGGCCAGCGCCGCTGAATCTGGAGCTATTCATCTGTGCATGAATCATAATCAGTCAGCTCGCACCAAGCCGGGCATTTGAGGATTGATGAGTAGAAATAGACTTTTCGTAAAGAATCGCTGCCCACGGTCTCGCGCGTCGTGGCTGATATTTCAGCTCCGCGTGCAGTCTCGTTGATTTTCTCGAACCCGGTTATTTTCGGGGCCACACATTGATTCCCTCACACATCAAGTCAAAGGGCAGGCATGATTCCAATTCAGCCGTTTGAGTCGAATCCCGAACTCACATCATCGCCCACTGCGCTGGCGCTGACGCCGCACGCCGCTCGAAAAGCCCGCTTCTTCGATGTCAATGTCTTCGACAGCGCGGACCAGGGCTTGAGTTTCATCGAAAGCATTCTTGAATCGTCCACCGAGTATTCAATCATCGGCAAGGACCTCGACGGCAAAATTCAGCTCTGGAACGAAGGAGCCCGGCGCAATTACGGGTACGAGCCGGAAGAAGTTCTGGGCCGCATCAATTCGTCCGTTCTACACACGCCCGAAGATGTCGCCGCGGGCAGACATCTGTTGATGTTGAGCCGTGCGATGGATACGGGCAAATGGGAAGGCAATATCGTACGCCTGCGCAAGAACGGTGAGCGTTTCAACGAACATGTCGTCATCACACCCCGCCGCGATACCAGCCATCAGCCCATTGGTTACTTGCTGATTTCCAAGGACATCACTGCCGACCTTCAAGCCGATCAGAAAATCGAAACGCTGGAACAGCAGGCACGCAACCTGGCGCGCAACGTGGAGTCCGTACGCCAGAAGACGCTGATGCAATCCAACGAACGCATCGAAGCGCTGGAACAGAAAGCGCGCGATATGGCGTGGTTTGTTGAAACGACGCGTCAGCAGACGCTGCTGCAGTCCGACAAGAAGATTGAAGCTCTGGAACAGAAAGCTCGCGACCTGGCCGACTTCGTGGAAACCCTGCAACACCAGACGCGCGTGCAATCGGAAATTGAAATTGAAGCGCTGGGTCAGAAAGCGCGGGACCTGGCACTGTTCGTCGAGAACGCGCGCAAAGAAACGCGGCTGCAATCCGAAACGGAAATCGCCGCACTGGGGCAGAAAGCGCGCGACCTGGCCATCTCCGTGGAGAGCGTGCGCGAAAAAACGCTGCTGCAGTCGGACAATGAAATCGCCACGCTCGGCCAGAAGGCCCGCGACCTGGCGCTCTTCGTCGAAGGTGTGCGCAAGGAAACCCGCCTGCAATCGGAGAGCGAAATTGCATCGCTGGGCCAGAAAGCGCGGGACCTGGCCGTCTCCGTCGAGACGGTGCGCGAAAAAACGATGCTACAGTCGGATTCCGAAATCGCATCACTGGGCCAGCAGGCCCGCGACCTGGCCGTCTCCGTCGAAACCGTGCGCGAAAAGACGCTCCAGGAATCCGACAGCGAAATCGCCACGCTCGGTCAGCAGGCGCGAGACCTGGCGGTCTCCGTGGAGACCGAACGCGAAGAGACGCTTTTGCAATCGGACACGGAAATCGAAACGCTCAAACGCCAGGCGCGCAACCTGGCGCTGTCGGTTGAAAAGTCGCGCATCGAGACGCTCCTGGCCTCGGACAAGGTCACCCGCAAACTCAACGAAGAGCTCGAACAGCGCGTCCTGGAACGCACCGGCCAGCTCGAGGCCGCGAACAAGGAACTCGAAGCCTTTTCCTATTCCGTGTCGCACGATCTGCGCGCGCCGCTGCGCGCCATTGACGGCTTCTCCCGCATCGTGATGGAAGAGCACGCCGCGTTGCTGCCCAAGGAAGGCAAGGCGTATCTCAAGTTGGTACGCGACAACACCAAGCAGATGGCGCAGCTGGTCGACGACCTGCTGGCGTTCTCGCGTCTCAGCCGGCTGGCGCTCACGCGTCAGACCATCAACCCGGCCAGGATGGTGCGCCGCTGCCTGCAGGAACTTCAGGCCGAGCAGACCGGCCGGCAGATTGAAATTCGAGTTGGCGAGATGCCCTCCTGTCAGGGCGACCCAACGCTGCTGAAGCAGGTCTGGACCAACCTGCTCTCCAACGCTTTGAAATACACGCGCAAGTGCGACGTCGCGCGCATCGAGATTGGCTGCCGCACGCAGCCGCGGACGGAGGCATCCGGAGCGTGCGTTGATTCGGAGAACGTCTTTTTCATCAAGGACAACGGCGCCGGCTTCGACATGAAGTACGCCCACAAGCTCTTCGGCGTTTTTCAGCGGCTGCACCGCGCCGCCGATTACGACGGCACCGGTGTCGGGCTGGCGATCGTGCAGCGCATCATTCACCGCCATGGCGGCCGGGTCTGGGGCGAAGCGCAGGTAAATCAAGGCGCAACTTTTTCTTTCACCCTGGAATGAGGATCGGTTCGATGAACGACAAGACCATTGAAATTCTGCTCGTCGAGGACAACCCGAACGACGAAATGCTGGCGCTTCACGCCTTCAAAAAGCACAACCTCGCCAACCAGATCCACGTCGTCCGCGACGGCGCCGAAGCGCTGGAATTCATCTTCTGCACCGGCGCTTATGCCACGCGGCAGTTCGAAAATCCGCGCCTGGTGCTGCTGGATAAAAAATTGCCGTTCGTGGACGGCATGGAAGTGCTGCGCCAGCTCCGCGCCGACCCGCGCACCCATCTTATCCCCGTGGTCATGCTCACGTCCTCGGCTGAAGAGCGCGACATCGTTGAAAGCTACAAGCTGGGCGTCAACAGCTACATCGTCAAGCCGGTGGACTTCGAACAGTTCAGCGAGACGGCGCGGCAATTGGGCTACTACTGGTTGCTCATCAACAAGCAGCCCGTCAGCACAGTCGAACTTCCCCCGAATTAGACCCGTCACCGAGGCATCTGTCCATGGCCATACCGCTGCGCATTTTAGTCCTTGAGGACAACCCGTCGGACGCCGAGCTGATGTTGAACGCGCTCCGCAACTTCGGGTACGCACCATTCTGCGTTCGCGTGGAGTCCGAAAAGGAATTCGAGACTCAACTGAGCCTGACGCCGCTGCCGGACGTCGTTCTCGCTGATTTCTCCATGCCGGAATTCGATGCGTTGCGCGCGCTGGAAATTCTGAACCAGTTCCCATCGGACATTCCCTTAATCCTGGTCTCGAGCACCATCGGTGAAGAACGCGCGGTCGAAGTCATGAAACACGGCGCGGCCGATTACATCATGAAGGATCGTCTGACGCGGCTGGGGCTGGCCGTGGCCCAGGCGCTGGAACAGAAGCGTCTGCGGGGAGACAAACTCCAGGCCGAAGACGCCTTGATCCAGAGCAACGAGTCCTCCCGGAAGGAGCAGGAAGCCCGCAAACTGGCGGAGCACGAACGCCGTGTGTTGCAGGATTCCAGCAAGCAGAAGGATGTTTTCCTGGCCATGCTCGGCCATGAATTGCGCAACCCACTGGCGCCCATTCGTTCGGCGGTTCACGTTCTGCAAGAAGCGCTGAAAGGCGACCCCCGGCTGAAGAAGGCCTGCGATATCATTCAGCGCCAGGCGCAGCACATGACCCGGATAGTCGAAGACCTGCTTGATCTGTCGCGGATTTCGCAGGGAAAAATTGTCCTGCGCAAGGAACATCTCGATTTGAACGAACTGGTCCGGCAGACCACGGACGACTACCGGATAGATGTGGAATCCTCCGGCGCCACGGTGAAGTCGGAGTCCTCGCCCAAGCCCTTGTGGATCATGGCCGACCCCACGCGTATCTGCCAGGTCGTCGGCAACCTGCTTCAAAACGCCAAGAAGTTCACGCGCGCCGGAGATCGCATCACGGTGAAGGTTTCAGCCCTGTCGGAAGCGCGCGCTGAACTGATCGTCCGCGATTCCGGACTGGGCATGACGCCGGAAACGCTCGCCACCGTTTTCGAACCGTTCAGACAGGCAGATCAGTCCATTGCGCGGACCAACGGCGGATTGGGTTTGGGCTTGTCCACGGTGAAAGGAATAGTGGAGATGCATGGTGGCTGCGTGATGGCGAGCAGCAAAGGATTGGGATTGGGTTCGGAGATTACGATTCAATTCCCGCTGGATGAAACCGTTCAGCCGGTCAAAGCCTGTCCCGTGCCCGCCCTGAAAGCAAAAGGCCGTCGCGTCCTGATCATCGAGGACAACGTGGATTCCGCGGAGATGATGTGCTTCCTGCTGAAGCACGAAGGCCACGACGTTTCGATCGCCTTTACCGGCGCAACAGGTTTGAACGCCGCCAGGACGTTGGATCCGGAAATCATCGTGTGTGATATTGGTTTGCCGGGCGGTATGGACGGCTACGCGTTTGCCAGGACCTGTCGAACCGATCCTGCGTTTCAGGCCACAGTCCTTGTGGCGCTGACAGGCTACGGCCAGCCCAGCGACAAGAAACGGGCTACGGATGCCGGTTTCGACCTGCACCTGACCAAGCCCGTGGACCCCGCCGCGCTGATCGAAGTTATCGGTTCGCTTTCCGTCCCGGTGGCGTGATCGAACTTGGGAACTACAACTGCTCGTACGGCATTTCGAAGATCGCTTTAAGTTTGCTCATGTCGCCGGTCTTCAGGCCCTCGCTGTACCAGCGCACGCGCTGCGCCGCGGTGCCGTGCGTGTAATTCTGCGGCGAGACCCGGCCCGTGAAGCGCTTCTGCAATTTATCGTCGCCGATGGCATTGGCCGACTTGATCGCTTCTTCCACATCACCGTTTTCGATGAAGTGAAAATCTTCCTGGCCGTAGTGCGCCCAGACTCCGGCGAGGTAATCCGCCTGCAACTCCGCGCGTACCGACCAGCGATTGAATTCCGTCTTCGATAACGTGCGCCGCTTTTCATCGATGATCGCGCCATAGCCGAGCAACGTCTGCACGTGATGCCCGATCTCGTGAGCGATGACGTACGCCTGCGAGAAGTCGGCCTTGGATCCACCGAGCTTCTGCGAAAGCTCCTCGAAGAAATTGGGGTCGATGTACACGATCTGGTCTTCAGGACAATAGAACGGACCCACCGCGGAATTGGCATCGCCGCAGCCGGTCTGAACCTGCTGTTCGAACATGACCAGCTTGGGTTTCTGGTACGACTTGCCCATTTTGCGGAACTGTTCGTCCCATACTTTTTCCGTGTAGCCCAGCACGGTGGCGATGAACTTCCGCGGCCGGTCTTCCACTCCCGGCGCCGTCTGCGTCACGCGCGTTTGACTGGGCGCGTCCGAGGTTCGATTCAGAATATACGAAGGGTCAATGCCCAGAAAATAGCCGACGATCAGCAACAGAATCGTGCCGCCGCCAATCACATGCGGCGCCCCGATTGCGCCACGGCGGTCTTCAACGTTCCCGCTCTCTTCTCCACCTTCCCATTTCATCGTGATTTCTCCAATCCAATAGGCACTCCGAGCATGCAAACGTAAGCACATCCCGGACCACGTATCGTAACGGGTGTAATTGAGGAAATGTCGAAATTGGAAGGCATAAATCAGTGGTCACCCACTGATTTTCAACCTGAAAGTGAATTTGATTGGAGTCGCGTACCAAACCCGCAAGGGGGCCCGGCCCCGCGGGCCGGGTTGCGTCGGCAATAAGAAGCTCCAGGACAGATTACCCGTGCCAGAAATCCATCCGACTTCGAAGCGCTCGCGGACCGTCGGTGTCGCTCCGTGAATTCAATCTCCGTCCTGGAGCTTCTTGTCGCAAGCGACCCGGCCCGTTGGCACCGGGCCGCCCCTCGCGGGTGTGTCCCAATCTAATCCGCAATCCGCAATAGCAACTTCAGCCGCAGCCTTCCGCATCCATAAACGCGTACACCAGGATATGTCCCACGATCATCTGCCCATCTTCGATCAGGCCCATATGATCGGACTTGATGTGGACGTGGTGCTTGACCATTTCCTTGAGCTTCCCGCCGGCGAAGCCGGAGATGCCGATGGTCTCGCAGCCGATCTGGTTGGCGTACTGCAGGGCCTTCAGCACGTTCTTGGAATTGCCGCTGCCGGAGATCGCGATCAGCAGGTCGCCTTTTTCGGCGTAATTCTTGAGCTGCTCGACGAACACGTCTTCGTACGAAATGTCGTTGGAGAGCGCCGTCATCCACGGCGTGTTGTCGGTCAGCGAGAGCACGCGGAAGCGCTTCTCGCGGTTGCGCGAGCAGCCCTTGCCCAGGTCGACAGCCAGGTGCGAGGCCGAGGCCGCGCTGCCGCCGTTGCCGAGCAGAAAGACCTGGCGACCTTCTTCGCGTGCGGCGGAGAGGAGCAGGCCGACCTTCTCGACTTCCTTCGGATCGATGGACTGGAGCAGGGCCGTCAGCTTGGTGATGTACCCGCGGACGTAATCGGTTGTGGCCAGATTTTGAATCATGATGGTTGTTTGAGTCTCCCGTTATTTTGCGTCTTCGGTGACGAAATCCACCTGCTGCTGCACGCCGGTGGGCATGGCGAAGTCGTCGTCCTTGAACTTATCGACGGCTTTAATGTCGGAGTAGCGTTCGACAATCTTTCCGGAATCGGGCCGGTACTCAATCTCGTTGAAGAACAGATCCTTCGCGCCGATGCGCGACTGAATGTACTGGTACGCAAGCGGATTCTTGCCGCCGGCTTTGGGCAGAAAGACCAGCCGCAGGTCGGTCCCCTTGCTGAAGACGCTGATGTCGAAGAGCTCCGCCAATCCCTTCACGTCCACCGTCACGGCCGCCTGGAGCAGCTTCAGCGCGCTGGGCGCTTTGGAGAAATCCTTGACCATGTCGAGCTTGCGGCTGGCCGCGTATTCGTGCAACTGCGAGCCATTGAGCAGCCGCATCTTCACCTTCGGCTTGGAAAACTTCTGCAGCACCCGGCCGCTGCGGTCGAGCAGCAGTTCGCCTTCGTCCTTGCGCGTGCCGAGCATAAGGTCTTCGGACTCGGTGATCAGGTGCGCCTTGATCAGCGGGTTGTCTTTGAAGCGTTTGGCCAGATCGCCGAGCGCCTTTTCCGCGTCCGCGCTTGGAAGTTGGGTTTCACCCTCCGCAGCTTTGTTAACCGTCGGTGCTTCGCTTCCATGGAGAATCGGAGCCAACGCCAAAGCAAACACGGCCAGAACACACGCGTACAAATCTTTCAAAACCAACCTCCTCTTTCAGCCAACCAGATTACCCGCTCGAGTCCCCTCGGCAAGCCGAAGCCCGCCGCTTGTCAGCCTTACCCAGTCCCAGTGTCCCGCCGATGGGCAGGACGTGACGCGTGTATTAAGGTGGAGACGTGCTCCGCCCCTCCGTATTCAACGAAAGCGAAGCGTCTCGCCGTAACCTCAGTCCTCAGTCCTTCAGTATCGTCGCATACAACTCCAAACACTCCCGCGCGGCCTTATCCCACGAGAACAGCTTCGCGCGCGCGAGCCCCTTCTCAGCGCACGTCCGGTGCAACGCGTCGTCGGTCATCATTCGGGCGATTTGAGCGGCAATCGACTCGACTGACTTGGGATCGGCCAGCAACCCCGCGTCCTCAATGATCTCCGGAAGGCTGCCGACCGTGGCGCCAATCACCGGACAGCCGCACGCGAACGCTTCGATCGCCGGAATGCCGAAGCCTTCGTAGAGCGTCGCGAACAGCAGCGCCCGCGCGCCGGTATAGAGCGCCGGGATGTCGTCGTCGGCGACATAGCCAAGCAACTTGATGGCATCCGTGTCTTTCGAGGCTTCGATCGCCGCGCGAATCTCGTCGCCGCCGAACCCGATGCGCCCGGCGATCGCGAACTGCATGTCGGACTTCGTCTGCGCGCGAGCCATCGCAAACGCTCTGACCAGTGCAGGCACATTCTTGCGGCGGTTGACACTGCCCACAAAAATAAAGTACGGCCGGTCGAGCCCATGCTTCCGGCGCACCGCCGCGACGGTCTCGGGATCGCGTGGCGAAAAGTTCTCGCCACCCGCTTCATGAATCACGTGCAGCTTCGCCGGGTCGGGCTTCAACGTCTGCAGCACATCGCGCTTGACGCAGTGGCTGACGCAGACGATCGCGTCGGCCTGATGGAGCACTTCCGCGTAGCGCCGGGCCTTCAACGCGCGGAATTCCTCGGTCGCGAATTCCGTCGACTGCAGCGAGGAGAAGACGTCGTGAATCGTGACGACTTTCTTCGCCTTCATCCAGCGACCCGGTAACCGCGCGTCGAGTCCGTGAAAGACATCCGTCGCGCGCGCGAAGAGCGGGTGCAATCCTTCGAGCATCAGCTTGTGGCGAAAGTTCGGGCCTGGCAGCGGAATGCGGTGAAAAACGTTCTTCGGCCGCGACGCGCGCGTCACCAGCGAGAAACGGTGCGGCGGCGACCCGGTGTTGACGCGGTTGAACGCGGCTACCATCCGGCGAATGTACATCGCCACGCCCGTCGACTGCGGCCGCGCGGCACTGGAGACATCGAGCGCAATTTTCATGAACCGGACAGTGTCGGGGAGGAATTCAAAATTAAAAATTCAAAATTAAAAAACGCGCGCAGAGCCAGTACGCGCATGGAAATGTGATAGAACAGTTCAGCCAATTGTATGCCTTTGTGATGTTCGCGACTGCGCGCCACCAGTTTTGGCGAGGACATGTCAGTGCATAAAATCATCATCGACAAGCCTTATCAATTCGTGCCGCCGCTGGACAGCTGGTTCTGGCCGACAGCTCTGGATCTGGTCATGCCGCGCATCTTGAAGCGCTATCACGGCATGATGCAGGTCGACCTCGTCGGCGTGGAACACCTGCGCAAATCGGTCGCGGAAGGCCACGGCATTGTCCTCGCGCCCAATCACTCGCGCCCCTGCGATCCGATGGTGCTCTCGCCGCTGGGGCAGAGCGTCGGGCGGCATTTCTTCATCATGGCCAGCTGGCATCTGTTCATGCAGAATCGCATCCAGACCTATCTGCTCCGCCGGGCCGGCGTGTTCAGCATCTACCGAGAAGGAATGGACAAGGCGGCGCTCAACGCCGCAATCGAAATTCTCGTCGAGGCCAAACGGCCGCTGGTGATCTTCCCCGAAGGCGTGATCTCGCGCACCAACGATCATCTCAATCCGCTGATGGAAGGCACGTCATTCATCGCCCGTAATGCGGCTCGCAAGCGCGCCAAGGCGTCGCCGCAGGCGAAAGTCGTGATTCATCCGGTCGCGATCAACTATTTCTATCGCGGCGACATCCACAAGGCGGTCGACCCGGTGCTCGAACACATTGAAGGCCGCCTCTCGTGGCGTCCGATCAAGGGCAAGCACGTGATCGAACGCATCTACCGCATCGGCGATGCGTTGCTGGGGCTGAAAGAAATGGATTACCTCGGCGCGCCCCGCACCGGCGAAATCGCGCCGCGTTTGCGCGACCTGATCGAACACTTGCTTACACCGCTGGAAAAGGAATACCGCGAAGGGCAGAAGGAATCGCACACCGTCGCGCGCGTAAAGCGGCTGCGCCAATCCATCCTCCCTGACATGACCACCGCCGAACTGCCTGAAGTTGAGCGCGAACGGCGCTGGCGCCAGCTCGCGGATCTGTATCTCGCGCAGCAGCTCGATTTCTATCCGCCCGACTACATTCGCTCGCGCCCGACGCCCGAACGCATTCTGGAAACCGTGGAGCGCTTTGAGGAAGACCTGACCGATGTCGCGCGAGTCCATTCCCCTATGGCTGCCGTGGTGCAGGTTGGCGAAGCGATCGAGGTCAGCCCCGACCGCGAGCGTGGCGCGGCAGATCCGGTGATGCAGAAGCTCGAAGATCAACTCAAAGCCATGCTGGAAAAGACGGCGCAGGAACGCACCGCGCCCATTGCGCTGTAAAACTTCATATCGAAAAGGAGTTTCTATTTGGCAGACGCGAAGCGCTCGATCTGGCGGGTTCGAATCGGACTGGTGGTGCTGGCTCTCGGCGCGTGGTTTCTGACGCAGTGGCTGATCTCCGGTCGCACACCGCCGACGGCGGGCATCAACGACGGCATGCACCGCCTGACCGCGCCGCTCCACAATTGGCTCTGGGACCATGAGCGCGCCGCAAACGCGCTGATGATCGTCAGCTCGGGCTTCATCGATGGCTTCGCGATTTACGTGCTCCTCATGGGCATCTTTGGAAAAAGCTTCCGCCCGTTCATCGGCCTGTTCATTCTGTTTCTGCTCCGCCAGATCTGCGAGGGCCTGGTCTCGCTACCGACGCCGGAGCACATGATCTGGCGCTACCCCGGCTGCCCGGCGATTCTCGTCACGTATGGCGTCGCGACGGACCTGTTCTTCTCCGGCCACACTTCCGTCGCCGTCTTCGGCGCGCTGGAACTCGGCCGCCGTGGCCGTGGCTGGCTGGCCTTCGGCATCGGCGTCGCGATCTTCGAAGCGCTCACCGTGCTGACGCTGCGCGCCCACTACACGATGGACGTCTTCGCCGCCGCCACGACCGCGTTGTGCGTCGCAACGCTCGCCGAATACCTCGCGCCCTTCTGCGATAGTTGGATCGCGCGCGTCGCCGGGGCGCGCTAAAGCGCGAGGGGCCTGGGGTCAGGGGCCAGAGCCAAGTCGCGTTAGCGTTTTTGCATCGACGACCTGGTTTAACTTCGAACTTCTCCACGGATTTCCTATACATCGCGCTGCAGTTCCTTTCCTTCTTCCGCCCACACGCCGAGCACACACGTCCGCCGAACCTCGCACCCAACTCTGACCCCTGACCCCTAACCCCTGACCCCTCGCGCTTTAGCGCGCGCGACAATAAACCGCTTGAGTTTGGCCCGGGCTGATTAAAATGGTCGGTTTTGACCACCAGTCATTCGCCGGGAGGCTGTCCGATGCGTAAGTACATTATCATGGGCGTGCAGGGGTGCGGTAAGGGCACGCAGGCCAAGCTGCTCAAGGACGACTTCGATCTCGTCCACATCTGCGTCGGCGACATCTTCCGCTGGAATATCCAGACGCACACCAAGCTCGCCGCCCGCATCAAGCGCATCATGTCGGAAGGCCACCTCGTTCCCGACGACATCGTCGAAGAGATCGTCCGCGTGCGCCTCGACGAACACGATTGGAATTACGGCTTCATCCTCGACGGCTTCCCCCGCAACCGCCGCCAGGCCGAATTCTTTCTGGAAAGCTACGACATCGACGCGGTGATCCTGATCGACGTTCCCGACAAGGTCACGAAGGAACGGATCATGGCCCGCGTGCTCTGTTCGCGCTGCGGACTGGACTACAATTTGATTTACCATCGTCCGACCAAGAACAATGCCTGCGACGTCTGCGGCGGAGCGTTGGTGCGCCGCGCCGACGACAACGAAGAAGCGATCAACGTCCGTCTCAAGGATTACCACGAGAAGACCGCGCCGATCATCGACCTCTTCCGCAAGAAGGAACTGGTCCTCGCCGCCGACGGCACGAAGCCGCCCGCGGACGTGCAGAAGGAGATTCGGCGGTTGCTCAAGCTGGCCTAATGTCTGAGCCGGTTGAGAGCGCCGCATCCGCGATCCCTGCGAGCACGCACTATCTCGTCATTCATAATGACGATACGCACTCCGTCTTGTATGTGATCAACATGGCACGAGAGGAACTCAAGTGCGACCAATACGCGGCAGAATGGCTAGCAAAGCAAATTGATCAAAAGGGTAAGGTCGCGATTGGCTTCTCGAGTCTGGACGCCGCGGATAAAGTTCGATTGAAAATTCTGAAACACCAAGGCAGGGACACGCCTCCCACTATCTCAATAGGCCCATTAAAAGTTACGATTGAAGAAACGATCGAGCTTGGGACGCCAATATTGGGATTTATCGCAGACCAACTGGTTCAATTGTCAGCGGCAGTAGAAACTGACAAGGATGACGAAAGTTATCACGCTCACCAGGTTGCACTTGGCTGCCTGCTGACAATTCTGGTCTCGGCGTTACTTCTTCTTGGCGCATGGCGGATATTCTAATTAGTTCGCCCCGCGAATCTGCATTACTTACGGCTCCGGATAATTCACGTGCTTCTCCGTCAGCAGCGGCGCGATCATTTCGCCGATGATGATGTGGCCCATGTAGTCCGGGTGGTATTGGTTGGCCAACAGCGCCCATGCGTACGGTTCGCCGCGGTACATGCAGAGCTTCGTGATGTCGGCGACGGCGATGTTGTCTTCGGTGACGAGTTCCTTCACGGCCTTGGTGATCGCTTCGGCGTTCTTGGGGATGGCGCCGCCGGTCGTGGGTGAGAGCACGATGATCTGGCTCGTCTTCGTCTTCACCTTTGCGATCAGTTTCTTGACGTCGGCTTTCCAGGCGTCGGGCGTCATGCCGCGGCCGCCGATGTCGTTGGCTCCGAATTCGATCAGAACCAGGTCATCGGCGGAGCATTCGGCCACGACTTCCTTGTCGACAACTCCCAGTCCCTGCCCGGCGCTCCAGCCGCCGTGGCCGTGCTGCACCGGAGTGATGCCCTTGTAACCGAAGTTCTCTTCCAGCAATCGGGCGAGATGCGCGAAGTAAAGGTAGTTGTTTCCTGCGGGAGCTTTGATTCCCGGCGTGCCGCGATACATCTGCGCGCCGGCGGTCACGGAGTCGCCGAGTGCGATGACCTTGAACGGCTTCTTCGCCTTCAGGTTCTCGACGGTCTTGGCGAGATGTTCGGCGCCGTACAGGATGTCCTTGCTGCTGATCGGCGTATCCGGACCGGCCTGAGGCTGAATCTTCGGGTCGGCGATGAACGCGGGGCCTTCGACGCCGAAGCGGTCGACGATCAGCCAGGTTTTCTCGTTGATCGGACCGTCGACGGCGAATTCGATCTGCCAGTCGAACTTCGGTGCCTTGGCGTCCAGGCCGAGCTGCTCCCATGTGACGTCGTACTTCTTCCAGTCGGTGCCGATGTCGAGCGGGATTTTGCGGCAGAAAGTGAGCTTCACTGCGCGCGAGGCTTTGGCGTAGAACGTGACTCCCGCGAGATTGGCTGGGAAGGGGGTTTCCTGTTCGATCGCGAATTTGCCCGTGCTGCCTTTTTCAAACGAGAGCTTCATGGCGACGCCGTCGGTGACGGATTCCTTCGTCGCCCAGACGCGGGTCTTGAGCGGCAGAATGGTTTCCACCGTGCCCAGATTCGGCCGGCACCAGAGCGCGGTTTTGGCTTCGCTGGTGTCTTCGTCGAACTTGATCGGCGTGAACGTGTTCTCGGCCATTGCCCGAAACGAGCAGACGAGCAGCACCAACGCCGTGAGGTTCAGAACGCCCTTCTGCATGTGGCAACTCCTGATTGAAATCATGGTTGTGTTGTATCTTGACCATGGGATAAATTTGTCCCAAGGTGTACCACACGTACACCACTACCATTAGTTGTGGTACCTGAATTCTACGCGATAAAATGAAGCGGCCCGGCATGAAAGCCGGGCCGCGTCTTGGACAACTGGTGGAGCGTATCGCTTACTTTTCCTTCTTGTCCTTGTCGATGCGTTCCTGGTGGACGAAGTCGCTGATCAGCTTGGAATCGCGGGAGATCTGGCCGAAGGCTTCGGCTCCGATGTCCTTGATTTCCTGATCGGCGTCGGCCTGGGCCTTGAGGTACAGGTCCATCAGGTTTTCAGCACCAACTGAGCCTTCTTTCTGGACGCGGCCGAGGGCACGGAGGGCAACGCGGCGGAGTTCCACGGCGTTGTTGGTGTCCTTGTACGCGGCCAGCAGCTTCTCGGCGGCCAGAGCCTTGTTCGCACCGCCCTCGATCTTGCCGAGGAAGATGGCCGACGGGATGCGGACCTGGTCGGCGCGGTTGATCAGGGCTTCGGCGCAGTTCTGCACGGCGTCGTTGAGCAGGATGTTCGTGCCGTTGACGCAGAGCTTCGACAGGCGCACGGCGCAGGCTTCGGCGACTTCGCCGGCCTTGCGCTTGTTGACGGATTCCGCGGGGCGCTTGGCGACCACGGCTTCGACGGCGTTCTTCAGGTCGGCTCCGGCCATCTCGCGTTCAACCAGCGGGAGTTCGGTGCCGAGGCGGGACTTGACCAGATCGCGGTCCTTCTGAGCGTGGAGGATGCCCACCGGGACGTAGCGCGTACGTGGATCGGCCTTGAGTTCTTCGAGCACCTGATCGACGGTCAGATCGCGGCGCAGCGTATCGGCGACGATGATGATGTCTTTCGGCGGGAAGGACTTGGCTTCGACCAGCGCGTGACGGCCGCTGATGGCGGTGCTGACGCTGTAGTTGAGGCCAGCGGCGGCATCACCGAGCTTGCCGCGCATTTCGTTGAGCGCATCCTGGCTTTCGTCGACCAGGAGGATCTGGACGCTCTTGTTTTCACTGACGCCGCGGCCGAGGATCTTGGCGACCTTCTCGCTGCCGATCCACTTGATCGGGAAGCGGTTGATGTCGGCCAGGGCGATGGCGCAGGCGTACTGGACGGAAAGGTCGGCGCATTCCAGGCCCTTGATCAGAGCGGACTGGGAGACGGCCGGGGCTGTGCCAGCGCTTTCTTCGGGTTCGACGGAAACGGGCGCGGCATTCTTATCCTTCTTCTTCTTGTCGTCTTTGACTTCCAGCGCGGCGACGTCGACGGAGGTCGGATTGACGGTCACCTTCACCGGCACCTGCTGGGTCGTGATCGTGACGGGGGTGAGGTTGGTCACCTGAACCGTGGCGCTGCCACCCTGGCGGAGCGTGCTGACTTCCGGCGGGGGAGGGGTGAGGAGGTCGCCGCTCGGATCGAGCAGAGCCAGCGTGCGGGCCAGGAAGACACCGACCTGCGGCAGACGGCCGTGGCCGGGATAGTGGGCCAGGTCGCCGAGGGTCTTGCGCAGCGCGGCGTTGACGTGTTCCTTGCCAACGGCGGAGGCCAGGCGGCGGGTCTGGATCAGCTTCTTATCCCAGGTTTCGATGTCCTTCTTTTCTTCGGCCGAGAACGTGTTCTGAGCCGACTGTTCGCTGACGATGTCCATCAGGTCCTTGACCTTCGTGTACTGCGCGGCCTGGATGCAGGACCACAGCGGGTAGAACGCGGCGTCGCCGGTCATGCCCTGCAGACAGATGTCTTCGGCCATCTGGTCGTTCCACGCCCAGAGCGGATAGGCGACGGGAACCAGCTCGCCTTCGGGGCTCAAGTGCCAGACGTAGCTGTCGACTTCTTCGGCTTCTTCAGCCACGCCCGCGCGGTCCAGGTAGTAGCGGTTGGCGAGGTCGTAGTAGTATTCCGAGGAGGACTTGAAGGCGGCGGTGTCCAGACCGGTGATGCGCTTGATGGTCTTCTCGGCGTAGTTCTTGACGGTCGGCTGTTCGTTGGCGTCTTCCATGCGGGCCTTGAGGGCCGGAATGGCGCGCGGGTCGAGCGGGGTGATGTCGGAGAGAACCAGCACCGCGTTTTCGCGCATCAGCACATCTTTGTGGCTCAGCAGCGCGACGACCGGCAGCACGGCGCGTGAACCCATGCGGGCGATGGCGATGCGGGCGTAGGTACGCTGGTCTTCGTGGGTCGCGTCTTTCAGGTACGGGGCAAGAGCGGGAACGCCGTAGTGTCCGAGTTCGGCGAACTCGCGGTAGAGCAGCGCGCGTTCGTCTTCGGAGGTACCGGCATCCACCAGGCGCGCGGCCATCTTGGTCATGCGCTCTTTGTTGGCCTTCTTGGCCGTATTGTACTGGCGGTAGTACTGCCAGATGTACGTGGGTTCGTTACCCATGCGCACATCGGCCATCATCTTGGCCATGATCTTGACGCCGGCTTCGTCGACCAGTCGCGCGGCGAGTTCCTTGCGCGGGTCGAGGGCCAGCAGGTCGCGAAGTTTCTTCTGCGACTCGGAATACTTCCCCTGCTGATACAGGTCAACGGCGTCGCGGAAGAGGCTCTCGATCTGCGCGGTCTTGTCTTCTTCCGCGCGGACTGTCGTGCACAGACTGCCGGCACAGCAGAATACCACGCCGAGCACCGCGAGGACGCGCAGAGCGCTTCCGAATCTACCTTCCATCATTACCATTCCTCCAAAGACGCCGTTCGCGCCTCGAAAAAAGAGCTCACCGCTTACTTCACCCGGACAAAGCAGGACGGCCAACTGCAATTGAACGCCGCAAGCCACGCCGGCGAGTTCGTTTAACTTCAATCACTTCTAGATTTAGCGTGGAATGCTAACGATCTGGGCTGACCTGTCAAGGTTGAAAAACTTGCCCACACCTGTTTTGGACATAAGTGCAATTACATAAATGCCGATACTGCAATGCACTTAGCTCGATACCGTATACTGCACTAATATGAAGTGCAAGAGTGCAAACTTAACGTGTACCTAAAAAAACGGATGGGATCGGGGATCGGGCATCTGCTTTTTGGAAGGTCCGTCCGTAATACTCACCAGAAGCGAAAACTCATTTTTGGAACGCGGGGCGTGTACAAACTGACCGATGCCCGATGCCTGATCCCCGATGCCATCTGTTTTTACACGACCGCACCTTGAACTCACGACCGCCAAGCACATTTCCTTATTGTCCGCCGGAGCGTCCGCTGATCGAGCCGCTGTCGCCTTTCGCGGAGACTTTGAATTGGACGGGGGCCTGCACTTCCCACGTTTGGCCGGCGAAGGTCATCGCAACTTGAATCGTGCGCGAAAGCGTGCTCTTGGCCGTTTCACCTGACTTCAGCGTGCCGGTGATGCCGTCGGCATCGAAGCCCGCCGCGGAGAGACCGGCCTGACTGTACGAAATGGTGAACTTGGCGATCTGGCCGGCAGTGGTCAGCGTGGAACCTTTGGCCAGCTTCGGGTACTTGATCGACAGCGCCTTGATGCGTTTGAGCGCGCTGGGCAGCACGGCCTTACCTTTACTGGTCACGCTGACCTGGTCGATGATGTTGCCGATGCCGAAGGAGAAATCCTGCGTCTGCGACAGGTCGAGGCCTTCGGGGAGTTCAATGCTGCCGGTCATCGTCACGACGTCGGGCTTGGCAGAGGCGGCGCGCGCGACGGCGACGGAATCGGCGAGCACTTGCGGCGTCGAGCCATCGGAGTTGCGGTTGAAGAGGAAGTTACCTTTGATCGCGGTGACGCCGATGACGGTCTTCAACGGTTTTTTCGTGAACTTCGGCGGCGTACCGGTCTCCAGGGAACTGATCGCGACGGTCTTGCGCGCCTTGCCCTTCAAGGTCTGTGTCGCAGTCTCGGTGGCGGTGCTGGTCGCGACGTAAACTCCCGGGTCGGTGAACTTGTGGACGACCGTCGTGCCGGTGACTGCATCGCTGCGTCCGCCGATGCTCTGGAAATCGGTGGAGACACTGAAGGCGTCGCGGGTCAGCGAATTCACATCGATGGTGAACGTCAGCACGCCGCCGTCGCTGTTGGTGACGTCGATGGTGAGGCCGGACAAGGGATCGACGACTGGTGTGGTTCCCTGCGTGATGTTGGGCACTCCACCGCCGCCGGAACTGGGCGCGAGCACCTGCTGGCTGAGCGTGCTCTGCACGGAGTTGACGCCATCGGAGACGGTGCAGATGACGCCGAAGGTGTTCTCGATCGTGAAGATATGTTGGACGGGATTGCCCGTCGCCGTCGCGGAGCCGTCCTGGAAATCCCAGGTGAAGGTTAACGCTGCGCCATCGGGATGCGTGGCCACGGCGGTGAAGGTGACGCTCGATCCCGTCTGAGAGGGATTGAGCGACGACGCCAGCGAGACGATCACCGGCGGGCCGCTGGTCGTGCTGGTGAATTGGAAGGATTGCGTGTCCGCACCGACGCTATTGGAGGCTTGCAGCGAAATGGTCGTCACACCGGCGGTGGTGGGCGTGCCGCTGAGGGTGTTGCCGGAAAGCATCAACCCGGCGGGCAGCGCGGACAGTGCGGCGAAAACCGGCGTGGGGAAACCGGTGGCGGCGAGGGTGATCGAAACGGGCTGGTTGACGGTGCTCGTCGCGGTGGCGGCGCTGGTGAACGCGGGGATGCGATTGATGGTGAGCACCAGCGTTTTGGTGTCGAAGCCGGCGGTGTTGGTCGCCGTGAGCGTGATGTTGGAGACGCCTTCGGTTCCGGCGGCTGGCGTGCCGGTGATCATGCCGCTGTTCAAGGTCAGGCCGCTGGGCAGCGGACTGGACGAGACGACGATCGTCGGCGAACCGCTGGTGAGCACAGAGTACCCGGAGAACGCCTGGCCGACCTGCGCGGTGGCGGTGAGCGTCGGGTTGGTGATCTGGGGTTTCTGAAGTACGAGGAGCTGCACGTTGCCGATGGTGTATTGAGTGCTGAAGGCGTACGCCGCGTTGATGTTGGTGCCGTTGACCGTGGTGAATGTGCCGCTGACGGAACCCGCGACGATGTGGAAGACGTCGATGACATTGGGGACGTAGCCATCGACGGCGATGTTCAGTGTTCCCGCGAGATTGGCCGACGAGGCGCTCAGTTGGTCGAATGTGCCCGGCGCGTTGACACGGACGTTGAGCGAACCGCCGGCACCTTGAACGTAGGAAGTCATGGACAGCGTGCCTTCATTGGTCGAGCCGCTAAGTCCCGGCGTGATCGTGCCGCCGGTGTTGTTGACCGCCGCGTTGATGCTGCCGATGCCGCCGACCGTTCCGCCGAAGATGGAGACAGGCGCCGTGGAGCTGATTTGACTGGAACTATTGAGCACGAGCGATCCGGCGGCCTGGCCGTAGCCATCTGAATTGATGGTCAACGTCTTCCCGCCGGCGAGCGTGAACGATCCGTTCAGCAGCTTGACTCCGCCGGTAACGGTGGCGTCGCTGGTGAGCGTGACGCTGGTGGACGCGCCGTTGATTTCGAGATTCTGGAATGCCTCGGTCGCGACGAAGAAATTGACAGTCTGCGGTGTTGTGCCATCCAAGGTGACGACGTGAACCAGATCGGCATTGAAGGCTGCTCCTTCGCCATTGTCCAAGGTGAGGAAGTCGTGTTTGACGCGGATGCGTCCAGCCAGAAGTTGACCCTTTTCGTCGCCTCCGCTGAATTTGACGTCGTGGAGGACGGAAAGCTCGCCGGCCTGATTGAACGATTGCAGGGAACCCGTTCCGGTCGTCAAAAAATCGTTTCCAACGACGACGAGGTTGCCGTTGAGATCGAGCATGCCGGAGACGACCGTCAGGTTGTTGGTTCCGGTGATTGTGAATCCCAGTGGCAGCACTGCCGTGCCCGCGCCCGACGGCGCGAACATGACGTTGGATAGAATCGTGGGTGGGAGCGTGGGTGTCTGGCTGGTGAAGACGGTGTTGGCCGCCTGCCAGTTGCCGCCGGGCGGATCGAAGAGGTTGCCATCGATCGTGGCGGTGACCGTGCCGGAACTGGTGGTGACGATGCCCTTGGTCAGAAAGACGTCGCCGGTGACGTGCGAATCGGCATTGAATTGCAGATTTGCGCTGGTGCTTCCTGTGCCGATTTCCAGATTGCCGTAGAACTGATTGAACGTGGGATTGGAGACCGACGATGCGCCGGTGAAGCGCGTGGTGTGGGGTGCGGTGGCGTCGAAGGAATGAGCCGGGGCGCCGGTGGTCAGCGAGCCTTGGATTTCCAGCAGGCCGGCGGTGAGCAGGCCGGTTTGGTTGCCGCCACCAAATGAGGCGTTGCCGACGATGGTCAGGCCGTCGGCGGAATTCTGCATGATCAGCAATCCACTTCCAGTTTGCGCGTAGTCGCCGTTGACGGTGACTTTGGCGTTGTTGAGGATCAACCTGGCGGTGCCGCCACTTACGGTCACGGGACCGTTGAAGACCGTATTGGCGTTGTTCGCGACGGTGTAGGCCGCGGTGATGCTAGTGCGGCAGATGGAACCATTGGCGCCGAGGGATTCCAGCGAATTGTTTTCCACACCAGCCAGGATCAGGTTGCCACCGCCGGTCGAAGCAATCGCGCTGGACGTTTGTAGATTGCCGTTGACGGTGAGATTAAACGTGGCCATGTCCAGATGCGTACCGGTGCCACCGTCGATCAAGAGGTCTCTGCACACGGACGGGCCAACGAGCACTGGGAAGTTGGGAGCGGTCGCCGGAATGTGAACGTTGTCTGCAGACGTTGGTACAAGGGACGTGGACCAGTTGGCTGTGGTGTTCCACGAAGTGCTGGTGGTGCCCAGCCATAGGGCTTGGGAAGCGGCGTTAAAGGTCAGTTGCAAATTGTTACTGCTGATGCCCTGACTCAGCGAGACCAACGCCGCGCCGGCCAATGTGGTGGTGGGAAACGAGCCGCTGGTCGTCGGGGCTCCGGTCACCACGGTGATCGTGTCGCCGTTGCCGGGTTTGTAGCCATTGACCAGCGTCACGTTCAGAGTTCCGTTCAGCGTGGACGCGCCGACGCTCAGGGAATCGAACTGGGACATGCTTTTGACTTTCACCGCGACCGTGCCAGCGGTATTGGAAAGAGCGCCGGTGATGGCAATCGTGCCGAGATTGCTGGGCGCGCTGCCTGGGCTGATCAGCCCGGTGTTGGTCACAGCGCCTTGCAGAGTACCGTTGCCAGAGATAAAGCCGCCATTGGTGAAACTGGAGGCAATAATTGTTCCGCTGTTGAGTACTGTCGCTGCCGAGGATGTCTGGGAGTACGGAGACGTGCTCAGGTTCAAGGTGGAACTACTAAAGATCGCCACTTTGCCATCGTTGTTCAATGCGCCGGCACAGGAGAGCGATGCGCCGTTCTTCAACGTCAGCGAGGAACCCC
Organism: Planctomycetota bacterium; assembly: GCA_038227875.1. Lineage (GTDB taxonomy): Bacteria > Planctomycetota > SZUA-567 > H5-PLA8 > H5-PLA8 > JBBRPR01. The sequence goes on from JBBRPR010000052.1 coordinate 36,389, forward strand.
CGTCCAATTGGGCCAACCCCGCCAGCGCATTGGCAGGCGTTTGGTTGTTGATGACCGCGCCGGCGCCGTCGAGCGTCACGTTGGCACCGTTGTTGAATGTGCCAATGTTCGCGCTATTGAGGCGCAATTCCGATTTGACGATGTACGTGCCGTGCAGGAGCGTCGTGCCGCCGGGAAGGATGGGATTGATTTTGGTGGTGAAGTAGAGCGTACCCGTATCGACTTCCAGGACACCGTTGACGTCGAAGAGGATCTTGTCGACGGTTGTCATCAGTGATCCCACCAGTTTCTTCATCGTACCGTTGACGGTGATGACGCCTTCAAAGCCTGGGGTGGTCGTGGTGACGGTGGCGTTGCCTGTGATGTTGAACTGACCTGCGCTTAAGATGTTGGAATCGTTCCGCATGTCGAAGTCGCCACCGCCGGCCGTATCGCCGCTCCAGGTGATCGTGCCGTCGTTGGTGATTTGAAGGCTGCTGGCGAGGACTTTGGCGGTGGCGCTGGGCAGGATGTTGAACGCGCCACGGTTTTCGATAAAGCCGGTGCTAATCGTGCCGCCGGACCAGTCGATCGTCCCCTTGTTCTCCAGGAAGGTGTTTTGGAAGGTCGTGATATCGAACGTTGAGCCGCTCTGTGCAATCCTGCCGTTGGAGTCAACGAGGCTGGGGCCGTTCAGCGTCAGGGTGTTGGAGGAGATGGCCAGCGTTTGTGTGCCGGAACTTCCGCCGATGCAAAGACCGAGCACCGTGGTGTTGACGTCGAGCGTCACGGAGTACGTGCCGGGGAAGTTGATCACGGCGATGTCGCTGGCGCCGGGGACTTGCGCGGGGCTCCAGTTGGCGGCGGTATTCCAATTGCCGCTGGTGGCTGAGTTCCACTTAATGGTGGCCGCGCTCGCGTGGGCGCTGAGCAGCAGCGCAATAACCGCGAATGAGGCGAGCGCAAGGCGTGGTGATTTGATAAGCATGGTTGGTGGACCTCCAGATTTTAAAACGGACAAGCGAGCCCGTGTACACTGCCTTCCTGCTGAATTTGTTCGATTCGTCGAAGGATGTCCTGGTGAATTGCCATCACAGTATGTGTCGATCCGCGCGAAAGAGTTCGCCTTACTGCTCATTTTGTGATGCATTTTGTGGAACTCGGCAAGTGTAACATTAGGCTGTTTTTTCGGCTTTGAAGTACAACACTGGCTTCATAGGTAAATGTGACCGAATGTTGCATTCTCGGACACGAAAAGTGTAAGTGGTGAATTGTTCAGTCTTTACAAATTCAAATCCTTGCGCCTGCGGGACTTGAATCTGATAACGACATCCAAGAACTGGACCTTATTGCTATCTGTTACCACGAAGCTGTGACAAAATTCGACAAAGAGACGGGGAACAGTGTTGATGATCGACTCGCCACGACGGAGTGTGTAAACTGCGGTAATGGACTACAAAGAATTGCTGAAACTTGCTGCGGAGCAAGGCGTCGCGGTGGAACGATTGGCGCAGTGGCGGCCCCATCTCACACAGGCCGTTCAGCGGGAACACTCAAAAACCGATAGTCGTCGGCGCAATGTAACATTTAGTCCCAGCATGATCGCGCTGCTTGGAAAGCGTCCTGACAAGAAGCTGGTACGCAGTTTCATGCTTACGGCCTACCAGATTGTCAAGAAGCGCCGGGAACTGGGCATTCCTTCTCAGTGGGAACTGCGGCTGCATCACTGGACACCTGCCGAAATCGCGTTGCTGGGGACGATGCCAGACCGCACCCTCGCCAAGAAACTTGGCGTATCGGTTCACTTGGTATGCGCGTCCCGAAGAAAGTTTGGAATCCTATCGTTTAAATCGAAGCAGCCAGAGACTTGGACAAAGAAAGCCATCTCGCTGCTGGGCACTGACCGGGATTGCGAAGTAGCCAAGAAGATTGGCCTCACCAAGCAGTCGATCTATTTGATGCGCAAGAAACTGGGCATCCCATCCTTTCGACGCGGGTGGTGGACAAAGGAACGGAACGCGCTGTTGGGGACGGAATCCGACTCCATTCTCGGAAAGAAGTGGGGCATAAACTACAAGGCCGTGAAATACCAACGGATCAAATTGGGCCTTGTCCAATTCAGGCTACGGCACCGATGGACAGCCGCGGAGCTCAATCTTTTGGGTAGGATGTCAGATGCGGATGTGGCGCGGCAAGTTGGCGTAACAGAGCACTCCGTCAAATCTATAAGAGGCAGGCGCAAGGTTCCCAAGTTCCAGTGATTGCTCACATTCAACGCGTTTCCGGGTATCTGGTTTTCTTCGCCGCGTTGACGTGCGTTTTCTCCTCTCCTGCGAAAGAGGAGGTTGAATCGCATCAATTGTGGAACGGAGAGAAGATCGATGAATATGCGAAGGCGCACAACCTGCCTGAGAAGTTAACCGTTACCAATGGCACCGGCATGCAGATGGAGTTGCGACTGGTTCCTTCGGCGCGATTTCTGATGGGCACTCGCCTTCCCGAGCCGCCGCCCGACACGGTGTTGCAAGAAAAGTGGATCACTGCCGTGGGCGTTCTTCTCCTGGTGTTAATTGCCTTACCCATATTCGTGAAGGCGATCAGACGTCGTGGACGCCCTCAGATTTCACTGGCCCGGTTCCTTGCCGCTACGATTGCGTGCTCAGTCATACTTCTGGGCATTGTTCGCTGGAGGGCGGCGAATGAACAATTGGCTCGCTACCAGGTGGAACTGAGCAGGTTCAATACCGCCACCGCAGACGAACGGCCGGCCCACGAGGTAACGTTGGCCCATCCGTTTTATCTTGGGACATATCTGGTGGCGCAGGAGCAGTTTGCCGCGGTGACGGCTAAGAATCCCAGCAAGTTCAACGGTAAGCGGCTACCGGTAGAAAGCATCACACTCCAAGACGCTCGCGATTTCTGTTTCCGAATAGTCCGATAGAGGATGGGGATGCTTTATGGCTGAACCGAAGAAGGATGTAAAACCAATAAAGGCTCCGGCGCAATCGAAGCCTACGCCGCAAAAGCCAGCGCCGTTAAAAGCCCAGTTGATAAAGCAACTGGATGTGGGGAAAACGGAAAAGCGAATGGAGAAGTAAAATGGAAGCTAACAGCAAGCCATCGAAACCAGCAGCACCGCAGCCAGCGCCACGCCCTTCTCCGCAGAAGCCAGCACCGTTGGAACCACAAAAAATACGGACTGACGACCCGAAGAAAGTCAGGACTATTAAGTAGCAACGGTTTCCTGAGCCTGTGGCGCGCTTGACCCCTCAAACCATGACTTCATACCAGCCGAGCCGCCAGACACGCGGAGAAACGCTCAGGAACGGGGCAGGCGGATTTAAAAGGGACGCTTTGGGGCTGGATGGCGATTTCGGACGGGTTTGGAAACGGTTGGCCGTCTTCGATGCGCCATTCAACCACCCGCACCACGGACTACGACAGCGCCTTTTCCAACGCTTCTGTTGCCTTTGCTAACGCTGATGCAAGCCGCCGCGCCACTTCCGCGCGCACTATCTGTTGAATTTCATCGAGCGGCGACGAAGCGCTGACTGGCATCGTAGTGCGGTTTGGACGGCCTACCTTCGGCGCGTTCTTCGAACCCATCGGACGCCCCATCTTCTTCTTGTTTTTAGAGCCTGCTGGACGACCACGCTTCTTTGGCGGAGTAATTGTTTCAGGCGCGGTTTTGATGCCCTTGGGTCTTCCCCTCTTCTTCGGCTGCGTTGGAGAAACTGGTTCCTGTGCGGGCGTGGGTTCTGGTGGGGAAACGTCCACAGGAGCTACGGCAGACGGCGCGCTGTTCACCTTCTTGGGTCTGCCCCGGCGCTTGGCTTCGGGAGCAGTGGTGGCGGCTGACATTTCATCTTTAACTGCAACTTTTTTTGACTTGGGCACGAACATTCTCCGTTTGAGTAATTTGAGTCGAGGCGGAATTGAATATCATTTTGCAAATTTTGCAAGAACGGATTGGTTTTGAATATTATGGAGTACGTATCAGCCTCAATTTTTGAGGTGGTCAGGCGCTTCGGGTTTCCACATCAAAATATACGACCCACGATGAATTTCGCCGTCATTTTTCGCCAGTCGTTTGCGCTCGAACGCTTCAATCGCCGCTTCGAGTTCTTCTTTGGTGAGTTTCCATGAGCACTTATTCTGCTTGGGCATTTTGTGATAGCCATAGTTCATCCTCATAAAAGACGCTCCTGAAAGTTATACGAGAAATGGAATTCAATATACCGACCGAAGAATATCCCTTAATTTTAACTTTGCGTCAACAGTATTCCTAAAGTCTCACGGCAATTCCGTGTCGCCGCTACGACCGTCATTCCAAGCCGTCTGTTCCCACCCCGGCGCGGAATAAAACGTATTTCCATCCATCGCAAATTCAAAACATCTTCCATATTTTTATCATCCACGAATTGCGGGATTTGGCGGTTGCAGGAAATTCACACTGCGGCAATATTGCCAACTTGACCAGTTGCCCAAGTGGCCCAAGCCATTTCGTCCTGGCAAACGCGTTTGGCCATGTTGAGGTAGTTGTTCGTAGTCGAGATGTTCGTGTGGCCGGCAGCATCCCTCACCCAAACGATGTCATTCTTTCCGCCGTCGAAATTCTTAAAGTACGTCATACTGCAATAAAAGTGCCGGAGGGAGTGCGGCTTCATGCGCAGTCCTTCGGGCTGGATCTGGTGCAGGATTTTGCGGATGACCGAATCGGAAACCTTGAACATAGGTTCCTCTTGATCACTGGGGTGCTCCTTCAGAAATGCTGAGAGCAAGGCTGCGCAATAGGGACTGATCGGAACTTGGCCGGCAATCTTGCCTTTGCACGACATGGTTCTGTGTTCAACGAGGATGTGGGGACGAACGCCCAGATGCAGGTGCCGCGGCCGCAGTGTGAGTAACGCTTCAATTCGAAGTCCGCTTCCGGCCAGCGTTTCGATCAGGGTTTTGCGTACGTCCGTTGCCAGCGCGCGGGTATCTATAATCGGGCGCTCCAGCGCCTCGCGCATCTGGAGGAATTGATGTACGGTCGGAACATCAGCGGGCTCTTGCCGCTTGATCTTGATGCGCATGGTTTCCGGGAAAGGATTGGTTGGCAGGAACTTGCAGTAAGTTGTGATGGTATAAAACCCACGGAGCGCGGTCGCTGCTACACCAATTCCACAAGGCTTGCGTCGGGTAGAAATCCATTCACGCCAGTCGAGAAACGTATCGCGCTCTACTGTTAGCAGCGTAAGTCCACGCGTTGCAAGCCATTTCTGAAACATCTTCAACTCGCCAAGGTAAGAGACGATCGATCGGTCCTGAAGTCCCCACGCATGCCGGAGCTCGCGTTCGAATCTGGTCAATGCTTCCGAGTCATCCACCACGGTCTCAATCCTTTCTGAAATGGATTCGCCATCATCAATTGCTGCCCATGGAGGCGATGACATTGCTGATAGCAATGAGTGGTCCCGATCCGCTGTTGCGGATCTCTTGGGCCGATTTTGTTTTGGATGGACAATCAGCGTCTTATGAGATTGCGAACAGCGTAGGATGGGACTCTTGAATCAAGTCGAAAAGGGAAAGTGCGATATTGGATTCTGGCTCGATTTTTTTGGTTTCAGCACCTACTACTGACCAAACTGCTCGGACGTCGATGAGTCGTTCCATTGAATGCGCCAACGTAGCCATGATGTCGTCGTTCTCGCCGCCGTTCATCATTGCCTTTAGAGCGCGGGTGTCGAATGTGCCCTCCAATGCCTGGCTCGCCGCCTCTTTCTCCCCCATGAGACCGAGGGCCTTTTCCTGAATCGTTCCCTGATAGTAGAGGAAGAAGACTTTGCACGGGAGCTTCTGAATCGGCCGGCGCGCTCGGGCGCTGGCCTGCCGCAGCACGTGCGTCGAGTAGCCCACCTGGTACCATATCAGGCTGGGAAACTGGACAAGGTCGAGCCCCGTCATGACACGCTTGGGGTTGGTGATCAGTACGTCCATCTCGCCGAGGTGATTGTTGATCCAGTCCTCGCGCGCGGCGGGCTGTACGTTGTCCGGCAACTCCACTGGCCGGAGCCCCGCCTGCTGGAGCGCGAGCACGATCTTCGGGCGGATGTTGTGCTTGCCGGTGTACTGCACGAAGATGCAGCACTTGCGGCCCTGCGCGAGTTCCTCCTTGCAGATCTCGACGAGCTTCGCGTCCTTCGAATCCATCCGCATCGGCTCGAAGTTCTTCGGCTGGACCACAAACTCACTGCCGTTGCGCTTGCCGTTGTCGTCGAACGTTGGGCACATGACGGGATCCCAGCCCCACGGTTTGTCAATGTATTCGTCGAGCACCTGAATGCGGATCGTGGAGAGGACCGGCGGACCCTTGCCGCCGTGGCTCCGTTCTTTGATCGCATCCTCAATCGCCGAGTCAACATGGCGATAGGCGATGCGCAACTCTTCCGACGGCTGGCACCCGATCAGTATGCGCTCGATCGTGGGCAGTTCCGGTCCGAGTTCGGCCAGCGACATGAAGACGGCGCGGCCGATCAGGAAGTGGTTGTAGAGATCGGGGGAGATGCCCGGGCGGGGGCGGCTGGTTGTCTTGTAGTCTTTTTTCCTGCCGCACGAACCGCGCTTCACGTAGCCGGAGTAGTCGTCGGCGACCCCGCGAACGATCTGCTTTTCGATCACGCCGTATCGATCGATGAAGCCGCGTTCGTTGCGGGCGATCGGACTGAGCCGGCCGTCACAGAGCGCCGAGAGATCGAAGCCGCGCTTGCGGAGAAGGTCTGCGCTCATGCGCCACAGCGGCGCGTGGAGATCGCGGGCGTGTCCGCCGATCAGCGTTCCCGTCAGTGCGATCGTGTAGCGGCAAGCGCCCGCGAGTGTTCCAAAACAGTTCCCCTGAATGGTGTCCGACCCGGCCAGCTCGTGCACCTCATCGGCAATCAGGACGTCGAACACCCCCTTCATCTTGCGCTGGATGTAGCGGTCGATGTGAGGGTTTTTGCGGAACCCGCGTGCGTTCGTCGAAAGTTTGTCGCCACACTCCACGCACTTCATTGGCGAGTTGCCGAGAATGTACTCGTCGTAGCGGAGCATCGTCTTCTCGTCGCCGTCCAATTCGTACTGCAGCGCATTGCATTTCGGGCAGGCGGCGATCGTGCGCACTATGTTCCCGCCGAAGTCATCTACGTCACTCACCCGGCGCTTGATCGCGCACGGCTTATCCACGTCGAACCCCAGCTTGGCCGTCTCCTTCGAGATCACGGCGACCGCGGGTCCCGCGTGTTTCGCGGCGGCGTCGCGCCAGGCGGTCAGTTCACCGAAGGAACGGATCACGCGGACCATCACGCCGGGGATCGCCCACTCCACTTCGCGCCGCCACTTGCGGACGAGATGGCCCGGGCAGATCACGAGAGCGCGGAAGTCTTTCTTCTTTCGGAATAACACCCACGCCGCACCTAGTGCCATTACTGTCTTGCCGCTGCCGGGTTCTGCGATCAGCCAGGTGCGACCATAGTGCTTGAATCCCTCCAGCAGCGCCCCGACCTTTTCAATCTGTGACGGAAAGAATGCAAACCGTGCGCCCGAGCGCTTGGTGCGATTACGCTCTATCGCAGATAGATCTGGAAGTAGAGTGACGCCCGGAATGAAGCGCGGCTTTAGCACGCGCTCGGCGGCCTCGCCCATGGACTTGCCGTACTTGGTAATGAGTTCGTTAAGATCAGAGGCTAAGGCAACCACGTTCATTCTCCTTTGGAAAATTCAGCGCCGCGAATTGGCCGAATAGCTCCCGCGCTTTGGCGTCGTAGCAAAGGGCGGCTTGTTCCTCAGAATCGAACATTCCGAGGTGGATTGTTTTATTTTTTAAAGTGATAGAGGAGCGCCATCTTTCCGTAGGCTTGTGCCAAGATGCTCCCTTGAACCTTGAACTGCTCGGTGTTTTCATTCTATTTCTATTGTTGCCGGTCTTATCAGTCTTGCGAAGGTTGCTGCGCCTGTCGTCTAAGGTGTTTCCATTAATATGATCCACAACCTCGCCAGGGGATGCGACTAAAATAGACCTGTGTAGAGAAATCATCCCTCTCTTTTCGCCACGCGACACAAGACCGTTTCTTACTGCGTAACAAAGGTTACGATTTCTAATGTATGCGAAGAGATACCATTTGAATCGTGACACCCACTCGTAGTCTTCGTCGTCAACGATCGCATGTTTGCCCTGAGTCAGCGGTATTAATTTCATCCATGATCTAAAGTGCGGCATCGATTGGTGCCGCTAAGTCCTAGAAAAGTAGTAGCTGTCCGCCCGGTTCGTGATCGGGGGCGGTTTCAGCGGTGATTCCGGCGCGTTCTTTCATGATCTCGCGGCCGGCGATTCCGAAGTAGCTTTCGTATTCCGCGAGGATGATGAGGATGGCCTGTGGAATTTCGACCAGCGCTTTCTCGATGTTCTCTTTCTGGGTTTTGGAGAATGGTTTCCCGGTCTCGGGGTTGTTGGCGTTCGGATCGACCTCCCGAAGCGCGTCGACGGTCTCCGCGAAATGTTGAAGCTCGTGGAGTGTTTCGTCGTGCGCGACATCGAGAACCTTATCACCCAAATGCTCGTAGGCTTCGCGGGTCGGGTTCGGCCAGCCGTCGGCGCGCACGCCGCCGAATTCAATCTTCGGTCCACCGACGGTGGCGAGCAGGGCGTTCTGTCGTTCGATGGTCCAGTCGTCCATGAAGTAGCCCATCGCCTTGACGAGCGTGTCGCGTTCGCAATCGGGCGGGAAGAATGAGTCGGCGATCGCGCCAGTCGGATCCACCAGCACCGCGGCGACCAGGCCGTCCCGGAACTGATACAGTGGCTTCCAGCCGAGCTTCTTGAAGTCGGCGAAGCTGGCGCGGGCCAGGGCTTCGTCGCGAGAATTGAACGGGCGGGTCCAACTCGTGCCGCTCATGTGATCCTGCACCCAGACGTCCCACTCGGGACACCCGGCGTCCATCCATTCCTGATGCGCGGCAGCGGCCGCTTCGTACCCTTTGGTCTGGATGAAGATGCGATCGGCTTCGGCACCGACGCGGAAGACGTTGCGCCCTTGGCTGACGCGGAGCCCGCAGTAGGCGCCATGCCACTTGTCCTTGTCGTCGTCCGATTCCCAGTTGGGACTGGGGAGATCGCCGTAGCGTTCGTAGAGCGTGTAGTCCGGGTAGCGCTGGCTGAACTCCTCCTCGGTGAACAGGCGGAGCATTTCCCAGCGGCGTTCGTCCCCGCCGAAGTGGCCGCGCCCGGCGTCGAAGTACAACCCGTCGCAGATCTTGACCGCGCCGCGCACCTTATTACTCATGCCGATCGTGTCACAGCTATACGTGTCTTCGATCTGCTTGGCGTCGAGGCCGAGTTCTTCGAGCATGAACAGGGTTTGCGCGGCTTCGGGTGGGATCAGTTCGAGTTGCATGACGCCTCCGATTTGGCCTTGAACACCTCATGCATCGGCCCGATGTACTCCCAGACCATGAGGGCGCGGGCGTGGTTATTGCCGCGCGTGGATTTCTTGTGGGTTCCGGTGTTCTTCCAGTTCTTGCCCTTAAAGCAGCCGACGACCGCATTCCCGAGTTCGCGCGTGTCGCACCCGAGGCGGCGCAGTTCGGCGAACACGTCATCGCTATTGCAGTGGTGTTGCGGATGCTTGATGGCGAGTTCGATCGCGAGTCCCTTGGCGATCTTGAGGATGGCCTTCCGCTTCTCGGGATCGATCGGTGCGGCGATTCCCTTTTCCAGCTTGGCGAGGCGGGCCTTATACTCTTCGTTCTCCCGCTTCAACACGCTCATCGGGTGCTGGTCGCACTGTTCGATGTGTTCCTTTAGCGCGTCCGCCATTGCGACCGGCGTCGTTTCTTTCGGGCCGTAGCGGTGGCCGCAGTACACGCAGTTGACGTACATTCCGGACTGGAGATCGGCAACCCAGGCCGTCAGTCTGGCGACTTCCACCTCGGCGGCGACGCGGAGCTCGTGGGGTGTCTTGCCGTCTTTGTTGCGTACGGTGACAGTGAAGCGCCTGCCGCTGGATTGCATGACGACTTCGGACTCGGTATAGTTATTCGCCTTCTCGTTCATCTTGGCGAAGCTATCGACCATGATGAGCAGCAGGTGCTTGGCGAACGAGATGCTCACCTCCATCTTGCCAGGCCGCACGTCCATGTAGTCGAGCTTTGGCTCGAACGGCGTGAGCTGGGCGACCCGCGCGGCGAGACGCGTAATGCCAGGCCCCACCAGATTTGTGCCGTAGTGCTCGACCATCCAGTGCCACCACTTGTCGCCGAACGCCTTGACGAAGTGCTCCAAGTCGGCGCGCCATTTATCCGGATTGGACATGCCTGGCGGCGGGAGGAGGTGATCGATGACTGCTTGTAGTTCGGGTTTGATTTCGATCTCGTCCGTTTTCATGCTGCGTTGGCCCTCGCCAGAACCTCTGCCATTACCGGGGAGACAGAATTTCCGATGCGGGCGGTCTGGTTGGCTTTGGATCCGGTCAAAAAATACGAATCCGGAAAACCCTGAGCCCGAGCCAACTCGCGGGGTTCGAGCATGCGCATGCCGATGTCCACGATCTGGTAATCGACCTGATCAATTGTGACCAAGCCGAACCGAGCCTTGCCAACGATTGTCCGAAGCGGCTCGTCCAGCACTTGTCCGGCGTGCTCGCTGCCATAGTAAACCTGTAAAAACGCACGCACCTCGGCGATGTGATTGCCGCCCGATGTCACCGTGGGCATCGGCTGCTCTACCGACTGGCCATGCTGGCAGGTGCCGTACATCTTCGAGAGGAAGGAGGTGACTAGCGCGGTCTTGCGCTGGGCTGTCTGAGTCGGCGCTGGCTCACTGGGCTCCGATCCGATGCTCTCGCCGTTGTATTGAGACAGGAATGCCGTAGCGACTGCGGTGCCGCGCTTCGAGGTGATCGTCTGCAGCGGTTCCTTGACGTCCTGGCCCCGGAACTGATCGTAGGCGTGGTTGCATTTCACGAGGATCGGGGCGGCGATCGCGTGCTTGCCCGTCGCGACCACGGTTCCGAGCGGCTTCTCGACGTCAAGCGAGCGTGGCGCCTGACCATCTCGTTCGCCGTACCCGGTCTGCACCAGTACGGGGGTGACGAGCAGGTCTTCGTTCTTGCTGACCACCGTACCCAGCGGGGACTCCAGCGAGCTACAGCGATCGCCGTTGCTTCCGGTCTGGCCGATGCGGGTCAGGTACGCGGTCGCCACGGCCTTGTCGTTCTTGGCGGTCACGGTGGAGAGCGGGGAGTCCACGGAGATCGGCGGGGTGCAGGCTTGACGTCCGCCCACTCCGGCGATCACTGCCGTTACCAGCGCGCGGCGGTCGTGCGGCATGCAGGCTCGGGCAGGTTTGTCAATCCCGGTCGGTCGACCAGAACCCTCTTGGCCACCGGCCCCAGCCAGGTAAGGGGCGAGGCGGGTGTGCACCACGCTATGATATGATCCTTCGCGGTGATGGTTCCGAGCGGCCGATCCGGTCCGTGGCCGTCGACGCCGGTGTAGTGCTTGGCGATGTGGACGGCGGCGAGATGCTTGGTCTTACCGGGCATGACAGTGTCGAGCGGGACGTCGACCGAGCGCGGTTCAATCGAACCCGTCGGGCCGCGCAACCCCACAATGAATGGTCGTTGTGATTCAATCACGAACTTGCGCAGCCCGTTGGCGATGCGGCGCAACGTGTTCTCGGCGAGCGGCTTCTTGCGTTCGAAGATGGACGGGCAGGGGATCGACCAGTCGATGCACTGTGCCGCGGTGCGGTACGGCCGGCGTCCCTTGCCGTGCGTCGGTTCGGGCCAGACGATTTTCTTGCCGTCGTTGCGGGCGATGAGGAACAGGCGGCGGCGATTGGTCGGAGCACCGTAGTCGGCGGCGTTGAGTTCGCGCCACTGGACTTCGTAACCCAGTCCGCGCAGCCGTCCGACCCAGCGCTTGAAGGTGATGCCCTTCTTCGTGGAGTCGGGGATCCAGACGGGCTCGCCGTCCTTGAAGACCGGGCGGCCGAAGTCGTCAGTCATCTGAATCACTGGACCCCAGTCCTGAAACTCGCGGACGTTCTCCATAAGGATGAGCTTGGGGGCGACGCGCTTGGCCCATTTGATCACGACCCATGCCAGGCATCGGATGTTTTTCTTGACCGGCGTCGCGCCCTTCGCTCTCGAAAACTGCGTGCAATCCGGACTCGCCCACATGACATCCACGGGCATGCCTTGCGTGACCTGCTCGGGCTCCACCTGCCACACCGACTCGCACAGATGGTGCGTGTTTGGGTGGTTCATGGCGTGCATCTCGATCGCATCGGTGTCATGGTTGATGGCGATATCAGGATCGCGCCCCAACGCACGGCGCAGGCCCAGCGAGGCGCCGCCGCCTCCGGCGAAGTTGTCGATGATCAGACCGGAGATCGGCTTTTTGCGGCGCGGTCGTATGATTTCTTGGAGAAGTTCAGGGGTTTCGCATGAGATCATGGAGTGTTCTCCAGAGTGAGCTGGTTTTATTTCAGGCCGAATTCAAGCACGTGGTCACTGACAATGCGGTCGAACAGGTCTTGGGCATCCGGGGCGAATATGTACGCTTTGGTTTCGTCGCCGATCCCCCACGTCTCGGCATCCATCAGGATCCCGGAACTCTTGATCGTGGGCATCATGGCTTCGCCCCAATGAACCATGGTCGGGCAGGTGCAGCGTTCGCGGATCTTGCGCCACAGCACGTCGTCGTTGTCGGCGATGATCAGGTCCGCATCCTTGGCCAGCGCGGCAACGTGGTGAATGGAACCGGAGTGCCAACCTTGAATAGCCATGCGGGTGTCGCGGATATGGAACCCGGTCGGGAGTTCGAGGTTCTTCCACTTCGGTCCGAAGATTTCACCGCGCGCTTCCCACGTTCGCTCCTTCGACTTGTCAACCAGCGCCGCCATGAACGCGTGGGCGGTAGCGTCCGATGAGCAGGTGATCTCGAAGTAGTAGAGCGAACCGTCGCTCGTGACCGCGGCGGTCAGGTTGGCGCGCAGATCGGCGAGCATCTTCTCCTCGCCGTACACCATGAGGTGGAGTTCGGGGAGAGGCGCGTCGTCGGGCTGCGTCTCCTGCTTAAGTGCTTCAGCGGCGAGATCGTCGGGCAATTCCTTCCCGCCTGTCACCTGAGCGTAGATGGTGGCAAGGCGGTCGGCCTGGGTGGCAGTGGCGCTCACGCTTCGATCTCCTCCTCCTCGGCCTTGGTGTCGATCACCATCTCTTCACCTTCGGCTGACGTGTACTCCTCGATGTCGCCGCTCTCACGGAGACAGCGGACGTTCATCACGTAGTTCGTTTTCCAGTGCTCGACGTCGGCTGTCTTGTCACCCATCGCGTTGAACCGTTCGGTGTTCTTGGTATTCAGGATCTTGGCTTCCAACGTGCCCTTCATCAGGAAGCGATCGTCGCCCTGTTCGATCACGCCGTCGCACAGTCCGCCGGCCAGAGCCAAAGCCAGATGGCCCTCGCGCAACGGGAGTAGCGGCGGTTCAACCTTCAGCGCCTCACCCATCGCCTCGCGCAGCAGACAGCCGCGCAGCGGCGAGCGGGAGACGGCGTCTAGGATCACGTCCTTACTGAGCGCGATGCGGCGGACCTTCGGGATGTTCAGGCTGGGCGGGATTTCGATCTTGGGTTGCAGCCAGTCGTCGGGCAGGGCGGGCCAGGTCGTTGGCTTGGCCCAGTCCGGCATGGCGATCGAGCCCTTCGACTTGGCTCGTTCGCGCCGCTTGCCGACCAGCACAACCTGCTTGAACATCGCGTAGTCGGGCTCGGGGAAGTGATGGACGGAGAGTACTTCGTATTCCCGTTCGATCGCCAGCGCGATCCCGGCCTTGGCATCGCCGAGCACGTAGTCGGGAAGGATGAAGATCAGGATGCCGCCGCGGCGCGCCCATTCCTTGACTCGGTTGAAGAGCAGGAGTTCGAGACGACCCTGACCGCGCGTGCGGTCGTATGGCGGGTTGAACCAGATCAGCGGGAAGTCGCCCGTGATCCCCGTGTCTTCGATCGAAGCCCACAGGCAATCGCCGTTCGTCGGAGTGAACCGTTCCCGGGCGGTACGCGCGCGGCCCTGATCGGATTCGATCCCGAAGCAGCGCACGTCCCGCCCACCCACTTCGTTCCGGAACTGTTCGAGCGCGGCGCCTTCACCACTTCCGGGATCGATGGTGCAGGTCACGTACTTGTCGGACGGCGTAAACATCTTGGCCAACGCGGACACGACACGCGGCGGTGTTGCAAAAAATCCTTGCTGTATGCGGCCAATTTCACGCACTGGTAGCCCTCCTGGCTGCGCGTTCACCACTGACTGGGAAGTTGAGAGAAGCGAATTCGCCGAAATTGGATCGCGCCGCTGCGAACGCACTCAGTGCCGCGACGTCCGTAGCGTCGACGACCGCCATCGTTTGTTTGTCGCAGCCATAAAGATGAATGCATTCCATTGCGTCTCTCCATGTAAGTAGCGCCCGGGATTCGAACCCGGTCAGTGGGACGGTTCCATGCCCGCCCAGCGTTTCGCCAGTACGCCCGCGCCACAACCCGACGCAAGACGCGCCGGGTACTGAGCTATAGGTTTCGTTTAGAACTTGAGGATTTTTCAGGGAACTGTGCGGTTAAGAATTCAGACGACTTTTTTGACAGCGCTTGTACAATTGCCATCACTATACGGGGATCGTTATGAGCACATTGACGTTGGCGCAGACGCAAGCACTTGTTGAGCTATCCAAACTTTTCTATACTTTTTTGCCAGGATCCGGCGCTATTTTTACTTGGCAAAATGTTGCCGAGAACAATAGCGTGGGATCTTTTTGGAGAGGCGGCAGTAAACAGCCGGCAATTACGCATCTAATGGAAGCTACCTACGAACATAGACCGGATCGTTTTTGCCCGCTAATAGTGATGGCCGTCCGAGAAGGAATGAAATACAGGAGCAAGAGAAACGAACCCGTTACACTCCAAGAGATCCAGCGCGTTAATGAACTTTTAAAGAAGCTTAAATTCCAAATACCCGATTTGAACGATCCAGTCTTTCTTCGGGACCTACCGACCTCCGCCACCCCGACAGGCGCAACGAACACACCATCCAATGAAATCAAGCGAGCTGACATAGCTCGATTGCATGCGCAATTTCTTAACGTCCTTTCGATAGCGGATGCACGAGCGAGGGGATTTGCACTTGAGAAATTCCTGAACGATTTTTTTTCCGAACACGGCATGAATCCCAAGGCCTCATTTAAGCTAGGTGGAGAGCAGATTGACGGATCCTTCACCTTGAACGGGGATGTTTACCTGTTGGAGGCACGGTGGCGAGAGGAGCCAGCCAACGCTGCCGATCTTATGGTTTTGCGCGGAAAGTCAGAGAAAAGTGAATGGACGCGAGGTTTATTTCTATCGATGAATGGGTTTTCGGCGCTCGCAATTGACTCTCTAAAAACTGGGAAGAAGGCCAATCTAATAGGCATCGACGGAGAGGATCTCATTCTCGTCCTAGAGCGTCGGTGGACACTTCAAGATGCAATTCTGGCCAAACTCAGACACACGGGCGAGACGGGAGAATTTTTCATCCGTCTCGCCGTCATTCCCAGATAGGGCCGCTCAACGCACCTTTACTGAGTACTCTTCACCAACGGCCAGCACAGCCTTGAAGACCGGATTGCTGCGATAGTCGTCCTCATCCAAACCCAACTCAATCGCGATAATCCGATCAGCATTGCCCGCCGGCTCCAACGCTTCAATCAGCGCCAGCGGGGCCAGAACTTCCGGGTGAGCGTCTTCTGGAAGCCCGTGGACGGCCTTCATCCGATTAATTATATCGTCACGCTGACCCGGGTACTTAAAGTGCGCGACCTTCATGTCTTCACTGCTCGTGCTGACGAACCATCCGTAATACTTGGATGGCTCATCGGGGTTGAAATGAATTGTTTCTTCCAAGTCATACACGTTGGTGGACATGGGCCTACTTGACCAGCGTGAGGACGGGCTGCGATCGTGGCAACGTTGCCAGCAGTTCATCGCAGTCGTCGACGAGACCGATCGTGATGGGGATGGGCGACCGCGGTGTGGGCGGCGCTTCGGGCTCTTCGTCGTGGTGGATGGACGGCATCGGCAGGGGGTTGACCGGATCGTCCTTCGCGCGGATGTCGGCGATGGTCTTGGGGGTCCAGTAGAAATCCAGTTCACCGTTGTTGGCGATGATTTCTGCGATGGAGATGTAGCCCATCTCCCCGCCGTCACCGAATAGGTCCGCCAGTCCGAATGCCTGACTCTGGAACTGTTCGGGCGAATCGTCCGCCGAACCCTTGTCCTTCTCGGTGATGTACCAGCTCGCCCGACCGCCGGCGAAGTAGTGCAGGCGCACCATCGCTTGATCGTTCTGGCCGTTGGTCTGTCCCGTCGACGCCATGTTCTCGACGATGCGGGCCAGTTCGATCATCTTCTCGACGAAGAATTCTTTCTCCTCGCCGCGCAATCCCTCGCGCACCGCATCGAGTTGCCGCTCGCTGATGAACCCCTTGAGCTTATTGATCGCGACCGTCGCATCGTGGCGCTTCTGCGCCCACGTCTTGACCGGGGCTACTGCACCCAGCGGCGCCATGCCCTTGATCGGCGCTACTTGCGGCGTCCCCTTCGCGACGGAGTGATAACCGCCCTTCGGTTCGCACGGCTGCCCCGCGGTGATCATGTCCGGCGGCGCGGCGATATCGACTTTCTTGCGGGCTTCTACCGGCTGCTCGACGAACACCGGACCCGGGCTGCTTTGGACCACGCGGCGCAACGCTTCCTGCGGGGTTTCGGGATCGTCGATCGCTCTCGCTTTTCCATCCGTCCAACGATGGGTCACGGCGTCTGCCGACTCGTGGACCTCGTAGCTGTGCAGCGCGGTCCAACGCCAGGAGAGATCCTTGCCCCACGCTTCCGCTTCCTCTTTCGTGGCAAAGCGGAGCCCGTTGTAGGTCCAGTTCTCTTTCTCGGCGGTCTTGCAGCCAATCTTCCAACTGACCGGACCTTGCGGCTTGGACTTCGGCGCGGAAGCGCGAGCCACGTAGTCGGCGACCTTGGCCTTGAGGCTGGCGTCCTGCATCACGGGCATGAGGACGGCGACCAGTTCATTGCCCACATAGAACGCGATCGGGCGATCGTGACTCTCGACGTGGATCGCGAGCGCCTTGGTCGCGCGCAGGATCAGGCGGACCTTGTGTGCGTTGGCAAGCACAATGATATCGCCTGCGGTCAGCACCAAGAATTCGACTTCTTCTTTGTAAGCGAACTCGCGGGAGTGGATGTAGCCCGCGATCGAGGCTTCGGGGTGCTCCCCGCCCGGGACTTTCGCGAGCACGCTGCCGACCTGCTTGTCCTTGAACTTGGCGTAAGTATTGTAGGGCAGGTCCGGGATGCCCATCAGCTCGAAGATCGCATTGCTGTTCGTGTGCTTGGCGATCAGCAGGAGCTTGCCATCGGTGATGTACTCGCTCTCGCGGGTGCCGACTAGCGGGTCGAGCGCCATCTCTGGCTTGAACGTCAAGTCCTCGAACCGCATCAGCACGGCCGGCGTTTCGGGCGTTTTCAATGGCTCCTCCTGCGTTGGGGTTTCTTCCGATCCGGTATTAATAAACCCGCCGAACTTGTACTTCGCTTTTTCGGGGGCGATGCCTTGGTCCTTGTCGCTCTTGCGGATCGGATAGCGTTCGTGCCATTCGAAGTCAGCGATCTCGCGGAGCGTGCAGAACGAAACCCGATTGACCTTGCCGTAACCTCTGATGCCGTGGATCTGCTCGGTGTGAATGTCCACCATGAAGCGGCCGCTTCGGTTGACGTCCACGTTCGCGTACTTCTTCTTCACCGAGACCTTCACCTCGTGGAATAACGGGCCGCCCTTGTGGTAGTGGTCCTTGTCCGCATCGTCCGGATTGACGCGGAGATAGTCCTCGCGGAGCTTGGCGTTGACATCCGTCTCGACGACTTCGCGGAAGTGTTCGAGCCGCTGCTGGAGACCTATGGCCCGTCGGCGGACCGCTTCGTCGCTCACGCCGTGTATAGCCGAGACGAAGTCGATCTTGCGTCCGTCCGGCATCTCAGTCGTGTGGTGGACGTCAGGGGTTGCAGATGTCGCACCCGCTGTCGACGGCTCCGTCGCAGGCGCAGATGAGGTTGCGTCCACCGGCTGGATCGGCAGCGATCGGTACTGCTCCGGCAGCGACGTCTTCCTCCCATACCAGCATTTGTTGCGGATCGCCCACCGGAAACGGTTCTCCTTTAGTTCCTCGAGGATCTCCCGCTCCGGTTTGGTCTCGAACAAGATCTCCACGAAGTCCGGCTTGATCGCCGATTGGCGCAGGCTCGGCATGATGTCGTTCTCCATTCAACGAGGCACGGAAAGTTTCAGCCGCCGCGGTGAACCCGCAGGCGAGACAGCGACACGGTGAGGTGCTTTGGTACATGCAGCCGGAGATGCCAGATACCCCCGGGGCTTTCGCGTAATCGACATGGGCGATGCAGGTGATCTCCAGGCTGAAGCGCTCGCTGGCGAAACAGACCGGGCAACTCAACCCTGCATCGCCGCCGCTGTCGTCAAGCAGCTCGCACTTGGTGACCGGATACTCCGGGGTTGGGGTGTTCGATGGGGCGTCCATGTTGGCTCCAGTGGATGACCGCGATGGCGGTGGCAACGAAGACGAACAGGCCGATCAGGAAGCACAGGCCGACGACTTTGGCGTCGTCTTCAATCGATTCGGATTCGCGGCCTTGACCGCCTTGGGTGCAGCGCATGGGTCTACTCCGAGAATGGCGAGCATGTAGGGCGAGAGTTCGACTCCGGCGGCCAGACCGCGCTGGACGATCGTGTCGACATCGCACTGCTCGGGTTTGGTGTTCGTATTCATGGCTCGGGTAACACGGTCGACGGGGGTCATGAGTTGAGCCGCTCGCAAAGCTCATCGATCTTGTTGGGCGACAGCGGCTGCTCTTCGAGGAAGAATCCCGCGTAGCGCCCCCCTTCGATGTGCTTCGGGTCGGGCGACTCGTTCTGGTCTGAGTCGCGATCAGGGCCGGCGATAGCAGCCTGCCAGTGCCTGAGCGCTGCCAGCATTGTGGCGCGCTCGCTTTCATTGAAGCGGACTAGTGGCATATCTCTCTCCTTCTCCCCCACTACAGACTGCGGTGTTCACTTCCGATCAGGCGGGTGCGATCATGGCTTCGTGCGGGGTGGCGTATCCGGTCTGGTCACCGACGCGGATCCACGCTTTCGGAACGATCAGCGCGTTCTTGCCCTGGCGGGACACGCGGCCGTTGCGCGGCGTGTTGAAGGCGAACCAGCGGCCGGTCATCTCGCGCTGCGGCGACGAGGGCGGACGGACGAAGGCGTGCGACGGGGCCTTGACGACCTTGATGCGCGGGTTCGTGAGCGTCTTGCCCTCGAGCGCGGTGTTGAGCAGTGCGGCCATGGTCATGGGTGTGTCTCCTTGCGAATGCCGAGACCGAAACACTTCACATGAAGTGTTCGATCAGATCGGCGATTGGGTTGAAAGTCAGAGCCCGAAGGCTGACATGCCGAGCAGGGTGCGATGGGCGCGGATGCGGGCTTTCGCCTCGCTGATACGCCGACCTTTCGTGCCGGCCGACTTGCGTTTCTTGCGGCGTTCGGATTTGTTGCGGCGGTTACCCATTGGAGGCTACCGCCTCTCCGGCGCGCACGCGGCCCTCCTCCTGCAGCACGTGGGCGATCGCTTTTAGATAGCGCTCGTCGGTCTTGATCTTGCTGGCCCAGAGTTCGAGGCGCTTGCGGTTGAAGCGCGGCGCGGGTTCGAGCATGTAGGCGATACCCTTGCCAATCACGCAGGAGTAGCAGCCGTCGCCCTTGTGAATCAGGCTGGCGACCAACTTGATGCAGCGCGGATTTTTGCCGCCGCTATACCAGTTGTGCCCGCCCTCGTCGTACGAGACACGCAGGCGGATGCAGGGCGTCCGGTCTTTATTCACGATGTCGCGGCGGTCGGCCTCGTTTTGCTCCACCGGAATGTCGGCGACATCGATCGATCGATCTGACATGGCTCGTCCTCCAAAGGGTTGCTGTTCGAATGAACAGACCGACGCGCTCGCCCTGTCGACAGGGGTCCCATTAGAGGGAGAGCGAGCGCGATAGGCGCGTCCACGCGGTAGCGGATTTCACATGATTCACCTCGCTAGAAGGAAAGTTGCTCGCTCAGCGAACGTTGATCACTGATGAGGTTTCGTTTGGATCTTGAGTCGAATTGAAAAAACCGTGCGGTTAAAGAAAAAGACCGGACCATTGCTGGTCCGGCCTGAGTCTCAGGTCGTAGGGAATGACATCTTAAAAGACAGCATGCCGTCGATCATGGGATCGAGTAGAGGGTTTATGGTTGCGTCTGTATGCGTCACGGCGCCCCGTTCTTGGCCGATCCCAATCGGCTGCATGCCATCTTTCATTTATAGTCGCGCCGTAGAGGGCAAGAAGGCGCGCCAGACAGCGGGAGCTGCCCAGCCAGAGCACGTACCACGGTAAACACCAAGGCATGAAGTTTTTCCTCGTATCGTCCGGTTAACGCTCCGGTGCGCGTGCGAATGAATTTGTAGCTGCGCCCAGTTCGCAAAGGCGCGCGGTACTCAGGACAGTTGCGATCACGTTGGAATCCTCTGGTTGGAATTCATCCACTGCGTGGTTGATTTACACGAGCGCCACCATGCATAGGCCGCGCATGTGGTTGAACTGAGTGATCGTGATGCGCGATTCCTCCCACGCCCACGCGCCGTAGTCCGCCAGCGCGAAGGCGTCGGCGATGTAGATCCGTTCGCCGTGGACCATGTAAAGCGCGTCGTTGAAGAGATTGAAATACATGCGCTACTCGATGGGTTGCAGCGCGCGCTCGCCGCCGATCAGCGGGACGAGTTCAACGCCGCGTAGTTTATTGAACGCGCAGATGTCGAGATCGCAGACAACCCATTGCTCTTCGTCCTTGTCGAGCGGGGTCGCGAGATCGTCGGGGTGCGTGGTGAAAACAAGCTCAGCCCAGATGCGGTAGACCCAACCGTTCAGAAGACTTAGATACATAGGCGATCCTTTTTCGGGCGATCTTTTGAGCGTTCACGCCTGCGCGCAAGCGGTGGAATTGGTATGGAGCGCGGACGGAATGCGGAAGCCATTGTTCACGCAGCGCTCGACGGCCTGATCGATCCACGTCTGCATGCCGGGTTCGTCGTGGCGCTTGGCGCAGTTGGCGGCCATCGCGACGGCGTCGGAAAGTTCGAGGTAGAGTCGGGCGATCGCTTCGTTCGTCTCGCGCCTGGCGCGGCGGACGTAGCGGGAAGCGATGTGCGTCAGTTCGGCATGGTGCATGGGACAACTCCCTCTGTGGCAATGCCACGAATGTGAGATCGGTTTGAGGTGAATGGGCTGTTGAGAAAACTGTGCGGTTAAGACTTAGTTTTCGTAAATACTACGCTTTATGCGCTGTTTCGATTGACAAGGATATAGATCGAGATAGAAACGCCTCGATATTGTTTTCTAGGTAGCGTTTTTAGCACGTTGCGCCCGAGTGTTTTGCTTGGGCGTTATGGGAACGGTGTTCAATGCAGCGCGTCCGAACTCCCCTTCTAATAGCAGCGATCGCCATGGCGTTGATGGCCGGGGTCCTCCTGTGGTTGTCAAGGGGCAACGGCACGAATACGGCGGGATCGCAAGCCTCCAGGCAGCCCGCTGGCTCGACTGGAACAACGACCTCAACAGACGTTGACAACAATCGCTCGGCCGAAAAACCGAAGATCTCTGGTTCGGCGGCGGCTGCTGATGCTGAGAAGCCCAAGTCTGCGGACGCGAAGAATTCCAAGGACGTCAAGGCGGAGCCGCAGAATTTTGGGCGCGCGGAGCCTGTTCCGGGCAATCTAAACCCGCAAACGAAGTCGGTGCAGGAAGCTCTAAAAACCCATGCGTATCCCGAGCGTTTGACGGCGATGATTCAACCGACTTCTAAGTTTGATAAGGCAAAATTTGATGCAAGCCCCACCGATTTCTTGAACTTGGTGGAACCCGGACGGGTCTTTTTAACAGCGGAGCCCGGCAGCAATGTGCCGCAGCTCAAACCCTCCACGCCAACGTATGTTCAAATCAAGCAGGGTGAGTCAACGAAACTGACGGTAGTCAGTGCGCCGAACTATCCGGTCACCTTCACATCTTTCGACATGGGAAAATTTCTAGAGAATGAGTTAAACAGCGTCACGGTTAAAGCGGATAAGGACGGGGTTGCCAGCGCGACATTTTCAGGCTCCAGCGGCACGCTCAACGACGTTCGTGTGCTGGCGGGATCGCCTATGGCGTCCGGGCAAGTTCGGTTTGTAGTTGATGTACAAGATAAAGGCGAACTCGGAACTGGATCGACATTGAAAAAGTAAATCAATTCAGTAATACCTATTCTCGAAGGAGAGAAGTATGAAGAAATATACAGTTCTGGCGGTGATGCTGTTCGCTTGCGCAGGCAGTGCTTGGGCGCTGGACAGCACGAGTGGCGGCTTCATGGAGTCTCAGGGGCAGCAAGGACTGAGCGGCTCGTCGGTCGTCAAATGCCAGAATTACTTTACCGTTCCAACCTGTTATTGCTGCTATGCCGGCACATGGGGCTGGTTTTATGCCTCACTCTGCGGGGATGGGGCTTCCAGTTCGGGTACGTCTGCTGGTGGAGATGGCAAGTCCGGCGGCTCGGGCGGCGGAAGTGGTGTGGGGTCGCCCTCTGCGGACAATCGTTCGGTTCTTACATCTGTCGTAGATAACCAGAGTTACAGCCATTTGCACTACGGTTTCGACTATGTTCCAGACGCGACTCGACCCGGGTGCTCGACGTGTGGCGGCGGCAATGCCAACGGGATTGGGCCGGAGTTGGGCGATCTGGGCGTCATCCGGGTGCATCGCTATCGCGACGTAAGCACCGACAGTTCATGGGGTCCCGGAGTATTTTCCAATTTCGACGCGAAGCTTTACCTGAATTCGAGTGCAGGGAATACCATCGACTTTTTCGACCCATTGATTTTCAACATTCAGCGGTTTATCGACGGTCCGTATAGCTCACCGTTGAATCCCAATGACGCGCTCGATGGCGTCTATCACGCCTATAAAACCAATTCGCACAAAGAAATTCGACTGCTGGATGGCAACGGAAACCTGACCACAACGCAGGCTAATGCGGCCACGGCCGTGCTCACGACCTGGGCGGGAAAGAAGTTTACCTTTCAAATTGTAACCATCAGCGGCTCGCGTGTCGGACGGTTGACGCGCATCGAGGACCGCAATGGCTATGCAGTGACGGTCTCCTATCAATATCAGGTGGGAGACAACCTCAATGGCTCCGACGCGCGGCTTTGGGAAATAGACACCGTAACCGACGCGCACGCAAAACAGGCTCACTTCTCGTATTTGGCGCAGCAGGTATCCGGTCGCTGGGTCGTGAGTCAGATTGCGTTGCCCAATGGCTCGGTGGTGTCTTATAGCTACACAACCGGCTACCTTTCCGGAGTGCAGTTGCCGGATGGCACACAGTCCACGTTCACGCGCGCGGTCGAGCCGATTTCAGGCTGCACGGTGGTCAGCTATTTTGACGCCGCGGCCGAAGGCATGCACCGGACGAAAAAAGTTTACCTGACCACGAACTACACGTTGCAGAACGATCTCCCCGACGACATTGCGCCACAGGCCGCCCAATTGGTGCGAATGGTTGTCAACGGCGATGGCGAAGTCGCGTATTTCAACATTTCGCATCCACAATATTCTTACGATTGGATTTTTGAAGGAAAAGGGCTGTTAAAGCAGATGTATTGCGGTTGGGACTTCAAATATGCCACCAACTGGCAAATCAGTGGAGCGACGGGTTGGACTTTTGCTTCGGTGCAGGCGAATCTTGAGTCGAAGTTCGAGCACTTAAATTTCAGCAGCGCCAACAACTACGCAGCGTGGTACACACAAACGCCTTCATCCAGAATCGATCCCACAGGGCGCCAATACAATTACACGTACGACGCGGGCAGCCAGGTTGCAAGCATTGGATATAGCGACGGCACTACGGAATCGTGGACGCGGAATCTATTTGAGCAGCCCACCCAATACGTTGATCGAATTGGACGCGTGACTCAGTGGACCTACGATACCAATGGAAATCAACTGACAAAGAAAGTAGGGTTGCTGCTGCAAGGCGGCAATGTTGTGACCACTCCAGAGACGGCCACGTGGTCTTGGACTTATTATCCGGCCGGAGACGCGAACCAGTTTTTGCTTAAGACAGCGGTCGATGCAAACGGGAACACGACAACCTACGCATATGATACCAATCATTTTCTGGTGTCTGTGCAGGAAGCGCCGGACAATCCAGGTGATCCGCAGGCGGTGCGGACGTTTGCCTATGATTCAACAGGCCGAATGCAGTCCGCCACAGATGCCGTAGGCCGCACGACTGTCTACTCGTTCGATACGCGCAACCGGGTGGTTTCGGTGCTCTACCCGGATTCAAGCACGGACCAGTATGCCTTCGGCACGGGAATAAATGCGAACCTGATGGTGAACACCACGGATCGAAGCGGTGACGTGACGTCATTTTTCTATGACAATTCGGGACGAAGAAATCGGATCGTGTCGGCGTCGAATGCCCCCTCTGTCAGCGTCGAAAAAACGTGTTCGTTTGCGCTGGGTAATGATCTTCGCCTAAGCTGCACGGACAAGGGTAACACGACCGCGTACGGCTACGATTATCGCAATCGCAATGTCACCACGAAAAGTCAGCCGAACACCGGAATCCAGTTGACCAGCACGACGACATACACCAACAACGAAGTCACCTCCGTGGCTGACGCCTATGGTCGCAAGGGATACTTCAAGTACGCATCGGCCAGCCCGTACCTGCTGAGAAAAGTTCAGGAGACGGTGCCGGGCGCAGTTCCAGCCGGGACGGACATTGGGACGCTGGCGAGGGTCTTGACGAACAACGCTCCGTACCTTGTCGAAGATACGAGTTATGACGCTGACGGAGTAATGCTGAGCAAGACGGACGGCCGAACGTTTGTCGGTCAGATGAGCTACGATTCCCGCCGCCGCCTGACGCAAACCGTCGAGGCATTCGGCACGGCGATCGCCGCGCAGACCCAGTTCCAGTACGACCTTCAAGGCAACCGCACGCTGTACATCAGGCCCCGCCAGTTCACGGAAGGCAGCGCGTTTCAGACGGCGTACGCGTACACCGGGCGGAATTTGATGAAATCGAAGACTGAAGCGCTCGGGAAACCCGAAGCGGCGACGGAAAGTTATTCGTACTATCTGGACCGCAGACCAAAAGATACGACAGATGGCCGTGGCAACGTCTGGACGAAGGTTTGGAAACAGTGCTGTGCTCGCCTGGGTGTGGTGGCAGACCCCAGTATTCCGGATTATCTAGGCGGCCCGAATCCGATCCGGCCGGTTTCGCTTTATGAATATAACTTTTACGGCGACGCCACCCATGTCTCCCGGGCGCGCAATGTCAGTCCCCTGCCGACGTGCTGTCTCGATGACGTGCCGGACGCGGACACCATCAACGAAACCACCACGAAGTATGACGCGCGTCATCGCCCTGTCGCCCAGACCGTGTGGTTGACGCCGTTACCGTCGGTGGACGAGCAGAATCCGTTCATCTATGGCGACGCGGGCTCTCCGGCAGGTGCCGTGGGTTTGACAACCCGTTGGGTCTACGACGATAACATGACTGACGGCGTGGGCTTGGACGCCACCTATGCGGCTCAGTTGGCGGGACTGAATTTGGGAGTCGGCTCCGTCGGCAGTGCCGTCGAGACGACCAACCCTAACGGCGAAAAGTCGGTCACGATTTACGACGGAGTGGGCCGCGCGGTCAAGTCGATCGATGGAAACAGCAATGCGACAAAAATGACCTACGATACGTTGGTTGCTAACATTGCCGGTGCACCGGGAACATTGCTGGAAACGTCGATGACCGACGCGCTCGGGCACATCACCAAGTCTGAAACGGACGGCGCTGGACGAGCCTTGGCGGCGATTGATGCACTGGCGAACGTCTCCACCTTCTCTTTCGATGCGACCAGCAACCGCGTCTCATGGCGTGATCCAAACGGCGTTGGGCAGGATTGCGTCTTTGACGCTCGCAGCCGAGATATTCAGTGCAGTGACACGCTGGCGACACCGTCGGTGACTAAGAAATCATTCGATGCCGACAACAATGTCGTGGGCATGACCGATGCGTTGAACCACGTCACCACTTGCGTTTTTGACGCACGCGACCGGAAAATTTCCTGCACCGACCGCAACAACGGAATCACCGCGTATCAATTCGACCAGAACAATAACCTCACCCGCATCACTGACGCGCAAGGCGGACCGACTGTTTATTCTTATGAACCGCGTAATCTGTTGTTCACTGAAACTTTCCCCGACCTCGGCAGTCGCAGCTATGCGTATGACGGCGCGAACCGATTGATTTCTCGCCTGGATCAGGCCAATGTTTCGACCACCTACCTGTACGATTTGGCGAACCGTTTGAAAGTTCGTGGATATCCCGACAGCCTCAACGACACATTCGCTTACGATTTGGCTTCGCGGTTGACTTCGGCCACGAGCCAGCGCTACAACAATGTCGTGGGACGTGCGTACGACGCGGGTTCGCGGTTGACCAGCGAGGTGCAGACCATCAACAGCGTCAACTATACCGTGGGCTATGCGTATGATGCCGCTAACCGCCAAAACGGGGTCACGTACCCAAATGGCAGCGTGGTAAGCCGCGTCTTCACGAACCGAAACCAGTTGGACACCGTTAACTACGCAGGAAATCTGGTCGCCTCGTTCGGCTACGACAGCGGCATGAGAAAGTCCGCCGCGAACTTC
>JBBRPR010000053.1:0-60574 GCA_038227875.1 Planctomycetota bacterium
GATACTCTTTCATCCAAACACTAAGGGTTTGTTGGCTGACGCCGAAAAGCTCCGCAACCCGGCATTGCTTTTCGCCCTTCAGCACCGCAGCTACCGCAAGACGCCGCAATAGGGTCAGTTCCGTCTGAGTCAGATTTCGATTATCTCGTTTATCCATACGCTATTGTGTCTTCTGCCAATGATTTTCAGACAAATTACTGTCGGGGTAATAATGTCGCTTTAGAACACGACTTGGTAGTATGCCTAAGTCCGGTACGCGTCGCGAAAAGCACTGAGACGCCTTTCAGCAGGTGCGATTGCATTCGCGCCGATTCACGAACGTTCGCCGGTGTTTTCGCAGCCCGTGTATTTTTCCCATGCCAACGGCGCAAGAAGTCTCACGGCGGATCCGGGCCTTGCGTTATCCGGCCCTCGCCGGTGCCGCGATCGATGCCAGTAGTGGCATCGCCACCACGACTGCAACGTCCACCGGCTCCGCTCCAGATGCGGAGACTGAGCTTGCTCCCGATCAAATCGATGTCGGCGATCTGCGGCGACTGATCGCCAGCACAATGAAGACTCCGGTCCCGCCATCGGATCGTAAAGTTCGGCACTGGCGAAGTACGTGCGCCGTCGTTTCACCCACAACAAGCACCTTGCCGCTCGGTAATTTCGTTACAGTATGTCCATAGCGTGCGACGACGGTAAGCGTTCTCGCTAACCGAATGGATCTAAATGACTTCGCAGTCACTGATGACAGACGATAATACGCTCTCGGGAGTGTTACGCCAATCAACGATGGAAACCGCAGAATTACCCGAACCTATCGCCGCGTGATCGAGCGCAGCATACCCACGAACGTAATGCCCCAGGCCATCAATGCGACGTAGATGAATATGTTGGGAATCACTTCCAGAAAATTCAATCCTGAGGCTTTTGCGAAAATGTGCGTGGCGACCGTGAACATCCCGAGCGGAAAGACCAGCGACCAGAATTGCGGATGGTACGTCAGCGGCAGACGCTGATAAAAATGACGCCAGATGCCGGCAATCACGAGCAGCGGAATCCACCATGCTCCGGCAGCCCAGAAAAAGAGCGTAAAGCCTTTTAAGAAGGGCCGAAGCTCAAGAAGAAACGGCCACTGATCGGATGTCAGGATCAAACGCGAACCGGCCAGCGTCGTGATTGCCAGCGCGCCCATATTGATCCAATAGCTGGGTGTCAACGTATCGCGTGTCATGGAAAAAAACATCCAGCGGTAAAAGATTAGGGAAATAAACGCAATGTATAACATCGCGCCAACGAAGTAGGCGCAGAGAGAAATAAAGAGCACAATCTCTACTCGCCCCAAAGCAGATGAAACCAGCGTGCCGAGCACGCAAATCGCTTCTGTCGAAACCACCACCAATAACCATGCGCCGTTCAGCGCCGTCTCGATGGGTTGCTTGGGCTCATGCACAGTAATGACGGTGAAGAACAACGACGTGATTGCGATCCACAGCGCCACGCCGAAAAACCACAGCGCGCATGCCACCGTCATGTATGGTGTGAGCAGCGCGAATTGGCTGCCGAGCACAAAAGTCGCGGCAACTTTGGTCAAGAACGTGACCGCTGTTGGCGGATTCACAAGGTCGGCGATGAACTCTCGTCTGAATTTCAAAAATCGTGTCGCGGTCAGTATCCATAGAACGATGTACGCGCCGACATTGAACCACAACAGGAGTTGCGAAACTAGAAGCATGCCCTGGAAGTGCGCACCGATGGATACAATTCCCGTCGCCATGACCAGGGCGAAGTACCCCGGAAACAACCGTGCCAGCGCTGGCAAGACGGGAGTGGCGGATTCGTTCATGATTTGGCGTCGATCAATTTGCGCATGTAGAAATGCAGCAGGCCGAAGTTAAGACCGAAAAGCCCGAGGCTCGCAATTGCGGCCGGCCATACGATAGAATCGTCACCGCCGAGGAATGCTTCCATAGTCGCGGTCAAGAGCCAGAGCTGCATGACGACCACGACCAGCACAATGGCGAGAATCGATACGACTATCGTCGAACGCTGTTTTAGAGTGAAGGCGGATTTCATGCTTCGCCCTCCGCAAACCCGGTGGCGAATACGCGGCCGTCTTTCACTTCCAGGATCACGCGAGGCAACGGACGGCGCGGTGGACCCGCCAGCGGGCGACCGGTTTGGATATCAAACGATCCGTGATGGCAGGGGCAGACAAACTTTCCCAGTTCCGGCTTGGGAATGACCGGACAGGAGAGATGCGTGCACTTCTGACCGAATGCGACGAAGTGGTTCTGATCGATCCGAACCAGCAAACAGGGATGTCCCTGCGATGGGTACTCGAAACGTTTTGCAGCACCGATCGTCAATTCATCGACTGGACCCAAATCCAAGAGCTCGGGCCTCGCGTCTGATTTGCGAGAAATGCTCAGTACTCCAATCCAGCATTGTCCGGCGACAAACGCTAGGCTCGTCAGTCCCAGCATCTTTGTGAAATCGCGCCGCGAACGGAATTCGTCGCTTGGCCAGTCAATGGGGAATTGTTCACGCCATGCAGGCTGCGCTTCGTGCGTTCTTCCATCCGGTGTCGCGGCTCGTTCAGAATCGCCGAGGTTCATAGTCCTTCTCCGGGTTCCGCAACAGGGGCAGCAAAGACATCGTCCATCGCGTGCGACACCGACGCATCGTCGAGGCCGGACATCACATTCAATCGTTCGATTTTTGCATTTAACGGAACAAGCATGACGACCTTTGTCGAAATCGTTTGATTGCCAAACTGAAACGTGTTGATTGCTTTTGAATTCGGTCGCAAGCGTTCCAGATCATTGCGCGTGCCGAACATCAATGCCTGGCTGGGGCAGACTGACGCGCACATCGGCTTCTTCCCAACTGACGTCCGGTCGTAGCACATGTCGCACTTCATCATCAGATACATGTCGGTCTGCATTTTTGGCACGCCGAAAGGACACGCAAGCACGCAATTATTGCACGCGATGCATCGCGGTTTGCGCGCGGATTGTACAACGCCATCGGCGGTGCGCTTGATTGCGTCGGCGGGACAGACTTCAGCGCAGGTCGGCGAATCGCAATGCATGCAAATCACTGGAACCGTCTGCGGTGATACGCCGGGGTCGATGGTGTCGAGTTGGATCATCGAATGTCCCTTGTGCGAATTGCATTCCGTGCAGGCCTGCACACAGGCGTTGCACCCAATGCAGCGGCTGGGATCGACAAAAAACTCCATGGTTTCCGGTACGGCCATCGTGGTCCTCCCGTTTATAACATGCTGCGAACACCGTGCTCTCAATTGACGGGCGCGTCGGCCTTTTTCAACCGGGCGGCACAGACTTTGTATTCGGGAATCTTTGAAATGGGATCCTGTGCCGAGATCGTCAATTGATTGATGCTCTTGCGACCGGCCCAATGATACGGAACAAAGATTGTGTCCGGGCGGATCGACTCCACGACCCGCGCGCGAAGCGTGCAGGTCCCGCGCCGCGATTCGGCCGTCGCCCAATCACCTTCTTTGATACCCAGCTTCTCGGCTAACTGCGGATGCAATTCGATGAATGGCTCCGGACAATGATCAACCAACGGCGCAATGCGACGGGTCTGTTCGCCGGAGAGAAAATGACTCACCACGCGGCCCGTCGTCAGGATCAACGGGAAGTCGGCGTCGGTGACCTCCGCTGGCGGCGTATAGTTCGCGACATTGAAATGCGCCTTGCCATCGGGAAAGTAGAACGGACCCGCTCCTTGTGCCACGGAATTCCATGAGCCTTTTTCGAACAGGCGCGGCGTGCCCGTATGTTCTTCTGAGGGACATGGCCAGCACACGCCGAATTGGCGTTCGATTTTTTCGTAGGTGATTCCAGAATAATCCGCGACGCCGCCCTTGGATGCCCGGCGCAATTCGTCGAAGATTTCGCGCGGCGATGTAAACGTGAAGCCCTTATCTCGTTTCAATGCCTGTGCGATATCTTGAATAATCCGCCAATCCTGCCGCGCGTCGCCTGGCGAATCGACGACTTTATTGATCTTGATGACGCGCCCTTCCGTGGTGGTCACGACGCCCTCGTCTTCCTCTTGCAACGAACCGGGAAGAACAATGTTGGCGTAATGCGCCGTTTCGCTGAGAAAGAAATCGATGGCAACGTAGAAGTCGAGCTTCTCCAGCATACGGCGGATAAAATTATTGTCCGGCAACGAGACGAGTGGATTGAAGCAGATCGACAGCAATCCTTTGATCTCGCCCTTGTCGATCTTGCGGAACATTTCGTAACAGTCCACCCCCGGTCCGGGCAGGTCCGCTTCATTCATGCCCCAAATTCCGGCGACGTGCGCGCGGTGAGCCGGATTTGAAATATCGCGCCAGCCAGGCAGTTGATCGCACTTCTGTCCGTGCTCGCGGCCGCCCTGGCCATTGGCCTGACCGGTAATGGTGGCGTAACCGCACCCTTCGCGGCCGATGCGGCCGGAGGCGAGCACGATGTTGATCGCGCCAAGACAATTCTGAACGCCGTGACTGTGGTGCTCGATGCCCCGGGCGTGCATCAGAAAACTGCTCTTCGCGGTGCCCCACCACTCGGCGGCCTGTTGGATCGCGCGCTCCGAGATTCCGGTAATGCGTGCGGTTTTGTCGGGCGTCCAGGCTTGAACGCTCTGCGCCACCGCATCGAATCCGATGGTGTGATTTTGAATAAAATCGTGATCGACCCAGCCATTCTTGATCATCAAATGAAGGATGCCGTTGAAAAGCGCGACATCGCGGCCAGGTTTTACGGGAAGAAATAAATCGCAGGTCCGGGCGATTGGCGTCAGTCGCGGATCAACCACAATAATTTTCGCGCCGCGTTCGCGCGCCTGCCAGACGTAATCGGTGGTGATCGGCGCGCATTCGGCCACGTTCGCGCCACTGATCCAGACTACGTCCGCTTTGAGAATATCGCTGTGTGGATTTGCAGCGCGGTCGATGCCGAACGACTTCTTGTTTGCTGCGCCGGCGCTGACCATGCACAGTCGCCCGTTGTAATCGATGTACGGCGTCTTTAAACACATGCGTGCGAACTTGCCCATCAGATACGTCTTCTCAGTCGTGAGACTCGCGCCGCTCAAACACCCGACGGCTTGAGGTCCGTGCTGCGTCTGAAGGCGATCGATTTCCGAGGCTACGCGCATAATGGCGGCTTCGTAGCCCATCGGTCGAAAACCGCCCGGCGCACTGGCATCGCGTTCGTATGCGCACGTTAGCCGGTCCGGGTGCGAGCCCTGTAAATACCGCTTGATTCCCTTGGGGCAGAGCTTTCCCTGGTTGAATGGAAATTCCATCCATGGCTCGAAGCCGATCACTTCGTTGTTCTTCGCCAGCAGCGTAATGCCGCACTGCTGCCCGCAAAAACAGCAATGCGTGTTCACGGACTTATCCGGGACTGCGCCTGCGTCCAATCGCATGCCACTAGGACTAGATAGATGAGGTCCAAACGTGTCGCAGATCGATGCATCGCTTACGGCCAGAGTAGCCATGTGTGCTGCCTTCCTTATGCGTGATAATTCCGCGCGTCTTCCTCACCCAAAGGCCCTTCACCCAATCCAGGATTGGCGTAAACAGGCATGGGCCTCGGCAAAGGCTGTGGTAGCCTTTCGCCGCCACTCTTGATTCGGCCTTGCGCCAGAGCCAGCATGACGCGCCGGCAGCGCGGACAAATTTGTTGGAAGTGTTGAACGCCGGGATTGCCGGTGATCGTGTAGTCGTATCCCAGTTCACGTTCGACTTGAATCAAGTCCGCCACATGCATTTTGGAGGCATATTCATGTCCGCAGCGGCGACACTTCTCTGCTTCTTCCCTCGCCGCGACATCTTTGTAAAACTCCACGCCGATTTGCGCCGGACGTTGAAAGATATGGAAGAACTTCCCGAAGGGCATCCACAGCAATGTGACGATGACGGTCACGGCGTGAATGATCGCCAGGAATTCATAGCCATATCCTTTCAGCCAGGTGTAACTCACT
This sequence comes from Planctomycetota bacterium, assembly GCA_038227875.1. Taxonomy (GTDB): domain Bacteria; phylum Planctomycetota; class SZUA-567; order H5-PLA8; family H5-PLA8; genus JBBRPR01. The sequence goes on from JBBRPR010000053.1 coordinate 5,995, forward strand.
ACCAGCAATAATCCGGTGATACTGATCGCGAAAAGAAGGATGAGCGGCAAGAAATCTTCGGAGAACAACTGCGTGGCCACCGCGCCCTCATCGCGCATGCGGCGGCGCATGGCAATCATCACTCCAGGCACAACCAGCAGCGCAGCCCAAACCAGGCCGTGAAAAATGAAAAACGCCGGCCACGATTCGTGATCGAACGAAATCGTTTGGAATCCAAAAACATAAACCTGATACCAACCGAGTTTGTCCGGAACCGATTCGAATTCGATCCAGCCGAAAACCAGCGGAAAGGTGATGGCCCCGGCCAGCACGCAACCCCACATGATCAAGATATGCGCCAGCCAACGTTCTGGCGATCGTTTCCAGATAAAAGTATTGAGCGCAAATTCGCCAATCATCCGCTTGACCCAGAGACCCACGTTTCGAATGAAATGCCGGGGCATAAAAAAGACCTGCCATCCGCGCCGCCAGAACATGGCAGTAGGCGGACGCTGGAGCCAGGTCGCGTACCGGTACACGACGCCAAAAAGCGCGAAAAGCGATCCGAACGTGTAGGCGACCAGTGCTGCGTCGAAGCGCTCCAGCCGCCGCGATCCAATGAAAATCAAAGCGACCAAAATGCCCGTCGCCACCGCAGCCAAACCCAGAGCTTTCAGCGTCTCTTTGCGCAATGGAATTCTCTCAGTGAATACAAGGCACCGTGAAAAGCGAGGTTATCGTGTCCGTGAAACGCGTACAGTCAAACAGAAATGCAACTCCAACCAATCCGTGACGCGCAAGCAATTCCGTTGAAATCATGCTCGTCGCGAGAACCTCATGACTAAAAAAATGTAGTCGCATGTGTGGAACCGGACAGTAAATTTACCCCACTTTCAATGTCGGCCAGCATGCCCCGCATACTTATGCATCGGATTTCGCGAACAGGGCATTTAGTAGTTGCTTTGTTGCAGTAATTCCTCAAGTGGACTGAAGCTGGAATGGACCTCGCGCACGAACGCCTCATAACGGGCTTTTACCAAATCACGCGATTCCAGTTTGAATTTGCGCATGCGTCGCTGAACATCGCGCAGGACGTCGGCTTTTCTTGCACACACCTCCTCGATCTCGACGCGGCGTTCGTGGCAGGATTTCTGCACACTCTTGCAATACTCGTCAAATTGCCGCGAGACTTGATCGCAGTACGTTGCTAGGTCATGCGCTTCGATGGCCCAGCGAGTGATATGGACAAGATGAGCGCCTTTGACGCCCAGAGTCACGGCTTCGGTGAATGTGCGGGGATTCTTGAACAGGCGCCTCGTCAAAAACTTGAAGTAGTTCCATCCGTACCGTGTCGGAAGCATGCGGGCGAGTGAGCGAAAAAAGATCATCTCTCCATTTTTGATGCGGTGACGACGGACAAGATTTCCGGCGATGCGATCCAGCAGACCGTCACAGCGCTCGAAATAAGATTTGAGATTGGTGCCATAAAGGTCGCGGAGCAGTCGCTTGTAGGATGCAATGATTTCGGCCTCGGGACGCTTTGGCTCGAAATTCATTTTGAATCCATGCGTGTTGTTGCCGGACGACCTGCTGCGCATCCGGCCTTCACGCGTCAATCGCTTTTCGAGTTCCGTCTCCGGCAAGGCGGTCAACAATCCGGCCATGGCGATGGGAATTTTCGCCTGTTGAATGAACTCAATCATGATCCGGTCGACGTTTTCGGGTTCATTCTCAAGGCCAACGATCAAGCCAGCACTGACCTCGATACCAGAACGTTGGATCTTCTCTACCTGCGCGAGCAACTTCGCGGCGGTTTGATGATTTTTGCGGTCCGTATTCAGACTTTTATTGGATGCCAGCAACGATTTCTCGTCGGGTGTTTCGATGCCCACAAAGACCATGTCGAAGCCGGCCTGACCCATCATCGAGAGTAGTTCGTCATCGTCGGCGAGTGTGATGGTCGCCTCGGTGAAAAAGGTGAACGGATATCCCGACCTGCGTTGCCAGGCCACGAGCGTCGGCAGCACTTCGTTCTTCACTGCATTTTTGTTGCCAATAAAGTTATCGTCCACAATGAAGACGGAACCCCGATATCCGATGTTTCGGATTGCATCGAGTTCCGCCAGAAGCCGTGCTGCGGGTTTTGTGCGCGGCTTGCGGCCGAATTGTGTCCAGATATCGCAGAAGTCGCATGCGACCGGACAACCCCGACTGAACTGGACCGCCATCGACGCATACTGATCGTGCTCGATCAGGTCGAAGCGAGGCATGGGCATATCCGCCAGGGTTGGGCGATCTCCGACTATCAACGCGCAGTCGCCGTTGAAGAATTCGCGGATGCGCTCCGCCTTTTCAACATCCGCAACATGCCCATAGGCTTTTTTTGTCTTTCCCGTTTGAAAATCGACGATGAACTGCGAGAGCCCCAGTTCGGCTTCTCCGATGTAGTAGTGGTTGGCGCCTGGAACCTCCGAGAAGCCCGTGTTAATCAGCGGTCCGCCAACAATGATCGGTTTGCCCAGCGAATTGCAGCGCGCGATCAGATCCTGCATCGCTTCCTTCTGAACAATCATCGCCGACGCCATGACCAGGTCGGCATTAGCCAGATCGTTGTCGTGGAACGGCCGGACATTCTCGTCGTAAAGCTTCACTTGAAAGTTCGGTGGCAGCATTCCAGCGATCGAAATCAGTCCATAGGGTGGCATATTTGAGCGCTTTTTGATCATCTTCAGCGCTTCCCGAAAACTCCAATATGAAGGCGTGCGGTATTCCGGGTAGACCATGGCAACGTTGAATGATCCAATCACAAAGGAGTCTCCTGGTAAATTTTAGCGGGATCAACCCATGCCCAGACCGACTCAGCACGAGGGTGAGCCGCAGCGCAGAATTTATTGCTGGCCGATCCGAGCTGACAGTGCGCAAGAGCCACGTCGTGACTTGCGTTCAAACGCCAGATAATATATTGTCTATATCGCTATCGTCAACTATTGTTTTAGGATATGTCGGTCACGTGTTTCAATCCTTCGGGAGTTGCTTTTCGCCAGGCTCTTGGCCAAAAGAGAAGGAAACTCTATTTTCCAGGCCCTCGCCGACGTCAATATCGGCCTTTTGTACTCCGAGTCGTTCGTGCCAGGCCGTGATTTGATAGTGCCCTGCGATGAGTCCCTTCAGTGCAACGGTGCCGTCTAATTTACTCACACAAAAAAACGGATGGTCAAACACGCCACACCAGGACTGCATCCAGATGTGTAAATCGCATTGAATCCGGAAGGGGGATTCGCTTTCGGAAAATTTCTTGAGCGTCGTGAGATTCCGACTCGGCTGAGCCAGATTAAAAGCGTCGTTCTTAGAGCACAAACAGTGAATATTATGTGCTCCATCGTCGAGATTTCGAATGACGAGATCCTGACCCGTCATGATGCCGAAGACAGGGGGGCAATGCGATATCCGATCTGATCGAGCGCGACGGTTTCCTTGGGTGGGCTAAACGTGAAATTCTCGACTCCTTTGGAAAACGTAGACCAGCACATTGGCAAGTTTGCCTTCTGCGCTGATAACATACCGTTCGTCCAGGAGTTGTTTGTCTTTGTAATATGCGCTGGCATCTTTGTGCGCAGAGAGGTCAATAACCTTCTGTTCACGAGGCTTGCCCATGAAAAGAACCGTGCCGGTTACCAAGTACGTTGCTTGGGCGACGGGGAACGGCTTCTTGTCCGTGCACGTGAGCTTTAAGTCGGCTTCGATGCCAAAGGAACTAAATGAGACAAGAATGCCAATGCTAATCAGCGCCAATTTTTGCAACGGAATGAGAAGTTCGACTTTTCTAATCAGCGACATGATGGGGTGACTATTGCTGTTTCGGTATCCCAAATGGCGATTGCAATATCGATGTCCGCAACGCGACATAGTTCACTCCTGCCAAGAGACTCCGCCACGACGGTACAGCTGACAAGATTAAGGAAATTCTGGCATATTGACGCTATCTGCTGTCCCGCATGGGCGAGGTTGAGGCGGATGTACCGGCCGAGCCGAACGGAAACGGGCAGAGCGGCTTACTGCGAGTAGGTTCGTCCAGCAGGTCTTGAACGGTCGTATTTCGGAAGGCTTTTTCAACCGACGCAATCGCATCGTCGAGGCGCCGGTGCAGCGCGCATAGATTGGCGCCATGTCCGGCAAGTTTGAGAGGACAGGTAACGATGCGTTTAATGGGATCAACCGACTGTACGACATCGTAAATGGTGATAGCCGAAGGCGGCTTCGCCAAGGAAAATCCACCACCCGGACCGCGTTGTGCTGATACGAGGCCAGCCTTGCCGAGGTCCTGCATCACCTTGGAGAGGTACTTGGATGGAACTTGGGTAGCGTGAGCCATTTTTTCCGCGACGTGGCCTGTATTATTGTGTTGAGACATAAACACAATCGCTCGCAGGGCGTATTCCGCTGTCTTGGAAATCATGTCAACACCCTCTTTACTTAAACAATATCAAAGCGCTATGTTACTCATTTCCGAAGTGCTGTCAAAATAGTTTCATATCTGAATATATTAGAGACTGGCCGTCTTCCGTCGATCCTTGCATCGTCCTTGGATAGATAGCAGCGCGTTGGGAATCAAGTCTTCCAGAATTGAAAGCTGTTCCAGCACAGCCCTGGCATTGCCTGCAAGAGCAAGCAGAAGTCGTCCGCCTCTGACAAAGCCACCACATCTGCTGAGATAGCTATTGCGGGAATATTTCATGCTTTCCATGCGAAGCAGTTCGCCTACTCCAGGGATGCAGTAATCGGACAATCCCTCAAGTGTTTGGGGTGTGATATCGCCTGGCCCCAGACCAGTTCCTCCGCAGGCAAGAATGACTTCTGTTTCCATGAGGAGCGATTCAAGAGTTTGAACTAACCGCGGAGCCTCATTCGTTATCGCGATCACATTAGGCACGCTATAACCGCGGTCCAGCAACCACTCTGCTGCCGCTGGACCGGTCGGGTCCACGTAGTCGGGGTTCCGCACGCGATCGCTGACTACAATCACGCAAGCCCTGGACGGACTTTCAGCCGACTTTTGATCTTGGATCATCGGCCATCCCCGTTTGTGTCTTTTCTCAATTTTTCCTCGAGAGTTCGTGCTCGCGGAAAGAGAATGTTGTTCTCTTTGTGGACGTGTTGATGCATGTCCGACTCTATATGCTCCAAGCCCTCCAGCATAGCCAGATAGGACCCGCATGCGTCTTTGGGCGGCTTATAGTCGTTCGTCAGCTTTCTAAATGCACCCATGGCCTCCCCAGCCGCGTCATGCTCGGCTTCCATCACTCTGATCGGGTTGCTGATCGAGCCGCAATGAAACCCGGGGGCCACAGATGCCGATTCAAGTTGCCTGCACATGGGAAACAGGATCTGTTCCTCCTTCGTCATGTGTTGTTCGAGCTCGGCGCGAAAATGATGGAAGACCACTTCCACCTTTTTGAGTTCCGGGTGCTCTGCCCCATGAACTTTCGCGACTTTGGCTAGCAATGCCGAAACGCGCGGAAGTTCGACCTTCAGGAAAGCGTGATGCGTCATTTCGATGTGATTGGCTAGCGCAGTCAGCGATGCATGAATCCAATCGTGTTGGCTTGTTTGTTGAGCGCCTTCGCAGGTTTCCAACTCTCGCACCACGTCGCGCGGATTGAGTCCCTTCTCAGCGCATACCGTGTTCAATGGCCGCTTGCCGCCGCAACAATAGTCGATTCCCAATCGCTCAAACACGCGAGATCTCGCCGGTATTTCCGCGACAAGCTGGCCAACGGTCTCGAATTCAAGTGCTCTCATCGGATTATCTCCAAACGTTTTTAGGACCACCTTGAACACAGAATACACGCGCTAGATCGAATAATCAATAGCTTTCTATATACATATCCCGTAATGTCGGATAATCTTTGTTTTGGAGGCTGATGATTAACAATCGCCGCGCCGGAATTCCAAGGAGCATCCCATGGTCGAAATGTCCGAATCTGAAATTCACGACCTACTTGATCGGGCGCCGATCGGGCGCTTGGCCATGGCCGACCCACAAGGCAAGCCTTACGTCATTCCGATGCCATTCTGCTGGTTGGCTGGAACCCTCTATTTGCGCCTTCCCATGAAAGGCCGCAAAGCGTCGATTCTGGAAAAAAACAATCAGGTCTGTTTTGAGGCGGACACGTTTACAACTGATCTAAGCGACTATGCCTCCGTGATTATTGAAGGCACGCTCGCGCCAGTGGAAGACGCGCGGGAAAAAGGTTCGGTGAAGGCCGCCAACGATGCAAAATACAATCGATTGCGCAACGGGAACCGCCCTGGACACGGGCGAAGCATTCCGATCGAAGAGCTTCCCTTGCAACGCATTCAAGTAATGCAGGTTAGTGGCCGCAAGAAGACAGTGCCATAATAATTGGGAAGAGATATCCGGCCGAAGCTTGAATCCCCCAAAGTTTAGATACTTACCGCGCACGATTTCCTGTTCTGCTGGCCAAGCAAACTTACGGTGTCGGCGTCAAGCACGGCATCCGCTTCGAAGAAAACTGTATTCTCTTCACGAAAAAGATGGTCTCGAATTTTTCTGCACAGCTGGCCGGCAATGCTAACCAATGTGGACGGTCCTGCGGTCTCCACATTTTGAATAGCTTGGTTCATGGCCTCGATTTCCGTTCTCAGGTTGCGGTGTTCGTACTCCAAAACGACAGTTGGCCGTCCCCAATTCACGAACGGGAGCAAGCGCGGAAAGAGGATTTCGTCTTCCAGATTCATATGTTCCACAAAAGTGGTGGCGAGATACGCGTGAGCAAGTCGAATCGTCTTGATTTCATTCTGCCAACCTGCCGGCGACGAGGCCGTTAGGTTTTGCAATGCGGACTCCAGTTGAGAGAGAGTGCGCCGTGTGCGAGCGTGCTCCTCCCGCAATGCGGCCGTTGCGGTATGAGAGTGCGCCGGTGCTGCGGATTTCAACGCTGCTGCGATTTCTGTTTGAATGGCGGGCCTGCCCTCTTGTACGACTGAAACGAGTTCCGGAACCTTGGCGCACAAATGCTTCTCTATGCCGGCCTTCAGGGTCTGCGTCGACATGGGGCAGCCCGCACAGTGCCCTGTGAGGCGAACCGTAGCAATGCCCTGATCGATTCCAATGAGTTCGACGTCGCCGCCATCGGATTTCAAATAGGGGCGAATTTCGTCGAGCGCATGACGGGTACGCGCGAGAAGGGCATGATTTTCCAGTTCCATGACTTATCCTCCAATGCGATTCATTGCGCCCGGCGCTGAGCCGGATCCAAGCGTGTAAAATTCAGGTTTTTCATAGGCTGCATGACGAAACGCAGCGATCAGCCGCTGTCGCAATTTGGATCCTTGGTCCGAGCGAAGGATCGAACGTACATCAACCTCACCGCCTTGAAGGAGGCACGATCTCAATTTCCCATCAGCCGTAAGCCGGAGCCGATTGCACCGCGCGCAGAATGCGCTGCTCATTGCGTCGACGAAGCCAATCATTCCGGTCGATCCCGGAATTTTCCACAACCGAGCTGGATCGCTCGATCGCCCATTTGTGTAAGCAGGAAGTAGCCCTCCAAATCGTTTTTCTATTCGCGAACGGACTTCCGTGCCTGCGGTATGCGTTCCAGGGTTGGAAATGGCCGCGCAATCGCGAACCTCACCTACAGGCATCACCTCAATAAAACGTACCTGCACCCGGTGCGTGTTCGTCAACGAGGCAAACGCCTCAATTTCGTCGTCGTTGACTCCTTTCAAAACGACCATGTTCAATTTCACCGGATGCAGGTTCTGAGATTCAGCCGCGGCAATTCCGTCGAGAACGTCCGTGAGTTCACCGCGCCGGGCGATGCGCTTGAATTTCTCCGGGTCGAGTGTGTCGAGTGAGATATTCACGCGCTGCAGGCCTGCCGTTTTCAATTTTTCGATGTGTTCCGCAAGCAATGTTCCATTCGTCGTCATCGACAAATCCGTGATGCCTTGAACATTCGCGATCATCGCGATCAAGTCAGAAAGACCCTTCCGAATAAGCGGCTCCCCTCCGGTAATCCGAATCTTATGCACGCCACAGGAAGCGGCGGCCTCGACAACGCTGATGATCTCTTCAAACCGCAAGATCTCCTCGCGCGGCAGCCACGCAACACCTTCTTCTGGCATGCAGTAGACGCAGCGGAGATTGCATAAGTCGGTTACAGAAATTCGGAGATACGTAAAGGCCCGATCGTAAGTATCTACGATGGTTGGTATCGCGGCACCTTTGAGCAGGCTGACAAGCGAGGTCGCTTCTGTGTTCGCAATCATGGCCGCTCCGCTCACGGGACAACGCTCAAACTGGCCTGAAACATCTCTTCACACTGGCGGCAGATCGGTTCACTTGACGTCCAGTCTGGAAATTTAGCATGGATCGAAAGAATCACGTCGTTTGGAATCAATGTATTGTCCCGCACCCAATCTGTCGTCGGGCATTGGCAAAGCGGGCACATGGCCGTGAACGAGCGGATGTCCGCCATTTGCGCGGGGACTGCCACCTCCACGCCGGCGAGTGCGCAGAGCGCTTCCGGTGCGCCTGCCGCCATCATCAAACTCATGCCAGTGGGCTTCGCCGGAACTTGCACGGCCCATAATCGGAAGAATAGGGTCTGGGTCAGTTTGGACACACCGAAGTGCCGTAGAAAATTAAGTTCATGCCCTTCCCGGCGCTGGAGCGGCTGCTCGTTTTCCCGATTTAGCCGCCCATCAATGCAAATGTCCCACAAGCAACGGAAGCGATCGCGAACCATATCGCGTTGCTGTGCGTTGTGCTGGGTGTCTCCAGTGGATCGAACGTATCCAAATTCGGGGCTTAGCATGTCGCTGGCGTGTGACATTTCGTGGAGCGCAATACGGCGAAACGCCCTCGGATCGATCAGCGTTTCCGCTCGCACGCGAAACACCAATGACCAGCCGTCCACAACGTGATGGAAAAGCTCCGCATCCTCGTCCTTGCGCCGCTCCGAATAGACCAATACCAGGCGCGCCAGCCGTATTTTGAGGTCCGGAAAGTAGTCGGCCGCACTTTCGATATGCTCGTTCAACCGAAGGCGGCTGAAGACGTCGCGATGGAGTTTCTGAAATTCCATCTCTCGCAGCTCGCTGTCCGATATTTTGTAAATTTCATCGGCCAGCCGATGGTAGCGCGCCAATTCTGCGCGAGGATCTGGCGCGTTTTTCAAAAGCGCAAGGAACACGCTCTCCTCGGTCAGCCGTGGGTCAACCAGTGTATGCATCGTCGCGATCCCTCAGTCGGCAGACTGTTCTTCCGGGCTGGACTCAGGGATCTGTCCCGGAAGTCCTTCGGCCTTGCCGCATGAAATACAGTTGCTGGGGTCGTCGGCAGGCGGTATTTCGCGCAGCGGTAAAAATGCCGGACCAACGGAAATGGACCAACGACCGCACTCTTTCAAGATGAATTCTTCGAGAGCCCGGGCGGCGCTTCCGTATGGACCGTCGGGGTCGGCAGCCGTCAATTGTCTGGCAAACGCAGCCGCCCAGCGGCCCAGGTGATGGTGCATGAAGTTCTTCTGCGCGTCGCGCGTTACTTCAAGATGCTCGGCTGCTGCCCGATCAGCCTCGGACAGCAGATGGGCTTCCTTGGCGCACAAGATCCGCATGAATTCGCATTCTGTTGAGATGTGGTCGAGGCGTTCCTGGCCATCGCCGGAACACAGCCCAAAGGCTGAATAGAATGCGGTGATGTCGCTCAGTTCACTTGAGAATTGAAAGATCTCCGAGCTGCCGTATTCACATTCGTATGCTGTAACCCGACCGCGCGGACTGGCGCCGAATGTTCGCAGATACGCATCTTCCAATTCCACCAGTGCTTTTCTGCGGAAGTGGGCCATGACAATTTCAATTTCTTCACTCAGCCGCGGCGACTGGCGTGCGGAGACTTCGGCCGCGGCATCGCGAACGCTTGCGCACGCGGCGTGGTCTTGCACGAATTCCACGAGCGAAATGTCCGGATACTTCAGGATCGCCGCTAACATTCCATAAAGTCGGGAACGCGCCGCAGCCAATTCCACGTCGGAAGATAATGTTGACGTTTTCATCTGGCATGCTCCTTACTAAATTGAATTGGCATGGACTGCAGGGCGTATGTAAACGGGCTCTTCCACTTTCGTCCGGAATATCTCCTGGCCTTCTTTGCCGTAGGCAATTGCGGTGTCGTCGTACATTTCGAAATGCTTGCCGTTCACCTCTCGCTCGAACACTTTGGGTCCCGGTTCGATCTTGTATTTAAAGATGATCTGGTTTGATTTGCGAAAGAGTTGCAGCACGGCCAGTAGCTCCCTGTCGGGCGTTCTGTATCGCTCGATGGCGCGGTCGACTCCCGGGCCGAACATCTGCGTGAGGTACGCGCGCGGCACCCAGCGCGGTGGAATATAGTATCCGTTGGGCTGCGTTCCGAATTGCGGGTAAAGCGGCAGCGCGACTTTCGCGACATGGATAAGATAGTAGAGCGGATTGTAGCGATCCTCCGCCACGTCACCGTCGGCATTTAGCTTGAGCAGGCCCTGCATTCGAACCTGTCCGATGCAGGCCGCCATGCATCGCGTTTCCAGCGGAATACCCGGATGCTCCTGGTCCGTGCCTTCCACGCGTGGATAGCAGCCAATGCACTTTTCAGAGACACGTGTCGTTGGGCGGTACATGATCTTTTTGTACGGACACGCTTCCATGCATTTGCGGTAGCCTCGGCATTCTTCCTGATCGATCAGCACAATCCCATCTTCGGGGCGCTTATAGATTGCCTTGCGTGGACACGCGGCCAGGCACGCGGGATAACTGCAGTGATTGCACAGTCTCGCCAGGTAGAAAAACCAGGTCTTGTGCACCGGCAGCGTTTCACCCGTTTTGTCCCACGCCATCGGCTTGCCCGTTTCCTTCTGAGGCGGAGTATCCTCGCCCTTGTTGGGATGGCGCCATTCCTCTTCTGTCGGCAGATAGCCGAGGACTCGGCTGGGAGCCGCCATCTTGGGTGTCGGCTCGAAGATCGTTTTGCCGTCGTACTGCCCGTATGGTTTTTTCGAACGCTCGGCATCGTCCGGTTTTCCCGTCCACGTGTTTTCTCCCGGGTTGTTTTGCTCCAGTAAAGTGAGCGATTTTAAATCCCAATTCTGTGGATATCCGCCGTACGGCTTCGTCTCCACGTTCGTCCACCACATATGCTCCTGGCCCTTTGAGAACGTCCAGGTGGACTTGCACGCCATTGTGCAGGTCTGACAACCGATGCAACGATTGGTATTGATCACGAATGCGAATTGCCATTCGGGGTACGCTGATTCGTAGGGGTAGTCCATCTCCCGCCCCAACTGCCAATTGAAAACCTTTGACATGTTATCGACCCTCGCGTCGGCCGTAGATGAACACTGCTTCCGCTATCAGACTCCGCACTTTGCTTTCGCCAACCTGCTGCATTGAGTGGAACGCCGGTGGGTACGACGGATTTCGAAACAGATCCAGGATCTGATCGCTGGTGAATCCCAAGCGGGCGTATTCCTCCGCAAAACAGGCGATCATGTCCACCACGTTGTCTTCGGTGGCCGGCAATTCCACGCCCATCAGTTCCATCGGGTCTTCTGCATCCGGATCTTCGTAAGGCATATGGCCCTTCTCCTAAAGCGTAGTTCACACGTCGCCGAGAAACCCGCCGGCCAAGTATCGCTTCATCAAATCGCTTTCACTGCCAGGCGTGTTGCCTTGCGCTCCCGGCAGCCACAAGCCCACTCCGCCCATACCGCCGTCTTCGGCCTTGGTAATCTTGACCAAAGTTTCTTTCGGGACTGTATTCACGGCATGGTTGTCGGCTTCGCCGCCGAACAAGAAGGACATGTGTACTTTCTTCTTATGAAAGAGAGTGTCTGTCTGGTGCATTGGCATGTGCCAATTGCGGGTCAGCGATTGCTGCGAGCCAAAGCGGAAGTTTGCAAGGTATCCGTCGGCCGTGAGCGCCATTCCGTCCGGGCGCGTCTGCTGCGCCTTAACACTTTTTTCAGTCGCGATGTACGTCCCGTGCTTCATCATCACCACGTTGTACGAGTACGCGGGATTGATCTTCACGCGCAGCATGCAGCGCGCGACTTTGTAGAACGGATCGTCCGGCGTCGCGCCGACATACGGCCGGTCGGCGGGATTGGCGTCGACGTAGACATAGTCACCTTCATGCAGGCCCAGGTCGCGGGCCGCATCCGGATTGACATGGATCTGATGCTCGCCGACGCTGGGCGCGCGCTTATCGGATCGGAATGGATCGCCGAAGCTTGAATCCCAAATCTGGTGCCAGTCCACATTCGACCAGGTCGAGTGCACTCTATGTCGGCTCTTGGGCGTGATCAGGTAGAATTTGTATCCGCGCTCCCAGAGGAAATTTTTGGTGTTTAGCGTCTCTTCCCACGAGCGCTTAACGTTTCGAATGGTCCGCGCATCCCAGTGCTCGGCGTCCAGCGGCACGCCGAAGTCGTCGGGCCGCACGTATGGATTAGTGCTGACGATCACGTTGGGCAAGTAGGGCGTCGCTTCCGGGCCTTCGCGGTGGACGATGAAATTCTCTCCGCATTGAATCGCAGTGGGATCGTCTGAGTACAGATGCAATCGTCCGGTATCGGTAAAGAAGGGCTGGCTTTCTTCAATCTGCTCCCAGAAAGGAATTCGCGGATACGTACGGAAGAGCATCAACGCCGATCCCTTGACCCCGTACTTCCCCTCCATGATATCCTTGACTTTGTAGCCGCGTGTCGTGGTGCTGCTGTCGAGTAGGCGCTGGAGGTAAACTTCGCGTTTCCCTTCCAGGATGAACTTCCAGTAGGCGCTACAGCGCGGATCGCCGATCTCTTCTCCAATTGCCTTGCCGATGCCGGCCAGAATATCGGCGTCGTCTTTACTGTCGTAAAGCGGTTTGATGCCGCCTTTCCAAATCTGAAGGAACGGATTGGAACACGAGGCCGTGACTTCCAGGTCCTGAAGCTCGACCCATGAATTTGCCGGAAGGCCGATGTCCGCGTATTCGACGCTGGCGGTCATCTGGATGTCGATTGAGACGATCATTTCAACCTTCGGATTGACATTCTTCAACATCTGATAGGCGTGCTTGGCGTTGTTCACCAGGTTCACATTTGTGAAGATCATCGATTTCGTCGGCGTTGGCATGTGGCTGTCACCGGTGAAGCACTTTCTTCCGTACTTCGGAGTTTCGACAATCAGAGCCTGATCACTGTGATTCCAGTAAGCGGGTTCCTCGTCCTTCGTGTGCGCGTGAGCGTGAATGTCCTTGCCATCGGCGTTCGGATCCAGATTGACACGGAACGGATCTTCGGCAATCCAACCCTTAAACCCAGGACCCGTCCAAGGTGAACCCTGAAAGAGAGCAGCTTTGTAATTTCCAGACCATGCGTGGCAACCGGCACCCTTGCGTCCAATATTGCCCATCAAAATCAGCGGCAAGTAGGCGGCACGATTAGCTTCAGTTGCATGGAACCAGTGGTTGATCCCTTCTCCCTGGTGAATCGAAGCCGGTTTGACCGTGCCGAGATCCTTTGCCAGGCGCTGTATCAAATCAGCCGGCGAATGTGTAATTTCCGCGACCGTCTGCAGGTCGTAGTCCTTCAGGTGGTTCTCGATGTACATCGTCCAGAGCGCTTTGACTTCGACGTCTTTGCCGTCGACGGTTCGAACAGTCCATGTTCCTTCCAGCGCCGAATCGATTCCGCGTTTGGCGAAGAATGTCCCGACTTCATCGCGGGTGACAGGCTGCGCTGAATTCGTTTTCTTATCCCAGACGACGAAGTCGCCCAGTTTGGCGTGGTCGTCCTTGGTCAAGCCCTGCACTTTGAAACTGTAGCCCTCGGGCGACAGCGACGACTTGTAGTCTTTGATGATATCCGCGGCGCGCAGCCGTTTCAGATTGTCCGTGCGCACGAGCAGCGGGAAGTCGGTAAATGCTTTTAAGAAATTCTCATCGTACCACTTGTTGTCGATCATGAGTTTCGTAATGCCCAGCCACAGTGCAGCATCTGTCGATGGCCGGATTGGAATCCAATAGTCGGATTTCGTGGCCGGCGGACTGTACTCCGGCGAGATGGTCACCAGCGTCGCGCCGCGCTCCATGCATTCGATGAACCAGTGGCTGTCGGTGAGCTTGTTTTCGACGAGATTCTTGCCGTTTTGAATGATCAGTTTAGAAAAACGGAGATCGTTGAAATCACAGTCCGAGGCCTGCAAGCCGTGGACCCATGGATGTCCCGGAGCCTGATCCCCATGCCACGTGTAGTTCGACCAGCAGCGTCCGGCCAGCGACTGCTCGTCTTCGATGCCGCGCACCTTGGCATCGACATACGCAAGTGTATTGGCCACTCGGTACATGCCATACTTTCCAATCACTCCCAGAAGGCCCATACCACCGCGAAATTTGCAACATCGCGTGCCGGCCCCTTTCATCGACTCAACCATCTCGGGCTGATAGCCCTGGTCGAGCAACCGCTTCTTGCCCTCGTCGCCTGAATACGTCTTTGCAACCGAGACCAGTCCACTTGCAATATATTTGAACGCCTGATCCCAGGAGATGCGCACGAACTCGTCAGTGCCGCGGGAGTCGAACTTGTAACGGGTCCGAAGTTCCGGCGTTAAGTAGGGGAAGCCATCGTCGGCCCACCGCTTCCAGCCTTTACGGCAAATGGGAAACTTCAAGCGATGGGGACCATAGACAATGCGATGAAAGGTGTAGCCTTTCGCGCACTGCCGGGGATTCCAAGCCGCCGTGGCCTTATTGCCGTAAATGTCCGCGGTTTTTTCAATGTTGTATTCATTGCCCATCCGCACAATCACGCCGTTCCGCACCAGCGCTTTGAAACGGCAGGCGTGCGTATCGTTGGGCGAACAGACAAAAGCGAAGCTGGAGTCGTACGCATATTGGTCGCGATAGATTTTTTCCCATCCGCGATTGGGGTAGAATTTCAGCGGATTGTCAACATCGTCACGGGCCTTTAACATCCGCATTCCGCCCAGTTCAGCGAGAAGCGCGCCACCCAGGCCAAGGCCTAACCATTTCAAAAAGGATCGCCGCGACGGATTCTCGCCCGATCCGGGCTTTGAAGCAGGAGTGTTCGGTGCATCGGGATTGATTGAATTCTCAGACATCGCGGCACCTCCAAGCTGTCACGTTGCTTACTTCTCAATCTGCAAGCACTGCCAGATTGTCACGTTTTTCTGCCCGTTGCGGTCGCCGGCGCTTCCATCCCAGACAGCGAACGCGATAAAGATCTTGTCGCCAGCCTTAAGCGTTAGTGCATGATCTCCGCTTTGCTGCAATGGCCGTCGGAACACAACCGAATAATTGCCTTTGTCCCATACCCCCTTGGCGTCGACGCCTTGATCCGAAATAGGCCGCGGGTCGAGCGTCCCCAGCCCGTGAGACGTCAAGCTTTCGACGGGGCAGCCACTAAACTGCGA
Source organism: Planctomycetota bacterium (assembly GCA_038227875.1). GTDB lineage: Bacteria > Planctomycetota > SZUA-567 > H5-PLA8 > H5-PLA8 > JBBRPR01. The sequence goes on from JBBRPR010000053.1 coordinate 21,451, forward strand.
GACCGGATTGCCGGCGCCGATTCCAGTCAGGAAGGTCTTGTCCGATTTCTGAGCTTCCTTTTTCGTGGCGTCGCGTAATCCGCCGAAATCGACGCCCATCGATTCGCTGGCAGACTTGTCTTTTTCCAGAACAGGAAACGTCGTGACATACATGTCCGGATGAGCCGTGTGGACATCGCGCCGTCCGGCCACGTCGGCCTGGCGGTCGGCCTTCCAGTGCCAGATTCGAATGTCCGACGAACCTTTGGCTCCCATCGCGAATGACGGCGGGGTTTCGCCACTGGCCACTTCAACCGCAGCGCCGTCACGAAATCCCTGCGAGATCAGTTGTTCATCGTTATGTGTCCCATCGCTCCACGACAGCCGGACATAGAGATCCTTTTCATCGTGAACGGTTCTCACCTCAATCGTTTCAGGCCGCTCTTCGCGCCACCACAGTGGCATCAGCGCCAGTGAAGTCGCGGGTACCGCCAACCAGGCTTCGGACGATGGATCATTCAGGTTTTGCAGTGTGCTCGGTCTGGATGTCAACGTCTTGAACTTCTGCACATTACGCTCGTCAACCGCGGGATCGGAGAGGCTCTGGACGTAGTGCACGAGATTCCAGATCATGGTTGTATCCAAGGTCGTCATGTGTGACGGCATCGGCGATCCCGGCATTCCCGCAGCGATTCGCGAAAATATCTGCTTTCCGTCGCGTCCGCCTTTGAACACGCCACGGGTCAAATCACGCGGTTTGGTGGGATAGCCGTCGGAGTCAAATTGAGGTTGCTGCGGCGTTCCCTTCGCATCCGCGCCATGACAGGCGGCGCATGCGGTCTCGTACGCTTTTCTTCCCAACAGCACACTTTCGGGAGTCGCAGGCGGCTCAACGCCGAATGGAATCGGCTTTGGGATGCGCTTGTCTGGCCGGCTGAGCGAGTTTACATAATGTGAAACGGCCCAGCGGTCTTGCTCGGGAAGTATCTCCCACGAAGGCATTCCCGACCCGGGCATTCCTCTCGAAATAGTATGAAAGATGTCGTCTACCTGCACCACCCCTTCTAGATTGGAAACGAGACGGAAGGAACGTTTCGTCAGATCGCGCGGCTTAGGGTTCAGCAGGTAGGCCGCTTCACCCTTTCCCGCACCATCAAGGCCATGACAGGTAGCGCATTGCGCCTGAAAGGTCGACTTTCCACGAGCTACGAGTGCCGGACTGACTTCCGGACCATTTTTTGAGGGTTCGGCCAATGGGGTGGAATCGCCCGTGATCAGTGTTGGAGGCTCGCCTTCCTTGCTTGAGGCTGGCCGAATTTTGGACGAATACCTCGCTCCAATCCAAACGGCGGCGATAAGTAGCCCAATGACTAAAATCCAAAGTCTGCCCGAAGAAGCGTTGCCCATGGTCGGATCCTCATACTCCCATATCAACATCCTGCGTAGACACGCTAATACTATATCTGGATATTGTTATCTGCAATTTATTTCTACCACTTTTAAATGTTTTTATTTGGAGGCTAAAACACTATGCAATTTGACCTGTTCGCAAGAAACTTTATATTTTTATGATAATATCGCAACGTCGTCTATTTATTGATCTAAACGTGCGCCAGGTGGATCTCCAGGATTTAAGTGAAGCCGTCTGGAGGGACGTAACACCTTCTGCTCCCACGCGGCCCGTTGCCTTTTCATGCCAAATCGAAGAGTCCGCACGTTATTGCACTGCGGACGCGCATTGGATGCGACTGGTGCTTTTCAATCTCTTTAGAAATGCCATCGAAGCCATGCATGCAACGACAGCGCCAAGACTGCAGTTCACGGTCGAAAGGCGCATGTCTGCAATTCAACTGTCCGTAATTGATAACGGCTGCGGTTTGAGTCCGTCGATGCAAGCACGGCTGTTCGAGCCGTTCTTTTCCACCAAGGGCGAGCGCGGCACGGGGCTGGGATTAAGCATTTGCAGGAAGATCGTGGAGTTGCATTCCGGGCAACTCACGTTTGATAGCGAATCCGGCAACGGCGCACGAGTTGAAATTCGACTGCCGTGCGATCTCCGAAATTGATTCTCCGACCTACGATCGGATTTTGACTGGAGACTGTCGCGCTATTGCTTGGGTGCCGTCGGAGGCTTGTCTTCCGGCAGTGGAAGGGCAGGCGGCAGTGGAAGGGAATTATTCTTGAGGGACGCCGGCGAGGGATTTTCCTGAACCGGCTGGGATTCGCCCCCTTCTGTCGTGTGCGTCTCAACTTTCTTTTCAGGACCCGTCGGGAAGCGCGCGTATTTCCGGGGCCCCATGAATTCCACTTTGGTATTGTCCACCATGAACAGCAAAATGTTAGCCACGGGATTTTCTTCGATCGCTGACGGTTCGCCCTGGTCGCTGATATAGTAGGCAATGAAACCGGGGCCGGGATATTTGATGGTGCCCGACTGAGGCTCCCAGAGTGTAATCTCGCCTGTTGTCTTGATGTCCGGCTCACCGAGTATCTCGTGGACGTCACTGACTTGTCGAATGGCGCGGAGCCGTTGCGTGACCAGCCGCAAATCGTCGGAAGCCTTGGGGCCCTTGGCCTGGAGACGCAGGATCGCGGCCTTTTCGTCGCTGGTTGGTCCATTGCCGCGGCTGAGCGTGGCGATGAGGATGGCGCCCATCAGCAACACAATAAAAACAAGCACTCCCACGGCGATCATCAATACTTTCGGCGGGGGAAGTTTTGAGTTGGAGGCAGCTTCCGGCTGAATCGCCTGAGACGAGCTCGACATGCGCTGCGCGATTAGTGCAGCAGAGCTGGCCGCATTCATGGCTGGATTACGGCTGCTGGAATCGCTGGTGCTGCTGGGACTGCCCGGAATCTGCAACTGGCTGCTGAGACCCGGCCGGAACTTTCCGCCTGCAGCCGAAAGAATGCCCGATTTGCTATTGCCGGCACCCGCGCCTGCCCCCGCGCCAATCGCGTTCATGCGCGGAGAACTCATTCCAGAATTTCCCGTCCCTCCCGCGCCTTGCTTTTCCGCGCCAATGTTGATGCGAGACGAGTTTCCGGAATTAAAGTTGGAGGGCACCGCCACTGCATTGAGGGACTGGGAACTGTTGGCGCTGTTCTGACGTCCCGAGCCTCCGGGTTTCAACACCGCGGTCATGAGCGATGAACTTTTCGCCGAAGGAATGGCGGGACCCGCGGCGGGCTTGGGTTCAACAGGCTTCGGTACGGCCGCTTTGGCTTCGGCGGGCTTTTCAGCGGCCTTGGAATCCGGCGGCTTGATGGAATCCTTAGGTTTGGCAGCCGGCAACGCTGCAGCGCTTTTGCCGTGCGCGCCATTTCCATTTCCATTTCCATTGCCGTTTTTTACAGCGGGCAAACTGTCTTTGCTTTTGCCCGCAGAGACCGCCTTCACCGGCGTGAGATTGGCGGCGCTCTTCAGTACTTCGGGAATCGGCGGTGCCTTGGGCTTCGGAACAGGATCCGGTTTATCGTCTTCGTCATAGAGCAGCGTGATGGCACCAACGCCGATCAGGTCGCCCTTTTTCAGCGCCCAACGAGCGACTTTCTTTCCATTTACCGTGATGCCGTGGGGCGTATCGAGGTCTTCGACGAAAATGTTGGGGCCGGTCTTGCTGATTTTTGCGTGTTCGTCAGCAACCTTCTGGCCTTCGAGGCGGATGTTGCTGGAAGAGGCCCGACCAATGATCGTGGTGTCGATGAGCGGATACTCCTGCTCGATCGCCCCGCCCTTAACGACCAACTTCCGCATGTCCAACTCCCTGAAGCATTTCGTACTTCCAACTCGATGATACTCGGTCTCACACCGTCCGCAATCGGGGTGATCTTTATCTTACAACTTCTTTGACGCACGTGAGCACCGAAAATGAGCTCGAATTGCGATTTTGTCGCTAAGATTTTTCATGATCAGGCCGTCTCGGCCGATTGTCAATGGCGCGAAACGCCGGAGCTATCCGGCGTTTCAGGGAAATTTTTGGCATAGGCGTCGGGCGCACGATCACGACCTTGGAACGTTAGTAATCCATGTCGTTCTGAGAGATATCATCGCCCATTCGTTCTTGCATGCCACCGCCCGTTCCACCGGAATACGCCTTCAATTTGTCATCCCAGATCTGTCCCAGGCCAATTTCGTCCTTGCCGTTCATCCCGTAGCTCCAGATCAGCATCTGCGTCGGAGCGACCTTGCGGTACATGAGCGGATGACCCCACGGATCGACGAAGATGTTGCCCGTCGCCTGGTCGAAGTCCTCACGGTTGAACGTGCCATCTTCCATGCCCATCCCGCGATAGACGATGCTCTTGTCGAGCACAACTCCGGTAGGAACATACGGTGAAGGCCATGTGTCGGGGTACAGCGGCGCGCCCGCAGGATATTCGCGGTACACAGCACGATAAGCATCCATCACTGTGTGAATTCGTTTGATCAGCGACTTCGTTCGCGACATGCGCGCGCGGTCGCGGACTTTCGTCGCGACCGTGGCGATCAGGGTGAACAGAAAGACGATGATCGCGATGACCACCAGCACTTCCAGCAGAGTAAAGCCGGATGAGTGGCGCGAGCGCCGTTTCAGCAAGGACCGAGGCAAGAAGCCCACGTGTTACCTCCAGCTCGTCAGGTTGTCGTCCGTCGGTACCGGCGGCTGTTCCATGTTGTCGACTTCCACTTTGTCGTACTTGGGCAAGCCCTGGTTGACATAGTCGGCCGTGGCGTTGACCCAATTGCGGTGATCGACGCCGTAAGACCAGACATAGTTACGCTGAGTCAACTTGTCCGAAAGCAGGTTACCCGCCCCGTCGAGCGACTGCGTGACCACAAAGCGCACGATCAGCGGCTTGGTGAAATAATCCATGAAGCTGCCGACCGAGTTTAAATTTGTAGCTCCTACAACGAGATACTTGTTGTTTACAAGCACTTTGGTGAGCGCACTGTTGTCTTCCGAGCCGTCGGCCAATGTGCCTTGAGGCGTCGCGCAATGGGTCTGGTAGAATCCAGGATTGTACGTGCCCGAACCGTTGTCGTAGACCGCACCATTTCCCGTGGGTCCGATCGGGAAAATACCGCCGCAGTCCATGGAGTAATTATCCAGCGCCATGCGGATGTTCTTGATGTTCGCAAGAGTCGCCGTTTCGCGCGATTTTCTCCGCGCATACGCCAGCAGCGGCACCAGCAACGCCATGAGAATCGCGATGATCGCGATCACCACCAGCAGTTCGATCAATGTGAATCCAGGCCGACTTCCCCGGAGCGAACCCCGCTGTAACATGCGAACTCCTTTCGTACACCCCATCCACCCACAACTATGCTTGTTCGCCACGATCGGCTCGTACTTTTAGTCAGTTTACGTCGTTCTGCCCAGCCTGAACACCCTGTAAATTTCAGGCCTCCAAACATTTTCCAGATCATTCCGATCCGAAATCCGTGCCCAGCCACGAACCTTCCGGATCGACGCCGTCAATGGCGCGGTTGCCGTGCAGAATGAATTCGCCCGTGTAGGGTCCGTGAACCTTGCTGTTCCCGGCCGGCGGACCTACCACGCGGGAGTAAACGCGCGAATATTTGTGCACCGCCGCCGTGTTGCGGAACTTGGAGTCGGTCAGTTCCACCGCCACGGTGACGCGGAACGTGTTCGAGCGGAATTTGATCGGCAGCGTCACGCAGTTGGTAATGTGCTCGCTCTTGTCGGCCTGCCTCCAATGAGCCTTATCACTGGGATGATCAAACACGCCCCAACCGAACGGCCCAGCAACGTAATCGGGCTTGTGGTATTCAACGATGCTTAACCCCGAGCTCTTATTGTATGGATAAAGTGGCCAGAAACCCTTTGCGGTCTCGGTGGGTACTTGTGATGCTCCATTTGCATTCGGAATTTCAGCCGCTCGTGTCATCGTGATGTGACCGTCGCCATCGAAGTCGATCGGACCAATCTGACCGTTGCTCAGACTGACCAGGATATCGTTGGCTGCACGTTCACTGATATACTGTTGTTCAATGCGTAAACCCGAGGCGTCGCAACCGCGCCATTCGTCGATGCGGCGCTTCCACTCAAAGTCCGGATCCGGATTACCCGTATTATCCGCGAAGTGCCCCGCCGGACGCGCAGGATAGAGCAGCGCCTCGGGAGGGGAACCGCCCACGACCTTGCCCAGCGGATCATGGAACACGCCCAGATTGCCACTGATCGGCCAGAAGCCGTCGATGGCCACGATGGCTTCAGAGGCGTTGCGTCCCCCCATGCCGACGACCAGCGTATCAGTGCCAAAATTGTAACCATAGTAGCCCTGCAGAGCATCGGCCAAGGCTGGCTGTCCCTTGCCCGCCGCGATCTGTGACCCGTCAAAGAACTGCCCCTTATTGCGCGGATCGGCGTAATTGCCGTGGCAGACTTCCCATGCGTCCACGCCAAGTATACGGTCGCGAATGCCCCATTTAATGCGCTGCTGGCGATTGGTCGTAACAACACCGTCTTCCACGGGAACATCGCGGGCATCCCACGCCTGGGCCGGATGGATCACCGTCATCGGAGACCGGTAAACAAGGTGGCCGAGCATGGCCACGAAGTCGGCCCAATTCTTGAACGGATGATTGCGGCCCGGAGCAGCGCTCATCTGCGCAGAGGGAACCAGAATTGGAGGATAGGCCGCTGAATAATTGGGCAGGCCGGGACTTGCCGGCGGTAATTCAAACATCGGCTTCGCCGCAGCCGTAATATAGCGGAATTCGCCGCCGAGCTGATCCTCGAGCGTATTTTCAGGGAAGTCTCGAATATTGTCCTGCCACACCAGATCCAACGCATTTTTGCTATTATAGAAACCACCCCAATATTGGTAAGTCTGTGGGTATTTGCCGCGGGCCTCCACGAGATTCGCAGCACCGTATGGAATTCCACACCGGTAGTCGTTGTTTCTCTGCCCCGGGCCATACCCAAACGCGGTGGGCGTATTGCGGGCGTATGTGTGCGCGGTCCGAATCCAGAAACGATTAAAGTACGCGTAATAATCGGGAACCTGTTCTTCGATTCCATCCTGATCTTGATAGGTATGGTAGGCGCCCCAACTGATGCTGCCTTGTGACTTGGGCGCATCGTTCAGGACATTCAATCCAGCAAATGCCCCGCTGAACCCAGCCACTGCAGTTTCCAACCAACCCTTCGGGCGAAAATCGGCAGGATAGACATTGAGGTCCATCGGCACAGCCATCTCAGTAAAGTGAACGCTGGCGTTAGGCCACCACGGATTGACCTGATAGTCCATGATCTCATCGGCGATGATCTCCTGGTACTTGCGGCCAATGCGCGTGATGCGCCAAGCATCGTCTTTGCTGATCCCAGGAACGAACGGCGCCTTCAAGATCGGAAAGTCGCCCTTGGGAACTGAAACGTTGGGCTGAACGAAGGGCATGCGAAGATTCGCCACGTCATCCACCAGTTTCAAATACGGTGCGGGCGGCATGGAGTAGGTGTCTTTAGCCGCATAGAGGCTGAAGTCCTGGACATCCTTGTCCTTACCTTGCGCCAATAGGCCAATGCCATCGGGTTTTGGAGGCGTCGCGGCGGGATCCGCGGGTGAAAAATCAGGAGGTCCGCCTTCAACCGGGAAGTACCGGCGGAACTGATCGCTCCAGTAATAGCTCGGAAATGTACCCGGGTATTGCAACATGTAGTCCGGATTAGGAACGCCGTAGAGAGGATGCGGCTTCGCCACCGGATTTTTACGACAAAGGCTGCCATCGTTTTCGTCGAGGAAACTGAAATTGCGACCATCGGGATAGCTGTAGTCAATGCCGGAGGTCTTGTCGATTGCCGTCACTGTATTGCTGTATTGCCCGGACGGATACGTCGGAGCATACGGGTGAGTCGAATCTCCGTAGAGGAGATCGATGGTGCATTTACGTTGCGCAAACCAATCCGTCCAATCGGACACATGGACTTTCCGGCACATCATGACTGAGTTTACATTCGGATCCGACGCGTTCATGATATTCGGCGAAAGGCTCAGGTCGTAATGGCAATCGACAAAGACGTCTTCCGCGGGTTCGCCAGTACCCGATTTATACGGAAACAAGTCGAAGTCATCCTTATCGGCAGGGTCAGGGTTTAACTTCCCGGGCCTCGCAGCACTTTGCCGAATCTTAAAATATTGCGCGGGTTCAGGCGTGCGAAAATCCATGCGGTTGAGAACCATGCCGACATTGTTTCTATATCCAGCATTCGGCTGATAATAATTCATCGGATAGGCGGCCGGCGGATTCACCTGTTGCGGATACCACGTCGCCTGTTTCTTGTACACCCAGTCGGCCATATCCAGGGGTTCGTAGTGTTTGTGAATTGAAAAATTAAATGGGGCCGGTCCCATGACGCAATAGTAGGGGGACTTGGGGGGCGTCGTAATCGTATTTCTTGGCGCCTTGGGTGCGGGTTGCCCGGCCGCGGGCAGACTCATCTGCGCGATGTTTGTAGGAGTGGTAACGGTCGGAATCGGAAGCGTGTCGTCGACCTTAAATTCTTCGAAGTAACCGTTGTAGTCCACGCTGCCAAAACGATAGGGCATTTGATTGGGCTTGAATGCAGGTCCGGGTCCCACGCCCAAATTGATCGGCGTGGTAACAAGCAAGCTGCCGGCGGTCAACACAGCGGGAGGCAAGCCGTCGGTCACCAATCCCGATGACGTAATCGGCATATACGGCGCGTCAGGATAGAAGTTCGGAAAATGCGCACTTAGTTTCATTGGATCGCCCGTCGGCGTATAGCGCGCGAAGGTTTCCATCTTGTCGTACGCGCCGTCGAAGTAGCGCGACTTCCAATGCAGATGCGGCGCAACCACGGTGCGATTGAGCATCGACGGGAATTTTTCGGGCGTCAGCAGTCCGTAAACCACTTCGTACGGCGCGACATTGATGTTGACCGCGTCGTACATGCGGTTATCGGGATTGCCGGAACCCGGAGGGCCCCAGTTTTCCTGAAGGCCAAAGGCGCGGATCATGTTGCGCTGGTTGCCATAGGCAAAGTGGGGACTGCCCATGCCCATGTCGTCAGCCCATTTATTTAACGGATGCGTGAACGTGGCAGCAGGTTTAGCCGGGGGCATATTGCGCGGGCTGGTCAGCAGTCCACACGAGACTTCGTAGGGATCAAGCGTACCGTTGCCGTTGTAGAAGCCGGGCATCCAGACGTGACAGGTCGGCGGCATCCACTGCGTGCCGATACCCATGCTGTCGTAACTGCTGCCCAGGAACGCCCACTGGTCCGTTTGAACTTCATCCGGCCAGCGGCCGAGCTTGTTGGTGTAGCCCGGAGAACCGCCGAAATACCAGTTCGCCTGTAGATCGGTCCAGAACTTTCCGCCCTGCACCGCGGCAATGGGGTGATGCTGAAACGAATGCGGCACTGGATGCCCGTACATGCCCGCACCGTTGTAGACCACGCGGGGTTTGGGCAAGGCGTCGTCAAAGGTGGTAAGCTTCGGGTCGTTGGAGGTGGTAACACCCACGCCTCCACGCGACTGATTGATGAGGTCGAAGCCCATGCCCTGAAAGAGACAGTCGGCATTCATGCCATAGGTCGGTCCGTTGGGACCAATCACAATGTCGCTGCCGTTCCACGCCGGAGTGCGCCAACCGCGGCCAGTCGGCCACCAGGCGGTATCGGTAAACGTGCCCGATCCCGAGCGCGTCAGCCAGGTCGAACTGCCACCGTCGTAACGCATGCTCGGGCCGGCCATCGCTACATAACAGGGATAGCGGGGTGCTTCGAAATTGTACCGATAGTAGGTAATCAAGTTGGCGTTGTAGAAAATCAGGGGCTCAACGGAATTGATTTTCGTCAGTCGTCCGTAGCAGGAAGACGAGGGCGCGATCGGCGCTTTTGGATTGGCCAGCGGCCAGCCGGCAGGCGTCGCGTACGTGCGGCCATTGGGTTCGGCAATGCCGCGAAAATTGTACACACCATTGTCAGTAAAGATCGAACCGCACGGTTCATTCGCCACGTGCCGATACTTATCGTAAAGTGAATCCGAAACATACGTCGGTCCGGGGTCGGTAGCTGCCGCAAAACGTTTGCCGGTGCCATCGTAGGAGCAATACTCGGCATGCTGCGTGGCGTACTCGGGACGCCGTCCGAGAATGTAATCAAGTGTGCGGCGGTCGGGTGACGCAAGCGGATCGGTACTCACTGTGCCGTTGAAATAATTCCAGTCGTGGAAACCCCAGCGCTCGCGGTTGGTGCCTGGGTCGAAGACGTCGTTGACATTGATCGCGCCATCGCGCGGTGAAATGCTGATCTGGACCACGCCGTAGCTTAGGCCGGTCTGAACCTTGAAGCGCTTGGTGCGCGCCAACGGTTGCAAGGCCCACGTGTCGAGCATGATTCGCTCGTCGGCCGGGCGACGCTGATTGTAATAGGTCTTCGACGGTTTGTACCCGCCGGCCGCGGCACTCGGATCGAATTTGAACGAATAGGCATAGCCGAGATTGTTGTTAAACGGCTCTTCGTTCCAAATCATCGTCTGCCAGCTATCGAGATAGTTCTTGACGATGCGGCGGTTGAAGGCAGTGCCCATTAACTGGCCGGCTGGAAGCGGCGTAGGCTGCACGCCGCTGGGCGTCGGCATGGCGGCGTCCTGGTCGGCGTTGACCGGCAGATCGTAATTGGTGTTGTAACCCCAGCGCGAAGTGTGCCCGACTCCGTCCTGTGCCATATTCCAGGCCACAGAGGATGTCGACCAGACGTTGCGATCATCGGCCAGGATGCGCAGGCCCATCTGAAATCCGGTTTCCGCCAGTCCGTCAGCGGCGAGCAAATCGCGACCGTTGCTGGCGCCAAGCAAATCAGCGCGGCTTTGTTCGGTGTACGACAAACCCAGAACTGTCAGCACCGACAGTGCGCCGACCACCAGCACAAGAATAAAGCCACGCGAGGGAGTCGTCGCGCGCCGCAGCATCCGGCGCAATCTTCCTCCGATCGTCACAGGCGTGACAGGTCCAGCAGCAGGTGCTGCCGCCCCTTTCTCCGCTCCCGCTTCGCGTCTGGATTCTCTCATGGATGCGTCCTTTGTTTCTCGCCCGGTTCCGCCAACTTCAGAGTTCCACTTTCAACTGTCCCAACTCAACTCACTTACTGCGGGTTCGTCTGGCAGTACACGCGCAGCGCAAAATCGTAGCGGCTGGTGCCGAACGGGTTGCGCAGGCTGTATTCCACGTCGAAGCAGCGCGGCACCACGTTACCGTTGGCGGAGGTGTTGGAACCGTCCACCGTCGAACCGTTCTGCTGAGTACTGTTGAGCTGTGCATCGGTCATCTCTTCCAACTGATTCGATCCGGGATTGATATAGTACGGCGTGATCTTGATCGCGCGAATCATGCTGCCAGTGGTTTCGTCGGAACGCAGCAAGCCGGCATTGGCCAGATCGAACCCGCCGATCGAATGGCGCAGCATCGACAACTGGGTCGTTTCCGGCTGATAAGGCGTCGTCACGCCAGCCTTGCTCACGGAGCCGGCCACGGCCTGCTTCTGAGCGAACTTGAAACTGACCAGTACGATATTGGGATTGTCGAGCGCCAGCGTGTACGGGCTGTTGTAGACGCGATTCTCCGCGTAAAACCAGCAAGCGATCGTGGGCTGATTGGCAGCGCTGTTGATCAAGGATTTGGCATTGAGCTTATTGGGGCGATCGATGTCCACGTCCATGCGGTAATCTGCACGCGGCCAACCCCAGGACCCGGCGCGAATGTCGTTGGCCTCCATCACGGTCGTGGTTCCACCGGACATGGACTTACCTGTGTTGGCAAAGTCACGGCGGCCAAAAAAGGCGGGCATCCAGTACGTACGCAGGCCGTAGTTACCGTTGGAAGCACCTGCCGCGAAATTGTAATACGCGTAGCCCCACTGCGACATGTTGTCGTACGACGGCCACCCCTTGTAGAGCCCGCTGCGATTCGAGCCATCCGGTTGTTGCATCGTCGAGCGGAATTGGGCGCCCGAAAAAAGCACGTCGTAATTCTGATCGTTGGTCATCCACGTGGACTTGGGCAGTTCGCCCCAAGTCGTGGTTTCCAGATACCAGGGATCAAGCGTCGCGTTGGTGGCGTTGGGGTTGCCAGGAAATTTCACGGTCTGGGGCACAATTGAATTGCCGGGAACTGGCACGCAATAACCCAGCGTGTTGCGCATGTCGCGATTGATCAGCTTCGCCGTTTCGAAGACCAGCGCCAGGCCTTGAGATTCCTGATAGACGCGCAATGAACTGGTATAAATGAACGCGATGACGGTCATCAACAAAAGGCTGATCGCAGAGACCACGAGAATTTCAATCAGCGTGTATCCCCGGCGTTGTAGGACGGGATTACCATAACTCTGCACGGGAGACGCTCCTTGATCTGTCAGCGCGAAATCCAAACACAAACGCAGCACCGCCGCAGCGATTCAGATTGTTTCTAGTACTTCAAACCCACGCCAGAAAATGTGTAGTTGAATACGTACGGCCGGCCGTTGTGGCGGATCGTCAATTCAATGTCGGTGAGACCCTTGGGCGGCGCACCGATCGCAGGAGGAAAGATGGGCCCGCCGTCTTTTCGCTGCGTCCAATCCATCAGCTTTCCACCCTTGTTGGTCAAGTCGGTGACGTTCGCAGGAATCCACTGGGGGTTATAGGAATAAATCGCGCCCGCATTGCCCGAGCCATCGCGGATGGCCGTGATCTCCCACGTGTACCCCTGGTACACGGGTTTCTGGTAGGTCGGCAGATCGGCCTTGTTGCCTCCACCGACATGAATGCTGCCGCTGCCGAGATTCTTATCGAGATAGAAATCGCCGCTCGCTCCGACCTTCAGATCGCTGCTCTGCAGTCGATTGGGCGTTCCGGCGCTGGTGTCATTTAGCCTGAAGCGCACCCAGTCGGCCCACATCGTCGCCACTTCTTGCGAGATCAACAGTTCCTGCGCCATCACGCGCGCCTTCATTCCGACGCTGAACGTCGCGATGATGCCCAGCAATCCCATCAGCACCACGAACATGGCCACGATGGTTTCAAAGAGCGTGAAAGCCCGGGGGCGAGAGCGGAGTCGAAGGCTTCGGGATCGGACCGTGTGCATCGCGGCCATGGGTATGTCCTTGTGTATCGTCCTGCGGTGCGTACCAGCCGTCTTGGTGCCGCGCACGATTACGCGACACCTCCTCAAGGCTTCAGACGTTAGTGATCAGCCACCATCTCCGCCGCTGTCACCACCTCCGCCATTGCTGGTCTGGCCTCCCGGTCCGCCACCCGCGCCACCATTGCTGGATGCGCCGCTGGTGGAGGTTGAGGTGCCGCTGGAACTACCGCCGCTGCTGCTGCTGGCTCCACTGGTGCTGGATGCGCCGCTGGTGCCGGAGGTGCTGGAGGATGTGCCGGAGCTGCTGCCACTCGTCCCACCGGTGCTGCTGGCGCCACTCGTCCCGCCCGTCGACGTCGACGTGGAGCTGGACGTGGAAGACGTGGACGAACTGACTCCGCTGGAACTCGTGCTCGTACTCGTGCTGCTGGTGCTGCTCGACGGCGGCGGCGGCGGCGGTGGTGGCGGCGGCGGCGGCGGCGGTGGTGGTGGCGGTGGCGGTGGCGGCGGCGGCACCGGTGGCGGCGGCGGCGGCGGCGGCGGTGGTGGCGGCGGCGGCGGTGGCGGCGGATAGATTGACGGGTAGTCGTTGTAACCCGGATCCGATCCACCAGGGCCACCGGTCAGTCCGCTGGTACCCAGAGCCGGATGACGCGGCGGAAGTGACGTGCCGACCTGAACCTGTCCGCCGGTTTTGATGGTGATGTAGCGGTATTCCCGGGACGTCGCGTCGATGATGCGAATGGTCTGGTCGTCGATGCCGGAATACGCGCTGCGATCGGCGCCAACGGAACCCAAATCGTTACGGGCCGAACCTCCACGCACCGTACCATCGGGCATAAAGATTGGCATAAAGATCGGGTATTCGTAAGCGGGTTCGTACTTTCCGCCCCATGAAAGATGCAGACTGGATTCCTGGAAGGCCTGAGCCTGCGCCGTCAGCGTGGCATAGACGGGGCCCTGTTTGACGTCACCGGCGGCGTCGGCGGCAGTGAGCTGGTCGACCATCACGCGATCGGGCAGGTCGAATCCCGGAGCGCGAATGTCGCGCATGTCGGTGGGGTTGGCCGTCAATTCACCCGTGCCACTGTTGTTGCCACCGATGACCATGTAAACATCGGCCGAACCACGATTCATGCCAAACAAGCTCGTGCTGGTGATCCCGCCGGTCCAGGACTGCGCCGGATCAAAATTGCCCAGCGCCGTGTTGTGGACGCCGCGCATCAGAACTTGATAGGTGTACGTCGACGTATCCGCGATATACAAGGGGTCGGGATTTCCGGTGCCATCGAGCTGCGGCGTGACCTTCATGAACATCATTTCATAGTAAGCCTGCAAGGGAGCGCCCAGCGACGGATTCTTACCCGCGGTGGACGGACCGCCCGGGAACGCCGATGGTGATTGAATATTGAGCGTCGGCGTTGCAATCCAGTAAACGAACCCACCCTTTTCCAGGCTCTTCAAATCCACTTCCTGGCGGACCATCGACCACGGCTGCGCAACAATGCCTGCTCCGCCGGAGGGCAGCCATGTTTTCGGCGCAGCATCGGTGTTTTTGAAGGTGCCGTGGAATTGCATGCACTTGGCCGCGTAGGTGACAGTGAACTGTCCCTTGCGATCTCGCAAGATCACCGGAACCACCGGCACGCTATTGCTCATCGCATAGTAGCGCGCTTCACGGAAAACCTTGGCCAGGGTGTCAGCGCCGGCGATCACGCGACTGGTGTGCGTAAACGCACCCAACGCCGGGATCAGCACGGCCATCAGGATCACCATGATGGAGAGTACCACGAGCATTTCCGTCAGGGATAACCCCCGCAGAGCTCGGTGTTTAATCTTGTCCATATACCCTCCCTAAATTTTTCGCGAGTGGTAACACGAGGCCGTTCCACTCGGGCACTAGTGGTGCGTTGATTGTACAAACAGACATGAAAATGCGGCTTCATTTTCGCTAAAATTTCCGAGCTCTGGTACCTTTGGCGCTGCTAATAATACAAAGGCTTCTAATAACTCAGCTTATGAACATGTGCACCTTGAGATGACTAATCTAATCGCTGTAAATTAAACCGTTGTCCGCATTTAACATTTTTCTCCTACTTCAAAAGTATGGATCAGACCGCTATTATCCCAAGTATCTCACACCCTTCCGGCCCAGAGGAGAACGCAGTGCAGGAGTCTCCCGTAGAAGCATCCAGCGAAAAATTGCACATTGGTGCAGAAACTCGGTCGGCCGAACCCCACCTCATTACCAGTAAGCCCAATTGGCCGTTGGAAGAGACCCAGCCACAACTCACTGGCTTGGTCGGATTGGCGGTCCTGACCCTCGCGGCCGTGTTCACGGCGGTAGTTAAGGGCGCGCCCTATTTTGATTCTCTCTTCGCGAAAATGCCGCTGAGCCAGGTCGCTGCGTGGGATTCTCTCGTTGTTGCCGTCTGGGGTTGGCGCTTTGCCATTCTCTCCAGTTTTGTGATTTTCGCGATGATCGCCGTAGAAGTGTTCTATGTAAAATCGTACCGCCGCCATTTCAACTTCAACGCCCCCAAACCGCTGACACAAGAGGCCTGGTCGCGCATCGGCCAGCGCGGACTGGCGCTGCTCTGCTGCCTGGTGCCCATCACTTTTCTCTACGTGTTTCTCGGTGAGTACAGTTTTTATGAAATCAACTACCGAGCCAAATGGTACTACGCGCATTTTCACACCTTCTATCTGATCATGGTGCCGACGCTTCTGACGCTGTGCTGGCCGTACTTCTGGCTGCTGGAACGCTACGGCAAGGAAGACGACGGACTCAACGATGAACTGCTGACAGCGGCGCGCTGGATTCACACGCCGCTGGCGCAGATCCGCTCCGGCGATCCGGAACAAAAACGCGTGAACGCCCATGTCGCGAACTTTGCGCGCACGCTGGTCGTCAAATTTTTCTTTGTCCCCGTAATGGTTTCGTTCTGTGCCGGTAACTGGGGAGGTTGGGAATTCCGCGCGCATCAATTCCTGGTCAATCTGGCCACGATGAAGTGGGATGGGAGCGTGGATGTGGCGTTGAATTTTCACAGCTTCGCCTTCGCCGTGTATGGCTACATTCTGCTCGTCGATGTGAGCTTGGGGCTGCTGGGCTATCTGGCCTCGAGCCGCCTGCTCGACACACAGGTCGTCACCGCCGAACCTACACTCTTTGGCTGGTTGGTGGCGTTGCTGTGCTACCCGCCAATTCAACGCGGCGTGACCGGGATCTACCTGGAGTACTCCGGCTACGATATCTGGCCGGAAACGATCTTCCGGAACCATCCGACTCTGGCGATCCTGGCCACGTGTTGTTCACTGCTGCTGATGGGGATTTACGCCTGGGCGACGGTGGCCTTCGGGCTGCGTTTTTCGAATCTGACCAACCGTGGTGTCCTCTGCCACGGCCCCTACTCCGTGGTGCGTCATCCCGCGTACATCTGCAAAAACACCGCGTGGTGGATAGAGGCCATGCCGTCGATGTTCAGTCATCCCGGCATGATCCCGATCACGATGATGCGCCTGTTCGCCACCAATACGCTCTACGGTCTGCGCGCGTTCACCGAAGAACGCCACATGATCCGCGAACCGCACTACCAGGAATACTGCAAGAAGGTCCCCTGGCGTTTCATCCCCGGCGTCTGGTAGCGCCGCTTAGTGGCGAGTCCGATTTGCCCCGATCGAATAAAAAACTCGCCGCTAAACGCGGCGAGTTTTTTGATGGCTTAGGCAAGTCTGCCTACTCCGCGCAAGGCGCGGCTACTTCTTCTGCAAGTACATCGTGACGCCGGCCTTCGTCGGCTTCATTGCTTCCTTGCCCTTCGACCAGTTGGCGGGACAGACTTCGCCGTGCTGTTCGAAATGCTGGAGCGCGTCGAGCAGGCGCAGCGCTTCGTCGACGTTGCGGCCCAGCGGCAGGTCGTTGACCACCTGGTGGCGGACGATGCCCTGCTTGTCGATCAGGAATAGCGCGCGGTAAGCGACGCCGGCGTCGGCCAGGATGCCGTAGGCCGAGGCGATCTTGCCCTGCAGGTCGGAGAGCAGCGCGTACTTCACGCCTTCAATGCCGCCCTGGTTCTTGGGCGTGTTGAGCCACGCCGAATGCGTGAACTTGCTGTCGATGCTGCAGCCGATCACCTGCGTGTCGCGCTTGTTGAAATCCGCGAGCTTCTCCTGGAACGCATGCAATTCCGTCGGGCAGACAAAGGTGAAATCCAGCGGGTAGAAGAACAGAACCACGTAATTCTTGTTCTTGTAATCGGACAGACTAACCTGCGCAAAATCGCCGTTCACAACTGCATCGGTCTTGAAATCCGGCGCCGGCTTGCCAACTAGAACACTCATTGGAACCCCCTTAAAGGTAAACGGAACGGAAAACGTTACCGAAAAAATACAGGCGGGCTATTGGGAGTCAAGCCTTTTGAAGCGGGATTTATTTCAGGCCGACCCCGTAACGCTTGCGCAGAGACATTGTTAGCGCCTTGATGTTGTTCTCATTCTTCTTGTAGAGGGCGAGGTTCTCCGAATCGGCCGGGCGCGTCGCTTCGCCCATGCCCCCGTTGGTCCCTTCGTAGGGGCGCAGTGGATGCGCGTTCATCAGCTTGAAATTCTCCCCCTGAAGTTTGCACAGTTCTGTGATGTCCGGATCGTCGACGTTGCCCAGTTTCACGTCGGCCTGGAGCTTCTCCGTCAGCTTGGCGCCGTCCCAGTTCACCGCATCGGGATCGGTGTACGCCCACGCCCCGAACGTCATGTACGCTTCGAACGCGCGCTTATTTGAAGGATTGCTGGTCAGCCGCGCGTCGTTGGCGGCGATCTTGGCATCCGGTTTCTGAACCGGCGCGACCGGAACTGCCGGTGCGACGGGAGTGACACTCGTGGCCGGCGTTCCCGGTAGCGGTGCCGCCGGTGTCGCGGGATTAGTACTGGTCGTCGACGTGTTGGTGATCGGCGCAGTCGTGGACGCGGGCGGCTTGTCGCCGCGCGTGGCCATTTCTTCTTCTGACTTGTTGGCATGGACCAGCAGCAGGTAAACAGAGATCGCGACGACCGCGCCAATCACGATCCACGCCAGCAGCAGCAGCTTGGAGGTGTCGTGAACATCCAGCGCCGAGCCGGTGTTCTGAGTCGGAGCTTTCTTGCGCGGGCGCTTGAATTTCTCGCCGGAATAATGCGTCTCCGGCGTTTCCTGCAAGGCCAACCCATCGTCTTCCGGCGTGTCCACCTGGGGGGCCGGAGCTTCCGGACCGCCGCGCGAATTCACCGGCGCGGGCGCAAATTCGTCTTCCGGCTCTGGCGCGGATTCCGAAGCTGCATCAGACGCGGGCGACGCGGCCGGCTGCGCGGATTTCGCCAGCGGCTTGCGGAGCACGGGTTTCTTCTTGATGGCCAAGTGCGCAGAACCTCTCTCGTTGATCTGTGCCAGACTTTCGCCGCTATTCTTCCTTTACGCCGTCAACCTTCTTCGGCTTCTCTTCCTTCGGCGCGTCCGGCTTCTTGGTGTTATCGGCTTTGGCCACTTCCGGCGGTTTGACCGCCTTGACCGGCGCCGCCGGCGCGCCCAGCAGCGGCTTGGCCGCCTTGATCAATTCCGCCGCGCAATACCCCGGCGTGCGCTGCTGCCACGCCAGCACCGGACGGGAGCCGTCCTTGGGAAGCACAAACAACGCGGCACCTTCCTGCTTCGCCGCGTCGGTGTAGATGGCCGGCCAACTGTCCGCCGGTTCGTTCCACGGAATCACGATGAAGTTGAAGCCGTTCTTCAATTCACTCAGGACTTGAGGATCTTCGAGGATCAGCGTCTCCAGGAATCCTGGCACGTCCTTGAGGTCCTTGTCGAACTTCGCCTGAAGCTTGGTCTCTTCCGGCGTCAGCGTCTTGGGATTCACCGGCGCGAAATAGGCCAGCAGGATGATCGGCTTGCCGTCCGCGACCGTGTCCTTGAGGCTCTTGTGCGACCACGGAAGCAGCGAAGACGTCCCCGGCCGCACGCCCGGGAAAATCGCGGGCAGTTCGGCCAGACCGGAACCCGGTGTGATCGGCTTCAGTTGCGGCAACGCCTTCTGTCCCACTTCTGGAGGCTTGGCGCCGGGCGGCGGCTTCTGCGTCTTTTTATCGCCCGGCGGCTTTTCCTTGCCGCCTTTATCCGGCGGACCCGGCGGAGGCGGTGGCTCTTCCTTTTTCACGTCCGGCGGCTTGTCGCTCGGCGCGCTGCGGTGGTTGCCGGTGATGGCTACGCCTTCCGGCAAATCCGTGGCGATGTAAAGAAAATCGCGGATCATGTAAACGTTCGCGTTGAGCTTCTTGGCCAGCAATTCGGCCGACGCGAGCACCGTCAATCCCTCGGATTTATAATCCGTCAGCGTGCGCCCGCTCGCCAGCCGGGAGTCGATACCAATCTTGATCTTGTCCCACCGGTTGTAGTCGCGGACAATATTGGCGACCGGCCAACTACCGGTACACGTCTCCGACCAGTTGCCTCCCACCGCATCTTTAAACTTGGCCGGAATATCACCCTCCAGCGCCAACGCCGAAGCCAGCGGAGCGGCCAGCCCGCACGCGCCCGAGAGCAGCAACGCTTTCCATTTAAAAGGCAACACCGATCGGATTGATTTCATAGTCACCCCTTACCAGTACTCGCATGAGGACGTCACAAAACTTAGACGAGATCGGGCGCGCGATGTTGTGAAGTATAATGAGATTTTAAAACGCGTAACCATTTTTCGCCTTCGCCCGCTAAAGCGCGAGGGGCCAGGGGTGAGGGGCCAGGGGTCAGAATTGGGTGCGCGCACGGAAGCATTGAATCTCAGAGGCTTTGGAAGGTGTAACGAGGGGAATAGCGCGGTCACGTATCACGAAATAAATGGTGGTTTCTATCCATGTTGCAAATTTGCAACACGGTCTGGACTACGTCGCGATGTAACATTCGGGCGAATGCACGGGGTGCAAGTACCACAACTTTTCATAGGCGAATGTTACAAAATGTTACAGAATGTTACCGATTTCGAGGTGTTCGGTGTTTTCCGGTACAACACTAGTGTTGTACTTTAATGCTCAATTTGTCTACCGAAGCCGACGTGAGAAGTTGAGCATTCACGAAGCGTGGTCATTCGAGTGGATTCACCACCGGGCGACTCACAACGGCCCATCACGCTATGCGGTTGTCATAGAGCGAGAATACGACATCTCTTAATAATAGACCGTGGAATTGGAGAAGTCAATTTATTTAATACATAAATTTTAAAATTCGGTATTCAACGAAGCCAGAGCATGCACAACGCCAGTCGGATCCACGTGCGCGCGCCGGGATCGGCGATTTCGAGGCGGAAACCGTCCTCTTTGTGCAGGACGCCCGTCGCCACGCAATTGCTTTCATCGTCGCCGGGCGCAGGCGGCGCTCCACGGTAAAATGTGTACGTATATTGTGTCGCGTCCATGTCCTCGCAGACCACCCGCGCCGACCAGCGTTGGCCCGACGGATCGGTCCATTGCATCTCTGCATTGCTGCCGACGAAGGAGCGCTTCTTTTTGATCGGTTCAACAAATTCCTCCGATAGACCTTCGCCGCGGGGCCGGACGTCGACCTCATCCTTTCCCATGACTTGTGCCTGCATATACCAATCCGCATTCGCCTCGCCTGGAGTTCCGGAGATGAGTGCGAAGGTCTGGCGGATGAATCCCCACGTAACCGCAAATCCACCCGCGGAGGCTCCATCCGCACCCGTGAAGGTGTACGTTTTAGTGAAAAACGTTTGTTCGGTATTCATCGACCACGCGTCGCCCTTGGCGAACGCCGCTGCTTTGGCGAGCGCTTGGGGATTCTCCAGATCGATGCCCGCTGAAACGCCGTAGCGCTGCGTGCATTCGTCGATCGTGCCTTGCGCGTCCTTGAACAATTTGTATTTCGTCGGGAATTCGACCGTCTCGCCGTTCTTGAGTTCCAGCGAGACCGAGTATGTGCCGCCTCCCTCACCCAGCACGAATTTGTTGAGGTCCGACCGCTCATATTCGTTCATCCGTTGCACGATCCAGAACGACCTGCGCCAGATTTTAATGCGGTCTTCGCACAGTTCGACATTGGACGCGCCAAACTGATTCCACAGCAACGACAGACCCATGACGCCAAGAAATATCGGGAATTCGCAATCGCTCGCCCGATTCGTGGCAAACGAGACACTAAAAAAATGGAGACTCATTACCAGCAGCCCGGCACCGCCGAGAAAAAACGCTATCGGTAACACCATTGATGGTCGCGGCTTTGAAAGGGTTGTTTCAGGCATGATAAATAGAGTTCCGTTCTAAAAAAGATACTCGTCCCGCGGCGACTCTGCCGATTCCTGTTCGCTCTTGCTGACCGAGCCTTCCACCGATAGCGCCGCGGAATGCACCATGCGGCGGCGGGTTGTAGAATCGAGAAGACTACCGATTTTCACTTTCCGCCGCGAGTCCTTCGCGTCCGCGGCGAGTGTCGCGACGGCGCTGCGTTCGGTGTAGTAAACGTCATTCGCTGTGGAGGTGATTTTCCAGAGCGACGCGATTCCACTGACCGAGACCACCTCCGCGATCCCGATCGTGTCGTAGTCGAGTCCTGTTGGGATTTCGGATCGGGTTTCATATTCCGGGTCTCGAACTTTTAGTTCATAGGGTGCCGATGGCGCTCTTTCAGAGCTTCGGCGATACGGGCGTATTTTTCCAGGGGCGTTGCCCCTGGCTGTCACAGCCGACCGCTGCGGGGTAGGAGCATTGCCGCCATTGTAACATTCAAACTCGGGTCCCGAAGGGACAATGGAGCTTAGCCGGGGGCCGGCCCGAAGTGTCGCGCCCCCGGACTGATTCCCATAGGTACTCGCACCCTGAAGGGGTGCTGGAATGACGTCAGATTAACTGAGTGTTCCCGCGCCTTTTTTCAGGTGACCGTTCATTCCGGCGCCCTGTCAGGGCGCTGAGCGCCTAATTGAAATTCATTCCGGGGGCTCGACCTTTCAGGCCGGCCCCCGGCTAAGCTCCGTTGTCCCTCTGGGACAAGAGACGGAATGCCAACCTCGACTCCAACCGGGCCGCTCGTCAGCGAAGATCGAAGCCACGGTAGGAACATGATTGAATACGCGTCTGAAAAAGAGTTTCATGACGTCGTGAAATTGATGCGCCTGACAATTCGGAAAAAGCGGAGTTCTCGGATCACTGCATAACACGACGCGAAACCGCCCCTTTCGGGGCGGCTTCGCTCAATCTAAATTCGCATGGTTTTCCTGCGGAACAACGTTACGCCTGCGCTGCGTCGCTCGCGGTGGTTTCCGGCGGAGCTTCGGGGGCGGCGGGTGCGTTCTTCGGAGCCTTCGGGGCCTTGGCGGCCTTTGGAGCCTTGGGTTCCTTCGGCACCTTTACCTTCGGCTGCTTGCAGTACGTGCAGTAATACTTGTTGATCCCGTGCACGCACACGGTAATGTTCGAGCGCTTACCCAGGGCCTTTTGGATCAAGGCTTCGCGTAGCTCTTCCAATGTTTTGTTAGCGATGGTGAGACCTCCTTAAATGGACCCCGCGCTGTGCGGTTCGCGCAACTGCGCTGACCGTACAAATCTAAACCCGATCGAGGCATAAGCCAACACTTTCCCATTTCCCGTTCATTTTGATGAATATTCCCACTTCTGCGACACCCTCCCGTTTTCGCGTTGCGCGGCGCCTCCACATCGTCTATCGAGAGTCGTTCATTTACTTTGCGAGGACCAGACATGGCTTACCGGCTCACCAAAATTTACACGCGCACCGGCGACGACGGCTCGACGGGCCTCGGCGGCGGGCAGCGCGTACCGAAGGATTCCGCGCGCATCGAAGCGTACGGCACGGTCGATGAACTCAACAGTTTCATCGGCGTCGCGATCGCGGTGGGGATCGATCCGGAACTGAGCGCGATGTTCTCGGTCATTCAGAACGATCTGTTTCACGTCGGCAGCAACCTTTGTGTGCTCGACGAAGACCAGAAGAAATTCAAGATGCTGACCATCGAAGCGCGGCACATCAAGCAGCTGGAGAAATACATCGACAAGCTGCAGTTGTCGTTGAAGCCGCTGGAGAACTTCATCCTGCCCGGCGGCAGCATCGGGTCGGCGGAACTGCATGTCTGCCGCTGCGTCTGCCGGCGCGCGGAGCGTGAAATTCTGCGGCTCAAACGGACGGAGCGGATCAACGATTTCGTATTGAAGTACATCAACCGGCTCAGCGATCTGCTCTTCGTCATGGCGCGCTACGAGAACCTGAAGAAGAACGTGAAAGAACCGCTCTGGAACCAGGCGAAGTAGCCGCAGCGCACTGGTGCGAAAAATTCCGCAAGAAAGTTGGCCCCAAACCATTCCATTCCGGGACACTCAGGTAGAAGATGACACCCTGTAACGAATTCGTTACAGGGTTCAATTTCGAAACCTCGCGTGGATGAGCGGAATGGGACTGACCACATCGGCACACCAGATCCTGCGCGGTACTGACGCGATTCCCGAGGCGTTCTGGGAGTTGGCCGACCGTTACCGCGACGCGTTGGTGGAGCAGGCGTTGCGCATCGTCCATTCGCGCGCGGATGCCGAAGACGTCGTGCAGGAAACGTTCCGCGAGGCGTTTGCGCAGGGCGGCGCGCTGCCGGGCGTGCGTTCGCTGGGCGCGTGGCTGAAGACGGTCAACCGCGCCAATGCGCTCAACAGGCTGCGGACGAAAAAGCAGGACGCGCAGCTGTCCAGGAAAGGTGCGAAACTCGGACGGCCCCGCGCCACGACCGGCGG
This sequence comes from Planctomycetota bacterium, assembly GCA_038227875.1. Taxonomy (GTDB): domain Bacteria; phylum Planctomycetota; class SZUA-567; order H5-PLA8; family H5-PLA8; genus JBBRPR01. The sequence goes on from JBBRPR010000053.1 coordinate 45,287, forward strand.
CTTCACCGCGCTGGAATTGCGCGACCAACTGGCGCAGGCGATGCGCGCGCTTCCGGCCGAACAGCAGGCGGCGGTGAAGCTGCATTTTTACGAACACCTCCCGACCGACGAAATTTCGAAGCGGCTGAAATTGTCCGTGCGTTCCGTGCGCCGCCTGCTCTTCGATGCCTCGATGCGGCTGCACGCGACGCTGAAACCGACGCACCCCACTCCTCCCTGCGACGGGGAGGCGCCGCGATGAAAATTCCCTCCTGCAAAAAAGTGGCGGAGCTGAGCTGCGATTTCGTCGACGGCGCGCTGCCGGCCAAAAAGCAGTTCCGCGTGGACGCGCACCTGCAGACGTGCGCGGCGTGCCGAGCGGCCGTGGAGCGCGTGCGCGAAGTCCGCGCCATGTTTCAATTGAGCGAAGTACAGCCACCGGTGCTGCGCGTGCCGAAGCTCGTCAGAGCCACGGTCGCTGCGGAAAAAGTGCCGCCAATTCCGCAGCGTGAGCGGCGCGAGAGCCGTCTGCCGTGGCTGGCGTCGCTGGCGTTCCATGCGCTGGTCGTGGCGCTCGCGGCACTCGTCTCATTCAGCTTCGACAACAGCAATTCGGGAAACGCGATGGGCCTGAGCTTCGGCGAAGGCCAGTGCGCCCTCGAGAACGGCAACGTCAATCCAGGCGCTGGCGGCCTGCAGGCGCGGTTTCCGGCGGGACGACACGCGGTCAACGATTCGCTCAACTCGGCAGCCGTGGAGCGCTCCGTCCGCGCGGCCCTGGCATATCTGGCGCGCGAACAGCAGCACGACGGCGGGTGGGACGCGAAAACCGGCTGCCGCGTTCAGGACACGGCGCTGGCGGTGCTCGCCTGCAACCGCGCCGGCGCGCACTACCATTCCGCCTTCCAATCCGCCGACCTGCAGCGCGGCATCGCGTGGCTGATCCTGCATTGTCACGACACGCGCGACCCCAGCGATCCGGCAATCGTAGCCTTGGCGCTGAGCGACGCGCTGCGCACGCACGATTCCGTTGAACTGCGCACAGCGGCGCAGGAATGCGTCGCGAAGCTCGGCGCTGCCGACACGCGCGACCCCACCGTCCGCGGCTGGACGGTGCTGGCGCTGAAAAGCGCCGAGGACGCGGGGCTCACCGTGCCGCGCGTGAACTTCGCGCAGATGGCGGCGACCTCCCAGCTCAACGCGGCGGCCCTGTTGCTCCAGCGCCGCGTGCTCGAGGATGGCGCAGCGGCCCCCGCGCTAGCATTGCACGCGCCGGATTGGGGATCGACGGTCGAAGAGAAGTCACCCGATTTTCAGAGTCTCGATGGCTGGTACTTCGGAAGTTTGAGTCTGCGCAAGTCCGATGGCATCAACTGGAAGAGCTGGAATTCGACGCTCGCCCGCACCTTGATCCCGCACCAGCGGCAGGACAATTTTCTCGGCGGCACGTGGGACGCCGGCCCGGGCTGGGATGCGAATAGCATTCACTGCGCGGCGGTCGGCGCGTTGTGTCTCGGGACGCTGGTGGATGCGAAGTAGAGCTTGCGTTTCAGAACTTCATTTCGAAATCGCGTAGAGGTGCGTGTTCGTAGCGACGTAGAGCACGCCGTTGGCGACCACGGCGGTGGCGTGGACCGGCGTGCGCAGGGGGATCGTCGCCAGCACTTTCTTTTCGCGGCCGGCGGCGAGGATGAAAAACTCCCCGCCGTCGCGGGTGCCAATGAAGATTTTCCCATCGGCCAGCAGCGGCGAACTGCAGACGTTGCCTTTCATGTGGTGCGTCCAGACGGTCTGGCCGGTTTCGGCATCGAGACAATTGAGCGTGCCGAACTGGTCGGCGATGTAGACCAGTCCGTCCGCAACCGCCGCGGTGCCGTTGGTCCGCGCGACGGATTTGTTCTCCCAGACTTTTCCTGAATCGCCGACGTCGCCGCGTTTGGTGGTGTCGATGCAGCTGAAGCAGCCATTGCTTCCCGCGTGCGTCCAGTCCTGGCCGAGCCCGACGAAAATGCGATTCTTGTAGAAGACCGGCGTGCCGACGATCTCACTGGGGCCGACGCCGCTGGTGTACGGAATCGGTTTGCCGTCCTTCGTGCGGTACTCCGGCGGATTGCAGTCGTACCACCAGATCTTCTGCAGCGTCTTCTGATTGTGCCCGGGCAGCAGCGCGGGCGTGGCCTCAAAACCGTAGCAGAAGCCATCGCCGGCGGCGTAGACCAGTTGCTCCTTGCCGTTCACGCGCGCGAAAGTCGGCGACGAATATTGCCCGTGGTTAAGCACGGTGGAAATGCGTTCGTCGTCAGTGGCGACCAGCGCGCCGGTTTTCTTATCGAGCACGATCAGCGCCGGAGAAAGTTCCGAGTGCGCTTTCTTCCCCTCGGCGTCGGCGGCGTTGCAGGTCGCAATGTAGAGCAGATCGCCGTGCACCAGCACGCAGGAATTACACGAGATGTGCGGCCGCACGCGCAGTTCCGTCAGCATGTCGTAGCGCCAGACGATGTCGGCGCTCTCCGCCAGGTCGTTGCTCACCGGCGTGAAATTCGATTCGCCGCCCTGGTATTCGGCTTCGTCTTTCACCGGGCCGTCGTTGCCGTTGCGCTGTCCGTCGACGTCCAGGCAGAGCACTTCGCCGCGATTGCTGACGATAAACGCGCGGTTGCCGTCGAACGTGGCCGAGGACGCGACGCCGATATTCAAGTCGTCGCTGCCCATCAGGTCCTTGCGCCACGGCACGATCAGCCGCCAGAGCCGTTTGCCGGTGGCGGCGTCGAAGCAGAAGATCAGTCCGTTGTAGCGATGTTTCGCGTCCCCGGCGCGGAGCGCGTCGCAATCGCTGGAACCGATGATGACTTTGCCGTTGGCAACGACCGGCGAACTAAAGGTCATCGTGCCGAGTTTCGCAACCCAGCGCACATTCTGCGTCGTCGCCGGATCGATCTCGTCGCTGCCGGCGAGTTTCTTGCCGAGGTCGAACGTTTCCGGCAATCCGTGCTCGGTGGAAACCATGTTGTGCTCGTCGCTGCCGCCGAACTGCGGCCAATCGCCGGCGAACGCCGGAGCGGCCAGCGCGAGTGCGGCGAGAAGAAGGAGCGTGCGGCGGAGCATGGTTTTTCTCACGACTGCGTTTTCGATCCGACGGCCTTCTCCCAGAATTCGATCGAGCCGAAGAGGGGGATGTTCGACGCCAGCGCGACGTTCTTCGCTTCATTTTTGAAGGCCGTCGCCGCGTCGGTGCCTTTCAATAGCGCGAGGCAGCGGACGATGCGGGTGATGCGCAGCAGGTTGTGATCGTAGGGCATCGCCCACGACGGCGCTTTCGAGGTCGCGTAGGCGCCGAGCTTGTAAAATTTGCGGAAGCGCTCGATGGACTGATCCAGGCGAGCCTGCAATTCCGGATCCTGGAATGCTTGGATGTCGGCGGCGCTCAGCACCGGCGCGTCGGGGTTGAAGCGGCTGCGTTCATCGGTTGGGAAAAGCCACTGGATGAAGTCGTGGATCGCTTCGAGGTCGTCGTCGCTCCACCTAACGACATCCTTCCAGATATAGCCGGAGAGATTGGGCTCATCGCGGTAGAACTTGATGATCTCGCTCATAATGTAGCGCCCTCCAGAGACCTCAAGTTTACTCCCGCCCCGGGACCCGTACACTCGGGAAACATTTCAAATACGTGCCGTCCGGAATTGACAAAGCGCAATCTTAGTGTAGTATAAACACCAAGAAGCAACGGAGGTTCAACCATGAGTCCTTCCCTGGCGCTACTGACCGACCTTTACCAGCTCACCATGGCCTACGGCTACTGGAAGCTGGGATCCGCAAAGCGCGAGTCGGTTTTTCACCTGTTCTTCCGCAACAACCCCTTTAAAGGCGGCTTCACCGTCGCGTGCGGATTGCAACCGGCGATCGACTATCTCAAGGCGCTCCGTTTTGAGGCCGACGATCTCGCGTACCTCGCGACGCTGACGGGCAACGATGGCAAGCCGCTGTTCGAGGCGGGATTTCTCGAATACCTCGGGGCGCTCCAGTTCTCCTGCGACATCGATGCGATTCCCGAAGGCACGGTGGTCTTTCCCCACGAGCCGCTGCTGCGCATCAAAGGACCGATGCTGCAGTGCCAGATTCTCGAGACGCCGCTGCTGAACATCCTGAATTTCCAGACGCTGATCGCGACCAAGGCCGCCCGTGTCTGTATGGCGGCGAAGGGCGAACCGGTGATCGAATTTGGCCTGCGCCGCGCGCAGGGCATCGATGGCGCGATGGCCGCCAGCCGCGCGGCCTACGCCGGCGGGTGCACAGCGACGTCGAATGTGCTCGCCGGAAAAACGTACGGCATCCCCGTGAAGGGCACGCACGCGCACAGTTGGGTGATGTCTTTCGACGACGAGCTGGAATCGTTCCGCGCGTACGCCAGCGTGATGCCGAACAACTGCGTTTTTCTGGTCGACACCTACGACACGCTGAAGGGCGTCCAGCACGCTTGCGTGGTCGGCAAGGAACTGCGCCGCGCGGGCCACGAGATGGTGGGCATTCGTCTGGACTCCGGCGACTTGAGTTACTTGAGCATCGAGGCGCGCAAGATTCTCGACGCGAATGGATTCCCCAAGGCAGCGATCGTGGCCTCCAACGACCTCGACGAAGGCATCATCGGCAGCCTGAAAGAACAGGGCGCGCAGATCGACACGTGGGGCGTCGGCACGAAGCTGGTCACGGGTTACGATCAGCCGGCGCTGGGCGGAGTGTACAAGCTCGCGGCCGTGCGCGAAGCGGACGGGAAGTGGCTCTATAAGGTGAAGCTCTCCGAGCAGGCGATCAAGACGTCGACGCCGGGACTGCTCCAGGTCCGGCGCTTCACGGTCGAGAATCAGTTTGGCGAGGACATGGTTTACAATCTCGAGCAGCCGCCGGACGCCACGCCGGTGATCGTCGATCCACTCGACCCGACGCGCCGGCGGTCGGTACCCGCCAGCGCGACGCACGAAGACCTGCTGGTGCCGGTCTTTCGCGGTGGAAAATGCATCTACGGGCCGGTGCCGATGGACCAGATTCGCACGCGAAGCCGCGAACAGCTCGCGCGCTTCCACGCGGGGATCAAACGCTTCGTCAATCCGCATCAGTACCCCGTGGGACTGGAGAAAAAGCTTCACGAGCTGAAGACCGAACTGATCCTCAAGGCACGGAGGGCGCCACTGTGATTCAGGATGCGATGCTGTTCTCGACGCGTTCATACGCGTACCTCCGCGATGCCATGGCCGCCGGACACGGCAACGAACGGGGCGAGGTCGAGGTTCAGATTTTCCCCGACGGCGAGCGCTACCAGCGCATCGTCAGCGCCGTCGAAGATCGCCACGTCGCGCTGATTGGCGGAACGATCTCCGATGCCGACACGCTGGAGTTGTACGACCTCGCCAGCGGCCTGGTGCAGTGCGGCGCGCGCAGTTTGACGCTGGTGATTCCGTACTTCGGATACTCGACCATGGAGCGGCCGGTGAAGGGCGGCGACGTGGTCACGGCCAAGGCGCGCACGCGGCTGCTCTCCTCGATCCCGAGCGCCATCGAAGGCAATCGCGTGATGCTCGTCGACCTGCATTCCGAGGGCATTCCCTACTACTTTGAAGGCGGGATTCATCCCGTTCATGTTTACGCCAAGCCGGTGATCGTCGCGGCCGCGCGCCGGTTGCGCGGCAACGACTTTGTGCTCGCGTGCACCGATGCCGGGCGCGCCAAGTGGGTCGAATCGCTGGCCAACGCGCTGAACGTTTCCGCGTCGTTCGTCTTCAAGCGCCGCCTGGATGGCGTGAAGACCGAAGTGACGACCGTCAGCGCGCAGGTTTCCGGGCGGCACGTGATCATTTACGACGACATGATCCGCACTGGCAGTTCGCTGATGAACGCCGCGAAAGCGTACCGCGCGGCTGGAGCGATCAGCGTCGCCGCGATTACCACTCATGGAATTTTCCCCGGCTCGGCGCTCGAAAAACTGCGCGAGAGCAAGCTTTTTGAAACCATCGTCTGCACCAACACCCACCCGCGCGCGATGGAATTGAAAAGCGACTTTCTGCAGGTCGAATCGGTCGCTCATCTCTTCTTCGATGCGGAGTAAGTTTCGAAGCCAGTTAAGTCCCTCAAGTCTGGAGGTGCCCTATGAAGCTGATCAAGATCGCCGCCGCCGCCGTGAATCAAACCCCGCTCGATTGGGCGGGCAACACCGAGAATATTCTCAGCGCCATCGCGCAGGCCCGCGCGCAGCACGCCAGCATTCTGGTGCTGCCGGAGATGTCGATCTGCGGTTACGGATGCGAAGACGCGTTCCACTCCCCCGGCCTGCACCGCACGGCCTGGGCGATGCTGCAGGAAATTCTGCCACACACCAAAGGCATGATCGTTTCGCTGGGGCTGCCGCTGTTTTTTCAGAACGCGGTCTTTAACACCGCCTGCCTGGTCGCGGACGGGAAAATTCTCGGCTTCGTCGCCAAGCGGTACCTTGCCGGGGACGGGATCCACTACGAGCCGCGCTGGTTCAAGCCGTGGCCGGACGGGCTGTGCACGGAAATCACGATCGACGGTGCGACCTATCCGCTGGGAGATTACTACTTCGACTGCGGCGGCGTGCGCATCGGCTTTGAGATCTGCGAAGACGCGTGGGTTGCCAAGCGGCCCGGCGGCAGCCTCTCGCTGGAAGGCGTCGACATCATCCTGAATCCCAGCGCCAGCCACTTCGCGTTCGGGAAAATCGAGACGCGCAAGCGCTTCGTACTGGAAGGCTCGCGCGCCTTCGGCGTCACTTACGTCTACAGCAATCTGCTCGGCAACGAGTCCGGCCGCGCGATTTACGACGGCGGCGCAATCATTGCCAGCGGCGGGAAGTTGCTGGCGCTCGGGCCGCGATTGTCGCTCGCGCGCGTCGTGGTCACGACGGCGGTCGTCGACATCCAAACCACACGCATGAACCAGGCGCGCACGGCCAGCTTCATGCCGGCGCTCGATGGCTCGGCAAAACACGCCGTCCGAGCGGCGTTCTCCTTCCCGGAAATTCCGTACGAAACAACCGCGGTCCAGATGGAAGCGTGGGAGTCTTCGCCGCGGATCAAGGAAGAGGAATTCACACGCGCCGAGACCCTGGCGCTCTTCGATTACATGCGCAAGAGCCGCACCGCGGGCTTCGTGGTCTCGCTGAGCGGTGGAGCGGACTCGACGGCGGTGGTCTGCCTTGTCGCACTGATGTACGAGCGCGCGCTGAAGGAACTCGGCCGCGAGGAGCTCAACGCGCGCTTGAAGTACCTCAAGAAACCAGCGCTGGATGTACGATCGCTGCTCACCTGCGTCTACCAGGCGACGGAGAACAGCTCGACGACCACGCGCAACGCCGCGGCGAAAGTCGCCGAGGCGATTGGAGCGGAGTTTCTCGAATTGAACGTCGGCGCGATCGCCAACGACTATGTGACGCTGGCCTCGAAGGCGCTGGGCCGGAAGCTCGACTGGAGCACCGACGACATCGCGCTGCAGAATATCCAGGCCCGCGTGCGCGCGCCGAGCGTCTGGCTGCTGGCCAATGTGAAAAACGCGCTGCTGCTGGCAACCAGCGACCGTTCGGAGGCGGCCGCCGGCTACGCGACGATGGATGGCGACACGTGCGGCGGGCTGGCGCCGATCGCGGGCATCGACAAGTTTTTCCTGCGGCAGTGGCTGCGCTGGCTGGAGACGCAAGGCCCGCTGGGATTGAAGCCGATTCCGGCACTCGACGTGGTCAACGTACAGGCGCCGTCGCCGGAGCTGCGTCCGCTGGCGATGAAGCAGACGGCCGAGGACGACCTGATGCCCTACGATCTGCTCGACGCCATCGAGCGGGCCGTGATCCGCGACCGGAAGATGCCCGTCGAGACCTTGCAGCTGATGCGCGTGATTTTCCCGGCATACACCGTCAAGCAGCTCGGCACGTGGATCGAACGCTTCTATACGCTGTGGTGCCGCAACCAGTGGAAGCGCGAGCGCTACGCGCCATCCTTCCACCTCGACGACGAGAATCTCGATCCGAAGACGTGGTGCCGTTTCCCGATTCTCTCCGGTGGATTCGAGCGCGAGCTGGCGGAGCTGCGGAAGGTGGTTGGTGCTTGAACGAAGACGCGGCGCCGACACCCCGCAATACCCGATGGGTTTCGTGGCTGGGCATTCTGCCCGTGCCCGCGGCGCTGCTGATCGTGATCGGTGTATTGTCATCGGCGAAGGGTCCCTTCTGGCTCGATACCAATCTGGATCCGGATTACGCCTATCTGCTCAACGGCCTGAATATCACGGAAGGCCAGTTGCCCGGGCACGTCGATCATCCAGGAACCCCGGTGCAGATTCTGGACGGCTGGGTGATCAACGCCGTCGCGCATGCGACGGGACACGGTGAATTTCAATCGCGCCGCGAGGACATGCTGACGCGGCCTGAGTTTTACCTGAATTGGTGTGCCCGGCTGTATGAGTTGATTTTTCTGCTCGCGGCGCTGGGCATTGGCGCGCTGGTCTTCCACTTCACACGCAATGTCCTGTGGGCGGCCGCCGCACAGAGTCCCGCGCTGCTGGCGGTGCAGGCGCCGCTGTCGCTGACGTGCGTGAAGCCGGAGCCGCTGCTGTTGTCGTTGGGCCTGTGCATGGGTCTCATTACGCTCTTGCACGGCTATGGCTCGTTTCGCAGCAAAGATGGGCGCGTGGCGCTGCTCTTTGGGCTGACCGTAGGGCTGGGCATCTCCACCAAGGTGACGTTCCTGCCGCTGGTGATTCTGCCGTTGATCGTGTTGAACGGAATCTGGCCGCGCCTGCTTTATTTGCTGACCGCGGGTTTGAGTTTGTTTGTCGCGACACTGCCCATTCATCTCATGCTCGACACGATGAAGGATTGGTTCACCGGTCTGGCGACGCACACGGGTGGGTACGGCAACGGCCCGCGGGGCTTCATCGATCCGCTGGAGTACGTGCTCGCACTTGGCCGCGTGGCGGTCATGGAAATCCCTTTCACACTGATCGTTGTCGCGAGCTTCGTCGTGCTGCTGCTGACGCGAAAGGCTGACCTTACCGATTCCAGCCGCGCCCTCCGCCGTTGTTTGTGGGGCGTCACGCTGACGGAGCTCGCGCAGATTCTTCTCGTGGCCAAGCATCCCTGGCATGGCGAGCATTATCTCGTCCCGAGTCTCGCGTTGATGGGCGTCAATCTTGTACTGATCGCGCCGTTGATTGGGTCGAACGTTCGCGACCGAGCGAGAAAAGTCGCCGTCGGCCTTGTAGTCTGCGCAACGCTGTTTCAAGTTTGGAGTTTCCACGCGCTGTGTGGCGAGTTGCTGGAACATCGGCGCGATTCGGAGAGTGTCGATTCGTTTCTGAACCAATTCCCCGACGCCACCGTCGCGGCGTACTACCCGGCCTCGTCGCAGGTTTATGCGCTGCAGTTTGGAAACCGGTTCGCTGTCGCGAACTATTCCGACTCGCTGATGAAGCTCTATCCCCACGTGATCCTTTATCACCAGTGGTTCCGCATGTTCGTCAATTATCGCGGCGGGATTCCGGACGCACAGATGGCCGCGCTGGCCGGCGCGAGCAAACTGCTGATTCGCGGCGCTGAACTGGGCAAGGACCTGCCGAGCGGCCCGGAAGGTTCGCCATTTTTTCCACCGGGCGCGCGGCTGGAGTTGCTCTTCTCGACACACACCGAGTGCGTGTACCGCGTCACCGCGTGGCCGGAGAAGTGACGCGGTATTGGACTGGAGTGCAGTGGCGCACATCGCTAAGCTGATCGTCAGCATTTTATGAGCGCTCCGACTTTCGCGAATTTCCCGGGGAGGTTTGGTTCATGGCGACGTTGCTGAAAAATCCCGTTAAGAGCATCCTGGCCGAAGGCGGCCGCGCGTTTGGAACGATGATCACGTCGGTGACGTGGCCGGGGATCATGGAGCTGCTCGCCGCCAGCGGCTGGCAGTTCGTGGTCATCGACACCGAGCACAGTCTCTACACGCACGAGACGATTGAGAATCTGCTCCGTGCGGCGCGGCAGAGCGGGATCGTGCCGCTGGTGCGGCCGGCCGACGCGGACTACCACCTGATTTCGCGCATGCTGGACCTGGGTGCGTATGGCGTGATGGTTCCACGCGTGGATACGGTGGCCGAGGCCATGCAGGTCGGCAATGCGACGCGCTATCCGCCGGTCGGCGTGCGCGGCGCGGGCGGCAATGTCCTTGGGATTTGCGGGCTGCCGCTGCCGGAGTACATCCAGCACGCCAACAGCATCATGCTCACGGCGATCATGATGGAAAGCCAGGAGGCTATCGACCGGCTCGACGAACTGGCCGCCGTGCCCCACACCGATGTGCTGGTGATCGGGCCGACGGATCTGTCGATCAACCTCGGCATTCCGGGGCAGACCGAGCACCCAAAGTTCATCGCTGCGGCGGAGAAGGTCGTGGCAGCTGCCGAGAAAAATAAGAAGACGGCGGGGATTCATGTCGGTTCCGTGAAAGATTGCGAGCGGTTTGCGAAGTACGGCTTCCGGTATCTGATGTGCAGTGCGGATGGTGCGATGTTGCGGTCGGCGAGCAATGAACTGGCGTGCGCGATGAAGGAACTGTGCGCGGCGGGAGCGGTGAAGACCAAGCCTACTGCAGGTGGTGCGACGCCGTATTAATTGGATCTGGCTGCTTAAGGTTTGGGCGCGGCGGTTTTCATGATCCTCCAGAGTACCAGTCCCATGATCAGGGCCATGGTCGCACGCACGAGCAGCATCGACCAGGCGGCGCCGAGCGCGCCGTAGCGGGTGACCATCCAGATGCCGACGCCGATCGAGAGCGCCAGCGTTAAGCCATTGAGAATCACCAGCGTGCCGGGGCGCTTGAGCGGGAAAAAGACGTAGCTCAACGGCGTCGCGATGAAGCTCAGGCCGTACGCCAAGCACATCCAGCGCAGCGGCACGATCGAGGCGTCGTAGGTGTGCCCCCACATCAGCGGGACAATGAGACTGGCGGCCAGCGCCAGTCCGCCGCAGACGATTACGGACAGCGGCACGGTGAATTTCAGCGCTTTGCGGATGTAGCCGGCGCATTCGGCGTGCGATTGCAGAGCCGACGCGCGCGGCAGCATCACGGTCGTTAATCCGGCGGTGAGCAACGGGAGCAGGCTGCCCAGGCGGCGGGCTCCGGCGAAGATCGCGGTCTCTTCGGAACCGCGCAGGTTCTTGAGCAGGAAGATTTCGACGTAGATGGCGACCATGCCCAGAAACGTCGCGGCGGCGGCGTAGGGGATGAAGCCGTGCAGTTCGTCGCTGACGCTCGGCGGCGCGGCCAGGCCGAAGCCTTTCGCGTCGGCGAAGACTTCGCGTTCGACCAGCACGCTGATCAGCGCGGCGACGATCACGCCGGCGGCCATCATCCAGAGAATCAATTCGGAGATGCGCGGCGAGGGGGTCTCCATCCCGCGGAGCACGGCCATGATGGCCAGCGCGCGCAGCACGTTGTCGCCCACGTTCTGAGCGAAGTATGAACCCATGCGGCGGCGGCATTGGGCGACGTCGAGGCCCCAGCTGACGGTGGTCATCCCCAGCAGCCCTCCGATGCAGGCGTAGACGAGGTACGGGCGCGAGGGCGTGTCGAGGATGTGGGCGAGGATCGATTTCGAGAGCAGCGCGCAGAGTCCGCAGACCACCAGGGCCGCCAGCCAGCGGAAGACCAGCGCGCGGCGGAAGACGGCGTGGGCTTCGGCGCGCATCCCTTTGGCAACGAAGTACGAGCCGACCCGGACGGTCGCCATCGCCATGCCGCAGTCGGCGATGGAAAGAAGGACGGAGCGCAGGCCCAGAGCGGTGTTGAAGATGCCATTTTCGGATTTCTGGAGGTCACGGAAGAGGAGGCTGTCGGCGGCCAGCGCGATCAGCACGCCGATGGCCTGGGCGGCCAGCACGTAGATACCGTCTCGTGCGGCCGAGCTGCCGCGCAGCCGCTCGAAGAGCGTCGGCTGCGCGTCGGGAGTCGATTCTGTGTTGTTCATTACGCGTGTCGCCTTGCGGCGAGGGGGTGAGAGTAGAGCGGGCTTGCCATTTCTATATTGGTCTCTTTGCCTGCGGTTGGGTTATTTGCCGTCGTCTTCTTTCAGGGCTTCTTTCGCGTCGGGTGATGGCGTCTTTTTGGTGCCGGCTTTGGCGGGCTTCGGCGCTGAGATGGTGAAGCTGTCGATGACTTCACGGACCGCTTTTTCGTGGGTCTTCCAGACGTTCAGGGCGGAGCCGGCCTGGACGGCGATCATGGTGTTGCCCTGGAAGTAGATGTGCTGGATGGCGTGGATGGGCTGGCCTTCCTGCTCGCCTTCGAATTCCAGTTCGAAGCCCTTGGTGCCCGAGGTTGTGATCATCTCGGACTTGATCTTCTTGTAATTCTGCATCGCCATCTTCGCCGGCATTTCCAGGAACGGGGCCATCTGTTCGATGGGCATGCTCATCGGCAGCGGCTGGCAGACGACCGCGACGTTGGCCGCGCCGTCGCCGCTGCTGAGGACCACCGAGGCCAGCGGGACGGAGGGCTTGGCGTCGAGTTTCCAGTTTTTGGCGCTGGGGGGCGACTTGATGGAGATGCCGAGTTCCTCGTTGACGTAGGTCTTTCCATCGTCGGCGGTTTTGCCTTCGGGGCGTTCCTGCGTCATCATGTCTTTGAGCATCGACTGCACGGCAGGGTTCTTGAGCATCGACTTCATGTCGAGTCCCGTGGCGTCGTCTTTGCCGCCGCCGGCGTTGTTGGCGATTTTGTCGATCAGGTTCGCGACGTCGGCGTCCTTGCCTTTGTCGCCGTTCTTACCGCCATTCTTCGGGGCGTCGTCGGATTCGGTCAGCTTCTTGACCATGTTGTTGAGGTCGTCGAGATTGGTCTTGTCGCCGGTGAGCTGCTTGAGCAGCGCTTCGGCATTTTTCTCATCGAGGGTCTTGCCGCCGGCGCCGGGCTGGTCGATGCCGAGCTTGGCGAAATCGATGTTCTTGTTTTCCGGGGCGATGGACTTCGCGCCGGCCAGATCGGTCTGCAGGGCTTTCAGATCCTTGCCTTCGATCTTTCCGCGCACGACGTTGACGCGGTGGGGGTTGGGCGTGTCTATGACCCAGTCAGCGCCCATCTTCGCCACGGCGGCTTTGAATTCCTGCGCGTCCTTGATCGTGTCCCACTCGGTGATCCAGGCCAGCACGCGCTGACCGTCCTTGGTGTAGACGCCGAAGCGGTCCCCACCCCAGCCTGCCGCCGCCTGCGAGGCCAGCGGTTCGTCCTTCAGCGCTTCGCGCAGGAGAATGCGGATGCTCTGCTCGCCCAGCTGGCCTTCCTTGACCTTGGTGTATCCGGGCATCGACTGCGCCAGGTCCGGCCAGACGATTTCGATCGGGTCGTCGCGGTTGGTGTGCCATTTTTCGGGATGGAGGATCTGTTCGGTAGAGCGCGGCGGGTCCTTGCGGAACGCGTAGTCGAGGAGCTTCTGGCCGCCGGTCTTCTTGACGCTGACGCAGAACATGAAGCCCTGCAGGTAGCTGAAGAGCATGTTGTCGCGGAACCAGGCCGGCGCTGCGGTCATTTCCTTCGCGCCGGGCATGTCCGGGGACATCTCGATCATCTGCTTGGGGTCTTTCATCAACTGTCCCATGACCGCTTCCAGCCCGGGCAGCGTTTCGATGTTCATCTTCAGGAAGTAATCGTACATGGTCAGCGTCGCGTCGCCTTCGACCACGGCCAGATGCGCGGCCGATTCGTCGGCCATCGGATCGCCGCTGGTGTACTTGGTCAGATCGAAATTCGAATCCTGGATGGCGTGCGTCAATTCGTGGACGAGGACGGTCTCCTCCATGCGGTTGGCCATCTCTTCGCCATAGAGCTTGCGCGCTTCCTTGCCGAGGATGCCGCCTTCACGCTCGACGACCACGAGGTACTTGCGGCGCGGATCGTAGTAGCCGCCGACCTGGCTGGTGAGCAGCTCGGGGTAGTACTTGCTCAGGACCATCGTTTCGGGAATGAAGCCGAAGGCCTTGAGGCTGGCTTCCATCGGGTTGATCTTCTCGCCGGGCAGTTCCTCTTCGAACGCCTGGACCATCTTCTTCTTCAGCGTCGCTTCGACCACCGACCCGCAGGGAATTTCGGCGTTGAGCGGCAGGCCGCGGTATTTCTGAGCCATGCGCATCAGCGTCTTCATTTGATCCTGCAAGTTGGCCGGCAGCGGGTTGACGTCCTTGGGCAGGCCCTGTTCGGGCTGAGCTTCTCCGGCGTGGGCCGTGAAGGGCAGCAGCGCCAGGAGCGCCGACCAGAGCAGGCGGGTGAAATAAGCGAGGGAAAAGCGTGATTTAAACATGGGGGGAGTCTCCGGAATACGCCGAGATCGGAAGTGCCTGTCCCTGCCGTCCACCGCCAGCGAAATATACCTCTTGGGAGGTGGAACGCGAAGAGATTCTCGCCTCGCGGACCGGGGTGCACGCGGAGTGGTAACCACTGAGCGGTGGCGGGCGTCACCCGGTTGGGATGCGACAAAATGCGACAGAATGTTACAGGCATTGGGGGCGGGGCTTTGATTTCGCGCAAAGGCGCTGGTGTAGGGATTTTTTGTCTCGCGCACAGACGCAAAGACGCAAAGACGCAAAGAATGACGAGGTTGGGATGTGGTTCCTTTTTTCAGGGTAACGGCGTTTGAACGGAGTCATTGATCATTGGGTATTGGTCATTGGTCATTGGTCATTTTTCATTTACTAGGGGCGGATGGCGGGGCGTGCGTGGAATGCGGGGCGGACCGCGGCTGACTTCGGTTCGCGGGGAACGAGAGATTGGTGATTGGGTCGTTGCGATTGCAATTCGGATCATCGGGAGTCTCTTGGAATTTGGACGTTGGAGTGTGCCACTGGTGGCTTGTCCACCCGTGCCGCGCGCGCGGAACCAGGAGGATGGTTCTTGAGAGGTTGAGTGCGCGCGGGGCGCGTGCGGTTGCTGTTCATGCTGTTGCGGCTATTGACGGGCGGCCTTTCAGGCCGGGGGCGCTACGCGCGATCGGTGGCGAATCGGACGGGCGAGCTTTGTTTGCGAGGTCGGCACTGGTGGCTTTACGGCCAGCCACCAGTGGCACACAACTGCGGGCCAAATTGCAAACGCGGCGCGTCTCTCGCCCGTTCGACATGCTCAGGGCAGGCCCATTCGACAGGCTCAGGGCAGGCGTGTGGAAAGTGTCCTTATATATAAAGCAACTCTCGACACTGAAAATCAAGGGAAATCTGGTGGATGAGCTAATTTGAGCAGGAATGAGAGCGAATGATAGCAAATGAGCGCGAATGAGCAGGAATGA